>CAZVYO010000001.1:0-901186 GCA_964631155.1 uncultured Flavobacteriaceae bacterium
GTAGCGAGGACTGGACTCGAACCAGCGACCTTCGGGTTATGAGCCCGACGAGCTACCTACTGCTCTACCTCGCGATATAATCCTAAATGAAACTTTTTTGCAATCCATTACATTGCTTTTTCATTTGGGACGACAAATATACACACAATTTGCGTTCCCGACCAAATTATATTGGAATTAATTTACTCAGGTTAAAACCATGTCAACTCACACCGTTTTAAGAAAGGAGGCAAAAGATGAAGTTATCTTTAAAATAAAAATCATGGAAACACCAAAAACGGAACAGAAACTCAACGCTATCCTAGAAAAAACCTATGACGCACAAAAAGGGTATGCAAACGCCGCAGAAAATGCAAAAGACGAGCATGATCCCAATCTAGCAAGATGGTTTGCCCACCAGGGACAGCGTCGCACAGAATATGCGGCATCATTAATTGGTGAGATGAAAAACATGAATCTCAAACCAGAAATGGATGGGAGCGTACAAGGAGATTTACACCGTGGGTGGTTGAATTTGAAACTCAACTTTACTAGTGATGAGGAAGAGGCTATACTTGAAGAGTGCATACGAGGAGAAAAAGCAGCTATAGAAGAGTATAACGATGTTCTCAATCATAGCGAAGAGTTACCTCCGTCAATAGTAAACGTATTACAAGCTCAAAAAGATGAGATCCAGGCAACGGTAAATAAAATAAAGCGCATGGAAGATCTCGCTGATTATCAGAATATCTGATTCAATAGCTGAAAGGCATTTCAAGCTGATTTGACTTTTAGATCCTAATAAGTATTGTCATTAAGCGCTTTATAAGCTTGCACGTTAGGAGTTAAAAGTTGAAGCAGCTTTTTTATTGACCTATTTCACGGGCTTCAAATGCGACAAGCTCTCCGTTTTCAAAGTCCACTCGCAATTCAATGGGATTACAGCACACCTCACAGTCTTCTACGTAGGTTTGGGAGTAAGCTGGATCAAGTAACATGGAAATTTGTTGCCAGCAATGCGGACACATAAAAAAATGCTCGATCACAGCTCAATGTTTAAAAGTTGACCGGTAAATTGCAGCAATTGATATTCTGCGAGCTTAGCATCGTATTTGGCAAGGCTTCTGCTGGTTTCTGCATTCAGCAAATTAATTTGTGCCTGCCTGAATTCTACGCTGTTTACCTGGCCTAATTTGAATTGTTCCTCTGTACGCTCAAAGTTGTTTTTGCTTGTGATTACGTTTTGTTCTTGTAATTCAAAAATGGCTACAGCATTACGGTAGTTCCCTAGAGCGTTTGCCACATCTCTCGCCACCTCCTGCTCTACTTGTTTTTTAAACAGAACTTCATTCTCATAGGCGATCTTTGAATTACGCATGCCTGTTATGCTCAAACCACCATCAAAAATATCCCAGGTCAGGCTCGCTCCTATTCTCAAGCTCGTACTTTGACGGGTATTGGAAGGAAAAAATGGACCACGCGGATTTTCCTGTCTGTTCCAGCCATAAGAACCTGTGAGGCCTACTCTAGGCAACATAAGTGCTCTCGCCGTTTTGATATCGTAATCACTAATCTGCACATTACTTGCGGTTTGCAACAAACGCACATTATTTTCATTTACTTGATTGAGCAAGCTCTCTAAGCGTAATTCATTGATTAGGGTTACTGTTGTATCCACTATAAAGTTTGCTGCCAGCTCTCGATTGAGTATGACATTTAGATCTCGCTTTGTATTCTCTAGTTCTTGTCTTGCATTAAGAACATTAACGCTGTCTGTGTTAATATCAACTTTTGCATTGAGCACCTCGAGTTTATTTACCTGTCCATAGTCAAACTGATATTCTACCCTAGTCAAGCGGTTTTTTGAGACTTCAAGTGTTTCATTGAGTACGCTTAGGTTTTCTGTAAGACGGGCAACTTCAAGATAGACGCTCATGAGTTGGACGGTGGTGGTTTCAATGGTCTCACGCGCCTGTAACTGGCTCAGATTATATTGCTCCTTGAGACGTTTGAAATTGTACAGTCTTCCCAGACCATCAAAAAGCGTGTAATTGAGTGCTATGGCAGCATTATAGGTGCGCGTCTCTGCATCATTGATCACGATGGGATCGCGAGTCTCCGCGTCTGGATCGTTAGGTTCACCAAATTCCGTACGAGAGTCCGTTTCATCTACGTCTGCCCCAGCGGTCCCTTGCAGACTGGGCAAGTACCCTGAGTTGAGAACACTTTGATTGTTCTCTGCAATGGCTTTGTCATTTTCAGCGATCTGGATACCATAATTATTTTCCAGCATGAGGTCTTTTGCCTCTTCACGGCTCAAAATGGGTGAAATGGTTTTTTGTGGGTACGCTTTCGCGAAAGCGAGAACCATCAATACCCCTATAACAAAACGACTACTCCTCTTCATTATATTCCTCAATTTGTTCCTGCTCCTTTGCCACGGAAGTAACATCTCTAGTCTGTGGTTTTTCTCCAGTCCACGCCCATTGCAACCATACTTTTACATTATTCCCAAAACTCAAGAAGAGGGGTAGCAAAAGTAGCGTCAATAATGTTGCAATACCGATTCCATAAGAGATGGAAATCGCCATGGGTTTTAAAAATTGTGCCTGCCTGCTTTTTTCCAGCAACAGCGGTGCGAGACCAGCGATCGTGGTCAGCGAGGTCAAAAATATAGCCCTGAACCTGCTTTTCCCAGCTTCATAAAGTGCCTCATCAAAGTCGAGACCGTCTTTAATATTATTGTTGAACTTACCCACCAGCACAAGTCCATCGTTTACCATGATCCCTATGAGCGCGATAATTCCCAACATGGATAATATATTCACGGGAAAGCCGTGAATGAAATGTCCCCAAGCCACGGCAATAAAGCTGAAGGGAATCATCAAGATCAACATGATGGGCTGCGTACCACTACGGAACGTGAAGGCAATTACAAAATAGATCAAAAGAAGTACGAGCGGAAATATAAAACCAGCGCTGCTGCTTATCTTCTGGGCTTCTCTAGCCTGACCACTTAGATAGTTGGGCGTGATGGTGGGATAGCGCTCTTGTAATTTTGGTACCACATTTTGCTGGATGTCTGACAAAATATCGGTTGCGCTTTGATTGGGGTCTTTCATGTCTGCACTTACAAGAATCTCTCGCCTCCCCTCGAGGTGATTGATGACCACATCACCTCGCTCAATATTGTAGGAAGCCACATCACGCAAGGGAACGCGATTGCCTGCCGGCGTCAGAATGCGTAGTTCGTCAAGGTCTTTGATACTGGAACGGTTATCGCGATCATACCGTACCCAAACCCTAATCTCGTCCTGACCGCGCTGAAAACGTTGTGCTTCTCGTCCAAAAAAAGCAGCACGGACTTGCGACATGATGCTCTGGGAATTGAGACCGAGCGCGTAGGCATTATCGTTAAGTTGCAGCTTAATTTCCTTTATCCCGGCTGGGTCGTTGTCAGTTATATCCTTTAAAAGCGGATTGCTTTCTAGTATTTGCTTAAAATCTTCGGTCGCTGCCTTTAATTCTTCAATATTATTACTCAAAAGAGAAACTGCTACAGGACTACCGCCGAAATTACCTCCAGATCCAAAAGTGACACTTTCAGCTCCGGGAATACGACCTACCAGTTCCCGCAACCTGTTTGCTACCATAGGCGAGGTTACGGTCTCAGGTCGGGACTCTCCAGGCAATAAATTAATAGAAAGGTTTGCAGAAGAAGCTGAGGTCTGCGCTCTGATGATATTCTCAAACAGCTGGACGCTGTCGGGATAATTTTCGCCCTTTAAATATTCTTCAGTAAACTCTTTATTGACGATCTGTGCCTTTTTTTCTATACTGGTAATGATGGAATCCGTGATTTTTTCTGCAGTTCCATTAGGCATCTCGAGCGTAACGCTCACCTGATCACTAGGAATACTGGGAAACAATGTTACTCCTACAATTCCTCCACCTACAGCTCCTATAGTGAGAATCAAAGCTGCGAGGAATATGGCAAAAACCAACAGCTTGAACTTGATGGTAAATCTAAGTGTAGGTGCGTAAAGATTATCACGCATCCAGTTCATGGCACGGTCGCCATATTCGTTCACCTTGCGCATCTTTTGAAATGCTCTGGCAATTCCTTTTTTGGGTACGTTAGATCGCGGCTGTAAAGCTTTAGAATGAGCGAGGTGGGCTGGTAAGATGATAAGTGCCTCTACAAGAGATACAATCAATGTGAGGATTACGATAACAGAAACCTCACTAAAAAATTCTCCGATACGACCATCCAGATATAAAAAAGTACTAAATGCCAAAATCGTGGTAATGATCGCACTCAAAATGGGTGGAATTACCTCCATCGTTCCATCTACTGCGGCCTGAATAGGGTCCTTACCATTCTCATATTGCTGGTAGATATTTTCGGCAATCACGATTCCATCATCCACCAGTATACCGATAACGATGATCATCCCAAAAAGTGACAATACATTTATCGTTACATCAAACTGGCCAGCAAATATGAACATACCCAAAAAAGCTATAGGAAGGCCAAATGCCACCCAGAAGGCCAGTCTGGTATTGAGAAAAATAGAAAGAAACAAGAGCACCAGCCCCATTCCTACAGCTGCATTCTCAGTAAGTAAAGCGGTTCTTTGATTAAGGGTCGTAGATAAGTCACGTACTACGTTCAATTCCACGTTTGTAAACCTTTGATTATAGTCTTCGATATACTCCTTGACCTTGTCAGCGCTTCCTATCAGGTCTTCAGAATTTGTACTGGTGACGGTAATGTTTACCGCACGTTCCTGGTCAAAGTAGGTCGCGTTGGGCGATTCTTCAAATCGATCCCGGACAATCGCTACGTCTTTCAAATAAACCGTCGCACCCTGCTCTGTGGTGCGTACGGGAATGTAGTCGAGCTCGTCACCATAGTAACTTCTATTATTGGCTCGTATTAAGTATTCCTCTCGGTCAGTTTTAATATTCCCACCAGTTGTAAGTATATTAGAACCTGCCACGGCATCTGCAACTTCTTGAAAGGTGAGGTTGTAGGCCAGCAGGGTGTTCTCGTTGACGGCAATTTCGATCTCCTCGTCTGGGTAACCGGCAATAGAGATTTGAGAAATTCCATCCATTCCTCTTAAATCGTTTTCAATATCCCTTGCCAGACTTTTGAGGGTTTTGAGGGGTACGTTATTTCCGCTTAAAGCGAAAACAATGGTAGGACGTGACTCTTCTTGTTTTGCGACAATGAGCGGCTCCATGCCTATAGGAAACGAAGGGACTTGATCCACGGCATTTTTCACTTCCAGCAGCATGAAGTCAATGTCGTAACCTTTCAATATTTCGACCGTAATAGTTCCGGAATTTTCTCTCGAAGCCGAAGTAACCCTATCAATGCCTTCAATTCCCTTGAGATTGTCCTCGATTTTAAGGACTACACCTTCTTCAATTTCTTGAGGAGAAGCTCCTGGGTAAACTACATTAACGGTGATGATCTTAGATTCCACCAGCGGAAAAAACGAGGATTTGAGCGACAACATCCCGATGATCCCGAAAATGATAAATGCAGCGATGACTACATTTACAGCTACGTGATGCTTGATAAAATAAGCAAGTACCTTTCTCATGACTGCTGCTGAGTACTAGCGTTAGAAGTGTCAGCTTTCGCGGAAGCGTCACCTACAACAGTCTCTTTCTCATCGCTATCTGCTGACTTGACCAGCATGCCTTCATAAGCTCCAGGAACTGTTTTTGAGATAATGACGGTACCGTCTTCCAGACCTTTCAAAACCATAGTCTCTTCAGAAAAATGAACTGGCGTAACGCTAATGAGCTTCAGTTTTTCATCACTCACGCTGAAAATCTGATTGCCGTCTTGCAGAAGCTCACGGTCAAGCTCTACAGCACTCTCCACTTGCTGAGCGTTGAGATTTGCAGAGAGGTACATGCCTTCTTTTAAGGACGGATCGCTAACCTCGATAACGGTTGATATAGTTTGAGTGGCTTGATCAACTTTTCCGTTGATTCTGGTTACTTCGCCTTCATAGGTTTTTGTTCCCATTACATTTGAAAGCATCACTTTCTCACCTAATTTGAGTAAATCTGCAAACTCTGCACTTATTGCCACATTCATTTCATAAGTCCCCTTCTGGATGAACTCACCTAACTGTTGACCATTACGAACCAAGGTCCCCTCAGAAACCATGGCCTCGGTCAGGATTCCATCATATGGTGCTCTAATGGTAAATTTCCCTAACCGATTCTCAAGATTTTTGAGGCTGTAATAAGTTGAATAAATATTGCGACCGGTAATAAAATACTGCTCTTTATCATTGACCGGTTTGGGCAAAGGCTGTGTAGATGAATTTTGATTCCAGTTATCCAAATAATTTTGCCATTGCTCGAAGGATTGAGGATAATCCAGCCTCAGATCAGGCATGATGGCGGTGATCTGGTTATTCAAGTCGCTCCGAGCACTAAGTACTTGGGCGTAGAATTCTTGATTATTGATGGAGATAATGGTCTCACCTTTGCGATATTCCTGACCTGCCCTGAACAGCTTACCTGTATTCTGAAAAACGCCAGTCACCTCAGAATAGAGCTCGATGCGTCGCTTTGCCTGAAGGTTACCGTTTGATGGTATTGTAATTTCTACCGTTCTGTTCTGAATCGTGTCTGTTTCAACGATTTTCACTTCCTTGGTAGTTTTTTTCTCGGGAGCTTTTTTATTATCAATAAGGTATTTTGCTCCTATAACTGCTCCAGCAATGATGGCTAAGGAAACGAGAATAACAATGAACTTACGCATGAAAAGAAGGTAGTAAACAAATGAACTTGTCAAAACTACTCATACCCCTACATCAAAGTACTAAAGAAACCTTAAAGCTAGGCCTGCAATTGATCCAGCTCTTCTGATACTTCTTCCCACTTAAGCATCCACTTATCCAGCTCCTTCTTTTTTTCTTGATAGTTATCAAAGAAACCATCTTGAGCCGCCAGCTCATCGTAATTTGCTGCAAGCTCCACGTCTAGTTTCTTGATTTCAGACTCTAGATCGTTGATCCTCGATTCGGCTTTTGAGAGTCTGTTGTTTAAGGATTTGCGCTTTTTTTGTTGCTCATAGGTCAATTCAGGAGCACTCTCCTCCTTTTTAATCCCTTTTATTTTAGCTACCTCAGTTGTTTTCTCTATTGCCCTCATGTCTTGGGCCTTACGTTCATTGAGGTAATAATCAATATCTCCTAAATAAAGCTTGATCTTGTGATCCCTGAACTCATAAACGAGTTCTGTCAAGCCTTGAAGAAATTCCCTGTCGTGACTGACCACAATCAAGGTACCATCAAATTTGAGTAGCGCTGCCTTGAGAACATTCTTGGATTGAATATCGAGGTGGTTAGTAGGCTCATCCATAATTAACACATTGAACGGCTGCAAAAGGAGCTTACATAACGCTAACCGATTGCGCTCACCTCCACTCAATACCTTGACCTTTTTCTCAACTTCATCACCTCTAAAAAGAAAAGAGCCCAGCATGTCGCGCACCTTCACCCTATTGGTATCATCTGCGGCATCGAGCATGGTATCCAGTATCGTTTTCTCGCCGTCGAGGTATTCAGCTTGGTTTTGAGCAAAGTAGCCGAGCTGGACATTGTGCCCTAGATTAATATTTCCCTCACCCTCTTCATCACCTACAATAATTTTGGCGAGCGTAGATTTTCCCATTCCGTTTTGCCCTACAAATGCGATACGCTTACCACGCTCGATCATCAAGTCGATATCGTTAAGCACTTCTTTATCGCCATAGGATTTGCTGACATCCTCCAGCTCCAAAACAATTTTACCCGGCTGAATGGATTTCGTAAAATTGATGTTCATGGCAGCGTTATCAGTCTGCTCGACCTCCACGACATCCATGCGGTCAAGTTTCTTGATAAGACTCTGTGCCATGGTGGCTTTACTCGCCTTTGCCTTGAACTTTTGGATCAGTTTTTCTGTACGTTCTATTTCCTTCTGCTGGTTTTTGAAAGTCGCTTCTTGTTGCTCTCTCATTTCAGCACGTAATGCTAGGAACTTCGTATAAGGTTTTGGATAATCGTAGATGCGTCCTAAACTAATTTCAATAGTACGATTGGTCACGTTATCAAGAAACATTTTATCGTGACTCACGATCATGACCGCTCCTGGGTAATTTTGTAAAAAACCTTCCAGCCACAAAATAGAGTCAATATCCAGGTGATTAGTAGGCTCATCCAGTAATAAAATATCGTGCTTTTCCAGCAGTAATTTAGCAAGCTCAATACGCATGCGCCAGCCTCCAGAGAGTTCATCGGTCAGCATGTCAAATTGCTCTGGCTTGAATGCCAGACCCTTCAGTATTTTCTCTGTTTCACCTTGATAGTGATACCCACCTATAATTTCATATTCATGCGTGAGATCGGACAAATCTGTAATTAACTGGCTGTAGGATTCACTTTCATAATCCGTTCTTTCAGCAAGCTGGTGGTTGATCTTGTCTAGTTGGGTCTCTATGGATCTCGCTTTCGCGAAAGCGGTATAAGCCTCCTCCAGCACCGTTCTTCCTTGCACAAAGTCGATGTCCTGCCGCAAAAAACCGATGCTCACTTCTTTTTCAACAGCGATGGTACCCGAGTCGTAAGGCACATCGCCAGAAATGACCTTAAGCAAAGTAGATTTACCGGCGCCGTTCTTACCGATCAAGCCTACACGATTGCCGGGATTCAGCCGGAAAGTCACCTCCTCAAAAAGAGGTTCACCACCGAAGCTTACATGGAGGTCATGGATATTGAGCATGATAGAAATTTGGTGCAAAGATGCCTATCCTTTCTGGGATAATAAAATGGCATGGATGAATTGATTGGGTCAATTTTGAAAACGGGAAATAGCGGTTTCGGGCGGGAGTGGGTGATCGTGAAAAATGTGATCATGCAGTTGAGATGCTGCCCAAGGCGCAACCAGAACAGCACGACTTCCCATGCCGTTGAAACAAACCACATTTTTATGTAAATCATGACTCCCCAAAAATGGACGTCGATCTTTAGTTGTAGGCCTTATACCTGCTTTATGATCAACAATTTCGTAAGGCAACTTCAGAAATCGTTCCAGTCTCGAGGTCAAAAACTCAAGGCCATTTTCAGATGCGTCGTAATCAAGATGATGACGGTCATAAGTGGCTCCTAACCAAAATAAATCATCTTTATAAGGCATCAGAAAGACTGAAGACTTAATGATGTGGCTCAAATTCAAACCCGGAACTTTAATAGTTATCACTTCGCCTTTATTACCCTGAATGGGCAAATCTTTAAAAAATGGATTATCAATCACCCTGTAACCGTCGGCAAAGAATATGCGGCTGGCATTGATCTCATTCCAGCTTACATTATGTGAGGTAACCTCCAACTGTTGGAAATCAAAAGTTGAGGTAACCACCTGTCCTTTTTTATCAAAAAAACTTATGGTTGCGGACATAAAAGCAACCGTATCCAGCCAACCTGTTTCTGTAACTTCTCCGTACCCGAAGGGTGCATCGATGCCTTGAATTTCAACATTTTGGACAGGCTGTTCTTTCATAAATCGGATTAAGTCAGGCTTGATCGCTTTTTTACACCACGTTTCAGTTTCTTTCGCATCGTGAAATCGTCTATAAATCGATATAGGATGGAGAAACTTTTCATCAGTATACTTCTCAATTTTTTTATAGAAAGGAATTGCGGCATCTAGTTGCTCTTCCCCCTTCCAGACGCTTGTGAATCGCTTAAGAATGGTAGGATTATATACGCCAGCTGCAACTGAACTCGATGATTTCAAGCCATCGCTAATCATTACAAATGATCGATTTTGGAAAAATAATTTCCAAGCTAAACAGCAGCCGGAAATTCCTGAACCTACAATGATATTATCTATTTGCATTTGACTTATTAAATTCAATCGCACTATATGTAAGTGAGTTATGAGATTCGGATTATTATAACCATTTCGTGTAGTCTAACTCTTTAACTCAGAACAAATATAACTTGACTTCAAACCAATAAAAAAGCCTCGCTAATGCGAGGCTTTTGATACTAAATCTAATAATTAGTTGTTCCACATTTCTAACTCAAAGTTTCTGATGTCTTCTTTCAACCTTTCAGCCTCAAGGAGTCGCATCATAGAATTGTCTTTGATGTACTCTCCGATTTCACGGTCGCCATACACGTTATCAACCTTTGTAATCAGGGCATTAAAACGTCTCGAGTTCAGCAAGTGATCAAAAGAAATAGGCTTTGCCGAGTTTCCAGAATTGAAAGCTTTAGCGTCGTGGAGAATCTCACGCGCGTCTGGATAGTAAACCCAGAACAAGGCAACCTCAGCACCAGTATCAGCGGTGACACCTGCCTTAGCTGCAACATCAATTACCATAGGAGCAATACCTAAAAGTCTATAACGTAATTCTCCTTGACGAGCATCGAAATACCAAACTCCACGAATCTGATAAGACTTCACATCACTCGGGTTTATTTTAGTCTCTTCGACATACTGGTCAAAATCAGGAATATTGTAAACCGTATCAATATCCATCATTGGGACGCTATCGTTATAAACGATAAAATTCTCATTCAAAATTTCAGTTCCGCGATCAGATATTCTCGTCAGCGATAACGAACCTTCTACTTCACCAGCCGTTTTGGCTTGAGTAAAGTAAGAATCTCCATATAACTTGATCTCGTCATTCTTAGCCGCTTCTGTAAGGACTTGATACAAAGATCTACGACCATCACCCAAACGATCATCCAGAGGGTAAAGCAGTGGGAAATTAACACGCTCATCCAAGTCAATCGTTTCCCAGACAACTCGCTGCCAAAGAACATCACGTTTAGCAATATACCCATACTCTAGAGGTTGATCGTTATTGATCTCTCTTTCTTCATCTGTACTGGTATAGAAATCCTCGGGAGATTCTGCATTCAACAAGTTATTCTGTGCAGACATTAATCCTGAAAGAAGTATTCCCGATAAAACTAAAAATTTGCGCATTGTAATTATTATTAGTCTGTAATCTCAATTGTTACAGAAGATGTACTCTTAATATTTACACCAGGCACAACAGCCTTGATGTTTGCAATTTGAACTAAATCACCACGTCTTGCTTGAGCCAAAAGACCTTTCGCTCTTGCATCTAATTTGTTACCATTAACCGTAATGGATGGTTTACCCGGGACTTGAAATAAGAAGCTTGTCACTTGAGGAGTCAATTCAAAATCAAAATCAAGAAATTCAGCTGAAATTGTTGAAATCCCTAGACTTGAACGTGTCTTCTTCACATTTTCGTATTGACCACTCACCATACCTGTTGGACGAGGTAAACTCTTAATACGGAATGATTTGCTATCAGTCACAGTACCTCCATCAGGAAGTTTACCAGTAACATTTATCACTAACTCCTTACCACCTCTTGGCTTTACTGTATATTTATTTCCAGAAACTTTATTAAGACCAGGAGCTGAAGCGGTAACGTTGTTATCAGGTATACCCGCAAAAGATATAGTCATAGGGTTATCCACCGCTTGATAAACAACATTCATTTTATCAGCTGAAATTGTAGCTGAATCTGGTTTAGGAATAGTAGCAAAACTTTGATTCACGACAACTTCCTTTTCCTCACCACCTTCTTCAAAATAAAGTGCTCCAGTAATCTCGTGCTCACCTGGATTTCCAGCACCTACATCTAACTTGATACGACCGGACTCAATAGAATATTGACTCTCAGAAAGAGGTCGACCATCAAGCTTCAACTCAACACGGTTCGGTTTTAATGTAGCATCCTTTCTACCTAAAACAATTTCACCATCGAATTTCTCTCCATTAAAATATGCAGATTTAGGCTGCTCCATCAAAGTTGTATAGTTATCCATACTGACCTCGCTTGAAAGCTGATCCGTAAGCATGCTACCGAGTACCTCAGATTCCGTATTTTTTACCTCGCTTTGTAGCAAAGTGATTTTAGCAACCGAAGCAATCAATGGGAATCCTTGATAATGGTAGTTCAGATAATCTACTTTTTGCCCATCTCTATTTTCTACTTCTTCAGGAGTAAATTCCTCTTTGATACCAGATGCAGACGGTGCATTTTCACCAATGACGGAAAGCATATCATCTCGATACGTCGTCATTTTGTTGATAAATTCTTGACCCGCTTCGCTGTAGCTATCTCCTTTGAAAAATTTTTGATCTAGATAATCACCCTTATCCATGACTTGATAATCTTCTGGGTCCTCTACAGTTCCCTCAAGTTCATCTTTCAATCCATCAAGGTAATCGTAATACTCTTTAGAAATCTTGTCAACTTGCTCCGCTTTTTGTTGTAACGGCTTGTACTTAGCTGGCTGCTCAGATGCTAACTGAGACAAACCTGCCATCGCATTTTGGTTCTTTACCGTAATCGTCTCGTTACTCTCTTCAATGTTTACATTAAGCAAACCGAAAGCGTTCAAAACTTCCTTACTCATATTTAGTGCCAGCATGGCGATGAAAACCAGATACATCAGGTTAATCATCCGTTGCCTTGGCGAATCTCCTCCTGCCATAATCTCTTAAATTATAATTAGCTGTTTAAATTAATATTTATAACTAGTTGCAACTAATTATCCCTTCATGGCACCAAGCATGTTGCCATAAACTCCATTAAGTGATGATAGGTTGTTTGTCAAACCTTCCATTTGAGCTTTTAACTTATCTGCATTATCTGCAATTGCGGCATTAGCCTCTGCTTGTCTGGCTGATGCTTCTAACTGTACCTTGTAAAGACCATTAAGTGTTTCCATTTGAGAAGCCGCAAGAGACATCTCTTCAGAATATTTCTTAGTAGAACTCATGGCATCAGCAGCTGGAGCGATACCTTTTGCTGCCCCTTCGAAGTTCCTGATACTTGTACCAAGGCTACTCATCAATTCAGCATCAATACGAGCCTCTTTAAGCATCTTGTCAAGCTTAGCAGAAAGCTGCTCTTCAGGAGTTTTCTTAACTTCCTTTTTACCACCTACAGATTGTCCACCTGCTAGTTCTGGATATACAAGTGACCAGTCTAGTTCATCTTTAACTGGTTCAAAAGCAGAAATCGCAAAAATAATTGCTTCAGTAATAAGTCCGATGGCAAGTAATGTTGTACCACCGATTTTATTACCACCACCTATTGGAATTTCCCAGTGAGCAATTTTGAATAATGCACCGATGATTACGATAGACGCACCTAGACCGTACGCCATGTTAAATAATTTCTTTACTTTTTTAGATTGTGCCATTTTGTTAATTAAGTTAAGTTATTGATTAAGATTTAGTTGAATTAATGGTTATTAATTAGTAGCCGCGTTAAGAGTAACATCAGTACCTAGATAGGATTGTACGGTTCTGAAACCAATGTAGCTACGAGCGCTATCTTGGTATTCAAAATCCCTGGTACCTACTTGAAGGAAATAAGAAACATCTTTCCATGACCCTCCACGTACACCTTTACGTCTGTTATTCTTATCGTTTACAGCTGGGCTCATGCTCGACATGTATTCATAAGAACCCACATCATAAGATGAATCTACCCATTCAGCAACGTTTCCAGACATGTTGTACAAACCATACTCATTTGGCTCGTAAGATTCAGCTTCAACAGTATAAAGAGCTTGATCAGCTGCATAATCTCCACGCAAAGGCTTGAAGTTTGCTAAGAAGCAACCCCTGTCATTTTTGGCGTAAGGACCACCCCATGGATAGGTCGCGCCTTCTAAACCACCACGGGCTGCATATTCCCATTCAGCTTCTGTAGGCAGGCGGTATTGATTGACGCGCTCCACATTCTTTTGCTTTCTATAGGCGTTATGGTAAAGCGTTCTCCATTGACAAAAAGCTTTTGCCTGTGTCCAAGTAACTCCTACAACTGGATAGTCCGAGTATGCCTCATGGTAGAAATAATCATTGTGCATCGGCTCGTTATAGCTGTAGTTGAAATCTCTAATCCATACCGTAGTATCTGGATACACAGGTATTTTCTTCTGCGTGATGTAATCACTTCGCTTAGACCCTTTGTTTCTAGCCGCAGCCTCCATATCCATCTCCGTGTAGGTGAATACTATTTTTTCAGTATCAATGGTACGCTGCCCATTGTAAGCCTCTTCAAATGGAATGTACATAGAATCGTAAACCTCAGCATAAAACTCATCTGGAATCTCATCTTGTTCCCAGATCAACTCTACGTCAGGATTTAGCTTTCTGCCTTCACCATCCAAGCTCAGGTCGGCATAGTTGTTTTTATAATATTCCTGCCATGGCGTGAGATCCTCACTTTCATCTGCATCCAGAAATGCAAATTCACCTATACCTCCATCACCAGGTTGTGCTCCTTGAAGGTCAGCAGCAAGAGCTAGCTTCGTTTTAAAAATTGAGTCACGTACCCAGTAAACAAACTGTCGGTACTCTGCATTTGTGATCTCTGTCTCATCCATGTAGTAGGATGGTACAGTAACGGTTTTAGTAGGCGCATCATTGCTTGCTGCAATATCTTCATCTGCCTTACCCATGATAAATGCTCCACCTGGAACTAAGGTCATTCCATAAGGCTTTTCTGGGTTCCATTTTTTCCCTTTGGCACCCACAAGCTGCCCACGATCGCCCTTACCACAACTCGCTAGCAAGGCGATTAATGCTGTTAAGACTACTAACTTTTTCATACGGGTTATTCTTTACTAACTGATCAGTTTAAGGCGGTAAACCTATTTATAATATTTGGATTGTACAACATTTTATGAGTTTTCAAGATACGACACCACCGCCTAAATTCATATCTCATTCTTCATGCGCGCCTTAATCCATCGCTCAGGAAGCTCATTTTCAAGGGCTTTAAGATAATCATTTTCATCACAGGCTAATAACGTAAATTGTTTTAACTTATTATTATGACCTGTAAAAAAAGGTAATTCCATCCACCACCTTTTACTAGTTAGGGACTTGTAAAACACGAGCTCTTCTCTTTCATTGGGCACCGTATATTTTAAAAAACCCACATCTATATTAGGAGGGTGTTCGTCCATGCGGTGACTAACGCCTTCTATATAGTACCAGACCATCTGTGCCAAAAGATGACAGGATTGTTTATTAAGTTCAAGGGGAAATTCAAAAATAGACAAAATTTTGGATTTATCACTAATCCCGGCATATCTCATAAGGGAGCATATTTGTTTACCGTTAAGTCCATTTGGGTACGCTTTCGCGAAAGCGAGATAACTTCCCTCAACAACCTTCATGTCAACGCTTACAACGTCTGCGTCCCTGAGAACAGGCTCTGATTCTCTTGATCCATCGTCCAAAGCGCCTAGTCGAGTAGCATCAAAGAAAAGTGACTCTAACAAATCAATCTCTTCTTGAGAATTATAATACGTTTGAAAGGCGATGTTAGAATAGTTGAATAAATTATAAGGCTGTTCTGACACCATCTTACCAACAAAATTCCCAGCATCAATAGGAGCATCTATATCGCCCAGATCAAATTTAGAATCAATATTGACAAAGTTCACCATGGCTCCTGTAGCGTCAAAAGACCTGTAGATGGGATAATTTAAATCTTGTCCACCACCCAGAATAATAAGAATAGTCCTACTTTTCAAACAGGCCTCAGACAGCGTTCTGATCGCAAAGTACGTATCCTCTACCTCTTCACCAGGATTAATGCAACCCAGATCAATCATCTTGAAGCTCCAGTCACCTGCAAACAGACCATAGAATATGTCTTTGATAGACTCCACTCTTGCTCCAGAAAAATCAAGATCCTGAGACCTGCGATTTTCTCGACACCCTACAATCGCAATATCATAAGGCGACAGTTCAAGATCGATTCCTTCAAAGAAATCTAATTGTCGCCCGATCTGACCGCCTCGCAGATCAGCACAGCGTTCAATGACTTCAGAATTAACAGGAGTCAAAAATTCAAAAGCCATACTTAGCTCTTCTTAGCAGTTTTACGTTTAGTTGAAGTTTTTCTTTTAGGCGCTGCCTTCTTTTTTGGAGCTTTCTTCTCAAGCAATTCTTTAGCTTTCTCGAGGGAGACTTTCAACGGATCCACGTCTTTACCTATCTCCACCTTAGTTTTACCTTTGATGATATTGTGACGGCCCCAGCGAGCTTTCTCAATGCGGATCCCTTCGTCTTCCCAATCGACAATCAGCTTATCCTTTTCTTTCTGAATTTTGTCCTTTATGAGTGTTTCTATATCGGCATTGGAAAGATTGTCAAAATCGTATTTCTTATTTACCGAAATAAACATACCTGCCCATTTAATGAATGGACCAAACCTACCCACACCCTTAGTCACAGGTTGGCCGTCGTATTCATATATAGGAGCATCAGCTTTTTCTTTTGCCTTGATAAGCTCCAGAGCACGATCTTCCGTAATTGTCATAGGATCATCTGTTTTCTCTAGAGAAACAAACGTCTTTTCATTAAACTTTACATAAGGACCGTAACGACCTTGGTTCACTTCAATTGGGTAGCCTTTATACTCACCTAGAGTACGTGGAAGCTTGAACAGATCAAGAGCTTCTTCCAGCTCGATAGTATTTAATGACTGAGAGGGAAGTAAACTCGCAAACTGAGGCTTTTCCTCATCGTCTGCGTGACCTATTTGTGCCATAGGCCCGAACCTACCCAGGCGCACAATCACCGGCTTGCCAGATTCTGGATGTTTCCCCAGTTCTCTTTCACCTACTTCACGCTCCGCGTTTTCGGCAACGTCTTTTACTTTGGGATGGAAACTTTTATAGAAGTGGTTCATCATATCTGTCCACTCCTCTTTTCCTTCTGCTATGTTGTCAAACGACTCCTCAACCTTAGCAGTAAAGTTATAATCCAATATTTCTCCAAAATGCTCAACCAAAAAACTATTTACCACTCGACCCACGTCAGTAGGTACTAGTTTGTTTTTATTTGATCCGGTTTTCTCAGTAAGTTGATTGTTTTGAACCTTTCCCTCAGCAAGGGTTAGTTGTATATACTCGCGCTCTTCCCCTTCTGACTGGCCTTTCTCAATATATTTTCTATTCTGGATCGTTGTTATGGTCGGCGCATAAGTAGAAGGCCTACCTATTCCCAATTCTTCAAGTTTCTTTACTAGAGACGCCTCTGTAAAACGGTATGGCGGCCTGCTGAAACGCTGTGTTGCGGTTATGGCTTGACTGAAAAGCTCTTGCTGCTCTTCAAGTGCCGGCAACAAACCTTCTTGCTCAAGATCTTCATCATCAGTACTCTCTAGATACACCTTGAGAAAACCTTCAAATTTTACAATCTCACCGCTCGCTGTGAATTTCTTATCGTGTTTATCTGCCTCGATGGATACCGTGGTGCGTTCCATCTGCGCATCACTCATCTGACTTGCGATCGCACGCTTCCAGATCAACTCATACAACCTGATCTGGTCTCTGTCTTTTCCTGCGCTATGTTTAGAAAAATCAGTAGGGCGTATGGCTTCGTGCGCTTCTTGAGCACCTTTTGACTTTCCTGTATAGTTGCGGGACTTGTGAAATTTATCTCCGTAAGCGTTTTTGATTTCCTGTTCCGCTCCCTTCTTTGCCTCGTTGCTCAAATTCACACTATCCGTTCTCATGTAAGTAATGAGACCCGCCTCATACAGTCGCTGTGCAAGTTGCATCGTACGGCTTACATTGAAAAATAGTTTTCGAGAAGCCTCTTGTTGTAATGTTGAGGTTGTAAATGGTGGAGCTGGAGATTTTTTGGCTGGCTTTTTATTAAGCTCGGCCACTTTGAAAATGGCATCAATATTTTGATCCAAGAAATCTTGCGCCTCTTTGAGCGAATTAAGATTACTGGGAAGCTTTGCTTTCACGACCGCTCCAGAATCCGTCGTGAACTCGGCATCGATTCTAAAAGAGTCTTGGGTCTTGAAATTGATGATCTCGTCTTCACGTTCCACAATCAATCTTACCGCCACGGATTGTACGCGACCTGCGCTGGCACCGCCTTTTACCTTGCGCCACAGTATCGGCGAGATTTCATAGCCCACGATTCTATCCAAAACCCTACGAGCCTGCTGTGCATTTACAAGGTCATAATCAATGCCGCGCGGATTGTCAATCGCGTGTTGTACCGCACTTTTAGTGATCGCATTAAAAACAATACGCTTGATCTTCTCTTTTTTAAGATCCAGCTGCTCGGCCAGGTGCCATGCGATCGCTTCTCCCTCACGGTCCTCATCACTTGCGAGCCAGATCAAATCAGAATTTTTTGCCTGTTTCTTTAACTCGCTCACAAGCTTCTTCTTGTCAGAGCTCACCACATATTTTGGAGCAAAGTCGCTGTCCACGTCCACACCTAGTTCCTTTGAAGGCAGGTCAGCGATGTGGCCGTAGCTACTCGTCACTTTAAAATCCTTGCCTAAGAATTTCTCAATGGTCTTTGCTTTTGCTGGCGACTCAACGATGACTAGATTTTTGGACATGGTGAAATAATTTTGGCTCGCAAAGGTATATGTAATTTTTATATCGGTGTCCTGAAACTGTTAAAACGAAAAACGAACAACTGTTTCATAGCCTATTTATAGGAATGAAATTTCAATCGTGTCCTTATTATATAATTCAATTTCCATAAGACTTAAGTAATCACATAATCATGTTTTTTTTGAGTCATAAATCATGTTTCTGCATAGTGCATAGAAGCAAGGAGAGCGTATTGATAATCTCGCTTTCGCGAAAGCGTAACAACCACAATCCTCAGCAACGTTAAAAATACTGCCATTGTGTCACTTGCAATTAACTTGAAGTATATTTGCAGATTCTAAGAACGGAGCAAAGGGATGGAAAAAGTAATAGTGGAAGAGCAGCAGGGAACGGCCCTGGAACTTACATCAAAAGAGCAAAACAGCAGGAAACTCTACATCGAGAGCTACGGCTGCCAGATGAATTTTTCTGATAGTGAGATTGTCGCATCGATTCTTTCTGATCAAGGATTCAACACGACCAATAATATTGAAGAAGCAGACCTTGTACTAGTAAATACTTGTTCCATAAGGGACAAGGCAGAACAAACCGTGCGCAAAAGGCTGGAAAAATATCAGAGGGTCAAGCAAAAAACCAATCCCAAAATGAAAGTAGGGGTTTTAGGTTGCATGGCAGAGCGCCTCAAATCAAAATTTCTTGAGGAAGAAAAAATCGTGGACATGGTCGTAGGGCCTGATGCTTATAAAGACCTACCAAATCTTGTGGCAGAAGTGGATGAAGGTCGAGATGCGGTAAACGTGATTTTGAGTAAGGACGAGACTTACGGAGATATCGCACCCGTAAGACTGGACTCTAACGGTGTCACCGCATTTGTGTCCATTACTCGTGGATGTGATAATATGTGTACCTTTTGTGTTGTCCCATTTACGCGTGGCCGTGAGCGTAGTCGTGATCCACAATCCATTCTTGAAGAAGTACAACAATTAGCCGATAAAGGCTTTAAGGAAATTACACTTCTGGGACAAAACGTAGACTCCTATTTATGGTATGGCGGCGGTCTTAAAAAAGACTTCAAAAAAGCCACGCCCATGCAGCAAGCGACGGCGGTGGATTTTGCTAACCTTTTACACATGGTTGCCAGAGTGCAACCCCATATGCGCATACGCTTCTCAACGAGCAACCCTCAGGATATAAGTGATGATGTTTTACATGCCATTGCAGAGCATCGCAATATTTGTAATTACATTCACCTACCGGTACAATCAGGTAGTGATCGCATTCTCAAAGCGATGAATCGATTACACACCCGGGAGGAATACATGCGGTTGATCGATCGCATTCACTCCATCATTCCCAATTGTGCCATATCTCAGGATATGATTGCTGGTTTCCCAACTGAAACCGAGCAAGACCATCAAGATACGCTGAGCCTTATGGAATATGTGAAATACGATTACGGTTTCATGTTTGCCTATTCAGAACGCCCTGGAACACTTGCAGCAAGAAAACTGGAAGACGATGTTCCTGAAGATGTGAAGAAACGACGCCTCAATGAAATTATAGCTGTTCAGCGCAGGACGGGATTGGAAAGAGCACAGTTTTTTGTGGGCAAAACGGTGGAGTGTTTGATCGAAAAAGAATCAAAAAGATCTGATCAGCACTGGGCTGGAAGAAACAGTCAGAATTATGTTACCGTGTTTCCAAAAGAAAATTATAAAGTGGGTGACTACGTTATGGTAGAAGTTACAGATTGTACCAGCGCCACCTTGATAGGGACGCCTATAGGTTTGAGCGATATGAAAGGTGCTGTTACCTATGAAACCAAGAATTAATATGGAAAGCGTACAGTCGGTTAAAAATAGGTTTGAACTCATAGGAAATGATGCAGGATTCAATCGAGCGATAGAAAAAGCCTTGCAAGTTGCCCCTACTGATATTTCTGTGTTGGTTACTGGAGAAAGTGGTGTGGGGAAAGAAAGCATCCCAAAAATTATTCACTCTCAATCCTTCAGAAAACACGCAAAGTATATTGCGGTCAACTGCGGTGCAATACCTGAAGGAACTATTGACTCAGAGCTTTTTGGACACGAGAAAGGTGCATTTACTGGTGCCACCACTACCCGATCAGGATACTTTGAAGTAGCTGATGGTGGAACGATCTTTTTGGACGAAGTGGGTGAACTTCCTCTACCTACTCAAGTACGTCTTCTGAGGGTTTTAGAAAATGGAGAATTTCTAAAAGTAGGTTCTTCAAACACCCAAAAAACCGATGTTCGCATTGTGGCAGCAACAAACGTAAAAATGTTTGAAGCTATTGAGAAGGGTAAATTTAGAGAAGACCTTTACTATAGACTGAGTACCGTAGAGATTCATTTACCACCATTAAGAGAGCGCAAAGGCGACATCCATCTGCTCTTCAGAAAGTTTGCCAGCGACTTTGCGATGAAATACAAGATGCCCACCGTGCGACTGGACGATAATGCCGTTTCACTATTGAGCAACTACCGCTGGAGCGGGAACATCAGGCAGCTGCGCAATATCGCTGAACAAATCAGCGTTCTAGAACAGGACCGGGCGATAGACGCTCAAACCTTGCGCAACTATTTACCTGACGCAGGTAAAAACCTGCCGGCGATTGTAAAAGAAAGCAAGAAAGGTGATAGTGACTTTGCAAATGAGCGAGAGATTCTTTACAAGGTGCTTTTTGACATGAAAAACGACCTCAACGACTTGAAAAAGCTAACTAACGAGTTGATGAGTTCAGGTAACGTAAATGAAGTTAGAGAAGAAAACCCTAATCTGATCAAGCGTGTTTTCAGCAATGAAAGTGCTGTGGATGATTATGAAGAAATCATAGACAATGGTTATTCTGAAACTACGATTGACACACCACAATCCTATTCAAACACAGCCATTGTAAACGACAATAGTGAACCTGAAGCTGTGGAAAGTACAGATCGCTACGATTTTGCCCAGGAGGTAGAAGAAGAAGAGTCCTTGTCGCTCATGGATAAAGAAATTGAACTAATCAAAAAATCTTTGGAGCGTCATAAAGGAAAAAGAAAAGCCGCAGCTGAGGATCTCGGCATATCAGAGCGTACACTTTATCGTAAAATCAAGCAATATGATCTTTAAAAAAGCTGCTCTACTTCTTTTAATATTCATCACTACGGGACTGCAATCGTGTGGGGTGAGCTATGGGTTTACAAGTGTTTCCATTCCCGATAACATCAAAACTTTTCAGGTAGATTTTTTTGGTTATGAAGCGACTCTGGTCGAACCAGGTATCGAGCGTACTTTCACACTTGAGTTACAAGATTTGATACTTGAACAAACCAGCCTAGATCTCGTAACAGCAAATGGCGATTACATCTATCAGGGAGAAATAACTCGTTATTTTATTGCACCTATTACCGCAACGGCAGACAATCTTGCTTCACAGAACCGGTTGACCATAGAGGTAAATGTGCGATTCATCAACACCAAAGACGACGAAGCCAGTTTTGAAAAACGATTCAGTTTCTTTTTTGATTACGATGCTAATTCTCCCATGCAGGGTGCAACGCTCGATAATGCGCTTGAGGTAATATATGGACAGATCACGCAAGATATTGTGAACGCAACTTTGGCAAACTGGTAGTTGATGGAGCGATTACATCATTTGTTTGAAAATCCTCAAGAAGTAACTGGTAGCGATTTATCTGGACTTGCTCAAATCGTTGATAAACATCCCTATTTTCAAGCAGCAAGAAGTCTATACTTGAAATGCTTGAAACTAGAGAACAGTCCTCAGTACAACAGAGAGCTGCAAAAAACCGCTGCCATTACCACAGATCGATCTGTCCTTTTTGATTTTATCACTTCGCCAGAGTTTGTCCAAGACTACACCAGCAAAAGTATCAAGCAAAATCAGCTTGAAACTATTGAAGTTGATGCTGAGCTGGTCAGAACCAAGTCAGAAAACTTAGATGAAACAGGTGCATATTCTAAAGTGAATGATCCTCAACTTTTTGAGAAAAAGGAAGTCAGTATAGACGAGCAGCCACTTGAATTTTCCAATAATGACGTTCATAGCTTTAGTGAGTGGCTCAAGCTCATCAGCCTAGAACCCATTGATCAAGCACGGCCTGAAACAGAAACGGAAATCGATGTCAATGAGGAACTGCGCAAAAAGAAAATGGCTCGTATCGATCGTTTTCTCGCAGAAAAACCGAAAATCAAACCCGCAAAAGGAAAGATTGAGCTTGCAGATATAGAGATAGAGAATCCAGCAGCTCCATTAATGACAGAAACCTTAGCAAGAGTTTACCTCGCCCAGAAAAACTACGAAAAAGCCATAAAATCATACGAGATTTTAATATTGCAGCATCCAGAAAAAAGTAGTTTCTTTGCAGACCAAATTCAGAAAATCAAGGATTTACAAAGTAATAGCTAGATGACGACATTTTATATATTCCTAGGTCTAATCGTTTTAGTATCATTTCTACTCGTAGTTGTGGTCATGGTTCAAAATCCTAAAGGCGGTGGTCTTTCCTCTGCCTTCGGTGGTGGCGGTACGCAACAATTGGGTGGCGTTAAGAAAACTGGTGACTTTTTGGACAAAAGTACTTGGGTACTAGCTACTGCATTACTCGTTTTAATCTTGTTAGCGAGTACGACATTGATAAGCGGTACGACTACTGCAAACCGTCAGATCGCAGATCCTGATGCTGTAGAACAAGTAGAAGATGCGCCAGTTTTAGGCGGTGAAGCAACTGAAGCTACAGAAGCTACTTCAAACGACTCCATCTAGAAAAATTTATTTAACAACTGACAAAAATCCAGTCTCACGACTGGATTTTTTTTTGCCTCACCCCAGCCACTGGTGCATTCCTCTCCATCGTTCCTCTGTCGTCGGATGTAGTAGAGAGGGGTGTGTTTGATTGAGAGAGATAAAGAGAATTGTGGCCTCTCCCCCACCCCCTCTCCAAAAGAGAGGGGGTGTTTTCCTCATGAACTTAACCCCTATTAACTTGTCATTTTTGCAGCGGTCGAAACCGTTTGCGGCAATTTGTCAGTAAGCTGGGAATGGCACATTAATGGAATGTTGCGCAACAGATTAATCATTAAAAACTTATAAAATGGCAGTAAATATTCAACCTCTTTCTGACCGTGTGCTCATCGAGCCAGTAGCCGCAGAACAAAAGACAGCTTCTGGACTTTACATCCCAGATACCGCTAAGGAAAAACCACAACAAGGTAAAGTGGTAGCAGTAGGTAAAGGAAAAAAAGATCACGAGATGACCGTAAAAGTGGGCGACACCGTTCTTTACGGCAAGTATAGTGGTACTGAGCTTAAACTTGAGGGCAATGATTACCTCATGATGCGCGAGGACGATATTCTTGCAATCGTATAATTCAAAAACTTTACATGGGACCTTTTAGGTCTCGCTTTCGCGAAAGCGTTGATGCTATAAGCTCATAGCAATAAGCACTAGGCTAAATATGAGAGATTTTAGGAAGTATTCAATTTGGCAGTTAAGCCATGAGCTTACTTTGAAAATCTATAAATCGACAGAAAGGTTTCCGAAAGATGAGATTTATGGCTTGACATCTCAAATCAGAAGAGCTTCGACTTCCATCCCAACAAATATTTCTGAAGGATGTGGTAGAGAGCCAGACGCTGAGTTCAATAGATTCCTGAGCATAGCTCTTGGATCTGCAAATGAAGTGGAATACTTAATATTGTTATCTTCTGATTTGAATTATAGAGACCTTAGTCTTCGAGATGATCTTCATAAGAGCATCAATACGATTAAAAGAAAAATTTATACTCTAAAACAAAAACTTAAATCTAATTAGCCTTATAGTGATGTCAGCATATAGCTAACTGCTTAAGGCCTAAAACTATTAAAAATGGCAAAAGACATAAAATTTGACTTAGAAGCTAGAGACGGAATCAAACGCGGTGTAGATGCACTTGCAAACGCCGTAAAGGTAACTCTAGGGCCAAAAGGGCGTAACGTAATCATCGGTAAATCATTTGGTGCTCCAGCAGTAACTAAAGATGGTGTGAGCGTTGCAAAAGAAATAGAATTGAAGGACGAGCTCGAGAACATGGGAGCTCAAATGGTAAAGGAAGTTGCATCAAGAACTAATGATCTTGCTGGTGACGGTACTACCACCGCTACAGTCCTTGCTCAAGCGATCGTAAAAGAAGGTTTGAAAAACGTAGCTGCGGGTGCTAACCCTATGGATCTTAAGCGTGGTATCGATAAGGCTGTTGAGGCCATTACCGCTGATCTGGACAAGCAGACTAAAAAAGTGGGCGACAGCAGCGATATGATCAAGCAAGTTGCTTCTATTTCTGCTAACAATGATGACATGGTGGGTGATTTAATCGCTCAAGCATTCGGTAAAGTAGGAAAAGAAGGTGTGATCACCGTTGAAGAAGCAAAAGGTACTGATACTTATGTAGATGTGGTTGAGGGAATGCAGTTTGACCGTGGTTACCTATCTCCTTATTTCGTGACCAACTCTGAGAAAATGACCACCGAGTTGGAAAATCCATACATCCTTCTTTTTGACAAGAAGATTTCTACCATGAAAGAGTTGATGCCGGTTCTTGAGCCAGTAGCTCAAACAGGCAAACCACTATTGATCATTGCAGAAGATGTAGATGGTGAGGCTCTAGCTACTCTTGTAGTAAACAAACTACGTGGTTCATTGAAGATTGCAGCCGTAAAAGCTCCAGGTTTTGGAGACCGTAGAAAAGCAATGCTTGAGGATATTGCAATCCTAACTGGTGGTACCGTAATTTCTGAAGAGCGTGGATTCACTCTTGAGAATGCAACGATCGACATGCTAGGTACTGCTGAAAAAGTAGATATCGATAAAGACAACACTACGATTGTAAACGGTGCTGGTTCAAATGAAGACATTAAAGCTCGTGTAGGCCAGATCAAATCTCAGATTGAGAATACGACTTCAGACTACGATAAGGAAAAACTTCAAGAACGTCTTGCTAAGCTTGCTGGTGGCGTTGCCGTACTCTACGTAGGTGCTGCTAGTGAGGTAGAGATGAAAGAGAAGAAGGACCGCGTAGATGATGCACTTCACGCGACTCGCGCAGCCGTAGAAGAAGGTATTGTCGCTGGTGGTGGTGTAGCACTTGTAAGAGCAAAATCAGTTCTTACTAAACTTAAAGCTGCAAACGCTGATGAAGAAACTGGTGTAGCCATCGTTGCACGTGCTATCGAGGCTCCATTGAGAACTATCGTAGAGAATGCAGGTGGTGAAGGAAGTGTAGTAATCGCTAAAATCCTTGAGTCCAAAGGAAACCAAGGTTACGATGCTAAAAATGATGCCTACGTTGACATGCTTAAAGAAGGAATCATCGATCCTAAGAAAGTAACTCGTGTTGCTCTAGAAAATGCAGCCTCTGTTGCTGGAATGATCCTGACTACAGAGTGTGCTCTAGTGGATATCAAAGAAGATGAGCCAGCTGGTGGAATGCCTGGAGGTATGCCAGGTGGTATGGGTGGAATGATGTAAGATCATTCACCTTTTTAATTTCAAAAGCGATCCCAGCAATGGGGTCGCTTTTTTATTGGAGATCGTTTTTATGTTTTTGAATGAAGTAGGATGGTTTGATGCCCGTATATTTTTCAAAATAATTGCTAAAAGAAGCCGGTGTTTTGAAACCCACTTCTTGCGATATTGCCTTGATCGAATAGAGCCTAAGCTTAGGATCGTTCTCAAATCTTAAAAGAAAGTACTCAATTCTTAGATCATTTAAGTACTGAGAGAAAGTCTTACCCTTCTCACTATTAATGTATTTAGAGAGATAAGTGGTGTTTGTATTGAAAGATTGAGCTAACTTGTTTAGCGTAATTGAGCTGTCTATAAAACCTTGATCCTCTTCAAATTTCTCTAAATTTTCAGAGATGCTGTCTATAGTTTCATAGGGTAGGTTCAAATCTCTCTGATCTTTTTCTTTTAAATCCTGGTTTGGTTCGGTGTTAGGTGATCTTAATTCCTTTTGCTGCAATTCATTAAGTTTTAGGAGCAGAGCCCTATAGTTATCTCGTCTAGCTCTAGACAAGCTTATTTGTCGATAAATAATCAAGGCCGCAGCGATGATCACAATCATTAAAATCAACAATACCAGCTTAACGTCAAATTTGCTAATCTCTAATTCCTGTTTGATCAGTTGGCGTTGCTCTTCAAGATTTTTGATATCAAAGTCGTTAAGAATACTACTGTATAGTTGTGATTGAGCGCGGGTAAGTGAACTATCTACCTTGAGAAGTTGATTAGTGTAATACAATTGGTTTTCTAAATCACCCTTTGTTTTATAGATATCGATGAGCTTGCGATATGCTTTTTGACTTTCTGGTAAAATATACTGACCTTGAGAATAAATGCTATCCACTCTTTTATAAAGCTCTACAGCTCGCGTGGTGTCTCCTTGATTTAAAATCGCATTTCCGTGGAAGTAGGATAGGATTGAGAGGTCTGTAGCTTCATTATTTCTATCAAAGTAAGGGGTGACTTTCTCAAAAAGATCAATTGCCGTATCTGATTCATCATTCAAAACTTTTGATATCGCCTCATTTAAGATGAAAAATCGAGACCGTTCTGCGCTCAGCTCATTAGAAAGAAAACTTCTTGCTTTTTTGTTATAATAAAGCGCAGAATCTGGTTTTCTCAAACTGTTGTAGGTAGTCGCCTGAACGGTATATAGATGAAAATACAACTTTTCCTTATCAAAAATCTTTTCATCCGCACTATCGAGGCGTTCAACGATATTTTTATACTCCTGCAACGCCTGAACATTACGCCCAGCCACCCTCCTGATATTAGCTATACTGAAATCAGCTTCTAAACTCAAATAGGGACTGACCTCTTCACTTATCGTTGATTTGAACAGAACGTAATTCTCCAGAGCTTTTTGGAAGTCGTTATTTTCTAAATAGATATCCCCTTTTTCCATATAGCTCATGGATGGATAGAAATCAGTAGGATCTTTCTTAGCTACAGAAATAGCACTATCTAGATAAACCAATCTCAGGTCACCTTCATTAAAAATCCCCTTAGCATGATATCCAGAAATCAATCTTAGTCTATTTCCAAACTTCTTCGCGGATGTTATAATGGAATCAACAATCTTAAGCTTATCTCTATAATCTGAGACTTTATCGACGTTGTAGGAAAGTCGAGTGAAATATTCCTCTGTTCCTTCTATCAAACTATCATTTTGAGCAGCTAGCCTTGAGTGACTATTCAAAAGAAATATCACTAAGAATAGCAATCGTATTACAAATATTCTTGACATTACTTTTCCTGTTTGACTATTGCTCGAGTCGTATTTGATATGAGTACCTCGCTTTCGCGAAAGCGAAAATAAAATTATCCCTCCCAAAAGAAATGAATGCACAACATAAATCCGGAAAAAGTTAGAGTATGAATACCTCAAACCTCTCATAGATGTGAATTACTTGGGCTAGCGCAGGCAACAGGTAAAAGATGTCAACTTATTTTCAGTCAGTCACTTACATCATTTTTAATCACCCCTAATTTATAAAATGCAACATCTATTTTATAAAAGGTGATAGACTGACTTTGCTTTGAAGGAAGATGTGATTATAGATTTGGACCATTCCAATCACTAATAGCCCGTTGGCTTTTTGGGGAGATTTAAGTCAGCGGGCTTTAAATTGAGCAATATGATAGCGACATATTTATTTATGATTATTAAAATGATTAGCAAAGCAGGTTATCAAGTTGTCCATGATCAAAATGATCTTTTGGTGATGGCTTCCATTTTCATTGGAATTAATCTAACCTGCATGACTATTATCAGGTTCAACAACCTTAGTATTAGTAATTAAACAATTTTACCACATGCATATATCCTATGACATTTTAGAGGCAGCGATTTTTGGAGGCCTTATCGCTCTATTCTTCATTCTTCTTTTGAGGAGAAAACAATCCAATCAGGAGCACAAATGAATTTAACTAAACTCCAAATTATCGGGTATTTCTTGATGTTTATCTATGTGAAGGGAAACGCCATCAATGGAACCTTAATTGATAATATTCTGGGAGGTGACTTTGTAACTTTATTTATGAGCTTCGGTTTACTATTGAGTTCTCTAGTCATCATTTCTAGATATTGGAGGTATAAACAGGCAAATAAAAATGCAGGTTGAAAGCTGATTGTCCCCAATTAAATCCAATAAAACATGAGTCGTAATGTCCTGTATCTTGTCTGTTCTATTTTGCTGATTTCCTGTTCAACTACAAAGAGTTTGGATAATAGTAAGCTATATGTTGATGATGTTGAGGATTTTGATAATTACAACAATATTCAATCGATTCCATTATCAAGGCTTCCCTGCATAAACAGTACTCAAGGCAATATACTCTTGAATGGTTCAGATATGACAACGATGTCATCGCTGAGAGCATATCAAAGTAAAAGCGATATCATGGATCTACGTGATGAAGAAGATTTCCTAAACGACTCTCTGGAATTCACAATAAACCAAGGCTTTGAGACGCGATTAAAATATAAGCAAGGTCTAATCAATTTGATGATTTTTAAATTACTCATCACTTCTCTCCAAAAAAATTTCCTTAGAGATCAAAAATCCAATAAAAAAATGAACGCCATGGTGGTGGCTTCTCTAGATACAAATTCATCAAAACTGAGTAAACTCGGAGATAGACTGATCAAAAAAAATCACATACGATTCAACATTTTTAAGTTGCGTGTCGATATTTTTGATAAGCGAAATGTTGTAATTAGATAGAATGCAAAACAAAAAGCAAAGCCATCTTAAGGCTTATCGATAGGTAATTGATAGAACCTTTTCTTATAGCGCTCTATCCTATAGATGTCGCACTTATCTTGATATCAAAAGAAAAACCAGATGACCAAATCTTTATTGACCAAAACTCAATTTCTCGGATATCTTATGATGTTTATATATGTGGTGGGGCACGCCATAAATGGAACCTTAATCGATAATATTCTGGATGGTGATCTAGTCACCTTGTTTATCAGCTTTGGATTTATGCTGGTTACCTTCATTATTGTTACCAAATATTTCAGGGCTAAGAATTCTCCAAGTAAAAATTCTTGAATTTAGAAATGACTAACATAATTACTTCAAATTGAAAACCAAATCTCTATACCTTCTCGCTCGCCTATTTTTACTTTCCTCTATGATTCTGGTTCTAACAACCTCATGCAGCTCCATGTGGTTCAAGAGAACAGGCGTGCTAAACGAACAACCTCGTACCGCGACCGTCACAAATGGAGAAAAAAATGTGTATTACATTGCCTTGATGCATTTAGGTCGTCAGGAATTTTACCAAAACATCAAGAAGAAAGCAGATTCTCTTAGGGCGCTCGATTATGCGGTATTTTGGGAAAGCGTGGGCACCGATTTGGAGGGAGAGGAATACCTGCCTATCTACAAAAAATACCGCAAGATCGAAGGCAAAACAGAAGCCGCAACTGGTTATCTAGATACGGTCAACAACCTCATCTACGGTAGCATCAAATATGACAAAAAATACAAATTGATGAATCAGCCCGACGAGGAGGAAATGGGCATCGATAGAGCTAATGACCTTAATGCAGACCTAAAACTTGAGGAATTAATTGCAGCATTTGAACGGAAGCACGGCGAGATCGTTCTGAGTGAATGCGATCACAATACAGAAATGGACGAGACCTATACTTGTGAAACCTTGGGCAAGGATCTCAGAAAGGATTTCAATGAAAACTTTATCGTGGGTTTGCGCAATGAGAACCTCGCCAAAACCATCCAAGAATCACCACATCAGAAAATCCTTGTAATTTATGGTGGCAGCCATTATAAAGGAATGGTCAAGGAACTCAGGAAACTTGACAAAAACTGGAAGGGTAAGGAAAATACTTAAATAAAACATCCTGACCGTTCAATTTCAAAGCGCCTGTGAAGGGTAAATGGTAATTTTAAACTTTTGAAAAATTTCTCTGTCAGATTGTTTTTCGATTTGTTTACAGCTAATTTTAAAGCATGAACAAGTTGATTATCAGAATAGAATACTGGCATACGGGACTTTCCCCTTCCTGGAAAAATAGGATCGACTTGCTCCAGCACTATTTGCTTGCCTATTGGATTTTGCTGATCATCGCTAGTCTTACTTTATATATAGGAAACATCTGCACCGAGATGTTTGAATATTGTGCATTGCTCGCACTCCCTATGATCCCCCTCAGGATAGTAGTTCGCAACTATTACGGGCAACGCAGGCATAATGAAATGCTACAAAACGTACTTTCAGAAATCCTGAACGAGGATCAAACTTCTCAAAATGATACAGATGAGGAGGACGATGACGATTGGTTCATGAGGATTGCTAAAGGGAAGCAATAGTGTCGCGACCTTCAAAATAGGACAATTGACCTATTGAATACGACACATAGGGTCGCCTAATTTTGAGGATAATCCATTCCTCATGATAAAGTTCTTGTTTTGCATCTTAGTAATTATCAGTACGGCAATGTTTGGTCAGAATACTGATGACCGCTACTTCCCTCAAGATGTTGATGATCATTTCAGCTACAAAAATCTTTATGCAACCAGCTCCAGCTTTGAAAATAGAATTAAGAATGCAAACATTTTATTGGAAAGATATGACGATCCGGGAATGGCGGTCTCAAAGTTGGCTTACGCCCTTTTAGGTACTCAACAGCAAGATAAAGCGCTGCCTTACGCAATCATGGCTTATGGTGCAGGCACACTCGATTCTGGTATGATGGTGGACATGTATAACCTCTCCATTCAGCTCAAGAATACCAGTTTCAATGATAAGACCTTTAAAGCAATGGTGCTGAGCAGTATGGTCAAACCTGGATCTGTATCGGCAGAATCTACGGTGAACCGAGCCCTCACCCACTACGCTACCTACCCGGAGTATCGCAAGATCGTCTCTGCTAACCTCAGTAGTTTGAGTGATCTCAAGAAAAGCTATCAAGGAATCGCTATCCAGATCAGCGAATTGATCAATACAAAAGCTGAATACTCTACCATCGAGGCCCAGGACAAATTAGACTCCTACTTCAACAGCTTCAAGACGGCTCATGACATACAATTGATTGATGAGGTGATCTACACACAATTACTGCATCGCCTGGCGCTTTTCATGGATATATATGATCTGGAAGATAAATCGATTAAGAATGAAATGTTAGTCAGGCTTTCGCGAAAGCGGAACAATCCACAAGCACAATATAAACTGTACAAGATTTATAGTGAGTTGAACAGATCGAGCGATCCTCAAAGTGTCATCGAGGCGGCAAACGTTTTTATTTCACAGCCTCAAAACTTTTTCCAGCCACAGCAAGACCAGTTGTACCTAGATATTCTTGCGGCTGCAAACCGAACCAATAACTCAACCTTGACCAAATCCATACTTGATAACAGAGAGTCGCGACTGTTGAGTATTTTGAATCCGCATGATAAGATGGCCTATCTGGTTTATTACATCGCTTTTTATGCAAATTCACACCCAGAAAAAGGAAAGAGATTTTATCAAGAATTCAAGTCGCTGGCTCAAAAGCATAATCGGCTAAATTCTTATCAAAAGCAAATTGATATCTACGATGTACAATTTGGGTTGAAAAATATAAATATGGAGTCAGATGCCCAACTCCTCTATTCCCAAGCGCTGAACAAGTTGCGCGACATGGATTATGCGGCTATGATCCCGCTTCTAGGACTTGCGCATACAAAAGTCAAAAATGAACTGAAAGAGGGTTCCAGTAAGAAACTTGATCAAAAGCGGTCTCTTTATAAGAACATTTTGACCACCCTTGCAGGAGCTTTGGTAAAAAACAGTCGATATGCCGAAGCCTTGGAAATTGCAGAAGAATTCAAGAATACAGAACTGAATGAAAAGCTTAGTAGCGATCCTACTAAAAAAGTAACCATTGAGGAAATTCAGCAGGTACTTGAGCCTGACGAGGCGATGCTGTACTATTTCTCACCCAATACCCAAACACCTGATGGCGTTTTTGTTTTTGCGGTCTCAAAAAAAGGTATCATCGGTGGGTTTTTTGACGGCACCGTTTTTAGTGCAGAGGCTTTGAGCCGTTATCCAAAACTCGCTGAACACACCGAGAACAAATTAGCCAAAAAAGAGCTGCGACAACCCGTAAGTCTTAAACGAGCCAAATACAATAAGAATTACATCGCAGAACCTGTTGACCAGCGTATCGCTTTAGAAATGTACCGCATGCAGCTTGCGCCTGATAAAGAGGACATGATTTATCAAAACCCTCAAGCAATGATGCGCATGAGCAAGCGCCTCAATCAATACTATATACCTGAGAAAAGTCTGATAGAACCGTTTAAAAAATTAATCATAAGCCCAGCCGGGAATTTGAGTTTTATCCCTTTTGAAACCCTCACCCACATGATGACTGGGCGCATGTTGCTGCAAGATTATGAGATCAGTTATATTCCCAGCGCCAGCGTCCTAGTTTCCCTGCGTAGAGAACCTACCGAGAGTTATGAGAAGAATGTACTGGCCTTTGGCGACGCGACCTATTCCTTGAGAAAAGATCAGTCGGCAAAAGTGCAAAGCATAGCTGATGTAAGGAAACTCCAGTTACGTGTAAATGCCAGTATCGCTCAAGGCGAAAACTTAGATTATGCATTTGCTGCTCTGCAAGGGGACAAACCGATGAATTATCTCATAGGAACCAAAAGGGAGGTGCTAGCCATCGATTCACTAATCCCAAAAACCGATCTGCGCTTGAATGAAAAAATGACTGAAAACGAGCTCAAGCGCATGTCCAAAGCTGGCGAGCTTAACAAATACAAAGTCATCCACCTGGCGAGTCATGCCTCGGTAAATCCGTATATTTTTGAATTGAGCGGTCTGGCCATGACCGTTTTCCCCACACCACAAGATGGAGAAGATGGAATGATCACCATAAACGAGATGGGTGATCTGGACATGAATCCAGATCTGGTAATGTTGAGCGCTTGCGAAACCGGATTAGGACGAGTCACCTCAGGTGATACCGTTCAAGGTCTCAATAATGCATTGTTGAGCGCCGGAGCAAATGGTACGCTCACCAGTCTATGGCCGGTAAATGACTATGCGACCAGTCTATTTGTTCAGGAGTTCTATAAATTAGTTTTTCTTAAAAACACATCTTACCCTACCGCTGTTACACAAATTAAAAGGCGATTCGTTGCAGGAGAATTTGGTGAACAATTAAGACATCCCAAATATTGGGCGCCATTTATTTATTATGGTAAGTGACGTAATTTTTCATATACGACAGTTGCCCTATTGTTATAAAAGTCTAGTCCAACCAATTTTACAACATCAAATAATACAATTATGAAATCCCAAATTAAACTGTGGCAACTAGTCATCTTCTTTCTATTTTCTTCACCCCTTCTAGGACAGGTTTGTGAAAATGGAGATTGTCAAAACAGCTACGGAATGCTCAACAATGAAGGCGTGGAATTTTATCATGGGTTCTTCAAAGATGGAAAATATCACGGTGTAGGTTACCTGCAAAACAAAACTGGCGCATATTATATGTCAGAATTTAATAACGGAAAGGTAAATGGCTATACCGTTTATAACGATACCGGCATTTTAACAGGAGGCGTGTTTAAAGATGGTGTCAAGGACGGCATTCATATTGAATTTCACAGTATTCCTAATACGATCAAAAGAACAGCGATCACTTATGAAAATGGAAAGGAAGTGAGCCGTGAAACCATTATCGGCGATTTCAAAAGTCCGGACCTGTGTAAAGCGGGAGACTGTGAAAATGGGTTCGGGATCAAATTTGACGGCAGTATGCTTGTAACTGCAATCTGGGAATTTGGCGACATGAAACACGGTCAGTTGGTAAATGTTCGAGAAGGGGTGGAAAAAATGATGATGATTCCTTCCATGGATAATATGCAAGCTAAATATCTCGTATATGAAAATGTACCTGTAGAACAAGGTAAACTCGAGGTGGCAAGTATGTATAATGAAGGAAAGAATGACGGTGAATACATAGTCGTTAACATAGCCATGGGTCAAATGGGAGCGGCCCTTTTTAAAGATGGCGAACGCGTGAAAAAATTTGAAATCAAATAACAACCCATCAACCAACCATAAAAAAACCAGCGCAAAAGCGCTGGTTTTTTTTTATCTGAATTCTTGGATAACTTAGTTAATCCCTACTACTTCTAGATCAAAAACTAGATCCTGACCTGCAAGCGGGTGATTTGCATCAACAATGATAAAATCTTCCTTTACATCTGCAACTCTCAACTGGCGCTCAGATCCATCAGGATTTGTAGCCATGAGACCCATGCCTACTTCAGGCTTGATCTCTTGTGGCAAATGCTGACGCTCTACTTTTTGGAAAAGTTCTTTTTTGACATCTCCATAAGCTTCATCCATGGGAATTTCGATAGTCTTTTTCTCATTGACCTTCATGTCCATCAATCCCTTTTCAAAACCTGGGATCAGTTGACCTTGACCCAGCTTTGCCTCAAGTGGCTCACGCTCGAGGGAAGAATCGAAGACCCTCCCGTCGTTTTTGAGTTTACCTGTGTAATGAACTTTAACCGCGTCATTTGCTTGTACTTGACTCATAAAAATTGTGATTTTTGCGAATGTAGGGTTCTAAAAACTGCTGCAAGAACAGATATAGATCGATCTCTAAAATTCACTAAGATTTAACAATTTAAGCGGTTTTGTTGAACGCTTGTACGAAACTCTCGAACGCAATTAAATCTACATTTTAGAAAAGCATTTTGACATATTAGAAAAATACTAACTCTAATATTTTTGTACGGGCGTTGATTTGTCACAAAATCAACAAACATGAAAAAAGTTTTACTTATCATTAATTTCTTGAGCGTGGGAATTCTTTTTGCCCAAGTGCCCTCTGGTGCCATAGCGGGTTACCGCTTTACGGCAGGCTCATTTGAAAATCAGGTAAACCCAGGAACTGGTGTTCTCATCCCTTCAGGAAATGGATGGTTGCTAAGGGCAGACAGGGACGGGAATCCCGACACAGCCCTGCGCAATAGGCAGGAAAGTTTTACAGGTATAAATTTTACTGGAACCTCAAGCAATCCCATGAATGAGTTTACTGTAAGCTTCTGGTATTATTTTGAGAATGAAGTTGTAGGTTCATCGAGTCCAGAAGGCATTTTACAGGCCTTTGACAACTCCGGCGCCGATGGTTTTAGATTGACCAAAAATGCTGGTGGAAATTTTGCCTTCCGGATTCAGACTACGCTTACTAATAGGGTCTTAAATTTTCAAAGCGCAAATCTAGCGACCCAGCGATGGACTCATGTCGTAATCTCACTTGAAGAAAATAATGGAAATTATGAAGCAAAGGCATATCTGGACGGTCAGCAGGTGAATTTGGGTGCTTCAGCGACCTGGACTGAAGCTTCTACATTATTCAATAGCACGGCACCCTTCATCATATCGCCCATCATAAGTAATTTTGGTTTGCGTAGTGCTACAGATGATTTTTATGTTTACCCAAGAGCGTTGACTCAAACCGAGGTAACCCAGCTTTTTAATCAGCCTGGCCTGGCCCTGCTTTCACGAGTATATGTGGATCCAGCAGCGACTGGTTCACCCATAGGCGATTCATGGCAAAACGCTGTGACCGATTTACAGACTGCCGTGGATAGGGCGGCTACTGGAGCTGAAATCTGGGTGAAGGCTGGCACGGTCATAAGCCGCAGTTCTGACCGATCCATACCACTTGTAACGGTTGATAAACAACTCACATTCCTAGGAGGTTTTGACGGTACGGAGACCGCTGCAAGCCAAAGAGATCCACAAAATAACATATCTAGAATCTCTGGTGATTTTAATGGGGATGATATTGCTACAGTCCAGGAAGACGCTAGTCGTGGTGACAATACAAACGCTCTTTTTGATGTTCAAGTTAACGGAGTGGTTCTTGATGGACTTACCTTGAGTGATGCCCAGGGTGCAGATTCCTTGAGCTCTCTAAATGGTTCTGGAGCGATTTTAGTCAGGAACAATGTGGCAAACTTTACCATAAGAGATTGTATTATTGAACGCAACCTAGCCAGGGAACGTGGTTCCGCAGTAAGGTATGAGCCGTTGAACACAGGTACGAGTGTTTTTGTCATGGAGCGTTGTATTATTAGAAACAATCTTACCGCTCGAGGTGGCGTGGATGTTTACGCTCGAGGAGGAACTAACTTACAAGTGAACATCTACAACAGTCTTTTCCATGACAACGTTTCAGCAGATCTGCCCGGGCCCACTACCGGCAACTCTGGGAGCAGTCTTAACTTAGGTGTCAATGTCAATGAAACTGGGCAGATGACCGCTACTGTGGCTAATTGTACTTTTGCTAATAATAGGGAAGACAGCGTTAGCGACAGTACAGCTGGAACGATTATCAGCTCACAACCGACAAACCGTAATCTAATGACGCTCAATGTTTATAATTCGGTTTTTGCTGATAACCTCAATTCAGTAAATGGCTTATCGAGACAGGTTGCCCTGGCTCCGGTAGGAAATGGAGCATATAACCTGATTTTTGAATCAAACATGACTGATCGCGACTTCTCAAGCGTTCCAAATTCCGCCGAAAACAACACGCTGGTGGTTGCTGATCCAGCCTTTGTAGATCAGGCAAATCGTGACTATGGACCAGCAACGGGATCGCCCTTGATCGATGCGGGTGATAACAATTTTGTTTTTTATACCATTGATCTATTGGGGAACAACCGCTTTGTCAACGGACCTACTGATATAGGAGCTATTGAGTTCCAGACGACAGCAAGTATCGATGAACTTGACCTATTGCAGATCAAGATTTATCCTAATCCCGCAAGTGATGTGATATATGTTGATTGTGGTGAGCACGCTTTCGCGAAAGCGAGATTACACAACCTTCAAGGACAACTAATAAAATCTTCAAGTCGAGCACAGATGGATGTTTCAAGTCTAAAATCAGGTTTTTACATCATCAGCTTAGAACTGGAAGGCGGACTATCGACCGAAGCAAAAGTTTTAATCAAATAAGGAATCTAGATTTGACGATCTTTTGATATTCATCTAAATTTATGGACAAATTGCGGTGGTGATTTCAATAATTGCTACCGCTTTTTATTTTAATAGTGAAAAGGACTTTATCTCTTTTAGCCATCATCTTTTCCCAGCTAGTGATAGCCCAGGAGGTGCAACCATACCTTATAAAACTGGACGAGCACCTTTCACTACCTGCAAAAACGATCTACGCCATGGAAGCAGATGGTCACGGTAACCTTTACGCGGCGACCGAGAATGGTCTCTTGAAAATGAATGTAAGAGGGACCGAACTGTTCCGGGCCCAGAACCAAAAAGGTAGAGCGGTCTTTAATCTAGGCCTTGATCAAAGTGGTAGTCTATGGATGGCAAATCTTGCGCAACAGGTGTTGAGGTTTAAGAATGACTCCCTTTATCTGGTCAATTCATTTGAACCACAAATAGACGGTAGCATGCCTCAAATTAACGTCGAGGGCAGCAAACCTGTCATACTTCAACGAGACCTATTATATACCATTGAACACAGCGGGCAAATTAAGGGTATTGATGTCCCAGACCCAGATGTGCTAAGATCCAATCTGGTTTATCACGATAGTGCCTGGTATTTTTTTCAAGGAGAGTCACTTTTCAAATATCAAAACAATGAGATTGCCGCTGTTAGAGCGTATGGTTCTCATGAAGACGTCAAGGGAGGCATCCAGCTGTTTAGGCATGACGGATTCTTTCACATATTGATCAATTCTGAAGATAAGATCAAAGTTTATAGACTTGAAAAAACCGCTGGACCAGTCGCAGCTTTTACCGCTTTGGAAAATTTAGTGGTCACTAATGTAGATGCGACAGAAGATCAAATCTCATTTTGCACCTCAAAAGGGTTATTGATATACAACTTGAAAGCAGATGGGAGCTATCAGCAACAAAACATTCTGAAGAATCGTACCGTAACCGATGTTTATCGGGACAGGAACAATGCACTTGTAATTAGTACTTACAAGGATGGAATCTACATTATGCCAAACCCCAAGATCGAGCAGATCATCCTGCCTGACCGTGCAGACTATATGATCACCAACTTGGCAAAAAATAAAGATGGGCTATATTTTATCGTAAATGATTCCCGCCTGTACCATCAACAAGAAGATGGCTCCTTTAGAAGCTCAGAGATCAGACGGAGGTCAGATCAAAGGTTGATAAGCGATAGCGAGAAAGAAACAATTCTGATCAATCAAGGAATCTATGAGCTGGAAAATGGCGATAAGACATTTAGAGCCGCTTTTCCAGGAATAAAAGACGTCTTGGAATTAGATCAACATTATTATGTAGCAACTTATAACAAATTGCTCAAAACCGATCTTGATTTCAATATAATCCAGACACTCGCCGGTCGTTCTTCAAATATTGAGGCGTTAGGGCTTGATAGATTTGTTTCGGATATCAGCGGCTCCCTTAAGGTTCTAAATAGTGAGCTATTGATGGAGGATGAATTGAAATACGATAATCTTCCTGTAATTCCTAGAAAATTTCAGACCGCTCAATCCCTTGGAGAAATTATAATTCTGGATGAGAACGGGAAGCTTTTGCAAGCAAAAAAAACAGGAAATCAATGGATCGTGGACGATTTAGTGATCGATGGGAGTAATTCTATTTTCAAGATCAGAGACTTTTTCATTCAGGATACGGACCTTTATTTGCTTTCTGATGGCGGGCTCATAAAAAAGTCTCTTCTAGATGATAAAGAGGAGCGCTACGATGCAGATGGCCTGATAAACTGGAAAGAGGCGACGGAAATCCAGGCAGATTCTGAAAATTTACATATCCTCACCTCCAGCCGCATCCTCAAAATTTCCAATGAAGTTTTTAATGTAAGTATTGAACTTCCTTCCTATTCCGCCGTGTATGATTTAGAATCAGTAAGCGAGGAACTGCGATTACCTTATGACCAGAGGACTTTAGAACTTGAATTTTTAAATGATGCCTTACTGCCTCAAGATCAACTCAAGGCGCAGATGAATTACAAAGATGCGTGGGTCGATTTTCAGATAAACCATCAAAAAATCATAAATGGATTGAGTCCCGGGAGGCATTTGATCTCCATTAGATTTCAAAATTTGTTTACTGGGGCGATAGCTACCAGTATGGATATTCCTGTAGTTATTGAAACTCCGTATTATTTAGAATGGTGGTTTCTGCTATTTGCAGTAGTCTTGGCCTGCACCATACTATGGTTGATCTATTTCCTCAGGGGGAGATTTGTGCAGCGTAAAATGCAAAAACAATTAGAACAAGAAACCAAAGAAAAAAACTTCACCCAGCTCAAACTGGAGAACCTGCGGTCGCAAATGAATCCGCATTTTGTCTTTAACTCTTTAAACAGCCTGCAGAATTATATTCTATCCAACGATAAAACCCTAGCTTCTTCTTACTTGGTACGGTTTTCCAGACTCATGCGACTTTATCTGGATCATAGCAGGAGGTCGTTCATCAGCCTTAAACAGGAAATCGCGGCACTCAAACTTTATGTGGAACTTGAAAAAGAACGTTATGGTGACGGGTTTGAATATGATTTCGCTTTCGCGAAAGCGATAGACCTCAACAACTTTCTCGTCCCCTCACTACTCTTGCAGCCTTACGTAGAAAATGCCATTAATCACGGGCTACACCATAAGAAAGGCGATAAGAACCTAATCATAAGATTTGAGCAGCCCCATGAAGATCAACTTTTGATTTTCATCGTTGACGATGGAGTCGGGAGGAAATATGCTAATTCCCTTAATGAGGAGAACAACCATGAACCTTTCAGCATGATGGCCAATAAGAAGCGTCTCGACCTGATGAACACCTACTACGGCGAGAAACTCGAAATCACGGTCTCTGATCGAGAAAATCCCGATGGAAGCCCTGCCGGCACCCAAGTAAAAATCACCCTTCCCAAAATCAAGCCATGAAATACATTATCATAGAAGACGAACCCGGCGCTCGCACCCTGATTAAAAATTTGATACAAGAAAATTATCCCGAAAGTACTCCTCTAGAAACCGATAATCTCGAAGACGGTGTCTATATGATCAAAACAGAAAAGCCACAAGTTGTTTTTCTGGATATTAAGTTGCCAGGAGCTAGTGGTTTGAATATTGTCAAACATTTTGGTGGGGACGAGATTGATTTTGAGATCATTTTTACGACAGCCTATAATGAGTTTGCCATTGAGGCATTTAAAACTAGTGCCGTCGACTTTCTTCTTAAACCTATTGACCCACACGAATTGCTTGATGCAACCGCCCGTGCTTTAAAAAAGCGACAATCCCACCAACTAGGGACAAGACTGGAGCAATTGGAAAGAAATATGATCAACTTGCAAATGGATAAGATTGCCCTTGAGATACCTAAAGGCTTCATGTTTATACCTTACGACGAGATCATCTACATGCAAGCACAAGGCATGTACACCGATGTTTTTATGAAAAACCGGGAAAAAGAAAACATTTGCAAGCCGCTAGGAAAATTTGCCGAGCAGCTCAAAAAAAGCCCCTACTTCTATAAGCCCCACCGCTCCTATCTCATCAACCTGAAATTCATTAAGGAGGTACGCAAGACTGATGGGTATTACATCGTTCTTGAAAATAGCAAGCTCATTCCCGTAAGCCGCGAGAATAAAACGGAGTTCATGAGTATTATCGAGCGGTTGTTTTAAAAATTTTTTACATTCTCGTTCTTGAGAAAATTTAATGTTTCAGCTTTTACAAACTTACCTTCCGTTAAGACCTATCAGACAGGAGGGTTATCTCAATAATTAATATACAACCAGCCCACTCGAGCTTGTGATCCATCCTTGAGGTCCAGTTTCCAATAATATGTTCCTGTAGGCAGCGTTCTGTCGCTATCGTACAATAATCCCTGTGTAGGCGTTCCATCCCAATCATTCTGATAATTTGTGGCTTTATAGACCGTACTCCCGTACCGATTGACTATTACAAGTTCACACTCTGGGTACAAATTAATGCATCTGATTTCAAAGATATCGTTGCGACCGTCCCCATTAGGCGTGAATCCCTCAGGAACGACGATGCAGTCGGGTCTGGCAAAGGCTTCTGCAGTATTGTTTTCTAAATCTACATCTGTAAAAGGTGAGCTGCTGTCAACCGTGACTATATTTACAAACTCTCCCGGAATATTCAAACTTACTGTAATTTGCATGGAAGTGGTCGCTCCAGCTGCCAGATCACCCACTCGCCATATGCCACTCAACGGTTCAAAAACTCCCATATCTGTAGAATGAGAAATGTAAGTATAACCGCTGGGCAGATTTTCCTGCACGGTAACACCAGTAGCATCGGCAGTTTGAAGATTCTGAACTTCTATGGTGAACGTTATACTGTCATTCACTTCTGGTTCAAGATTATCGACAGTTTTTAGAATCGCAAGATCTAGAACCGGTAGAACTTCCAAGCTTGCAAATACGGTAGATACATCAATGTTGTTGAGAGCAGAGAAGTTTTGAAAATCGTTAATGTAGATTCCAGGTTCAGTACAAGTTACCTCTACTGCAAACGAGACTTCATCAATTCCTGAAGGAAAACTCAGATCTTGAACTCCAAATACATCTCCACCTATCGTACCAGAAAATGTTCCCGATGCGCCATTTTGATCGACCCAAATGGCTTCGCCAGAAATGGTCATCCCAGCTGGTAAATTATCGGTAAAACTGATACCACTCTGAGCAGGTAACCCAACAGAATTACGCAAGGTAAAAGTCAAGGTAGATACCTCGCCAGAATTTATAATGGAAGGGGAAAACTCCTTACTGGTCTGAGTGGTTAAAATAAATAAACTGGATGTTGAAATATTAGAACTGGGGGTAGTCTCGCCTGTCACCTCAAAATCGGGATGGACCTCTGCCCTATTTTCAAAACTCCCTCCATAACTAGGAGTTCTGACCGGTATACGCACTTGAATGGTCGAGCCAGAATTCATACTGGGAATTACAGCGTCAATCGCATTTCCATTAATATTAAAAGTAGGCATACAACTAGCCGTACCCGTAATCACAGAACAGGTAGGCGTACCTGTAATTTCAAAGTCTGGATGCATTAAGTTATTAAATGTCAAGCCACTTGCATCGACGCTTACATTTGAATTTGTAATATCTACTATCCATTCAAAATCAGTATTGATAGGTGCTGAAGTAATGGATGGAAATGTTTGCACTACAATGTCTACACAGGGAACCATAGGAGTAGCTACGCCAGCAATTACTGATGCAATTGCGTCTAGGTTTGAATCAATAGCCTCCAGCAGCAAGTTATCAGAAACATTAAAGACAGTATCTTGACAGGGAGGCCTCCAATTAATAATTTTTTCAAATGTGAGCGAACTACCTGCAGGCATAATAAAGTTCTCAGTATCCAAAATCTCCCAAAAGGTGTCTCCGTTTTGATTGGCCTGGTCTATCTGAGCATTTAAACTAGTTGGACAACTTGCTCCACCTGCGCTACCCGTGCAAACAATCGACTTCAATATTCCAGTTCCATCTGAAAACTGAATATCCTTAAAACGTATTTGATGGTCTAAAGTGTCAACATTCCTCATGACGATCTCATATTTCACATCACCATAAGGATAAGATCTTGCTCCTGGAGTAGGATCGACTTGTTCTTCTGATATTTCAATGACATTACTACTTCCAGGATTATTGTCACAGGGATCTACAGGTAAACCATCAATACGATCTATAGCAGAATTATTTGAGGAATCACATTCTAAAATATCTGGATCAAGCTCTGTTGCTACACCTCTCGTTCCTACGCTTGGTAAAATTCCGCCTGGAGTACAAGTAGGTGGTGCAAAGCGAACCGTAGAACGTATGACCGCGGTGGAGTTTGCAGGAAATTGAAACTGGTTCGTCAGCCATCTGGTATCTGGCGTGATAACTATGTTAAGGTCGGTGCAATCAAGACTTCCCGTGGTTGCTATGCATTCGGCTGTAAGTATCTCCATCTCTGTTCCTGCCGTACTGGAATTTACCATGTAAATAAAGGCAGGAACATCCACGGGACCGTTATTTTTATAAGTAAACTCATAGGTAACTACATCATTCCAGGTGGTAATGGATGAAGCAGAGGGATTTGTTCTGGCCACCTCGGTCTCAAGCTCGACACATTGACAAGGGTCGTTTATCAAAGTGGTGGTTTCAGTACTTATAGACTGATCAAAACCAGTATTATTTAGAAACGGTACAATGCTTAGATTGTTTGCCATTACCAGGGGAACATTCTCGGCAAAAGGATCACAGTCGCCCTCATCCAATGTATAACTCACCTGTATGGTAAAAGAGGCTCCAGAGTCAAATACTATGGGCCTACCGTGTGAATAATAATTGAAGGAACCTATAACATTTGAACTGGTAGTGGTACTCAAGCCATCCAGCGTGGGACAGTTCATTCCATTTGAAGAAACACATTGAAGATCATTGAATGTATAAACGGCAGAGCCTGCTCTATTTACGTTACCTACAAACATATTGAAATCTTCAAGCGGGTATTCAATACTGGAATTATTGGTAATGGTCATTTCATAAACGACCATGTCGCCCCAGTTGGTAAGTGCTGCACCGGCAGCTGGAGTTATTTGTGACTGCGTGATATCAAAAACAATGTCTCGTTCTGTCATAATGATACTGATAACAGAATCATTTGTAGCTGGATTCACATCTGTCGTTCCAGCGGGTGGTTGCACGGTTGCTGTTGCGGTTGCTCCACCCAGAAAAGTGGGTTCTGCCCTCACGGTAATCAATATCTCCACGCTGGATGAGTTGGGCATATCGGGTAATGAACCAGAAACCGAAGTTTGATTAATGCCAACATTTGATGGAGATAACGCCCCTCCCAAAATATTTTGAGCCACTACACTTTCAATCTCTTCTAGAGAGCTTAAACTGAGATTAAACGTGGCATCTGAGACTGGCACGCCGGTATTACTAATGGTTAGCAAATAAGTGTATCGCTCATAAATATGGGCTTGTGATATAGCATTCCCATTAATATCTCGTGCTTCAAGAGTGATGGCTAGATCGGTAGTTTGAGACACACCGATAAAACCTAAACAAAGAAAAAGTAAGGTGGTTAGTTGGTATTTCATGCTCAAATATAATTGTTGTACGACAACCTCCCACTCAAGAGTGCATTGGTTGGTAATTTGTTTACGCTGGATAATCTCATGAAGGAGATTGAATGTGATTATCTCGCTTTCGCGAAAGCGAGAACACCACAGGCACTATCACTTTGCTTAACGATCTATTAAGGATTTCTTAGGGATTCTGTAATATATTTAGGCGATAACAAAAAAATCAATTCATGCGTACGATTAAAATGGTAGCAACACTGGCCCTAGCCGTGTCGTTAACTACTGGTTGTTCGGTCTTTCAAGGGAAAAAGAAAGCGCCGGCAAAAACCGCTTCGGCAGGTAAACGCCCGAGCAAAAAAGGAGGCATACAGCCCTACGATAAGGTGATCACAAAGAAAGCCAAAAGTGATGAAGGGCTTTTTACCGTGCACCAAGTAGAAGACAACTACTTCTATGAGATTCCAGACAGTCTCTTCAACAGAGAGATGCTTATGGTTACTAGAATTGCTAAAACCGCCAGCGGAATTGGCTTTGGTGGAGGTAAGCAAAACACCCAGACTCTGAGATGGCAACGTAAAAATGACGATATTTTATTGCGCGTGGTCTCTCACCAGATCGTGGCGGCAGACTCTTTACCGGTAAGTATCGCCGTTGAAAATTCAAATTTTGAACCTATCCTCTACTCTTTCCCTATTAAAGCGGTTAAAAAGGACAGCGTCAATAATAATGTAGTCATTGATGTAACTGACTTCTTTACTAAGGATGTTAAAGCCATAGGTTTTCCACAGAGAGCTCGTAGAAATTACAAGATCTCAAGACTTGACGATAGCCGTTCTTACATCGACACGCTGCGTTCCTACCCGCGCAATATAGAGTCCAGACACGTGAAGACTTACTTTGCAAGTGAACCACCATCTAACAGCAGCGTTCAATCTATTTCCGTTGAGATGAGCAATTCTATGATCCTGCTTCCAGATGAGCCTATGAAGCGTCGCTATTTTGACCAGCGTGTAGGGTGGTTTGCTCGTGGACAGCAAGACTATGGTCTCGATGAGCAAAAAACAAAAACAGTACGCTACCTAGATCGCTGGAGACTGGAAGTGAAAGAAGAAGACCGCCAAAAATTCATGCGCGGTGAGCTTGTGGAGCCTAAAAAACAAATCGTGTATTACATCGATCCAGCTACTCCCGTAAAGTGGCGCAAATTCATCAAACAGGGTATCGAGGACTGGCAAGTTGCCTTTGAAGCAGCAGGTTTCAAAAATGCCATCATCGCAAAAGATGCCCCCACAAAAGAAGAAGATCCAGACTGGAGTCCTGAAGATGTACGCTATTCTACTGTTCGCTATCTAGCTTCACCTATTCCTAATGCAAATGGACCTCACGTAAGTGATCCACGTACGGGTGAGATTCTGGAATCAGACATCAACTGGTACCATAATGTAATGACCTTGCTACGCAACTGGTTCTTTGTTCAGACTGCGGCCATCAACCCAGACGCGCAGATGACTAAGTTTGATGACGAGGTTATGGGACGTTTGATTCGTTTTGTAAGTGCTCATGAGGTAGGACACACTTTAGGTCTACCTCACAATATGGGAAGCTCTGTGGCTTACGGCGTAGAAGACCTACGTGATCCAGAATTCACTAAAAAGTACGGGACAGCTCCTTCTATTATGGATTATGCCCGTTTCAACTATGTTGCTCAGCCAGAGGATGGTGATGTAGCTTTGATGCCTAACATAGGTCCTTATGACAAGTATTCTATTATGTGGGGTTACAAACCTATCTTGAACAAAACCGCTGAAGAAGAAAAAGAGATCCTTGATGAATGGATTCTTGAGAAAGCTGGAGACCCTATGTACCGATTCGGTCGTCAGCAGTTTGGGGTTGTTGATTACTCAAGCCAGACAGAAGACCTAGGTGATGACAGCATGCTTGCCAGTGAGTACGGTATCAAAAACTTGAAGCGCATCGTTCCTAAATTAAATGAATGGACGGGTAAAGAAGGTGAGAACTACGATGATCTAGAAGAAATGTACGGTCAGGTTGTGGGACAGTTCAACCGTTACATGGGCCACGTTACCGGAAACATAGGTGGAGTAAAAGAAACCTATAAGGCTTACGGTCAGGAAGGTGCTGTTTACGAGCACGCACCACGCGATAAACAAGAACGTGCCATGGAATTCTTGCATACACAGCTTTTTGAAACTCCAGAATGGTTGATCGATCAAGAAATCTTCAATAAGATCGAGAGCGATGGAGGGATCGAGCGTATACGCAGTATGCAAGTGAGAACCTTGAACAATTTACTTGATTTTGGCCGTATGGCAAGACTTATGGAAAATGAAGAAGTCAACGGTCGTGAAGGTTACGGACTTCTTGAAATGATGACTGACTTGCGTAAAGGTCTGTTTGAAGAACTGCCACGCGGTCGAACGATAGATAGATACAGAAGAAATCTGCAAAGAGCTTATGTAGAGCGTTTGGAATACATCATGAAAAATGATCAACCTAGCGTGTTCAGAAGGTTTGGCTCTGGAATAAACGTAGCACAAAGTGATATCAGACCCATCGTGCGTGCAGAGCTTCAAACGCTTCAACGCGATGCTCGTAGAGCTGCAGGAAGAACTTCTGATCGTTTGTCGCGTATTCACTTACAGGACCTTGTAGAACGTATCGATATGATTTTGAATCCTAATGGATAAAAATTAATCGTCTAGACTTTCAAACCGCCCCAGTCAAATGACTGGGGCGGTTTTGTTTTTCTGTATCAGCTATAAAACGAAGACCTCCGAGGTTTGAAAACCTCGGAGGTCTTCGTTTCTATATATTTTAATAACAATCAGATAACAACCTACCTTCGATTTCAAGTTGTAGCGTTTCTGCGATGTTGTGGTTTACGGCTATTTTATCAAGCACCTTCAAAACATCGTTTTTCATTGCCAGCGAGCCGCAGATCATAATATGCGCTCCAGCTTTGATCTGAGTAGCAACGTCCTGCTCATTATCTATAAGAAGATCTTGAACATAACATGATTCAGCTACTTTGGAGTAAGCGATTTTCAGCTGGGATAAGGAGCTTTTTTCAAGCGCTTCTGATAAGTGGTTCTGGTAGATATTTACGCTTTCGCGAAAGCGTAATCCCAAAAACAAACTTATAGCAGCAGCGTTCTTATTTTCATCAAGCATCCCCAAGAACGGAGCAACTCCAGTTCCATTAGCAATAAGAATAACTTTTGAAGCCGATTTTGGAAAATGGAAATGTTCATTTACGGAAAGTGAAGCTTTAAGAATCTCACCCTCCTGGAGCGCGCTCAAATATCTAGAGCAGAGCCCGAACTCGTGCCTTTTTATGCTTAAGAGTATGTCATTCCCTACTCTGGCAATTGAGTATTCCCTGCGCTTATGACTTCCCTCAACTTGTATCTGCAAAAGATCGCCGCTTTGAAAGTTGAGTTTGATCAAGGGCTTCAGTTTCAACAAGAACGTATCGTCCACATTTAACGCTGTACGCTCGATTACCCTAAAATCTCTGAGCGGCAATAGTTTCTTTTGTTGTGTAGGTAAAATACCTACATCATATCCTGTCTGGACGGACCATTGCGTTGCCCAATTCTCAAAAGTCAGTTCAGGATTGTTTTCTTCATCAACTAGCGCTATGGGGACTTGTCGTTGAAAGCCTTTCTCAGCAAATAGCTGATCCACTTTTTTACCGAAGGCACAAAACTTAGGATAAACACTCGATCCAAATGCCACAACGCTATAGTTAGCTTGCATTAAATCAAGGTTGTGGAAAACGCTCTCAAACTTTTGAGCATTGCTGGGAGCATCTCCATCACCATACGTGGAAGTCATCACAACAATTTGCTGGTGAGTATTGTGAAGCTCAAATTGATCTAGTGAATCTAGCCCGATTTTAAGTGCAGTTGATCTATCAGCTTTTTGCAAAGCACTTGCAAACGCTTGCACCTGCTGAAATACATAACCTTTCTCACTACCGTAGTAAATCATGATTTCACTTTGTTCTGGAGCGGCAGGTGTAAAAACTATTTTGGCATTTTTCTTACGCTTGAAATAAATCACCAAACCAGTCACTAAAAAGAATACAGTTGCTAGACTACTCAAGCCTAAAACAACGGCCCAAATTTCGTGATTATTCCCGGTGTGCCACGCCTTACTCAAGCTGTACAAAGCAGTAGATCCAGAATAAATCACCTCATCGACAACTTGACCATTGATTTGATCAGCCAAAACTTCTCGATCTTTGAGCTTGATATGATAAAAGTCTATCGGGTCATCTGAAAAGGGAAACGTCACCTCCTTAATTTCGGATAATTTGGTTTCCTTGAAGAATGATGGTTGAGTGGTTTCTGGAAGCTCTGCAGACCAATTCAATTCGGCAGGAGTTTGCCCAACTATTCCCAGAGTATCTGTTGATAAGATGATCCCGCTAAGCGTGATGACATAAATAGGCAACATGAACCAGCGGCTCAAAATCACGTGCCAGCGTTCACTTAAACTCCCTTCTTTCACGCTGCTAAACCACATCTTAAAACCACCTTGCCGCTGAGCAAGTAGAAAAATTCCCGTGGCAAGTATCAGCAACAAGGCAAGTGTGGTAATGGCTACCACTACCCTACCCGTAGTTTTTAAAAACAAGGATCTGTGTAATGCAGTAGTCCAACTGTAAACTTTAGCCTGTTCTTCTAGAAGGGCTAATGAGTTTCCCGTGAACGGGTCTACATATGCTTCCACAATGTTGAAATCTTCATCAGTAATCTGGGCGATGACCTGATCCTGATCGCTTTTCTCAATCGATAAAACCTCGAGGTGTCTTTCTTTAAGTTTAGAAAAAGTTTCCTCTAAAGTAAGAGATTCCAGTCCATCGATCTGGTGGTTTTTAAATAGAGGCTCAGTCGCTAGAATGGCACCAGTTACAGAAAGTATCAACACAAAAAGTGCTGACATTACTGCCAGCACAAAATGACTATATCTCCAGATGGATAGGTGCATTTTAGGTTTTCTTAGATTATCAAAATGGTTGTTACTTCGAGAAATAAGTCATTTCGACTCCGCTCAATGACCTCAAGTAGAAAGGAAGGTGGCTGAGCGGCTTGCGCTGAGCGAAGTCGATGTGAGCCGAAGCCACAGATATTAATTCGGCAGCATTCTCACGTATCTGATCCAGCCAGTTCCATCGTATTTTGAATTCAGCTTCTTAGAAGGATCGAGCTTGATCTCAAGATCTGCTTCATAGTATTCCTGGTCTTCGACGGCTGTTTCAAATCTTAAGGTTTGTGCTTTCGCGAAAGCGGAACTAGGAATCTTCAAAGTCGTGATTTTACGCTCCCCACCAGCAATGGTCTCTCCTGAGATCGCATCGATATCTGGGCGGTACTTGCCATAAAACCCCCACCACTCCGTGATCTCGTTGTACCACTCGCTATCTTTTCCCTGTACGTGCAAAGTTTCTAGATATTCTCCATTCTCATCAAGTAGAGAAACCACCAGATAAGCACCGTGACCTTGATAATTTTTAAGTTGCACCATACATTTATAATCCACCGTTTCCTCAGTTTCTACAAATGCTAGGCTGGATATGGCAACAAATAATACCGCTAGTAAAATTTGGAGTTTTTTCATGGTTTTAAAAAGTTAAGTTGCTCTTTCTTGTCGCTTAAAAATTCATTTTCTAACGCGAGATCATAAGCCGTTTCGCCAAATTCAGTACCTATGGATTTGTCAGCACCTTGCTTTACTAGATACTTTAAAATGTCTAGATCTTTGCCTTTCATTGCCGCGAGATGAAGTGGCGTGTACCCGTTTTTATTTTTATCATCAGGAGTAAAATTGTTGTCTTCAAGCAACTTTAGCAAATCTAGATTACCTACCATAACTGCTTGATGCATCAAGTTATTACCTGAGCGATCAATACTATCCAATTCGATATCTAGATCCAGAAAAAAATCCATTTTTTCTTGGTTATCTATTCGACGAGCTGCGGCTAGCAATAGGTTTTGTCCCTCTTTGTTTTGATGTTCAGATAGATCCACTCTAGCTGCTGCAAAAGTTTCATATACTTTTTCATCAAACTGTCCTGCCGCTGCGGCAAATGTTATGGGTGTTTGTCCTTTATCATCATACGCATTTACATCTGATTTTTGATCTAACAAATAATCAATCAAATCAATGTTACCTTTATAAGCCGCCCAGTGCAGATAGATACGGTCATCGTGAGTGATTTTGTTGATATCATTACCGGCAACACTCAGTAAATATTTAATGGTTGCTATATCCGTGTTCTCCAGAATACTGTAAGTCACGGCGTCCAAACCATTTTTATTCAAGGCTACGGGATCATTGCCCTGGCTTATCTCTGTCTTGACTTGTTCTAGGCTAGGTGATGCTTTCCAGAAATCACGCGACCAGAATATGTTATCCTGCGCTTGGGCAAACATCCCAGCAATCAATAAGGTAATTGTTATAATCTTCTTCATAATTTTATTTTCATGATCCGGTTGAGACTACATCAGACAAAAACCGATGCCTTTATAGTTTTTTATTTTGCAGATGACTCGACAAATGATTTGATCGTCTTTTTAATTTCACTTTTCTCGGTAAGGTTTTCGTCAAACAGATAGTCGTACAGGCGTTTGTTCTCATATTTTTCTTTGAGGACCAAGTCTTTATCCCTACCATAGATCTCACTCCAGGTGTCACGCACGGCTTCCCACTTATTGTAATTTTCTTTCCACCATTCTTGAGCAGCTGCACAGCGGCTATTATCAACTCTTTTATATATGTTATATCCCTTTTCACTCGCGATCAATAAATCCTCAGCACCTTTCTCACGCAATATCTTTTGGTTGTCCTGATCGTGGATCCAGCCATTATCCGTAATTTCTTGTCTATTACCACGCATGGTAAGGTTGTAGTCACTTCTCACAGTATACTCGCGTCTAGGTAAAGGCGCAGGAGTCGTATTTTCCCAGTAACTTTTACCGTCTACGTGCACCCATGTTGCACTTCCCTCATATCTAGGACTGTCATCTACTTGATATACTTTTTGCGTCCACTGACCTTCTACGGCATCTTGAGATTTTTCAACATTCGACCATTCATTATCAGCATTATACATGTAGAAATCTCGATTTTCATAGATCCAGTCCTGACGCCAGTGCTTTACGATCATAGGCTGCGATGGCGGTCCTACCTGCAATAAATGCTGGATCTGTATCATTCCATCTTCATCTGTAACTAGTTGAGCCCATTCCAAACCGCCGGTTACTTTGTTTTTAGATGGTTTATATAGCGAATCTTCCACGTGTTGAAAAGTCTCCGCAAAATTGAAGCTTACTTCATAGCAACCGCACATTTTCTTTATGGCTTCTGCGTCTTGATCCATTTTATTTTGGGCAAGGCCTCCCAAGCTCACAATACCCAAGGCAATACTTGATAATAAGGTTTTCATCAATTGAAATTTTTGACAAATATACTTATCCTTAATCATTCTAAATAAAAATTGAAGTATATATTTGCACCACTATTTAGAATTATTCTACTTAATGAACATAATTAATAAGACAGCATTTATTTTTTTAGTTCTCGTTTTCGCTTTCGTGAAAGCGTACTCACAAGAACAGCCCTTAGATTCTTTGAGCAATGAAGAGCTGATGGAGGTTGTTATTACTGCTACACGTACCGAAAGACAATTGAGTTCCCTTCCACTTCCAGTCACTTTCATTAGTAAAAAACAAATCAGACAAACCGGTGTTGTGAGACTCGACGAGATACTTAACGAGCAAACTGGCATTGTTACCGTACCCGATGAAAGCGGTTTTGAAGGTGTACAGATTCAAGGTATCGCGTCAGATTATATCTTGATTCTGGTAGATGGAGTCCCACTAGTGGGAAGAAGTGCTGGAAATTTTGATCTAAGCCGTATCACAGTAGGAAACATCAAACAAATAGAAGTTGTAAAGGGGCCCAGTAGTGCTCTTTATGGAAGCGATGCTTTAGGCGGAGTCATTAATATCATTACCGAGAAACCACGAAGTCGTAAAGTAGGAGGCGATGTAGGTTACCGTTATGGAAGCTTCGGTCAGCAAGATATAAATGTCAATTTGAAACAGAACCTCGGTAAATGGCGCTATGGATTTTTTGCTAATAGATTTTCAAGTGAAGGCTATGATTTAAATCCTGAAACCGAAGGACAGACCGTAAATCCATTTGCAAATTATACGCTTAACGGTCGTTTTTACGTAGATCTTAATGATAAGCTAGAACTGTTTAGTTCAACGCGTTTTTACACCCAAAATATAGAGTCTGGCTTCAACACAGGTATAGAAACAGTTTCAGGCGATTCTGAGGAACAAGAATGGAACGCTCACGCTAGGCTGAACCATATGGCTAGCGATAATCTAGACCTTGAATATGAATTTTATTATACTAATTATCTAGCGGAGGAATTGCTAACGGGTGAAATTTCTGATGATGTGGTTTTTGATAGTCGTTTTGATCAAACTCTCGTGCGACCAGAAGTAAGAGTCAATTTTAAAATCAAGAATGCAGGAACGGTCACTACTGGAGTTGGGTATCAATACGACCGGCTAGATCGCACCTATTTTGATGAGCAAGTAATGTTCAACTCTCAATATGTTTACGGACAGTGGGATGTAAAGCCTATAGACAAGTTGAATGTGATTGCTGGTTTTAGGTTTGATAACCATAGTGAGTACAGCAATCAGTTAAGTCCCAAACTGGCTTTACGCTATGAATTGAACAAAGCTTTTGCTTTGAAAACATCTGTAGGCTATGGTTTCAAGGCACCTGATTTCAGACAACTGTATTTTGATTTCACCAACTCTGCCGTGGGCTATACGGTGCTGGGTTACAACGTGGCGTCAGATAAACTTCAAGAGCTGGAAGATGCTGGCCAGATTGCCAATACGACCGTTCCCGCTGGCTTTTTTGATAAGCCCATCAAGGCAGAAAGTAGCGTAGGGATCAACCTAGGTGCTACTTATCGCAAGGATAAATGGAACGGAGAGATCAATTTCTTCCGCAATGACTTCAGCAACCTAATTGACACGCAGGTCATCGCAAGAAAATTCAACGGGCAGAACGTTTTCAGCTACCGCAATTTTGATGAGGTTTATTTTACCGGTGCCGAGATTAACTTAGGCTATGAATTCAACCAGAACTTAAATGTTTCTGGCGGGTATCAGCTTTTATATGCATTTGACAAGCTTCAAGAAGATCGCGTAGCGGACGGTCAGGTGTTTGCCCGCGATCCAGCTACTAACCGAACCGTTCAGGTGGAACGTTCAGACTACTTCGGTCTAGTGAATAGATCCAGACATAATGCAAATCTAAAGGTGTTTTATAAGCTCGCTGGAGCCTGTGCCGAGCGGAGTCGAGGTACGAAAGCCAGATGCTCATTCTTAGACGGGCCTGTTGATTTTACTTTGAGATTACTTTACCGCAGCAAGTACGCACTTTTTGATACTAACGGCAACTCGATTATAGACACCTACGACAACAGTTTTGTTGATGGATTTCTCACCGCAAACATTGCGGCAAGCAAGACTTTTTTCAAGGATTTCAATTTGCAGGTGGGAGCTAATAATCTTTTAGACTACAAGGATGCAAACATTCTAAACAACCCTGGAATACAAGGATTTATTAGACTCAATTATACATTTTAAAATCAAAAACCCTAAACTATGAAAACGACAATCAAAACCTTAAAATTTGCGGCGCTAGCCCTTTTGTTTACTGGCTTTGCCTCATGTAGCGATGACGATGATAGCATCAACCGCCTTGACATTGAGACCAGCACGGTAACTAACCTCGAAGCTCCACAAACTGGAGGTCAAGGACAGCCAGTAGGTGGGGATTTTGCAAAATTTGACTTTGCAACTGGCATGAGAACTACGAGTGATACGGAATGGGATATTGCCTTTCGTGGGACAACAATAGCAGTAAATGGCGGAGTACAAACTGGTACAAACGACGAGCCTGTGCGTAATGGAAATGCCGCTGCGGCCATAACAACGGGCACACTTGCTGATATAACTAACGTAAGCACACTCATATTTACCCAAGATGCTGATGGTGCTTTTGCCATCCCTACAGGAAGTGATAATGGCTGGTACAATTACAATTTCATGACCAATCTAGTTAGCCCTATTCCTGGTCAGATATTAGTATTCAGAACTAGAGATGGTCGCTACGCAAAAGTGGAAATCTTGAGTTACTACCGCGATCAAGACAGTTCTGACCCTAGTGGCGGTCGTGTTTACACTTTTGATTACGTTTATAACCCTAATGAGGGAGAAATGATTTTTGAATAATGTAGAATTATTTGTGTTTGTCAGAAAGCCAGCGACTCATAAAGCTGGCTTTTTTTATTGAAAATGCACTTGATTATTCATTTACAGCTATTTGTTATACATGTGAAAACCATATTGTACTTGATGTAATCAGTCTCTTATATTTAACAAAAAGTTTTGTTCTATGAAAATTCGCATCCTTTTCATTGCTATTTTATTGGTTTCCTGCGCCAGTCAACAGAATACCAAAGACTACATCCTTACCGATAGTAAATATTTCAAGCGATTTTATAAAGTTTCAGACAGTTTATACCGCTCCAGCCAGCCCAGCAGAAAAGCTTTTATAGAAGCTGAGAAATTAGGAATTAAAACGGTAATCAACCTACGGCGTAATCGCGATGACAATAAAAAAGCTCGGGATCTTGATCTGAAACTGAAGAAGATCGCTCTCAAGTCTAAAGATATCGATGAAAGGGATATTCTCAGAGTTCTACGCGCTTATAAAAAGTCTGAAAAACCAGTTTTGATCCATTGCTGGCACGGCTCTGACCGCACGGGAGTCATGACGGCTGCTTATCGCATTATTATAGAAGATTGGGACAAGGATAAAGCCATCGCCGAATTTAGAAGACCTGAATTTGGCTATCATGAGAACTGGTATCCTAGTTTGGTAACTTTACTGGAAAAACTGGACGTTGAAAAAATGCGGGAGAAATTGGATGTAGAGAAAGATGATCTGGCCGAGCTATAAACCAACCCGCAACTCTTAATATTTTGTAAATTGCCCTCATGATACTATACTTTGATCCAGGGCTGGGAGCCATGATCGCACAAGCGGCTATTGCTGCTTTTGCAGGCTTTGTTCTATTCTACAAAACGGTGATTGCTACCGTAAAAGGGTGGTTGGGTATGAAGGCTCAAGAGAAGGACAGCTTTGACGAAGCCTACGAAAAAGATGATGAAGACGATAAGTCATGAGACATCCATCTTCTTATCGGGATCCATCGGGTTTTATTTTTAAGAAAGACGGTAAGCTTTACCGCCAAATCAATCCCATTTTTTTTGAGGATTATGGATTCTGCCTAAAACAAAATATTTATCAAAAGCTTCAAGATAAAAATTGGCTGATCGATCACGTGGAAATCTCTAGAGATGCAAATGCCATAGTTCTCCAGCCAGAACCGATCGATTTTATAAGCTATCCCTACGAGTGGAGTTTTACTCAATATAAGCATGCGGCCCAGCTTACGCTGCGCCTGCAACTTTTTTTACTGAAGAATAATTGTTCTTTAAAAGATGCCAGTGCCTTTAACGTCACCTTCCATCAGGGTAAGGCCATTTTTATAGACACGCTAAGCCTTGAGCCGTATCGTGAAAACGAGCCATGGAGAGCGTTAAAGCAATTCAGCGAGCATTTTCTGGCACCTCTTTTTATGGCTCAAAAATATGGTTCTAGACACTTAAAGACATTACAGCATCAAATCAATGGCTGTGACTTAAATGAGATCAAGCAGCATCTAGGTATAAAAGACAGGTTCAATCCCGTGTTGCACTCACACATCAAACTGCTCGCTCAAAACGATAACTCAAACCCTAAATCTGCTTCAGAAACTGCTGGGTCAGCCAAATTATCAAAAACGGATCAAGTAAAAATTCTTAAAGTTCTTGATGGCTACATTGCAAAAATGGAGCTTAAGGAAAATACAGAATGGAGCGCTTATTACGATGAGATCAACTATGATCAAAAATCTTTTGAGCTCAAAAAACAGCTCATTAAAGACTGGTCCAGGGATCTGAATCTGAAAAAAGCCGTGGACCTAGGTGGTAATGATGGAACCTTTGGTGAGGTAATTTTGGATCAAATGGATCAGGTTATGGTTTGTGACATTGATCAGAGTGCTGTAGATCAATGCTACAGAAATCACCTAAAGTCTGGAATGGTTCACTCACTAGTTACTGACCTCATGCAGCCTGCGCCAGGCATAGGCTTTGAGAATCAAGAGCGAGAATCGTTCATAAACAGATTAATCTCTTGGCAGCCTGATTTGAGCATGGCTCTGGCGTTGATCCACCACATTACGCTTACAGGTAATGTACCTTTTGAGATGAGCGCGTCATTTTTTGCGAGGCTAAGCCCCTACCTCATTATTGAGTTCCCAGATCGGGAAGACAGCTGGGTGAGTTTTATTCTGGACAGTAAGCGAGATGCTCGTCATTTGTTTGATTTTTATGGGGTTGACGCTTTCGCGAAAGCGTACCAACAACATTACACCATCCTAAAATCTGAGAAGATCGAAGGCACTAAACGCACCCTGTTTTTAATGCAGAGAAAATGAAGCAAAAGCTGCTGGACTACTTAAAAAGCGATCGCCATTACTGGTGGACGGTGAGTGTCTTACCGGGACTCTATTTAATGCTCTACACGTATAGGCACAACTTTTTCCAAGTCAATTCTGTGAAGCAACTTGGAGGGCTTGCTTTGCTTTTTATTGCCATTCCCAGTATCATTCTCTTTGTCTTAGATTATTTATTCGAGAAAAACGACTGGGATCGTAAAAAGCTCTATTTCTTGGTTTTTGCGATAATCAGTTCCATTGCTATCTCTTATATAAGGTATCGTGGATTTCACTTAAAAGCTTTAATTGCTTTGGGCGTGGCTACTATTATAGGTGTGTTCTTCCTGTCGCGGTTTTATAAAACCTTTACTCTGCTCTTAGCTGCGATGTTTTTAATAGGTCTGGTGAGTTGGACTCCCTATTTTTTAGAAGTTTTTGATTATGAAGCTGAATGGATTCAAGATCACAAATGGAAGCAGCAAACTTTCAAGAAAAAACCTAATGTCTATATCATCCAGCCCGATGGTTATCCTGGAAAGAATACACTCAGCCAGAGTTACTATTCTTTTGATAACAAAGCGTTTTACGATGATCTTGAAGACAAAGGATTTGTTTTCAATCACGACTATAGAAGCAATTACAGTTCTACGTTGAGCTCAAATGCTGCGCTTTTTACAGCGAGCCATCATTACCATGATTATAATCTTGCGCATAATGAGCTGCCCTTTGCACGTGAAATTATCTTACGATCCAATCCTGTTTTAGAAGCTTTAGAGAACAATGGATATAAGACTTCGTTAATTTCTAGCTCCAATTATCTCGCTTTGAACCATTCGGAGACTGCTTATGATCAAGATAATATAGAGTCAGAGCATTTGTCTTATTTTCCTAAGTTCCGCTCTGATCTGGAATATATTGGAGCCATCAGAAAACAGCTTAATAATATAGATCACACTCAACCGAAGTTCACTTTTATTGAAATCTTGAGCCCGTCGCACATAGCCCACTTAAAAAAGCAAACCCTCGGAAAGGTGGAGGAGCGCAAAGAATATCTCAACAATCTCGAGGAGGTAAATCCTAAGCTGAAACAATTGATTACCATGATCAAGGAACAGGATAACGACGCGATTATAATTTTAGTAGCCGATCATGGAGGCTATGTAGGCTTGGAGTATACCGGTCAGGTTTATGAGAGCGTCATTGAAGATTCCGTTTTGAGAAAAAGTATGTTCAGCGCACTCTTTGCGATTCACGCTCCCGCTGATTTTGAATCCTATCGCATGCAGATCAAGAGCAGCGTTTCCTTATTCCCTAATCTTATCGCCTATTTAAGTGACGATGCACCGGCGACTGATGCAGATGATGCCAGCTACATCTTTATCAAAGAAAAAGGTAAGAGACAGGTCTATCGTTATTTTGATGGTGATGGCAATCCAGTAACTGAGAAGGTGAATTAGTTAAAATTCAAGCGTTTCTTACTTTTTAAAAAGTAAAATCCAGCGACCAGCACAAATAGGATCACGGGATGAATCAAAAATCTTCTTGTGTAGAAAAACGCCATCTTCCCTAAGTCACCACTTGTTTGGAAAAGAATTACAAAAAGTGACATCAAGATGACAAAAGCAAATAGATAAACCCATAAGGCCGCATTTATAAATCGATTTTTCTTATAGAGAAACCATAGAATCCAAAGCGATATAACCGTGTTGATCAAATACCTAAAACTGGTAAGTGCGATCAGTTTAAAAATAGATATTTCAGGAAATGCATATTTCTGGAAATCACCTAAAAAATAACTTTGCAATGGATCTTGGAAAAGCGCCACTTCAAAAGCTCTCACACATACTAACCCCACGACTAGAATGATGATCATTACAAAGGAAACCAATCTAGAAATCGTCATGTGTTCTTAGGTTTTCTGATCCAGAAGATCCATAACAATACCGTCATTCCATAAATGATAGCCGGGAATATTAAATCGTGCGCGGTATGCGCAAAATCAGGATAGTCTACAAAAATTACCGCCAGCAACACCAGTCTGAACAAATTTACCGCGTAGATAGCCAGTACTCCTATTAAACAGAAGAGCAACGTTTTTTTCCACGCTTTCGCGAAAGCGAGAACAAAAGCAAGAAATAAGATACTTACACTCATGGCATTACAGCCCTCGATAATCCTGAAGACGATATTCCCATCGATAAAGAGATTAATGGAAGGAAGCTGAGCCGTATTCTCAATAGTTGCGTCATAACCCAATAGCTGCAGTAGTTCCATAGTCTGGTAACTCACATGCGAAGTCACAGGATCTGGATAGTTTGCTCCGGTCCAGTCTTGGCTCGTGTAGAGGTAATACAGGAGCGACAAGATCACGTAGATACCTGCAAAAATCCCAACAAATTTGAATACCGGATAATACGGCTTGAGTTTGCTCAAAATAGCATTATTTAAGACAAAGTTAGTCATTAAAAAATAGCTGCGTGAGTAGTTTTGTCGTCCTAAATTTATGACCATGAAGAAGGAAGATCTCAAACCAAAAATTACTGAAATTGCCAAAAATCCAGATTTTGAACCGCAAATAAAAATGCAGGCAATATGCGATTTGATCCAGAAGAACCTGGATCGTTATAACTGGGTGGGATTCTACATGGCACACAAGACTGAGCCTACACTACATTTAAAAGCGCAGGCGGGAGAACCTACTGATCATACGGTGATCCCTTTTGGTAAAGGTATTTGTGGTCAAGTTGCCGTATCCAACAAAAATTTTGTGGTGGACGACGTGAGCGCTCAAGATAATTACATCGCGTGCAGTATTCACGTGAAAAGTGAAGTCGTGATTCCACTTTTCAAAAACGGAAAAAATATCGGGCAGATCGACATCGACAGCCACACCATCAACGCCTTCGACGAGAGCGATGAGCGATTCCTAGAATGGGTAAATGAGCAGGTGGCTGACTTTTTATAAGTCAACACCTCTGTTATGCAATTAGAAAGCCGCTTCCCAAAAGAAGCGGCTTTTCAATATCAATTTGGGAAAGTCCTAATCCTGAAGCAATCCTCTCGAGATTACAATTTTCTGGATTTCACTAGTTCCTTCATAAATCTGGGTAATTTTTGCATCACGCATCAAACGCTCTACGTGGTATTCTTTTACGTAACCGTTACCACCATGAACTTGAACTGCTTCAACGGTAACATCCATTGCCACCTGAGAAGCATATAGCTTTGCCATCGCACCACTCATATCGTAGTTGTTGCCCATATCCTTGTCCCAGGCACTTTTCATGACCATGTGACGTGCAGCGGTGATGCTGGTGTGCATATCAGCAAGCTTGAAGGCGATGGCTTGGTGATTACATATTTCTGTACCAAAGGCTTTGCGTACCTTGGAATACTCACGAGCCAATTCATAAGCTCCGCTTGCAATTCCCAAAGCCTGAGCGGCAATACCTATACGTCCGCCTGACAGGGTCTTCATGGCAAACTTGAATCCGAAACCGTCTTCTCCTATTCTATTCTCTTTAGGAACTTTTACATCATTAAAGATCAAAGAGTGGGTATCACTACCGCGTATCCCTAGCTTGTCTTCCTTAACACCTACTTCAAAACCGTCCCAGCCTTTTTCTACGATAAAAGCGTTGATACCTCTGTGTTTTTTCTCACGATCAGTTTGTGCGATTACGAGATAATAGTCAGCGCTATTACCATTTGTGATCCAGTTTTTAGTTCCATTGAGGACATAATGGTCACCTTTATCTATGGCAGTAGTTTTTTGCGAGGTTGCATCACTACCTGCCTCTGGCTCTGAAAGACAGAACGCGCCTATTGATTCACCTGTAGTGAGTTTTGTCAAATACTTTTCCTTTTGGGCTTCACTACCAAAAGTGTCCAGACCCCAACAAACTAATGAATTGTTCACAGAAACGATCACAGAAGCGCTTGCATCAATCTTGGACAACTCTTCCATTACCAGCACATAAGAAACGGTATCCATACCGCCACCGCCGTACTTGGGATCAGCCATCATACCTAGAAAACCTAGCTCACCCATTTTCTTCACCTGTTCTGCAGGGAATCTCTGGTGGGTGTCACGCTCGATAACTCCGGGCAGTAACTCATTCTTGGCAAAATCTCTTGCCGCGTCCCTAATCATTAAATGCTCTTCAGTAAGACCAAAATCCATTTCCTATGTGTATTAAATCCGTTAATTTTAAGTTTTGCAAAACTAAGGCATTTTAACCCGTTCACCATACAATTTTTATGACCAACCATCAGTACTATAACGTTCTAGGAGTTATGTCTGGCACATCGCTAGATGGTGTGGATATCGCCTACATTACCTTAGTACGCAAAGAGGAGTGGAGCTTTACAATCCATAAAGCAATCACGATTCCCTATCCAGCTAAAATGTTGAACCTCCTTAATAAGGCGATGCATCTTGAAAAAGCTCAGTTGCAACATCTGGATCAGGAATATACCGGATATCTAGGTGAAATTCTCGATAAATTTATCTCTGATCATAAAATCACAAATCTACTAGCCATTTGCTCACACGGTCACACCGTTCATCATCAACCAGAAAATGGCTACACGTACCAGATAGGCAATCTGCCCGAGCTCGCGAAGTTCACTAATAAGAGAATTGTTTGCGATTTTAGAATTCAAGATGTTGCAATGGGCGGTCAGGGAGCTCCCTTGGTCCCCATAGGTGATCAAATTTTATTTGCAGATTATGATTGCTGCATGAATCTGGGCGGCTTTGCAAATCTAAGTTTCGAGAAAAGAGGAGAACGATTGGCTTACGATATCTGCCCGGTAAATGTGGTTTTGAATTATTATGCCCTGAAATTGGGTAAGCAGTATGATGAAGGTGGCGCTTTCGCGAAAGCGGGAACTCCACAAGCCGCTGTCCTCAAAAAATTAAACGATCCACCCTTTTACGAGCAAGCCTATCCCAAATCCCTCGGAATGGAATGGGTCAATAAAAATGTCTTCCCGTTACTAGAAAGCATCAAAGATCCAAAGGATGCACTTGCAACTTTTGCAGAACACGCCGCAATTCAAATCGCGCAAAACCTATCAGAAAAATCTAGGGTACTGGTTACCGGTGGAGGTGCCTATAATAGGCACCTTTTAGACAGGATAAAACATCATCAAAAAGTTGAACTTGTAATTCCCGATCCGATACTCATAGAATACAAAGAGGCGCTTGTTTTTGCACTCTTGGGAGTACTTAGGTTGCGTAATGCAAATAACTGCCTGGCATCAGTAACGGGAGCTGAAAAAGACCACAGCAGTGGAGCGATCTACAACCCTTAAGAAATTGTAAATTTTAACAAATTGATATGTACTCTCTTTATATTTGCTGACATCCAAAACATAACATGAAAGAACTCCTCAAACGCTATGAAAATGCAGATCCAGAAATCGTTTTTCACTGGAATGACCCAGAAACAGAAGCCGAAGGCTGGACAGTAATCAATAGTTTAAGAGGTGGTGCCGCTGGTGGCGGAACCCGCATGAGGGAGGGCCTTGATAAAAACGAGGTGCTATCTCTTGCAAAAACCATGGAGATCAAGTTCACAGTTTCTGGACCTGCGATAGGTGGGGCAAAATCAGGAATCAATTTTGACCCTCAAGATCCTCGTAAAAAAGGTGTTTTAGAACGCTGGTATAAAGCTGTTTCCCCTTTACTAAAAAGCTATTACGGTACTGGTGGGGATCTCAACGTCGATGAAATCCACGAGGTTATACCCATTACGGAGAACAGCGGTGTGTGGCATCCTCAAGAAGGAGTTTTTAATGGCCACTTCTCACCTACTGAGGCTGATAAAATCAATCGTATAGGTCAGCTGCGCCATGGTGTGATAAAAGTGATAGAGAATCCTGAATTCTCGCCAGACGTATCCCGTAAATACACGGTAGCCGATATGATTACCGGTTACGGAGTTGCAGAAGCCGTCCACCATTACTACAATATTTATGGCGGCGACATCAAAGGTAAAAGAGCCGTGATTCAAGGTTTTGGGAACGTAGGGAGTGCTGCGGCGTTCTATCTTTCTCAGTTGGGCGCAAAAATCGTAGGTATCATTGACCGCGCAGGTGGATTGATCAATAAAGATGGTTTCTCGCACGAGAAGATTACCGAGCTTTTCCTCAACAAAGACGGAAACGCGCTTAAAGCCGATAACATGATGTCTTTTGAAGATATCAACAAGCAAATCTGGTCGCTGGAGACGGAAATTTTTGCTCCGTGTGCGGCTTCACGACTGATCAGCCAAGCGCAAATTGACACCATGATCGATTCTGGTCTTGAAGTTATTTCATGTGGTGCAAACGTTCCTTTTGCCGATAAAGAAATCTTCTTTGGTCCCATCATGGAAAATACAGATTCCAGAGTGAGCTTGATTCCAGACTTTATTTCCAATTGTGGAATGGCACGAGTTTTTGCCTACTTCATGGAGCGTCGTGTTCAAATGACAGATGAGGCCATTTTCAACGACACCAGCATGACGATAAGAAACGCCATCCAAAACACGTTCAACAACAACAGTTCAAAACAACAGATAAGCGCAACCGCATTTGAAATTGCATTAAAACAACTCGTATAATGTTTAAAAACTTTTTAGGTAACAGTCCTCACTGGTTCAAATACACCATGCTCGCCTTTTTGGTATTCAATACCGTAGCATTTTTCGCCGGTATGTCTGGAACGATTTTAGGCTGGATTTTCATAGGTGAATTCATTTTTTGTCTCGCGATGGCTCTCAAATGCTACCCGCTTCAATCTGGTGGTTTGCTGGCAATTCAGGTTTTGGCTTTGGGACTTACCACACCGGGTCATCCCGGAGCTGATCATGGTGTCTATGCAGAGGTAAGCAATAATCTAGAAGTGATCCTTCTTTTAGTCTTCATGGTGGCAGGTATCTATTTTATGAAGCCGCTGCTCATGTACATCTTCGTAAAGCTTTTTACCAAAATCAAGTCCAAGCTGGTGCTTTCCCTTGTTTTTGTAGTTCTGAGTGCAGTATTATCAGCCTTCCTTGATGCGTTGACCGTAACTGCGGTTTTAATAAGTGTGGGGCTAGGGTTTTATAATGTTTACCATAAGATCCATTCCAGTGACTTAGATCTCGACGACAACAATACTCTCGATCGCGAGCAGTTGAGTGGTGAAACGCTTGAAAAATTTAGAGCGTTCCTGCGCAGTCTGGTAATGCATGGTGTTGTAGGTACAGCATTAGGAGGTGTTTGTACCATCGTAGGAGAACCGCAAAACTTACTTATCGGTGCAAAATTGGGCTGGAACTTTGTTGAGTTCTTCAAGGTCATGTCAGTGATAACAATTCCTGTTCTTGTTGCAGGAATTTTGACGACCATATTATTGGAATCAACAAAAACCTTTGGTTTTGGACAAAAAATGCCGCCAGTCGTACGACAGATTATCGAGGGCTGGATGGAAAAACGAGACGCAGAACGCACAGATAAAGAAAAGTACGCATTGATCGTTCAGGCTGTTTCAGCTGTTTTATTAATTACAGGACTTGCCCTGCACATTGCACCGGTAGGATTCATTGGGTTAGGATTGATTGTAATTCAAACAGCTTTCATGGGGATTACAGATGAGCACAGTCTAGGTAAGGCATTTGAAGAGGCGCTGCCGTTTACAGGTCTACTTGTTGTGTTCTTTGTTATTGTTGCAATGATCCACGATCAGCATTTATTTGCTCCTATCATAGACTGGGCGTTGCATCAAGATCCGAGCAGTCAGCCGGCTATATTTTATCTGGCAAATGGTTTCTTGAGTATGATTTCAGACAATGTTTTTGTGGCTACCGTATACATCAATGAGGTGGGAGCGGCTTATGATGCTGGAACCATCACCAGGGAACAATATGAGCATCTTGCGGTGGCGATCAATACGGGAACAAACCTACCGAGTGTGGCGACGCCTAACGGTCAGGCCGCATTCCTTTTCTTGCTGACTTCAGCTCTAGCTCCCGTTATCAATCTTTCTTACGGCAGAATGGTCAAAATGGCTTTGCCTTATACAATTGTTCTAACATTGGTAGGTCTAGCGGGAGTTTATATTTATCTATAGAATTGATTATACTTGTAACTTGATTTTTAGGGAGTTTGATTTATGCACGCTTTCGCGAAAGCGTTAAATGCTAAATGACAAGATTAAAAACGGTCGCTGGGCGGCGGTCGCTGAGCGGAGTCGAAGCGCCCTAATCGACTAGTCAGAGCAAACATAATATTGAAATTCCTACACAATCTTTTACACTATTTACACGTTAACACCATCAACAACTAGCGACTAAATGAGTTTATTTATCCAAGAAATTGCCGAGCAAGGTTCTCAGCAACCCATAGTAGAAGAGGAGTCAGTCTCAATATATGAGTTGATTACTGCGGGAGGGCCTGCAGGAACAGTCATAATTGCTGTCCTGATACTTTTGTTGTTTTTCGCGATCTATATTTATGTAGAGCGATTGATGAAAATAAATGGGAGCTCCAAGATCGATGACAATTTTATGCTGCAGATCAAGGATAATGTGGCAAACGGACGTATAGATGCGGCAAAAATGCTGTGTGCCAAAGAAAATTCGCCAGTCGCCCGTCTTACTGAAAAAGGAATCAGCCGTATAGGATCGCCGCTGGAAGACATCAATCAGGCTATTGAAAATGCGGGTAAACTTGAAGTCTACAAACTGGAGAAAAATGTAAGTATGCTTGCTACAATTGCTGGTGCGGCACCTATGATTGGTTTTTTAGGCACCGTTATCGGAATGGTGTTAGCTTTTAAATCAATTTCCGAGAAAGGAGGAGCGGCCGATATGGGTCATTTAGCTGAAGGAATTTATACTGCAATGATCACAACGGTGGCTGGTCTTATCGTAGGTATTGTTGCTTACATCGGTTACAACCACCTTGTTGTAAAAACGGACAAGGTCGTAAATCAAATGGAGGCCAATGCCGTGGATTTCCTTGACTTATTAAACGAACCCGCTTAATTATGAATTTAAGAGGTAGAAATAAGGTAAGTCCAGATTTTTCCATGTCTTCCATGACAGATATTGTGTTTCTGTTGCTGGTTTTCTTTCTTCTGACTACTCCTTCAATCACGCCACAAGCTCTTGACTTGTTGTTGCCCAGTAGCAGCGGTAAAACCAAAACTCAAGGAAAAGTTACCGTGAGTATTTCAAAAGAAGGCGAGTTTTATGTCAATGCAACACAAGTTGAGCCTGAAGAAATGGAGGCACAGATTTTGAGCCTGCTTGAAGGTAAGGAAAAGCCGTCTATCATTTTAAGAGCTGATACGGGAAGCGAAGTAGGTAATTCCGTGCTGGTCATGGATATCGCAAACAGAAACAATATTACCTGTGTACTAGCGACTAAACCCAAATAAATTACAAATGCAATGAAATACCTAAAGACAAAGGAACAAAAGCTGGCTGCTGGAATTAGCGCCGTTTTGATACTACTTCTGGTTGGGTTTTTTCAGTTTGTTTCTGTTATTCATATTATAGAGCCTCCTCAAGAAAGCGGTATTGCGGTGAATTTTGGAAATACTGACGTTGGTAGCGGGAACAATTTTCAACCCACTCCAACCAAAGTGACCCCACCTTCCAATCCAGAACCCGTAGAACCTACTGAAACTACGCCAGTAGATAACGTTCAAACTCAAGAAAATACGGAAGCTCCTGTAATCGAATCAGATCCTACCGTAATTGAACCTGTGGAAAAACCGGTAAAAAAACCTGAAGTTAAAAAACCAGGTGAGAAACCTAACCCAAAACCCTCCAGCAGCGTTTTGGACGCCATCAGCAATGTGGAAGGTGCTCAAGAAGTAGACGGTGAAAATAACGATGGCGAAGGTCCAGGAGATGGACCAGGAAACAAAGGTCAGCTTAATGGCAATCCCTATGCAAATACCTATTACGGAAATCCGGGTAATGGGCAAGGCGGCAAAGGTTATGGTTTAAGTGGTCGTGGCAAGGTTGCCGGTCAGGGTGTTAAACCAGATTGCTTTGAGACCGGTACGGTCATCGTAGAAATTGAGGTGAATCGTCAGGGTCGCGTGGTCAAGGCTACTCCTGGTAAGCGCGGTAGTACTAATACAGCGGCTTGCTTACTGGAAGCGGCACAGCAAAGCGCTAAGACCTACAAATTCACACCAGCCCCTGAAGCGAACCCGATCCAAATAGGATTTATAGAGGTTGTTTTCAAAGTAGGACAGTAAATTGAACTACGAGCAAACCCTTTCATGGTTGTTCAGCCAGCTTCCCATGTACCAGCGACAAGGGAAAGTAGCTTACAAAGCTAACCTTAACAACACCATGTTATTAGACGACCATCTCGGGAATCCGCATGAGCGTTTCCCCACGATTCACGTTGCGGGAACTAATGGCAAAGGATCTACCTGCCACATGCTCGCCAGCGTTTTGCAGGAAGCTGGTTACAAAGTAGGGCTTTATACCTCACCTCATCTCAAGGATTTTAGAGAACGTATCAAGATCAATGGCGAGATGTGTTCGCAGGCTTTTGTGATTGATTTTGTTCAAAGACATAAAGGCTTTCTTGAAGCCAATCAATTGTCGTTTTTTGAAATGACCGTGGGCATGGCGTTTCAATATTTTGCAGAGCAGAAGGTAGATATTGGGGTGATCGAGACGGGTCTGGGAGGTAGACTGGACTCCACAAACATTATCAAACCGCTGGTTTGTGCCATCACTAATATTGATAAGGACCACACGGCGGTTCTGGGAAATACCTTGGTTAAAATTGCAGGAGAAAAAGCCGGTATTATCAAACAAAATACTCCTGTGGTAATCGGAGAGAAAAGAGCTCATTTGAAGTCTCGCTTTCGCGAAAGCGCAGACAAAAAAAACGCTCCCGCCACCTTTGTCAATCATCAAAAGAATGCACTCCCTACCGATCTTTTGGGATCCTATCAAAAAGAAAATGCACGGGTAGCAGCAGCTGTAGTTCAAGAACTGAGCAAGATATCAGATTTTGCGATCTCTGATGACCATCTGAAAAGCGGTCTTAAAAACGTCGTCAGAAACACACGTTTGCGTGGTCGGTATGATGTGTTGCAACTAGAACCAAAAGTAGTCTGTGATACGGCACACAACGTTGCTGGCATCAAAATGGTTTTGGCACAAGTGGAAAAAGAAGAATTTGAGACTCTACACATTGTTCTGGGCATGGTAGCCGATAAAAATATCAATGCGGTGCTATCCTTACTGCCTAAGAATGGGGTTTATCATTTATGCAGACCAGATATTCCCAGAGGTCTCGCGGTTGAAGCGCTGCAAGATTCAGTAGAAAAACATGCCTTACCATTTACCAGCTACTCCAGCGTTTATGAAGCTTATGAAGGTGCACTCAAAATGGCCAAACCACAAGATATGGTTCTTGCTACGGGAAGCACGTTTGTAGTTGCAGAAATAATCTGATATTTTTTCTTTCGATAGTTGGCACAATCAAAAAAGAGTTTATATTTGCATCCGCTTAGAGAAACAATGTTTCTAAGGGCGCGTAGCTCTCCCGATAGCTATCGGGATGGTTCAGAGCAACAGGACTCCGAAACCTGTCAAAATAAAATCGGGCGCGTAGCTCAGTTGGTTCAGAGCACTTGGTTTACACCCAAGGGGTCAGGGGTTCGAATCCCTTCGCGCCCACAGAAGGCTTCCAGAAATGGAAGCCTTTTTTGGTTTTATGGAATTCTTCACTTATATCTTGTTTTCTGAAAAATTGAATCGGTACTATATCGGCGCAACGCAGAACATCGAGCAACGGCTCGCCAAACATCTACAAAGTAAAAACGGATTTACTTCAAGAGCCAAGGACTGGAAAGTCGTCTATTTTGAAACTTACAGAACCAGATCAGAAGCCATGAATCGAGAACGACAGATTAAAAAATAGAAAAGCAGGGTCAAAAATCAAGAATTGATAAAAAAATGAAAGAAACAGAGCATCCCGATTGCATCGGGAGGGTCAGGGGTTCGTCCCGATAGCTATCGGGACCCTTCGCGCCCACAGAAGGCTTCCAGAAATGGAAGCCTTTTTTTGTTTTTGATTTTTGTCGAAGTCAGGAATTCAAGTAAAACTTGGATTTACAAAAGCTATATTCGTTCAGAATTTTCAGCGCTTAAATTTTATTCCAAACATTGAGATAATGAGTCATTACACTTTCGCGAAAGCGTCACTCATAGTATTACTTTTCACGAATCTACTTGTTTACTCTCAAGAGCTAACTAGTCAAAAAAAAGACCACAAAATCACCTTTAATGCCTATGCAGATGGCTATTTATCCAGCTATAGCAACGACTTGCCGCAGAGCGAATTTCAACCATTTGAGACGGTAGGTGCGCGGGACAATACGTTTGGGGTGAATGTGGCGCAGTTTGGCGTGCATTACGAGCATGAAAAAGTTCGGGCCAATATCACACTACATTGGGGCGATATACCTCAGGCGACATGGTCATCAGATTTCAATGAGATTCAGGAGGCAAATGTGGGCGTGAAACTGAGTGAAGGACTTTGGCTGGATGCGGGATTCTTCCGCACGCACATTGGGACAGAGAGTTTTTTGCCGCGTGATATCCTATTGAGCAATACGGCATTCAAAACGTTTAATGAGCCTTTTTATCAGGCAGGTGCAAGATTGAGTTATGACAAAGTTGAAAACTGGTATTTTGAATTCTGGGCGCTAAATGGATACAACAATTTTTTAGATAACAACGATGCCAAAAGCGTGGGAGCACTTGCCACCTACAGCTTTAGTGACAAAACCAGCATCACTTACACTAATCTCTATGGTCGGGAGAGCGAAGACAGCGCCCCACAGCGGCAAAACCGTTTTTACAACAATATCTATCTTAACCAGAACTGGAATGACATCTGGCTGCTCACCGTTGGTTTTGACTTAGGATTTCAAACCAATAGTGAATTGCGCAATTCTGGTGATACGGCCAGCATGTATGCCGGACTCGCAACGTTGCGATACCAGTTCAAGCCCAAATGGTCTATGACTACACGCGCAGAAGTATTTAAAGACAATAACGGCTTCATAAGCGGCACAACCATTAACAATAATGGGGACGAAACTGGCTTTGAACTTTATGGATTATCACTAGGGAGCGAATACAAACCCGTTCCCAATGCTTACGTACGTCTTGAAACGAGATACACAACCGCCGCAAGAGATCTCGATATTTTCAATAATGATGGCAGATTGACGAACACACGCTGGGAAATCCTTTTCACTATGGGACTGGATTTTGAAAAGGCTCTTGGATTCTAACACCTCTGATAAGAAGTATATATGACAACTAGATCATTTTTCAACTGACTGTTTCTTAACAGATTCAAAAAGAAAGAACCACGTCAAACCCAGTACCACCGCAAGAATTGAAGCGGTCAAAATACCAACTTTGGCAATACCGAGTAATTTCTCATCTTCCAAGGCGAGCTTTGCGATAAAAAGTGACATGGTAAAACCTATTCCTGCAAAAAGACTGAGCCCGCTAATATTTTTGATAGATGTGTTTTTTGGCAGTTCGGATAGCTTTGATTTCAGCATGATGATCGAGAGTCCTGTAATCCCAATCAGCTTTCCGACCAGCAGTCCCGCTATGATTCCCAAACTCAATGGGTGGAGTAATGTCTCGAGAATGTTGCCCTCGATATGGACGCCGGCATTTGCAAAAGCAAAAAGAGGTAACACAAAATAATTGACAAAAGGCGATAGTTTGAGCTTCACTTCCTGTAGGGGTGTACCAGCTCTTTTGGTACTGCGGTTGACTTCTTGAATGATCTCGGTCTGTTTCTCGCTCAGCAGGTGGTCGGTTTTTTCTACATGTTCGTCAAAATCGTCTGCCCATTCTTCTAGTTTCTCGTGATATTCCTTCTCTTTGATCTTGCGATCTGCCGGAATGGTAAACGCAGCGAGAACACCAGCCAAAGTCGCATGGACTCCGGACAGATACATCGCCAGCCAAAGCCCCAGCACACCAACAATCAGATAGAACCACATATTGCGCACGCCTATAAAATCGGCTAGGAGCATGACCGCCAGATAGACCGCTCCCATGATCAAAAAAGTCGAATTGATGGAAGAGGTGAGGAAAAATGCAATGACAAGAATCGCTCCTATGTCATCTACGGTTGCCAGAGAAGTCAGGAATATTCTGGTCTCTTTTGAGATTTTACTGCTTACAAATCCCAAGAACCCAATGGCAAAAGCAATGTCTGTTGCCATGGGAATTCCCCAAGCAGTCTGAGCCTCTCCACCGTAATTTATGGCGATAAAAATTCCTGCAGGCAGCAACATCCCACCGATGGCTGCCACTACAGGTAACGAGGCCTTTTTGAAACTGGAAAGCTCACCCTCAAGGATCTCCTCTTTAATCTCAAGTCCTACTAAGAAAAAGAAAAGTGCCATCAAACCATCATTGATCCAGATGTGCAGCGGCTTATTGAGCTTGAAATTCTCAAAGCCTACCATGAAATTCTTGTGAAAGAGATTATGATAGCTCTCATGCCAAGGCGAGTTTGCCCAGATCATGGCTACAAGGACCATGACCAGCAAAAAAACGCTTTGAGCATAGGGCGCGTCAAAGGCTTTATTTACTTCATTTGAGGCTCTATCGATCCAGTTTATCTGCATGTGATCATTCAAATCGAAACAAGATAAAACCTAGTTTTTTTCAAGATCACAGTTTATTCTTTCCAAAATGATAAGGTTTTACTAAATCGATGTCTTGCTCATTATCGCGAGCACATCAAATTTAATTTGAAAGCCTAACGATGATGTTTATCTTTGATGAAAAAGCACTACCAATGACCAAAATTCTTATCCCCACAGATTTTTCATTGAACGCAAATGATGCGATCGACTATGCTTTAGAACTCTTCAAGAATCAGCCGTGTACCTTTTTCTTTATCAATGTCTACAAGATGGAGTTTGGTAACCGTGCTGCATTGAACAATCCCGCTTCAAAGGATTATGATCTTGAAAATGAGAAATCCAAGTCGCTCAAGGGTCTGGAGGAGACTGTAAAAAGGGTCTCGCCATTTTTTAGTGGTAAAGATCATAACTATGAAATTATCACTTCCCTAGACGATCTTGATGACGCCATGAAATCTGTGATCAAAAAGGAGCAGATCGATCTGGTCGTGATGGGAACTAAAGGAGCTTCTAATTACGAGAAGAAAGCCTTTGGTAGTAATGCTATTCATACCATGGAATACATTGATGAATGCCCGATATTAAGTGTACCTCTTGATTTCAAGGTGAAGGATACGCACGAAGTCGTCCTTACCACAGATTACAAGCTGAAATACCACAAGAACCAAATCGAGCAGTTCAAGCAGGTGATCCATTTATTGAAAGGTCATTTATGCATCCTTCATGTAACAGAAGAAAAGGAACTCGATGCATCAGAATCTGAAAATCGAGAATGGCTGGAGCGTCAGTTTCAAAGCATTCCGCACACCTTTCATCAGGTTACCGGACATGATGTTAAGGAGGGCGTGCGACATTTTATCGAGAGCCGGGACAGCAGTATGCTTGCATTTGGTAACCGCAAACACAGCTTTCTTTCAAAACTTTTTTCTACTAACATGGCGATGGAGTTTGGAATGTTCAGCGACATTCCCTTGTTTGTTATGACTGGGAAATAAAATAATCTGTGCAAATAGTGTTTTGATGATCTCGCTTTCGCGAAAGCGTAAAAAAAAGCCCGCCAATAACGAGCTTTCAATAACTTGATGGGCAAACAAGGTTATCCCTTGATTCCTCTAACATTTTTCTCCCATTCCCAGGCGCTGGAAAGGGATTCTTCAAGGGAATACTCTGTTTTCCAATTGAGGGTCTTGTTGACTTTGTCGGTCTGAGCATAGGCAGCAGTCACATCGCCCTCCCTGCGTGGTACGATCTTATAGTTGAGTTTCTGACCTGTAGACTTCTCAAATGCCTGTACGACTTCAAGCACGGTAGAACCGGTTCCCGTACCCACATTGAACACTTCATAATTTGAGGCACTCTCGTCTTGCAATAGGCGCTTGAGAGCTGCAACATGAGCTTTTGCTAGATCCACGACATGAATATAATCCCTGATCGCAGTACCGTCGCGGGTAGGATAATCGTCTCCAAATACCGACAGCTGCTCGCGCAACCCTGCGGCAGTTTGAGTGATAAATGGTACGAGATTTTGCGGCACGCCTAGCGGTAGCTCACCAATTTTGGCACTCTTATGAGCTCCTATAGGATTGAAATAGCGCAAGGCAATGGCCTTGAGACTAGGTTTAACCTTACAAGTATCGCGTATAATCTCCTCACCTATTTGCTTGGTATTTCCGTAAGGAGACTCAGCGGGTTTTATGGGTGCAGATTCTGTGATAGGCAATTTATCAGCCTGACCGTAAACCGTACACGATGAACTGAATATGAGGCCTACACTGCGATCTTGTATATTTTGAAGTATATAAACTAGAGAATTGATATTGTTCTCATAGTAAAGCAACGGATTCTGCACGCTCTCCCCCACGGCTTTTGAGGCGGCAAAATGAATGATTCCAGATACATCATCATGTTTTTTGAAAAACTCGTTAACCGCTTGCTTATCCCTTACATCGATTTGTTCAAAAGTGGGTTTTACTCCGGTAATATCACTAATTTGATCAAGCACTTCAATGGAAGAATTGGACAAATTATCTATAACCACCACTTCAAATCCCTGCTCTTGAAGTACCACGGTCACATGGGATCCTATATAACCCAGACCACCAGTAACAACAATTTTATTTTTCATTTAGCTATTAGTTTCACTTAAGAAAGCCGAATATACAACCTTTCAAAAATCAAACTGGTAGGTGCTAGAGGGCTTTTGGTCTAAGAAAAATTTAGCTGCTATTCAACTTAGGCAGAGTATTTTAATACTCCATCCTGTGAAAATAGGATAGATAGGTGATATTCAGGTTTTAATCATTTTGAAAGTGAAATTATCCAGTTGCACGCCACGCCTTGACATCATTATGCAAAGAACATTCTCAAGTATAAGAATTGGCATATTTATGCATGATATTCTGGAAATGATGATGAAAACATCGCTTTCGCGCTGCGCCGTCGGCAAGCCTATGGCGAACCATGGAAAGCGAGACAAATACTGGTTGATCTAAAAACAAAAAAGCCGAAGATTTCTCCTTGGCTTGTTGTGCGGATGACAGGTCCCGATAGCTATCGGGACGAACCTGTGTAACTTGTAGCTCAAAAAAAATTACAGGTTCGTCCTGTATTTAAAGATCAGTTTATCCACCATTTCTGAATACTTTGCGAGATTGAGGATGTATTTTCTGCTCTTCATGTTCTTGATGTGTCGCTCGATGGATCGTGCCTGCTCGTATTCTAGATCAGAAGTCAAAACATGAACGCTCCAGTCGTCCGCCTTTGAGGTATAGCTTCTTGAATAGTGACCAGAATTGTGCAATCGCAATCGCTCCTCAAAATCAAGACAGCTGCCAGTATAGAACCGATCCAGAATTTTGGAATAAATGATGTATGCAGAAGCCATAATTAAAAAGCCGAAGATTTCTCCTCGGCTTGTTGTGCGGATGACAGGAATCGAACCTGCACACCTTGCGGCACTAGATCCTAAGTCTAGCGTGTCTACCAGTTCCACCACATCCGCTTCTTACTGGTTGATGATGTTTTAAGTCCTCATCAAGACTCTACTTTTTTGCGGCACTAGATCCTAAGTCTAGCGTGTCTACCTCCCGATAGCTATCGGGATCCACCACATCCGCAAAAACTGATATCCCATTAAGGGACGGCAAATATACATACTTTTCATTTATTACAAATTCTTCCGGTAAAAAATTACATGATTCTTATCTTTACATCAAACACATTTTTACATGAACACACGTCCGTACGTAGATCAACATAAAGACCGATTTATACAAGAACTCATTGAATTGCTCAAAATCCCTTCCATTAGTGCAGACCCTGAGTACAAAGAAGATGTGATCCTCACCGCTGATAAAGTTAAGGACGCATTGCTGCAAGCAGGCTGTGATCAAGTAGAGATTTGTGAAACACCCGGATATCCCATCGTTTATGGAGAAAAGATCATCGATAAAAATCTCCCTACCGTGCTGGTTTATGGCCATTATGATGTTCAGCCGCCAGATCCAGTTGAATTATGGCACAGTCCACCGTTTGAACCCGTAATAAAAGAAACAGACCTCCATCCTGAAGGCGCGATCTTTGCGAGGGGAGCCTGTGACGATAAGGGACAAATGTACATGCACGTCAAAGCACTGGAATACATGACCGCAAATAATGAACTCCCTTGCAATATCAAATTCATGATCGAGGGCGAGGAAGAAGTCGGTAGCGAGTCCCTGGGCTGGTTCCTAGAGCGCAATCGAGAAAAATTGGCAAATGATGTCATCCTCATTTCAGACACGGGCATGATCTCAAAGGATACACCCAGCATCACTACTGGTCTGCGAGGATTGAGTTATGTAGAAGTAGAAGTTACCGGACCCAATCGTGATCTACATTCAGGTCTTTACGGTGGTGCGGTGGCAAACCCGATCAACATTCTTTGCGATATGATCGCAAAGCTCCACGATGAGAATAACCATATTACCATACCAGGTTTCTATGACAAAGTTGAAGAACTAAGCCAGGAAGAACGTGCCGAAATGGCTAAAGCCCCTTTCAACCAAGAGGCCTACAACAAGGCGCTCGACATCAAAAAAGAGCAAGGAGAGAAAGGCTACACCACAAACGAGCGCAACAGCATACGGCCTACCCTAGATGTCAATGGAATATGGGGTGGATACACGGGTGAAGGTGCCAAAACCGTGATCCCGAGTAAAGCCTTCGCAAAAATCTCTATGCGCCTCGTGCCAGATCAAGATTGGAAAGAGATTACTCAACTATTCAAACAGCATTTTGAGAGTCTCGCTCCAGAAAGTGTAACGGTAAAAGTAAAACCCCACCACGGCGGTACGGCTTACGTGACCCCTATTGATTTTGTAGGTTATCAAGCGGCGAGCAAAGCTTATGAAGATACTTTTGGCAAGACGCCTATCCCTCAGCGCAGCGGTGGATCCATACCTATCGTGGCGTTATTTGAGAAGGAATTGAATTCTAAATCCATTCTCATGGGCTTTGGTCTCGACAGCGATGCCATCCACTCTCCTAACGAGCATTTTGGTATCTGGAACTACCTCAAAGGGATTGAGACCATTCCGCATTTTTATAAGCATTTTGCTGAAATGAGTCGGTGAGTTGATGAGTGCGTGGGTGAGTTAGGCAAAACATCTTTGTTATTAGCTGGCGTTTACGTTATACTTTAGGATAGTAATTCTCCGGATCTAGTTTCAGCTTACATTTATACTTAAGCTTAACTTTATTTGGGCGACTACCTCCTATGGTCGGTACCGCGCTATACGCTATATCTTTTTTCTCAAAAATGGGCGACATTCATGGTACTCTCACTTTTGGGATAAATGTCTGCACAAAGGGAAAGCATCGGTTTAAAATTTTTGAGCAAAAGGATGCCGCTTCTATCGCTGTCGCAAAAACGGAGTTATGCAAATCACGATTCAAATCGAATCCCCTTATCGAGGCTGATATTTAAAAATCAGGAAGCAGGAACTCCATATCTTGGACAATAACTTCAAGCTCATTATTGCTTAGAGTTTCAAAATTCAAGTGACCATAAACGATATTTTGGCCTTCAACCGTATCTTTTGAATCGATAACAAATTCACCGGTAGTAGGGATCGTAAGCCATTCGTTTTCATCTTCAATAGGTGCTTGGGTTGCTCATATTTCCCCAACATATTTCTCTAAAACCATTCTGTTTGTAGATGAATTGGGGTCAAAAGAATAGCTACCCTCATTCATTACCCATGGATTATTTTCTGTATAAATGGTAAGGCGGTAACCGTGATTAGAATGGAACTTGTTAGTTCTAGAAAGACTACCGGTTAGAAATCTGCTCGAGGATTTGATAGTATTGAAATCAAAGCCAGGGGAATTGAACTGTATGTCTCTTGATTTTATGAAACTACAAGAAATATCCTGAACAGCAAACAGCTGGGTGTCAACTTCAAAATCTAAACTCTGTCCATATCCTGAAGTATTTTCAAGAATAACTCTTCCAGATATTTTAAGGTCCAGCTCTTCATTTTCGGCATCGTACTCAAAGCGCTCTACTTGGATTCCTACTTCTGGTTGGTACAGAGGAGACAAATAATTGGGCCTCCCTCCTCGTATCACATTATTGTAATCTCTGACAAAAACATCTTGTAATTCTCCAGATTCAAGAAATGAAAGGCTCAATCGATAGGTAAAATCATCATTAAAAGCATTTAAGCTGAAGTGTAGCTTACCGCAATTAGTGTTTCCACCGATGATATTTAGATCCTCAAAATCATGCATTTCAAATCTCTGGTCACCTATTTTAATAGTAGCACGATCAGGACCAAATGGTTGAGGCTCTGAAACCGAATCATCAGAGCTACAACTTGCTACAAGAAACGCAAAAAAAAAGGTGATAACAAAAATACTGAGGCGGTTGTATTGAATTAACATTGTGGATATTTTCTCTTAATTTATATAGATTTCGGTGACCTGCCTAAACATAAGATAGATAACTTGAATTTCTTCAATGAGCTATTTTAGATGTTTCGCTTTCGCGAAAGCGAGAAATTTTAAAGTAACATTTCATTAACTTTCTGGTCGTATTTGAAAATTAAGGGACTACCATGCAAAAAATAAAATCTGAACAAGCTGATGAATGGAATTTCCTATCAAAACTCGTCTTTAGGTTTTTGTTTTTATTTATATCCCTTTTTATAATCTTTCTGCTTTTAAGATGGTTGATCGACCCGTTGCTAGTGTGGATGGGAGAATCGATATTCGGTCTATCTGAAAACTTGAGTAGAGTTTCTAGTGGTAGTGGGGATCGCACAATGGATTACCTTGCGGTGTTCCTCCAAGCCATACTTGCAGTTACAGGTGCAATTACCTGGAGTTTAATAGGTCGCAAGAGAAGTTCTCATAGAAAATTAAAATTTTGGTTCATGAGCCTGTTGCGATTATTTGTCGCGGCGGTAATGTTGGTTTACGGCTTTGCTAAAGTATTTTTAATTCAGTTTCAAACTCCTAGTCTTACCTTACTGGTTCAACATGTAGGCGAGATGTCTCCCATGGGACTGGCGTGGACTTTTATGGGATTCAACCCAGTTTACACGATTTTTACTGGATTGCTTGAAGTTCTTGCAGGACTCTTTCTTATCTTCAGAAGGACCAAAGCACTAGGCGCTCTGCTCACTCTGGGTGTGATGGGACACGTCGCGGTCATGAACCTGTGTTTTGACATTCCCGTCAAGATTTTTTCATTACACCTGGTGTTAATGAGTCTTGTTTTATTAAACGATGACTGGAATCCCTTATCGCGAGTCTTTTTTGGATCAAAAAAAGTACTTCCCGAAGTTAAGTATCACGCTCTTCAACACACTGCTGTCTTTCACAACATCGGTAAAATCAAAGCGATATTTACAGCTTTGTTTCTATTCTTCATCACATTTGTGGGCTTTTTCATCTTAAGACCCAAAATCAACCGTCAGCAGCAAAAAGATCGTTTTTATGGTATTTATGAAATATCTGATTTTGAAAAGGAAGGTGACAATGATGACGTAAGCTCTAGCCACGTATGGCGATATGCTATTATAGAACAGAAAAATAAGGCCAATATCAAATTTAGAGACAGCGTGAGCGCCTACCATCTAATTATAGATGAGAATATTCAAAAAGCTACCATCTACCATAAAGATTCGGATTCCATACCGCCGAATTTTGCCATCCAAAAACTAGATAGCATAACTTATAGACTCAAAGGAAAAATCGGGCAAGACAGCCTAAAGTTTGAGATGCAGCGACTAGACCTCAAAAAGTTCCCGCTCATTTCTAGAGGATTTCGCTGGATTAATGAGACTCCTTACAATCGATAATGATATAGAAAAACCAACGCCTTAAGATCTTTACTATCTAAGCCTTGCTGCTTAAAAGTAAAAAAAAGTTTACTCTACACTTGTAGAATTTAAATTTCATTCTACATTTGTAGACATGATTCTATATCTGTAGAAATGAAGTTATCCAAAACTGAAGAAGAACTGATGAATCACCTCTGGAAACAGAAGCGTGCGTTCATGAAAGACCTACTCGAGTGCTATCCCGATCCCAAACCCGCTAATACTACTATTGCCACCTTGCTCAAACGCATGACGGACAAAGGGTTCATCGCTTATAAGACCTATAGGAGCAGAGAATACTATCCGCTAATTGACAAGAACAATTATTTCTCAAAGCAGGTCAATGGGCTTATAAAGAATTTTTTTAATGATAGTGCCAGTCAATTTGCGTCTTTTTTTACCAAAGAAACACAGCTCAGTCAGGACGAGTTAAAAGAGTTGCGCAAAATTATTGATGAACAGATAGAAAAAGAATGATATGGAATATCTCATCAAGTTTTCGATCGTTTTAGTTACCCTTTGGCTGTTTTACAAACTCGCTTTAGAGAACATCAGCTGGCATCATTTTAAGAGGTTTTATCTTTTGGGAAGTTTAGTTGTATCGGCGATTATTCCTTTGATTGTTATACGCGTCACTCAGGTTGAGATTACCAATCTTCCTTTAGAGCCATTCACTTCTTCAACCCCACAGAACACTCAAGACCTGATGAATGCATCAAGTATTGAAACCTTAAATGAATCGCACTTTGAGTGGATCTATGTGGTCTGGTGTCTTTATGGCGTGGGAGTTACTTTGATGACTTATAGATTTCTCAGAAATTTAATGAGTTTGAAAGTATCTAATAACGACACGATAAGTAACTGGAATTCACTTACAATAGTGCGTAAAAAAGAGCTAGAGGTTCCCTGCTCCTTTCTAAATAGAATTTATATTCCTGAGGGAGTTGAGGTGCCAGAGCATATTTTGAATCATGAGAAGGCGCACATTGATCAGCGACACAGTTGGGACATATTATTTATTGAGACGTTTCTAATTGTGTTTTGGTTCCATCCTCTACTCTATCTCTACAAATATTCCATAAAGCTCAATCATGAGTTCTTAGCAGATCAAACGGTATTAAAAAATGGCTTTGACCTAAAAGCTTATCAGCAGAGCCTGCTTACCTATCTCGATCAATCCAAAGCAAGTGCACTAATTCACACCTACAATTTTCCAATCATTAAAAAAAGATTCACAATTATGAAAACCAACACTCAAACATACTCAGGGATACTTAGAACTTTGATATTAATTCCAATTGTTACGGCACTCGTCTACTCTTGTGGCCAGGAAAAGGAGGAGGCTGTGATTGTTGATCACTCCATAGAAGCATCTCCAGTATTATCTGAAGACTTGGTATATGTCTATCAAGTAAATCCATATAAAAGAAATGGAACAACTATCTACAATGATGTCAAATACAAATATGAAATTCTCGATGATTATTCGGTAAAGCTATTTACTATAGACGGAAAGGAAATCGACCAAGAGCTTAATCACTTGGAGGCATCCTTGCAATGGGATGTGAAAAAAGAATTTGACAGCCTAAAGAAAAATGAGAAGGAATCTAAGAATGCTATAACTACTGGAAAACTAGTGATTAAGCGGGTTTTACTAGACATGAATTCAGCAGACGGCAAGCCGTCATTTAAAATCTATGATGCAATGCCAGTAAGTTTTGGTGAATTGAACAATTTGGATCCTGACCGATTGAATATACGTAAATACTTTCAAGACGGTGTTCTTTATATTGAACTATTGGATAAAATTGAATTTACCTCTAGCGAGAACAGAAAAAATAAAATCATTTATATCAATAATGATAGTCCTAGTGGAATGGTATTCATAAATAATAAGACTTATCGATACACAAATACAGAATCTGGCATCAAGGTTTTTGACCAGAATGGCGAGGAAATCGATTGGTACGAGAAAGGTTGGGACATTCGTGAGAGACTAGTAGTACCCACAAAAAATAACATGGCCAATCTTGATATAGACCGAGCACTCAAAAATGGTTCTAAGATCTATAACAATGGTAAAGAACTTACCCCAGCACAGTATCGCCTAATGGCTAATTACTTTTCCGATTCGTTACGAGTGAGAAAAGAAAACGGAATCAATAATTATTACTTCTATGGTTTGCGAGCCCGTGATAAGGAAGACTGGAAAACTGGGAAGTATTTCTTTCAAGATAATGACAAGACGATCTCGGAAACCAAAAAGTATCCAGATACCATCACTTACCTTCAAGATTTCAACACAAATCAAAAAGTCCCTGTTGTCAAAGTTACGCGAGATTATGCTGATCAAATGCAAAAAAATCCTGTTGCCGCAACTATCCTCAGAGCGATGAAATTGAGATACGGGAATGAGGCAGCTTATTTCTTGGATGGGCTGGAAACACTTCCCGCTACTATCATGCTAGAAGCATCTGACGAGCCCACACTTGGTTTTAAGGTCGGAAAGAGTGAAGATGGAAAACCTGCTTTATTTGCTGCTAAAGATCTTCCTCACACTATGGAAGAATTACAGCCCATGTATGGTAAACTCGTTGCTGGAATTGAAGATCGCGCTAACCAGAAAGAGTATGTGATCTTTGATGCGGCAGGATCTACAGGAAAATAATTGATTTAAATTATTCGATATGCCGGTTGCCTAAAAGAAAAAAAGTGAATATTTATTTCACTACCTTGCATAACATAATACATAATCCCGCGTTAACCTTAAAATTCACGTTATGCAGTCCTTTTTTATCATGTGCAGCGGTGCAGATGCCTCCCTACTCAAGGAGTGCGGTGCCAGCGAGCGCCACAAGCACGCCGGTATAGGCGCCACCGTTTTCTTTACCGCGCTTATGGCATTCATTGCTGCGGGTTATGCGCTGTACACCGTGTTTGATAACATCTGGACGGCGGTGGCTTTTGGGCTTGTTTGGGGACTTTTAATCTTCAATCTGGATCGGTATATTGTGAGTACGCTTAAGAAAAGCGGCAGTCGCTGGCGTGAGATCCTTCAGGCTGTTCCCAGGCTGTTGCTGGCTATCATCATTGCCGTGGTCATCTCAAAACCTTTGGAACTCAAAATTTTTGAAAAAGAAATCGACCAAGTGTTGCTCGAGGAGAAAAACGCCATGACGCTCAACAATCAGGAGCAAGTGGCAGCGCTTTATGTTAAAGATCAGTCCGCTTTCGCGAAAGCGATACAACAACTTAAAGAAGAAATAGCAATCAAGGAGGCCGAAGTCAACGCACTCTACACTACCTACATCGCAGAGGCTGAAGGCACGGCAGGCACCAAAAAACTGGGCAAAGGACCCGTGTATCAAGAAAAGCGGGAGAAACACGATGCGGCATTAGCAGAACTTCAAGCCTTGAAAGCTACAAACGCCGAGAAGATTGCTGCTCTTGAAGCTCAGATCGCCCAGTCCAAAATCGACCAAGATCAGCAAATCGCAAGTAGTCAGCCCATCATCGACAACTTCGACGGACTTATGGCGCGCATCACGGTGCTCAACAAGTTGCCATTTTTCACCTCGTTTTTCATTTTCTTACTGTTTCTGGCCATTGAGACGGCTCCTATTCTTGCAAAACTTATCGCACCAGCTGGAGAATATGATCTAAAACTCGTCGAAAGAGAAGGCCGTGTGCGCACTTGGGTCGCCCAGCAAAAAACGCAGCGTGAGATATTATTGGCTACGGATCGTGACGTAAACAATCGGGTCTATGCAGACATTGCCGAGGAACAGGAATTATACAATTACAAAAGAAAAATCGCGCGCGAACTCATGCAGCAACAAGCGGATGCGTTTTACGAGAAACAACGTGGGATATTGTGAGTTGAGAATTAAGAGTTAAGAAATCAAGTTTTCTGGTGCTAATCTCAAAGGCAATAGGATTTTTTTCAAAAAACTCTTCACTATCAACAAGCGATATTTCTTCATTTAACTTGGAGCCTGGTCCCGATAGCTATCGGGATTGAAATTTTAACATCTAAAACCCCAAAGCCCTCGAGGAGGCTTTTCTCTGATAGAGATTAAATTTACTTTTTGATTTCTTGAACTTTGAACTTTCTATTTCATACTTCCATATTCAATATTCAATATTCAATATTTAAACCTACACAATCCACCCATTCTCCCTCGCATGCTCCACGGCAGTCTTTGAATCTTCCACGAGAAGCATCGGGCAAATGGTAAAACCATCGGCGAGGGATTTGATGCGCAACATTTTTTTCTCGTGTTTTACAGATCTCAGGTAGATCGCCATGATGCGATCGGGATACTGCTGGGCGACGTCCATATAATAATCGGCGTCGTGCTCGCCGCTGTCACCTATCAGGATAAACTTCATCTCTGGATAATGCTTGATGATGTTGAGCAACTGTTTTGCCTTGTGAGGTTTTTTCAACTTTGGAGTACGATCCCATGGCGTCGGGAAATCTCTCAACAAGATCGGTCCTTTGGGAAACCCATGGAAATCCAGAAATTTCTCCAGGTATTTATACAAGTTCCAAGGGCTGTTGCTCAAATAAAACATGGGATTTTGAGCGGTCCCAGACGTGCCACGGTGCAACAACTGGTAAAAACTCGCTGCTCCTTTCAAGGGCAGTCGCCTGTCGTAATTCTTGAAAAAAGTATTGAAAGCCACGCGCAATTTCAAAAAGCTGGTCACTCCCGTATGCATGATCGTGTCGTCTATATCGCTTATCACGCCATACTCGGCGGTATCGGGAGGTATGAGGGATTCTCCAGGGAATTTATTTGTGGAAATGCGTTTTTGTTGTTTCGCTTTCGCGAAAGCGTAATTATCTTCATCAAATCCCATATAAAATGATAGATAACCCTCATCGTCAGTCTGTTTAACCAAGTCTAGATCCACAGGTACGTCAAAAAGAAAGTAACCTTCATGGTCTGCCTTAGTCTCGTATTTCTTCCCATCTGAGAGTGTGAGAACGACCAGCGCGTAGCGTATCTCATCAGTTGCAAAGGTGCGCCAGGTGTTGCGCAGGGTCTGGTAAAAGGTCTGTTGTTCAAAATGTTTGAGCGGCTGGTCCTCAAGCGCCCGACCCCTTATATAAAGGTGATGTTTGCCGCTGTAGGTGCGATAAACATCCAGAATCCAGGGGTCTCGTTTGAAAATGGCCATCTTATCCAGCAAGGTAGTCAATTACTTTTTTAAAGCCTTGTCCTGTCGGATCGCAAACCATATCGCCATCAAGAACAAAAATGAATACCAGATAAAGGCTCTATTACGCTCGCCCATCGCAATTTTGTAACCAATTATCCCCAGGCAAATCACGCACATGGCGATCAACAATTTCCAGAACCAGGACGGAATCATAGTTGAATTTTGTCGCAAAGTTAAGTTGTTTAGCTTGGAAAGCATTCTTGATTACCAGAACTAGGGTTGCTTTCGGCAGAGTACCTAACGACTTACCTAGTAGTGGTATAACTTTCAGTTGAGTACTGTTTTTTGACGACTGAGTCATTTGATCTTTGAACATAGTACCAGTAAGTACATTTTCACGTCAAAAATCTATCATGCCACAGGATTTCATAGGGTGGTTCCACACCATCGCCGCCATAATAGCACTTATTACCGGAAGCTTAGTCCTTGCCAAAACTAAAGGAAATAAATCCCATAAAATTTTGGGTTACGTGTATGCTATATGTATGCTAGTCGTGTGTAGCACCGCTTTTGTGATCTATAAGGTACATGGTAGTTTCGGCGTTTTGCATTTTTTTGCGGTGATCAGCACGGTAACTCTATTGCTGGGGATACTTCCTTTATATCTAAAAAGATCTGCAAACTACATTGTCCAGCACTTGTCATGGATGTACTGGTCTGTGATAGGTTTATACTGCGCTTTTGCCGCCGAGGTCTTCACGCGTCTTCCCGCAATCCTCAACATTCAGAATTCCTATGGGATCTTTTATGCGCTCGTTGGGTTATCTACAGGTGCGGTGGGATTTGTGGGGAGTTATTATTTTAAGAAGAAGAAAGTGGTTTGGGAGAAACTGTTTAGTGTTTGACCTTCCTTCCCCAACCCTAAAAAAGGAGAACCTCAGTTCCCCCTGCCCTGGAAATGTCAAACCTCCGTTCCCCTACCCTAAAGGGTGCGAAATACTACATATTTAGGCCAATCTATAAATTTATTTACCTTAAAAACCTAAAGATCAAGTACAAGCCTCGATCTCACGTATTACTGCATCAAAGCTGTTAATCACTTGATCATTGGTAAATCTGATAATCTTGACTTTGTATTTTGAGATGTTTTCAGTTCTTACTTCATCTTTCTTGAGTTGCTGATCCCTATCATGATAACCTTCGTCAATCTCAATACCTAAGCGAGAGCCATGACAATAAAAGTCCAGTACATAATGACTGAAAGGATGTTGTCTCCTGAATTTTTTCCCATCAGGTTTTGTTTTCAGATATTCCCATAATTTATTCTCTGCAGGAGTCATGTTTGCTCTGAGCCTGCGCGCAAAATTCCTAGTATCCACAGAGGCCCCTGCAAACATCCCTTCTATTTTCAAATAGTCAATGTCTTCTTTCATTCTTGATGAGTTTGAAATAGGTTTTCTAAAATTATGAATAAACTTAGTATACAAAAAAAACAGCGCAACCTCCGTTCCCCTGCCCTAAAGGGTGCGGAGGTAAAATCATCTCGATGAAGAAAGCCCTCCCTTTAGGGTTGGGGAAAGGCTTTCGAGAAACAACCTCCGTTCCCCAATCCCAAAGGGTGCGGAGGTAAAATCATCTCGATGAAGAAAGCCCTCCCTTTAGGGTTGGGGAAAGGCTTTCGGTAATTACAATCGATTAAAACTGACAAAAGTCATAAACAGTCACAGGCACCTCTCAATAGCTTTGCATCATCACAAAATTCAGATGATGACTGCATACGATCCCCAACTGGTGTCCAAATACAACGTCGCAGGGCCTAGATATACAAGTTATCCCACCGTACCCTATTGGGACAACAGTTCATTCTCAAACCAAGGCTGGATCGATAGTCTCAACAATCATTCTGCTATAGCGACTTCTCAAGAGATCAGTCTTTACATACACCTCCCGTTCTGTGAGAGCATGTGCACTTTTTGTGGTTGTACAAAGCGCATTACAAAAAACCACACGCTTGAGATTCCTTATATCAAGGCCGTGCTTAAGGAATTCAAGCTGTACATCGATCAATTAGGCTTTCAACCCACCATAAAACAAATCCACCTGGGAGGTGGTACCCCTACATTCTTTTCTCCTGAAAATTTGGAGATGTTGATGGAGGGTGTTTTCGCTCAAGCGAAAACTGCTTCACCAACAGCATTTAGTTTTGAAGGGCATCCCAACAGCACAAGTCGAGAACATCTCGAGGTATTGAAATCATTCGGTTTTAATCGGGTCTGTTATGGTGTGCAGGATTATAATGAGACGGTGCAGAAGGCCATTAACCGCATCCAACCCTTTGAGCACGTGCAGGAAGCTACGCAGATGGCACGCGAGGCCGGTTATGAATCGGTGGGGCATGATGTAATCTATGGACTGCCCTTTCAGAATCTCGATCATGTGATACACACCATTGACCAGACGATACGGTTGCGTCCCGATCGTATCGCATTTTACAGTTACGCCCACGTGCCGTGGATTAAGGGCAATGGTCAGCGCGGTTATGATGAAAAAGACCTTCCCACCGCAGCGGTTAAGCGCAAGCAGTATGAGATCGGTAAAAAATTATTGCTTAAGGCTGGCTACTTGGAAATAGGCATGGACCACTTCGCGCTACCCTCTGATGAACTCACCATCTCCATGCAAACTGGAAAACTGCACCGCAACTTCATGGGCTACACCTCGTCCAAAACCGATATCATGCTGGGTCTAGGCGTTTCTGCCATAGGTGATAGTTGGTATGGTTTTGCTCAGAACGTAAAAACTTTGAAGGAGTACTACGCCGCGTTAAGAAATGATGAACTGCCCTTATTGCGCGGTCATATTCTGGGTCAGGAAGATCTGACGATTCGCCGGCACATCCTCAATCTTATGTGCCGATTTGAAACTCAATGGATCAACAAAGAAGATCATTTCCCAGAAATTCCAGATGTCTTGATCCAACTCAAGGAAATGGAAAATGATGGACTGGTTGAATTGCATCACGATGGCATCAAAGTGACCGAAAAAGGAAAACCATTTGTGCGAAATATTTGCATGCCGTTTGACTTGAGGCTTCAGCGCAAAAAGCCGGAAACGAAATTGTTTTCTATGACGGTTTGATGTTCAAACTACAATCGAATCTATTAAAAAGAGAGCCGGTAAAGCTCCCTTTTTTATTTATTAACTTGCAAATCGCCCTCTCACGCAACTGATGAATGATTGCGCCTTATTCCTGAACTTATTGTCTAGACCTTCGGGTGGATAACCGAGATCTATAAGCAAATCGCGAACCACGTTCATTAGATGTTCATCGCGATATTCGATGTTGACTGTGGAGTGGTCAACACCTATTTTCACGTTTTCTACTCCCGAGACCGCGCTCAATTTATTGGTAATGGTTGTGCTACAACCACCACATTTCAAGTTTTGAATGGCTATTGATGCTTTCATGGTGTCCTTTATTTTCTCAATTCCTTATTGCGTTTTTTGTTCTTGCGACCTTTTCTAATTTTCACAATAAGGTAAATGGCAATGACCAGCACTACAAGGCCGTAAATTCCGTAGGTCAATGCAACATCCTCCCAACGATTGAGGTTTTGAATTAGAGGCAGGTATTTCATGTGGTCAAGTTTTTAGTTTGGTTATTACTGGCGTCCCTATTTTCAGCTCCTTCATCTGTAGCTTTTGAGTTCACCAGACTGTAGATCACTCCTACAAGTATGAGACAAACAAGAATAAAAACACCTAGGATGATTACTCCGTACGACCAGTTGACAAGAGGTAAGATCATTGCACTCATATATTCAATTTTTAATTTTTTGTGTGTTCTTGGTAATCAACATATAGCTGATAACAATGAGATCGACACATTTGAAAGCGAGGAAGCTTAAGCAATTACTAACTGTATTTACTGCCATAAGTTTCATTTTAGTGGCAATCATAATTTGAGGTTACCTGTTCCACAGAAACTTTTTCTGATGGCGAGATGTATTTAATTCCGAGCCCCAAGCCTCTCAGGACAAACAGCAGCCCCACGATCACCACAAATACCGGTATCACTTTTAATATTTTCCGTCTCACGCTACTCTTTAAAAAGTTGCCCAGATAGGCAGCCGTGGTCATCAGCGGTACGGTTCCTAAACCGAAAAGTGCCATATAAGCTGCTCCGTAACCGGCACCACCACTTGCCAATGCTCCAAAAATCGCCATGTAAACCAGTCCGCAGGGAAGAAACCCATTCAAAACGCCGATCGTGAAAAATGTGAAGGGATCTTTCTTTTTAAGCTCCGCTCCCATGCTGCTCTTGATCTTACCTACCCACGCATAGATGGGCTTGGAAAAATTATAGCGGTTCAAAGTTTTGGCAGGGATCAGGATCATCAGGATCATCGCCGCTCCTATAATTATGGACAGCTGTTGCTGTATCCCAAAAAGATTGAAACTACGACCTGCAAGTCCGATTAATGCTCCCAATGTGGAATAGGTCAACAAACGCCCGCTGTGATAGCCTGCAAGTTGAAAAAAGCGTTTTGTTTTACTCTTACGATCCAGAGGTAACAAAAACGCAATAGGCCCGCACATTCCTACACAATGCAGGCTCCCTAATAACCCAAAAAGAAGTGCCGACCAGATCATTTTAATAAGTTATGGTTTGTTTGTATAAATAAGGTTTACCCTCATAATCCCAATCTACGGTTATGTTCCATCTCCCCTCGATCCATTGATCAGCGGGTATGAGCAGCGTGTCATTCTCCAGCTCTAGTGGTATTTCAAAATCCAATTTTTCGTTTGATGGGCGGTAGAAATATGCGGTGCCTTTTATCTTCTCAAATTCCAGCGACTCTGGGAAAACGATGATCCAGCCCTGTTCTGTCTTTTGGCTTACCATGGCTTGATCCAGATCCCGCACGTTAGTCTCGGCATCAATTTCTTGCTGGTACACCATTTCCTTTGCGTAATAATCTTCCGTTACCAGATCGTGGTCAAATTCTTTACTCGTAGTCATCGAGATCACGAAATACATGATGAACGCAATAAATGCCACCATTCCTATCGCCAGACCCCATCCCCAATTGATTTTCATAATTCTTGACTTTAAATTTCTTTTTGCTCTACATTCAGAGCCTCATTTTTGAACTGCTCGAGGTCCATTTTAATTTGGCAAGCATGGTTTGCTGCTACCTTACCCTTGCGGCAATCTCCACAGCATTTTCTTTTGACTTTACTTTTCATAATTTCTGTAATCATCTCGCTTTCGCGAAAGCGATATTATTTATAACTCCTAGGTCCTAAGAACGCCGTGGTTGTTGTCTCAATAACTTCACCGTCACTCAGCACCTCGATCTCAAGTCGGTCTTTATCACCTGTAAGCGCACTAGCGTTGATTTCAATGAAAAGTGTTCCCTCTGCCAGGCCTTGCTCCGGCACGCTGAAACTATCGTGGGAAACCACCTTTATCGTTCCCTTGTGGGACTTAAGATTAAAAGTGACGTCCTCGATTTCATCCAGGGTCTTATTGATCAATTTATAGGTGTACACATTGCTGATTATGTTGTCTGCCTTGCGCTCGTAAAGGGTTCCTGGTAATCTAAGAATACGCGCTTCCACATCGTTGCGCAAGAACAGCATACCTATCAGCACGGTGATCAGAATTCCCAAAACCACCGTGTATCCTTTGAGACGTGGCGTGAACTCAAATTTTTTCTTTTCCTCTATGTTAGCTTCGCTGGCATAGCGTATCAAGCCTTTGGGGAGATCAACTGCCTCCATCATGCTGTCACAGGCATCGATACAAGCAGTACAGTTCACACATTCCAGCTGAGTTCCATTACGTATATCGATTCCCGTAGGACAAACGTGGACACAAGCAAAACAATCAATGCAGTCTCCTTTTCCCGTCGCCGGACGGTCTTCATTATTTTTAAATTTAGCCCTTCCGGCTTCTTTTTCACCTCTTTTGTGGTCATAAGCAACCACGATGGATTTATTGTCCAGTAGCACACCCTGCAGTCTCCCATAAGGACAGGCGATAATGCATACCTGTTCTCGAAACCAAGCAAAAACAAAGTAAAATACCGCGGTAAAAATGAGCAGGGAGACCAGCGTGCTTACATGCTTTAAAGGACCGTCGATGATGTATCTGATCAACTGATCGCTACCGATCAAGTAAGCCAAGAACACATTGGCGATCAAAAACGAGATCACAAAAAACACCGTCCATTTCAGGGCTCTTTTCTTGATCTTGTCCGCATTCCAGGGTGCCTTATCCAGTCTGATCTGCTTTCCTCGATCGCCGTCGATCCAGTACTCGATGCGCCTGAAGACCATCTCCATAAAAATGGTCTGCGGACACACCCAGCCACAAAACAACCGTCCAAAAGCAACGGTGAACAAGATCACAAAGACCACTCCTATGATCATCGAGATCACAAACAGGTGAAAATCCTGCGGCCAGAATGGAAAACCAAAAATGTTGAACCGCCTTTCCAGCACATTGAACATCAAAAACTGATTGCCGTTCACTTTGATAAAAGGCGCGCTGAACAAAAAGGCCAGCAAAACGTAGCTCACGTACTTGCGGTACTCATACCATTTCCCGTCAGGCTTTTTGGGATAGACCCACGCGCGCTTGCCCTCTTCATTAAGAGTGCCTATCGTGTCCCTAAAGTTTTCCCTACCCTGCTCGGCCATTGTCTAGAATTCAGAATTTTGAATGATGAATTAAGAATTTCAATCCTTAAATTAAGTGTTTAAATAGTGGTTGACTCATTGAACAAGAGAAAGATGGCGTCGTCCCAGGCCTCTAGACTGTAGTCTGTGGTTTCTGGGATGTCATAGCTCTCATAACAGGCATACCTGCGACTTTCTTGCGATGTATTGAAATCGATCTCACCCTTGATCACCAGCAAACGTTTGGGATTAGGAAAGTCGCTTTTCTTGAGCAACAAACCTCTTTTTAATCCTACTGCCGTGATCGTGGTACCGTCCTGCTCATGGATTTTTGTGAACAAGGGCTCCTTGCTATCCTTTAGTTTATGTGCGAGTTCGGTCATCATGACTTCTGGTTTAATCTTCTATAATATCTCCGGTAACAGGCTCATCTTCCATGATCACCTGGATTTTGGTACTATCGATCACCTCAACTTGTACCTCTTCCACAGGCGCCTCTGGATCTAGCCATATTTCTCCCTCTGGCTCCTTTGCCTCTGGCGGATTGCTCCCATGCAAGCTCAAGACATAGCTTGCCACCTGCGCCATTTCTGATGGTTTGAGGTCAGATTTCCAGGCGACCATTCCCTTACCGTCACGACCACCTTCAGATATGGTGTTGAAAACGTTCTTGATCCCGCCTCCTAGAATCCAATGGTCATCAGTCAGGTTGGGACCTATCCCTCCTGCGCCGGTCACTTTGTGACACGCGGCACAGTTGCCTTCAAAGATGCTCTTACCGGCGTTCAAATCGCTCACTTCGGTCAGCAATTGGACGGTATTCACATCGACCAGGTCTTTTGCGGTTTTCTTGTATTCCTCGATCTCGATTTTAGCCTGCGCCACGGCAGCCTCATATTCTTCCTCTTGTGTGTAGTCATTGAACACCTCAAATCTCACGAGGTAGATGGCTGCAAACACGATGGTTACATAAAATCCATACACCCACCATGGCGGTAAATTGTTGTCGAGTTCCTTGATACCGTCGTAGTTGTGGTCCAGTATGATCTCGCCCTCTTCCTCGATGGGCTTTCCTCCCACGAGCTTCTTGTAGGTTTCTTTGAGCCATTTGAATTGGTTCGCTTTCGCGAAAGCGTACTCCTCATCATACCTCGCGCGCGCTTCTGGCTTTAAGGTGAGATAAAGAACTCTCTCCAGAGCGCCGATACAGGCCTCGGCAGCGATGTGGAAGACCACGATCACTCCAAGCACCGCCCACAGCCAGGGCTGCTCCACAAATACAGATTGATCTCCTGTCGTTCCCAGCAATTCCAGGACGAGATATCCCAAAATTGCAATGACGATTACTCTTATAATAGGTCCAGTTTTCATGATTGAGTGGTTTTGTGGTTGAACAGGTCCTCATCTGCGGCCAGCGGGATGTTGCTGACTTCTTCAATGTGTGCCTTTTTTGCCGTGATCACCCAGATAAAGAGACCTACAAAAAAGATGAAGAATATGAGCAGCGATATGATGGGGTACATCTCTACGCTATCTATGTTTTCTAAATTGCCTTTTACGTATTTAAGCATGGCTATTGATTTTTAGTGATTGAAGCGGTTTCTTCTTTGGGCTGAACCTTGATATCGGTCCCTAGGCGCTGGAGGTAGGCGATCAAAGCAACCACCTCACGATTGCGCATCTCTACGAAGTCCTCACCATTTTGCTGTGCGTACTTTTTATCTGCTTCATAGGTTTTGGCAAAGTCAGGATCAGAATAGAGGTTCATTTCAATCTGCATGCCCTGCTCTTCCATCCATTCTTGCGCACGCTCGATCTCTTCTTGTGAGTAAGGCACTCCCAGAGATACCATGGCTTGCATTTTGTCCTCGGTCTGGGTTTTATCCAGTTCGTTCTTGATCAACCATTTATAGGACGGCATGATCGATCCCGATGATGTACTCTGTGGATCATAAAAGTGGTTCAAGTGCCAGTTGTCGCTGTACTTTTGTCCTATGCGGTGCAAATCTGGTCCTGTGCGCTTGCTTCCCCATAAAAATGGGTGGTCGTACACAAATTCTCCTGCCTTGCTGTACTCTCCATAGCGTTCCACCTCACTACGGAAGGGTCTTACCATTTGCGAGTGACACGCATTACAGCTTTCACGTATGTAGATATCACGTCCTTCCAGCTCAAGAGGCGTGTAGGGTTTTACACTACTGATTACCGGTACGTAGTCATCTACCGTAAGTGATGGAATGATCTGTACCATACCACCGATCAAGATGGCAACGGTAGCAAACAAGGTCAGCTTTACCGGTCTTCTTTCTAGCCATGTGTGATAACCTTCAGTCGCAGTTCTTCTACGGGTCACTTTTTCAAGCGGAGCCGCCTCGGCGAGTTCGTCAGTTACTTTTTTACCAGCTTTAGCGGTCATCACGACATTATAAACTCCGATACACGCACCCACGATGTACATACTACCACCTATCGCACGCATCCAGTACATGGGCATGATCTCACTTACCGTTTCCAGGAAGTTACCGTAAACCAGGGTACCATCAGGATTGAACTGTTTCCACATGGAGGCTTGAACAAAACCTGCTACGTACATGGGTAATGCATACACGATGATTCCCAGCGTACCGATCCAGAAATGGACATTGGCCAATTTCTTAGACCACAAACTGGTCTTAAAAAGCACGGGAACCAGCCAGTACACCATACCGTAGGTCAAAAAGCCGTTCCAGGCAAGAGCTCCCACATGCACATGAGCAATGACCCAGTCACTAAAGTGCGCAATGGCATTCACGTTTTTAAGCGACAGCATGGGACCTTCAAAGGTGGCCATACCATAACCGGTAATCGCGACAACCATGAACTTAAGAACTGGATCAGTCCTTACTTTATCCCAAGCTCCACGCAAGGTTAAGAGTCCATTGATCATACCACCCCAAGACGGTGCGATAAGCATCACAGAAAATGCTACTCCCAGACTCTGTGCCCATCCAGGCAATGAAGTATATAACAAGTGGTGCGGTCCTGCCCAGATGTATATAAATATGAGCGACCAAAAGTGAACGATGGATAATCTATAGGAATAGACAGGTCTATTTGCCGCCTTAGGGACAAAATAGTACATGAGTCCCAAGAACGGTGTGGTCAGGAAGAATGCCACCGCATTATGCCCGTACCACCATTGTACCAGCGCATCCTGCACTCCTGCATAAGCCGAATAACTTTTTAGGGCAGAAATGGGCAACTCGATACTATTCACGATATGCAGCACCGCCACGGTCACAAAAGTTCCCAAATAGAACCAGATGGCAACATATAAGTGGCGCTGTCTTCTTTGCAGAATCGTCCCGATCAAGTTGGCTCCAAAGGCTACCCATACCAAAGCAATGGCAATGTCAAACGGCCATTCCAACTCTGCGTACTCTTTAGATGTGGTATAACCTAAAGGCAATGTGATCGCGGCACCCACTATGATTGCCTGCCAACCCCAGAAATTAAAATTACTGAGCCAGTCCTTCCACATACGAGCTTTGAGCAAACGCTGCGCTGAGTAATAGACTCCCGCAAATATCGCGTTACCCACAAAGGCAAAGATGACTGCATTTGTGTGCAAGGGTCTCAAACGCCCAAAACTGAGCCACGAGATGCCGTCAGTCAGGTTGGGAAACAGAAACATGAACGCGAGCAAAAGCCCTACGCTCATTCCTACGATTCCCCATAACATGGTCGCGACAATGAACTTGCGCACGATCTTGTTGTCATAATAAAACTTCTCTAGTTCCATATCGATTTAGTTATTCATTTAGTGGTTGCGGCTCTTTAGCCTTGAGATTATTTTTTGTGGTTTCCTTCACCAATTCGTCATCAAACAGCATGCGTACAGATGGTGTGTAGATGTCATCGTACTGCCCGCGCTTTACCGTGATGATAAATGCCACAAAAAACACGATGGCTACGCATACGCTTATCGCCAGTAACATGTAAATGATTTCCATGGTGTTGAATTATGGGTGTAAAATTAGAATGGGGTAAGAGGGCAGATCATGACTTTTGTCATGTTGCGGGATTTTTTTTGCCCTTAACAACCGAGAATTTTTCAGGTCACACCATGAGGTACATCCCTGTCAAAACTGCCTCTCGCTGAGCAAACAGATAGTTTCTAGAAACACTTCTATTTTCATGCTCGGCTAGATGCTTCATCTTCTTCAGCTCAGCTGACAATCGTTGATGTTCAAGCTTTAATTGCTGTAATTGTAAAAAGCAATCTTTGCAATTACTTTGAAAATATTGCTCTCTGATCTGTGTAAGCTTTTGTTCCAGTCTTAAAATTTTTTCATTCATGATCGTATGAGTTTTTGGTTAAGCGATTTTCCTAAAAAGTAAGTGTAAATGGTTGTAAACACCACAATGCTTATGCTGCTCAAGGGCATCAAGATCGCGGCTACCACAGGCATGAGCTGACCGGTCACGGCAAACCCCAGGCCTATAATGTTGTAGAAGAGTGAGAAGATAAAGGCATATCTAATGACTTGTTTCGCTTTTCGCGAAAGCGAGATAAAACTGGCTAGATCTCTAAACCGAGTGGCATCGAGAATACCATCACACGCAGGAGAAAACACGTTCACATTTTCTGAGATGGCGATTCCTACATCGCTCTGGGCAAGTGCTCCCGCGTCGTTAAGTCCATCGCCCACCATGAGTACCTTTTTACCTTCATCCTGTAATCTTTTGATAAAGCGAAGTTTATCATCGGGTTTTTGATTGAAGTTGAATTTGGTCTTTGCCGGTAAAATTTTGTTGAGGTATTCGCGCTCGCCGTCGTTATCACCAGAAAGTACGTACAGTTCCTGATCGGCGCCCAAAGTTTCAAAAAGCGCATCTACGCCCTCGCGGTATTGATTGTAGAAAACATAGCAACCTTTATACGTATCATTAGTACTCACGTGTACGGCGGTGCGATTGAGTTGCTGCTGGCTCTGTACGTGGGGCACGGTCGATACGTAGTTCAAAGAACCGATCTTAATGTGGTCTGAATTTACACGGGCACTCATGCCATGCCCGACCACCTCCTCAAAATCGTCGAGGGTCTGGATGTTATTCTCCTTGAGCAGCGCATAAATGGATCTGGCTAAAGGGTGGTTAGAAGCCCTTAATGTGCTGGTAAGCAAGCTGCGCTCTGCATCAGTCAGTTCCAGTCCTTCATAGTGGATTACGCTTTTCTCGTTACTGGTAAGCGTTCCGGTTTTATCAAAGACCACGGCATCGACTTCAGCGAGTTGCTCGATCACGCTGCTGTTCTTGAGATAGAGCTTATGCCTGCCAAAAATGCGTAGCACGTTACCCAGCGTGAATGGCGCTGCTAGAGCAATGGCGCAGGGACAAGCGACGATAAGAACCGCGGTAAAAACGTTTAAAGCAAGCGAGGGTTGAAAAAATATCCAGAATAGTGTGGAAAGTATCGCGATGGACAGCAAGCTGATGGTAAAATGTTTGCTGACCTTATCGGTGATGTTTTGGTAAAAGGTGGACTTATCGCGTGCAAAAACATCATCTGCCCAGAGTTGCGTCAGGTAGCTCTGCTCTACCGATTTCACCACCTCCAGTTCTATAATTCCAGCCTGCTGGCGGCCACCCGCATAAACCGCCTCGCCAGAAGATTTCTGGACGGGCTGGGCCTCACCGGTCACAAAACTGTAATCGATCAGTGCGTTACCCTTGATCAACACGCCGTCCACGGGAATCAGTTCACCGTTGCGTATCAAGATGCGGTCGCCGGGCTCTAAGTCGTGAACTTGGGTTTGGGTTTCTTTTACATTCCCGCTTTCGCGAAAGCGAGATAAATCAGAATCATTTTCTCCATTTGATTCTTGTCGCACTAATCGAGTAACCGCAACCGGGAAATAGGATTTGTAATCTCTTTCAAAAGATAGATAAGCATAAGTTTTTTGCTGGAAAAACCTCCCCAAGAGCAGGAAAAAAATAAGACCTGCAAGGCTGTCAAAAAATCCCGTGCCCCAGTCCATTGCAATTTCTAGAGTAGATCGTACAAAAAGTACCAACACCCCCAGCGCGATGGGCACATCTATGTTGAGCATCTTGTTTCTTAAACTTTTATATGCGCTCGTGAGGTAATCATGAGCCGAGTAAAAAACTACCGGTAATGAAAAGGCAAACATGAGCCAGCGGAATACGGGCTTAAAGCGTTCCAACCAAAACTCGCCCACCTCAAAGTATTCGGGAAAAGAAAGGAACATGATATTACCAAAAGCAAAGCCAGCAACCCCTAATTTATAGATGAGGCTGCGATCGATACTTTTTTTGCGCTTACCCGTTGTGTCGTCTAGAGAAACATAAGGTTCATAGCCGATCCTGCATAAAAGCAAAACCAGTTGGTGCAAGTTAAGGTGCTCGCTGGAGTAGGTGATCCTGACCGATTTTTTGGGAAAATTGACCTGAGCCGACTTTACCTGTGCATTGAGCTTATGCAGATTCTCGAGCACCCAAATACAGCTGCTACAATGAATGGAAGGAACGGTAAAAGAAACCACCTGCACGCCGTTCTCGTCAAAATCCAGCAGTCTGGAGACAATGCTCTCATTTTCTAAAAAGTCAAATTTGCCCTCAAACCTAGAGGGTGTGGTTCCAGGAGTGTTCTCAAGATCATAGTAATAGGTCAGATCACTTGCATGAAGAATCTCATAAACTGTTTTACAACCGTTGCAGCAAAAATCCTTATCGTCATGCTGTATAAGTTCCTTATCACAAACATCCCCACAATGAAAACAATGTCCTTTTTCCATGATCTGATCAACTATGGGACAAAGGTGTGAACAGTTCAAAGCTTAAAAGATGACAAAAGTCAGTTCCCTATTTAACTGGTTTTAACACGATTGGGTAAAATATTGGGAGAGAATATGATCGTTGAGCAGTACTTTCAAAATAAAAATGAAATTCAACGGAATTACGGCTCTAGCAATCACTACCTTCTTAATCATAACCGTGACCATTTTTGCGGCGATGGATTTTCCTTTTGGCTGGGTATTTTATTTAACGGTTTTTGGACAGGTGTTTTTAGTTTATGCCGTTTATAAGATCTTGACAGATGACTACGAAACTGATAAGACCTTTCGCGATTTTTACGAAGACCGTCCCGACCTGGGAGAGTAGGAAAAAGCTTATTTCATATTACGCTCTGACCTCACTACATTTGTTACATGTCAGATCATGATCATCACGAATCCCGTTGCGAGAATTGCATCATACGACAGATGAACTCGCTCAAGGCCCTCAAAAAAGAGGAGCTCAAGCGCATGTCTGATCGTAAGGAAACGCGTATCGTTAAAAAAGGAGATAATATCTTTCAAGAAGGCGATCGTTTAAATGGTGTTTTTTGCGTGCGCAGCGGTGTTTCCAAACTCAGCAAACTAAGCGATAACGGCAGGGATCAAATTGTCAAACTGGCTTCTAAAGGTGAAGTGCTGGGACAGCGATCTGTGATCACTCAAGAACAAACCAATCTTTCTGCCACGGCTCTAGAAGATATGGAAGTTTGTTTCATACCTAAGGAAACTATCACCGACCCTCTTATGGATAACGTTTTGTTTACTAACGCGATCCTCAAGCAAATGGCGAGCGATCTCAAATTTGCCGATGACGTGATCGTGAACATGGCACAGAAATCCGTGCGCCAGCGACTTGCCGAGACGTTACTTTATATTGAAGAAAGCTTTGGACTCTCGGAGGACGGCTCGCTCAAACTCCAACTCACACGAGCAGACATGGCCGACATTGTAGGTACCGCCACGGAATTATTGATCCGCACGCTGACCAAGTTCAAAAAGGAAGATCTCGTTTCTACTCAGGGTAAAAACATTTTTCTAACCGATAAGAGGAAGCTGAAGCAGATTGCTGAGGGGCTGGATTGATTGAGCTTCAAATATTTTTTAAACAATTACCCTAATTAAGATATTCTGAGCGTTTTAAACTTGTAAATATTTTAGTTAAAAAAGTGATATTTTATAATTCCTTGGCATTTCCACAATTTTGTAGGAATAATTTGCCAAGAAATTGTAGTCCATGTCATTTCTTATACAAGATCCTATTCAAAATAATCCCAACGATGTAAGAGGAGAGGTTGATTTAAACACTCAAAGTTTTTGGCAGAAATTGGATTCTTGGTTGGATGGCTTTATAAAAAACCTACCAAATTTCCTACTTGCCATCATATTAATGGTGGTGGTATTTTTTGTGGCACGATGGCTGGGAAGGGTTGTGAAGAACCAACTAAAGAAAAGAAATCGTTCTAATTTTGGTGAAGTATTAGGCAGTTTTACTAAATGGCTGCTTATCATTTTTGGCTTTGCGGTATGTATTACCATAATGGCACCAAATCTTAGTTTTGCAGATCTGATAGGCGGTCTGGGCGTGAGCAGCGTTGCCATAGGTTTTGCGTTTCAGGATATTTTACAGAATTGGCTTGCGGGAATATTGATCCTTACCAGACAGCCTTTCAGGATAGGAGATGAAATCGAAGTCAACGGACTTAAGGGTAAAGTGGATCGTATCGAGACCAGAGCGACTGTGATTACTACTTATGACGGGATCGATATTGTAGTCCCCAATAATGAAATCTATACTAATGCCGTAAAAGTCATCACAGCGCACGAATACATCAGATCTCAATACGATCTAGGTCTGGGATACGATCAGGACTATGATAAGGCTGTGAAAATCCTACGAGAAACGCTTGAAGGAATCGATGGAATTGTAAAAGATAAACCAATCGATCTATTGAATTGGGACCAGGCAGATAGCTGGCTGACCATACGTATGCGCTGGTGGACTGATTCAAAACGTGGGAACGTAGTAAAAACGTTTAGTGAAGTAATTGCAAAAACCCAGCATGCCATGGATGAGGCTGGGATTGACCTGCCTTTCCCAACCCACGTTCAAGTGCGAGATGCACATGACATTAAGGAGGCTCAAAAACGCCGCGATGAAAGAGACGAGATCAAAAAATCTCGAGGCAATGAGAATTCAAACCAGGATCAAGGCAAGAATACTGATCGAGATCATCATAATGGAAAGTCAGCGGATCAGATCGATAGTAATCAGGCAAGGGATCGTGAAGACCGGGAATGAATCTATATTCTTGATTTAAAAATCACTCAAGCTCCAACCTCCCAGCACTCAATCAGAACTGCTCCCTTCAACTCCAACTCTCCCACGCAGACAAAGCCGATATCGTAGGTACAGTTACAGAATTATTGATCCGCACTCTGACCAAGTTTAAAAAGGAAGATCTCGTTTCTACTCAGAATAAAAACATTTACCTAACCGATAAGAGGAGATTGAAGCAGATTGCTGAGGGGCTGGATTATTTTTAATAATATTTTTTTCAAGGTAATTGCACCTTGACTAAGATCATGTATCGTCCAATCACCGATAAAATCGACTAAAGACATTAATTAACATTTTATTAACTGTTAAAAAGCCTCTACTTAAAGTTTTGTGAAGATTTTAAAATTAGATTTACAACGGTTAACCAACTAATTCTAAAAATCTTAATTATGAACAAAACAAAAACCTGTGGCGATGGTCTGCAATGGCCATGCTAACCCTCTCTCTCTCTCTAGTTAGTTGTGAGGACGAGATGGTAAATGAGAATACACAAGAAGAAAACCTCGATTTTGCAAAAAGTGAAGGCCCGTCAGAAAATAAGGGCTGTGAATTTGCACTACATGGTGTTTACATCGACAATGGCATGCCCAGAGAATCTGATAACAACATGCTCCATTTTGCTTCATTTGAGCAGTATGAAAACGTATTAGAAGAATTAGAAGCAGACGTTGAAGCCTATGAAGATGCTTTTGTTAATGCATATCCTAATTTGAGTGATGACGACCTTGACGATATTGAGGAGTCTACTGGTTTCAATGATCAACAACCTATGATTGATCTTGAGGTTACTCATAGCTTTCAATCCTTAAGAAAAGTAATGCTAGCTGCTGAGGAAGCTTGGCTAGACCAGTCAGACCAGCCAGGCTGGAGCTGGGATGATGATCCTACTGATAAAGCAATTATTGAGGGTATCGAGCAAACCTTATGGAATCCCTATCATGAAATTGTAATCTGTAACATGATCTATAAATATGTTGATGGTGGTCTTCTCCATATTCCTATAGATCACAGATTTGCTAGCGATATTTTAGATGCTGCAAATGATGGCATGACCATCGAGGACCTGGTTAGGGAATTCGGCGGCACTCAATCAGACAATCTTAAAGATCAAATTGTAACAGAATTATTCGTTCAAGTAACTCCAGAAGATACTGTTTCATGTGTATTTAAAGAAAATAGACAAAAAAGATTTGTTCACCCGAATAATTCACGCAGAAGTGTTAAGGCAAAACACGTGATTAGAACCTGGGCTTATTGGAAAGTATATAAAGCCGTAACAAAAAGTTATAAATACAAGAGAGGTAAATGGCGAAGCAGGAGAACTACCATATCTGCAGGACTAGATGGAAACATCCATGACCCTCAGTTAGGTTGCCCCTCAATGGTTTATATTAATAAAAGAACAACTCGTAAGAAACGTAAGCGTCGAGAAGAAGCTCATCGTATTCCAAATGGAACGATTATCGTTGCTAGAATTGGTATAAATCGTGGTGAACTGAAAAGTACGCACTATCAAGACACACATTGGAATTATTATGTTATTGATTAATTTCAGAAACCAAATTCCAGTCATCATTTTAATGGTGGCTGGAATTCTAACACAGGGTCAAAATGATGTTTTCAGTATGACCAAAGTAAATAAAGACTCTGAAAGGATATATAGCAGTTTTGGCAGATTAGGTTTTTCAGTTGGCCTAACCAATCTATCTTGGCAAAACACACCTAATCAATCCATTTTATATGAAGTAGATAGTTCAATATCGCCTTCGATAGGTCTAGAGTATAATTTATTTCAAACGGGTCAGTTTAACTTTAGAGTTGGAGCGCATGTGAGATATCATAATGTGGTAACTGATATAAGAATTGATAAAGAGGATATTGAATTTGACAATGACCTAATTTTAGAATCTGCAGATTCACCTTATTGGAATTATTTACTTCCCATAACTGCAGAATATAATAAGTTCATATTTAAGGATTTTGCGCTATCATTAAATGCAGGTTTTGAGTTCATGTATTACGGAGTTTCCCCTGAGGATACAATTCCTGAACTATCAATAGGACAGAGCAATTTGCCAGTAGTCATTCTAAATGAAATAGAGAACCCCAATAATATTACCACAGGTATAAACCTTGGTGCTGGCTTTTATTTTAAAGCGGGATCTCTATTGATGAGGCTGGACACTAAATTTCATTTACACATGGGGGAGAATGTAATAACCAAACGTGTTCTAGCGACAAATCTACAAGAATCAGACAATGCCCAGTCGTTTCATGCATGGAATGGTGATTATGTCAGCTTCAATCTAGCCATCCATCCCCAAGGCTGGTTTAAGCGAAAAAACAGATCAACCTCTTCTGATTAAGAAGAGGTTTTTTATAATTGTGATTCAATCCACCTCAAACCTCCCAGCACTCAAGTAAGAACCCAGCCAAAAAGGCTCGTTCAAACTGGAGATAATCACACCTTTTGAGGTACTGGAATGTATGAACTGAACCTCAGCGGGAGTCACGTTCACGACCAGACCCACGTGGTTGAGTCTTTTTTTATTGCTACCGGTAGCAAAAAAAAGGAGATCGCCTTTCACAACTTCATCGATATTTATTTCATTTGAAGATTCTTTGAGTGTCCAGGTAGTTCGTGGGACGGTTTTACCCGCAGCCGCAAATGATGTACAGATCAAACCGCTGCAATCAATACCTCGCTCATCATTACCGGCATATTTCCATTTGGTCCCGAGAAAAGTGCGCGCTTTCTCAATGGCGATGTCAGCTGTGGTGGAGGCGTTTACTTCATACGTTGTTTCGGTTTCTTCTTTTATGACGTTGTTTTCATCTCGATCATAATTCACGGCTGGTCGTTTGCCGCCTAGTCTTGCACGCTCTTTTTTAGTGGTTACGACTTTTGATTTTTTGCTTCCGCATGAGGTGAGTGCAGGCATCGAGAAGATGATGATCAAACCTAATATTGCCTTTTTAAGAAGGGATGTTTTGAGATTCCGCTTTCGCGAAAGCGTACTAATTTTCAACATTCTACGACTTTATAGATTCATATATCAAAGAAGCTGTTTCCTTACTAGCTCCCGTTCCACCAAGTTTTTTCTCCAGATCGTAATAGCTGGCAAACATGCGGTTGCGGTAGGTAGAGTCCAAGAGGTTAGAAAGTTCTTTCTCCAGACTCTTCTCATTAAACTCTTTCTGAATCAATTCCTTCACTACGGGTGCATCCATAATCAAATTGACTAGTGAGATGTAATCCAGATCGATGATGCGTTTTGCGATGTGATAAGAAATACTATTGCCTTTATAGCAAACAACCTGTGGTATTTTAAACAGGGCCGTCTCCAGCGTTGCGGTTCCCGAGGTGACCAGCGCAGCATGGCTCAAACTCAGTAATTTGTAGGTCTCGTTCATCACGAGAGTTACATCATGACTTTGCAAGAACGGTTTATAAAAATCGGTTTCCTGACCAGGCGCACCAGCGATGATGAACTGGTAATCTGGAAAACGATCTACCATCTTGAGCATGACGCTCAACATTTTACGGATCTCTTGTTTGCGGCTACCGGGCAACAAGGCAATCAAGGGACGATCGTCCAGTTTATGTTTCTCCAGAAAGGCTTCATGATCTGTTTGAGGTCGCTGAGCGATGGCGTCAATCAAAGGGTGTCCCACAAAATGTACTGGAAACTGATGTTTCTCCTCGTAGAATTTTTTCTCAAATGGTAAGATCACGTACATCTCATCTATATCGCGTTTGATGGATTTGATGCGTCCCTCTTTCCACGCCCAGATTTGAGGCGATATATAATAGTGGTTCCTATAGCCTTCCTTGCGCGCCCATTGCATGATCCTAAAATTGAATCCAGGATAGTCTATGTAGATGATTACATCTGGCGAGAAGCTCTTAATATCTCTCTTACATTGCTTGATGTTTTTGAAGATTGTACGGAGGTTTGACAGCACTTCAGCAAATCCCATAAAGGCAAGATCGCGATAATGCTTAACGAGCGCACCACCTTGAGCCTTCATGAGATCACCGCCCCAAAACCGAAACTCTGCGTTCTCATCTTTCTTTTTGAGTTCCTGCATCAGTAGCGATCCGTGCAGGTCTCCGCTAGCCTCGCCGGCTATGAGATAGTATTTCATGCGTCAAAATTCAAAATATAAAACGGCAAGCGCGGCAATGACCGTCGCCAGTAAAACACCACGAGCTTCATAATATTGAGGGACTTTTTGATATTTTCCTACTTTCTTGGTGACAAAGAAAAAGAACAAGATCAGGTTCAAAATAGCCCCTAGTGCAATGATACCTCCTATAAATCCTTTTTCTATTCCTTGCTCAATCGTGTATTCCACGCTCTCTTTACTAAAAATAGATATGTAGAGATAACTCCCCAGAGCATTGGCAATGAGCCCCAGAACAAACCCCTTTAAAATTTTAACTATCAAGATCCCAAGTGTTTAGTTCGCTGATGTAATGATGTGCCGTAAGATCGTATTGAGTCGGTACAATAGAAATATAGTTGTTTGCTAGCGCCCATTCATCGGTATCCTCGCCTTTATCATTATTGACAAACTTACCCGTAAGCCAGTAATAGTCCTTCCCGTAGGGGTTAGTACGCTTGTCAAACTCTTCTACCCAGTGCGCTCGTGCCTGCCGGCATATCTTGATGCCCTTGAGGTCTTCTTTTTTGGCTTTGGGAATATTGACATTGAGCACCACGCCAGGAGCCATTCCGTTTTTGAGTACTTGCTCGATGATATGCATTACGAAATGGGCAGATTGTGAGAAGTCGGCGTCTGGACTGTAGTCGCAAAGGGAAAATCCTATTGCCGGTATTCCCTCGATGCCCGCCTCAACTGCCGCACTCATGGTACCGCTATAGATCACGTTGATGGCGCTATTGCTCCCGTGGTTGATACCGCTCAGGCAGAGATCGGGTTTTCTACCCAGTATCTCATGTCGAGCCATTTTCACACTATCCACCGGCGTACCGCTGATCATATACTCTTTATGATCGTAGTCGTGCTGCTTGAATTCCTTTAAATAGAGTGTATTGTTGATTGTGATGGCGTGTCCCATGGCACTTTGTGGTTTATCTGGAGCCACGACCACCACATCTCCCAGATGGGAAGCAATTTCTATGAGGGTGCGTATACCTTTTGCAGTAATACCGTCATCGTTAGTGACTAGGATTAAAGGCTTCTTATTTTCTTCCATTGATTATTTGGGATTCTATTTCAAAATTTTTGTAAAAGTGACCTTTCATTATCTCGCTTTCTTTTTTCTCGCTTTCGCGAAAGCGAAACAAATCAAGTTCCTATGAAGCTTGTCGAAATACGAAAGCGAAATATCATTATGCCAAAATACAAAATGTAAACTGAGCATAGCCTTTGCCAAGGCTATTCCTGCCGTTAACACACGTTAAGCAAGGCATGCGGGATAGTTGGGTTAAATTTAAGTAAATTAGCCCGTTCCAGATCAAAAGCGGCCTTACATTACGGAGTTCTATAATGGCATGGTTTTTATATCTAGAGACATACAAATGAAGATGATTATGAAGTTCCTAAAAAATAATTTTGCGCTGGCCATTTTCACGCTACTTATAGCGACCGCCAGCTGCAGCTTTACCAATACTGTAGATCCAGGAGATCGAGAAAAAGAGCAACTGCTCGTGAACCTGATCTCTCATGTGTTGAAACGTAATCATTACAACCCATCGGATCTTACGGATCAGTTTTCAAAAGACGTCTTTGACAATTTTGTAAATGACATGGATCCAGGGAAACGTTATTTTCTTCAATCCGACTACGATGAGTTTGAGACTTATCAATACCTCATAGACGATCAGATCCAAGACAGCAAAGTGGACTTGTTCAATCTGGTTTATGAGCGTTACTTGAAAAGACAGAAAGAGAGTGAGGGAATCTACAAATCACTCATCGACCAGCCGTTTGATTTTACCATAGATGAGGAGATCAACGTGGATTATGAGAACCAATCTTATGCCAGCAATAAAAAGGAACTCAAAGAGCGCTGGAGAAAGATGTTGAAACTTTCTGTTCTAAACAGTGTTTACGACCGTGTGGATGAACAGGAAGATAAGGAAGACTCAGAGCAAAAATCCATGACGGAAATCGAGAAAGAGGCTCGCGCCGAAGTCAAGCGCAGTATGGATGAAAATTTCAGCTTGAGTGATGAGGTAGAGCGTATTGATTACTTCTCACTTTTCATGAATGCTATTACAACACACTTTGACCCGCATACAAACTACTTCCCTCCTCGCAACAAGGACCGATTTGATATTTCCATGAGCGGAAAACTGGAAGGAATCGGTGCTCGCCTCCAGAAAAAGATGGATTACATAAGTGTTCTAGAAATCATTTCTGGTGGACCCGCCTGGAAGAGTCAAGAAATTGAAGTGGGCGATAAAATCCTCAAAGTAAAACAAGAAAATGACACGATCGCAACTTCAATCGTAGGCATGCGCATTGCTGATGCAGTAGAATTGATCAAAGGTCCTAAAGGAACAAAGGTGATCCTGACGTTGAAGAAGGTAGATGGTAAAATTGAAGAACTTACATTAACCCGTGACGTGGTAGAATTAGAAGATACCTATGCAAAATCAATCATGACCATGGAAGATGGACTGAGATACGGACTGATAGATCTTCCCAAGTTCTACTTTGATATGGAAGACCCTAACGGCCGTGCTTCTGGAAATGATGTGCGCAGAGAAATCCAGCGATTAAAAGAAGAAGGGATGCAGGGTCTTGTTCTGGACTTGAGAAACAACGGCGGTGGTTCACTACGTGAGGTCGTAGAAATGGCTGGTCTGTTTATCGAAGAAGGTCCAGTCGTGCAAGTGGCACTTAAAAATAGACAGACCCAAGTTCTTAAAGATATGGACAATGGTGATGTGATCTGGGAAGGACCACTAGTGATCATGGTGAACGAATTCAGCGCCTCAGCATCTGAGATTCTTGCCGCAGCTTTGCAAGATTATGACCGCGCGGTAATTTTGGGAAGCAAGCAGACCTTCGGTAAAGGAACCGTTCAGAATTTTGAAGACCTTAATAGATGGGTACGCAGCAATGAGCTGGGTGATCTGGGTGCGATTAAACTTACCACTCAAAAATTCTATCGTGTAAATGGTAGCAGCACACAACTCGAAGGAGTAAAGAGTGATGTCGTGGCACCTAACCGTTACAGCTATATAGAAGTAGGCGAGCGCGATGAGCAATTCCCACTTCCCTATGATGAGATTCCGGCGGCAGAGTATGAAAAGTTTCAAGGCTACATCAATCTTGCAGAAAGCATTGAAAAATCGAGAGAGCGTATCGCTGCAAACGATAATTTTAAGCTTATCGATGAAAATGCTCAATGGCTGGCTGATCAAAGAGATGACAATGACATCCCCCTGAATCTGAACACTTACACCGCCAGAATCAAAGAGCTGGATAAAACTACGGAGAAATACGAGCAACTTGATGATTATAAAAATAATCTTGAGTTTGAATTGCTCAAAAATGATGTTGCCGCGACGCAACGCGATAGCGTTCTCAAAGAAAAGAGAGATCGCTGGATGAAGAGCTTGAAAAAGGATATCTATCTTGCAGAGGCAATCAATATTTTAAAAGACCTGCGCATGAACAACCTGCGCAACAAGGAAAGTAAGTACACGATCAAGAATTAATGGCTCGTAGTAACGGCTCGTTATGGAAACTAGCGCTCCAGAAATTCCGCAAGGATTTTTGGGGCGTTACTAGTTTTTGCGTGATCGTATTCTATGCTTTTTGTGCCCTTTTTGCATACATCCTAGCGCCAGACGATACACGCTATGCCAATCAGATGCATTTAAGCATTCACTCCCAGCCACCCGGCTTTACGGTAGATATGCTCCAGTTGCCACTAAACGATGAACAGGAAACCTCTTTATGGGATTGGTTCAATGGTAGCACTCCAAAATTTGAAGAGATTCCTTTCAAAAATCTCAAACAAGAGAACGGCAGCATTTATTATCAGCCTTATGATGTGGATGGCAATGAGCAACCTTACCAACTCATTAATTATGAAGTATCAAGGGATGTGGAATTGTCTCGCTTTCGCGAAAGCTACACCACCTCAAAAACTTTCTTGCTCGGTACTGACAAATACGGTCGCGACCTGCTCAGTCGTATGCTGGTGGGCGCACGCATCAGTATTGCAATAGGATTTGTAACGGTATTCATTTCTCTGGTGATTGGGGTTTTACTCGGAGCACTTGCTGGATATTACGGCGGTAGAATCGATGCCGTTATCATGTGGATCATCAATGTGAGCTGGTCCATCCCAACGCTGCTTATGGTGATTGCCATTAGCATTGCTTTGGGGAAAGGTTTTTTTACCGTTTTTATAGCCGTAGGACTCACCATGTGGGTAGAAGTCGCTCGTGTGGTACGAGGTCAAGTGATTACGGCGAGAAAGTTTCAATATGTAACCGCAGCTCGTGCGCTGGGTTACGACGACTGGCGCATCATCACCCGGCATATCCTACCTAATATCATGGCTCCCGTAATCGTGATCTGTGCGGCAAACTTTGCTGCCGCCATTCTCATTGAGGCTGGTTTGAGCTTCTTGGGACTTGGAGCCCAACCACCCATGCCCAGCTGGGGCGGCATGATCAAGGATCATTATCAGTATATCATTCTCGATAAAGCTTATCTAGCCCTCGTTCCCGGTTTTGCGATCATGACGCTGGTGATGGCGTTTATGCTGTTAGGGAATTCACTCAGGGATGCGCTGGATGTAAAGCAGGGGTAGGATTAGTATTTCAATCGAGGTTGTATATTTAAACGGAATTCATTTTTCAATACAACCATCCATGAAGTTTTCCAGTACGCCATTTACTCAAATTATCTGCATTGTTTTTTTTATCCTCATCTCTTGTCAATCAAAAAAAGAGGATGGCAATAAAGATATTGATGAAGTTGTCGTTACACCTCTAGAGGAGGTAAAGAATGACAGCATCACAATAAATATTCTGGTACCGGCAGACAGGGCTACTGGGATAAATATGGTCGACAAATATTCAAAACATCTTTACTTAAGCTTCAAAAATGATTCTAAAGAGGACTCGATTATTTCTAAAACTATTCTAAGGCCTCATAAGTTGACAAAGTTTGATTATGGTATCAGATTATACGGGAGTCAATTTGATCGACCGGCCATGAGGTTTTTAGTTTCTGATACAGTAGATCAGGTGAATCTGGTCTATGAGAAAGAAAGTGAATCGTTACGCTTTCGCGAAAGCGCATCAGAATTAGATATCTCTGCAATGGAGGACAGCTATGATAGCGTAAGAGTCCTAGTCCACAAATGGAAGGAAGACGACTCAAAATTCTATCCTTTACTTGACAGCATCCACAACAGCTTCTCCCTACAATATAACGTGAGCAACTATATGAACTCTGGGGATTATAATTCAGCTGAAGAGATACCTTTTGAAGGGCATAGAAAATTCAATGATCTTTTCTATTATAGATCCCTTCAACAAATAAATCCAGATGACCCGCGAGTTGAAGAGCTTATCAAAAACGAGGAAATTTACATCCCTCGAGGACCTTCTTCTGGAATGATTTATCTCTATTTGAAAGACCGGCTTGAGACCATTCCTTTTGATAGTTTGAATACAAATCAATTCACGGACGCTTATCGCAAGAACCTCTCCTATGGACTGGTAAATATTCTAAGTTCAAAAGATTTCAAAAAAGCAAATCGATACTTGGAGGCTAAAGAATGGCTTCGTACTACTGATTACTACAAAAGCGCTCCAGATGTTATAGAAAATATGATCACGCCTTTGAGCAAGGTTAAATTCAAAAAATTGCTTGAGAATGTAAAATTTATAGATGTCGACAGCACAACTTTCAGCATCTATCAAATCATCAAAAAAAGTGGTAAGAAGTATTTCATGATAAATCTATGGGCTACCTGGTGCGCACCCTGTTTGAGCAATATGAAAAAACTCGATGAAATGACTTTACCTGAAAGTCTTGAGATCATCAATGTTAGCTCTGACAAAACGAAAGATATCGATAAGTGGAAACTAATGCATGCTGAAATCATGGAAGGGAAAATCAGTTACCGTTTTGATGTTGATTCAGAACCTGTAAAAGATTTTTTTGAATTCATCAAATTAGAATCCATCCCACGTCATATCATTTTTGACAAAAATCTCAAACTAATCGATCACAGCTTTTATGCTCCATACGAGCCACAGTTCATGGCTAAAATTTTTGACTTGGATCGTAATGAGTACTGGTAGAGTTACTTGATAAGAATCATCGAATCGAAAAATCATGTAACTAACACATGCCTTTTTATAAGCTTATGTGCATCATGTTAAAATGTCTATCGCTGCTTTTAACATTTCTTTTATTTTTGCCAGTAATGATTCGTAGTTTATTTTATATCCTCTTATGCTTCAGTCTATGTTGCACCGCTCAGACTCCTATTGATGATCTGATCACGGAAATTAAGACCTCACAAGAGAGTCACAAGCTAATTTTGCTTGATTCTTTGACTAAGGAAATGATCCGCAAGGGTGATTCCAGACAGCGCAAATATTTGAAGGATTATATGAATCTCGCTTTCGCGAAAGCGGAATATGACAAGGGCGCACAAAAGGCCCGGTTCCTTATCTACGATTACTCCTACCATAACCAGCTTGACTCTGCCACAATCCTAGTGGATAGTCTAATCGCTCAAAAATCTCGATACGACGAGCCAAACAAGACCCTGTCACACCTATTGCTCAAACGTGGGGGGCTGCATTTTCACAAAAACAATTTTGAGGCCGCGATTCAAGATTACAAAGCCTCCATTAATGGGTTTTTAAAATCTGGAGACAGCATCTTTGCGGCAGACGCGTATCAGTTCACGGGACAGGCGCATCTTGAACTGCGCCAGATGCCTGAAGCGCTCGTCAATCTTGAGAAGGCAACATCGCTCTTTGAACGGCTAGGCGATTATGAGTACGCGACCTTTACAAAAATAGATCTCATCATTCTCTATCGAGCCAATGGTCTTAACGATCTGGCGCAGCAACTGGTAAATGAGAGTCTGGAAACAGATCATACGGCAAAAGCTCCCTGTGCCGCCGTGCTGCTGACCTTACATGGCCTCCAGATGCGCATGAAAAACCTAGATCAAGCCGATTTTGAGAACTACCTCTCCAAAGCTGGAAGCTATCTAAAAAATTGTAAGGTAAAGACCACCGCAGAACGATTTAGATTTTTTGAACAAATGATGAGGCTCAAACAGGCGGTCACCCAAGAAAATTTAGGTGGAGCCCGGAAAGCGTACAATATCTTGAGCCAAGAGATTCAAACTACCGATGATTTCTATTATGATGCCGTTTCCTTACCGGTAAGGGCGCAATACTGGCGCTTACTGGATAAGCCAGAAAAAGCGGTCGAGATCATTGAGCGATTTCTGGACCGAGAGGGCGTAAAAGGTGCCAGCAACTATTACCAAAATGCGCTGGAAGAGCTCGCCACCAGTTATACACAGTTGAACGATCCTGCAGCCGTTAAAATCTATGCAGAATATACTAGGCTCAAGGACAGTCTTTATACAGCAAGTGTTGCCAATTCCCTTGCCTATCATCAAGCAAAGATGGACGTCGAGAGCGAGCGCAAAAAAGCAGGCGAGTCTCAAAAAGCCCTAGAAGAAGCGCAAGATGAAAATTTCCAGATCAAGGAAAGCTTGAGCTCTACCATCATTATTAGCGGTATCGTCATTCTATGTATAGCCGCATTTTTGGCTTGGCTCATTTGCTGGTACCGTAAAAAAAGTAGGGTTTTGAAAGAAGACTTGGAACAAAAGGATCACAAACTGGAGCAGACCCGTAACGTAGTTCAAAATAAAACAGCCAAAGAGGAAAGGCTCAAAAAAGAAATAGAAGCATTAAGGGTCCTGACCGAGGATAGAAATGAAGAAGAGGCCATAAAAGCGCTACTGGACACTAGAATATTGACCCATGACGACTGGCAGGACTTTAAATTAAAATTCAGACAGATCTTTCCAAGGTTTTTTACTGATGTTCAAAAGCTTGATGTAAAACTCACTAACTCTGAAGAGCGTCTGCTAGTTCTGGAAAGGCTAGGGCTTGACAATAGTGAAATTGCTGAAATGCTAGGCATCTCCCCAGATAGCGTCACCAAAACGCGGTACCGCCTACGTAAGAAATTAGATCTTCCCAAAGGGGAAAGCATTATCAACTTTCTCAAAAATCTATAATCCTCATTTTAAAAACATTACCTGTTTGTCTGATTTTTGTCCATAGACAAAATTCCATTTTGGAATGTCTCTTTTCCATAATAAACAACGTCTAGATTCTGTCTACATTCCTGTAGATGTTTGATTTTCAAGCTTCTTATTTTGTCTATTTATTGTCCATAGGTCAGTTAGCATTTTTTTAAGATTTAAGGCAAGATTTGTAAAACGGACTCTTAAAGGACTTAGATTATGAATCAAGAACAATCTGAAAAATATAAAGAATTACTCACGGAAATACTTAATAAAGTTGACGAAAGGTCCACAGGCCTCATGCCTAGGGAATGGGCTAAGCTTAAACTCAACTTTTTCTCTATATATCCCAATTTTATCGTAAAGATCAAATCCTCTGGCATCAAACTCTCCAAAACAGAGGAACGTCTGCTCATGTTGCTCAAACTCAATCTTGACACCGAAAATATTGCGCAAGCTTTTGGTGTGCAACAGGCTACCATTAATACGACGCGATATCGTTTCAGGCGCAAGTTCAAACTTCCCAGTAATGTGCCACTTGTAGACTACTTAGAATCCCAGTTCAGCGACCAATCATAAACCTCTATTTAAACTACCACTAATTCAACAACTTTCTAAAAAACTAAATTATGAGATCCTTTATCCCTTTCTTTTTATTACTCATTACAACAACCAGCATTAGAGCACAAATATTTGTAAATTCAAATCATTCAGACTCATCGATCAGCAATGCGGCATTCACCATTGATTGTTCTGGAAATGTAAATATTACAGGAATGCTAACCGAAGTGAGTGACTATGATTTGAAAACAGATTTTCAGCCCTTCACCCACGCACTCTATAAAATTGACAAGATTTCCGTCTATTACTTTAAATGGAATGATGCAGAGGCCCGAGGCGATCAATGGGAAATGGGCGTCATCGCGCAAGAGGTCGAGGTCGTGGCGCCAGAACTGGTTACAAAGGATGAAAATGGTATTTTAAGTGTGAGCTACAGTAAAATGAGTGCCATGCTTCTTGCCGCGATGAAAGAACAACAACAAATCATAATAAACATGCAGGGCAACCTTGTGCAGGTACATTCTTTTAATGAGGAGCTGAAGGACGAGATTGCGCTTTCGCGAAAGCGGGAAATAAACTTTGAGGACCGATTGAAAAGTCTAGAAAACGCCTCTGGAATTGCCAGTAAAAAGTAAATGATATAACAATACCGGCCTCATGATTAAACAGTTAGACGTGCCATTCTAAACTGTTTGTGAGAAGAGAACCATGGGGCCCATTGTTTTGCAACTTTGTTAGATAAAGCTCTCGAGGATTTTATACCGCAATATCATATACGCTTTCACGAAAGCGAAATAATTCTGGCATCAATAATTTACTTGTGCCTTGATGGATCGCTTAACCTATATTGAAAATTTCCAATTCCTGTCTATTGTGAAAATTTTAAGAATTCTATAGTTTTCCAATTTTCAAACAAGCAACTATGAATAGTACTAGAAAAATCCTTTTACTTTTAGCCATATTTTTATTTGTTGCCTGCGGTGATGACCATGGCTACAGGCCTGTAGATGAAGATTCACAGGTAAATTCCCTAGCTCAGGTCGTAACGGAAAATTTTAGCGACAATATAGATTTTGAAAACCTTGAGAATTATGCCAATCAAACGGTGCCTAATTATATCAACAAGGACAATACGGGTGCCAACAGCATCCAGGATGATATGGCTACGCTAGGTCGCATCCTGTTTTATGACAAAAACCTAAGTACAGATAACAGCATTGCCTGTGCTAGCTGCCATCAGCAAGCGTTTGCCTTTAGCGATTTTGATGATGTAAGTACGGGAGTAAATGGCACCACCGGTCGTCACAGCATGCGCTTGATCAATGCCCGTTTTGCAGATGAGAGCAGGTTCTTCTGGGACGAGCGCGCTGCAACTCTTGAGATACAAACTACACAGCCCATCCAAGATCATGCAGAAATGGGATTCAGCGGTGAGAATGGCGATCCCAGCTTCGATGATCTTATCGTAAAGCTATCGGGAACTGATTACTACCCGCTTATATTTCAGCATATCTACGGCGACGAGAACATCACCGAGGCGCGTATGCAGGAATGCCTGGCACAGTTTGTACGCAGCATACAAAGTTTTGACAGCAAATTTGACGAGGGATTAGTGCAAGTGAACAACATCAATCAGGATTTCCCAAACTATACCGCTCAGGAAAATCAGGGCAAAAGAATCTATTTGGACCCACCTAATCAAGGAGGAGCTGGCTGTATGGGATGTCACAGAGCTCCAGAGTTTGATATCGACCCCAATTCTGGTAACAATGGTGTTATAGGGGTCTTCGGCAGTATAGATACAGATGAGCTTGTCACTAGAGCTCCTACGCTACGAGATCTTTTTGATAGCACCGGCAGATTGAATGGAGCTTTAATGCATGATGCCAGTTTTGACAATCTGGTTGATGTCATTGAGCATTATAATGTGATCAACCCTGATGATAACCAGAATCTTGATAATCGATTAAGAGGTGGTCCAGGTCAAAATGGCCAGCACCTCAATCTCGATGCTGGTGAAATTGCTGCTCTTGAAGCATTCATCAAGACCTTATCGGGTACCGCTGTCTATTCACATGCGCGCTGGAGTGATCCATTTAATTGAGTAGATTCAATAGGGTTATTCTAGCCGTGCCATACTGCAAGAAGCTATGTGTTGATTTTTAATCGCAAAAGACCCTTTATAAAAAAGTCTTTTTTTTCGTTTTGAACGATTTCAAACTTGGCTTTACACTTACATAAATTCTCAATAGAAAGCAATTATGTAAGGTCAGCAAATAGCAATAAAATCATCTTTATTTATGAGGAGTCAAAAAGAAAAATGAAAAAGGCTCCTCAAAAAGAGGAGCCCCTGTACTCGAGACGGGACTTGAACCCGTACGGACATTACTGTCCATTGGATTTTAAGTCCAACGTGTCTACCAATTCCACCACTCGAGCCTGTTCTCCCAGCGGAAGAACGAATTGGATTTTCAAATAAAAAGCCGATGATTAAATCGGCTTTTCTAGAGCGAAAGACGGGTTCCGATAGCTATCGGAATGAACCCGCGACGTTGCCGCTGATTCTCTCATCTATGATAAAAAAATAGAAGAATCTATCTATCATACTAGAGCGAAAGACGGGATTTGAACCCGCGACCCTCACCTTGGCAAGGTGATGCTCTACCCCTGAGCTACTTTCGCGTTTTTAAAAAGAATGAGGAGGCAAGATGATAATCGTTGCATTCCTCTCGTTCCTACATCATCCTCTCGTTCGCACACTCACTCGTAGGTGATGAGCACTCGTCGGATGCAAGGAGCTACTTTCGCATATTCTCTAAAGAACAACCGTTTCAAAAACGGATTGCAAATTTAATAACTTTCCCTATTCCACAAAGAAAAACTTGATAAATTTAAGCTTGACCATCATTCTTACCGGTAAGCATGCGTTTGATCTCATTGAGCTTCATGAGTGCTTCGACAGGTGTCAAGGTATTGATATCCACCTGAAGGATCTCATTTTTAATATCTTCAAGCAATGGATCATCCAGATTGAAAAAACTCAATTGCATTTCTTGTGTGGCATCGAGAGTGTCCTTGGCATCTTCTTGCTTGTGGGATTTTTCTAGATTTTTGAGAATTTTCTTTGCTTTGAGTATGACAGGCTGCGGCATTCCGGCCATTTTAGCCACATGAATTCCAAAACTGTGGTGACTACCTCCTTCGATCAACTTGCGCATAAACAGCACTTTATCTTTCAGTTCCTTGACCTGAACATTGTAATTTTTAATACGTTCAAAGGTATCGGTCATGCCGTTGAGCTCATGGTAATGCGTAGCAAAAAGTGTTTTGGCTCTTGATGGGTGCTCATGCAGATATTCTGTGATCGCCCAAGCGATGGAAATACCATCGTAGGTGCTTGTTCCGCGACCTATCTCGTCCAATAAAACCAAACTGCGATCACTAATATTATTTAGGATACTTGCACTCTCGTTCATCTCGGTCATAAAGGTCGACTCACCCTGCGAAATATTATCGCTTGCTCCTACCCTAGTGAATATCTTATCAACGATCCCCATGCGCACCTCATCGGCCGGGACAAAGCTTCCCATTTGCGCTAATAGAACAATCAATGCCGTCTGTCTCAAAATGGCACTCTTACCGCTCATATTGGGACCCGTAATCATGATGATTTGCTGAGATTCTCGATCCAGTCTCACATCATTTGGGATATAGGGCTGGTCTGGCGGAAGCATTTTTTCAATTACCGGATGCCTACCGTTTATGATCTCAAGCTCGTCTGTGTCTTGAATTTCTGGTCGTTTGTAGTTGCTTCTCACCGCCTGATGTGCAAACGAGATCAAACAGTCCAGATGACCTATCAACTGCGCGTTTTGCTGAATGGTTTTGATATAAGGTACAATTTCCTTTACGACCGTTTCAAAAAGTTCCTGCTGTAGAGCATTGATACGCTCCTCAGCTCCTAAAATCTTACTCTCGTATTCTTTGAGTTCCTCGGTGATATAACGTTCCGCATTAACTAGGGTCTGTTTCCTGATCCAAGTTTCAGGAACTTTGTCCTTATGCGTATTACGAACTTCAATATAGTACCCAAAAACGTTATTACTTGAAATTTTCAGACTGGTGATACCAGTCTCTTCGCAATGCCTGTCCAGCATCTTATCCAGATAGTCTTTGCCAGAAGTGGCCAAACCTCTCAGTTCATCCAGCTCAGCATTATATCCCGAGGCAATCGTTTTACCCTTCAGAATATTTACGGGAGCGCCTTCATCGATCGCGCTCTGTATTAGGTGAATCAGCTGCGAGCAGGGATTGAGTCCCTCGCCCATGGTGATCAAACTTGCGTCATTACTTTCTTGGAGCCTTTCTTTGATCGGGACAATCGCCTCTAGACTGTTTTTTAGTTGGACGACTTCTCTCGGACAGATCTTACCCACGGCAACTTTTGAAATCAAACGCTCCAGATCGCTCATGCGTTTTAAGCCCTCAACTACTTCTGCTTTTTCTTTTGCGCTCGAGGCGAAAAAGGAAACTACATCATGCCTTCTGTTAATCTGAGCAGCATCTTTCAAAGGAAAAGCCATCCAGCGTTTCAGCATTCTGCCCCCCATGGCGGTCGTGGTGTGATCGATGACTTCCAGTAGCGTTACCGCACCCTGGTTATGGGAATTATATAATTCAAGATTGCGCGTGGTAAATCGATCCATCCAGACATAGCTATCATCCTCAATGCGAGAAATGTTTGCAATATGCTCGATCCTGTGGTGCTGGGTCTCTTCCAAATAATGCAATGCAGCGCCAGCCGATATCAACGCCTGCTCCATTCCTTCTACTCCAAATCCTTTTAAGGAATTCACTTTGAAATGCCTAAGCAATAAATCCCGAGCAAAATCAATCTGGAACACCCAATCCTCTAGGTGAAAAAAAGGTAGGTCATAAGGAAAGGTCTGTGCCAGCTGCTTTTTATCACTACGCCTGACCAGCACCTCACTTGGATTAAAATTTTGAAGCAGCTTATCTACTTCTTCCTTGGAACCTTGGGAAACTAAAAACTCACCCGTCGAAATGTCCAAAAAAGCAACCCCATAAAGTTCCCTTTGTACAGAAAGTGAGGCTAGAAAATTATTAGATTTGGATTGTAGAACCTCGTCGTTTAAAGAAACACCGGGTGTGATCAACTCTGTGACCCCTCGTTTTACGATTTTCTTAGTTTGTTTGGGGTCTTCCAGCTGATCGCAGATCGCCACCCGTTCTCCGGCCCTCACTAATTTGGGCAAATAAGTATTTAATGAATGGTGTGGAAAACCAGCTAGTTCCGTGCGCTCACCGCCATTATTTCTATTAGTCAAAACGATGTTGAGAATACGGGCCGTTTTTACCGCATCCTCACCAAAAGTTTCATAAAAATCGCCCACCCTGAATAACAACAGGGCATCTGGATATTTTGCCTTGATCTTATTGTATTGCTGCATTAAAGGGGTAACCTTCTTCGACTTGGCGGACAAATTCTAGCGATTTTGAATGAACTTCAAAAATACGGTTTAGGGTTCATACCATTGCTTGGATTACTTTAGGAAATATCAAAATCGAAAGCCTTTCCCCAGCCCGGGAGGGCGAGGCTTTCTAAACTACTAGAATATTTCAAAGGTTATTAGCTTCACTCTTTTTCCTACACTCTAAACCAATCATACTGCTCTAATTCGATCTTATATGCCTCCACACCCTTTTGGGTTGGGGAATGGAGCCGCGTATCGATTCTTGTGTCTCCACACCTTTTAGGGCTGGTGAATGGAGGCATCTCAAAAGCGTACTAATCCAAACCCACCACCATTATAGGCAAATCTTGTTTCCAAATCGTACCGTACTGCCTGTTCAGTTGCTGGATGAGTTCCTGATTATGCTTGTAAGCTTCTTGAAATTCTTGAGGTTTGTTTCTGAGATCAAGCAAATCAAAATCTATTTGATATTTCTTAGTAAATACCTTCATTTGATTTGTGTAGTGCGTATTGGGAGAGTTGACAACGAAATAGGGTAATTCCGGTCCCTGAGGTGTTTCTTTCCATGTTTTAGGTTCATTTGCATCAAGAAGATCTATATACAGCCTAGCTGAAAGCGGCGGTGCAAAACCTTGGAGCAGCACTCCTAAATCACTTACCGGGCAGCTCTCATATTGCCATCTGAGTTTTTCAAATTTATTTTCTGGAAACTCAACCTTTCCTCCACCTTTGCTTGAGTCAAGAACTAGATCTGTTATTTTGTTAACTCGTGCTGTGGGTAAGCTTATTTTGAATACATGACTTTCAAAGGGTATGTTGTGCCGGTAGGTATCGTATTTGATAAAAAGATTAGGATAAGGCACCCACAAAATATAGTCACTATGCCCGTTTAATGTGATGATTTTTTCTCTCAAGTCAGCCACACCCTGCACGGTCTCAATCCTATGACCGCTTTTCTCAGCAAAGAATACTCTTATGTTACCGATATCTTGGGTACTCTGAATTTTAACTTCAAACAAGAAATCACTACTGGAGCTCCCCTGGCTCCAGCAGTAATTTGAGCTGAATATTATGATTAGTAAAATTGAAAGTACTCTCATCAATTATTAGGAATCTGTTTGATGTCTATCGGTCCATTAGGTGAAACTACGTAAACTTTAGGATCTGGTTTTTCAACTGGCTTAGGTTCTGGTTTGGACTCTGGTTTAGGAGGTAAGGGCGTGTAACGGAGTGATAAATCCATCCCCAATTGGATGACCGGTTTTTGAATATCGGCATTAACCACGATATCGTAGCCATTATAAGAAATAGGCTCGTAATAATAACTGGTGGGTTTTTTGATCGTGGTCACGTTTTTTTGGTTCTTCAAGGCATCCATGCTTACGTTCTCAGCGGCAACGTAGCTGCGATAAAAATCTTTGGGCATGTGATAGTACTTATTGTCTGCCATTTCTACAGAGTACTCGTCCATACTAAAGCCTAGAGCTTCATAATAAGTTTTCTTTTTCTTTACCTCGGCAAGGATTTTTTCTTGTAACTCGTTATAGATCGCCTCTAGATTCTTGACGTAGTAATCTACCTTAACCAGATTATAAATTTCAGCTGCTGCACAAGCCTTCAATATTTTTTGAAAATCAGCATCGTTACGGTAGCTGATCATAATGTTTTGCTGCAATTCAAAGCCTATGGGCACTTCTGTATAGGTTTTGGAGAACAATTTTTTGGTTACCTCGATCTCGTATTGTGGTAAAAAGGAAATCATATCTACGGCAAACTGACCGGTAAATCCTTCTTTTTTTAATTCAGCCTTTACCATGTCGATCTTCTCGTTCATGAGCCGTGTGGTCTCAGGTGCTGTTTCTCCTATTTGGTTGATGTTGAAAACCGCCGTGTAATCTGTTGCCTCTACGTTATAGAGCGCCTTGATGTTGTGCATCAATATCTTGCTCGGGTTAAGTTGCGCCTGGTGGTAATTGGGATTGTGCCTGGGTGCGTTACCCATTGAGGTTGCAATGTTTGCCCTGGAAATCTCCATGGAGGCCGCTTTATTATTAAAATTCCCTAGGTGTTGTGCCTCTAAATTCATAGAAGCGACAATCAGTAATGTGGTTAAAATGCGTTTCATGTCTTCGTTATTTGACTCAAAACTAGAGGTATAAAAAAGCGTTGAACACTATAATTGAGTGAACGAGCTGTCTGAATGAGTAAAGGAAAGCTTGTGGTGAGTACGCTTTCGCGAAAGCGTAAAAAACACCCACTTTCTACCGCTATAACCAGCTATGACACACAACCAACTATTTAATTATATGTAGCTTTACCCACGATGAAAGGCATTTTTATTGTTTTCTTTTTGCTGTTCACTATGGGTGTAAGTGGGCAATCTACTCAAGACCGCGCCGAGCAACGCACGAGCATGGTGTTGAAGGGGCGTGTACTTAATGAGGATGGTACCCCCATTTCTGGAGCCAATATAGAAGGGCGGCTGGGCAGATACACCACGACTGATGCGCGTGGCTATTTTTCCATCCCAGCAAATATGGGAGAAGAGGTCGTGATACGTGGGCTGGGTTTTGAAACCGTGTATTATCGCATAAAAAGTCTGGACGATCTGGAGATACGCGTTCAGGATCAGGATGAGGCTCGTTATGCAGACTTGAGCTTTGCGCAGGCGATGGACAGCGCGAGATTCTACTTTAAAAAGGACGCGCAAAAAACAGCTGATCTGCTCATTGCTGGACTTTCAAACAATCCGAAAAAATTAAAAAATACTGAGCAAGCCGATGCTTATGAACTTTTGGGAGATTTGTATGTCACGCAGCAGCAATATGACTTAGCGGCAGATAGCTATGAAGATGCTTTGCAGTTCAAAAAGTCGGTATCGCTTTCCATAAAAAAAGCCAATGCCCTGCAACGCAACGGAAACTATCAGGAAGCCTTAAAGATTTTTGAAGATCTAAGAAACCAAAAATCAATTGAACCCAAGCAGCGTATTGCAGTTTTAAAAGGTCTAGCAAGTATTTATGAAGCCATTAACAGCTTTGAAAAATCCATCGATACCTACAGAGAATTATTGGAGAATCCGCTGGTTTTAGAAAATAAAACGCTTACCACCAATCTTAAAACAGAGCTTGCATCTGTCTACAATAGAGCAGGTCGAAAAGTCGAGGCGCAACAACTGATTAACGAGTCCTTAACCGTGTCACAAGCGGCAAGTCCAGTTCTAAATATCGCCGCAAAGTCCAATGCCGCGCAATTTTACAACGCCAATCAAAATTATGAGGAAGAGATCAATTTAAGGCGTCAAAACATAGATCAGATCAACGCTTTAAAAGAGAAAAAAACCAATTTAAAAACCATTTCAAGCGACACAATAACCGCCTTTAAACCAGCTAGTTCAGAATCGCCTGAAATGACAAGCGGTTATCTCGAGCATGTCGATCTTGAAGAAGTAGTTATCGTTCAAGATATGGTCGCTGAAGAACCCACGGTGCAAGGCGAGCAATTTAAAATAGGTGCAGCCCTTAAAAACCTCAACAAAGACTCCGAAGCGCTAGAATATTTCAAGAGCAGTTTAGAAGAAGCTAAAGCCAATAATGATCTCGAAGTGCAAAAAGAAGCCTCTCGAGAACTTTACGAAATCTACAGAACCCGTGGTGATTCTAGAAAAGCGCTGGATTATAACGATACGTATGTAGCTGCCGTAGATGCACTTTACGCAGAAAAAGAAAATGAACTAGAAGAAAACGCAAGAAGGACCAAAGAACTCCTCGCTCGCCAAAACCGCATCGACAATCTGGAGAAAGACCGTCGGTTAACTGAAAATAAACTGGCTTTAATCAATGCAGAAAACCAACTCACCGAGGAAACCAACCAGCGTCAGCAATGGGTGATTTACTCACTTGTAGCGCTTAGTTTGTTATTGATTTCGCTCGCATTTTTTATGTATAGGAATAATCGACAGCAAAAGGTGAACAACAGGCTACTTGCCCTCAAGTCCTTGCGCAGTCAGATGAATCCGCATTTTATTTTTAATGCGCTCAATTCTGTGAACAGTTATATCTCTTTGAATGATGAGCGCGCTGCAAATAAATACCTCGCCGATTTCTCAAAGCTCATGCGAAATGTTTTGGAAAATTCTGAGTTGGATTTCATTCCGATGCAGAAGGAACTGGAATTACTCAAGCTGTATCTTAAATTGGAGCATGAACGATTCAAAGATCAGTTTGACTACGAGGTCACGATCGCTCCAGAGGTAAAAGAACTTGACCTTGAAGTACCTCCTATGTTACTGCAGCCCATTATTGAAAATGCCGTATGGCATGGCTTGCGCTACAAAAAGGAAAAAGGACTGCTGAGTGTGAAAGTTACAAAGCTATCGGCTCAAAAAATTCAAGTAGAGATCACAGATGACGGCATAGGTCGAGAAAAATCAAAAGCCTTAAAAACCGAACATCAAAAAAAGCGGAAGTCAAAAGGTCTCGGGAACATCGAGAACCGTGTTGCCTTGCTCAATGAGCTACATGATTATCATATCGACATGAAAGTAGAAGATGCTGGCTTAAGTCCTGATGTAGGGACGAGAGTTGTAGTTGTGATGGGGAAATGATAAGTGTAAGTATAAGAGTAAGTTGAAGTTTAAATTTAATTATGATCAAATGACGTCTCTAATAAATTTTAGTTTAAATTTAAATCTGGATAGATGCTTAGAAGTCCCATCTCAATAATCATATTCAGTTTATTTTGTGCGGCATATGGCCAAAATATTCCCTTTATCAATCAGCAACTATCAATTCCCGATTCTTTAGAACACCATGAGCACATAAGAATTTACAAGAGTCACGGCATTACTAATTATACTTCCGTATTTGAGATGTATTATGACGAAGAAGAATGGGACGCGACTTTTCATGAATACTATTCTGGTGATGAAGCACAAATACTAAGAACAGATTTGACATCAAAGAATGATCCTGATTATGTGTTTCAAAATTTCCTCAGAAGCTACGCCCTTGAGCTTCCAAATATGAATGAAATCAGATGGAAAATGAACAATAGGCAACCGATACGTGTAGTGAAAGACACATTCAGAGGAATACCCCAAACCAAATACTGGTCTGAATCTAAAACATTGCAGTTTGTTGATGGAGATTATTTTGTAATTGAGGTCAGATACGGAAATGTGATAAACAGAATAGAATTCAGTAATCCTGTTAACTATCTAAAAGCCTATCCCAACATCGATGAACTTACCTACTTCTGTGAGATTATCGATATAGCAAAGAATGAATTTGGGATATGGATTGATGAGTGATTTGGGCATTGCAACAGGCACGCTAAAATTTGATAATAAGTTGAAGTATAAGATTTGACCTATGATTCTGAAACTGTAAAACGAAGTTCCCGACGATCATCGGGACATAAATACGGAGACTCTGAATCGCTCCTATCGTCGCGTTCAGAGTGACAATAACTTATTCTAGATTTTGAAATTAAACTTATTCTTATACTTCATCTTAAACTTAATACATGAACTTAAAATCTATAATCGTAGAAGACGAGCAGGTCTCGCGGGATATCTTAAAAAGATACCTTGAGAAATACTGTCCAGATGTTGAAGTTATCGCGGAGGCGAGTAACGTGGACGAAGCGCTTGCTCTCTTGCGGAAAGAAGAAATCGATCTCTTATTTCTGGATGTGGAAATGCCTTATGGGACGGCTTTTGATCTTCTGGACAAGCTAGGACCTAGAGATTTTGAAACTGTTTTTGTAACTGCTTACGATCAATATGCTAAAGATGCCTTGAATCAGCAGGCGGCTTATTACCTTTTAAAACCCATCGAGATTGATGAATTGATCAAAGCGGTGGACATCGTAAAATCCATCAAGAAAAAAGAAGAAGACCTCAACATAGGTCTCACGGTAAAAACAGCGGGCAAGGAACAATTACACGACAAGATTACCATACCGACTCAAGAAGGGTTTGAGGTGTTACCTATCAAAGAAATCATCTACTGCGCTGCCGATGATAATTACACTCATATCCATTTGAAAAACGATAAAAAACTAGTTTCTAAAACTTTGAAACATTTTGACGAGCTACTAAACGATAAGGGATTCTGTCGTATTCATAAATCCTATCTCATCAACACTTCCTATGTTACTGCTTACATAAAAGGCAAAGGAGGCAGCGTAAAATTGGATTCCATCGAGTTGCCTGTAAGCCCCAGTCGTAAAACCACTTTATTCTCTTATTTTGAATAAATCTCTTTTCATAGTTCTTCTCCAAAGCGTCCTTCATTTAGTAAGCTCTTATGCGTTCTGTCAGGAGAAAATCACTATTACTTTATTGGATAAAAGTGATAAAGCGCCATTGGAGTTTGTCAATGTCATCAATTTGACCTCAAGACAGTTTTATTATTCAGACGCAAATGGAAAAGCTGAGTTCCCAGCCCAGCCTACCGACTCTTTATTGATTACCCAAATGGGTTATCTAGAAGTAAGGGAGCAAGTCAAAAATCTTGACAAAACTGTTTTACTGGAACCTAATATTAACCTACTTGATGAAATAGTACTCATGGACAGGAGCCAAAACATCCAAGTCAACAAAGAGGCTAATTCAAGACTGGACTACAGTCCCGATACAGCACTTATTTATGCTTTCAAACTTACTTTAACTGAAAAATCATCCATCAACAAGATCGTTTTACCTATCGATGTAAAGAACAAAGAACGCTCAAAAGGAATTTTACGATTCCAACTTTACCGAAGCTTCAAAGATGGCAAACTGCAAGACCCATTGACCCAAGTATTTGTTTTCAATGAATTGGAAGATATTGATGAAGAGATCATTTTAGAATTTTCAGATATTGAAGTGGGAACAGAGTTCTACCTCTCTGCTACCCGCGACTATAGGAACACGCATAGAGTTTCAGAAAACGCGTTCAATCCTTTTTTACGTTTTGGCAGAAGTTCCCATTCAAATGATATCATGTACCGTCACATCTTGAGCTCCAGATGGTTCAACCTATCATGGGACCTGAGCAATAACGCACAGTATAAACTTGTTTTTTATGCCTACGGCCGTCCTCTCAAAAACTGAGGTAGGACACGGTTTTGTTTTCAATCGCACTTATTAAAGATTCAAGTGTCTGCGTGTCTAAATTTGAATATAGCAGATGGTTTCCTGCCTCATCCGACAGGTTTAAAAGATCGTGCTTCTTAAGAACGTTCATCGTTTGTCGAGCTACGGCAACACCAGAATCTATGATGCGCACTCGTGCAGGGAGTAGTTCGGCGAGAATATGTTTGATGTAGGGATAGTGACTACAGCCCAAAACCAAATAATCTATTCCAGAAATCATAAACGGTTCCGTAATTTTCACGAGCAGTTCCACCATCTCGGGACTGTCCTTTTTTCCGGCCTCGATTAGTTCTACGATCCCGGTTCCAACGATCTCGATGGTATTGACATCCGTCGCAAACTCGCGCTGGGTTTTGTTGAAGAGTTCGCTGCTCAAGGTTCCTTTGGTTGCTAGGATCCCAACTTTTTTGGTATCACTATTAAGCGCAGCAGGCTTTATGGCCGGTTCAATTCCTATGAATGGAACATCATAATTCTCACGCAGGTATTTGATGGCATTAGTCGTTGCCGTATTGCAAGGCACCACGATAAGCTTGCAATTTCTCTCCAATAAAAACTCCGTGTTTTTGACAGAAAGCTCGATGATGCGCTCTTTGGATTTACGTCCGTAGGGTGCGTGCTTACTGTCAGCAAGGTAAATGGTGTCTTCATGGGGGAGCAGTTGCAGCACTTCCTGCCACACGCTCGTCCCTCCTACTCCTGAATCAAAAAAACCTATCGGTCGCTTATCCACAAAATACCTTTACTGAATTCATTTAGACGTAAAAATAAGTTTTTGCCTTGAAGGATGTGGGTGGATTTTACGCTTTCGCGAAAGCGTAACAAGCAAAGTCCCTCTCTTCACTATATATTCAATGACAGCCGCAATCATCATTGCCGCAAGCTTTATCGCTTTTGGTAGATTTGAAGAAGTATTTGCGCAGAAGAAAAAATGCTGCTGCCAGAATACAAATCCCAACCAGTATGTACTGCAACCACTCCATCAATCGAGTATTTGATAAGCCCCAAAGGCTGCAATGTAGGCGATGAACGTCATACCAACGAACTGCACCGCGGGCCATTTCCAGCCATTAGTTTCTCGTTTAACGATCGCTAGCGTACTCATACATTGCATGGCAAATGCGTAAAAAAGCAACAGGGAAATACCGCTGGCAAAATTAAACACGGGACCGCCCAAAATAGGGTTTTGCTCTGCCGCCATGCGTTCTTTGATCGTTGCCTCATCTTCCTCACCGCCCTGAACGCTGTAAATGGTTGCAAGGGTTCCCACAAATACCTCACGAGCCGCAAAGCTGCTCACAATGGCGATTCCTATTTTCCAATCGTAACCCAAGGGCCGCACGGCCGGCTCAATAGCCTTACCTATATAGCCTATAAAACTGTACTCCAGCTTGTGAGAATTGATCTTCTGTTCCAATTCTTCTTCAGACAATGACTGTTCTGCATATTGCTCAGTAACAATTTGCTCAGCGTTTGAAAACTGGTCACCCGGCCCATAACTGGCAAGTGCCCAAAGTATGATAGAAATCGCGAGAATAATCTTACCGGCTCCGAAAACAAAACTCTTGGTCTTTTCTACCACGGTAATCACCACATTCTTCAACAACGGAATCTTATAGGCCGGCATTTCCATTACAAAAAATGCCTTGCGTTTAATAGGCAAGACTTTGTTCAAAACCCATGCAGAGAAAATGGCCGTACCGAACCCTAGTAAATACAACCCCATTAAAGTAAGTGCTTGATAGCTTAGAAAACCACCAGCGATCGTACCTTCTGGAATGACAAGAGCAACGATGATCAAGTAAACAGGCAACCTTGCCGAACAAGTTGTAAAGGGAACCACAAGAATCGTGATCAGTCGTTCCTTCCAGTCTTCTATATTTCTGGTCGCCATCACGGCTGGAATCGCACACGCCGTTCCTGAAACCAGGGGCACGACACTTTTACCACTCAGGCCAAACTTTTTCATGATGTGATCCATGAGAAATACCACTCTGCTCATATAACCACTCTCTTCAAGAATGGAAATAAACAAGAACAGGAAAGCGATTTGAGGAATGAATATCACGATACCTCCCAGACCTGGAATAACACCTTCGGCAAGTAGACTGGTAAAAGGTCCCGAGGGTAAAACGCCATTGACCCATGCGCTCAAACTCGCAAATGACTCATCAATGAAATCCATGGGAACACCGCTCCAGTCATAAATCGCTTGGAAAATGAGTAACAGTATGCTGAAGAAAATGAGATAACCCCAAACCTTATGAATAAGGATTCTATCCAAACGAGAGCGTAGGTCTTTGGCTTTAGCAACATCAATTTGAAGTACCTTATTCAAGGTATTGTTTATAAATTGATACCTCAGTACGGTCTCCCTATGCTGCATCTTCTTGAGCTCTGATTTGCTTTTGATCTCAAAAGATTTGGTCTTCACCTTATCTAGATCCCGCTGATCATCAATTTTACCAAAATTGACATCTTGAGTTATAACCAACCATAATTTGTAAACCAATTGATCGGGAAAAGTCTTTTTGAGTCGGTCGAAGTATGCTTGATCGATAGTGGTTACATCTACACAAGCCTCAACGGAGTAGTTCTTAAAATTGATGATCGCTTTTTTGAGATCATCAATTCCTTGATTCTTTCTAGAGCTGATGAGTACCACCTTAGTCTTCAGTTCTTTTTCAAGAAGTTCAATATCAAGAGAAATGGCTTTCCTATCCATACGGTCAGCCATGTTCACAGCTAGTACGGTAGGGATTTGTAAATCCTTGATCTGTGTGAAAAGTAACAGGTTTCTTTTGAGATTCTCGACATCGGCCACGACAACGGCTACATCTGGATAATCCTTATCGTTTTTATTGAGTAAGGTTTCAATAACGACACTCTCATCCAGCGAACTTGAATTCAAGCTATAGGTTCCTGGCAAATCAAGAATATGAGCTTTGAGCCCTCGATCCAGTTTGCAGATTCCTTCCTTCTTCTCAACTGTAATACCTGGATAGTTCCCGACCTTTTGATTCAGGCCCGTTAATCTATTAAATAGAGATGTTTTACCGGTATTAGGATTACCGATCAGCGCAACATTTATAGAATCAACCATGAAGGTCTACGATGATATTTTGTGCCGTCTCACGACGTATAGCAAGATGGGTATCGTTGATGTTCAAATAAATAGGATCTTGAAAAGGGGCGCTTTGCATCATACGCACCGTATTGCCCGGCAAACAGCCCATCTCCAATAGCTTTAACGGCACCTTATCCACATCAAAATCCTTGATGGTAGCACTCTGACCTCGCTTGAGCTGTGAAATTGTTATGGGCACCTATTTAGAATAATTACGGATAGCAAAAATAGCGCCTGAACGCCCAACCTTCAAGACTATTGATTATTATTTCACTTTTTCAGAAATTAAAGATCCCGAATTTAAAATTCGGGATCCTTTCAATGCTTTTATGGACTGAGTTTATTCTACTTCAGAGACTCTCAAGGTGTTTACCATACCTTTTTCAATTACTGGCATAGAAACCAGGTTGATCAGGTAGTCACCTTTAGAAACAAAACCTTTTTCTTGAGCAAATTTGTTGACATCATCTACGGTTTCATCAGTACTCTCACTCTTGTCATAATAAAAGGCTTTAACACCCCACAAAAGACTAAGTTGGGTAAGAATCCTTCTATTATTTGTAAATGTCAAAATATGTGCATCTGGTCTCCAAGCGCTAATCTGAAAAGCCGTATAGCCAGAAGAAGTCATGGTTGTAATAACATTTGCCTTAATCTCGTCAGCCATTTTTGCGGCGTGATAACAAACTGACTTAGTGATATATCTTTTAGTTATAATGTGTGGTGCCTCATAAGGAACAGATATAAGCTCACTATCTTCAACTGAACGGCAAATACTCGCCATCTTTTCTATTACCTGTATAGGATACTGACCTACTGATGTTTCACCACTTAACATTACTGCATCTGCTCCATCCATTACCGAGTTAGCCACGTCATTAACCTCTGCTCGCGTGGGAGTAAGGCTGGTAATCATGGTTTCCATCATTTGTGTAGCGATAATGACCGGGATACGTGCTTTTTTTGCTTTGAGTACTAATTGTTTTTGAATCAATGGAACCTCATGAGCAGGAATTTCTACTCCTAGATCTCCACGAGCCACCATTAGACCGTCACAATAAGCAACTATTTTATCAATGTTCTTAACCGCCTCAGGTTTCTCAATCTTGGCAACAATCGGTATTTTATTTTCAGAGTGTTCCTTGATCAATTCTTGCAGCTCCATCAAATCACGGCTGTGTCGTACAAAAGATAAAGCCATCCAGTCTACTTGCAATTCGCAGGCAAATTTGGCATCTACCACGTCCTTCTCAGTAAGAGCTGGTAGGGAAATATTAGTCTGCGGTAAATTGACTCCTTTTTTGGAACGCAAAGGACCTCCCTGAATGACTTTGGCTACTACATCTTTTTCACCGTCTGTAGAAACGACTTCAAAAATAAGCTTACCGTCATCGAGAAGGATGCGTTCCCCAGCTTTAACGTCACGAGGAAATTGATCATAGTTCATGTAAACGCGCTCAGCACTACCTTTAAAAGGTTCTCCTGTAGATATGGTGATCTGATCACCAGGTTGAACAACAACTTCTTCCTTCATTACCCCTACACGCAACTTAGGACCTTGCAAGTCACCTAATATACCTGTAGAATATCCATATTCTTCATTAATATCACGTATCATTTTTACGCGTTCCCTCACAGCTTCATGGTCGGCATGGGAAAAGTTGATTCTGAAAACGTTTACTCCAGCCTCCATCATTCCTACTAATACTTCCTTTGTAGAAGTTGCAGGTCCTAAAGTGGCTACTATTTTAGTTTTTTTAATGTGATGCATTATTCAAATATTAAATAATCTTGATTTTTGATCATGAAGCGATCCAGTTTATAGGCGCTTATGACATGAGGGATTTCTATAAGACTGTTGACCCATTTTTTTATCGGAAAGAACTCTTCTTCCTTCTCTATTTTTAATAAAAAATCAACCGTTTGAAACTCTTTCAAAAGAACTGTTTTCACTTCATCAACTACCGTTCCACCAAATAGCCCAAAGGAGCTCGAAGTCTCTTTCAACTGACCCATAAATTTATTGGGGATGAGGTATATGGTGGTATTCTCATAAGTATCGACATGCTTGTAGACTGGATAGTGCGAGATATATCGCGGCATGGTAACATCTTGATCACGTTCCGTACGAGAAAATTGAGTTTTGAGATGCTTGTTAATCTTATATGCCAGTCGGTAAGGTTCAATGGTAGAATGGATTCCCAAAAGTGTATAAGGCTCAATTTCGGTTTCCCAATCTGTCAAGGTATATGATGGCATATAGTGTAAGGGGTTCAACTACACAAATTTAAGAACTCAACATCGTACCCTATTGCGGATTTGACAAATAAATAAGATTATTATACGAAATCGATAGTAGTAAAAGCGTATAGTAGGCTATTTCTTACAGCGTGATCAATTGATGGTTCCGCTTTCGCGAAAGCGAAACTCTTCTAACTTTTACTGACCATTTTATCTTGCAAAGCAAAATAGGCACGTTTGCTGGCCTTCTCCTCTGCTTTCTTTTTTGAAGTCGCTCTAGCCTTTGCGATGACACGCTGATCGATGGATAACTTCACGGCAAAATGTTTCACTTCGTCAGCACCTGTGTCCTCGTAAGTATTGTAATCAAAGCGTTTTTTGTTCTTCTGACACCATTCTATAAGCAAACTCTTGTAAGAAATTACGCGACCTTCCAACTTTTGAATGTCCACGTAGGGCTCCACAACCTTATTGCAGATAAATCGCTTACAATACACATAACCGCGATCCAGATAAACCGCTCCCACGAGCGCTTCAAAAAGGTTCCCGTGTATATTATCACCGAAGTTTTGAGCTGGCACCTGACTTTTGGCAAACTTGATCAGATTAAAATCGCGACCCAGCTCGTTAAGATGCTTCCTACTTACGATTTTAGAGCGCATTTTTGTTAGATAACCCTCATCTCCTCCAGGAACTTCGTTATAGATATATTCTGCAATTACGGCACCTAAAATCGCATCTCCCAAAAATTCAAGACGCTCATAACTGAGCACATGGCCTTCAGAGGTTTTGAAGCCCATGGATCTATGGGTAAAAGCCGTGAGGTATAACTGAATATTCTTAGGCTTGAGACCAGTAATTTTTTTTAATGAGGATATCAGTTTCTCGTGTTCTGAATTGCGAGAAACAAAGATTTTCTTGAACCTATTCATCTAGGAAATTCTCGTCTAGATCTTTCTAAACGCAATACAGCAATTATGTCCTCCGAAGCCAAATGTATTACTCAGCGCAACATTTACCTCGCGCTTATGTGGCTCATTCAGCACAAGACTTAATGAAGGATCAATATTTTCATCAACCGTAGTATGATTAATAGTAGGTGGTATCAAACCGTTGTTAATCGCCATGACACTCGCTATTCCTTCTATAGCTCCGGCAGCACCTAGTAAGTGGCCCGTCATGGATTTAGTCGAGTTGATACTAATGTTAGGTGCGTGATCACCAAACACGGCTTTAATCGCCTTGAGTTCAGCAACATCGCCTAGCGGTGTAGAAGTACCGTGTGTATTGATGTGATCCACATCTTCAGGGTTGATACCTGAATTTTCTAGGGTATTTTTCATTACCGCGATCACGCCTTTTCCTTCTGGATCTGGTGCGGTAATGTGATAGGCATCGCTAGAGAAACCTCCACCTATGACCTCAGCGTAGATTTTTGCACCTCGGGCTTTTGCGTGCTCATAACTTTCAAGCACGAGTGCTCCAGCACCTTCACCCAGTACAAATCCATCGCGAGTAGCATCAAATGGCCTGCTGGCCGTTTCTGGACTTTCATTGCGGGTTGACAAGGCATGCATAGCGTTAAAACCACCCATACCGGCTTGAGTTACCGCAGCTTCTGAACCTCCCGTTACAATTACGTCACAATGCCCCAGTCTAATGTAATTCATGGCGTCCAGCATAGCATTGGCGCTTGAAGCACAAGCTGATACTGTGGTGTAGTTAGGCCCCATGAAGCCATATTTGATCGAGATATGTGCCGGAGCGATATCTGCAATCATCTTAGGAATGAAAAACGGATTGAAACGAGGTGTCCCGTTACCCGTTGCAAAAGATTTGACCTCTTCTTGGAAAGTCTCCAGACCACCTATACCGGCACCCCAGATCACACCGACTCTATTTTTGTCCATAGAGTCGGTGTCGAGTCCAGAATGAGCTATCGCCTCGTCGCCTGCTACCAGCGCGTACTGGGCAAAACGATCCATGCGTCTAGCTTCTTTGCGGTCTATGAAATCAGTCACATTAAAGTTCTTGATCTCACAAGCGAACTTAGTCTTGAAATGTTCAGTATCAAAATAGGTAATGGGCGCACAGCCACTTTTACCTGCTTTCAATCCTTCCCAATATTCCTCAAGGGTATTCCCTATAGGAGTAAGGGCACCCATTCCTGTAATGACTACTCGCTTAAGTTCCATGTAATTTAGATTACGCCTTTGCTTCTTCTATATAAGTAATGGCTTGACCTACGGTAGAAATATTTTCTGCTTGGTCGTCTGGTATCTGGATATCAAATTCTTTTTCAAATTCCATGATCAACTCTACTGTGTCTAGAGAGTCTGCACCTAGGTCATTTGTGAAGCTAGCTTCAGTTACTACCTCATTCTCGTCTACGCCTAATTTGTCTACGATTATTGCTTTTACTCTTGATGCAATGTCTGACATAATATTCTAATTTTGATTTTAAATGAAATGCAAAAATAACAAACTTTGCTTTACCACCTTGTTTTTTGAAATTCTTATCCTGTAAGACTTTCTTTTATCAAGAATAACAGTTTGTGAAAGGATTAAGGGATTAAGGGATTTATTGAACTCTTGAAGTTATTAGCACGACCTTTGCAGCTTATTCAAGAGTCTGCATCTTTATATACTTTTGACTCACTAAAAAAATTACGTGAAAAATATTGTCCTTTTCGCTAGTGGTAGCGGTACAAATGCCCAAGCTATCATGGATTATTTCCAGGATTCTGAAAATACGACCGTAAGCTTGATCTTATCCAATAAAAAAAATGCACCTGTTCTGGACCGCGCCCAGAAGGCTAGAATTGCAGCAATGAGTTTTAATAGGCACGCTTTCGCGAAAGCGGGACCTCTACAAATCCTTCTCAAATCCATACAGCCCGACTTGATCGTCCTCGCTGGTTTTTTATGGAAGATCCCTGACTTTCTCATCCAAGATTTTCCAAACAAGATCATCAACCTGCACCCTTCTCTACTGCCCAAATATGGAGGAAAGGGTATGTACGGCAATGCGGTTCATGAATCGGTTTTGGCAAACAAGGAAACTAAAAGTGGCATCACCATCCATTTTGTGAATGAAGAGTATGATAAGGGAGAATATATCGCCCAGTTTGAATGTGAGGTGGTGGAAGGTGATACACCGGCCACGCTTGCAGATCGCATCCATAAACTGGAACACCAGCACCTGCCAGTAATCGTAGGAAAGTTGTTGCATGGCTAGCAAAAAGTTTTATGCGGTCTGGGAGGGGCACAATCCGGGCGTTTATGACAACTGGAAAGCTTGCCAGCAGCAGATCAAGAATTACCCGCAGGCAAAATACAAGTCGTTCCCTACAAAAAAAGCAGCCGAAGAAGCGTTAAACGGAAACTACTGGCAGCATGTAGGTAAGCCTAAAAAGCCTTCAATAAATCCAGAGCTTATCAAGAAGGTGGGACAGCCCATAATGAATTCTCTGGCGGTAGACGCGGCCTGTAGCGGCAATCCCGGCACCATGGAATATCGAGGGGTATACACCCATAACGCTCAAGAAATCTTTAAAAAAGGTCCATTTAAAAAAAGCACTAATAATATAGGAGAGTTTCTAGCCCTGGTGCATGTATTGGCATTATGCAAAAAACATGGCGATGATCGTCCTATATATAGTGATAGTCGCACGGCCATGAGTTGGGTGCGGAAAAAGGCGGTTAAAACCACCCTTCAAAAAACCGCTGTTAATACGGATAGCTTTGAATTGATGGATCGTGCCTTGAGTTGGTTGCAAAATAACTCCTACAAAAACAAAATCTTCAAATGGGAAACCAAGGCTTGGGGTGAGATTCCGGCTGATTTTGGGAGGAAGTAACATTCAAAATTATGAACTTAAAAATTTACCTTTTAGCTACAGTTGTGACATTGTGTATGGTTAAAACGACCATTGCCCAAGAATCAAAACGCTGGAATTTTGGTATGCATGTGGGCATCAATAGTGCTTACCTCTCAGAATTTGAAAATAGCGATGCTAGAGTAGGCCTTAATGCAGGAGTCTTTACTAGATTTAATTTTGCTGATTCTGGTCTTTCCCTGAGACTAGGGGTAAATTACTCAGAACAAGGCGTAAAAAATCTAGATGAGACGATTGAAGGAGATGCAATCAATCTCAGCTACTTTGGTGATAGGGATTGGAATGTTCTACAAATTCCTTTGATGCTTCAGTATACTTATAAAAATAGGATAGGTGTATTTCTAGGTCCACAGATCAGCTTTCTAACAGAGGAGCCTCAAGGCAGCACGCAGAACCCGATATTCTCTGGGGTCATCGGAATTGAAGGTTTCTTTACTAAAAATATCTTCGCACGCCTTCAATACGATAATGCATTTACAGAAGCTTTTACTGGTTTGAACCAGCGAAATTTTCCAGGCGGTTCTGGAAGCGGGACCATAAGTCCAGAAGCCAAGCAGCGCGTGATAACGTTTGTTGTGGGCTATCAATGGTAAAATAAAATCTCTTTATCCTTAATTTGCTTTTCAGAACTCAAGCCTTCAACCATGAAACACCTTTTATTCTTATTAATCCTTTTCATCTCAACCCTAACCCTCGCCCAGCAACCCGCCTACGGCATAGACACCACTTACGATCCCAATCGGGCAGATTGCCAACAGTTTTTACAAATTTTGAACAGCAGGGCAAAAGAGGTGAAGTTTGGGATCAAGCGCAAGGGACAGCGGCTCTACCTCTCTGCCACAGATGAGAAATTCATCAAACTCTTGTTGCCCGGTCGCGATGACGGTATTGCCGTAGATGTGGTTTCAAAATCACGATATGCCTGCGGCACGGACCTAGAAGATGTTCAAGTAAGAGGAACGCTGCTCAAACCCAGCTATTCAAAGACATTTACCAAAAAATACGATGACAAGGAGAAGATGTTCACCGTTCCAGTAGGTATGGTTCCCGCAGAGTTGCAGAACGACGATCTGGAATTCAACATCCTTTTCTTGAGAAACAAACAGCTGTGCAGTTATTACGTGCTTTATAACCTGGAGAGCTACCCGTGGGAACTTATAGATATGGGATTGTACCTGGATGACCTGGTTTATAAAAACAGGTCGCGCGAGAATACCGAGACCATTGAGCGTTTTAAGACCTTGAAGTTTACCATCCCGTTTGAGAAGAACAAGACGGCCTACGCCCCTGAGGACATCAAACCGCTGTACGACTCGCTGGAGTTGACCAATTTCAATATCAAGAAAATAGACATCAAAGCCTACGCATCCGTCGAAGGAACTACTGAGGGCAACATAAAATTACAGAAAGGTCGTGCCGAGAGCATCGTGCAATCGCTGCAGTCCTTTCAGACCGATAATATCGAGACCCAAATAGAAACCACGGAAAACTGGGTGGAATTTCTCGATGATGTCAAGGATACTAAATACGCTGACCTTGCTACAAAAAGCCAAAAGGACATCAAGACCGCGCTTAGAGGTCAGACCAGTAATGATCTTGAACCTATTTTATCAGACCATCGCAAGGCCATCGTGACCCTTAAAATGAACAAAATTGACTTATTGGAAGACAAAACCATTGAAGAATTGATTGTGGATTTCAAGGCAAATCTGGGAAATGAATCTATGGATGAAGCAAAAAAGATCTATTACACGCTCGTGGACAAGATTCTGAAAAAAAACGAGCCCTCTAATCTCGACGCCCTCAAACTGCCCAATCAAAATAAGTTTGTACCGTTCAACATTAGCACGCGATCGCTGGAATTTTTCTTTGACGAGCGACAGGCGCTGATCGTAAAAAATGCCTTGAACGATCTGGAAAAGCTGGATCCCGATAACAAAAAGATCAAATACAATAAAGTCGTGGTTGATTTCATGCTATTACGTGCCCGTGCGGGAGGAGTAACTGAAAAATCAATTGAAAAAGACATCAAGGCACTTTCAAAATTCGGTATCATCAAACCGCACATAGAGCGGTTCATGATCAATCTGCATATTGTAAAGGCTCAGAATTACATGCAGGAGCGCAAGTTCAAGGAAAAGGATCAAGCCGTAAAATACATTTACGATCACTATAAAAAAGCAAGTTTGAGCGATGCTGATTATGTGAGCCTCGCCCAATACCTCACCTATTTCGATTCCGTGGATAAGGCGGTGGAGCTGCTCGATCCGAAGGCAAAACAACTTACCGTTGATCAAAATATCCTTTTTTACTACCTCAACCTGACCATAGTAGATCGCGAGCGCACCGCCCAACCTGAGTACCGCACCATCATGCAGAACGCCATCGATAAGAACAAAGATCGTTTCTGCAAACTCTTTGATCCGGCGCTGGAAGATGGTGTGACCTTTCAGCTATTGGAAGATGATTATTTGAGGAGTACGTATTGTGAAACCTGTAGCGAATAATTCTAAAATTGACTTAAGACCGCTACGCATCAAGGTAAAGGACATTAGACAGATGGTTTGCTTAAAATAAGTGCGGCTTTCCTGCATGAGCTAAATTTAAAGTCATGTCCGTCTCGCTTTCGTACCTCGGCATGTTCGGCATGAATCACATTCTCGCTTTCGCGAAAGCAAAAATGAAAACGTAATTATCAACACCCGTTATCACAATGAGCTGAGTACGTCAGTTTAAACCATTATTTTTGCAAAAAATAAATAGATGAGCAAATTAGTGGTAGTGGGCACGGTAGCCTTTGATGCAATTGAGACTCCTTTTGGGAAGACAGATAAAATTCTAGGTGGAGCAGCGACTTTTATAGGTCTATCTGCTAGTCATTTCAATACTGAAGTAGGACTGGTAAGTGTCGTGGGCGGCGATTTTCCTGAAGAGTATCTGGACATAATGAAAAATCGTGGCATGAACATCGAGGGAATCGAGGTCGTAAAAGACGGCAAGACCTTTTTCTGGTCGGGACGCTATCATAATGACATGAACACCCGTGATACGCTCACTACAGAACTCAATGTACTTGCAGACTTCAACCCAGTAGTTCCTGAATCATTTAAGGATGCCGAGGTGGTCATGTTAGGAAATCTACACCCAGCGGTTCAACTAGGCGTTATCGAGCAAACTCCAGATGCAAAATTGATCATACTGGACACCATGAATTTCTGGATGGACAGCGCACTAGACCTCTTGCATGATGTCATTGCAAAAGTGGACGTGATTACCATCAACGATGAAGAGGCCCGCCAACTTTCAGGTGAATACTCACTAGTCAATGCAGCTCGCAAGATCCATGAAATGGGCCCTAAATATGTAGTGATCAAAAAAGGTGAGCATGGAGCGTTGCTCTTCCATGAAGAGAACATTTTCTTTGCACCTGCCCTTCCACTAGAGGAAGTATTTGACCCGACCGGTGCGGGAGATACATTTGCGGGTGGTTTTGCTGGATTTCTGGCAGCAAGTGGTGATTACAGTTTTGAAAATATGAAACGTGCAATCATTTATGGATCTAATTTTGCTTCATTCTGCGTTGAAAAATTTGGAACCGAGCGCATGCAATCCATCACTAAAGATGAAATAAACACGCGTCTAGAGCAATTTAAAGCGTTGACCAAATTTGAATTGAACTAATCCACGGTAAGCGATCTTTTTGATTGTCTGGCTGAGCTTGTCGAAGCTACGATATCTAAAGAAAATAGATTCTGGATCAAGTCCAGAATGACAGAGATTAGTATTGTAAATCGTAATTTTAAAGTCTCAAAATACTCACATGAGTGACCCCCTTAAGCACGAGTGCGGTATAGCGCTCATTAGACTTCTCAAACCTTTAGAATACTACAAGGAAAAATACGGTACGGCTTTCTATGGCATCAATAAGATGTACTTGATGATGGAAAAGCAGCACAACCGTGGTCAGGATGGAGCTGGTTTTGCTAGTATTAAACTGGATGTAAAACCTGGCCAGCGTTATATCTCGCGGGTACGTAGCAATGCCGCCCAGCCCATTCAGGACATTTTCGGTCAGATCAATGATCGTATTAACCAGGAGCTGCTAGAAAACCCTGACATCAAAGACGATGTCGCTGCTCAAAAAGCGCAACTGCCCTACATCGGTGAACTGCTGATGGGTCATGTACGTTACGGGACGTTTGGCAAAAATAGCATTGAGAGCGTCCACCCTTTCCTGAGACAGAATAACTGGATGCACCGTAACCTCATCATGGCGGGCAATTTCAACATGACCAATGTTTTCAAACTCTTCAACAAACTCGTAGAGCTGGGACAACATCCTAAGGACATGGCAGATACTGTGACCGTAATGGAAAAAGTGGGCCATTTTCAAGATCGGGAAGTCCGCAAACTCTACAAGAAATTTAAAGACAAGGGGCACAGTAAAATTGAAGCCTCTCCAAAAATTGCTGAAGAGCTCAATGTAGCCAAGATCTTAAGAAAAAGTGCCAGAGATTGGGATGGTGGCTATGCTATGGGAGGTCTTATGGGACATGGAGATGCGTTCCTATTGCGCGATCCAGCAGGAATCAGGCCTGCCTATTATTATCAAGACGATGAGGTTGTAGTCGTGGCAAGCGAGCGCCCGGTAATTCAAACTGCGTTCAACGCTCCCTTTGAGAAAGTAAAAGAGCTGGATCCAGGCAAGGCCATTATCATTAAAAAGAATGGTAAGGTATCGTTACAGCAAATCAGCAAACCCTTAGAGCGCAAGGCCTGTAGCTTTGAACGTATCTACTTTTCCCGTGGTAGTGATAAAGAAATTTATCAGGAACGCAAAGAGCTAGGCAAATTGCTATTTCCTGCAATCATGGAAAGCATCAATAAAGATATCGACCACACCGTTTTCTCTTACATCCCTAATACCGCAGAGACTTGTTTCTACGGTATGATCGAGGAGGGTCATGAAGTCCTCAACCGACAAAAAAGGGATTACATACTCGCAGGGGAAGGCAAATTGACTAAGGAGCAGGTGGAAAGCACGCTTTCGCGAAAGCTGAGAACTGAAAAGATTGCTATTAAAGATGCAAAACTCAGAACCTTTATAACAGAAGATTCTTCTAGGGATGACCTCGTGGCACACGTCTATGATGTGACTTATGGCGTGGTAAAACCTGAAGATAATCTTGTCATTATTGATGACTCCATCGTGCGAGGTACGACGCTTAAGAAATCCATTCTAAAGATGATGGATCGTCTTCATCCTAAACGCATCGTTGTGGTATCGAGCGCACCTCAAATACGCTACCCTGATTGTTACGGGATCGACATGGCTCGCTTGGAAGATTTTATCGCTTTCAAGGCTGCGGTTGCGCTTCATAAAGATCGAGGTACTCACGATACGGTCATCAAACAAGTCTATGATAAATGTGCCGCTCAGAAGGATTTTGAAGATGAAGATGTGGTAAATCACGTGAAGGAAATCTACACGCCATTTACCGATCAGGAAATCTCTGATAAAATCGCCGAACTGCTTTCTGCAAACGAGATCAATGCAGAAGTCAAAGTCATCTATCAAAGTGTTGAGAATCTCCACAAAGCCTGTCCCAAAAATTTAGGAGACTGGTATTTTACCGGTGATTACCCGACTGCGGGAGGAAATCGCGTAGTTAATCGAGCCTACATTAATTTCTTTGAAGGGAACAACGAACGGGCTTATTGATATAGGTCAATGTTTTACTTTTGTGAAAAATTTCACAAAATGAAAAAATTACTACTTGCAGTCGCATTAATAAGTACAATTACCGCTGTAGGACAAAGGGTAAAGTCTGAAAAGTTAGAGTATACAACAGAACGTTTACCCTTGCAACCTATTAAGGGCAACATCGCCGGTTATAATTTTAAGGTATCAACTCCTTACCCTGAAGACAATAGCGCGCTGGAAGATTTTGCAAAACAAAAGTATCAAGAAGAGCTTGATAATTATCCAGCTTTAGTTGAAGAGTCTAAAATTCTTCACGAGCAGGCCATGGAACAATACGACCAAGACGTTCTGACCGCTCGAGAAAATTTTAAATTAGAAAGTGAAGAGTTCAAGAAATTGAGCCTGGTGGAGAGACTTGCGATGTCAGATCAAAAGCCAAAACTAAAACTGCCCTCAAAACCTTATTATAGAAAACCTGCTGAGCCTTATTACAGAAAGCCCAATCTGTCTAATTCCATAGTTTTTAAAGGCGAGGTTTTAGCTGATTCTTACCTGCGCCTTGATGGATATGATAAAAGTGAAGAGGGTGATGACGTTCTTACTGGTCAAGTCGTTTTCTATGACTTTGAGAAAATGGATGTTTCTACTGAAATAAAACAGGAAAGTTATTACAGTAGAAGCGCTAAAAAAAATCTCAACCGTAATGTCACCTATTACATCACTAAATACAAGAGACCTACTGAACTAACCTTGACTTACAATGGTGAGACTCTGCACTCCGGTATGTATGATTTGACTGGAGAATATGTGGAGTATAACGATAAGTCCCGACCTAACATGTTCAACATCGAGAAGCAGACGATTAGCGACAATCTCTTAGAAATCAACGCTTATATCAATGACTTTTACGGGATCAGTCAACAGGTTAATACCGTGGAAGTATTTTATGTGAAAAATAAAAAGGGTGAATACGATGATCTTGAAGAAGCTAAAGAGATCGCCTTAAAAGCTTATGCTGGTTTTGATATCAATGGTGATAATGAATTACTATTGGACTCAATTGATATTTGGAAGACAGCTCTTGAAGAATCTGATCTAGAGGATCGTAAAGCCCGCATCGATACAAAAGTTACTGAAGCGATACTTTTCAATCTTGTAGAAGCTCATATTGCACTTAAAGATCTTCCTACCGCAGAAGGGTACTTAAAAGATCTTAAATCCATGAAATTAAACTTTAGTGAACAGCAAAAAGTTGAAGGCTATGAAACACAACTTGCCTCTATTTCTGAACGATTAGAAGCTAACGGACTCTAGGTGACACTTTTTTTAAAACAAAAATCCCCATCGCTGCGCGATGGGGATTTTTTGTTTTCAGTTTGAGAATGTTCTATTTATTCTCTGCGTATTTCTTAGAAACCTCTTCCCAGTTGATCACTTCAAAAAATGCGTTGACATAATCAGGTCTACGGTTTTGATAATTTAGGTAGTAGGCGTGTTCCCAAACATCAAGTCCCAAAATAGGAGTACCTTCACAGCCAACACCAGGCATTAGAGGATTATCTTGATTAGGAGTAGAACATACTTCTAATTTCCCGCCCTCGTGAACGCATAGAAACGCCCATCCAGAACCAAATTGTCCTTTTGCGGCCTCGCTAAACTTGTTTTTGAAATCAGCATAAGAACCAAAAGCAGAATTGATGGCCTCGGCAAGGTCGCCAGTAGGCTCTCCTCCACCGTTAGGACTCATAACTTCCCAAAACAAACGGTGGTTATAAAAACCTCCTCCATTGTTACGCACGGCTTTATTATCCATATCGAGGTTCATCAAGATATTCTCGATGGTTTTCCCCTCATGGTCTGTACCTTCTATGGCGCTATTTAATTTGTCAGTATAACCCTGATGGTGTTTCCCGTGGTGAATTTTCATGGTTTTCTCATCGATGTGTGGCTCTAGAGCGTCGTGAGCGTATGGTAAATCTGGCAATGTAAATGACATATTATATTTTTTTGACTGTTAATACAATACGTAAAATTAACCTTCAAAGAGGTTTTCTTAAAAAATGCGCTGTTATATTGTTATTAAAGTTGGTTATTAGCGATGTGCTTTGCGCCGCGCGCAGTAGGCAGTTTGCTGTAGGCCGTAAGCAGTCACCTCAAAAAATTGATAGGTAAATTCTGCTTAAACTACAAGCTCCAAATTCCAATGGATACGAGTCAATGATTCATTTCTGGTTTTAAGAACCATACGACAAGTTGTTCGCAATAGTTCAGTCCACATAAGTCTGAAGCATAAGTCGCAACTCCTCAAATAAGAATTCTGCATTCTGAATTCAACATTCTGAATTCTAAATTCCTGATCGTAATCCCTACCTTTATCGGTATGAACGCACCAACTACCTTTTATAGCGCGAGCGCGGGATCTGGAAAAACCTTCACCCTAGCACGAGATTACCTTACGCGACTTTTTGAATCTCCTAATCACAATGCGTATCGCCACATTCTCGCGGTGACTTTTACAAACAAGGCTGTCGCTGAAATGAAGGAGCGTGTCCTAGAGTATCTCTTTGAATTTACAAAGGATCTAATTCCAGAAAGTCTGAGCGCAGTTGCAAATCACATCCAGGAAAAAACGGGTTTAGATAATGAGGCGTTTCGCTCAAAAGCTGAAAACATACATAATAGGCTGTTGCACGATTACTCGGCATTTGATATCGTGACAATCGATGCCTTTAATCATAGAATTCTCAGAACTTTTAGTCGGGATCTTAAACTTCCCGATGGGTTTGAGGTGGAACTGGATGTGAGCAACCTTATCGCTAAAGCCGTCCATAAAGTGATTTCCCGTGCCGGTGATGACAAGGAGCTGACTGATCTGTTGATCAGCTTCTCGCTATTTAAGATCAATGAGGGCAAGAGCTGGGATATTGAGTATGATCTTATGAAGGTAGGTGAACTTATTGCCCAAGAGAATCATTACTCACATCTCGAACTTCTTAAATCTAAAAAGCCTAAAGACTTTAAATCCCTGCAAAAAGCCCTTCAGGAAGATATTGATGAATTGCAGAACAATCTTTCTGCCGCGGGTAGTCATCTGCTTGAAAAAGCCGCATCACTTAATCTGTCCATCACAGATTTTAAAAGAGGGAAAACTGGACCATTCAGCCTGGTTGTGAAAACAGCTCAAGGAGACTTCTCAGTAAAGCCCAATGCTGGTTCGGTAAAAGGTCTTTTAACTGGTGATCTGTATACCGCAAAGATGGATAATACGACGAGGGGCGCCATTGAAGATATGGAGGGAGATTTGTCCGCTTTCGCGAAAGCGTATGAAGAAAACTGGGGTATGCTCAGTTTCAAGCAAGACGTGATCAAAAATCTGGTACCGCTATCTGTACTCAACGAAATCTACCAAGAAATTGAAAACATCAAGAATGAGGAAAAGATCGTCCCAATTTATGAGTTCAATGGCTTGCTGGCACGCGAGGTTAAAAATCAACCGGCGCCTTTTATTTACGAGCGACTAGGTGAGCGTTACAAACATTTTTTCATCGATGAATTTCAAGACACGAGCACCATGCAATGGGAAAATATGGAGCCGCTGGTATCCAACGCCCTCCAGCAGGAAACGACCAGCGGCAAACGAGGTTCACTCATGCTGGTGGGTGATGCAAAACAATCCATTTATAGATGGCGCGGCGGTGATCTGGACCAGTTTTTAAAATTATTGAATGTGCCACAGCTATTTATGCTTGAGAAAAAGCAAGAAAGTCTTGCGTTCAACTGGCGCAGCTATGACAACATCATTGATTTCAACAATTCTTTTTTTGAATTTTACAGCGATTATCTGGAGAATGGGGCCTATCAAGAGCTTTATCAAAAACATTTAAAACAAGAAAATCGTAATAAACCAGGAGGTTACATTCAGATCGATTTTCTGGACAAAGCAAATTTTCAGGATGATGAGGATGCAGTCATCTACCCTACTCACGTTCATGATTTAGTACTTCAAGCTCAAGGAAATGGATTTGCCCTGGGTGAGATTTGCATTCTCGTACGCACTAACAAACAGGGAAATGAGATCGCAAATTATTTGATATCGCAGCAAATTGCGGTGGTTTCTGGAGATAGCCTTCTGGTCCAGCATTCATTAAAGGTTCAGGTCCTAGCCAGCTTGATGAGGCTCTGGAACAATCCTGAGCAGCAGGAGCTTAAATTTAATTTCCTATTGGCTTACGCTCGGCATATTCAAATGGATGACGTTGCTTCATTTGTAGAAAGTAATAGAGATTCAGAACTGGATAAACTGTTGCATTCTTTTCTAGGCAATGACGAACATGGTGATTACGCTTTCGCGAAAGCGAGCTTGTTTCAAAGCGCTGAATTTTTAGCCCACAAACTGGGTTTGATCCAGCATCCTGATACCAGACTGCAAACCTTCTTGAACCTGATCCATGAATTTGAAATGGGTAAGGATGCCTCGCTGAGCGCATTTTTAGAATTTTGGGAAGTCAAGCGCGCCAGCCTAAGCGTGCCGGCGATGCACGATAAAGATGCCGTTCAAATCATGACGATCCATAAATCTAAAGGCCTTGAGTTTCCCGTGGTGATAGCTCCACATATAGACAGCCCGCTCATGGATACCAAAAGGGATCAAGCCTGGGTACCAGTAAGCGATCAAGAGTTCCATGGCTTTAACGAAGTTCTCATACCGGTAAAACAAGACCTTGCTATGTACCCTAACCCCTTACCCGAAGTCTACCATATCCAGGCGCAAAAAAGCCAGATGGATCATATCAATTTATTGTACGTCGCCTTTACTCGCTGTCGGGAGCAATTGTATATAGCTTGTAAAGAAAAACCGGAACCTAAAAACGGTGCCTCTTCCCCCAGTCAGAGTCAGTTGTTGAAGAGGTTCGTTCTTTCTCAAGACTTTTCATCAAATTCAGGTGAGGGATATGAAAGGTTTTCATCGGGTCTGGAACTCAGAAAAAGTATACCCAAAGTAGAGCAACCTGCCCATATTATTACAGATCAGATTAGAAGTAATGAATCCAAGCAGATTGAGGTCTCAACTAAAAAAGGAATGCTCTGGGCTACAGGGAGAGATGTATCGATAGCTTCTGGAAATAGATTACATTATTACTTATCATCTGTCAAAAAAGCACAAGACGTTCCCGCGGTCTTAGATTTGATAGAAAATGAAAATGACCTTAATGAGGGAGAAAAAAAGAGCTTTTCCAACAAAATTGTGGAGGTAGTAACTCATGAGCGTACAAAAGCCTTTTTTGACTCTGATGCAGAAGTTTATACTGAAAAGGCGCTGCTCCTTAACGACGGCAGTAAACAAATTATTGATAGGTTGCAGGTAGATGATGGAAAGGTCACCGTCATAGATTTCAAGACTGGAGAGCCCAGAGAAGAGCATGCTTTGCAAGTTCAGCGCTATCAAAATACCCTAAAAGACGTAGGCTTTGACCAGATTGAGACCTATCTCATATATACTGATGATATTCAAGTTATAGCCGTTAGCTAGAATTTATCATTTAAAGCACGGCTCGCGAGTGGCTGAATTTTATCTTTGGACCATTAAGAAAAGAACGATTTATGTACGGATCAATAAAAGAGCATCTTCAGAAGGAACTTGAAGAGATCAAAGAAGCAGGATTGTATAAAACGGAGCGTATCATTACTTCTCCTCAAGATGCTGTGATAACCTTAGATGATGGCAGCGAGGTGTTGAACTTTTGTGCTAATAACTATCTGGGACTTAGCTCCCATCCAGAGGTAATTCAAGCAGCTAAGGATACACTCGACTCTCATGGTTTTGGGATGAGTTCAGTAAGATTTATTTGCGGTACTCAAGATATACACAAGCAACTGGAGCAAAAACTAGCCGATTTCTATGGCTGTGAAGACACAATTCTCTACGCAGCTTGTTTTGATGCCAATGGTGGAGTGTTTGAACCTCTTTTAACTAAAGAGGATGCGATTATAAGTGATTCACTAAATCACGCATCAATTATCGATGGTGTAAGACTATGCAAAGCTGGCAGATATAGATACGCAAGTGGCGACATGGCAGATCTAGAAAAGCAACTCCAACAAGCTGATCAAGATGGTGCTCGTTTTAAACTGATTGTGACAGATGGTGTATTCTCCATGGATGGGCTCCTCGCTCCGCTAGACAAGATCTGCGACCTTGCTGATAAATATGACGCACTCGTGATGGTAGATGAATGTCACGCTGCTGGTTTTCTAGGAGACACAGGACGAGGTTCTCTCGAAGCTAAAAATGTACTGGGTAGAGTAGATATTGTTACGGGAACCCTGGGTAAAGCTCTAGGTGGCGCAATGGGTGGATATACATGTGCTAATAAAGAAGTCATAGAAATATTGAGACAGAGAAGTCGTCCCTATTTGTTTTCTAATTCCTTAGCACCTTCAATTGTTGGGGCATCAATAAAAGCCCTCGAATTAATCGATGAAAGCAAAGAACTGATAGAAAAAGTTCAGGAAAACACAAGATACTTCAAAGCTGGATTGAAAAAGTTAGGTTTTGATTTCATCGATGGTGAAAGCGCCATAGTACCTGTAATGCTATACGACGCTAAGCTTTCACAACAAATGGCTAATGCCTTACTAGAAGAAGGTATTTACGTCATCGGCTTTTTCTATCCAGTTGTACCAAAGGGAAAGGCTAGGATCAGAGTACAATTGAGCGCTGCACATTCTAAAGAGCAGATCGATAGAACATTATCAGCTTTTGAAAAAATCGGAAAATCGCTAGGGGTAATTGAGTAATTCAATAGGTAAAACCGTATTAAATTAATATAAAATTATGCGAATATCCTTGTGGAAGTAAGTGATACGTTTAATTTTGCTCTTTATAAATAGTAAAATTCCCAACATGAAGAACATGTACAAATTATTAGTTGCAGCTTTTATAATAGCAAGCTCAGCAACAATGAATGCTCAAAACGATGAAAATCGGTGGGCGTTTTCTGTAGGTATCAACGCTATAGATTTATATCCTGTAGGAGAAGAAAGCCAAGGTTTAGGTGGTTATTTTGATGAATTTTTCAATGTTGACCATTATAATATCCTTGCAGCACCAACTAGATTCGAATTAGGATACTATATAGGAGATGGAATTGTAGCGACTGCAGCAGGTTCGATTAACAAAATCGACAGAGCTGGAGAAATGAGAATCGATGAGCTTACTTATGTAAGTTTAGATGGTGGTCTTCGCTATAACCTAAACGAACTATGGAATGGATCATATCTTTTCAATCCTTATTTAGGCGTAGGTGGTTCTTACCAATGGCTAGAGGAAGATGGATTCGGAACATTCAACGGTACTTTTGGGTTTGATATAGCTTTATCAGAAAATGTAGCATTTAATCTTCAAACAACATACAAGCATGCATTTGAAGATGCTTTCCCAAAACACTGGCAACATGTTGCAGGAATCAAATTTACATGGGGAGCTGTAGATACAGATGAGGATGGTATCGTAGACAGTAAGGACGAGTGTCCAGAAACTCCCGGTTTAGAAGAATTTAATGGATGTCCTGATACTGATGGTGACGGAATCAAAGATTCTGAAGATGACTGTCCTAATGAGGCAGGACCGATTGAAAACAATGGTTGTCCAGATTCTGATGGTGATGGTGTCCTTGACAAAGATGACAAATGTCCAGATGAGGCAGGTTCTGTAGAATTGATGGGTTGTCCAGATGTTGACGGTGATGGAATTGCTGATGGTGACGATAACTGTCCTAACGAAGCTGGTCTTGCTAAATTCAACGGTTGCCCAGATAGTGATGGTGATGGGATCCAAGATTCAGAAGACGAGTGTCCTAATGAAGCAGGTGTTGCTGAGTTGAATGGTTGTCCTAAGCCAGTTATGCCTACGATTGAAGTTCAAAAGCAATTGAATGAATATGCTAAAACTATCTTGTTTGAACTCAACAAAGCGGATATCAAAAAAGAATCTGAAGAAGTACTAATGGATATCGTTGAAATTTTGAATGAATATCCAGAAGCTAAATTCACTATAGAAGGTCATACTGATAGTTCAGGAAGTGCTACTTACAACGAGAAACTTTCTGATTCTAGAGCCTTGTCGGTGAAAGAATATTTGACTAGCCATGGTGTTGATGAATTCAGATTGACTTCTAAAGGTTTTGGAGAGGCTAAGCCTATCGCTCCTAATAACACAAAGGCAGGTAGAGCTCAAAACAGAAGAGTTGAGATCAACCTTGTTAAAGAGAATATGGATAACTAAGAGTATCCTTACCTAAGTCCCAAAGGCCGCTAGATTTAACTAGCGGCTTTTTTTATTGAACTTATTTTTTTTACTGGGATTTTATAAACTCTCAAGATCTCATATTACACAGGCTAAGATCTATCGAGATTTAAGTGACTTGATGAACCCTAAGCTTACGGTAAGAGGTATGTATTCAATCTAGATATCAAACAGGTAAGGCAATACATATGTAATCAGATTAGCGATTCATCTTTACGTTCATTTTTGAATTACTCAAGTAGCGCAGGTTGTGGTCTTGCTTTCGCGAGAGCCTAATCAATCTGTGAAATACAATAATTCCTAAAACAAAAAAAGCTGATCTTATCATTTTAAAGATCAGCTTTTAAAATATAAGTATTTGTTAATTAAGAAGCCACTACCGCTGGCTCGACCCAAGTGAACTTGGTAATCTCACGAGGTATCTTCACCCTTTGAGCGACTCGAGTCATTCTAGCCGGTAATTTCATCAAGTAGTCCCGAGCTTTTTCTCCTTCTTCATTCAAATTTTTAATACTTGCAATGTCCCATTTTTCAATGAGTTTTTGTAAAATATCTATGTAGTCTTGAGAAGTATAGACACCTATACGCTGGGCACTATTTGAAAAGTCCTCAAATGCAGAGCTGATCGTCTGACCCGTTTCTCTTAAAAAATGAGCCGGCATTACAATTTTGTGCACCATCATCTCCTTAAAGGCGATCATCATGTTGTTAGGATCTACTTTGAATATTTCATCTACAAAAGTGCAATAAGCTTGGTGATGCCTCATCTCATCACCTGAAATGATGCGACACATTTTAGACAGCGCATTATTTCCATATTGTCTTGCCAGCTTTGCCACTCTATTGTGTGAAATATAAGTGGCAAGTTCTTGAAAGGACGTGTAAACAAAGTTCTTATAAGGGTCTCGATCAGTACCTATATCAAATCCATCATTGATCAAGTGGTGCGTGGTAATCTCCACCTGTCGCATGCTAACCCTACCTGATAAATAAAGGTATTTATTCAGAACATCGCCATGACGATTTTCTTCACCTGTCCATTGACGAACCCATTTAGACCAAATATTCCCCTTATTTTCATGCTGGTTTACACCTTCCACATCCATAAGCCATGACTCATATGTAGGCAATGCTTCTTCTGTAATAGTGTCACCTACTAGCGCAACCCATAGATCATAAGGCAACTCTTTAGCGAGCTCCTTAATCTCTCTGACTTTATCAAAAAAGTCATCGGCGGTGCTATCTGGTAGAAAATCACTAGGCTGCCAGATCTTTTCAACGGGAATCAGAAACTGATCCATGAAGGATTCTACCTTGCCCTCAAGTGACTGCATGACTTCAATGCGTATATTCTTTAGGGATTTTATCATAATAAAATTTTCATTTGACATGCGAGTTGGCGTTTATATTTCAACGCCTCTGTGTACTATTTCTTGCGCTTGATCGATGACCTCATCATGGTTACGACCCTTAAGCGGTATAGGATGGTGACAAGTGACCTTTATATGATTCCCGATACCGTAGGGAAATCTACCATACCGATCTATTTTCCAACTATTATTAATAGAAACAGGAACGATCATGGCTTCAGGTACGTATTTAAATATCGTTTTCAAACCACTTCGCTGGAATGGCTTGGGCTCTCCCGTGCGGCTGCGCGTACCTTCTGCAAAGATCACCACGCTCCTATTTTTCTCGTTTACATTTTTTGAGAAATTTACTAATGCTCCTATGGCTTGCTTTCGGTCTTTTCTATCTATCGGACAGTTCTCTCCTATTCTCAAGTTCAGAGAGATGCTTGGAATACCTTTCGCCAGTTCCTTTTTTGCAACAAATTTTGGAAAATACCTCCTGAGATAAAAGATTAAAGGAGGAATGTCAAACATGCTCTGGTGATTACAGATAAATATATAAGACGGTCCCACAGGCAACTCCTTACTAAAGTTGATACTAAACGTATTGAAAAGCGGCAACTGCGAACCCATTAAGAACAAATTCAATGCCGCAACACTTTTTTGATGAAGATCATGACCCCCTATTGCATGACAAATCAACTGAATAGGATGAAATATCAATAAGAATAAAAAAAACAACAGAAAATGAACTATTGTTAGGGGATAAGCAAGAATCTTTTGCATCTTACAAAGGTAAAGTGATATAAATTGTAAAAGTTAGAGTTCGTATTTAATTCTTATGCATGCATAAAAAAGAAAACCCTGCCGGTACTGGCAGGGTTTAATAAGTTATTTACCTGGTGCTTAACAGTTCTGATTGTAGGCCTCTTTTAAATTCTCAGCAATCATCTCTGCAGGACGTCCTTCTATGTGGTGTCTTTCCAGCATGTGGACTAATTCTCCATTTTTGAACAAAGCCATACTCGGTGAGCTGGGAGGGAATGGTACCATCGCAGCTCTTGCCGTATCTACAGCTTCACGATCTACTCCAGCAAAGACGGTTACGAGATTATCAGGCTTTTTATCGTTTTCTAGAGACATCTTTGCTCCTGGTCGCGCATTTGCAGCAGCACATCCACATACAGAGTTCACCACAACGAGTGTAGTTCCTTCTTTAGATAGTGCGTCATTCACCTCTTTTTCTGAATATAAATGTTCAAAACCAGCGCTTCCTAGGTCGTCGCGCATGGGCTGTACTAATTCTGGTGGATACATATTTTAAATTTTAAAGACAAAGATAAAACCCATCAATGAAGTCTAAGCCATGGGCATCATCATAAAACCTTATCGCAAGTATTGATTCATCAATTTTAGGATAAGTTACCGTAAGCTGTTGAGATCTTCTTTGCGATTTCGTGCATCTCATTTTCATCGATGGAAACCTTGCTGGTAAATCTTATGTCTTCCATATCACGCAAAGGTATCAAGTGAACATGCACATGAGGAACTTCCAGCCCTATGACTGACATCCCTATTCTCTTACAGGGTATAACCTCGCGCATGGCGTGGGCCACCTTACGTGAAAACTGCATCAAACCACTATAGGTTTGCTCGTCTAGGTCAAAAATCTTATCCACCTCTTTTTTAGGTATACATAATGTATGTCCTGGAGCGTTGGGATTTATGTCTAGGAAAGCAAAAAAGTCTTCCGTTTCAGCAATTTTATAGGATGGAATTTCACCGGAAATAATCTTAGTAAACAAACTCATCAACCTCTGGATATTTCTAGAATTTCTAACTTAATTACACCTACTGGAACCTGAGCCTCAGCCACATCACCTACCCGTTTGCCCAGTAAGGCTTTACCTATGGGAGAATCTACTGAGATGTGACCTTTTGATAGATCTGCCTCACTCTGTGCCACCAGTTTGTAATTCATGACCATGTTATTATTCTGGTTTTTGATCTTCACATTACTATGGATCAAAACCTTGGACAGGTCTAGGGTGTTCTCATCAATCACCCTTGCATTTGCTACCGTGGCTTCTAGTTTTGAAATGCGCATTTCCAGCATACCTTGAGCCTCTTTGGCAGCATCATATTCTGCATTCTCACTCAAATCTCCCTTGTCACGCGCTTCCGCTATGGCTTGGGAGGCAGCTGGACGCTCCACATCCTTCAAATGCTGGAGCTCATCCTTCAACTTTTTCAAGCCTTCTTCCGTATAATAAGATACATTACTCATAGTGTCATTTTTAGGTTTACGCTTTCGCGAAAGCGTAACGTATCAAAACATCATTTCTCAAAAATCTGTCTATCAAACAAAAAAATCCCATCGTGATGTGGGACTTTTGTCAAATATAATAATAAACCTGATTTGCGTTATACCTTTGACAGATCAAGACTTATGATTTTACGTAAATTCTCTACACTGATAGTTATGATAGCTTTTCTAGGCTGTCAAGACGATGATAACGTCAGGCAGAATCCCTTTCTGGTTGACATCTCTTTTCAAGTGCAGCTCAACACAAATCTCCCTCAATACTCTCAACTTAATTTTGCTCAGAACGCCGTGCTGGTACCTAACGCTGGTTTGCGCGGTGTGGTCGTGTATCATCAAGGTAATGAACAGTACCGCGCTTGGGAGTTGAGCGATCCCAACCACAGTCCGAGCGATTGCTCCCGCATGCGACTGGACGGTACGCAACTCACTTGTCCATGTTCTGACGATGAGAATAGCTACGACATCATTTTAGGATTACCCCTCATGGGAGAAGGGGAATACGGTCTTAAATCTTACCGAGTGAATCGCAGCGGCGATATCATCACGGTTTCTAATTAGAAAAAAATTGCCTCGATCGCTTTACGACCGAGGCGTATAAAATTATGCTTTCTGAAATTAGAATTTTAAGGTAGCTCCCACTAAAAAGTTGATACCCGCCTGAGGATAGAATCCTGCTCCTTCTTGAGTCACGATAGTTCCGGGAGTGGAGAAATCATCATCAAATGAGAAATAATAACCATTTGACACATACTCCTCATCAAAAAGATTATTTACCAATCCAGTAAATACGATTTCTTTAAAAATAGATTTGGGTTGAAAGCTGTAGACCAGATTCAGGTCGCTCACAAAATAGTCATCCAGTTTAGATCGCTCAGCCTCTACATTACTCATGAACTGTTCTCCTACATATTTACCGATTAGTGATGCCTGGAAACCTTTGAAGGGAGCAAATACAAACGCGGTAGTAGAAATTATTTCAGGTGAATAAGCGATGTCTGTATCACCTAATCTCTGAATCGCTCCATCAAAGGACCTTATAAAATCTAGGTTTTTATTGCGACTCAAAGTAAGGTTTGGCTGGATGGTGAAGAAATCAGTTACTGGAATCACGGCGTCCACTTCAAGACCCAGTCTATAACTACGACCACTATTAGTGCGCAATAGAGCTCCCACATCGTTAATCGCACCGCTCAATACGAGCTGTTCATCATACAGCATGAAATATGAATTTGCGTTGAGCCTAAAGTTACCATCACGGTGACGCCATCCTAATTCAAAATCATTGAGTTGCTCAGGCTGTATATCTGGATTGTTCTCAAAGTCATCTCGATTGGGTTCACGATTTGCTCTGGCATACGAGAAATACAAATCATTTTGTTCGTTGAGGTTGTAGGTTACACCTACCTTGGGATTGAAGAAAAGATAGTTCTCATCTACATTAAACTCTGTGAGGTTTGAGTTGATACCAGAGGTTTCATAGTTTACATTACGCAACTGGAGGTCTCCAAATAGTTGGAACTGGTTGTTAACTTTGAATGTCGCTTTCGTGAAAGCAGAAAAATCATTCTTCTTACCGTTGCCTTCATAATATCGGTCCCTGATCTCGCTCTGACTCGCAAATCGTGCCCAGATCACCTCTCCAAAATGGTCTCCATCGTAATAAGAAAAAGAAAAACCAGAAATAATATCAGTACGACTATCTTTATAATTCACGTTTGCATTGAGGACGTAATAATCGTTATCCAGCCAGCGGCGTCTTATGAGGTCAGTCGTATCTACAAGATCGCCATTGACAAAAAGTGGCTGAAAACCGTAGGTGGAAAAATCATCTTCTTCCCGATATTGTTCAAAAAAGCCACGCCCGTACGTGTAGTTTAGAGCCACATTTGTAGATAACCTATTGGTAATACGCTCATTCCAATGTAGTTGATAGTGATCCTGGCGATAATCGTCCACCTCGTTGTCATAAAACTGGGTCTCACCATTTTCATCGGTAAACTCACCAGCCGGATTGAACCTACGGTCTTCCCTTAACTGATCAGCATCGATCCCAAACCACGATTGATACGTTACGTTGTTCCCACCAAACATGATCGCCTTGATCAATCGATCCTCATCTACGTATGAACCCTGTAAAAAATAGGACTTTAAGTCAGTAGAAGCGCGATCTATATAACCGTCAGATGCTATGTTTGAAAGTCTACCCGCGATCTCAAAATGGTCGTTCATCAAACCGGTCGAGAACTTTACCGTGTGCTTTCTACTATTAAAACTACCGAAGGAATTAGAGATCTCCCCAGATGATTCTCTGGAAACCGCATCGGTCAATACATTGATGCTTGCACCAAAAGCACCACTACCATTTGTACTGGTTCCCACGCCACGTTGCACCTGTAGATTCTCTACAGACGACGCAAAGTCCCCCAGGTTCACCCAGAAAGTCCCCAATGATTCTGCATCGGAATAAGGAATACCGTTGATGGTAACGTTTGTAGACTGGGAGCTTACACCTCTTATTCTTATGCCGGTATAGCCTATTCCTGCACCGGCATCACTCGTAGTCACGACTGAGGGCAAATAGTTGAGTAATATGGGAATGTCCTGACCTAGATTGCGCTTTGCTATTTCTTCCTTGGACAGGTTGCTGTGCGTGATGGGAGAGTTTGCATCTACTCGTACCGCTTTTACCAGTACCTCATCCAGCTTTTCAGCATCGGTACTGTCTTTTACTTGTTGATTTTGTGCATGGCTAATCGACGAGGCAAATAATGCTGCGACAATTACAACCATAGATAAATGTTTCATTAGAACAGTTTTTGTTCAAATAAAAGGGGCATTTACTCGGTTATATTAATAAAATGGAGGATGCTCAAAACGTACCAGCCTCTCGAGCGACTGGCGGTGTTTATTTCCCTTGGCAGCATTACCTGCCCAGGTTCCTCGGGTATAATCTCAGCCTTGCGGCACCCCTTGAGACGGCGCAAAAGTACTATCAAAATACAATTTAGCATCACGCTTTCTAATAATTATTCAAGCAGCTGTTTCGTAAAAGATTGATAAATCAAGCTCGCTTAAATTACTTGAGAAACTGTGCTAAATAAATGGAAACTGCTCATGCATGAGGTCACCAGACTTTATTTTTGACCAAAAAGACCTTTGTTTCCGATCGCATTTCACCCTATCTACAGGCACCCACTACCAGAAGGGCACCGGTTTCCCATGATCAAATACGAGCTGCTTCCCGAGCAGTTGCTTCATGAAGGTACGGCCACGGCAGCTGACTTTTTTGAACCTTCAAGACTGTGCGATGATGTAGATGTTCTTAGAGTGCATACACAAGACTACCTTAATGATCTCAAGAATCTGACACTCGATAAAAGAGCGGCGCGCAAATTGGGATTTCCACTAAGCGATCAACTGGTACGTCGTGAATTGCGCATCGCCCAGGGTACGATTGAAGGCAGTATAAAAGCATTTGATCATAAGGTTGCGGTCAATATTGCTGGTGGCACGCACCACGCCTACACAGATCATGGAGAGGCTTTCTGTCTCTTGAACGATCAGGCCATTGCAGCCCGATACCTTCAACATCATGGACACGCAGAGAAAATTTTGATGGTGGACCTCGACGTTCATCAGGGTAATGGAACTGCTGAAATCTTTCAAAATGATGATTCTGTTTTTACCTTTTCCATGCATGGTGCTGGTAACTACCCCTTTAAAAAAGAACAAAGCGATCTTGATATTGCCATCCCAGACGGCTCTGGAGATGATTATTATCTTAAGGAACTCAATCAGACTTTACCGGATCTGATTACCCAAGAGCAACCCGATTTTATTTTTTACCTGTGTGGTGTTGATGTTTTGGAGAGCGATAAGCTGGGCAGATTATCGATGAGCATTGAAGGCTGTAAAGAAAGGGATGCTTTTGCTTTGCACGCTTTCGCGAAAGCGAGATCCAAAAAAAATAAGTCAATACCCATTCAATGCAGCATGGGAGGCGGTTACTCTGCTGATATAAAGATTATTATCGAGGCTCACGCCAATACTTTTAGGATCGCGAGAGAGGTTTTTGATATCTACTGATTAACGCAACCAGCCTTTTTTACGGGCGAAAAATGTGTACAAAAGCAATAGAACCCCCATAATGGGAACGAGCAGAAACGTGATGCGATCTGCACTAGAGACGTGATCCCAGGCGCCAAGCGTGAAATTAAAAGTAGTGGATATCAGTACCGCTAAAAGTGAGACGGCTGCAAATAGAATCGCAGATCTATGTTTGAAAAGCATAGCGATGCAGGCGACCAGACCCGCAAAAACGGCAAGTGCATAATTGCCCATATACCAAGCCGGTCGATTTTCATAAATGCGTTCCTGGTGCTCGCTCATCTGTGCCACGATCATATCAGCGGCAAACATCTCTGTAAAGAAATATCCCACTCCTATAAAGTTCCAAAGCAAAAAGATGAGCGTGATGATGTAAAAAAGTACGTTGGGTCGTGATTTAGCAGTCATTTTGATAGGCGTTTACTGCTCCTAAATTAACAAAAATTAAACAAGTCCCGCTATTTAGAAAAACCTGAGTCCTTAATCATATTCAATGCACACGTTTTTGGGCTCTGTGAAAAAGTCTAGTGCTTCAAAGCCGCCCTCGCGCCCTACACCGCTATCCTTTACGCCGCCAAAGGGCGTTCTCAAATCCCGATTGAGCCAGGTATTTACCCAGACTATCCCTGATTCCAATTCATTACTCAGCCGCATGCATCGATTCAAATCGCTGGTCCAAATAGTTGAACTCAGTCCGTATCGTGTGCCATTTGCTAATTCTAGGGCTTCCTTCTCATCCTCAAAAGGCATTATTGTTACTACCGGCCCGAATATTTCCTCTTGATTGAGTTTACAATCATTTGAGGATACCTCGATTACGGTAGGTTGTAAATAGAATCCTTCTTCAAAATTTTTTACTGTGACTCTGGAACCTCCCGAGAGGATCGCGTATTCTTTCGGGTTCGCTTTCGCGAAAGCGATATAACTTTCCACTTTTTCCAGATGTTGCTGACTGACCAAGGCTCCTACTTTAGTACTTGCATCAGCTGGATCGCCTACTTTGAGCTCCTTAACTCGATTTATAAAATCGGTTTTGAAACGTTCGTAGATTTGTTGTTCCACAAAAATTCTACTCCCACAAAGGCAAATTTGACCTTGATTTGCAAAAGAGCTGCGTACCGTAGTGTCGAGCATCTTTTCATAATCGCAATCGGAAAAAATGAGAATGGGATTCTTACCTCCCAATTCTAGGGATAATTTCTTAAACATGGGAGCAGCTTGAACAGCAATGGCTGCACCAGTCGTAGTGCCACCCGTAAAACTGATGGCCTTTATTTTGGGGTGTTTCACGATGGCGCTCCCACAAGATGCTCCCGTTCCATGAACGATGTTGAGAACTCCAGCAGGCAAACCTGCTCGTTCAACAATTTCACCCAATAAATAAGCGGTTGCTGGAGTGACCTCGCTGGGTTTGGCAACCACGCAATTTCCAGCAGCGATGGCAGGAGCAATTTTCCAAGTAAATAAATATAAGGGTAAATTCCAAGGTGAAATACAACCCACCACGCCTATGGGTTTGCGTAAAGTGAAGTTGATCGAGTTCTTCCCTACACTCTCATGTGATTTGCTCGAGTATTGAGTAATCGCATTTCCATAAAATCTGAAGTTGCTGGAAGCTCTGGGAATATCCACCGCTTTTGCGAGCCATAGAGGCTTTCCATTGTCTTTTGATTCTGCTGCGGCGAGGTCATCCATTTCTTCTTCAATCAGATCAGCGATGCGCAACATGATTCTGCTGCGTTCATCAATTGGAGTTTGCGACCAGACTCGAAAAGCCTTTTCAGCAGCCTCCACAGCTCGTTCCACATCATCCTCATTTGAATTAGGAATCTCTCCGTAGATCTTTCCCGTAGCCGGCTCATAATTATCCAGCCACATACCGGATAGCGGAATGTGGTCTTGGTTATTGATGAAGTTTTTGATGGTCATTTGAATGCGTAACTACGCTATTTTTTGTAATGATACCTACATGAAGCTATAAGCAAGCTATCATCATAATATTTGTAAACTAGACGGTGTTCGCTCGTTATTCTTCTTGACCAATAGCCGCTCAAGTCCCCACGTAAAGCTTCTGGCTTACCTATGCCTTCAAAAGGGGTTCGAGAACAAATCTTTACTAACTCATTGATTCTTTTCAGAATTTTACGATCAATTTTCTGCCAATATAAATAGTCTTCCCATGCATCGTCTGACCAAATATATCTCATTCAATCAGTTGCTTTTCCCTGCCCTCGCCTTTTTCTAACTTCTCTATAGATTTCAAAAGAATATCCCGATTAGCTCCTGAAAGTAAATAATTTGTTTCTTTCAGAGAATTATATTCATCAAGCGGTATCAACACAAGATCTCTACCCTTACTTCTTTTGATGACTAAAGAACTTACATCATCTATGACTTTATCGAGCCATAGTTTAAGATTGGATCTGAATTCTGTATAATTAACTACTTCCATAACACAAATATACATTAAGTACTTAAATAAGTTCTTTTTAAAATTTAACTTTGAACCGGCTTATAAGCCATCACCTTAATCTCAATTAATAAATGCGGATGAGGCAACTGATGAACCGCCACCGTAGTGCGCGTAGGACCATCGTAGTCAAAGTATTTACCGTAAGTCTCATTATAACCACCAAAGTCGTTCATGTTCACTAAAAATGTAGTGACATCCACAACATCTTTTAAGGAAGCACCTTCTGTTTGTAAAATGGCATCGATATTTTCCAAGACCGCTGCCGTCTGTTCTTTGATGTCCAGATTTGTGGTTCCCATCTCATCTACCTCCACACCGGCAAAGCTGTTGTCTGGCCTGCGGCTGCTGGTTCCAGATACAAATAAAAAATCTCCTACCCGCTTGATGTGCGGATATTTTCCCCTAGGTTTTGCTTTGTCTTTTAGTACTGACATTTTTCAATTTTTTATTTTTCCCTCAACCACAAAACTTCCTGCGTTTTTTGATTGATTTTATCGAGAAGTTCATCCAAGTTATCACCTACTTGAATCTGTTTTTCTTTAAGCAGCCACAAAATTGCTTTATCCTGCGCGCGACCTTTGACTAATGCATCCTTATAGCTCACGCCTTCTGCTGGGAAGGTAACCATTGAGTATTTGGATTGGTAACTCGCTTTCGCGAAAGCGGACTCAAGTCGCATCTCAATTTGCCGTTTTTTTTGAAAGTCGGGATGGGCAACGCTGTCTCGCATCTCCACAAAATTATCCAAGGCAAGATCAGCAATCGCATCAGCATCTGGTTTGCGTAGTTGTGAGAACTGATTCAGTACTTTTTCCCAAGAATCTTGCGCATCAATTAAAGCATCAAGAACGGCAACATCTTCAAAACTGGCATTCATTCCCTGACCGTAAAAAGGTACGATCGCGTGGGCAGCATCACCTAGTATAAGACTTTTATCATATGCTGACCAGGGCTCGCAGCGCACAGTTCCTAGTGGCGGCGCAGGATTCTCGTGGTATTGTTGAACGAGATCAGGGATGTGAGGAATTACATCTGGGAACTCACTCTTGAAGAAATTAGTGATATCTTCGTCAGTCTTGATGGAATCAAAGGAATAGCCTTCACCAGAATATTGCAAAAAGAGCGTGAGGGTAAAACTCCCGTCCAAGTTAGGCAGCGCGATAAGCATTAAACCACCACGAGGCCAGATGTGAAGCGCATTCTTATCAATACGCCAGCCACCATCTTCTGTAGGCGGGATGCTCAGTTCTTTATAGCCGTGTGGCAACCAATTGATACTGTGAGAGAACAGAAAATCGCGCTGCTTTTCCATGGCTTTGCGCACCACAGAGCCTGCGCCGTCTGTTCCAAAAATCACATCAGCTTGCCATTGTTTCTCAGTATCACTTTCTGAATCATGATAGGTCAGGGAAGCATTTTTCAGGTCAACGGCAGTTACCGCATCATCAAAGTCAATCTGAACCTTATCGTATTGATCTGCTTCATTGAGCAAAAGCTTGTTGAGCTCTTCTCGTGAGATGGAGTTGATATACTCGCCTTCCCTACCGCTGTATTTTGATAAAAATGTATTTCCCTCTTTATCGTGGATCAGCCGGCCGTGCATGGGAATGCAAAGCTCACGTACTTTATCGCCCAATCCGACAAGCTCTAATCCCTTCAATCCACGATCTGAAAGTGCGAGGTTAATGCTGCGCCCACCATCGACGGTTTTGGCGCGCATGTCGGGACGTTTCTCTAGAATATCTACGTGATAGCCTCGTTGGGCCAGTCTCAGACCGAGTAATGAACCGCAAAGTCCTGCGCCAGCAACCAGTATTTTAGTCTCTTTATTTGATGTTTCCATAAGTGATCCTCAAATTTAAGGATAATGGAAGGGACAACACACGTGAAAATGAACCGTAAAAAAGCCCCAAAGAATTCTTGGGGCTCAGTATTATTTTAATGCTGATTTAATTACAAATCAAAAGCGTTTTTCACTTCTTCTACGTGATCCAGTTTTTCCCAAGTGAATAATTCCACCTCAGTTTCTACCGTACCGTTGTAGGGCGAGTTGAAAACCAATTTTTCCTTGCGTGGCGTGCGGCCCATGTGACCATAAGCTGCCGTTTCTGAGTAAATTGGGTTACGTAGTTTTAAACGAGACTCAATTGCAGCCGGTCGCATGTCAAAAATCTCTGCTACCTTTTTACTGATCTCACCATCGGTCAGGTTTACTTTTGAAGTTCCATAAGTGTTTACCAAGATAGAAGTTGGTTTCACGACACCTATCGCATAAGAAACTTGTACTAAAACCTCAGTTGCCAGTCCAGCTGCAACAAGGTTTTTTGCAATGTGTCTGGAGGCATAAGCAGCGCTCCTATCTACTTTTGAAGGATCTTTTCCTGAAAATGCTCCACCACCGTGAGCACCTTTACCCCCATAGGTATCTACGATGATCTTACGACCCGTTAAACCGGTATCGCCGTGTGGACCTCCTATCACAAACTTCCCAGTCGGGTTGATGTGGTAGGTAATCTCATCATTAAAAAGATCTTGTGCGTATTGCGGCAGCTGTTCCTTAACACGCGGGATCAGTACCTCAATAAGATCTTTCTTGATTTGAGTAAGCATCGCATCATCGTCTTCATTAAAAGGATCATGCTGCGTGGAGATCACGATCGCATCGATGCGTTGCGGCACATTATCATCACTATACTCGATGGTTACCTGTGATTTGGCATCTGGTCGTAGATAGGTAATCGCATCATTCTCGCGACGCAACTTAGCCAACTCGATCAGAATCTTGTGTGAGATGTCCAGCGCGAGCGGCATGTAGTTTTCGGTCTCGTTTGTCGCGTAACCGAACATCATTCCCTGATCACCTGCTCCCTGCTCTTCTTTAGAATCGCGGTCCACACCTTGATTGATGTCTTGTGACTGCTCATGAATCAAAGAAATCACACCGCAAGAATCACCGCTAAACTGGTATTCACCCTTAGTGTAACCGATTTTATTGATCACATCGCGAGCAATGGTTTGGACATCGACATAAGTATCAGATTTGACCTCACCTGCCAGCACCACTTGTCCCGTGGTCACGAGGGTCTCACAAGCAACTTTTGATTCTGGATCAAAGGCTAGAAAATTATCAAGTAGTGCGTCACTGATCTGATCAGCAACCTTGTCTGGATGTCCTTCACTTACGGACTCGCTGGTAAATAGGTATGACATTTTAGTTATTGCGCTTTCGCGAAAGCGTAACAACCATCACGCTTTCAAGTTAATATGAAATTCAGGGAGGAATAAATTTTGGCTGAAATTGCGTGCAGTAATTACTGTTTTAGCGTTTATGTTCAGAAACAATCCAAACGAGGTCGCAAGCAGCCAAATCTTTCCTCAATCGATTGCAAATGTAAATAAACTGCATTAACTGTCGCAGATTTAATGCTCTTGCTTTAAATAATAATCATAAATATCTGTTTTTTAATATTTTACAAAAATAATTTGCAGTCAAAAATAAAATTATCTGTTAAAAATTAGGATTTCTGAAATTTCTAACTGAATCTTTGTACTCACGTTCATAACCTTACTGGAATTATCAAGAAAGGACGAGGGAACAGACCCTAAGACTCCTTAGCAACCCATAAATCGCTATCGCGATTAATGAAGGTGCTAAATTCTGCCACATTCCCGTGTGGACGAGATGATGCTCATGCAAGTAGGTTATTTTACCACTTCTTTCTTTTTTGATTTTCAGCTCTCATTTATAGGGCCTGATATCTTATTCCTTTTGGTTTTGGATGATTTTTTAATCATTTAAACGACAGTATCATGTCACAAAAATTTGCAACGCAAGCCCTGCACGCTGGGCACAACTTTAGGGAAAATGGAGGAACCAGAGCCGTACCGCTCTACCAGTCCACCAGCTACGTATTTAACAATAGCGATCATGCCGCAAATCTCTTCTCGCTGGCCGAGCCTGGATTTATCTACACCAGGATCAACAATCCCACGGTAGATGTACTGGAACAGCGTCTTGCTGCTCTTGAGGGCGGTATAGCCGCAGTAGCCACGGCCTCTGGAACGAGCGCTATCTCCACCACACTACTCACGTTGCTGCGAGCAGGTGACCACATCATCGCCAGCAATTCGCTTTACGGTGGCACCTACAATTTACTGTCAGTAACCTTGCCTCGATTGGGTATCAAAACCACTTTTGTAGATCCTCATGAGGATGACGCTTTCGCGAAAGCGTTACAGGAAAACACCAGAGCTATTTTTGTGGAATCCCTTGGAAACCCGAAGCTGGACGTTCTCGACCTCAAAACCATCAGCGCACAGGCCCAAAATGCCAAAGTCCCTCTAATCGTGGACAATACGGTAGCTACGCCTTACCTCTTGAACCCAATCGAGCATGGTGCCAATATCGTGATCCACTCCCTTACCAAGTACATCAACGGTAACGGTACTGCGCTGGGAGGTGTGATCATAGACGCAGGGAACTTTGACTGGACTAACGGGAAATTTCCAGAATTTACAGAGCCGTCTCCCGGTTACCACGGACTTGTTTATAGCGAGGCGCTTGAAGAGGCAGCCTTCATTGCCAAGGTCAGGATTGAGGGACTGAGAGATCTGGGTGGTGCTATTTCTCCGTTCAACGCCTGGCAGATCATCCAGGGTCTAGAGACGCTGGACATCAGGATCCAGAAGCATTCTAAAAACGCCCTGGAACTGGCAAAATGGCTGGAATCCAGAGAAGAGGTCGCATGGGTGAACTATCCGGGTCTCGAGTCTTCAAAATATTATGATCTCGCGCAGCAGTATCTCCCAAAAGGACAGAGCGGTATCGTAACTTTTGGGATCAGGGGCGGCTATGAAAAAGCTAAAAAAGCTGTAGATGCGGCACAGGTATTCTCCCTGCTGGCCAACATAGGTGACACTAAATCGCTGATCATTCATCCAGCAAGCACCACGCACCAGCAACTCAAAGATGAGGATCAATTGAGTACCGGCGTGACAAAGGATCTCATTAGGCTATCTGTGGGACTGGAAGATCTCAATGACCTCAAGTCAGATCTAGAGCAAGCGTTTGCTACTATTAATGAACCTGTGAACGTAGAATGACGCATCAACTCAAATCCCTGCAATTGCCCGATTTCAAGTTGAGATCGGGCAAGGTGCAGGATGTCTATATCACCTATCAGCTTTACGGTAGGGAGTTGCACACCGCGCCCGTAATTCTAGTCAACCACGCGCTGACCGGTAATTCCAGCGTTTTGGAATGGTGGGGTGCGATCGTGGGTCACGGGAGGGTCATTGATCTTGATCGATTTACGGTTTTGGCATTGGATATACCTGGCGACGGTCATGATGGCAACGTGGATCATTTGATCTATAATTATAGGGACTGGAGTTTGCATGATGTGGGGCACGCTTTCGCGAAAGCGTTACAACAACTAGGTATCACACAAGTCGACATGGGTATGGGCGGTAGCATAGGCGGTGGGCTTTTATGGGAAATGGTGGCCATCAACCCTGATCTATTTAAAACCATTGTCCCCATCGCGGCTGACTGGAAGGCGACGGACTGGTTGATTGCCTGCTGTACAGTTCAAGGAATGATCCTCGAAAATTCCAATAAACCATTGCACGACGCGAGGGCACACGCCATGACTTTTTACAGATCACCTGAAGGCCTAAAAGAAAAGTTCAACCGCACTAAGCGATTAGGAGAATTTGAGGTGGCAAACTGGCTCAATCATCATGGAACTAAATTGAAAAACAGGTTCACCCTTCCCTCCTACCGATTGATGAATCATTTGTTGATGACGCTAGATGCAGCAATTATTGAACATGGGACTTTGAAACAAAAATTGACAAATTCCTCACTCCACGTTGACCTCATCGCCATCGATAGCGACGGGTTTTTCCTAGCGAAAGAAGACTTATCTACCTATGAGCAATTAAAGAAGGATATAGATATAAGCTACCACGAGATCAAATCTGTTCACGGGCACGATGCCTTTTTGATCGAGCACGAACAGGTCTCAAGGATTCTGGAAAAAATTTTACAAAAACAACATTTTAAAGAGACAGAGCTGGCTTAGTTCTGAAACAATATGAAAAAACTGAACCTCTATCTGTTTGGGATAGGAAACGTGGGCAAGACCCTATTGAACCAAATTTTTGATTCCAAAGATTTTCTGGAAAAACAAAATGGTCTGCAGATCAACCTGATCGGTATTTCCAACAGCTCCAGAATGCTGGTGGATCTTGATGGAATTGGAGAAAAATGGGAGCAACGATTTGTGAATGAATCTGTCGTGCGCACTCCCGATGGATTCTACAGAAATATCGATTTAGATTCCATCAACATTGCTGTAGATGCAACGGCAAGCAAGGAGCTCTCTGAGTTTTATGAAGAACTGGTCTCTAACGGTTTCCATATCGCCAGCGCTAATAAGATCGCAAATACCTTTGATCAAGAACGTTACGATGAATTCAGAAAGATTCTTGCAAATAACGAGAAGAGATTTGAATATGAAACTAACGTGGGCGCGGGATTACCGGTAATCGAGACACTTAGAAATCTTGTGGCGAGCGGTGAGCAAATCACTCAAGTAAAAGGGGTCTTTTCAGGATCATTGGGATACCTTTTCTATGAATATTCAAAAAGACAAAAGAGTTTTTCCGAAATCTTAAAAGATGCCCTGGCAAAAGGCTTTACCGAGCCGGACCCGAGGGAAGACCTATCTGGAAACGACGTTGCCAGAAAATTGTTGATACTTGCTCGAGAAATAGGCTTGAAAAAAGACTTGAGCGATGTGTCCATCGAGAATTTAGTTCCAAAACAATTTTCTGAAATATCTAAAAATGAATTTTTAGACAATCTTGACCAACTGGACTTCATTTTTCATCGAGATCTGGAAAAATTAGATGATACCCAAGTGTTGAGACATACCGGCGTTTTGAACGCTATCTCCGGCAATCTAGAAGTAAAACTCGAGATCGTTGAGAGAGAAAGCGCACTCGGTCAGCTAGAGGGAAGCGATGGATTTTTTGAGATTTATTCCAATTCTTACGTCCATCAACCTTTGATAATAAAGGGAGCAGGTGCAGGCCCTGAGGTCACCGCGAGAGGTTTATTAAGCGATGTGATCAAAATCGCGGCAACAGTAGAAGCACCGGTATTGATCTGATCATTTAGATATAGTAAAAGTGAACTCGCAGCATTCCTTTTCAGTAGATCTTACTGAAATGGTTCCATCTAGATCCTCGACCAGTTGCTTGACCGTGGTTAGACCTATGCCGTGACCCTTTTTACCGTCGCGATCAGGCTCGCCTGATGTTTTGAAAAGGTCAAAAATGGTATCAATTTTATCTTGGGGAATACCTCGACCGTTGTCTAGAATAGAAAACTCATAGTGGGTATCGTGCTCTTTAGCTGTAATATGAATTATGGTCTGGGGCTTATCGTTATACTTGATGCTATTGACCAACAGGTTGATAAAAATCTGCTCAAGGGCGGTTTTGTTACAATTCACCAGAGGATTTTTCTCGGGTAGATGTATTTCACAGTCGTGCTTGATGTCAATGAGGTCCATAATTTCCTCCAGCAAGTCATTGACATGGAACTCGAGCCTGTCGTCCAGATCGTAGGAAGATGCCTCGTAATGCGTCAGGATATTAGAAATATAATCGCTTAAAGAAAGGGAAGATTTTTTGAGATAACTCAAATATTTCTTTCCTGAAGCATCGAGCAACGCATCGTACTTTTTACTCAACAGATCAGAAGTAACGATAAGATTTGCCAGCGGCATTTTCATGTCGTGCGATACAGTTCCCGCAAAATCCTTGAGCAGTTCATTGTGTCGTTTAAGATGCTTTCGCGAAAGCTCCAACTCATTGTTCATTGCTCTTAGTTTCAACAATTCCTGCACTTGAAACGCTAGATTGCGTAGCGCGTGACGCTGTTTTTTCCTAAGTTTTTTCGGTTTGTTATGAAGTACGCATAAGGTACCGATAGCGTTGCCATCATTATCAATAAGTGGGACACCTGCATAAAAAATGATTGGATTTTTCTTGTTGGTCACTAAAGGATTGTCACAGAAACGCTCATCGAGAGTTGCATCTGTAACTTCCATGAGTCGCTTGGGACTAGTGATCGCGTGCGAGCAAAAACTGACGTCACGTGAGGTCTGGCATACATCGATTCCCGTGGTTGATTTGAACCATTGCCTGTCCTTGTCAACCATTGAAATAACAGCACTTTTTGTGTCACAGATGTAGGAAGCGAGCTGGGTGATATTGTCATATTGCACCTCAGGCTCTGTGTCAAGGATATTCAGATTTGCAAGTGCTTTGAGCCTCGCTTTTTCATTTTCTGGTGGATTAGCAACTATCATAAGACCAGATTTAAGATTAATGTGCGAAATGGCTTAGGTCACAAATGTAAGTGTAAAATTCCTACAAATAAAAATTTTATTTATGAAATATTGCTTATCAGTATTTTACATCTGGTCGTTAAGATTTAATTTGTAAGAATCGATTTAAAATAAAAAATAGGTTTCATTGATTTCGTCATCGCTGAATACCAATTGTGGTAAGGTTGTAAATTGACATTCTACAAACGACCTTTGCAACCTGATTGAAGAAGGTGATATGAATAACGAAGTAATTGAAACTGATATACTTATTATAGGGGCAGGACCCACAGGGCTATTTGCAGTCTTTGAAGCTGGACTTTTAAAATTAAAATGCCACCTCATCGATGCCCTTGCTCAACCGGGCGGTCAATGTTCTGAACTCTATCCCAAAAAACCCATCTATGACATTCCTGGTTTCCCAGAAGTCCTTGCCGGTGATCTAGTCGATAACCTTATGAAACAGATTGAGCCATTTCAACCTGGATTCACATTAGGTGAGAGAGCTGAAACCATAGAGAAACTGGAGGATGATAGTTTCATAGTAACTACTAGCAAAGGCACAAAACACCAGGCAAAAGTAGTCGCCATAGCTGGTGGACTAGGTTCGTTTGAACCTCGTAAACCCAGCATTGATGGCTTAGAGAAATATGAGGATCGAGGCCTAGTCTATATGGTTAAAAATCCAGAAGATTATCGGGATAAAAAGGTGGTAATCGCCGGTGGTGGTGATAGCGCGCTGGACTGGACCATTTTTCTAGCAGATGTTGCCAGCGAGGTGACACTAGTCCACCGCAGAGAGGAGTTCCGTGGTGCGCTGGATAGCGTTGAGAAAGTCCAAGAACTTGTCGAGGCAGACAAAGTCCGTCTTATAACCCCAGCCGAAGTCATGGAAATAAAAGGTGAGGAAAAAGTTGATTCTGTTATCGTACGTCATAACGACAAAGCGCGACGCATGGAAGAGATAGAATGCGATGCCTTCATACCTTTGTTCGGACTTTCGCCCAAATTAGGACCTATTGCAGACTGGGGGCTTGAAATCGAGAAAAATGCTATCAAGGTAGACAATACCTTAGATTATCAAACAAATATTCCAGGGATCTATGCGATCGGAGATGTAAATACCTATCCAGGAAAGCTTAAGTTGATTTTATGTGGTTTCCATGAGGCTACATTAATGTGCCAGAGTGCGTACCAACGTATTTTCCCAGACAAAAGATACGTAATGAAATATACTACGGTAGGCGGTGTAAGCGGTTTTGATGGCTCTCAAAAAATTGCGGAGAAGGCTGTAGTAAAGAAAATATCCCAAAAAGCTGCGGCAGGTGAGTGATATAAAAATGACCATTATAGACCGCGAGGGCGTGCATCATGAAGTAGAAGCTCCTACTGACATGAATATGAATGTCATGGAAGTATGCAAAGCTTATGAACTTCCTGTACAAGCCGTATGCGGCGGGATCGCGATGTGTGCCACCTGTCAATGTTATATTGTCAGCGATCACGACATTCTGGAGCGCAATGATGACGAAGAAGCCATGCTATGGGAAGCAGAAAACGTGAAAGAGAATTCACGACTAGGTTGCCAGATCCCGATTACCGAAGATCTAGAAGGATTGATAATAGAACTCGCTCCTGAAGCAGATTGAGATCTCAGGATTTGGCCTCAATCTCGTCAGTATCCTTTTGCCTTTTGAGCATCGAGATTCCTGCAAAGAAAAAGATCACTCCTAAAATTATACATGGCCAAGTCGCTGACCCCATTGCGATACTGCCGAAAACTCCTAATACACCTAAAATTAACGCGATGGCTCCTCCTACAGCCATGACGACTCCCAATATCTTGATCATAATATGATATTTTAAGACAAACCTAGATAATCTGTTCAATAACCTTTCTTAAAAACAAGGTAATTGTTAAGCGCTACGTCCCTGATCCTAAGTCTTGATTGATGCCTCATCAGTAAGAGTTAAAACCGAGTGTTCAATTTTCTCGTTTATAGATAAAGTTGTCTTAAGTTAGCGCAATCAAATTCACCCTTGGAGAAAAATTTGCACCAGACCGTAATTCTCATTTTTGTAGATGATGCAAAACAAGAAGCCCAGCGCAAGAAATTTGTGGGGAAGGCAAGCTTAGATTTTTTGACCCAAAAAACGGTGACATTGGCCGGTGAGACAGGCCTTCCCGTCATTCTACATTCTAGGGATCAACAGCAGGGCGCGACCTTCGGCGAGAGATATGAGCATGCGATCCAGACCGCATTTGAACTCGGTTATGAAAATGTGATCTCAATTGGTAACGATACGCCGGCACTTTCAAGTTCTCATCTGGAAAAAGCCCTTACTCAAGTAGAATCTGGTAGAACCGTCATCGGTAAGTCGTATGACGGTGGTTTTTACCTATTGGGTTTAAATAGGCACGCTTTCGCGAAAGCGAGACAATCAAACAACAACTCCGTAGCATTCAGGGACCTTCCATGGCAAACGGGTCGTGTTCTAAAGGCTGTAATCGGCTTACTGAAAGCGGATGAAAACAAATTCTATTTTCTAGAGAAACTTCATGATCTAGATCATAACGATGATGTAGAACGGCTATTGAAATCAGATGAGGTAATCTGTAGAATGATTCTCAGATTACTAAAAAGTCTTTGCTTAATAAGCAATATCAATCAGCAGTCCTCAATTCATAAATCCTCGTTACTCGTTCTAGAGATCAATGGCAATAAGGGGTCACCGCTAGCAGCGTAATCAGATTACCACAGCGCATAACGCGCAATTATTCAACCTTTATTCAACTTAATGAAACAAATTACCCTTTGGGCAATGTTGCTATGCGGCATGTGCCTTTTTTCACAAGACCTAACGGTCACCGTGATTGATTTCACAACGACTGAAACGATCGCAAATACAAGTATTATTTTAGAAAACACTTCACGTAACCTAAGCATCACGCAGCAAACCGACGAGAAAGGGAAGACTATTTTTAAAAACCTTCCTTCCATCAATGGATACATAGTGCGATTTGCCGGAAACGATCAGTTTAACGAGGCAGCGAGTGAGAAGCTGGACATTAGATCCAATGAGAATCCTTCAGTCATTCTCTCCTTATTGCCAAAAAATGACAACAATACTTTGGATACGGTGGTGCTCAACGCTGCCCAGAATGCACGCATCAACCGTCGCGATGCCGAGGTATCTTTTGAACTGGAAGCTGAGGAAATCCAGGAAATTCCAGTCGAGGCGCGCGATATCACCCGCGTATTGTTCAGGTTGCCCAACGTGACCCAGGCCACCGGATTTTATCCAGAGGCTCCCAATGTGAGCATCAATGGTGCCAATCCACTTTTTGCATCCTATACCATCGATGGGATGGATAACAATGAGCGTTTCCTAGGCGGACAGCGATTCAATATTCCCGTAGGATTTGTAAAAGACATTACGGTATTTACTAATAATTACAGCGCAGAATATGGCCTGACCGAAAACGGTGTTATCGATGTCACCACAAAATCAGGAACTAACGAAACGACAGGAGAAGCTTTCTTCATCACTCGTCCAGGTCCAGCGATCGACGGGACCAGTCAGTTTGCACAGCGCGACCTATCGGGTAACCAGGTCAAGGAAGGATTTGCCCGTTATCAGGCTGGTGTAGGTGTAGGCGGCGCACTTGTTAAGGACAAGACTTTCTATTACATTAACTTGGAACACACAACCGATGTAAAGGACAATTTACTGACCTCGCCTGCGCTAGGTGTTGCAGAAACGGTCGAGGGCACTAACTACTTCAATTATTTCTCGGCAAAAATAGACCAGCTTTGGAACGATAATTTTAGAAGTTCGCTGCGCGCAAACGTAGGTTTTGTAGGAATCGAGCGTCAGGGTGGTGGCCTAGAAGGCGGTGCTACCTTCCCAAGTGCAGGCGATACTCAAGAACGTAATAGTATCAATATTGCTTTAAAAAATTCTTATTCTTTCGGTGGTTTGTTTGCAGAGACCAACGTGCAGTACTCTAGATTTCGCTGGAATTATGCAATGCCCAATAATCCTGACAGCCCTCAAGTGGTAGTGCGCGATCCATTGGATCAGACCATTGCCGTTTTGGGACATCCGGGATTCACCTTTGACCAGCTTGAGAACACGATCCAATTCCAACAGAAATTTAAATATTATCTCAAGGATCACAGCCTCAAAGCCGGTATCAATTACATCAGGGGAGATCACGAGCTTTTTGGTGGTGGTGTGCCCAACGGTTCTTACACGGTTGACCTTACACAAGCGCAACTGGACGGTATCGCGGCGCAAAATCTAGGAGCAGGTCTAGGGATCAACGATATTCCGGGTGATGTAGAAGTGACGAATTACTCCATTGAGTTGCGACCCAACTCTTTTGGGCGTGAACAGTCCATCTATTCCATTTATGCAGAAGATCTTTGGGCAGTAAGCGAGCGACTTAACCTGACTCTGGGCTTGCGTTACGATTATGATAATCTTTCAGTAGGTGGTGGAGACGACGGCGACACAAATAATATCGCTCCCAGATTGAACTTGAATTATAAGCTGGATGAAAAAAGCGTCTTACGCGGTGGCTATGCGATCAGTTATGGTAAGATTCCGTATGCCGTTTACAGCGACGCATTGCAACAAAACACGACCAGCGAGGATTATCAAGCACAGATCCAGGAATTTGTAGATCAAGGCATCCTACCTTCTAGCACAGATGTCAATCAAGTCACCTTTGATGGAAACCTGACCGCAAACCTGGCTAGCGTGCCCTATCTCAATGGCCCAGATGCCAGTAGCCTACAAGCAAATCGCGAGGGCGTTTTCTCAAACGAGCGTAGGATTTTGAATCCTAATGGATACGACAACCCCTACTCTCATCAATTTGCTATCGGGTATCAGACTCAGATCGGAAACGACAAGCTATTTTTTGTCGATTTGATTCATAATCGTGGTGAGGACTTATTAAGACTGAGAAACCTCAACGCTGCATCAGATTATGAAGTAGATCCAGAAAACCCCATCATAAGAACTCAAGAGCAGGCAGATGCTACCCGACCCGTAGCGATTGAAAATGGCGGTGCCACTATTGATGGCGTGCGCAGGACGGGAGTTGCACGTAACGTAGTCATGACAGAAAACGGTGGTAAATCACGTTATTACGCCGCTAGCTTCAATTTACAGAAATCGAGAGGTGAAGATGCATATTCGTATCGCATCAATTATACTTTGGCTAGTTTAGAAAATGATACTGAGGACATCAACTTTAGAGCACAGGACGGTAACAGATACGGTACAGAATTTGGCCCCTCCATCAACGATCGCCGTCATAACATAAATGGAATTTTCAATTACTATCCCTTTGAAGGAACCACCATCACTCTTGCTAGCTTGTTACAGAGCGGTCAACCCATCAATCGCATACCAGAACCCATCGAACTAGGTTTCACACCAGTAACTGATGCGAGCGGAAATCTTACTTATGTAGATGCAAACGGCACTCCCTTCACCACCGACTTAAACGGTGACGGATCGGCGTTTGGGGACGCTTATGTGGGAAATAGTGATCGTTACCCAGGCGAGGGTCGTAATAACGACAGGCTGCCATGGTCGGTGAATTTTGATCTGGGTGTCCAGCATCAGTTTGCTCTGGGTGGTGATCAAAAACTAGAATTGAGAGCAGATGTGTTCAACCTGTTTAATGTGGAAAACCTGAGCGGCTACAGCAACAATGCAACTCAGTCCAATCAGATTCAGGCAGGAAGCGCAGCTAGCGGCAGGTTTATCCAGAGAAATGCGGGACCGCCGAGACAGTTTCAGTTTGGGGTGAGGTATTTGTTTTAAGAATAAGCCTAAGCTTAAGTTTAAGCACAAGATGAAGTTAAAGACAAAGATTAAGGTGAAAAATGAATGTCAGGTCAAGTGTCGCGACGGTAGGAGCGATGTGTCTAGATGAGCAAAAGGTCTTTAGCTCATACATTGTGGGCGGATGCGATCCGCCCGTACTGTAGAGGCATCAGTAGTACATCAAGAAAATGTAAGGGTGGATCGCATCCGCCCCACAAAAAGAAAAAATGAAAAAAATAATAATCCTAATCACGATTCTAGCGCTCGCAGCTTGCAAAAACGAGAGCAAAGAGCAGCAACTCGATCTCAAGAATGCGAGTTGGGAACAGATTGAGTCTGAAGCACAGGGAAAAACCGTAAACATGATGATGTGGGCAGGTGATCCCAAAATCAATGCCTACATGAAAAATTATGTGGCACCAGCAGTAAAAGAACGATACAACATCGATCTTGAGATTTCAAACGGTCAGGGCAACACCATCGTGCAACTCCTGATGACGGAGATCCAGGCTGGAAAGGACAGCAACATCGACATGATGTGGATCAACGGCGAGACCTTTTATCAACTGCGACAGATTCAGGGACTTTATGGGCCATTTGTCGATCAACTGCCTAACTCGCAATACATAGATCTGGACAATCCGTTCATCGGGACCGATTTTCAGGAACCGATTGAAGGTATGGAAGCGCCATGGGGTAACGTGCAGATGACGCTGATCTATGATAGTGAGAAGGTCGATCAACTGCCGCAAACGCGTGAAGAATTGCTCGCTTTCACGAAAGCGAATCCAAGCAAATTCACCTTTGACAACCATTTTACCGGCCTGACTTTCATGAAATCCCTACTCATAGACATTGCTGGTGGCCAAAATGCACTTGTTGGAAATTTCGATAATGAGAAATACCAGAAATACAGCAACGAACTCTGGAACTACCTGCGTGAACTGAAACCTTATTTATGGAAGCAGGGAGAAACTTTTCCTGAAGATGTTGCACGCATGCATCAATTATTTGCCAGCGGTGAGCTGTTAATGACCATGAGCAACAACGATGCAGAAGTCGATAACAAAATAGGCGAGGGTTTGTTTTCGGAAAGTGCGAGGGCCTATGTGCCCGAATTTGGCACCATCCAAAACAGCCACTACCTAGGCATCGCAAAAAATGCGGTGGACAAGGCGGCTGCCATGGCGGTCATCAATTTCATGATCTCTCCAGAAGCCCAGCTCGAGAAACAAAATCCGGAAGTTTGGGGCGATGGAACTGTTCTGGACTTAAACAAGCTGCCTGGAGATTACAAAGCGCAGTTTGAGAACATCCCTGCGAGAAAGTATGCGCCCAAAAGATCAGACATCCAAGAAAACGCCTTGCAAGAACTGGCTCCAGAATACATGATACGCCTAGCAGAAGATTTTAGAAAGGAAATCGTAAACGGTTAATGAAGAAGTAGAAACAAGTGGCCAAAAAGCTCTCCATAGCAACCTTCATTCTTTTTGCGGCAGTACCGGTGCTATTCGGTTTTGGGTATGCTTTGTTGTACAGTTTAGGTCTGACGGGCGTCTTGAGTGATGGTTTTACCACCAATTATTGGGAAGAAACCATTACCGCTACTGCTTTCTGGAAATCGTTGGGTTTCAGTCTTTACATCGCGCTCGTGGTCATGATGATTTCCCTGTTTTTCTCATTATGGATCGTGATTTCATGGACGCGCCAATTAAATAAGGGACTCCTCTCCTACATCACTTACCTTCCGCTCGCTTTTCCAGCGATCGTGATGGCTTTTTTCAGTTTTCAATTCATGTCCAAAAGTGGTTTTCTAAGCCGTTTGTGCTATCAATTGGGTTGGATCGATAAGCTGGAACAATTCCCAGATTGGACTAATGATGCTTTTGGGATATCGATCATGTTTAGTCTGTGCTTATTGATCACGTCATTCTTTATCATCTTGTACTCTAATCTCTATCAAAATGAACGCATCGCCGAATTGAAAGCGCTCGCGGTAACTTTAGGCGCACGACCGGGACAAGTGATATTCAAGGTAATCGTGCCTATTCTGCTTAAGAAAAGTGCTTTCACCATCATGCTTTTTGTGATTTTCATCATGGGAACTTATGAGATCCCATTGTTATTGGGAAGACAGGATCCATCGATGCTCTCTGTTTTGATCATTCAAAAATTGCAAAAATTCAATCTGGCAGACATCCCGCAAGCTTATGCCATCGCGGTGATCTACATCTTACTGATCGTAACCATCATTACTTTAGTTTATAAAATGAGACCCACCTTTTTTAATTCCAGCAGCAGCTCATGAAAAAGGTGTTACAAATACTTTTTACGCTATCGATCGTTTTCCCGATCGGGTTTTTGGTGGTGCTGAGCCTGGGTCGCAACTGGTCCTATCCCGAGCTTTTACCGCAGTCGCTGTCCTTAGAAAATTGGAGTTTCTTACAGCAATCAGATAGTGAGTTATGGCAGACTTTTCTTCTCTCGCTTCTGATCTCGATAACTGTTGCCACGGCAACCACAGCTTTGGCTTTTGTGACCAGCAAACAACTGGCACAAAGTAAGTACCGCAATAAATTGATGCTACTCGCCTACATTCCTTATGTATTGTCTCCCGTGATACTCGCCGCGACCCTACAATTTTATTTCATCTACACCAGTCTATCCGGCAGCGTTGCTGGTGTGTTGCTCGCGCAGTTTTTTATCGCCTATCCTTTTGCGGTGATCATATTAAATAATTTTTGGAACCACAAGATCAGATCCATGGAAGAACTGTCGCGTACTTTAGGCAGCAGCAGCTGGCAAACCTTCAAAAAAGTGTTGATCCCGGTTTCAAAAAACGCTTTATTACTGTGTTTTTTTCAGACGTTTTTGATCTCCTGGTTTGAATTTGGGTTGACTAATTTGATCGGTGTGGGAAGCGTTCAAACACTCACGGTAAAGGTTTTCAGTTTTGTGAATGAGGCCAATACGTTTTATGCAGCGCTTGCCAGTTGCCTACTTATCGTGCCGCCCATGATCTTGATCTGGCTGAACAAGAAATACATTTTTGCCACAGAAACCGTAATTTGAGAATCTTGGACACACTACTCGACATACAAAACATCACAAAAAGCTTCGGTACGGAGAAGGTCTTGGACAATGTGACTTTCCAACTCGCAGAGCATGAAGTGTTGAGCGTTTTAGGGAAATCTGGTAGTGGCAAAACTACTTTAATTAAGATCCTGGCTGGTCTGGAACGTGAGGATAGTGGGGATATTACGCTTTCGCGAAAGCGTATGAACGACACACCTCCTAACAAGCGCAATATCGTTTACCTTTATCAGGAGCCGTTGCTATTCCCGCACCTCAACATCGAGGAGAATGTCGCGTTTGGATTGCGCATACGCAAACAGCCCAAAGGACAAATCACCGCCAAAGTAACTGAAATGCTGGAGGAAATAGGCTTGTCAGAACACGCCAAAAAAATGCCTCACCAGTTATCTGGAGGACAGCGACAACGGGTATCATTTGCGAGAGCTCTCGTCATCAATCCTAAGGTCTTGTTGCTCGATGAACCCTTTGGCGCCCTTGATGCAGAAACACGCACGCAAATGCAGCAATTGTTCAAGTGCGTATCAGCAAAATATCGGCTTACGTCGCTTTTCATTACCCACGATCTGAAAGAGGCACTTATTATGGGGGACCACATCGGGAAAATTGAGAAAGGCGTGTTTAAGAAATATGAATCCCAAGAAGAATTCTATAACGACGAGACCAGCGGCGTGCGTCAAGAAGCCGAATTCTGGAAACAATTCAATTTATAACCTATGATCAAAGCAGCAGTCCTATCAAACGGCCTGGAAGGTTTGCACCACCAGTTCCATTCAAGTCAAGAGGTCAACTATGATATTTTGAGTATCGACGCTCATTTTGATCCTGATTTGGGACCCTATGACGTGCTGGTCGTTCCCAACGGTAGCGACCACATTGCATTATTTAAAATCAAGGATAAGATCAAGAGCTTTCTGGATCAAGGAAAAGCCTTGATCTGTGTGGACGGCTGGTTCACCCGCTGGATTCCCGGCAACCAATGGATCATGGACAATTCCAAAAAAACCATTGATATTCGCTACAAAATCCAGAAGGATCGCTACGGAATTTTTGACGGTGTGGACATCAATTCCTTCATCTATTCGCACGGCATAAGCGGCTGGTGGGCTTGTGGCTACATAGATGCTGCTCCAGAAGCTGACGTCGTGGCAGCAGACACCTGGGACCGTCCCATCATCGTACTGGACGAGCAAACCACAAACGGATTGATCTTTATGACCGCCAGCGGCCCACTCGCTGATGCCACCGGACAAACCACAGACGATAAAAGTTCCATGAACGATCTCGCTCAGCTGTTCAAGAACGTTATGAAGCTGATTTCAAGAAAAAAGCAGGAAAAAGAATTATCACTCGCAGAACGAAATTTGTCAATATGAAAAAGATAGGAATGATATTTAACGGAGTGTGGAGCCACTACACCTTTGCCACCGCCCCAAAGTATAAAGATCTGATCAAGCTGATCTACATCTTTGATTTTGACGTGCAATCGCTAGAAGGTCTGGAAGCCCTGATCATCCCCTTTCAATCCAATCAAAAAGAACTCTCCAAACGCAGGAATCTGATCTACCAATTTTTAAAAAGCGGTAAAAAAGTTTTTGTTGAAGGTGATTCTTCCATGGATTGGATTGACGGGAAATGGGAAGATCGTCCAGTCAACAATTACTGGTGGGTGGAAGATCCTGAGAATCCGCCGGTGAGTGAGACCGATTTTAGCCATCCCGTTTATCAAGGCTTGAGTCAGCGACACAGCTGCTGGCACACGCACGGTTCCTATGTAAGCATGCCGTCACAGGCCACCGCCATACAATTGAAACCCGATGGCGAGATCATCACCTGGCAAACCCATCAATACGGTGGGACCTTGATGGCGACCACGTTGGATCCCATTGTTGAGCATGGCGTGCAACAGATCACTCACTTGGATAAGTATGTAGATAATTTGATCGAGTGGCTATGTGGCGAGCGACCTAAGGGTACATTTGAAGTGCCTCGTGAGAATTATGGTGTTGCAAGTCATTTGGCTTGATGTTGTTTACGCTTTCGCGAAAGCGAGATTTTCGCTAATCAACAATATAGTTTCACTCATTTTTGCTACAATTAGGCTTTTGGTATCTTCAACTTGCAGGAAATATTAATTATGAACAGTTCGAAAATAGTATTCTTGGTAGTTATCATTCTTTCTATTACCTGCTCTGGTCAAAGTGTCGATGATCAAATTAAAGGCAAGGTGAAATCTGTCAGAGAAAAAGTGACGGATTTTAGGGAAGGAAAAAATCAAATGTATCTAGACGCATCTATTGAAGGAGGTTATCTAAAAGGTTCTTTTGAAAGTGACTTCTGGACAAATCCAAATGCTGGTGAGGTGTGGTTCAATTCTACTGGGGCTGAATATCGAAATTCCTTCAAAATCTATCGTTTAGACGGGAAAATTCAACATGAAGAGTTCTATTTCAATAACCAAAACTTGGTTATAGCGAATACATATATTTATAACGAAAATGGCGATCTGATTTCAAGAAACACTAGCAAAAGTCGTTATCTATCGGCAACTTATTATGGTTTTGAAAGGTCTATTACGACCTATGTATATGATGAAAACAGGAATATAATTAAAGAGAGAACAAACTTTGATGATCAAAGTATTGTAGAAATAAGTCGCAGGTATAATTCAAACAATTTGTTGATTTATGAGTCTGAAAAAGATTCTTCGAATCCAGGAGGTATTAGAAAAACTTATTATTGGTATGACGACTATAAAAACCAGACTGCAATAGGCAGGGGTTATGGGGAGGATGATCGTTTGAGAATACATTTGGATGAGTACATTAAAGATTTAAGGACCGCGACTTACTTTTCATTTAACATAAATAAGTATGTAGATATAGATAGCTTGAGGATGCTTAATCCTCGTAAAAATGAGAAATACAGAATTTATAAGTATGACAAAAATGGGAATCTCGTCAAAGAAATCGGGAACTATTTAAATGACGGTAATGGGGATATTGCAGGAAGTTTCTTTATAGAATGTCAATATAAAAACAATTTGTTAGTTTCTGAGATTACGACTTATTCGAATTCAGAAGGCTTCAAAAATGAAACCTTTAAATATGACAATCAAGGGAATTTGAAAAGAAGTTTTTATAAAGATTGCTGCCAATCTTGTTCATATGTAAATCCGTGTTATATACGTGATAAAACGTACCGCCGTGATAATGAGAAAATCATTTCTTTGGAGTATTACAAATTTGATCACAATGGTAAAGAAAGTAATTATGAAATTAAATTTGAGGAGATAGTGGATCAAAGAGGGAACTGGATCAAGCGAGTGAAAAAGGTAAACGGAGAACACTTCGCCACGTGGACTAGAGACATAGAATATTACGATTAGCATTGGATTTGCTTAATGAAAGAAAATATGAAAAAAGATTTTAACCACTTACAGTCCCTTTACTGGGTATTTACCCAATTGTGTAACGATGACTGTGACCATTGCTATAATGACAGCAGCCCTTTTGGGAAGCGCATATCTCAGGAAGACTGCATGGCAATCATCGATAACATGCCAGATCGTATCGACAGGATTATCTTGAGTGGTGGCGAGCCCCTGGCAGACATTAAATTGCTACATGCAATCCTGGACAAGATTCAGGAAAAGTACCAAGGAGCCACCCAGATAATGATTCAAACCAATGGGGACCTGCTCAACGAAGAAAAACTGCAAACACTTATCGATAAGGGAGTCAGCAGATTTGACATCGCCAGCATAGACCGCTATCACAAAAAGGCCGGTAGCCGCCTCATGGAACTCGCCGATATTTTTGAGAGTTGCGGTGTTATAGGAACGGAGAAAGATCCCTTGATTGAAGGAGGACACTACCTCGCTGAAAATCCGCTGAGCTGGGGCTACTGGGGCGCGAGTGAAGAAATGTGGCTGGGTGGCAACTGGGCGCGTGGCAAAGCGATGAAACACGACATCTGGATGAAAGATCCTGATCATAATTTCTGTACGATTTTGAGTGGTGCGCGTAATTTTTTAGGGGGTTATGATGATATACCTAATGAGATCAGTATTCAACTGTGGCGCATCAATCCATGTTGTCCAGGAACACACTTCCCGATGGGCGATGCGAGAAAACAAAAAGTAAGTGAGGTACTCAATCGTGCCAGCAAAAATTTTGTTTTTAAAATGCTCAACGATGGCGAGCCACTTAAAATGGGTCTGGAACTGGGCGTAAGTGAAGAAGAAGCAAAAGCTAAAAACGAGGAACTCAAGAACATTTGCCTCTACTGCGACCACTTTTTAAAGTGCAACAAGGACAAGATTTTTGACGAGAATGGCGTCATGGCTGATGTTGAGGAAGTACAAGGCTAGTTGCTGCTAACTCCCGCAAATCAATCGCTCCTTTTTCATAAGTATGATAAAATGGCACCTTATAATCATCACAGGTAGCTTTCCATTGTTCCACGCTGCTCCTGTAGTTAGAGCCATCGCTGATGATGGCTTTGGGCTTGAGCTCTTCAATCAATCGTTCCAGATTGATTTTGGGAGAATGAGAAAGTAAAACAAGTTGATGCTCATTTGCAGCATTCCAAACGCCGGTGGAATCGATCCGTATCAAATGGATTTCCTTAAAGCTGAATTCATTTTTAAGATGAAGCGTGTCAAGCTGCTTATTGCGATGTGAGGAAATATTCATCAATCGCTCAAGACTGGTTTGTGCACGTAGACTGTCCATTTTTGACAGATCGACGAGCAGATTTACATGCTCATTGTTACTCAAACTTATCGCACTTCCACGCGCTTGATGTAATAGTAGAACTTTATCTTTTTCAGGTATGATATCAATGATCACATTTGTAGTTATCAAAATAACTAAGGCGGCAAGGGATACGTGCAGCATCCAATTGGGCCTCATCCAGCTGATCAGTTGTCGGCGGGATCTTTTTATATAGGGTCTCAAGTAAAGTGCAATCCCAAAAATGATGACGTAAATCAGGATGAGCTCATACAGTTCTAAATAAAGATCTTTAAAAATAAAGGCGTCGTAAGAACTGATTTTACCGACAAAGCTTATGGTCCAGTCCAGAACAATATTTAGAGCAGAAACCAACCAGGTCGCAGGTGCATTTACCAGCAACAAAACAATCAGTAAAAGCGCCGCACCGATTATAAACGGTAAAGAAGGCAGCAAAACCATGTTTCCCACTAAGAACAATCCTGGCAGCTGATGAAAATAAAAAACGCTTAAAGGTGCCACACCTATTTGAGCAGCCAGCGTAACCGTAAGAATGTTCCAGAAGAAATCTTTGATTTTATTGCGCCAAGGCCATAGACGTGCCAGAATAGGTTGCAATAACACTATGGAGTAAACCGCCATATAACTCAATTGAAAACCCACCTGAAAAAGCAAGCGAGCATCAATTAAAAGCAGTACAAAAGCAGATAAAGTAAGCGAATGAAATACTGATGCTTTTCTCTTAATATTCATTCCAACGGCCACAAAAGAGAACATCGTAACAGCTCTAAAAATGGATGGAGACAAGCCGGTCAATAAAGCATAACTCCATAATAAAAAGATAATTAACGCCGTCTGAAACCAGTTACCGAAACGTACCCGCCTCAAAGGTTGGGTAAGGAATTGCAAAATGTAAAGTATAATTCCTACGTGCAGGCCGCTGAGTGCAAGAATGTGAATTACACCAGCATCCCTGAAGCTCTTTGTGATCTCTGGATCGACATTTTGACGCTGCCCTAGCACCAGGGCTTCAATCATCGATCTAGGCTCGAGATGCAAACCAGACTGAGCTAATTCAACGAGGATTTTTTCCTTAAAACTTTCTAGAATACTTTGATTTTCTAGAGCGACCTCCTCCACATTGAAGATATTAGGAAGATCCACGTAAAGCTGACCGTAGACATCAATGCTTGCGAGATATTCTTTGTAATTGAAATCTCCGGGATTGCGCGCATCACTAGCATCATTGATATCATCATAAACCACAAGTTCCTGACCTACATTGTAAGAAACAGTATCTGCTCTTTTGAAAAGGACCAAAATGCGCCCGGTAGAAAGAGTCCCGTCAACCTCCATGACATCGGCATAAAATCTGGAATTGAACTCATTGGGTGTCAGGCGGTCGGTAAGCCTGAATTTGATCAGGTGCTCCTCGCCTAGCACTCCCTGATTCGTATAATGATGCTTGGGCAATTGTTGTGTGCAGTTGTACAAAAAACTTCCCAAAACCAGAAAAAAAGCCATGACTGACCCGCCGAACAAATACTTTCTGACCCATAGAGATTTAAAAAGCCTAGAAGCTATTGTCAAAAAGAGGAATACTGCCAGCAGGATTTGGGTCGCCTGGATTTCGAGCAAATCATATCGGGCAACTACGATCCCTATGATCAGCGCACCTAAAATTCTATAAAAGGGGTATGACATCTTTGGCTGGAACTGGTTTGAGCCCTAAAGTTAGCAATAATTGTTTAAACCCCTGATCCTAAGAACCTAGCCTCATTCCCCATCAAATATTTCCGCTTTCGCGAAAGCGAGATAAAAACAAACCCACATCGCCGTAAAATTTTCATGATCAAAATGACCCACTTTGAATCAAGAAAAGTGCGCGAGCAGAATCCGAAATCTGATTTTTCCAAACTGAGAAATGGAGTTATTCACAAAATTCAATGTTATGGCAATGTAAACTCATTAAAGAAAATTAAGTAGGAAAATACTGATTAGGGTATCGCTTAGCAGCCGTCATACGGGCATGTTTTTCATTTATCAACAGACTTTCAAAAAAGTTTAAACAGGTTATTATGTGTCTGGTTTTGAAACTATTAAAGTCGTTACTAGGCTTGTTGATAAACTTTTGAAAAGAAGAATCCATCCGTTTTATTAGGTGCTTCATTTTTGGGGAACTTTACCTCTACCTAAAACCCAAAAATCATCTTGTCATGGACGTAACACACATCAGAAAGCGCGATTTCACCCTTAAAGAATTTGATCTCAACAAGATAACCCAGGCTATTTTGAAAGCTATGCAGGCTACCCATAATGGAGCTGAAGAAGATGCTCAAAATGTCGCCCTGGAAGTCTATAAAACCTTGATGGGTCGCAAGGAACTTGACAATGATTATATACCTACCGTAGAGCAGGTTCAAGACATCGTGGAGACACAGCTTATGGCTACCGAGTTTCACGATGCGGCAAAAGCTTACATACTCTACAGAAACGAGCGTGCCCTAGAGCGCAAGACCGATATTTTTGAGAAGCGCATCACGTTGAAGCCCTATGAATATCCCCAGCTCTATGAATACGTTCCTGCCATAAGGCACAGCTACTGGATTCATACAGAATACAATTTTACCAGCGATATCCAGGATTTCAAGACCAGACTGGATGATACAGAGCGTAGTGCGATTAAAAACACCATGCTTGCGATCTCGCAGATCGAGGTGGCGGTAAAGTCTTTTTGGGGAGACATCTACCACCGCATGCCCAAGCCGGAGATAGGTGCCGTGGGAGCAACATTTGCTGAAAGTGAAGTGCGCCATGCCGATGCCTACTCACATCTTTTAGAGATTTTAGGTCTGAACAAGGAGTTCAAAACGCTCAAGAAAAAACCTGTAATCATGAAGCGCGTTCAGTATCTGGAAAGCGCATTGAGAAGAGCAAAAAGTGATAGTGACAAGGAGTATGCAGAATCGATTCTCTTGTTCTCAATTTTCATCGAGCACGTATCGCTTTTCAGCCAGTTCTTGATCATCATGGCTTTTAACAAGCACAAGAATATGCTGAAAGGTGTTTCAAATGTGGTTGAAGCAACATCAAAAGAAGAGCAGATTCATGGAGACTTTGGTATCGATATCATCAAAATCCTGCAAACCGAGCACCCAGAATGGTTCACCGCTGAGTATGATACGGCCATCCAGCAAATGTGTCTGGATGCTTATGATGCAGAAAACGATATCATCGACTGGATTTTTGAAAAAGGAGAACTAGAATTCTTACCTAAGCAAGTCGTGAAAGAATTTATCAAAAACAGATTTAATAGATCGCTTACCAGCATAGGCAGCACGCCCATTTTTGAAGTAGATGAAAGCCTACTGAGCGAGACAGAATGGTTTGACGATGAGATCATCGGCACGAAGCATGGTGACTTTTTCGTGAAACGAAGCGTCAACTATTCCAAGAAAACTAAAAGTGTAACTGAAGACGATCTATTTTAAGAAACTACCCCTATGAAAGCTATACAACAAGAAACTCAAGTACAAAAAAAACTCACCGCAGCTGAAAAACTGCAGCAAGCGAGAAAAGAAACCATCGCACAGCATAATGCCGATAAACCTTTTGCATGGTTGAATGAAAACAGCCGCAAATTTTTGGGTGCTGGCTATTTAACTGATGGGGTATCAGCAGAAGAGCGCATCAGAGAGATTGCTGAGCGTGCTGAGCAAATTTTAGGAATAGACGGTTATGCTGATAAGTTCTACGACTACATGGGACGTGGTTTCTATTCACTAGCGTCTCCCGTTTGGTCTAATTTTGGTAAAGAAAGAGGACTGCCTATTAGCTGTTTTGGATCTCATGTGGATGATGATATGGGGAACATTCTCTACACACAATCAGAAGTGGGAATGATGTCTAAACTAGGTGGAGGTACTTCTGGATATTTCGGTAAGATCAGACACCGTGGAGCTCCGGTCAAAAATAACGGTGAAGCGAGTGGTGCCGTTCACATCATGCAATTGTTTGAAAGCATGGTAGATGTAGTAAGTCAGGGATCTGTGCGTCGCGGTAGATTCTCCCCTTACCTTTCTATCGAGCACTCAGACATCAAGGAATTTCTAGAGATAGGAACCGAAGGAAATCCTATCCAAAACCTAACCCATGGTGTTACGGTAACCAGCAAATGGCTGGAAGAAATGAAAGCTGGCGATACTGAGAAACGTAAGATCTGGGCACGCGTGTTACAGAGTCGCGGTGAAATGGGTTACCCATACATATTCTTTACGGACAACGCAAACAATGGTCGTCCTGAAGTCTTTAAAGATAAGAATCTACCGATCTACGCGAGCAACCTGTGCACTGAGATCATGTTGCCGAGTAATGAGAACTGGTCATTTGTATGTGTCCTTTCTAGTGTCAATCTACTTCACTACGATAAATGGAAAGACACCGACGCTGTAGAAACCATGATCTACTTTCTTGATGCGATCATTACAGAGTTTATCGAGAAACTTGAGGTCTACCGTGACAGCCCGAGTCGTGAGGACCGCCAGACATTCCTGTTTATGGAACGCGCTTACAACTTTGCCAAAGACAACCGTGCATTAGGTTTGGGCGCTTTAGGATGGCACTCACTATTGCAGTCTAAGCGTTACGCTTTTAATAGCAAAGAAGCTTATGATTTAAACAGCGAGATTTTCAAGGAGATCAAGGTACGCTCTTATAAAGCAAGTGCAGAACTGGCAGAGAAATTTGGAGAGCCAGAAACCTTGAAGGGTTATGGACGCCGCAATGCGACTTTGAACGCGATTGCGCCTACAACATCGTCAGCGTTTATTTTGGGTCAGGTTTCTCAAGGAATTGAACCTATCTGGTCAAACATCTACGTAAAGGACATCGCTAAAATCAAGACCACGATCAAGAATCCTTACCTAGAGGAACTGCTGACCGAGAAAAGCATGAATACCAAAGAAGTCTGGAGAGACATCAGAGATCACGATGGTTCTGTACAGCATCTTGATTTCTTGACTCAAGAAGAAAAAGATGTATTTAAAACCTACAGCGAGTTAGATCAGCTGGATATCATCTACCAAGCGGCAAACAGGCAAAACCACATTGATCAGGGACAATCGGTAAACATTATCGTGCATCCTGATATGCCGGTGAAGGATATCAATAAAATCCACATGACCGCGTGGGAACTTGGTTTAAAGTCTCTGTATTACCAGCACAGTATGAACGCTGCCCAAAAATTCAAGCAGAAAAAAGAATGTGCGAGCTGCGAGGCTTAAAATTCTGGAATCAGTTTTATTGGAAAACCGTTGATGTAAAGTCAACGGTTTTTTTGTTTCCGCTTTCGCGAAAGCGTGATAAAAATACTAGTATCTAATATGCCAAGTATTCCTCTTGGCATGTTTCAAAGATTTTTTAAAAATCCCGAGCAATCTCTTCAAGCTCATTATACCAGTCCTGACCAAACTTTCTTACCAAAGCCTCTTTGACAAATTTGTAAACGGGAACATTGAGCTCTTCACCCAGCGTGCACGCAGCATCACAAATTTGCCATTTGTGGTAATTCACCGCTTTGAAGTCAGTATATTCTTGAATGCGTACGGGATATAAATGGCAAGAAATGGGTTTGTAGAATCCCGTCGCTCCATTGCGGTACGCTGCCTCGATCCCGCACATGGCCGTACCGTCGTCTTTAAATGTCGCATAAGCACACTCTTTGTTATTGACTAGCGGAGTTTCCAACTCGCCACTTTCTCGTTCGATCCAGTTGCCCTGCTCTTCGAGCGCTGCGATTCCCTCTGGACGCAGGTAAGGCTTGATATTTTCAAATTCCTGATCGAGAATATCAATCTCATCCCGCTCTAACGGTGCGCCCGCTTCACCAGCCACGCAACAAATTCCCTTGCAGGCGTTGAGATTACAGACAAAGTCTTTTTCTATAAGATCATCAGAAACGATGGTTTTTCCTAGCTGGAACATGATGAGAATTTTAGGAACCTACAAAGATAGGTAAGCACAACAGGACTCTATAAATGCAATTTGCTTTCTCTTTCTAAAACTCAACAACTCAGCAACTCACAAACTCACAAACTCAACGGCTCACAAACTCCCAGACTGTTATATTTGCAAAACTCAACGCTGCACATGAAATACAAACGCATTCTACTCAAACTATCAGGTGAAGCTCTTATGGGCACTAGACAATACGGTATCGATCCCGTGCGCCTGGCTGAATATGCTCAAGAAATCAAAAAAGTAACCGAACTAGGTATTCAAGTCGCCATTGTTATAGGTGGTGGAAACATTTTCAGAGGAGTCGCTGGTGCCAGCAATGGAATGGATCGCGTGCAGGGAGACCACATGGGTATGCTGGCAACCGTAATCAATGGACTAGCCCTTCAAAGTGCCCTAGAGGATGCTGATGTTCACACAAGATTACAAACGGCTATCAAGATCAATGAGGTCGCAGAGCCGTTCATAAGAAGGAGAGCCATACGTCATCTTGAAAAAGGCCGGGTGGTTATTTTTGGTGGAGGAACTGGTAATCCTTACTTCACGACAGATAGTGCCGCGGTCCTAAGAGCCATTGAAATCGAAGCTGATGTAATCCTTAAGGGAACGCGGGTTGACGGAATTTACACGGCAGATCCTGAAAAAGATACAAGTGCCACGAAATTTGATCACATTACCTTTGATGATGTATTGAAAAAAGGCTTGAAGGTCATGGATACCACAGCATTCACTTTGAGTCAGGAAAACGAGTTGCCCATCATCGTATTTGATATGAACACTCAAGGCAATTTATTGAAGTTGCTCAAAGGCGAAAACATAGGGACTACCGTACAATAAGTTCTCGAACAATAATATATTTGTTTCTCTTAAGTAAGTAAAAACGTTATGAGCGAAGAAGTAGATTTTATAGTAGATAGCGCAAAGGAAGACATGGGAAAGGCGATCAAGCACCTTGAAAAATCCCTTTTGAATATACGAGCTGGTAAAGCAAGTCCAGCAATGCTAGGTGGCGTGATGGTAGATTATTATGGAAGCCAGACTCCGCTTTCTCAGGTCGCAAATGTCAATACTCCTGACGCGCGTACCATCAGCGTACAGCCTTGGGAAAAGCAAATGATCCCAGAAATCGAGAAGGGAATCATGATCGCAAACTTGGGCTTGAATCCCATGAATAATGGGGAAAGTGTTATAATCAATGTACCCCCACTTACCGAAGAACGTAGACTTAACCTATCAAAACAAGCTCGTGCAGAAGGTGAAGAAGCAAAAATAGGAGTGCGTAACGATCGTAAGGTGGCTATGAATGAACTCAAAAAACTTGACATCTCTGAAGATCTTCAAAAAAATGTAGAAGTTGATATTCAAGAGTTGACAGATCAACATATTAAGACCATAGATGAGATGATCGCTGTCAAGGAGAAAGAAATCATGACGGTTTAAAATTCATTCTCAAAATTTTCAAGGCTGTTTCATATTATTTTGGAGCAGCTTTTTTTATACACCGTTGATGCTCATAATCTTATCTTAACACAATTTTTATGACCTCAACCGTTAATTACTTTTGATCAAGAATCTGTCTGTGTTGAGAATTTTTCTCTTTACCGTTTTAATCTGTACTGGCATAACTGCCCTTTCCCAAGAAAATTTTTCAGGAAAAGACTGGGTGATGGAGTCCATTGATCAAAGAATTAATAATGATCCACAATTAAAATATAAAGGATACCAGTACAGCTCCTACCAAAACCTAAAAATCACAGGTGATCCAGAAGCTCTTACCGGTCCTGGATATAAAAAAACAGAACTCAGAAAAACCTTGAAACAAACAGGTGTTTTCTACTCTGAAAAAACCTCCATTTTCTTCAACGATCCAAAGGAAAGAGAGCGTGAAGTCATCACGGCAATCAATATGAGTGGCTTCAAGCAGCCGGTCTACCCTATTTACACCATCGAGTTTCAGAGTCAAGGCATCTATGACAAGAACTATGTAATTTTAGATCAGACTTATATTAATCCACTAAGTGACAAGGGCCTTAAGTCGTACGATTATCAAATCGAGAAAGACACTTTAATCAACGGTAGATCCACTATAAAAATAAGTGTAGATCATAAGCAGGAAAATGCACCCAATCTTCTCAAAGGAGAATTCTATTTTGACAAACAAACAAAAGCAGTTGCCAGAGCGCATTACACAAATTTTGGCGCCTTAAATATTAGTGCAGTACACGAGATTGAACTGGATAAAGAGCTTGAAGCTTGGGTAACAACGAAGCAAGAACTCTTTATCAAAAAAGAGAAAACAGTCAAAGAACTGGAACTCTTTGGTGCGCGACTAGAGGTGGGACAAGAGAAGCCTAAAACGATCACAGCACCTAGTGACGATCTCTATGTCATTATGCGCACATATAACAGCGAGCATCAAAAGGAAACCACGGCGCCCTACGATTTTGATGGAGCACGCATTGAGGTTTTGGAAAATGCCTCCCAGAAAGATTTAACCTACTGGAATCAATTTAGAGATACCAATTCATTCTCCAATGATGATCTCGCTCAATTCATGCAACTGGATAGTGTGATCACCGCAACCCGCGTGACTAGAAAACTGGAGACCTTAGATAAGTTCAAAGTAGGATATTATCCAGTAGGATTTTTTGACTTCGATCTCAAATACCTAGTTAAGTATAATGATTATGAAGCTTTCCGACTAGGCATAGGCGGTACCACAAATGAGAAATTCAGCGAGCAATGGCGACTGGGCGGCTATATTGCCTATGGGACTAAGGACCGAGCCTTCAAACATAAAATCAGCGCTGGATATAGGCTGGATGAGGAAAAAGACACGTGGCTGAGCATCTACCGACAAGAAGACATCAATGAGTTTGCAGCAGAGGCTTTTCTTACTGATGCAAGAGTTTATTCTTTGTTTGAACCGCGTTTGATAAACATACCTACCTTTTATCTTTTTACAAATCATGGACTGAGTATACAGCAGCGTCCATCGGCAAATTTGCTTGGAGAGGTCTCGCTTTCGCGAAAGCGTATTCAACAAACAACGCCCTACCAGTTTCAGCCAGACGACCGTGCATTTGACAATTATGTGCTTACAGAAGCTAAACTGGGCGTGCGGTGGAGTCCTAGGGAAGACTTCATGAGGTCGCCCAGCGGATACCAAAGCATCAAAAAAGGTTATCCTGTACTGAGCGGTCAGGTTACCAAGGGTGTATCTAATGTATTGGAATCAGACTTTGATTACCTCAAGCTTTCTGGGAAGCTTAACTATATAATCGATAGTGGAGATGAACATGAAACTGATATCATGATCGAGGGACATTTTGCAAGTGGCCAGGTCCCGCTCACCCATTTGTTTCATGCTTACCCCAACTCACCTACCAAAGACGAGATCCTACAACGTTTCTCTGTCGCGGGAAGACGCAGCTTTGAGACCATGTACTTCAATGAGTTTTTCTCTGATCGTATCGCCATCGCTCAAGTCAGGCACAAACTGCCCGCTCTAGATATTGCCTCCTTTTTAAAACCAGAGATCGTACTCACCTCCAGATTTGCTATAGGCGATCTGGACGATCCACAGGAACACCTTAATGTAGATTTTGATACGCTGGAACATGGGTACTTTGAAAGCGGGCTTGAAATTAACAAATTGATCTTTGGTTTTGGGCTAAGCGCCAGTTACCGTTATGGCGCCTACAACCTCCCAAAATTTGCCGATAACGTAGCTTTGAAATTTACGTTCTACCTAGAACTCTAAATTCTTACAAAACCTGTCGAACCCTTTTTTATTGATAACTTTGCAGCCCGCTAGATTTTATGCAAAAGTTACTGAGTTTTAGGTTTTGGAATGGTGTTGCCCGTACGATATTGCGCAATCGCGAGGTTATACTGGGCATTCTTATCATTCTGACCGTATTTCTTGCATTTCAATGGCATCACATCAAGTTTACCCATACTGAGGCCAACTTACTCCCAGACGATCATCCTATCAATGAAGAGTATAATGAATTTTTAGATCGTTTTGGTGAGGAGGGAAATTTGATCATACTTGGTTTACCTGATGAGTCTTTGCAGACCTACCAGCAGTTAAATGCTTGGAATAAATTGGGGGACAGTCTGGAAAACTTTTCTGAGGTAGATTTTGTCTTATCCACCGGTAATCTACCCGACCTGATAAAATCAGAGGACAATGACCGCTTTGTAGTAAAGAAGGTTTTAGAAAGCGATTTAAGTTCTAATAAAGACCTCAAAGCTTTTAAGAATAAGCTGTACAACGATTTGCCGTTTTATGAGAACCTTATCTATTCTAAGCGTGACAGCGTCGTTAGAACCGCGGTATATCTCAAAAAAGATATTGTAAATACAGTGACGCGCAAGGAATTTATTCTTCAGGAATTTCAACCCATTGTCGATGAGTTTTCTGAAAAATATGATCTTGACATCAAGGTCTCGGGCATGCCTTACATACGTACGCTCAATGCAAAGAATATCGTTGATGAAATCAGTTATTTTCTTCTCGCAGCCCTGTTGATCACTTCTGGGATTTTCTTTTTCTTTTTTAGATCCTGGCGGGCTACTTTCATTTCTATCGTAACCGTGATCATAGGTGTAATGTGGGCATTTGGGATCTTAGGCTTGTTAGGTTACCAGATTACTGTTCTAACAGCGCTTATACCGCCGCTCATTATCGTGATAGGGATTCCCAACTGCATTTTCCTGATCAATAAGTACCAGCAGGAAATAAAAAACCACGGTAATCAAGCTAAATCGCTGCAAAGAGTCATCACAAAAGTGGGTAACGCAACCTTGATGACCAATTTGACTACGGCGAGCGGTTTTGCCACCTTCATTTTCACGGAGAGTACGCTTCTCAAGGAGTTTGGGATCGTTGCTTCGATATGTATCGTGAGCATCTTTTTGATCAGCTTGCTTGTTATACCTATTATTTACAGCTACTTGCCAATCCCCAAGGATCGTCACCTCGAGCATCTTAGAAAGGAATGGATAGGAGGTTTTGTGGCCTGGACGGAACGTATGGTCAGACGCCACCGCATCGCTATTTACATCTCGAGTGTGGTCGTTTTGATGGTGAGCATGGTAGGCATGTATCAGATTAAAGTTTCTGGGAGCATGATTGAAGACATGCCCAAGAGCCTGCAATTTTTCAAGGATATCAAGTTTTTTGAAGAAAGCTTTGACGGTATCATGCCTTTAGAAATTGTGGTCAATACGCGTAGAAAAGAAGGGGTCTCAAAATCCAAAAACCTCAAAAAACTCAACAAACTAGAGGAACACATACTTGAAACACCCGAGCTTTCTAAACCGCTTTCCATCGTCTCGATGGTTAAATATGCCAAACAAGCATTTTATGGCGGCGATACTGACTTTTATGATCTACCTACGAGTAATGAACGCCTTTTCATGGCTCCCTTACTTAAAGAAAGTGGCGGCGATGTTGCCATGATGCAGAGTTATGTGGACAGTACGGGTCAGTACGCTCGCATCACTACGTTCATGAAAGATATGGGAACCGATCGTATGAAACGGGTGGAAGAGGATCTAGTTGCCGAGATCGATAAAATTTTCCCGCCTGAGGATTATGATACCATTCTCACGGGTAAAGCACTAATCTTTCAAAAAGGAACAAATTACCTGATCAACAACCTGATATTGTCGCTGGGGCTCGCCGTGATACTCATCGCTCTTTTCATCGCCTGGATGTTCAAGAGTGTGCGTATGATATTTGTGTCGCTAGTTCCCAACCTACTACCCCTGATCATCACCGCCGGACTGATGGGCTATCTAGGAGTTCCCATCAAGCCATCAACAATTTTGGTTTTTTCTATTGCCTTCGGGATTTCTGTGGATGATACGATTCACTTCTTGGCAAAATACCGTCAGGAACTCATCGCCAATAAATGGAAGATCAAGCGATCTGTTTATGGTGCGTTAAGAGAGACTGGAGTGAGCATGTTTTATACGAGTATCGTCTTATTTTTTGGGTTCTCGACCTTTACGATCTCCAGTTTTGGCGGTACGGTCGCTCTGGGAGCTCTTGTAAGTGCAACTTTATTGTTTGCAATGCTGGCAAATTTGCTTCTACTACCCAGCATGTTATTATCTCTGGAACGCAGCATTGCTAACCGCAAAACCCTGCGCAAGCCGGCGATTCCTCTTATTGCCAAAGAAGATTTTTCAGAAGAGGAGTAATTTTCTACGACAATAATGTGTTTTATTATTTCGCTTTCGCGAAAGCGTAACCCTCCTACTACATCGTACCACATTTTTAACTAAGCAGGCATCACAGGCAACTCGTGTAATCATTGCTCAAACGCTGCATTAAAATTATATTTGCCGATTGACGAAGTTTCCACTATGAAAAGAATAGCAGAGATATTGCAGGCAGAGCCTAGCTTGATTGAATTGACCGTGAAAGGATGGGTACGTAGCTTTAGAAACGACCGATTCATAGCGTTGAATGACGGTTCTACCATTAACAATCTACAATGCGTTATTGAACCAGAAAATCACGCGCAGGATGTCTTGCAGAACATAAATGTTGCGGCTGCGGTCGAGGTTACCGGACATCTAGTAGAGAGCCAGGGTTCTGGACAGCGCGTGGAACTTCAAACCTCTAAGGTCAAGATACTCGCTACGGCAGACCCTGAAGACGTGAAGAAAACCGTTCTTTCTCCTAAAAGGCACAAGCTCGATACGTTGAGAGAGCAGGCCCATTTACGTGTGCGTACCAATACTTTTGGTGCAGTAATGCGTGTACGAGCAGCATTGTCTTTTGCCGTGCATAAATATTTCCAGGAACAGGGTTTTTATCAGGCGCACACGCCTATCCTTACCGGTAGCGATGCAGAAGGTGCCGGTGAGATGTTTCGCGTGAGCACGCTGGACCCAAAGAATCCGCCGCTTACTGATGAAGGAAATGTAGACTACAGCAAAGATTTTTTTGAGAAAGAAGCTAACCTGACTGTTTCTGGTCAGCTAGAGGCAGAAACCTACGCGATGGGATTGGGGCAGGTCTATACTTTCGGCCCTACATTCCGTGCTGAGAATTCTAACACGTCGCGCCACCTTGCCGAGTTCTGGATGATTGAGCCAGAGGTAGCCTTTAATGATCTGGATGCAAACATGGATCTCGCAGAGGATTTCATGAAGTACGTGATCGATTACGCCATGAAAAACTGTGCAGACGATATCGAGTTTCTAGAGCAACGTCTTGAAAATGAAGACAAGCAAAAGCCAGCAGCAGAACGCAGCCCCATGCCTTTGCGTGACAAGCTTAAGTTCGTTTTGAAAAACAATTTCAAAAGAGTGTCCTATACAGAGGCGATCGATATCCTGAGAAACAGCAAGCCTAATAAAAAGAAAAAGTTCAAATACCCGGTCGATCAATGGGGAGCAGACCTGCAATCAGAGCACGAGCGTTACCTTGTTGAGAAACATTTTGAGTGCCCAGTCATACTATTTGACTATCCAGCGACGATCAAGGCATTTTACATGCGTCTCAATGAAGCCGATGACGAGGGAAGAAAAACCGTGAGAGCCATGGATATCCTGTTCCCGGGAATAGGTGAGATCGTAGGTGGATCACAGCGTGAAGAGCGATACGACGTTCTAAAACAAAAAATGCACGACATGGATATACCAGAAGAGGAACTGTGGTGGTATCTAGAGATGCGCAAATTTGGTAGTGTAGTACACAGCGGCTTTGGACTAGGTTTTGAACGATTAGTCATGTTTGTAACGGGTATGACAAACATTAGGGACGTGATACCTTATCCAAGAACTCCAGGTAACGCGGAGTTTTAGAGAATTATTAATTTATACTGTCATGCTGAACAAGCCGAGCGCAGTCCCGTAAAGCTGTCGGGACAGCATCTCCTTGATCGGGATTTCAAAATCCTTTTGCATCGAGATTTAATTATCGAGTCTAAACTACGAAGACTCTGAATCGCTCGTACACTCGCGTTAGAGTGACAATATCTTGGATATGTGACCTTAAACAGATTATTGGTTTGTTCACTACTACCGCTTGAATTGACATTCCCGTCTTTAGTCACGTTATTTTTTTAACAAATCCAGTTGAGCTGAATACCGCATTTAGTACATTTACCCTACAACTGGAAATCCATGCTTAAACAGTCGCTTAATTTCAAGCTTTCGCAGAAGCTTTCTCCTCAGCAAATTCAATTGATGAAGCTTATTCAATTGCCCACACAGGCTTTTGAACAGCGCGTCAAGGCAGAACTTGAGGAAAACCCTGCGCTTGACAGCGGTAAGGAAAAGAGCGAAGATGATTTTGACGAGTTTTCAAATGAAGACGACTATGACGACGGGAATGAGTCCATCGAGGCAGAAATTAATGTAGACGATTATCTAAGCGATGATGACGTACCAGATTATCGTACCAGAGCTAACAATTATAGTGCTGACGATGACGAGAAAAGTATCCCTTATGCTTCGGGAAAGTCTTTTACACAAACCTTACGTGACCAGCTTAGAACCTTGCGCCTGGATGATGAAGAGTTTGAAATAGCAGAATATCTGGTAGGGAGTATTGACAACAGCGGTTATATACGCAGATCGCTTGAAGACATCGCCGATGACCTCGCCTTTACCCAAAACATCTATACAGATGTTGAAAAAGTAGAGAAAATACTCAAGGTGGTACACAGTCTAGATCCAGCTGGTGTAGGTGCGAGAAGTTTACAAGAGTGTTTAACGATTCAGCTTTCGCGAAAGCGAGAAACTCAAAGTACTGAGCTTGCGCTAAAATTGATCAGAGATAGTTTCAATGCTTTCAGTAAGAAGCATTACTCCAAGCTTATTGCCAAATACAACATTACGGAAGATGAATTACGAGATGCGATAGATGAGATCGAGCACTTGAATCCCAAACCAGGGAGTTCGTACGCCGGTGGCAGCACGCGCATGGTGGAACAAGTGGTTCCTGATTTTGTGATTCGCATCAAGGATGGAGAACTGGAACTTACCTTAAATGGTAGAAATGCCCCAGAATTGCATGTGAGTAGAGATTACTCAAACATGCTTAAGGGATATAAAGAGGCAAAGGAGAAAACTAAATCCCAGAAGGATGCCGTGATGTTCATTAAGCAAAAATTGGACGGAGCCAAGTGGTTTATTGAAGCCATCAAACAACGCCAGCAGACGCTATTTATGACCATGTCTACTATTATGGAATATCAAAAAGAGTATTTCATGACGGGAGATGAGCGCAATTTGCGGCCCATGATCCTCAAGGATATTGCAGATAAAATCCAGATGGATGTTTCTACCGTTTCCCGAGTGGCAAATTCCAAGTATGTTGACACGCCTTATGGTACTAAACTGATCAAAGAGTTCTTCTCTGAGTCCATGACTAATTCTGATGGCGAGGAAGTCTCTACCCGAGAAATAAAGAAAATTCTGGAAACTGTTATTCAAGAAGAGGATAAAAGAAAGCCTCTTACTGATCAAAAGCTAGTGGGCATTCTTAAGGAAAAAGGTTACTTGATCGCTAGGAGAACTATTGCAAAGTACCGCGAGCAACTTGACATTCCCGTCGCGCGCCTGCGCAAAGAAATCTAAAGTATGGGTAGGATTCTGAGGCTTTGGAGCTTTATCGCCAATCCTATTTTTGTACCTGCACTTGTAAGTCTATGGTACTTTAATTATGCAGACTTCTACGATCCAGAACAAGCTCGCTACGAGCTGTATTTAATCACTTTACTTACTGCTGCGATACCTTTATTGATTTATCTAATTCTGAAGGTATTAAAATTGGTACGCAGCATACATTTGGAATCTGCCAGGGAGCGCGTTATACCATTAGGCATTTATACCGCCCTTTTAATTATTCTATTGCGGAGTGTTTTCAACGATTTTTCACACTTAGCATTATATTACTTTTTCCTCGCAGTTCTAGCGGCGACCATTGTTGCGGGCGTTCTAAGCATTGCGCGGTATAAAATAAGTCTTCATCTCATGGCTATGGGTGGAATGTTGGGATTTTCAATTACCTTGACCATTGTTGCAGGAATTCCAATGCTGTACTATATCCTAGGGATCATCATTGCATCTGGACTGACCGCAAGCTCTAGGCTGTACATGAAGGCACATAGAGGCCATGAGTTGGTCTTTGGGTTTCTTGTGGGACTGGTAGCTCAACTGACTATGGCACAGTATTATCTTGAAGCGATGGTCTGAAACCGTGTATTCAAAAACTATTATAATAGATAAAACTCAATACCAACTTTGATGGTCTGCAATTCAAGAGGACCATTTTCAACCGTGTTCAGATCGCTGAAAAATGGATTCAGTCCGTACTGAACAAATGCATTAAAGCTTCCATTACCTACAGTTAGAGTAGCAAAATAGCGCCATCGATTCAATCCATCAGGATCTCGCACGGTGACTTTACCGCTCTCCCCATCAAATGAAGATTTAAAGCCGTACAAATAACCAATTTTGACCCCTGTATAAATTCGCCAGAAACTAAACTTAGTAGGTGTGCTGGTGCGCCATCTGAATTGAACAGGCATCTCGATCAAATTTGTATTGTAGCGATTGCTATCGACCGCATCCCGGTCAGGATTCACTACTACGACAGTATTTCTTTCAGGATTTTCTGAAAAAACAACATTTGAATTAAAAGTATTAGTGGACCAACCCAAACCAAGCCCAATTGCGATGTTACGCTTTTTGTTAATTGGCATGTCCCTGATAAAACCAAGATGTAACCCTCCTGAAAAACCATTTTGAGAGAAATTGCCTGGGGTATTTGTTAGTAGATTAAAAGATAAACCTACATAAAATTGGTCTTCTCGGTACAAAGAATCGACGACATTGGGGATGGCATTGTCATCTTCTGTATCATCAGCATCCTGGGCTATACCGTAAAACGAGGAAGTTAGAAAAAGTACCGCGAGCAAGAGTTTCTTCATACGTAAATATATATTGAATTTGAATTAAACTCACTAAATTACCAGAGTACGGACATAAAAAAAACCGTCTGAAAAAAACAGACGGTTTAAAAAAATATTGCTTGATAGATGTTTATCTGTTATTCAGATTGATCATAGGATCACCCTGACTAGCTGTATAATTGATCTTGAGCGCCATAGCATCTCTCAACTCCTGTTTAACATCAGTCAAGATACCTACCTTAGAGTCTCGGTCTACCTTCAAGGATACCATCATTTCATCCTGAATGTTTTCAGGCATGGCATTTCGCTTAGTATTAATAAAAGTTTGGACTTCAGAGACTGAAGAGATTTTATCACCTAATTGCACCACTTCATTGGTTCCGTGTTGTCTTTGATAACTATCTGTAGGTTTACCGATGTAAATGTAAACCAAGCGATCCTTAGACTCTAGCTTTTCAACCTGATTGGCCTGAGGCAAGGTATTTTTAATCATCAATTCATCCTCACGCATTACCGTAGCGACCATGAAGAAAAACAGCAGCATAAATACAATATCAGGCAATGATGCTGTAGAAACTGGTGGCAGGTCGCCACTTTTTTTCTTTTTAAACTTTGACATGATTATTCTGCATTTTGAGGTTCGGCTTCAGAAAGATTACGAGGAAATAACTCTCTTACCTCCTTGATCTTCTCATCTAGCTTTTCATATTCTGGTGAATCTTGATCTGTCGATGGCCAGTCAGCCAATCTTTGAACCATGGACTCATAAGTCTCATTGTACAACCTTTTTGCTTCTCTGTTACGCAGAATCGTATATGCCCTAACGAGCTCGTTAGTAACAGTCACATACATTCTGTAGGAAGCCTGACGATCATTCAAAAGAGATATAACCGCTTTTTTAGGATTGTCCGACAGATTAGGATCTGCCTCTCCTTGACAATAGTTACATGCATTACGTGGTTCAGTACCACCGCCATTATCCAAGAAGGCGACCGCTAAGTCTGTGAGATCTTCAACTTCGGTAGGGACGGCCTCATCCTGTTCTCCTTGATTAACCAGTAATTGGTTATTCTGGTTCACCAACACTTGGAAAATATTTCGTTTTCTCAATTGTGGTGGTGGTTGCTCTTCATCAATAGGCGGCGGTAGCTTACTCGCGATTCCACTATCGACTTCAATGGTTGTTGTAACCAGGAAGAAGATCAATAAGAGGAATGCGATGTCTGCCATCGAGCCTGCATTTACTTCTGGTGCAGATCTTCTAGCCATAATTTATTTTTTAACGAGTTTAGTAGCTCCCGACCATATAATTGAACCGACCGCCAGAATTGCAAGGATGTAGAAAGTGTATATGGAAACATCAATCCATTTAGATCCACTTTCACTTAGGTACTCCCCATTATCCAATTCTATAGCATTATTTGCAGCATCAGAACCGTCAGCAAAAGCTACATAAGATATTCCAACTACAACAAGAAAGATGCCAACTGACAAAGCTGTTTTCTTTAATGCTTTTGGATTTGATGCCAGGTTCACAAAAAGGAATAGAACTACTGCTGCAATGATTACTGCGAGCATCACATAGGACAGATACATCAAAGGAACAACGGTTGAACCTTGAATGCCATTTTCATCAATCTCAATCGCATCATCACCAGTCGCAATCGTGTAAACGAAGAATGCGGCGGCTACGACACTCAGAAGAATGACGAGATATTTTAAAATTTTATGTAAGATCATAATCTTAAAGAGTTTAAACTATTACAGTTTGTTGTTTTTGTAAGCAACAAGAATATCGATCAATGTGATAGAAGCGTCTTCCATATCGTTTACGATACTATCGATCTTAGCAATAATGTAGTTGTAAAAAATCTGTAATATGATGGCAACAATAAGACCAAATACTGTAGTAAGAAGTGCTACTTTAATACCACCTGCAACTAGAGCCGGCTCCATTGCCCCTGCAGTCTCAATATTATCAAAGGCCGTGATCATACCTAATACCGTACCCATGAAACCAAGCATAGGAGCTAGAGCGATAAATAAGGATACCCAAGAAACGTTTTTCTCAAGCTGACCCATTTGCACACCTCCATAAGCAACAACTGCCTTTTCAGCAGCCTCCACACTTTCGTCTGCACGGTCAAGACCCTGATAATAGATAGAAGCAACAGGACCTTTTGTGTTACGACAAACATCCTTAGCAGCCTCTACTCCACCACTTTTAAGTGCGTCTTCCACGTTTGCAGCAAGCTTTTTAGAGTTAGTCGTAGAAAGGTTCAAATAAATGATTCTCTCGATGGCAATCGCAAGTCCCAAAATAAGACATATCAGTACGATAGCCATAAATACTGGACCACCTTCAATGAAACGTTGTTTCAAAACTTGGTGAAATGTTTTGTTTTCATCAGCATCTGGTGCGGCATCTTGAATAATTGTTGTCGCTGTTGCAGCAGCGGCATAAGTGTTTGAAGAAGCGGTAGCGGTATTAGCAAAACCTAGCATCATAACTACTGCCAAGAACAAAATTGAAAGTGATTGTTTCATTTTTAGATTTATTGATTTGATTTTAATTTCTTGTTAAGGGGTAAATATATAAACTATTGGGATAAATGAGAAGAACCGTGCTACTAGATTGAGTATATAGACAACATTTAACTTTGCTTGAACATGTAAACTCTTATAAACTAGACACAACAGTCATACCACAAATAACATGATCAACCCATTACCGGTAAGTATATTTAATCAAGATGTTTTTTGAACTGGTCTTGGACTGATAATAGGGTATATAGCAGCAGGCAAATCGAATTAAAATTTTTACACGACCTCCCCTGCTTTTATTCCCTCACTCACTTTCTAAAGATTTAATTACTGCTCAAGCCCTTGTTCAAGCCGCTCGTGAAACAACGCCTCATATCGCTAGCGCGACCACAGGCTTTCTACTTTTACCGCTTACAAAAAACAGGATTACTGCGTGATCCCTCGGTCAGGCCGCTCGTGAAAACAAAGCCTCATAGCGCTAGTGCGATCTCGGGCTTTCTGCTTTTACCGCTTACAAAAAACAGGATTACTGCGTGATCCCTAGTTCAAGCTGCTCGTGAAAATAACGCCTCATATCGCTAGCGCGATCTCGGGCTTTCTACTTTTACCGCTTACAAAAAACAGGATTACTGCGTGATCCCTAGTTCAAGCCGCTCGTGAAAACAAAGCCTCATAGCGCTAGCGCGATCTCGGGCTTTCTACTTTTACCGCTTACAAATACCTTTCAGGCATTTGACGCACTAAAAGCAGAAAGCCCGATTTTCTCACGAAAATCAGGCTTTGCTTTAAGCAGTGAGGAAGGGATTCGAACCCTCGATACGGTTGTGCCGTATACACACTTTCCAGGCGTGCGCCTTCGACCACTCGGCCACCTCACTAAATTTTAGGATTGCAAAAATAAGCTTTTATCTATTTAAGCCATCAAACTGTTTAGAATTACTTGAGAATGATCTTTAGTAGGTAGGTGTGACTTCTCCTCTTATCGATCGTTCAAAAACCAGCTTGAAAGTCGCCAGATCGTCACAGTGATGAAGAAGATACATCATTTTAGCAATGGCAGCCTCGGTCGTCATATCTGCGCCAGAAACTATACCTATTTGCCGCAAAGTAACACTAGTCTCATACTTACCCATTACTACAGCCCCACCACGGCACTGGGTAATATTTACAATATAAACTCCTCGCTGAATAGTGGCTTTTAAAATATCAATAAACCATGGCTCTGTAGGGGCATTACCACTTCCGTAGGTTTCCAGCAAAATTCCTTTAACGCTAGGAATACTACAGACCGCCTCCACCACTTCTGGTGAGATTCCAGGAAAGAGCTTCAAAATTACCACGTTATTGTCCAGACCGGGCCTGTAGATCATCCCGTCCTGGTGAGTGATGTAACGGTTGTTTTTTAGTCCCGCTTTCGCGAAAGCGGTATCTCTACTAGCTCCCCACAATAGTTCACGGTCTACCTTGAGGTTGACTCCACTTATTGCCAGCGGCGGATAGTTAGGTGAACTGAATGCCTCGAAATGCTCGGCGTTCATTTTTGCGGTGCGGTTTGCACGATAGAGCTGGTACTCAAAATAGATGCACACCTCTTGAATCAAAGGCTGATGGTCGTTTTGTAAACAAGCTAACTGTAGACTGGTAATCAAATTCTCCTTTGCATCTGTACGCAGGTCTCCTATGGGAAGCTGGCTACCGGTAAGTATGACCGGTTTTTTGAGATTCTCAAACATAAAACTCAAGGCACTGCCGGTATGGGACATGGTATCACTCCCGTGTAGAATAACAAAACCGAGATAGTCCTCATAATTCTCATTTACCACAGAGGCCAGGGCATCCCAATAGGCCACATTCATATTTGAGGAATCGATGGGGTCGTCAAAGGAGCAAGTCTCTACATCACATGACAACAACTTAATTTCTGGAACATGTATGAGTAGCTCAGAAAAGTTGAAGGCCTTGAGGGCGCCTGTTTCAGGATCCTTGATCATACCGATGGTTCCACCCGTATAGATCAATAAAATTTTAGGCTTCATGAAGGGTGGCTAGTTTTTCTTTGTTGATCACCGGCTGTGCATACATAGACAGGAAACTCTGCACCGCCAAGCTATTCTCCACACCAACCCTTAAACGCAATCTGCGCTCAAACTGGTTTTTGTCGTGTTCTGTATATTGATCTTCATAGTCAGAAGAGTCGTGGAGCAAATCATACGCAACATAATTAGTGGGCCACAACTTATAATTACTCCATATGACCTGATCTAGATGAGTGGTGACTCTTTGTAAAACCTGATTGGTGCTCTGATCTTCTAAATTACGCACAGTAAAAGTCTCACCAGCGGTGATGTGGATGTGTTTCTTCTGACCGAGTGCGCCACTCATGATACTATTGAAATCTTCGTTTTCTGATTTGACGTAGCTTTCCTGTGCCGCTTTTGCCAGTAATTCAGGAACCTTCAACTGATCCGTAGGATCATATTCATAGGAAATGGATACAGGCACGATTCTGAGTCCCGATAGATACTCTTCTATAGGTTGATCTCCAGCAGCCAGAGCAAGCATTTTAAGAACACCTTGTTCCGTGAGGTCATTGCCATCTTTAGTACGCCCTTGTCTCTGAGCCAGCCATACACTTCTGTTATCTTCTTTAAGGAGCTTGCGTATATAATGGCTCAATTTCCTGCTACTCTGCAAGGTCTCTCTGGGCCCTAAACCCCTCTTAACTATAAAATTACGAGTGAGCTTGCTTAAAGCATTTACAAAAGGTTTCTCAACTAGATTGTCTCCTATGGCACTTGCGGTGCGTATAAGAGCTTTATTAAATAGGGTAAGATTGAGCAAACAGGTATCTAAAACTATATCCCGATGGTTTGAGATATATAAATAGGACCTATCAGGGTTCAAGCGATCAAACCCTGAGGTGGTCATCCCAGAAGATGTATCAGTAATCAATCGTTCAACGGTCCTACAAATTACCTCACGCTGAAAATCATCTATGGTTTTGCAAGATGCCACAATTTCCTTCACCTCCTCGTAATCTCGATCTGGAAAAGAATAGCTCAATAGCTCTTTAATCATGGGGTGACGTACCGCACTTTTGAGACTCACCTGCACTTCTTTACTGTTAAAGAAGCGTATATCATCATAGTTAAATTGATCGCTAGACATAGTTTCCAAAAGTAGGTTTTAATGACTAGACTCCGAAAACATTGCGAGAATTATCTGTCGTAATTTGCGCGACTTCTTCTAAAGTCACCGAGTATATCTGAGCAACTTTCTGAGCAATGTTAATGAGATAAGAACTCTCGTTGCGTTTACCTCGATAAGGTACTGGTGCTAGATAAGGAGCATCAGTCTCAAGGACTATATTTTCCAAGTCGACTTGCCTCAAAAATTGATCGATTTTACCATTCTTAAAAGTCACGACCCCACCTATACCTAGCTTGAGATTAAGATCAACTGCTTGTTTTGCCTGTTCCAAGTTACCTGTGAAGCAATGAAAGATTCCTGAAACTTGCGCCCCTCTGAAATTCTCAAGCACCTCAAAAACTTCTTCAAAGGCATCACGACAATGAATTACGATAGGCAAGTCGTGGTCCAAGCTCCAGTTGATTTGAGTTTCAAAAGCCTCCAACTGTTGCGATAGAAACTTTTGTTCCCAATAAAGATCCACACCTATTTCACCTACGGCCACCATCGACTCTCGCTCAAGTAAAGACTTTACGTGGGCCAATTCATCTTTAAAGTCTTCTTTGACATGTGTAGGGTGGAGACCAGCCATTAAATGCACGTTTGAAGGATAATCCTTCTTCAACCGCAACATGGAGGTAGTGTAGCTAGAGTCAATAGCAGGTACGAAAAATCGCTCTACTCCAGAGTCGATAGCTCGCTGCATCATATCTTCCTGGTCATCATCAAAGGCCTCGCTGTATAAATGGGAATGTGTATCAGTCAAAATCATCTCGCGAAAATACGCAGTACAGCGTAGTTGACTAAAATGAAAAATTCTTGAGAATAGTCTTGATCATTATTTACTGAAACAACTCACAACTATCTTTGCCTCTTTTAAACTATGGGATCATTAAAAACGTTTCTTATACCACAAGGCTATATCTCCCACAATATAAGGCTAGCAAATAAGACTGGCCACATCGTCACTAAAGCTTCCATCAATGGCCATCAAGGACGATTTATTATAGATACTGGAGCTAGTGCCAGCTGTGTCAATCAAGAGATGTACAAAGAGTTTCAGCTTGAGACAGAGTTTTTAGACCGTCAGATCAGCACAGCGAGTGGTGTTCTTAGACCACGTATTTCTAGCGGAAATAATCTTGAATTAGGTGACTGGAGCGATGAGGATTTCACCTTTCTAAGCATGGACATGAACCATATCAATAATGCTCTCAAAGGAGAGCGCATGAAATCAGTTCAAGGCTTACTGGGCGCAGACTTCCTGATCGCAGCAAAAGCAGTAATCGATTATAAAACTAAAAAGATCTTCTTAAAAGTTTGACTCCAGCTTAATACTCAACACTAAATACACCTTGAGTGATCTCAACTCCATTAGAAAGCGTGGCGCTGAATGTTCCAGCAACTGTACCATCATTTGTATTGATTGCTGTAATTTCGAGAGTTCCAGCTTCAGCGATAAGCGGGTTTGAACCTGGCGTATAGGAAACTGTAATATCGTTAGCACTCGCCAGATCATAAGTCCCAACAGCAATGTCCTCGGGAAATAGTAAGGATATCGTTTGTCGCTGGTCATTTGCTGCACTTATAGTGATATTACCACCTGTAACGAATGGCACAACAGCACTTGGATTGAGCCCTACACCGTCAATTAATGCATTGAATGTAGCTTGAGCACCGTCTACTGGAGTATCGATATTTAGCGGATTCCCGAAGGGCACTTGATAGATTATACCTTGTCTCATATATAAGGAGTCTGCTTGACCTGGCAAGTAACTCACAAATTCAAAAGATCCATTAATGGAATTAGGAGCTTCACTAGATATTAAGCTTACCGTTCCCCTACCAAATTCTCTGTTTGTAGAAAAAGCATTTGTATTGTTGAACACGTAGATAGCCTCATTGAGCTGACCAGGGCCCAACTCATAAGTTCCCAAAGAAGAAGACTCTAGATTGATAACCAACTGTTCAAGAGGATTCACTCCTGTAATTGTAAGTGACCCGTCTGCATTTTCTACCGCAACCATACGTTCTGCTCCAAAAAACTCGCCGTTTCTATTGGCATTAATCGCGGGAGTACTATCCACGTCAAGATTTTTGTCGCATGAGCTGCATAGGATGATTGCAACAAGTAGGTAGAAAGTCGAACTAAGGGGTTTTAACATGGTCTCAATCTTATATAATCTTCCAAATGTAAATAAATTTACAAACTTCTGTGAGAGTTAATAAAAAAATCTATTTTTGCAGGCTCAAATTAATAACCCGGGTCGGGAACCCAAAAATTTAATGTTATGCCCGTAAAAATCAGATTACAAAGACACGGTAAAAAAGGAAAACCTTTTTACTGGATCGTAGCCGCAGATTCACGCTCTAAAAGAGATGGTCGTTTTCTAGAGAAACTAGGAACATACAACCCAAACACTAATCCTGCTACCGTGAATCTAGACATCGATAGCGCTATTAAGTGGCTAGATAATGGAGCTCAGCCTACTGATACTGCAAACTCTTTATTGAGATATAAGGGAGCACTTCTTAAAAAGCACCTACAAGGTGGAGTTAAGAAAGGTGCCCTTACCGAAGAGCAAGCTGAAGAAAAATTCAACGCTTGGTTAGAAGAAAAAGAAGCTAAGATTGCTGGAAAAGCATCTAATCTTCAAGCTGAAGCAGACGCTGCCGCACAAAAAGCTCTTGAAGCTGAAAAAGCAGTAAATGAAGCTCGTATCAAAGCTAACACTCCAGAACCAGAAGCTACTGAAGAGCCAGCTGTAGAAGGTGAGGCTGAAACTGGAGAAGAAGAGTAAAACACCATGGTGCGTAAAGAAGACTGTTTTTACGTAGGCACCATAGTCAATAAATTTAGTTTCAAAGGCGAGTTACTGGTCAAACTTGATACAGACGAGCCAGAGACTTTTTTAGAAATGGAATCAGTTTTTATCGCAATCGGTAAAAAACTGGTTCCATTTTTTATTTTAGGCAGCCAGCTACATAAATCCATGCTTCTTAGGGTAAAGTTTGAAGATGTGGACGATGAAGCCGCTGCAGAGGCACTTCTCAAAAAAGAATTATACCTACCCCTTAGTTTTTTACCACCACTTGAAGGGAACAAGTTTTACTATCACGAGGTCATCGGTTATAAAATGATTGACGAGGTGCATGGAGATATAGGAATTATCGAGTATATCAATGACTCGACATCACAAGTCCTATTTGAAGTTCAAAAAGGCGATCGCCAATTGCTCATCCCGCTCAACGATCATTTCATTAAAAAAGTAGATCGGGATAATAAAGAGATTCATGTCGCTACTCCAGAAGGCTTAGTCGAACTCTATCTTTCATAAAAACGTATCATGTCTTTATTTAAATTCAAGCAGTTTGACCTTGAACAAAGTCGTAGCGCTCAAAAGTTAGGTACAGACGCAGTTCTATTGGGAGCTTGGTGCTGTAAGGATCAGACTCCATATTCAATTTTAGATGTTGGCAGCGGTACCGGTGTGATTGCTTTGATGCTTGCGCAACGATTTTCTCGTGCCGAAATTGAAGGCATTGAACTGGACGATAATGCTTATGAGGAGGCGACTGCCAATTTTGAAAACAGTTCATGGAACGACCGCTTGTTCTGTTATCACGCTTCTTTTCAGGAATTCTACAGTCAGGACGAAGAAGACCTGGACAAGTACGACCTGATCGTAAGCAATCCACCATTTTTTGACTATAAATCTTTGGGGGATGAGATTAAAAAAGATCGATCGGTAGCTCGCTTTGATGAAACCTTACCTTTTGAAGAGCTCATTTATGGTGTTTATAAACTGCTTCATCGAGAGGGCACGTTTGCTTGTATCATTCCCAGCGATCGTGAACTAGAACTTCAAAAAATAGCAAATCATTTTACCCTTGAAGCCGGCCGTATCACCCGTGTTCAAGGATCTAAGGATAGTAAAGTGAAGCGTTGTTTGATTGAATTCCGCTTTCGCGAAAGCGAGAACACCACAAGCCCTACTGAAATCAATACGCTTATCTTAGAAGAGAAAAGACATCAATACACGCCTGAAGCCTATGAACTTTTCAAGGATTTCTACTTGAAATTGTGAAATCGACAAAATCTGATAGTTTGTGTGCCTAATTTGAGTTAGTGTATCGTTATTTTTACGACCTAGATCAACATTAAAAATACATCTATGAAACCAGATCTCTTTGAATCTCCAGATTACTATCAACTGGACGACCTGCTGACCGATGAACACAAAATGATCCGTGATACAGCGCGGGCTTGGGTCAAGAGAGATGTTTCTCCTATTATAGAACAAGCGGCCCAAGAAGCTAAATTTCCCAAGAGCATCATACCTGGTCTGGCTGAGATAGGTGCCTTTGGGCCCTACATTCCAGAAGAATATGGTGGCGCTGGGCTGGATCAAATCTCGTATGGTCTGATCATGCAAGAAATCGAGCGCGGTGATAGTGGTGTGCGTTCTACTGCTTCAGTGCAATCTTCACTTGTGATGTATCCTATCTGGAAATATGGGAGCGAGGAGCAAAAAAAGAAATTTCTTCCCAAACTGGCTTCTGGCGAGTTCATGGGATCTTTCGGTCTTACCGAGCCTGACCACGGTTCCAATCCTGGCGGTATGGTCACTCGATTTAAGGATGCAGGAGATCACGTGATTTTAAACGGCGCTAAGCTTTGGATTTCTAACAGTCCATTTTGTGATGTTGCTGTAGTCTGGGCAAAAGATGAAAATGACCGCATTCACGGTGTGATCGTAGAGCGTGGCATGGAAGGTTTCTCAACTCCTGAAACACATAACAAATGGTCTTTGCGTGCCAGCGCGACCGGTGAACTGATCTTTCAAGATGTAAAAGTTCCTAAAGCGAATATTCTACCAGGCAGAACGGGTCTGGGCGCTCCGCTAAGCTGTCTGGATAGTGCACGATTTGGTATTGCTTGGGGCGCCATAGGTGCCGCAATGGATTGTTACGACACCGCATTGCGTTATAGTAAGGAGCGCAAACAATTCGGAAAACCTATCGCCGGTTTTCAATTGCAACAAAAGAAGCTTGCAGAGATGATTACCGAAATCACAAAAGCACAACTTCTCGCCTGGAGACTAGGCGTATTGCGTGAAGAAGGTCGAGCTACCAGCGCACAAATTTCCATGGCCAAAAGAAACAATGTGGAAATCGCTATCGATATTGCTCGCAATGCGAGACAAATACTGGGCGGTATGGGAATTACCGGAGAATACAGCATCATGCGCCACAGCATGAACCTCGAGAGCGTAATCACTTATGAGGGAACCCATGATATCCATTTACTGATTACAGGCCTGGATATTACTGGGGAAAATGCGTTTAAGTAAAATAATTTCGCATATTAGAAGCAACCTTTCTTCTATTTGCGTGTCTTTTATTTAACTTAAAACTATTTAATTATGAAATCAATCAAAACCAGTCTATTTCTGCTTTTCAGTTTATTTATAATGTCTTGCGGAGATGATGACGATGCGGGAGACAATCAAGACTTAAACATTGCTGGTACCTATGATGTAATCGATCTATACGGAGAAGCTGAAGGTACAGATGTTTTCAACGGTATGACTTCCACATATTCTAGTACGATTACCAGTAGCGATTACGATAATCTAACGATCACATTTTCAGAAATCGGATCCAACGGTAGGGGAACAATTACTACTACAGGTACTTTTTTACTTACGGAAACCATTATTGAGGACGGTATGACTGATGTGGATCAGTATCGTGAATCCTTAGAACTTGAAAGTTTTTACAGCATAAATGGAGATACTATTATCATCCTAGGAGAAGGCGATGTAGAAATCGAGAACTTAACTGAAGATGGTTTCAATCTTATCATCAGAGTAAATGAAAGCGACTCTGAGGGTACTTTTGAATCTGAGGCTACCATCGAACTTAGAAAACAATAGATTTAACATAACGTAATGACCTTAATTTAGAGGTTTGGTGTTTTTTAGCCCTTTAAAATCAATTATTATGAAAAATTTTAAAATAGCGTTTATCGCTTTATTTGCCGTTGTGCTTTCATCTTGTGGAGATGATGATGGTCCAGGATTCCAATTCAATCAGGAGAACTTAGTAGGGACTTATGAGATAACGTTCTATAGAGAGGTCGACACAGAAACAGTACAATTGACTAACTCTACCGTTACTGAGACTATAACCATAGACGCGGATACATTTACAAACGCCCGAGTTGTCATAACTAATACAACTATTGAGATTTCAGGACAATATAGAGCAACTGAAATAACAAGAGTGGACGGCGCTCAAACCGATAGAGATGAATACATTGATAATTTTGACGGGACGCCTCTACCTTACACGATAAACCAAGACGATCGCTCGATCAACGTCTTAGGCCAAGAGATTAGATTTACAAGATTTTCATCTAATGACGCGACACTAGAAGTTTTCCAGGATTTTGGAGATGGAGATTCCTTTGAATCAGAAACACGAGTAAGAAGATTGGAAGATTAGTTCCAGACAGATAATTACAAAATTTAAATGCTAAAAACGCGATCTCACGATCGCGTTTTTTTTTCGATATTTGCGAAGCTCTAAATAAACAACCAAACCTAATTTATTTCAAAAATTAATTACTAATTAAAATAATTGGTTTCTTCCTTCACAACCTACCCCATAAATATTTCAATAATTTCAAATCAACTCATATGAAAAAAATTACTCTGTTTCTCAGTTTTTTATTTATCACATGTTATTCTCATGCTCAAATTCCGGCAAATTTTCTAAGTGGAGATTATAGCATGCAAGATGTCACAGCCACCTTAGGTCCAAACAACGGCTCGCCTAACTTTGAAAACCGCACAGTTACTATAACTATAGGCTCCCAACCCTATTTAAGGGTTTTTACAACTACTGCTTTTCCTGGTCTGAGTGGAGGAAATACAGTAACGGTAGAGTTGGATTTAAGGAACAATAATATCGTGTTGAATGATGTTAATACTAATTTTTCTTGTGACAGCGGTGTGACGGATATCATTTTTGGAGCAGCTTCAAATAATACTTCTTACAATCTTGAAACAGGTGAGGACGAGATGTTGACTATAAACTATACGGAAGATGTTCTAAGTTCTTGTTCTGGCGGACCGCAACAATCGTCATTTAGCTTACAGAAACTGGATAATTTTGTGACACTTATTCCTGATGATGATTTTGAGAGAGCCTTAAGAAGCCTTAACATTGATGATGTAATTGATGGTTCTGTACTTAATTCAAATATTGAAAATGTCACATCACTCGATGTCTCGTTTGATAACATAAGCGACTTAACCGGTATTGAAGGTTTTACTTCTCTTCAAATTTTACGGGCAGATTTTAATAGCATAACCCAAGTCGATTTAACGTCCAACTCTCAATTAAGAGTGTTAGATCTCTCGGTTAATTCATTGTTTGATTTGGACCTATCGCAAAACTCACAGTTATTGGAGCTAAATGTTGAAGCAAATTTTTTGAGAAGTCTAGACTTGAGAAATGGGAACAACAGAGCCTTTGTACCTAATGGCACTAGTTTTAGAGCGTCCTCAAATAACCTTACATGCATAAGCGTCTCAGATGTTGCTTATATGACTAGCAATTTTTCTAGCAACATAGATAGCTTCACATCGTTCAATGCAGATTGCACTACCGCGTCTGTTGAAAATACTGCTTATAACATAGAATTTGACATTGTCAAGAATCCAGTAGACTATGAAATTGAAATCGTAGCACCAGAAACTATTGAATTTGAATCATTCAATATTTATAATCTTTCTGGGAAGATTGTAAAGTCTGGAATTATCTCCTCGTCAGATAAAATTGATGTTAGTGAGATCATTTCTGGAGTCTATATTCTTCAGATGACCACTTCAACAGATCAAAATGTATCGAAGAAGTTTATCAAAAAATAGTTTATAGAATAATCTAAACTAAAAAGCGCGATCTCACGATCGCGCTTTTTCTATGTAATAAATTTAGTCACTTATTCATCAACTGTATCTCTGAACTCCTCCTCAACCGTCATTCCAGAAATATCAGTAACACTCTCAATTTGTGGTGCGTGTTTTTTGATGGTGAGCTCCACACCAGACTTCAAAGTCATTTGGTTTACTTGACAGCCCACACAGGTGCCCATTAAACGGACTTTCACGTGCTTCTCGTCTTCTATGTCTACCAGCTCAATATCACCAGCGTCTCGTTGTAAAAAAGGACGTATTTCTTCCAATCCTGCCAGCACCGCTGCTTTTAATTCTTCTCCTGTTTTCATCATTATTTTTTTACGGCGCTGCATCCTGCCATCGTAGTGATTTTGATAGCTTGGGTGGGCGGTAGGTTATCATTTCTTCTTACGGTCTCTTCTACGACACGCTTTGTGATTTCGGTAAACGCAGTTTCTATAGGTGTGTCTTCCTGCATTGCTGCTGGTCTTCCCACATCACCTGCTTCTCTGATCGATTGCACTAGCGGCAACTCACCTAAAAACGGAATATTAAGATCTTCAGCAAGATTTCTTGCACCATGCTCTCCAAATATATAATATTTATTCTCTGGCAGCTCTGGTGGAGTAAAATAGGCCATATTCTCAATAATTCCCAAAACCGGTACCTGAATACTGTCTTGCTGGAACATCGCAACTCCTTTACGAGCATCGGCCAGGGCGACATTTTGAGGCGTACTCACAACTACCGCACCTGTTAATGGTAAGGATTGCATGATACTCAGATGAATATCTCCCGTTCCAGGTGGCAGGTCTACGATCAAGAAGTCCAGTTTGCCCCAGGCAGCATCAAAAATCATTTGATTCAATGCCTTTGCAGCCATGGGGCCTCTCCACACGACCGCTTGATCAGGCTGAGTAAAAAAACCGATGGAAAGAACCTTAACACCATAACTTTCTACGGGTTTCATTTTTGACTTCCCATCCACATTTACAGAGAGTGGGCGCTCATTTACAACGTCAAACATGATCGTCGCACTAGGCCCATATATATCGGCGTCGAGAAGACCTACATTAAAGCCCATCTTTGCTAGTGAGACTGCAAGATTTGCCGTGACGGTAGATTTACCCACACCTCCTTTTCCCGAAGCGACCGCGATTATATTGTCGATTCCCGGAATGGGTTTTCCCTTGATGAGATTTTTATTCTCGGGTGTCTTGGGAGCCTCAACTTTTAGGTTAACCTTTACTTGAGCTTTTTGATAAACTTCTTTGTGAATGGCTTGTAGAATGGAGACTTCAGTTTTCTTTTTGGCCTGTAGACTGGGGTTGTCAATCGTTATATCAACGACAACCTCGTCGCCAAAAACGACCACGTTCTTCACCGCTCCACTCTCGACCATATTCTGTCCCTCACCAGGTACTGATATGGTTTCAAGCGCTTTATAAATATCTTTTTTCTCTAATTTCATAAGTCCTTCTTGCACTCACAAAGATAAGATGCAATGTCGAGCCCACGATGGAATATTGACCTTGAGGTGCTATTAAATATAGAAATGAATGTGGATTTTTACGCTTTCGCGAAAGCGGACTCTCAAACTTTCATGAATCCAGTTAAAAGTACTGGACGTCTAAAAACATCTTGACAAATCGCTGAGTACCAATTTATGAAAATCAAGATGTTGATTTTATCACTTAAAAAGCATAAATTAGAAGGGAATTTAAATGGACACATCATGGGAATCAAAAGTTTTACAGGACGCAGATCAGAAGCAAAGGCAGACAAACGCGACGCCATTAGGGTCAAGGATTACATGACGCGCAAACTCATAACCTTTAAACCTGATCAGAGTATTAATGAGGTCATGGAGATAATTTTAAAACAACGCATTACTGGTGGTCCCGTAGTAGATGAAAACAACAAGCTCGTAGGCATAATAAGTGACACAGACCTTATGCAAGTCATAAGCGACAGCCGCTATCATAACATGCCGGTTGCTGATCGCAAGGTTTCTGACCTGATGTCACCACAGGTTTTTACAATAGATGCCGATGCTGATCTCTTTGATGCTGCTGCCCGATTCTTAAAAAGTGGACATCGTAGATTTCCTGTCGTTGAGGAAGGAAAATTAATAGGTCAGATTTCTAGAATGGACGTAATCATTGCTGCGACAAATCTTAAGAAAGATCATTGGAGATAATTATTTGAGTTTTGAATATAGAGTTCAGAGTTATGAATGTTTCGAACTGAATCAAAGTATTTCTATCCCCCAGTCGATCGTCCATCGTCGTGGAGCGCAGCGTTCTCGGGTCGAAATTGGTCAGAGGTGCCAAGAATACTTAATCTAATCGATCTTTTTGTAAACGTGAACATCGTCTGAATTTAAAAACGTTCATTGATCCATTCTGAAATGGTAGATAGTACTTTAGGCGCGATGGTTTCATCGATCATTTCATATTCATATCCTGCACCGGTGGTTGCGTTTTGGAATAAGTGATTCATTCCTTCAAATTCAATCACGGTTACATCTTCATTGCCGTTACTCTTTATTTTTCTTTCCATCGCAGGCAAATTGATCTCTGGAATTATTTGGTAATCTAGAGAGCCATTGAGTAGTAAGGTGGGAACATCGACTTCATTTAAGTCATTTGTGGGATCGTGGGTGATGAAAAAACGCATCCAGTCTTGAGAAAATTGTTGAGCAATTCCCTTTTGAGCCTCAGTAGAGTATCTTTTTTTGAACGCGTCATCACTTTTAGCCACATAATCTGATATAATTTTATCAATCTCTGCTGACAGCTCAGGCTGCGAAATATCAGGGTTGTTATTCATTTTTTCAAAGACAGCTTTGAACATTTGGTTTTCATAGCTGGCAAGATTTTCTGAAACTCCATCATACAAGGCTATTTTCTTGAGCTGGGGAAGCAAGACTTCCATTCCAGAAACGCCTGGACCAGCAAGCGAAATAAAAAACGCCACATCGCCCGGATGACCCGCGATCACCATAGGCGCGATCAAACCGCCCTCACTATGACCTATAAGACCGATTTTATCAACATCTACATCGCTTCGACCTTTCAAATAAGTTACTGCGGCAGCTGCATCTGTAGCAAGATCTTCACTCGTGGCGGCGGCATAGTTTCCTTCTGACTCGCCTACTCCACGATCATCGTATCGCAATACGGCAATTCCGTTTTTTGTCAAATGATCTGCAAGAACTAGAAACGGTCTGTGATTTAGTAATTCTTCGTTTCTATTTTGTGGTCCTGATCCTGAAATCAATACCGCAACTGGCGGTTTTTTTATGCCTGGAGGTAAAGTCAGTGTACCGGCAAGTTTGATATTACCGTCTTCTTTGTTCAAAAACGAGACCTCTTCTACCTGATAAGCATAAGGTGGTTCAGGATCTTGAGGGCGTCTCATTGAAGCTGGATCGTACGGCTTTCGCGAAAGCTCCATGCTAAAACGCATCCCGCCCTGAGTGAAAATTCCAGATATGGTCTCGCCCACCAGTTGCCCCTTATACTCGATCTGATAGGCAGCTAACGTCATGGTGAGACTATCACTTTTCACGTCTACAGAAGTCATGGGCAGAAATTGTTTGCTCTGCTTGGGACTTTGCATTTTTGCCGTGTAACCAGAGTCGGCCTTATCAATCTGAAAAACCAGGGGCAGTCCCTGAATACCACCCGTCCATGTGCCTTCAAAATTTTGAGCAGAGGTTTTAAGCGATATAAAACAGAAAAGTAACGCAAAGGATAGCGGGAGTATTTTCATGGTGAAAAATTTAAAAGATGAGTAAGGATAAACGTTAGAAAGTTACATTAAGCACTCTGAAGCTTTGCCTTCAATTCATGCAAGGGTTGAACCCCAGAACCACGCCAAACCTGCTCACCATTCTTAAAGATCATAAAAGCGGGCACACCACGTATTTGAAACTTTTGCGCTACCGCAGGGTTTTTATCTATATCTATTTTGAGAATCTTTACCGATTCTCCCAGGTCCTGCTTGAGTTGATCAAGAACCGGCATCATGGTCTGACAAGGACCACACCAGGTTGCATAAAAATCAATGAGTACAGGTGTTTCCCCCTGAGTAAGTTCTTTAAAACTTGCCATTTTTATTTTTAAAAGTAAATAACTCTATTGAAACGGGTGTTAAGCTTGTATCAAAACGAAAAAAGCCACTCGCGAGAGTGGCTTTGAATAGTATGGATCAATCAGTCTTACTGACCGTTTACGCTAATATTATCAATGTGATATCTCGTGGTTGTCCCTTGTGGATCAGAAGCAGTATACTTAAATGCGATTCTCACATCAGTTCCCGTAACACAGGATAAATTGATCTCGTCAACAGCAGTAAAACCATTTGCAAAACCACCTGAAGGTCCTGTAGGAATATCTGCATCTACTTGAGTCCATTCAGTCGTAGTAACATCGCCAGAGAAGTTATTTGAAACAAAAACTTCAAGAAGTCCACCCTGGTCAAAGTTAGCCTGCACATCAAATTCAAGGATTTCCTCCACGGTGGAGTCAAAGTCCAATGATGGAAGAACAAACCATGCGATCATGGGATCATCTGACTGACCAAAAGCGTTAACTTGTATATATCTGTTATTGCTGAAGCTTCCGCTCTCATACCTTTCATTACCACCACTTACATTTACATTGACGTAATCTTCTGAATCAAGTTGATTTTCATCAAATACATTTTCGAAGTCTTGATCAAAAAGAACAACGCTTCCACCATTTGCTGGAGTGTCGCATTCTAAGAAGTTAGGATCGCAGCGGTTTGGGTCGTCTAGATTGAGGTCATCAGAAGTATTCACGGTGACCACATAGGCATCTCCAAAAAAATTGGTCGACAAAATAGCATCTATTGATCCTCTCCCGTCAGGAAGACTAGCTGACCTATAATCAGCAAATGTAGATGTCTGAAAAGTAGCCGAAGAGTTACTATCACAACTTTCAAGAATTCTATCACCATCAAATTGATCCTCTGGTTCTCCAGCATAGGTTAGATCGATTTGTCTTCTGTTGAACTGTACGTCTTCAAGCTCAATAGCAGTATAAAGACTCTCTATCCCTAATTCATTCAGGCCGATAGGTGTATGCACGATCGTAGCCACTTCCGAATCTCTTGATATAATGTTAGCCTCCTCAAACCTCCCTATGGGCTCAATTCTTCCCAGAGTCGTTCCTCGACCTATATTCATACCTAAAAATTCACCATTTTCAAGATTTCCCTGGAAAAATTCTGGTTCGGTCGACGTGGTGACTGTAAGACCTGCAAGCCTTACAAAAATCTTGCGGCCTTTGTTATATTTTATGCTTAATGGGCTGCTATCGATGGACAGTCTAGCACCACGAGTAGGGTTTTCAGGAGCGTCTTGAATAAGAAGTTCCTCAAAAAAGTTTCCTGCTTCATCGCTAGAAACAACATAACCGCTTACATAGGCGTCAGAGTCTTCCTCAAAAATTAGAAGATAATCTTCTTGTTCCATCGCGCTGTACAAATTATTTAATGTAATCTCAGTACCCTCAATGGAGACCGGCTCAGGAGCGGTATCTGGAACTGCAAAATCATCATCTTCCACACATGAAAAGGCTGCTACTACCATGAAAAGCATAAGTAGCAATTTCTTGAAAACTTTCATATCGTTGTTTTTATAAATCATCATTACTTTTAAAATCTTAAATATACATTTACATAGTAGGTAGCTCCATTTCCAAAGAAATATCTTGGAGCGAAAACCTCTATAGGATTATTTTGATCATCTCTTACTGATCTGAAGTTTGAATTACGTGATTGCTCAAAGCCTCCTGTTCTGTACTGTACATCAAATATGTTATTGATCACAGCAAAGAAACCGACATACTTATCTCCTATTTTCCAGGACTTACCTCCTACAGCATTCCAGATTAAGTAGTCATCAAAACGTTCTTGTCTCAATAAATCTTTAGCAATAGATGGATCATAGTCAGTAAAAATCTGTCCATCTATATCTTGAGCAAAATTATCAGTCCTTCTCAAATTACTAACGTCAATAAAGGCATTTGCAAAATAGTTTGCGGTGACACCTATATTCCAATATTCAGGGTCTCTGTACTCAATACCTAGTTGCAACGCAGTTTCAGGACCACCCGCAACGTGGTAGTCTTCTAACTGTACTTTCCCATCACCAAATCTTAATTCTCCTGCAAAATCATCGCTGGTAAGATATAGATCTGGGTTGTTAGTAAAAGTATTCTGTCCCACGGCAGCAGCACCCTTCAACTTGAAAGTGGGCGCGAGCTGATATTCAATACCAACTTCAAGGCCTACATTTCTTCTGTCTATATTAGTAACGACCTCTTGAACAAATGCAGATGCACTTTCCTGAAAAAATTGGCTACCACCAGTAGCCCCTGCTGTCGTAAGATCTTCTGTGAAATAAAAACCTATGTCATTACCGTCCATGAATTGAGTGTAATAACCCGTAAAACGTGCTTTAACCTTAGGTGTTCTAAGGATATAGCTTAAATCACCACTATATGATCGTTCGGATTCCAGACCAGTAACGGTATTGTTATTTTGACGCGCATTGCTAAATGAGTTCCTGATAAAAGGAGCTCGAGTCATGTAACCGGCGTTAAAATCAATGTAATTCTGTCCATTGATTTTATAGGTAGCTCCACCTTTTACACCAAAGTTGGTAAAATCCAGTTGCTCGCTCTCGCCAAAACTGTTCCCAATGAAATTACCGTTTTCATATTTACCATCGCGTTGATAGGTGGTTCGGCTTACGTTTCCAGCGACATAATAATCTAAGTATTTAGACTTGAACTGTCCCTGTGCAAATCCGGAATAGACTTCTGCAGTTATATCATAATTATACTTGTAGCGGTCGCCCTCGGTAACTATACGATTTGGATTACGTGTATCTGATTGTGCCGCATTATCAATATCTATGTTTTGCTGGATATTTTCTTCAGCAAAAAAATCAATATCGAGATATCCCGTACCACCTAATAAGTCTTGTACCATAGCATAATTCTCGCTTTTCAGATTGCGGTAATTGATACCTCCATTGAAGAGAATATTATCGCTTATGTCTGCACTAAAGAGCATATTTGCCGTGATCTGGGTATCATCAATACGATCTTCCTGGATTACGTAAAGAGAGTTCCCTCCATTTTCCCTTAAAATTCTATTAGCTTCATAAAGTTCCTCCCAGTCCAGCTGACCATCCTGAATGAACTCTTGTTCAGCCTGAAAGGCATATTGAAAATCTAGTGGTGAACTACCGTTTCTCAAGTAAAATGAGGGCAAGTTCTGGTAATAATCAGGATTTGGATTCAATGCTCCCCCAAAATAGGAACCATCTTCACCTTGACGTGTTCCTCCATTATCGATACGCGTGTTCCCGATCTTACCAAATTGATAGGCAACGTTTGTATTGATACGGAACTTGTCATTCACATCCCAATAATGATTCAACATAAAAATAGGTTCATCTATTTCTCTGATTCTTGAATTACGCTGCGCTCCATCCTGTATTCCCCATAGCGGGTTATACTTTACTCCTTTAAGATCTACGATCTCCTGAGTTACTGCAGTTCTTCTACCTCTGCGATTAGGAGCATATATTCCTGTAAAGTTGATGCTATGAGAATCGCTAAGCTTCTTTTCAACAGAAAGCCCCAAAGAATTTGCGTCATATAAGGTACCGTCAAAATAGCCCTCTTCACCTGCTCTGCGCGACGCTGTTATTGCATAGCTCCATCCACTTTCTAGCAGACCACTACGGTAACTCGCCATAAAACGACCCTCGTAACTACGGTTAGCTGCTGCATAGGAAATTTGAGTTCCAGGGCGCTGTTGAGAAGCACGCATGTCTATGCTTTGCACACCTCCATAACCACCAAAGGTAACATCAGCTGGCTGCAGCCCCATAGTAAAAGTCTGATTACGCTGTAGATCATTCACCCCACCCCAGTTACTCCATTGCGGACGGCCAGAGAACTGTTTGTTCATCTCAACACCGTTGATGATGACTTTACCATCTTCACTATTTAAACCTCTTGGCCTAAAGAAGGTTGCGCTAAAATCGAAAGCTGCGGCTCTTAAAAATTGATCTCTCGTAGCTTGTAACAATCCCGAGATGTTATTTGCGGCGTTCTCATCATCTGCAAGATCATTCTCTGTAAGGGAAATGATCCCTTGGGACTGTGCTACATCAGAGTTATCTTGGACTAGATAAAGCGGGTCAATATTCACCACCTCCTGCAAGCTGACAACGATCGGGATAGTTTTTGAATAGTAGCCGTTGAAGAGAATATTCAGTTTCTGGTCGCCCTCTGGCACGTTACCTTCAATAATGAAGTATCCTTGAGCATCAGTCTCTGCTTTGAAATCAAGCCCTACCACTCGTACCGTGACTCCAGGAATAGGCTCCTCTGTCACGTCGTCAATCACGCGGCCCTTAATTAATTCTTGAGCCATTGTAAACGATGCCCAAAGCATAAAAAATGCTACCAGAAACCGTTTGATATTTATTATCCTCATAGGAAAATATTAAGTAATCGTTATGAATTGGGGCGCAAAAATAAACTTTCTTCCTTGATCTCGTACCTTTGGCTCGGCATTTGGTTAAATGTTTACAAAAAGATAACTTAAATAGTAAAATAACAATTATGAAAAAATGGCTCATTGCCTTGCTATGTCTCGCTTTCGCGAAAGCGGAAACACTACAGGCACAACAGTCAGCTAAGCAGTATAAGGTCAAAACCGTGGCTTTTTACAACTTAGAAAACTTGTTTGATACGGAAGATGATACCACAATAAATGATGAGGCCAGCCCGATCATGGAAATGGCTGAAGGCCTGCGTGAAGAAATCTATCAGAAGAAGTTGACAAACATGGCCCGTGTTCTGCGCAAACTGGGTGCAGATCGCGCTCAAACCGCTCCTTCTATTATAGGAGTTTGCGAGATCGAGAATAGAAAAGTTCTTGAGGACCTCGCTAGTCATCCACTTCTAAGAGAATTTGACTACGGTATCGTACACCACGATTCTCCAGACAAAAGGGGAATCGACACGGGACTTCTTTATAAAAAAGAGGACTTTAAAGTGACTAATGAACAAGCAATAAGATTACTGATCTATGATGAAGTGGACGGTGATCGTATCTATACCCGCGATCAACTAGTAGTTTCTGGCGAGCTGGACGGCGACCCTATGCATTTTATCGTTAACCACTGGCCTTCCAGACGTGGTGGCGAGGAGCGCAGCCGTAGAAAACGTGTTGCTGCTGCTGAACTGAACATGAAAATCATTGATAGTTTGCACAGCTTGAATGCGATGTCTAAGATCATTACCATGGGTGACCTTAATGACGATCCTATTAATGAAAGTGTAAAAACCACTCTTGCAGTAAAGCAAGACAGGGAGGACATGGAGCCACAAAAAATATACAATCCCTATTATGAAATGTATAAGGGCGGTCTCAACACAACGGCTTACCGAGATGGGTTGAATCTTTTTGACCAGATCATGTTTACCTATCCACTTTTACAAGAGGCAAAGCTAGATGGTTACTTATACTGGCAGGCGCATATATACAATCCAAGTTTCATGACCAATAAAAGAGGTCGATGGAAAGGGTATCCCTATCGTAGCTTTGTGGGGAGTACTTTCAATGGAGGGTTTAGTGACCACTTTCCTGTTTTTATTTATTTGGTGAAAGAAATCGAACCTATTACAACCGATTTAAAATCCTATAAAAAGGAAAAGAGGAAATAGCTTTAGTGTTATTGACAGTTTGAAAAGGCGGGTGGATCCCGTCTTTTTTATGACTATTCTCTAGATTAAAGTATCAAGGAATACATAAACACTACTTCGAAAAAAAAAATTGCTATAGTTAATAGGAGGAAAAAAACACCAAGCAAAAAATTACCAACTCTTTGAACTTTAGTTATTTCTTGATATCTGCTTTCCAGAAGGTCAAAATCGATCGACTTAATTGTATAAGTTTTGACCATTCTCCACGAAAACCAAACCCAACTGCTAACGGACAGAAGTGATACAAATAGGATCCATTTACCAATGATAAGCACTACTATTAGAGGGACAAATGTCGTAAGTAAATTGAATGTTATGCTCAGATGATTGAGTACATTTTGACGGTCAAAGTTTGGATCAGAAAATCGTTGAGTTATGTAAACCAACGACATAAATTTATTTAAGAGGAACATCAATAACAATGAGATTATTTCAAAAATAAAAAACCGCAAGCGATAGCATCACTTGCGGTTCATTTTGGCTAATAGGTCAATCTTCCTACTGCACCACCAGTTTTTGAGAGGTTATCGCATTGTTAGCCTCTATTTCTATGATGTAAACACCACTAGGCAGCTCACTAATATCATAACTACTTGAGAAGGTTTCATACTTCTTAACTTGTTGGCCGCGTAAGTTGAAGATTCTCACATCATTAACCTCATCGCTGCTGATTCTAAATTCAGAAGTAGCAGGATTAGGATAGATCGTGATCGCCTCCGTATCGATCTGGTTAAACGATCCATTGCTCAAAGGAGCATTTAACGGCTGAGATGTAAATACTCTGTACTCTCCAGGGGCAAGCGCTATCGATTGATTTTGATTACCACCCGTTACGTTAATCGTAGCATTGTTATTAGTATAATCATACCAAGTTCCCGTGCGAGAGAAATTAGCATTGATTCCTCGTGGGAATACTTCAAAGTTTGCCATTACTACCGCGTCAAAATTTGGTCCGAAAAGATTAATTCTCTTCAGCAGCCCGCCTACGTCCAGGTTATTGTTTGTATTATTAAATGTTTCTGGAAACTCAGTCTTTAATCTGATCATATTTGCAGTAACTCGATATAATCTTAAACGATCAGGATTATTCTCATAACCCGGGATGCTCGACGGTACTGGCTTGCGGTCAGTACGACACGTAGTACAAGATGGATTTGAAGCACTCGCATTGATGCTGATGTCGTAACCTGTCTCGCCAAACTGCCACAACATCTTAGGGCCAGGTATTGCATAAAGAATTGCCGCAATTGCTTCCTGACGATCAAGAGCTACACTTAAATTGCGGACGTTGTGAGAACCGTTTGCCGTGTTACCAAAATCCAAGTTTTTGCGCATGAGTCGCTCTTCATCATGACTTTCTGCATAGGCTACGAGATGCTGGTCCTGAAAATTTCTAGAGGTGAAATAGGATCTAAAGACATCAGTACTACCAGAAAACCCCATACTGTTCTCATTAAATTGATCAGTCATTTTACCCCAAAGCATGAAGCCCTGATTTGCTAGTGCAGTTTCTTCACCGGCACCACCTAAGTGCTCAAGAATCATGTAGATATCGTTACCGTGCTCGTTCCAGATTGTATTTTTATAATCATTAAGAATGTCAACACGTGACTGATCATAAGCATTCCAGGCACCTATATTACCTATGGTTACATTTTGGGTGAATCCCTTTGAGAGGTCAAATCTGAAACCGTCAACTCTATATTCCTCGATAAAATAATCAAGCGTTTGCTTCACATAGTCACGAGTCAATTGGCTTTCATGGTTCATGTCGTAACCTACATTAAAATCGTGCGTGGGAGTTACGTTCATGTAAGGATTGTTAGACGCAGGACGGAAGTTCCCCTCATCCCACCACATCTGACACAATGGGCTCTGGCTAAAAGCGTGGTTGTAAACCACATCTATGACCACGGCGATTCCACGAGAGTGGCATAAATCAACCAATTCTTTGAATTTTTCAGGCGTTCCGTAAGCTTTATCAAGAGCTCCGTGGAATTTAGGATTGTAACCCCAGCTGTCAGTTCCCTCAAACTCATTTACCGGCATGAACTGTAGCACATTGATACCTAGATCGTCTAGGTAGTCGATGCGATCGATAATCGCTTGAAAACTATCTTCTTCAGAGAAATCCCTTGCAAGAATCTCATAGATGACCAGATTTTCTTTATCTGGTCTGACAAAATTGTTTGTGGTCCAGTTATAAGGGGTTTTTTGATATGTGTAAAGAGTTACATCACCTGTGGTATCGTCAGCTGGGTAGGGAGGAAGATTGGGGAAGTTGCCCGGTTTGATGAAAGGATCACTTCCAGGATCAAGGATAAGTTCGCTATAAGGATCAGCGACGAGAATATCAAAGTCAACTAGATACTGATACATAAACTCAGTATTTGCCGTGAATTCTGTGGCAGGTACGGTTACCCAAAAATCATCACCGTCTTTGTTCATTTGATATTCTGATAGCAACTCCCAGTTTGAAAAACTTCCTATGAGCATCACATCGCTCTTAAGCGGAGCGCTCAACACAAAGGTCACGCTACCGTCTGCGTTTTCATTTACACCATTTTTGAGACCAGCAGGCTTAGGTAAGTTTTGCGTAGCGTTAGGTACAAATACGCTTATGTCATCACTTGCCGTATTATTTCCATCATCTGCTGTTGCAGAAATCGTAAAATTACCCGTGCCTGGAAATGTATAAACGGAATTGATGGTGCTTGAACTGGTAGCAGTCGCCACAGAAGTTCCATTCACTAGAATTTCTAGGTTTGAGTTCACAGAACTTTCTGCGTTGATACTCACCACATCACTTACTGCAAAAATATCTCCGTTTGCAGGACTGGTAATTGCCACGTTGAGTCCCGGAGCAAAAACAGGTATAAATATATCTGGACGAGTTTGCGCATTTGCAGCAGAGTTTCTTACCACTAGGCAGATTTCAGAAATCACGTCACCAGGCGCCACACCATAAAAATCTTCAATACTCATGTTTAGGTCTAGTTCGTAGATGTTTCCACCCACGTTAGTCCATTGAGGCGCACCGTTATTTTGATTAAAAGTAGGCACAATAATGTTTTGCCAGCGCTGTCCATTCACGGTAACACCTGTGTAGGCGTATAGTGTGCCTGACTCATTTTCCAGTTCCGTCCCTGTAGCATCAAAGGTCAGCGTAACAGTATCGGTCTGGTTAGCCGTGGCAGGACTCATGGTTACTTGCGCTTTCGCGAAAGCGAGACCTAAAACAGCCGCTAAAAAAAGTAATGTCTTCTTCATAATTTTAAGTTTTTAGAAAAAAAAGGGCCGCAAAAGCAGCCCTTATTCAATTCAATATCCAATTAGTCTTCAACTGGAATGAAAGCATATCTACCAGTTATATCATCAAAGAAGATGTTATAAGTACCGGCCGCGATAGGCATATTGTCTGGACTTCCTAGTGAAGCTTGTCCACTCCATTCAGAAGTTGCACCCCAGTTGTCATCCCAAGCATCATTAGCTCTAAACTTGATCTCACCAGGAACAATAGTTACATCACGAGCGCTCCATTTATGCGGATCAAAACTAGACTGTACCATATCAGTATCTGCATCCCATCCACCAGGAGTAGCACTTCCTATGAAACCTATTGAACCATAAGTAGGTGCACTAGCTGCAGCAGTATTTTCTACCAATGTGAATGATGAAGAACCAGTATCATCATTTGTTACGCCTGAAATGTCGATCGTAAAGTCATAGTAACCAGTAGCAGGAATCACAAAAGTTCCTGGATCGCCGCCGGCATTTCCATCATTAAGTCCTACGGCATTACCACTAGTTCCATACTGTGGCTGCCAGTTACCAAGATCAGTCAGAAGTTTGAATTCATTAGCAACAAACCTACCAGTATAATAATAAACATTCTCGTCATTAGCATCTCTAAAGATTGCTTGGTTGTTGTTATTATTGTTCCAGTCTGCTTCAGTAGCATTTCCAACAAGATAAAGATCTGTGAAAAGGTAAGCAGCAAAAGGAGTGATTGTAGCTGATACTAAATTAGAAACTGAAGAGTCGATTGCAGGATCACTAGTGACCGTACGAACTCTTATGTCATAATTCTCTGCAACTCCAGCATTTGCGCCATTAGCGAGCAATAAATCATTCAATTCACCATAGGTAAATGCAAGGTTTGTATCACCTGTAGCACCTAAAACTATAGGAGCAGAAAAATCACCACCTTGAGCATCCATCTCAACTTGGTAAGTTACTTGAATAGGTAAATCAAAGCTCGCGGCATTCCAAGAAAAGCGCTCAGCCAGATCATCTTGATTTTCGCCAGTTACCTCTAAGCTAATGGAAGCAGGAGATAACATAATTTCAGAATTTTGATTTGTGTCTAAAACAAATTCCTCCGTATCATCATCACATGATACTATAAAAGCTGTCGCTAGAAAACAGCACATTAAAATTGATAACTTTTTCATCTTATTGAGTTATTAAATTAATATCCAGGGTTCTGGACAAGGTTTTCATTTAAATTAAGTTGTTGCGCAGGGATAGAGTATAAGTCTCTGAATGCTGGTGTAGTTGTACCGCTCTGAACGTTACCTTTCCAGGCCCATCTTCCATTTACAGAAAACTCATTGAACCTAATAAGGTCTTGTCGTCTGTGAGCTTCCCAATGCAATTCGCGAGCACGTTCATCTAATAAAAAGTCTAGAGTTAAATCGCTCGCGGTGATATTTGCAAATGACCCACCATGAGCTCTTTCTCTCAAGGTATTTACATAATCAACAGCTTGAGTCATATTTCCTCCCTCTCTCACTACCGCTTCAGCATACATGAGATAAGCATCGGCTAAACGAAAAATCGGGAAGTCGATATCAACGAAATCGCCTGTGGTATCAGAGCCTTGATTACCATTCACATCTACGTTACGATATTTTGCAATCGCAAATCCTTGGTTGAATACAGATTCGTCAGCTATTTCCTTAGTTTGGTTATCCGCAAAAAATTGCTCACGCCCGTCAGCGCTATTCTCTTCTCCCTCAAACAGTTCAACAAACTCTGGAGTAGTTCTGATTCCAAACCAGCCACCGTTTATTCCAAAATTAGCTGGATTCATATCTCCCCCTACTGGAGCGTGAGTTAGGTAAGTTGTACCTCCAAAGGTTTGCGTTCTTAGACCATCATAATTTAAAGTCCAGATAAACTCATTCTGAGAACCATTTGAATCATTATCTGCCAAAAACAGGTTCCCATAAGGTGCTGATGTATCAACTGTATATCCAGCATTAATCACACGCTCTGTATAAGTAATTACGTCAGCATATCGGGAAGTCCCAGTATATACTTCTGAGTTTATATATAGTTTAGCTAGAGTCATCCATACTGCTGCTTGGTCAGCTCTACCGTACTCATTAGTTCTCGCAGGAGCAATAGTAGATTCTATTGCCAGCAGTTCTGACTCGATATAATCAAACAGCTCTTGACCCGCAATCCTTTCTCCTCCTATGGTAGGATCTGTAGTTTCATCTTGAAAACCTATTGCACCAAACAAATCCAAAGCATGGTAATAGGAATAAGCTCTTAAGAATCGTACTTCGTCACGATACTCTAAGATAGTTTGCTTATTGGCATCGCTGATATTGTTTGAACTCAAGTTTTCATCAGTTGCTAGACGCAAGAAATCATTAGTCAATGCAATTTGATATGAAATCCGGGAATACATCGCACGAATGAATTCGTTCCCATCATTCCAAGTGTGACGTTGGAAATCCTTGATCGTCCCATCATTCCATGCTATAATCGCCTCATCGGTAGGTAATTCCTGCATATTCCAGTACAATCTAAAGTAGTTAGAAAACCCACCATCAATACCAGAAATATCAGAATTTCCATCACCTCCTTCTTGACCTCCTAAGTGCAAACCAGCATAAGTCTTAGCAAAAATCGCAGTATAGGACTCAGGATCATTCAGAACCTCATCTGCTGTTAAATCCTGACCTACAACGTCTAAATCTAGTGCGTCATTACACGCAGTAAACAGACCTAAAGTCAAAAAAGACAGCAATAATATTTTGTAATGTCTCATAATTATTTTATTTGCTTTTTTAAAATGTTACTCCCAATCCTAAGATAAATCCTCGGCTTCTAGGGAAGATATTATTATCTATTCCACCAAACACTTCAGGATCTAATCCAGTATAATCTGTTATGGTGAACAAATTTGTACCGGTCAAACTGAATCTATAATCTACTGTCTCACGTTCTAGAGTGTACCCTATTGTAGCATTATCAAGTCTTAGGAAGTCTGAACTCTGCACGTAATAATCTGAGAATAGTTCTTGATCTGAAAATCTGGTATCTAAGATAGTAGTCGGTGCATTATTAATATAATTACCTGGAGTGTTGAAAGCATTTGTAAAGTTTGCTGCATTCGAATCAACATTGTTATAATTGTAACCACCTACTTGACCTCTCAGCGTAAAGTTGAAAAATAATTTCTTATAGTTGAAGTTTGACGTCAAACCGAAAAACGCATCAGGATTTGCTTTTTTATAGCGCACTCTATCTGCCTCATTAATAACGTTGTCTCCATTAGTATCTACGTAAACTCCATCAAGTGGGTTTCCATTTGAATCATAAACTTGACGGAAAACGTGAAAACTTGTAGGATCGAAGCCTATTGCCCTTTCTTGAATAAAGTTACCTACACCACCTGCGATACCTCCTACGTCGCTTCTGGGGGCATCATCTTCTCCCGGAGTCAAATTAGTAACTTCAACTTCCTGTAACGTACCATTAACATTTACGCTCCAGTTGATATTTTCCGTACGGATGACATCGACATTCAAATTACCCTCTATCCCGCGGCTCTCAGTAGAACCTATATTCTGGAATCCAGCATTCTCGAGACCTCCATCTGCAAATGAGTTAAATTGTAATAAATCTTCAGTTTCACGAGTATAAACATCCACACTACCCGTTATACGATCATCAAAGAGACCGAAGTCAAGACCTAAGTTATATCCTGAGGTAGTTTCCCATGTTAAAAACTGCTGACCTTCTGGCCTTAATGTTAAAAGAAACCTATCTCCGAACTGAACACTAGCCTGAGGCTGGCCAGGTGTAAATCTTTGGATAAAAGTATCACCTGGTATTCCCGCCTGCTGACCAGTCTTACCATAACCACCTCTCAATTTGAGCTGAGATACAAATCCGCTATTTTGAACAAAATCCAAATTAGTAAGCTTTAAAGCAGCGCTAGCCCCACCGAAGGTTCCAAAACGATCCTCTGACGGGAATCTAGACGACCCATCTCTTGAGACAGAACCAGAAACAACAAGTAGATCATTGATATCAAAGTTCAATCTACCAAAAAAGCTGATCAGTCGATTGCTACTACCTTCTTGGATCACTTGAGCAAGTACCCCATTATCAGTTCCTTGTCTCTGGCCTTCTCTTATAAAATCCTGAAAGCTACTACCCACAGTCGCTTCCATTTTTGTATTGATAGACTCAAAATCAGTCTTATAATCTAGTCTACCGTTTAATAGAATATTCTTTCTATAACCGCTCTGGAAAAATCTTGAACCATTGTCTCTAATTCCAGCTCCAGAATTAACCTCTCTGATGGAAACGGTATCAAATTCATTATAATCAATACCAGCATTACCAGTAAAACTAAGACCATCTATTGGCAATCTATAGACAGCGTTCAAATTAGATCTGATCTGATCATTCTCCGTAGTTGAATCTAGTGTTTCAAGAAGACCTAGCGGGTTACGAGGAGCATTAGCAATCGGCAAATTATCTGAAGCTTCTAGAAATTCAAAGTAACCACCTATTCCATTTTCACTAAATACTGGTTGCGTAGGGTTGAAAACTACTGCCGCACCTATGGCACCTTGATCAGCATTACCTAACTTTTCTGCTGCTGCTTGAGTAGTCAATCGCAGTTTTAAATCTCCGTCAAAAAAGTTTTGGGACAAATTAATATTTGCCGTAGTTCTGCTATAATCACTAGTTTTTAAAGTCCCTTCTTCACCAGTATGGTTAAGAGAAGCTCTTAATCTAGTGTTATCCCATCCTTTTGTAAGAACCAAATTGTGAATCCCTCTTGTTCCAGTCTGATAGATTTCATCTTGCCAATTTGTATTTGCATCACCTAATAAACTAGGATCAACACCTCTTTCTGCTGCTAGAGCCCTATACTGAGAAGCACTTAGCACATCTAGCTGGTTGTAGTTGTTATTTATAGCAAACTGAAAATCATATGACACTTCTAGATCGCTATTCAGCTTAGCTTGTTTCGTAGTAATAATAATAACCCCATTAGAAGCACGGTTACCATAAATTGCAGCTGCACTAGGATCTTTTAAAACTGTAAATGTTTCTATATCGTTTGGGTTTATTGTATTAAGATTAGCGTTTGCTTGATCTAATGGAATTCCATCTACTACAATCAAAGGATCACCAGATCCATCTAGGGTAGAACCTGCTCTTACACGTATCGTAGGCCCACCACCAGGCTGACCTGTAGGTGCTGTAACACTAACACCCGCAGCTTTACCTGCAATAAGTTGACCGGGTGATACGATTGCTCCATCGTTAAAAGACTCAGACTCAATCGTGGTCTGTGCTGCTGTTACATTTTCTTTGGTAGTACTACCATAACCTATCAAGACTATAGTGTCCAACTCAGAGGTATCGTCAGCCAGAGAAACATTGATCGTAGACTGTCCATTCAAAGGAATTTCCTGAGTCGCGTAGCCTATATAGGAAATGATGATCACCGCATCATCTGGTACGTTTGACAAGGTGTATTTCCCGTCAAAATCGGTAGAGGTAGCGTTTTGAGTCCCCTTCACCAGCACCGTCGCGCCCAGGACCGGCAGGTTGTCCTTATCGGTCACGACACCAGTCACTACATTTTGCGCAAGGGCAAACAGCGGTAACAAGAATAACAGAATAACTGTTTTGAATTTGTTGTTCATTACTGTGTTTTAATTGTTGTTAATGAAAATATTTTCTTCTCACACGCAACAAAACTATGTAAAGAGAATGTTAAGACATGTTTTCCAACGCAACGAAATGCGAAAACGTTTTCGCATTTACAATACTAATTTTTAGAGTTATATTAGCTACAGGTTACGCTTTCGCGAAAGCGGAAAAACTTTAAAGACACCCTCTACAGATCATGCCACAAAAACTGACGCTCAAGCAAATCGCAAAAGACTTAAATGTCTCTATATCAACTGTTTCAAAAGCACTTAGAGATTCTTATGAAATAAGTGAAGAGACTCGTGCCAAGATTAAAGACTATGCAAAGTCCAAGAATTATAAACCCAACAGTATTGCTCTAAGTCTTAAAAACCAAAAAACGAAAAAGATAGGAATCGTCATTCCCGAAATTGTACATCACTTTTTTGCGACGGTTATTTCGGGAGCCGAACGAGTGGCTAATGAAAATGGCTATCAAGTCATCATTACGGTATCTGATGAAAGTTTTGATAAGGAGGTAGTCAATATGGAAATGCTGGCTAATGGCAGCATAGACGGTTTCATCATGAGCCTATCTAAAGAAACTATGGACAAACAAGACCTGCATCATTTGAGGGAAGTGACTAATCAAGGTATGCCCATAGTCATGTTCGACCGGGTGACTAACGATATTGCCTGCGACAAAATTATTATTGATGATGTCGCTGCGGCCCACAGCGCAACAGATTTCCTGATGCGTAAGGGACGCAAAAACCTAGGTCTAATCACTACGGTAGATTACGTAAGTGTAGGGAGACTGCGCACTCAAGGTTTTAAACAAGCTCTTACCGAAAGAGGATACGAATGTGAAAATCACCAATTACTCAAAATTGAAAATGCCGATGCCTGCGAAACTGAGATCGAAAAGTTTTTAGCTGAAAATAATTTTGATGGCATTCTTGCGGTCAATGAGCTTTTTGCAGTAACGGCCAGTAAAGCGTTACAAAAACATGGAAAAGCTATTCCTCAAGATGTCGCGATAGTAGCGTTTACTGATGGTATGCTGTCAAAATATGCTAGCCCCACATTAACAACGATAGGTCAAAAAGGTGAGGAAATGGGCGGTATAGCCGCAGCAAAACTGATCGAGCGACTTGAAAAAAAGGAAGGTGATTCTGAAAGCTACGAAACCGTTATAGTAAAAACATCACTTATAGAAAGAGAGTCTACTCCTTAATTTTATAATTTTACACTTTATTAGGAACTTGAATTCCTAATGTATATCAAAACTTATTTTCTTCTCACACACCTTAAGTTTTGATAAGTCATAAGGCTTGTCGTAATCAATTGTAACGATATGAAAAAGCCTAAGTTAGGTTTCTGGGATATCTGGAACATGAGTTTTGGGTTTCTTGGGATTCAATTTGGTTTTGCGCTTCAGGGCTCGACCATGTCCCGTATTTTTGAGACGCTCGGCGCCAGTAAGGACGATATTCCGCTTTTATGGATCGCAGCGCCGCTAGCCGGACTTATAGTCCAGCCCATCATCGGTTATTTAAGCGATAATACCTGGCACAAGACCTTGGGACGTAGGCGTCCGTTCTTTCTTCTGGGTGCGATTCTCAGTTCCATTGCTCTTTTGATCATGCCGTACTCGTCGGCGGTATGGATGGCAGCGGGATTATTGCTGGTTCTTGATGCCTCGATCAACATTTCCATGGAGCCTTTCCGTGCTCTCGTAGCTGATAAGCTTCCAGAATCACAACGCAGTTATGGATTTGTAGTCCAGACCTTAATTATAGGTGTAGGTACTTGGGTTGCCAGTAACTTGCCCAAATGGGTCAACAATGGTCTCGATATTTCAAACGAGGCAGCACCGGGAGTCGTTCCAGATTCCGTAAAGGTGGCATTTGCAGTAGGTGCGGTGGTGTTCATCACCTCCATTCTCGTGACTATTTTCACCACAAAGGAATATTCGCCTCAAGAAATGGCGCAGTTTGATGATGCCGAATCCCACGATGAGGAGAAAAAGGGGATGCTTTCAACAATATTAGGAACCTATGCCTTGATGCCAAAAATCATGAAAAAGCTAGGTGTGGTCCAGTTTTTCTCTTGGTTTGCATTCTTTGCCATGTGGACGCTGGCAAATCCTGCGCTCACCAGTCATATTTATAATGCGGCAAAACCTGACGTTAATGAATTTGCCATGCTGGACGAAAATGGCGAGTTGACTTATGAAGGTGAGGGTACTGATCGAGTTATCAAATACCTTGACGATCAAGCACGCGTCAACTATGAAACAGCAGATAAAGCATATAATGAAGCCAGCGATGACGTAGGTTCTAAAATGGGAATCTACGGTCTAACCTCAATGGCATTTGCGCTGCTGCTCACGCTTTACACAGCGTACCGACGTATCAATAGAAAACATGTGCACATGTTCAGCCTGCTCTGTGGGGCAGCAGGATTCATCATCATGTTCTATAGTCCCGGCAATCCAGACAACCTGTTTATCTCGTTTGGGTTGATAGGTGTTGCATGGGGAAGCATCTTGTCCATGCCCTACGCTATGCTATCAAGCTCGGTAGCGGCTTCAAAAATGGGATTGATGATGGGCGTCTTTAATATGTTCATCGTCATCCCACAGATTATGGCTGCCATAGGTGGTGTCGTATTTCTTCAGAAACTCATCGGTGAGGAAACCATCCACGCCATGACTGTGGCTGGAATTTTCCTGATCATCGCGGCGCTATCCAACTTTTTAATTACAGACAAAAAAGCAATCACCTATACTCCAGAAAATGCATAAAAAAGGATTCATATTTGATCTGGATGGCGTAATCGTAGACACGGCAAAATTTCATTTTGTGGCCTGGCAGCGACTCGCAAAATCCATAGGTATCGATTTTAATCACGAGCAGAATGAACAACTTAAGGGGGTGTCACGAGTAAATTCGCTCAAGAAGATTCTCGAGTGGGGCAACACATCGCTGCCTGAAGAGCAATTCAACTCAAAAATGGCTCAAAAAAATGAGGAATACCTCGCTCTCGTGGATACACTCACGACCGACGACATTCTCCCGGGCGTTCACGATTTTTTAATTCAATTGAGAGAAATGGGGCTACCCATAGCCCTAGGATCGGCGAGCAAGAATGCGCGGCCTATCTTGAAAAAACTCGGGATTTCTGATCTTTTTGACACCATCGTAGACGGTACAAATGTAACTAAAGCAAAACCAGATCCAGAGGTATTCACCACCGCTGCCGACCAACTGGGAATTGCATACGACAAATGTGTGGTTTTTGAAGACAGTATTGCGGGTGTCCAAGCCGCAAATGCCGCTGGAATGATTTCCATAGGCCTGGGAGAAGATGATGTGCTCCACGAGGCAGACTCGGTATTCAGAACCTTTACCGAAATGCCTGAAAATTACATCAATGAATTACTAATGAAAAAGAAACAATGAACCAAGAATATATCATACCTAACGCATGGTCCATCATTGAAGAAGGCTGGAAACCTTCATTAGTCAAATCTAGTGAAAGCTTATTTTCCATAGGAAATGGAGCCATGGGTCAACGAGCAAATTTTGAAGAGCAATATTCCGGCGATACCTTTCAAGGCAGCTACATCGCAGGAGTTTACTATCCAGATAAAACCCGCGTGGGCTGGTGGAAAAACGGATATCCTGAGTATTTCGCAAAAGTTTTAAATGCTCCTAATTTTATAGGGATTGATGTTCATGTAGATGGGGCTGTTTTAGATCTCGCTTTCGCGAAAGCGGTAAAAAACTACCGTCGTGAACTTAATATGAAAGAAGGTTGGTACGAGCGATCTTTTGAAGCTACACTACAAAATGACAAGGTTGTAGCGGTTACGGCAAGAAGATTCTTGAGTCTGGACCACGACGAGCTGGGAGTTATACACTATACGGTGAAAGCCGTGAGTGGCGACATAACCATAAGCTACCTACCTTACCTAGATGCGGGAATCACAAATGAGGACAGCAACTGGGATGATGCGTTTTGGCAGATAGGCGAAGTCACAACAGATAACCACCGCGCATTTATTCAAAGCAAGACTAATAAAACAAACTACGGAGTAGCGACCTACATGCAGTCTGAACTATATAAGAATGGACAGCACGAGCAGTATGCTGATTACTATGATCAGACTGATAAGTCTATAAGGTTTAGAGTAGATGCAGATCTTGCTCAGGGCGAAAGCGCTACATTAATCAAATACGCTGGATATACCTCAACGCTGAACCATGCAGAAGACAATCTGGTCAATGCTGCTGGAACAGTCCTTGACAAAGCCACTGATCTAGGCTATGAGGCTTTACTTGATCTTCAGAAAAAAGCTTGGGCTGATATCTGGAACATGGCTGACATCACTATAGAAGGGGACTTAAAAGCGCAGCAAGGAATACGTTTCAATATCTTCCAGCTCAATCAGACTTACCTTGGTAAAGACAGTCGTCTTAACATAGGACCTAAGGGTTTTACCGGTGAGAAATATGGAGGCTCGACTTATTGGGACACAGAAGCTTATTGCATCCCATTTTATATGGCAACCAAGGATTCTCAAGTAGCCCGCAACCTATTGAAATACCGTTATGATCAACTAGACAAGGCGATCGAGAATGCAGAAAAGCTAGGTTTTGAAAACGGTGCTGCCCTCTACCCTATGGTAACCATGAACGGTGAGGAAAGTCATAACGAGTGGGAAATCACTTTTGAAGAAATACACCGTAACGGTGCCATGGTGTTTGCGATTCATAATTATCTAAGGTACACCGGCGATTATAGTTACGTACCTGAAATGGGATTAGAAGTGATGATCGCCATCGCCAGATTCTGGCAACAGCGAGCTACTTTCTCACAGCGCGCTCAGCAATATATGATTTTAGGCGTTACTGGACCTAACGAGTATGAGAACAACGTCAACAACAACTGGTACACTAACTATTTAGCAAAATGGTGCATCAACCAGGCGCTGGAGCATCTTGATAAAGTAAAAGACGGCTACAAGTCTGATTATGAGCGCATCATAGGTAAAACAAATCTTACCGATGGCGAGTTGATGTCCTGGAAAGAGGTTGCAGAAAATATGTACGAGCCTTATGATGAAAAACTAGGCGTGTATTTGCAGCAAGATGGTTTCTTGGATAAGGAGATCATTCCAGTTTCACAACTTGATAAATCAAATCGTCCCATTAATCAAAAATGGTCATGGGACCGCATTTTGAGAAGCTGTTATATCAAACAAGCAGATGTACTTCAAGGCTTTTATTTTTTCGAAGATCACTTTTCCAAGGAGGAACTGGAGAAGCATTTTGATTTTTATGAGCCCCTGACCGTTCATGAAAGTTCGCTATCACCTTGCGTCCACAGTATACAAGCTGCAAAGCTGGACCGCATGGAACAAGCTTATGAGTTTTACCTGAGAACCTCGCGTCTTGATCTCGATGATTACAATAAAGAAGTAGAGGAAGGTTGTCATATCACAAGTATGGCGGGAACCTGGATGAGTATCGTAGAAGGTTTCGGTGGTCTTCAGATCATCGATGGCAAACCTAGTTTCACAACAAGACTTCCAGAAGAATGGGATGGTTTCAGCTTCAAGATCAATTTTAGAAATCAAATCTTGAAAGTGAACGTTTCTAAATCAGGAACTGACATGAAGCTCGAGGGCAAACACGCTCAAGAAGTGATTGTAAACGGTGATCAAAGAACCTTAGAACCTGAAATGGTGAATGCCTAGATCATGATTCACCACATAGATATTTGATTAGCTTTTCAAAGGGTGACTTGATCAGAATTCAGGCGCCCTTTGTTGCTTTATAAAAAACATTTAGATATGATAAAGAAACTCAAATCAGTTCAGACTTTTACGATTGTTCTTGTTGTTCTCGCTTTCGCGAAAGCGGTACAAGCCCAATCTATAGAGCGCGTTGAGCCGCCCAACTGGTGGGCAGGAATGGAACATAGCGCGGTGGAGGTAATGCTTTACGGTAATCAGATAGGTTCCAGCGAGATAACTCAAAGTGATTTACCAATTCTCCAAGTGAGAAAAACTGAAAATCCCAATTATCTGTTTGTAACAATTGACACTAAAAATCAGCAACCTGGTCAATACGATATCAAGCTGAAATCGGGAAAAAAGAACCAATCCATCAGCTACGAACTCAAGGCTCGCTATAAAAACAGCCGCCTGCGCAAAGGATTTGACTCCAGCGATGTGATCTACCTCGTGATGCCTGACCGCTTTGCCAATGGCAATCCATCAAACGACAGCGTGGACGGGCTAACTGAAAAAGCCAATCGTAATTTCAAGGGCGGTAGGCACGGTGGCGACCTGCAAGGAATCATCGATCATCTTGATTACATCGACGAACTCGGAGCGACGGCTCTTTGGAGCACACCAGTTCAAGAAGATAATGAAGATCGGTATTCCTACCACACCTACGCCATCAGCGACCTTTATAAAATCGATGCCCGCTATGGGACAAATGAGGATTACCGCCGCCTCGCAGATGAACTGCACAAGCGCGATATGAAACTGATCATGGATATGGTTCCCAATCATTGGGGAGCAGCGCACTGGATGATGAAAGACCTTCCCACCCGCGACTGGATCCATTATTTTGATGATAACGATGATCGCGACGATTTGCCGCTCAAGGGTTTTGCACGATCCAACTACCGTCAGGTCACTCAGTTTGATCCCTACACTAGCGATAACGACGAGCGCTATGCGCAGGAAGGCTGGTTTGACACTACTATGCCCGACATGAATACGGAAAACGAGCTTTTCCTGAACTATATGATCCAGAATGCCATCTGGTGGGTAGAGTTTGCAGGTCTGGACGGTATACGTGTTGACACTTACGCCTACAACGAGAAAGAAGGCATTGCCAAATGGACCAAAGCCATCATGGACGAGTATCCCTATTTCAATATTCTTGGAGAGACATGGCTGTATGAAGCCTCACATGTTTCTTATTGGCAAAAGGACTCGCCTATAGCCGCGATCCAGAGTTACAACAGCCATCTCCCTACCGTTATGGACAAGCCGCTCAATGTCGCTATGCTTAAAGCGTTTCAAGAAGATGAGGGCAACTGGGAAAAGGGACTGGTCAAAATCTACAACAGCCTATCTAATGACTTCCTCTATCCTGATACCGATAACATTGTGATCCTCGCCGGCAACCACGATACAAATAGAATTAATGGCAGCGGCGTTTTTAATGGGGATCTTGATCGTTACAAACTAGCAATGACGTTTTTATTAACGACCCGCGGCATCCCACAGATCTATTATGGCGACGAGATAGGAATGGGCGGTAATCGCGATACCGATGGCGACGGCGACATACGCAGGGACTTTCCTGGTGGCTGGAAAGGCGATAAAATCAACGCCTTTGACAAACCCACAAAAGAGCAAAAAAACTATCAGGATTTCACCAAAAAACTCTTGAACTACCGCAAGTCACAACCTTTGATCCATACAGGTAAATTGACCCACTTTGTCCCAGAAAACAATTGCTATGTGTATTTTAGACATGACGATTCTAAAAAGATCATGATCGTGCTCAACAACAATCCAGAAAAGATGACGCTGGACTTATCCCGCTTTCGCGAAATGTTGCACTCCACAAACTCAGGAAGGGAAATTCTTTCAGATAGGACTATCGAGATTGATGAAACGCTTAATGTGAGAGGTAAATCATCAATGATTATTGAATTGGATTGATATGAGGTATTATTTATTAGCGCTTATTGTATTTGTTTCCGCTTTCGCGAAAGCGCAGACCAGAACGGCTACACGTCAATTTGTTGAATCTGAAATTGAAAAAGACCAATTGAACGTACACGTCAATGATGGGATGTATGCGTTCAAAATACTTGACGAGAATGCGATCGAAACGCAATTCTTCCCCTATTCAAAGGAGAAGGTAAAAGCTAAAAAGTCTCACGCAGTCATCAAAAACCCGCTGCCAATTGAAGGACTCGTAAAATCAAATGAGCAAGGCTTTTTGCTAGGTTCGGAGGAGGCGCTACAGGTCAAAATCCTTAAAAATCCCTTTGAAGTAGCCTATTTCTATGAAGGTCAACCTTTAGTTTCTGAAGGTCATGGTTACGAAGACCGCGATTCACTCAAAACCATCCAGCTTAAAATTGATGAGGATGAAGTCCTTTATGGTGGAGGCGCTCGAGCTTTAGGAATGAACAGACGCGGCAACCGATTGCAATTGTACAACCGGGCGCATTACGGCTATGAAACTAGGTCAGAATTGATGAATTACACCTCACCACTCGTGATCTCATCAAAGAATTATGCGGTACATTTTGATAATGCCCCCATCGGATTCTTAGATCTCGACAGCAAGGGCGACAGCACCATTACCTATGAGACCATTTCTGGCGCGATGCGGTATCAAGTAATTGCTGGAAATAATCTGAAAGAAGTCACCCAAAATTACGTGGAACTTACCGGCAAGCAACCTATGCCTCCTCGATGGGCATTGGGAAATTTTGCAAGCCGTTTTGGTTATCACTCTCAGCAAGAGGTCGAGGAAACGGTTCAAAAATATCGAGATGAAGACATTCCGCTGGATGCTATTGTTCTGGATCTGTATTGGTTCGGTAAGGATATCAAAGGAACTATGGGAAACCTGCGGTTTTACCGAGACAGCTTTCCAGAGCCTGAAATAATGATCAAAGGCTTACAAGAAAACAATGTGGAAACCGTCCTGATCACAGAACCGTTTATTTTATCTACCTCTGACCGCTGGCAAGAAGCAGTTGATAAACAAACTTTAGCCGTAGACTCGCTAGGAAAACCGTATCAGTATGAGTTCTACTTTGGAAACACGGGACTGATTGACATCTACAGCGATCAAGGGAACAAGTGGTTCAAAAACATCTACAAAGAATTGTCTGACATTGGGGTTAACGGGTTCTGGGGTGATCTGGGTGAGCCAGAAGTACATCCATCGGGATTGATCCACGCAACTGGTACGGCAGATGAAGTCCATAACATCTACGGTCACGACTGGGCTAAACTCGTTTATAAAGCCAGCCTGGAAGCAGAGCCCGACCGCAGACCCTTTATTTTGATGCGCGCTGGCTATTCTGGATCACAACGCTACGGATTGATCCCGTGGTCGGGAGACGTGAACCGAACTTGGGGAGGTTTGCAGTCGCAACCAGAAATCGCCCTGCAAATGGGAATGCAGGGATTGGGTTACATGCATAGTGACTTGGGTGGTTTTGCTGGTGCAAACCTTGATGATGAACTCTATGTGCGCTGGCTGCAATACGGAGTTTTTCAACCTATCTATCGACCACATGCGCAAGAGGAAGTCCCTAGTGAACCGGTTTATAGAAGCGAGAAGGCAAAGAAGCTTGCTAAACAGGCCATTGAGTTGCGCTACAAGCTACTACCTTATAACTATCAACTGGCCTTTAAAAATCACAAAGACGGAACTCCCTTGATGCGACCCGTTTCCTATCTCGATCCTGAACGCACAAATGAAGCAAATTCCTTTCTTTGGGGAGACTCATTTTATGTGGCGCCAGTTCTAAATCCAGGTCAGAAAACTATGGATATCACGTTACCAGAAGGTTTGAAATGGTTCGATTTTTATACTGAAAAAGTTTATGCTGCCGGTCGTTTAGACACTTTCGCTTTAAGCGAAAACCACATTCCCACATTCATCAAAGCAGGATCTTTCATACCGATGGCTAAGGAGCTGCAATCAACTAAGGAATTTGACAACAACGATTTTGAGCTGCATTATTATCATCATAAATCGGTAGATGAAAGTGAAGCCCAATTCTATTCCGATGATGGAAAGACATTTCAGGCTTATGAAAAAGGCATGTTTGAAATATTGGAGTACTCAGCTAAAGCAGGTCGCAGCTCGCTGGAAATAGAACTGGAGGCAGAAACTGGTAAAAACTTTCAGACCTCTCAAAAAACCATAGACCTCATCATCCACGGAATCAATAGTAAACCGAAAAAGATAAAAGGCATCAAGGGCAGCAACTGGTCGTATAATCAAGATCGAAAAATCGTGACGATAAAAAATCTATCTTGGGACACGGTAAAGGAAAAAGAGATCAAGATCAAATTATAAGGAAGATGGTGGTTGCCAAGGGTTCCAGTCGTAACGGCGCTCCTCAAGCGCCCTAAAAAAGAGAAGAATGAAAAAAACTCATATGATCGCCGCCATCGCCATGCTTATTCTGAGCGCGGCTATAACCTATTTAGGGCTTCAACGCGAAAGCATCTTTAATCCGCCGGTAGTTACCGGAGTAGGCTTTGCGGTCATTGCTGTCGTTTACTTTATAAGATCAGGAAAGGTTTAGATATCGAGCCAGAAATGGACGCTTGCCAAGCGTCCCAACCGTAAGGGCGCTTCGCAAGCGCCCTCCAAGAAAAGAAATATGAAAAAACTAATCATCGCATTAGCAATCATCTCAATGATAGCCTGCAAAGAAGAAAAACCAGTAAAAAACCAAATGGAGAACGACCAGGAAGTGAGTATTGATCACGAGGATAGAAAGGGTAAAAAAGTCGTTTATCAAGTGTTCACCCGGCTTTTTGGAAACACAAATACCACAAACAAGCCTTGGGGAACCATTAAAGAAAACGGAGTCGGTAAATTTGCTGATTTTACACCTAAGGCACTTCAAGAGATCAAGGATCTTGGTGTTACGCATATTTGGTATACGGGCGTTCCACATCACGATGTGATTACGGACTACACAGAATACGGTATTTCAAATGATGATCCAGATGTAGTGAAGGGCCGCGCGGGATCACCATACGCGGTTAAGGACTACTATAACGTAAATCCGGATCTTGCGGTGAGTGTAGAAAATCGGCTGGAGGAATTTGAGGCCTTAATCAAGCGCTCCCATGAGGCTGGGTTAAAGGTGATCATCGATATTGTTCCCAATCATGTTGCTCGGAACTATCAGAGCCTAACCAATCCAGAGGGAACAAAAGATTTCGGTGCAGATGATGATACCAAGATGGAATATGCTCGTGATAACAATTTCTACTACGTGCCAGGCGAGTCCTTCAAAGTGCCAGAATGGAAAAACGGCTACAAACCGCTAGGAGGTGAACAAAACACACTAGCTGATGGCAAGTTTGACGAGAATCCCGCTAAATGGACCGGTAATGGAGCCCGCGCCGCGCAACCAGATATGAATGACTGGTATGAAACCGTAAAAGTCAATTACGGAGTGCGACCTGACGGCAGCTATGATTTTGAATCTTTAGGAGATGATTTTGCCGATGCCGACTACTACGCACATTATGATTTCTGGAAAGGAAAAGATGTGCCGGATTCTTGGGAAAAATTCAAGGATATAGCGCTTTACTGGACTAGAAAAGGAGTAGACGGCTTTAGGTATGATATGGCAGAGATGGTACCGGTGGAATTCTGGAGTTATATGAATTCGCACATCAAAATGGAAAATCCTGATGCTTTTCTCCTCGCCGAAGTATACAATCCTAGTCTGTACAGAGATTACATCAAAAAAGGGAAAATGGATTACCTCTACGATAAAGTCCAGCTTTATGACACGATCCGTAATGTGATGCATCGCGGTGGTAAAACAGACCATATACCAGCGATTCAAGAAGAATTAAGTGACATAGAGCACCATATGTTGCATTTTTTGGAGAATCATGACGAGCAGCGCATCGTCAGCGACGGCTTTGCAGGAAACGCACAGGCTGGAAAGCCTGCAATGGTAGTATCTGCTACGATAAGTACGGCACCTACGATGATATATTTTGGTCAGGAGTTGGGAGAAGACGGTAGTGAGGATTTAGGTTTTGGTGATCCTACTCGCACCTCTATTTTCGATTACGGGAGCGTTCCCAGCATCGTACGATGGGTAAACGATAAAAAGTTTGATGGCGGTCAGTCTACAGAAGAAGAATTGGCTCTACGTGATTTTTACGAACGTTTGCTGAACCTTACAATCGATAGTCCGGCGATGATGGGTGAATACGCAGACTTGCACACCTACAACAGAGAAAATACTGAAAATTATAATGATAAGGTACTTTCCTTTGCGCGCTGGAATGAAGATCAAAAACTAATCATACTATCTAATTTTGATGGTGAGAAAACCATGACCTTCAACTTCATGATGACTAATGAGATCGTGAAGGCCTTTGATATGTGGGATAGAGACTATACATTCAAAGATCTATTAGGAGTGGGTCAAGCAGAAGTGAAGGCGCTTAGAAATGAAAATAAGAGCTATACCATGGAAATTACTTTAGCTCCTTATGAATCTCTAGTTTTAGAGTTACAAAAGAATCCCAGCTTGATAGGGAACTAAGTAGTTGAGTATTTGGCGAGTCTCGCTTTCGCGAAAGCGTAACTATTCAAAACAAAAAACCTGTCCACTTCACTATGAAACGGACAGGTTTTACTATTTGGGACCTACTTAATTCTTGATCACTCTCTTGTTTACGATTCCAAGATCTGTTTCAATGCTGATGAAATAAATCGCACTCTCGTAAGGGCTGAGATCAATAGTTTTAGTTACTGCTTTTATATTGCTCCAAGTGTTGACTCTTCTACCTCTGAAATCTATTAAGGTCAGTGTTTCAATATTTGAATTTGTGGAACTAATCGTAAGTTTTCCAGAAGTCGGGTTAGGATAAATACCTAAATCTACCTTTACGACAGGTTCATCAATGCTCGCAGTAAAATCAGTTTGTACATCAAAGCTACACACGAGATCATTGCCGTTGCCATCACTTATGGTAATCGTTATAGGGGTCGTGCTAGGTATAGCAACCATGGTACCAGCCGCAGGACTCTGAACAATGGTCAGACCGGCAGTATTAGAGGTACAACCGTCTGTGGCATTTAAGCCACCTGTGTAATCTTGCAACATATAAGTTGTAGTTCCAGAAGGCAAGTCAATTCTCAGATCGCTTGGACAATCTGCAACTGGAGCATCGGTATCAGTAACTATTATGTTCTGAGTCTGCGTGATGCTATTCCCTGTTCCATCAGTATAGGTCCAAGTAACCTGAGTTGTTCCAAGACCTATCGGGAAAGTAGCATTACTTGTCGCTGTTATCACTCCCTCACAATTATCTAGAGCTGTAGGCGCAACAAGACTAGTCACCTCACAAACTTGATTGATGTCTGTTAAAGATGTAAGATCGGGAACAGGAGCAGTGGTGTCGTTCACAATGAAGTCTTGCGTCTGCGACGTGCTGTTTCCGTTTCCGTCATCATATTCCCACGTAATGGTAGTAGTACTCGTAATGGGTAATGATGTAGTTGTAAAAGCTGTGAGGGTTCCTACACAATTATCAGTTGCCGTAGGTGCGGTAAGTGTACTTACTGCGCACTCGCTGTTAATAGCTGGAAGCGTAGCCAAGTCCGGAACTGGAGGATTTACATCACTTATAATCACGTTTTGTGTTTGTGTAACTTGGTTCCCATTACCGTCATTAAAGGTCCAAGTCACCGTAGTAGTTCCCTGATTTGTTATTGGGAAATTCTGGTCTGCAACCCCATTTATAGCACCTGCACAGGCATCAGTTGCCGTGGGAATTGAAATGGTTATTACCTCACATTCTGAATTAATATCTGATAAACTCGCTGTATCTAGAACTGGAGCAGTTGTATCGTTGATAATCACATTTTGAGTTTGAGTACTCGTGTTACCATTTTCATCAAGGTAGGTCCATGTAATGACAGTAGTACCCTGAGTGTTAATAGGTAAAGTGGCATCATTACTCACAGTCACATTGCCACCACAATTATCTGTTGCCGTAGGAGCGGTAAGAGACCTTACTTCACATGAAGCGGTAATATTTGGTAAATTATTTACATCAGGAGCCGGTGCGGTATCATCATCAATGACAATGTTTTGTATTTGGGTAGTCGTGTTCCCGTTTCCATCATCATAGGTCCACGTAATTTGTGTAGAGGATGTGATAGGTAAATTTGCATTACTTGTAATGATCACATTTGAAGCGCAGTTATCTGTCGCTGTGGGTGGAGTCAAGCTACTCACTACACATTGATCGTTGATGTCTGGTAGACCAGCTACATCTGGAACAGGTGCCGTAGTATCGCTGATAACGATATTTTGATCTTGTGTGATCGAATTGCCATTTCCATCATCATAAGTCCAAGTTATTACAGTAGTTCCCGTAGTAGTGATAGGTAAAGAGGCATTTGTAGTTCCTGTAATAGAAATATCTCCGTTTGAACAACTCGCTTCTGTAGCTGTAGGAGGTGTGAGATTGTCTACAGAACACTGTGCATTCACATCTGGCAGATTTGCAACATCTGGGACTGGGGGCGTGGTATCTTGAATGATGATATTCTGATTCTGAAAATTAAAGTTTCCGTTACCGTCATTATAAATCCAAGTCACAACAGTTGTCCCTACTCCTGTTATCGGTAATGAGGCATTATTTGTTATAATAACTGGATCAGCACAATTATCTGTCACTTGTGGAGGTGTTAAACTATCCACTCGGCATTCAGCAATTACATCGGGTAATGTTGGGTTAACTGGCTCTGGATTCTGATTATCAACTACAGTTACAAAAAAGCTGCAAGTAGGGGAATTACCTGAACTATCAGTCGCTGAAATCGTAATGAAATTAGGCCCTAAGTCAGCGCAGGTAAAATCGCGCTGAGAAACGTTTAAGACATCCACCTCACAATTGTCAACAGCATAAACACTTGAAGGTGTAAATGACCAAGCGTCATTTGTGGCAGTCCAAGTTGTTGCATTTCTTCCAGGTACTGGGAATCCAGCTGTACCTCCTTGATTAACTATTCCTTGCGTTTGAGTTCTGCTCGTGTTTCCATTGTTTTCTGTATGAATTTCTATACGGTTGCTTCCTTCAAATAATTTGATTTGACCAGAAAGAACGGTGCCTCCCCCAAAAAATGGAACGTTATCATATTCTACAACAAGAACTCGATTAGGTGCTGCTCCTATAGTTTGATAATTGATCGGAGCACCTCGCGGATTCAGATCTGTCCAACCTAAGGCTATAAGATTATTAGGATTCACAAATCCTGAAGTAAGGTTACCACCACTACAGCAACCTGATCCTACATTTGAAAAAGCGATAAATCCATTGGAAGAAACTTGAAATGTATTGTATGAATTTCCAAAAAATGTAAAGTTAAAACCTAGCGGTAGGTTTCCAGCTACTTGATCATCTCCAAGATTCAAAACGGTTGGATTACTGAGAACATCCTCACCAAACGTTGTGGGCTGTACATCATAACTGTCTCCTGTATTATATAAGGTATCAAGTGAGGCCTGACCGTTTGCATCGAGCTCTAAAGTGACATTAGCACATTGAATTACAGGTGCGTCTATGTCACTTACGGTAACTGTTGCCGTACACGTACCTTGATTGCCACTAGTATCTGTAACAGTTAATGTCACAATATTAGGACCAAGATTATCACAAGTAAAAACAGTTTGACTTGCTTGAATACTTTGAATTCCTACATCGTCTGAACTACCTGCATCAATATCAAAATCATTAATTATCAGTAAACCGTTGGCGTCTAAATTCCCTGAAAAATCTTGACATCGCGCTACCGGTGGCACATTATCAACGTCACTGATTACAAAAGTCTGCGATGAGAAATTAGGACAAGTCCCATTTGTGGTGTAAGTAACCGTATAGCTTCCAATTGTAGATAGCGATGGATCTATAAGCCCTGTTGTTGCGTCTATTGATAGACCACTTGGAGTCGAGCTAAATGTCCCCCCAGGTGTATTGATAAAAAATGGGAACTGAGCAGAGTCACCAGTTGATAAGGAGTTAGAAGGATATCCGAAATCTGCATTGTCCAAGAAGTCAATAAAGACCGTTTCAGTTGAAGAATTGGGACAAGGACCGTTAGTATTATAAGTAACATTGTAAGTTCTTCCTTGAATACTATTGGCAAAATTGATCTCCCCAGTATTTGGATTTAGATCTAACCCAAATGGGCTTGAATTAAAGAATCCACCTGAGAGTCCAGTTATCGTAGGCGTTTCAGGAGCATCATTTGGACAATAATTTGTATCGGAATAAGAAAAACTCGCATCATCTAATAGAGTTCCGTTTATGGTCAGATTCTGATTTACTACACAACCGTCAGGAGAAGTGATGGTAACTGTGTAATTTCCTGGAGCAAGATCTTGCACTACACCAGTAGTTTCATTATTACTCCATTGATAGGTGTATCCTTCTTTAAAGATTTTTATATCATCAAAGATGACTCCATCGGTGGGAAAGGCAAAATTGTCTGAATGAGTGAATCGTATCTCTGTTGCGGCACTCATGGATTGTCCCGCAGCACTCAATCTAGCATCTAAATCTACCACGCGCTCCTGCCATGTATTATTAAAACCATCATTCCAAACTGATAAAGTTACCCATGGCTGGCTGCTATCTCCTCTTACAGTCACTTGATCATCAATGGTAAATTCATCGTTTGAATTATAGAAGAAATAGCTAAATGAAATATCATCATCTCCCGCTTGTGCAGATAAATCAACTGTCCAAATAATGGAATGTGGAATAAAATTCCCGTCATCAAGACCTAATGCAAACGAACCGTTATTGGCACGATTAGCCGCTCCTGACGAAAAAATATTGAGACGAGCTCCGGCGTTTGGCGCTCCTTCATATCTCCATCCGGGTAAACCGGGTATAGGATCAATACTAACTCCATAGTTACTTGGTGAAGATTGTGCAGTCTCAAACCCTTCATAATATAAAATTGCTGATGCCGCACCAGAAGTCCCATTCAAGCAGCTGGAATCATAAGTTTGAATATTGAAGTCTACTGCCGCAGCACTTCCACAATCAACTTCGTCATTAAGTATTGTTACGATGGCAGAATCTGTGATATTCACGGGAAGGCTTGTGGCCTGAAGGTTTGATAAAGAAACAATTACCGTTTCATCCCCCTCAAGATCTGTATCTGCAATAGGAGAAATTTGAAAAGTTTGTGTCTCATTATTAGTTCCAGAAAAAACCAATGTTTGCCCATTGATCGCATTATAATCCGTACCAGCAATAGCGGAACCATTTGTTGTAGATACATCGATAGTGAACCCGCCTTGAACGGGATTTGACAAGGTAGCAGTAACCGTAATTGGCCCGGCGTCTTCATTGCCACTAGTGTCCGTTAAGATTACGAGCGCATTATCATTATCTATGATATCAATCGATGCCGTGTTTGAAGCTCCCACAGTAACATCAGTATCATCTGTGCCTGTAAGAGTGATCTGAACATTTTCATTACCCTCCAGACTACTGTCTGCAATAACATCTATGGGAATCGTAACAGTAGAAGAGTTTGCAGGCAGCAATACACTATTTCCTATGCTTGAATAATCTACTCCTTCTGTAGCTGTACCAGAAATGGTGAAACTGATATTGGTATCGTTTGCAACGGTATTGTCTGCGGTTATGGTAAAAAGACCATCTGTAGTATCTTCTGCAGCTTGAGTTGTTCCAGAAATTGATAGAACAGCGATATTGTTTACACTCAAGGTTGCAGTAACGTAACCATGAGTATTATCAGGGAAAAAGTATACCGTATAGTCTCCGTTTTCTGATTGAGTAGGATCAATGAAACCAGTATTTGGATCAAGTGCCAATGACCCATCAGGAGACCAAAAAGTTCCTTTGATATCACCAGACCATTTCAACTGTTTACCATCATCGAGACTTTTTATTTCATTCTTAGAATAATCAAATGAAAAAGTCTCAGAAGATTCAAAATCATAGGTAAAGGAACCACAATTTCCTGCAAGATTTCCTTGATCATTCTCTGCTCTTACAAACAGAGTAACACCAGACTCGCTAGGAGTGAATTCAAAACTGTTCAGTCTAGTAGTACCGAGTAATTTGTCACCACAGCCACCTTCATAGATGGCCCAGTAATCGGTTTCGGTTAGAGAACCACTCCAGATTAAAAGCGTTTCCTTAGACTCCTTTGCAAAGTGGTCTCCTTTGACAATCGGTACATCGCTTTGTGCTTTCGTAAGTTGGATTAAAATTAGACAGAAGCCTAACAGTCCTGTCTTCAAGTAATTTTTTTTCATAGCTGGAACTTTATTGGTTGGTACGTTTATAACCTTCCAAATATAGAATTCCTAATCGTAAAATCTTATTTATCAATTATTTATTTACAATTCAAAGCTTTATGTACCTGCAAACAGCTTTTCATGGTTGATTTTATACCTTGAATTTATTTTCTCTTAAGGTGTAATGAGTAATTAAGAGTCTCGCTTTCGCGAAAGCGTAAAAACAAAAAAACCACTACCCCTTTACGAGATAGTGGCTCTTCCAGAATTAGCCTTAATCCTTATTTGTTCAACTCTTCTTTTACGATGGTACTGATGATCCGTCCCTCAGCTTTTCCTGCCATCAATTGATTAGCGCGGCCCATGACTTTACCCATATCTTTCATGCTACTCGCTTCAGTCTCTTTGATAACCTGTTGCACGATGGTTCTTATTTCGTCCTCACCCATCTGTTCTGGCAAGAATTCAGAAAGCACTTCAGCTTGAGCCAGTTCTGGCTCAGCAAGGTCTTCCCTACCTTGTTCTTGAAATATGCGGGCACTATCCTTTCTTTGTTTGACAAGTTTTTGCAATAGCTTAATCTCGTCATCACCACTTAGCTCTGCATCACTACCAGAAGTTTTTGCGAGCAACAGTTCACTTTTCACCGCACGCAAGGCAGCGAGGCGCGTCTGGTCTTTTGCCTTCATCGCTTCTTTCATTGCGGGCATTATTTTTTTCTCTAGACTCATATCAATCTGCTCTATCGTGTAGGTAACTATTGTTGTTTGACTTAAATTTTATCTGGTCGTTCTCATCTGTTGAGATGGAAGTACGGGACTTCATTTGATCTTCAGGCATGCTGTCCAGTTCTACGCCTTGACGCTTGTAAGCTGGCTGGCGCTCCATTTCATCCAATTTATCAGAGCTTTTGAACTTGTAGTTATACAAGTGCAATTTGCGTTTGCGCTCTTCTGCTCTGCGTAAGATTGCCTCGTTAATGGGCAGCTCTGTAGGATCTGCGATAGGTTGAACTGGATCCAGCGGTGTAGTCAACGGATCTGCCTTTACCTGTGGCTTTTTTACGATCTTTATCTCTGGTTCAGAAACTTTAGTGGGCTCCTTTTTCTGCGACATGAACGGCTCATCCTCCTCGTCTTCCATGAAATCTTGAAGCGAGTATTTCTTCACTCCAGAAGGCTCTACTTTATTAGGCAATTCTTCTGCATTGCGTATCTCGATATCCTCAAGATTGTGTTTGATGGGGCGTTCTTCTTGAACTGGCTGCTCTTTTTCCTGAGATAATGGCATATCAAAATCCAGCGTAAACGATGGTCGATCCTCTTCCACTACTTTCGGTTGAGCCACCTCGTCTTCATCAGTAATTTTAAACTGAATAGCTCCAGGTTTTACCTCTTCTTCATCTTTGATCTCAATGTTTTTGATCGCGTTTGAGGTCTTGATCAGGTCGTTTTTTGGCGTCGGTTTTGGTAATGCTTCCTCCTCTTCCTCACCCAGTTCATGGACGATGACTTTATGTTCAGAAGCTGTTTGTTTTGGTTCTGCTTCACTTCGACTACGCTCAGCGCGGGTCGCGAAAGCGTCATTCTCATCAACCTCCTCATCTTCTTCCAGGTCCATAATCAATCGACCGGGAACGACCTTCTCATTTGAATCGCTCAACACTTTTGTGGTGCGCTGTTCCTCCTCGAGCGTGTGGATAATGCGCTTAGAATCTGTGTTTGAGATCTCGTGCTGTTGCTCGATGTTAAATCCCGTCGCGATTACCGTTATAGCAATGGCATCCCCTAGAGACTCGTCCTCGCCCACACCCATAATGATGTTTGCCGAGTGACCCGCCTCATTTTGAATATGCTCGTTGATCTCACCGATCTCATCGATCGTGATTTCATCCCCACCAGAAACGATAAGCAATAGAACATTCTTTGCTCCCGTGATCTTATTATCGTTCAACAATGGACTATCCAGCGCCTTGAGAATTCCCTCTTGAGCACGATTTGAACCTGAAGCCTGTGAACTACCCATGATCGCAGTACCCGAGTTAGAAAGTACTGTTTTTGCATCGCGCAAGTCGATGTTCTGCACGTAGTGGTTTGTTATTACCTCGGCAATTCCCTTTGAAGCGGTAGCAAGAACTTCGTCTGCTTTTGAGAAACCAGCTTTAAAACCAAGATTACCGTAAACCTCACGTAGCTTATTGTTATTGATAATGATCAACGAGTCCACATGCTGGCGAAATTTCTCAATTCCTTTTTGCGCCTGCTCATTTCTAACTTTTCCCTCAAACTGGAAAGGGGTCGTAACGATACCTACGGTAAGAATATCCATTTCTTGGGCAATCTCAGCAATAACAGGTGCTGCACCAGTACCGGTTCCACCGCCCATTCCAGCGGTTATGAAAACCATCTTTGTGGTTGTATCTAGTAAGGCGCGTACTTCTTCAATGCTCTCTCGCGCCGCTCTTTCTCCTACTTCTGGATTTGCGCCTGCGCCCAGACCTTCAGTCAAGGTAACCCCCAATTGTACTTTGTTGGGAATCGGGCTGTTGTTTAAGGCTTGCGAATCTGTGTTACAGATCACAAAATCCACCCCATTGATCCCTTGCTGGAACATGTGTTTGATGGCATTGCTACCACCACCACCTACACCTATCACCTTAATGACATTTGAGGTGTTTTTAGGCAAGTCAAAAATGATACTGTCTTGATCGTCCTGGCTCATAGTTCTGGTTTTTCTAGTATTCTTTTTCAATATTGGCGCAACGCATTTTATTCAGCGTTGTCCAGAAATTCTTTAAATTTTGTCGCCCACGTGTCAAAGATTCCTTTGCGCTTAGTGGGTTGTGTAACTTTAGGTGTCTCTTCTTCAGCAGGTTCAGATTCTTGTGTAGGCTCTTCTGGTTCCTTAGGTTCAAAAACAGCTTCTTGAACATCTACTTCTTCAACCACAGGCTCTTCCTCTGCCTCCTCTTCATAAGTTTCTTCAAGTCCCTTCATGACAAGACCTACTGCGGTTGAAAATAAGGGGCTTGTGCATTCTGTATCGCTATCGCCTGCAAGATGCTCGTTAGGATAGCCTATTCTGCTAGGCATTCCCGTTACATATTCAGCGAGCTGTTTGATGTGCTTGAGTTGGCTACCTCCACCTGTAAGCACAACACCTGCGATAAGTTGTTTTTTAGGCTCATCATGTCCGTAATTCTTGATCTCAACAAATACGGTTTCTAAAATCTCGATCACTCTGGCATGTATAATCTTACTGAGATTCTTTAGCGTAATTTCTTTAGGCTCTCTACCGCGCAAACCGGGAATGGAAACGATCTCGTTTTCCTTGTTCTCTCCTGGCCACGCACTACCAAATTTCGTTTTCAACAGTTCTGCCTGCTTCTCTATGATGCTACAGCCTTCCTTGATGTCTTGGGTAATGATGTTACCGCCCTGTGGAATAACCGCCGTGTGACGGATGATCCCATCCTTGAAAATAGCGAGGTCTGTTGTACCACCACCTATATCGATTAAAGCGACACCGGCTTCTTTTTCTTCTTGACTCAAAACAGCATCTGCGCTGGCTAGTGGTTCAAGAGTTATTTTTTTGAGATCGAGGTCGGCGCTTTTCACGCAGCGGTAAATATTCTTGATAGAAGCTACCTGACCTATGACCAAATGAAAATTAGCTTCCAATCGACCGCCGTACATACCTATAGGCTCTTTGATTTCAGACTGTCCGTCGATTTTATATTCCTGCGGCAAGACGTGGATAATTTCCTCGCCTGGCAGCATGACCAGCTTGTAAACCTGCTTGCAGAGATTATTGACATCTTCCTGGCTGATGACCTCATCGCTGTCGCCACGAGTAATGTAATCGCTGTGCTGCAGACTGCGTATGTGTTGACCAGCGATACCTACCGTCACTTCCTTGATATCGATACCGCTGACTGATTCTGCCTGATCTACGGCCTGCTGAATGGAAGTGATCGTTTGTGTAATATTATTCACCACGCCGCGGTGAACACCTAGGCTTTTAGAACGCCCTACGCCTAAAATTTCCAGCTTTCCATACTCATTCTTGCGACCGATCATGGCAACGATCTTAGTCGTTCCTATGTCCAGACCTACCGCATATTCCTGTGCGCTCATACTGATTTATTTTTTGTAGCAACTACCTGCTTTTTGTACCGCAGATCTACCGTCCCTAATTCCTTCAATTTTTTGTCCTTAGCCATTTTTGCGATAAAGGCCTCATACTTCACCAGCTTGGTATCAAGTTCTTTTACAGATCCCAACACCACTTCAAAATCAAATGCTCGCGGCGATAGTACAAACCCTCTTGCTGCATCGATGCGTACATCACTAAAACTTTCTGACAACAACCCATCATTCCTCAAAGTCATGATAAGCTGGTACAGATCATCTTGATCCTGCTCCTGAAAGCCGAAAACAAGGGGCACTCTCACCGTGTATTCTTTTGACAATGGCATTAAAAGATTGTCATCATCCAAATACTTATCTGGAGAGCCCATAATTCTAGCAATAGGTCTGCGAGACTCAACTATGGCTTGTACCTGACCGTCTAGCGTTACGGAAACCTCTGCGCTTCTGATCATTTCATTCTGAACAAGGCGCAACTCGCTCTTATTCAAATCTAAATTTTCCAGAAACAGCATTTCAGCACTATCCCTACTTTGTATCAACAACTTATCAACGTTTTTCTCAGAGATAATCGGGTCGCTTTTATCTGTAAATAAGATACTTACACTATTAATGGTGCGATTCTCAAATCGCTTTGCTGAGAAACCATAGAGAATGCACGTGAGAATTATCGCGCAAAAGAAAAAAATCTTATTCTTCATTTTTCGCGTTTAATTGTTGGACTAATTTATTGATTTCCAACCCTATATCTCCTGCGCCCAGCATCAGTAAAATTTGCTGCTGTTTTGCCGTAGTATTTTGAGTATTTATCGCTTTCGCGAAAGCGTAAATCTCATCTTTCTGGATCACTTCAACATCAATCTTTTTTGAAAACGATCTGATCTCTTTTGAAAGGGTTTGGGAATTGATTCCGTCAATAGGATTTTCACGAGCTGGATAAATTTCCAGCAACTTCACGCTATCAAATTTTGCTAAGCTAGACGCAAAACCGTCCATGAAATCCCGAGTGCGCGTGAACAAATGCGGCTGAAAAATGGCGTGAACCTGCGCTTCAGGATACATTTCACGAGTCGCCGCATGAACCGCATCGATCTCAGTAGGGTGATGAGCATAATCGTCTATGAGCACAAAATCATCAGTTTTGATGCGATAGGTAAAGCGACGCTGCACTCCTGGAAATGTGGCTAATGGTTCCCTTAACTCGTCTGCAGAAACTCCATGTTCCAGAGCAATTGACAACGCCAGCAAAGCATTTGAAAGATTGTGATGACCAGGCAATGCAAACTTGAAATTTCCATACAACTGATTATCTACTGAGAGATCGAAGTGATAAAGACCATTCTCGATCTCTAAATTTTCCGTATGGATAAACCCATCAGTAACACCTATTTTTTTGCCACCTAGATCCACTTTCTCATTAGTGTAAAGCTTGCCATCTGGGACGAGAGCGGCAAAATCGTGAAAGGTTTTTTCAAATTCACTCACATCTCCGTAGATATCGAGATGATCAGCATCCATGGCGGTGATTCCAGCAATATCTGGAGTCAACTGCATGAAGGAACGATCATACTCATCGGCTTCCACCACGATTACATCATCGCCGGTATGGATAAAATTAGTATTGTATTTATTCAGAATACCGCCCATAAAAGCAGTCATCTTGACTCCGGCTTCATGCAATAGATGGGCAAGTATGGCGCTTGTGGTGGTTTTGCCGTGGGTTCCAGCAACGGCGAGACAAGTCGTATTTTTAGAGATCTCACCGAGTAATCGGGCACGTTTGATCATGGTAATTCCGTCCCGATAGCTATCGGGATCGCGAAAGCGTAACATCTCACCAAAATCTGACGGAACCGCAGGCGTGTAGACCACTAAACATTTTTCTGGATTCTTGAAGTCTGCTGGAATGGCATCAAAGTCATCCTGATAATGAATATCGATGCCCTCCTTCTCCAGCTGTATGCAAAGTGGGGATCGCACGCGGTCGTATCCCGCCACCTCTTTGCCCAAATGCATGAGATAGCGGGCGAGTGCACTCATGCCTATCCCGCCGATGCCCAGAAAGTAGAAATGTGAATAGTTATGATGCATGGAGGAAAGTTTCTATGAGATCAACGATGTGCTCTGTAGCTTTTGGGAGTGCCAATTTTTTAAAATTGGCTGATAGGTTTTCTTGTAGCTTGTGATTATCGATCAATGTGTTCCATGTCGGTAGGAACTGCTCTTCCAGCTGGTTTTCAGTAATCATAAGTGCAGCGTCTTTCTTAACGACCGCTTCTGCATTTTTGCGCTGGTGATCCTCTGCCACATGAGGCGATGGAATAAATATTACCGGTTTCCCAACAATAGCCAATTCACTTATGGAGCTGGCTCCAGCACGGGAGATAATAAAATCCGCAGCGGCATAGGCGTAATCCATACGGTTTAAAAACGCATGTACTTGAACGCCATTTTGAGCTTTATTTTTATAGGTTTCAAAATAAAATTTACCGCATTGCCAGATGATCTGAACATCTTTTTTGAGCGTTTCCAGATGCTCATAAATCAATTGGTTGATGCGTCTTGAACCCAAACTGCCTCCCAAAACCAGTAAAGTCTTGCGATTAGGATCGAGATTCATTTCTTGGACTGCCTCGCTTCTCAAATTTTGAAGGTGCAGCAAATCTTGCCTAACAGGATTACCGGTTAACGTGATCTTGCTGGCTGGAAAAAAGCGGTCGAGACCCTCGCTGGCTACGCAGACCTTATCTACTTTTTTTGATAGCAGTTTGTTGGTGATTCCAGGATAGGAATTCTGCTCTTGGATCAAAGTTGGAATCCCTTTTTTGTGAGCCGCATATAGCAAAGGACCGCTGGCATATCCCCCAGTTCCAATAGCGACATCGGGTTTGAATTCTTTTAAAATTTTATAAGAATCTCTAATGCTTTTGATCACTTTAAATGGAAACTTCAGGTTTTTGAGACTCAGACTGCGCTGAATACCGCTGATCCACAAACCTTTTATTTCATAACCAGCTGCCGGCACTTTTTCCATTTCCATACGATCTGCCGCGCCCACAAATAAGATGGCACAATCTGGGTAACGCTTGCGCAACTCGTTTGCAATCGAGATCGCGGGATAGATATGACCTCCCGTTCCCCCACCTGATATGATGAATCTATATGGCTTCACTTAATACGTTTAGGGGGTTCATTTCTTCTTCAGCAGGTGAATTTTGTTCTTTGACTTCTTGACGCTGTTTGCTCACGCTCAATACTATTCCTACTGCCATACAACTCATGAGTATCGAAGTTCCACCACTACTGATAAATGGCAAGGTTTGACCGGTTACGGGCATGAGGTTTACGGCTACCGCCATATTGATCAAAGCCTGAAAAACAATCGGGAAACCTACTCCTATGACCAGTAATCTGCCGAATACGGTCTCGGTTTTGGTCGCGATAATAACCAGTCGAAACAAAAACAGCATATAAACCATCAACACAAACACACCACCGATCAAACCGAATTCTTCAATGATGATTGCGTAGATAAAATCACTCGAGGATTGTGGTAAGAAGTGTTTTGATGTACTCTTACCTGGACCTTCTCCAAAAATGTGCCCTTTTGCAATGGCTGTTTTAGCTTTATCTACTTGGTACGTTGTATCAGCATCACCTTCTCCTGAAAAGCTCGCAATACGCGACACCCATGTATCCACCCGATTCGGGAAGAGGCCTGGAAAAGCTTTTGCGGTAAGCACAAAAAGCCCCAACGCAACTATTCCTGCACCGAGAATCCCTGCGAGGTACCTTTTTGGATAACCACCCACAAAACACAGCAGCATAACCATGGAAAAAATCAAGGCCGTAGTTGAGAAATTGGCAGGTAGAACCAGCGCCAAAACAATTCCTACCGGCACCCACAGCGGTAAGACAGATTGTTTAAAGGTTACTGTCTTGTCTTTGATGCTACTCAGGTATTTTGCCACCCATACCATCAATACCACAGCAGCAAACGTACTGGTTTGAAACTGTACACCCACACCAGGAATAGTGATCCACCTTGCTGCATTTGCACCACCCATGGTTCCACCTTGTACAGCTGTAAAAATCAATAACACTACCACAATAGGCAGTAACAAGATGCTCAATCCCTTGAAATAGTTGTAAGGTACTTTATGAACTGCATAGAGTAAAATCAAACCTATGATCACATGAGCAAAATGCTTTACCAAAAACTTCATGGTGTTACCGGTTCCATGTCCTAAGTACGCCAGATTTGTACTGGCGCTATATACCGGTAAAAATGAAAACAGCAAAAGCACGAGCACTAGTGCCCATAAAAATCGATCGCCTGCTATGTAATCCTTGATCTTCAATTTTATAATCCTCTTACTGTATTTTTGAATTGGCGACCACGGTCTTCATAATTTTCAAAAAGGTCAAAGCTCGCACAAGCAGGACTCAACAAAACGTTATCTCCTGCCTCAGACAATTTATAGGCCACGCGTACGGCGTCTTCCATGCTGCTGGTTTCTACCATTTGCTCCACACAGTTCCCGAATGCTTCTACGATTCTCGAGTTGTCTGTTCCCAGACAAACAATCGCTTTAACCTTGCGATTTACGAGGCTGTAGAGCTCAGAGTAGTCATTGCCCTTATCAACTCCTCCTACTATCCAAACTGTAGGTTGCTCCATGCTTTCTAGGGCAAAATAGGTGGCATTGACATTTGTGGCCTTAGAGTCGTTGATGTACTGAACTTTATTGATTTTCAAGACATTCTCAAGCCTATGCTCCACCCCTTGAAAGGATTGCATGCTTTGTCTTATTGTTTCTTTTCTGATCTGGAGCAACTTGGCCGTGGTTGACGCAGCCATTGCATTTGCCGTGTTGTGGCGTCCTTTGATTGTTAAATGATCTGTTGACATGGAAATTGTGTTGTTATCTAATGTTATTGTGATGTTGTTATCTTCTAAGTAGCAACCGTAATCCAGTTTTCGCTCAAGCGAAAAAGGAACCAGGCGCGACTTGATTTTTCTTTTTTTAATAGCTTCTACGATCACGGGATCGTCAGCATTATAGATGAGGTAATCGCTCTCTTCTTGATTCATCGCGATGCGCATTTTGCTCGCGATGTAGTTTTCAAATTTGTAATCGTATCGATCCAGATGATCTGGCGTTATGTTGAGCAATACCGCTATATGCGGCTTGAACTTGTCAATCCCGTCCAGCTGAAAACTGCTCACTTCCAGTACTCGATATTGAGCGGCTCCGTCAGCAACCTGAGCGGCAAAACTCTCGCCTATGTTCCCTCCCACGGTAAGGTCGAGCCCAGCTTCTTTGAGCATGTGGCCCGTAAAACTGGTGACGGTAGTTTTTCCATTGCTTCCGGTGATGGCAATCAGCGTTTCTTCCGTAAACCTTGAAGCAAATTCAATTTCAGAAATGATTGGAATTCCTGCCTCATGGATCTTTTTGATTAATGCAACCGTATCAGGAATTCCTGGGCTTTTGACCACAAGATCGGCTTGCAGGATTTTGTCCATGGAATGACCGCCGGTCTCATAGGAGATGTCTTTTTCTTGTAACGCTTTCGCGAAAGCGGGACCTCCAACACCTCCATCACTTACAAAAACATCAAAACCTTGTTTCTGAGCCAAGACAGCAGCGCCCACGCCACTCCTCCCCAAGCCAAGAACTACGATTTTATGTATGTTTTCCAACCCTTTCATTATCTGATTTTAAGGGTTACGATACTAATAATGGCGAGTAAAATCCCCACAATCCAGAAGCGTACTACGATCTTACTCTCGTGAATACCGCGCTTCTGATAATGGTGGTGAAGTGGTGACATTAAAAAGATGCGACGCCCTTCTCCAAATTTCTTTTTAGTGTATTTGAACCAGCTCACCTGCATCATGACCGATAGATTTTCCATCAAGAAAACACCGCACAGGATCGGGATCAATAATTCTTTGCGCGTAGCAATGGCCAGCACAGCAATGATTCCGCCTATGGTCAAGCTTCCTGTATCTCCCATAAAAACTTGAGCGGGATAGGTGTTGTACCATAAAAACCCTACCAGACCACCGGCAAATGCAGCGATAAATACTACCATTTCTCCAGAATTAGGGATGTACATGACATTGAGGTAATCTGCAAAAATGATATTACCCGAGATCCAGGCAAACAAGGCCAGCGTGATCACGATTATAGCGCTGGTACCCGCCGCGAGTCCATCGATCCCATCCGTAAGGTTAGCTCCGTTTGAAACTGCTGTTACGATAATGATTACGATCGGGATAAAAATGAGCCATGACCAGCTTATCAGTTCAGGACTGATCCACTCAAAAACTCTGGAATAATCCAGCTCATTATTTTTTACAAAAGGGATGGTAGTTTTTGTGGACTGTTTTGCTTCGGTAAATTCTACTGGAGAAGTTTGCAGCAATGCCTCTTGTTGCTGTTCTGGATTTCTTATTTCTTCCTTGATCGTAATGCCCGGGTGGAAATACATTATAGCGCCTACGATTGCACCTAAACCTACCTGACCGATTACCTTAAACTTACCGTGCAAGCCACCCTTGTCTTTCTTAAAGATCTTAATGTAATCATCTGTAAAACCGATCAAACCCATCCAGATGGTGGTTATGATGAGCATTACTACGTATATGTTGTCGATGGCCGCTAGAAGGACAACTGGGATTAAAGTTGAAAAGATGATGATCACCCCCCCCATAGTGGGCGTTCCTGCTTTTTGCGCCTGACCCTCCAGCCCTAAATCCCTTACCGTCTCACCTACTTGCTGTTTCTGTAAATACCGTATGATCTTTTTCCCATAAATGGTAGAAAAACCCAGCGACATAATAAATGCAATCGCAGCTCTGAACGTGATGTAACTAAACAGCGACGCTCCCGGCAAGCCGAACTCTTGTTCTAAGTAATCTATGAGATAATACAGCATTATTATTTATCTAAGAGGTTTAAGAGTTCCATGGCAATTTTTCTATCGTCAAAATCGTGGCGCACACCGTTAATTTCTTGATAGGTCTCATGACCCTTGCCAGCAATAAGAATGATGTCATTCTCACGAGCCATTTGCGCCGCGGTTTTGATCGCTTGTTTTCTATTTAGAACATTGAGCACTTTTTTAAAGTCTTGCGGCTCGACGCCTTTCTCCATGTCATCAAGGATTTCCTGTGGATCCTCGGTACGCGGATTATCGCTAGTCAAAATGACTTTATCACTTAAAGAAGCTGCGATCTGAGCCATTTTAGGACGCTTGGTCTTGTCCCGATCGCCTCCACAACCTACCACGGTGATCAGCGTTTCATTTTTAGTGCGGATGGCGTTTATGGTCTCCAGCACATTCTCAAGTGCATCTGGAGTATGGGCATAGTCAACTATAGTAGTAATCTTGTCTTTTGCGGTAGTGAAATATTGGAATCTGCCTGATACGCCCTTAAGTTTTGAAATGGCTACGAGCACCTCTTCCTCTTCCAGTCCTAATTCAATGGCAGCGCCGTAGATAGCCAGCATGTTATAAGCATTGAACTTGCCGATCATCTTTGTCCAGACCTCCTGTTCATTTATTTTAAGCAACAATCCACCGAATTGGTTTTCAATAATCTTAGCCTGATAATCGGAGATTGTTTTTAAGGCGTAGCCTAGTTTTCTTGCTTTTGTGTTTTGCAACATGTAGTTGCCATTTTTATCATCTACATTAGTTAGAGCAAATGACGATGAGGGCAACTCATCAAAAAACCGCTTTTTTACATCACGGTATTCAGCGAAGGTTTTGTGGTAATCAAGATGGTCGTGGGAAAGGTTGGTGAAAATCCCTCCGGCAAAGTGCAATGCGCCTACTCGCTCTTGAGCAATCCCGTGACTGCTCACCTCCATAAAACAATAATCTACACCTGCGTTCACCATCTCCCGTAAATAGGAATTTATAGTAACCGGGTCTGGAGTAGTATGCTTAGTTGGAATTATTTTCTCATCTACGAGTACATGAACAGTAGAGATCAACCCAGTTTTGAAACCACAATCCTTAAATAAACTGTATAACAAGCTGGTTGTAGTAGTTTTACCATTTGTTCCAGTTACTCCGACCAATTTCAACTCTCGAGAAGGGTTCTCAAAATAATTGGCAGCCATCCTCGCTAGCGCTTTATGGGAATCTTCTACCTTGATATAAGTGATGTTCTCGTGAGTTGTTTGTGGCAGATTTTCAAGAACAATGGCTACAACACCCTGATCAATTGCTTTTTCTATAAAATCATGACCGTCTGAAGCTGTTCCTTTCAGCGCAATGAACACATCACCATCACCCACCTGTCTTGAGTCGAGGTGAATTTTCTCCACCTCAACTTGCGTTGGTCCCACAACAGTTTCTAGCGGTACTTTATAAAGAAGCTCTTGTAGTTTTTTCATAAAAGGTTGATGATTACTTGATCCTGACTAGAAACTTTTGAACCTGGTTTAAGGCTTTGATTGACTACTTTACCAGTACCAATTACTTTAACTCTCGCACCCAAATTCTCGATGATAGCAATGGCGTCCATCGCTTCCATTCCTTTCAGATTCGGAATTTGATTGGAGCTGGATTGTACTTTCTTATAATAATCTGATTGGGATTGCTCCACGCTAGCCAATTGACTTTCTACCAGCTCTACCTTATCCATTCGCGGATTGTCTGCATAGATTTTCTGAGCAATTTTTTTAAATACTGGACCCGCAACGATATTACCGTAGTAGCCTTTTTCTACATTAGGCTTATGGATGACGACGATGCAACTATACTTAGGCTTATCAGCTGGGAAATAGCCTGCAAATGATGCAATGTAATTACCTGGTTTGATCCAATATTCTGCCTGACAAGTACCTGTTTTACCTGCCATGGAGAAGTTCTCTGTGTAGAGGTTATCTGCGGTTCCTCTACGCACCACGTTTTCCATCATGACTTTAACCTTGTCGATCGTACTCTGCGTACAAATAGCTGGATTGATGATCTCGCGATCGTACTTTTCTACGATTTTATCCTTAGATCGCACCTCACGGATCAATCGCGGCTTTACCATGACGCCATTGTTTGCAACAGCATTATAAAAGGTCAATGTTTGTAAAGGCGTTAATTGCACCCCATAACCAAATCCCATCCAAGGCAAAGAAAGCCCACTCCAGTTAGGATCATCAGGATGCGGAATCATAGGACTTCCTTCTCCCACCACCGGTAATCCCAATCTATCGTTGAGATTCATGCTGTAAAGCCGGTCCACATAATCCTCTTCTCGATTCTTATAATTGTCATGCACCATTTGGACAAGTGCAGTGTTTGAGGAAAGTTCAAAGGCTTTGGCAACGCTGATCTTCCCGTAGCCACCATACTTAGAGTCGCGCACATTACGCCCGTAGTAGCTTATTTTCCCGTTTTTAGTGTCAAAAACGGTACTCGTATCCACAACTTTATCTTCAAGAGCGGCAATCACACTCATTAATTTAAAAGTGGATCCTGGCTCGTGAGATTCCCAGATGGCATAGTTGCGTTTCTCAAAGTATTTACCGCTCTTACCGCGGCCTAAATTGGACAAAGCCTTGATCTCACCAGTCTCTACTTCCATGACCACGGCAGTTCCATGATCGGCTTCAAAATATTCCAGTTGTTGCAAAAGGGCGTGGTGCGCCACATCCTGCATATTGACGTCTATGGTTGTGTAAACATCATACCCATCGACAGGCTCGACCTCATTAGCGCTGTTGATAGGTTTCCATTGACTTTTTGAGATTTTCTGCTTGAGACGCACCCCATTACTTCCTCGTAAAAATGGGCTGAACGCCCCTTCCAGTCCCACAGGCGCGCTACCCGGACGGTCATAACCCACGATGCGTTCTGCCATTTTCCCTAAAGGATGTTCCCTCACTACACGTTGCTCTACAATGAGTCCACCGCGATAAGGTCCTTTTGACAGCAATGGAAAGGATTTGATATGTTTGTAATCGCTGTATTTTATGTTTTTGGCAAGCAAAACATAGCGATTGCGATTGGATCTTGCTTTTCTAAGTTTGCTGAGGTAATAGGATTTTGATTTGTTCAGCTTTCGCGAAAGCGAGTCACATAAAGGCCCTATCAACTCATTAAAATCATTATCGCTGGGAGCAACCGCATCAAAACGGATGTCAAACTTATTGATTGAAGTGGCCAGCAGCTGACCATTTGCATCATAAAGGTTGCCACGATTTGCGGGAATGGTGTCATTCTTAAATATGCGCAAGTCAGCCTGTGCGCGGTATTTATCGCCGTCCACAAATTGAATGTGCATGATCTGCCCTACAATGAGCAGACAGACCACGATAAAGATCGCGGCCATCACATACATGCGGGTCAATATGTTTTTATCGCTGGTTGCCATTATTTATCATTCGCTTTTGAACGCACCACAATCTTGAGCGGTGGGTGTTCTGCAGGTCCCACTCCTGAATTCTTGAGATTTTCTGCAACTCTGGATTCCATTTGCATGAACATGAGCTGATCCTGACCATCCAGATACTCGCTGCGCAATTCACTTACCTGATCAGTAAGTCGCGCCATGCGGTGCACTTTTTTCTCAAAAGAGTGACCGGTGTAGATCATCACCATGGCGAGTGCAGCTGCAAACAAAATGAAGCGCCAGTTCTTGAGCGCATCATCATTTGTCAGAAAGCTTCCCTTGAAAAAATCGTAGACCTTTGCTGCCATGCTAATCCATTATTTTTTCTGCGATACGTAGCTTAGCGCTACGCGATCTATTATTTATATTTAATTCTTCTTGAGAAGGCGTGATGAGCTTGCCTACCTTTTTAAAGGGCACTTCCACCCGTCCAAAAACATCTTTCTCTGGCTCACCCTCAAACAAACCGTTGCGCATGAATCGCTTTACCGGCCTATCTTCAAGGCTGTGATAGCTAATCACGCTCAAGCGACCGCCTTTGGGAAGCAACTGCCCAGCTTGAGTCAAAAAATCATGCAGCACCTGCATCTCGTTATTCACCTCGATACGGATCGCCTGAAAAACCTGAGCGAGAAACTTGTGCTCGATACGCGCCGGCACGAGGGGATCACAGAGCTCTTTGAGCTGAGCAATGGTTTCAATGGGCGCATCTTGCCTTTCTTGCACGATGAGGCGCGCGAGTTTTGGAGCAATACGCAATTCACCAAATTCCTTAAAAATACGTGTGAGCTCTTCTTCAGTATAGGTGTTCAAGACTTTTGAAGCGTCCAGATCCTGCTCCTGGTTCATGCGCATATCCAGCCTACCGTCGAAACGGGTGGAAAAACCGCGCTCTGCCTCGTTGAACTGGTGCGAACTCACACCGAGATCTGCCAGAATGCCATCTACTTTCTGAACTCCGTAAAAGCGCAAGAAACGCTTCATATAACCAAAGTTCTCGTGGATTAAAGTGAACCGCTCGTCGTCGATGGTATTATTTAAAGCGTCTTGATCTTGATCAAAGGCAAACAACCTCCCTTTGGGTCCCAGTCTTGACAATATTTCCCTAGAATGACCGCCGCCACCAAAGGTCACATCAACATATGTCCCTGCCGGATCAATGGCGAGACCATCCACAGATTCCTGTAGCAAAACAGGATCATGATAAGAGTTCACTTGTGTCATCGCCCATTACTTCTTCTGCGAGATCTGCAAAGTCGTTTGCCGCATCATCGATGGCTTTCTCGTACTTTGATTTATCCCAAATTTCTATGATATTTACCGCACTACTCACGGTAACTTCCTTGCTTATCCCTGCAAATTGTATCAAATCCCTAGGGATCAACAACCTGCCATTTGCATCTACCTCTACTGGTTTTACTCCTGCCGTGAACCTTCTGATAAAGTCGTTGTGCTTGCGATTGAAACGGTTAAGGCCATTGAGTTTTTCCATGAGTTTATTCCACTCAGCCATAGGATACAACTCAAGACAAGGCTGGAATACTGCTCTTTTCAGAACAAAGCCGTCTTGAATTATAGGCGTAAGTTGTTTCTTGATACCAGACGGCATCATGAAACGACCTTTTGCATCAGCCTTACACTCGTATGTCCCAATGAAATTGACCAAGGTTTAAACGCGCTTTTTCAACTAGTTAGTCAAAAATAGAAATTTGCTACCACATTTTACCACAATTTCCCACTTTGTTGATAAATGCACCCTTTTCTGAATAACTATGGGAGTTATGAACAATTAGACAGTTGGCAGATGGCGATTGCTATACGCAGTTCTCGGGATGTGATTATATTGGTTATTTTGAAGCAGAAAAGCTCAAACTTGTTAAATTACAATCTCGTTTACTGAACTTGTTCCGCTTTCGCGAAAGCGGGATAATTAAAGATATTTTTCACAACCCGAATCTTTTAAAAAGTCTAGAGGAAGTATGAGTGGTTCATTTGAGTTATAATGCGTTGCATAGTTTATGTTTGCCATTGTGGGAAATATTCTATAACCAAATCGCCTATATTTGCGTTGATACCCATTATTTATGGCATACGAAACGATCAAGGAAGGAAAGTTTGAATACTACAGCAGCGGTGAGGGAACTCCTATTGTAGTGCTACACGGACTTATGGGAGGGCTGAGCAATTTCAGCGGCGTGATTGATTATTTTCCACCACTAGGTTATGAGGTTGTGGTTCCGTCACTTCCCTTGTACACCATGTCGTTGATTAAGACCAGCGTGGGGACATTTGCCAAGCATATCAATGCTTTTATCGAGCATAAAGGCTGGGATGAGGTGATTTTGCTGGGAAACTCTCTGGGAGGTCACATAGGACTGGTCACCACAAAACTTTTCCCTGAAAAGATCAAAGCTCTAGTCATAACAGGCAGTTCTGGACTCTATGAAAATTCCATGGGTGAGAGTTATCCCAGAAAAGGTGACTACGAGTACATTAAAAAGAAAAGTCAAGAGGTTTTTTACGATCCAGAAATCGCTACTAAGGAAGTAGTAGACGAGGTTTTCAAAGTTGCCAATGATCGCAACAAACTTATCAAAACACTCGCCATTGCAAAGAGCGCCATAAGACATAACATGTCTAAGGACCTACCGAATATGACGACCCCTACCTGCATCATTTGGGGTAAAAATGACACGGTAACGCCACCCGAAGTTGCAACTACTTTTCACGAGAAGTTGCCGGATAGTGATCTGTTTTGGATCGACAAATGCGGTCACGCAGCGATGATGGAGCATCCTGACGAATTCAACGAAATTCTACACGGCTGGTTCAAAGAGCGTGGAATTTAGCGATAGGCCGTAGGCAAAATTCTTAACAATTTTCAGATGAAAATCAATCAGGCTTCTTTTGTAATGTCTAATCAAGACGTAAAAAAATGCCCTAATTCTAACATCCCAGAATACGCATTTATAGGAAGGTCCAATGTGGGTAAGTCCTCGTTGATTAACATGCTCACGGGAAGAAAAAGCCTCGCCAAAACCTCTGGAAAACCTGGGAAAACACAGTTGATCAACCATTTTTTAATTAACAAGGAATGGCATCTCGTTGATTTACCGGGTTACGGATATGCAAAGGTCTCCAAAACCAGCAAGGCAAAATTCCAAAAATTCATTACTAACTACTTCTTACAAAGAAGGCAGCTGGTGAATGGTTTTGTTTTGGTAGACATACGTCACGAACCTCAAAAGATTGATACGGAATTCATGGAGTGGCTGGGCGAAAACGGCATCCCATTCTCCATCATTTTTACAAAAGCAGACAAGCTAAAAGAGTCCCAGATTGAGAAACATGTGGATGAATATAAACAGGTGCTACTCAAAGGCATCTGGGAAGAGTTCCCACCCTATTTTGTCACCAGCGCTACTAAAGGGACTGGTCGTGATGAGGTGTTGGGGTACATAGATGAGATTAATAGATCCTTGTAAGCTAGATTGCCTATGCTTTCCTCACCTCCCTCAAAACACCTTCCAGCCCATTCACTTTCATTTCATACACAGATTCCAGTAACCTACCCAACTTACCATCGGGAAAACCTTTTCTTTTGAACCAGACCAGATAGGCCTCTGGCAGATCGCTCAGGTACCTGCCCTTAAAACGACCGAAGGGCATTTTGTAAAAGGCAAGCTCGACCAGTTGTTCTTTAGGATTCATCTCAGAAACTGATGATCAACTTTTTTTCAGCTCCAGCTTTTCGGCAAAATAGTCGCAAAAATCCATCATGGTATCGCGCATCTTATCATCACTAGTGGCGCGGTAATAAGTGTCTGCCATACTCACAAGTGTCTGATGGAAGAAAACGCGCATCTCGTCCACAGGCATGTCTTTAGTCCACAGATCAATACGGAAACTCTCCTTCTCAACCGAGTCCCACATGCTCACCATCATTGCCTTAGCATCTGCTGCGTCTACGCCGCCGTCTGGTGCGCTCCAGCGTATTTGTTCTGGAACCTTGTTCTCATCCAGTTCTATTCCTATTTTGATGGTGGATCTCGTATTTTTTGACATTACTCGGGTTTGTATTTTGAATTTCTAAATAGTTCTTCAGCAGGTGTTGCTAGCATCGCATCGATACTGACATTGTTGTTTGACATATAAGCTTGAACGATACGATAACCTAGATAGCGGCCCACTCCTCCTGGCGTTTCTTGATCCACCTCTAAATAAAATTTAGAAAATGGAGCCGGTAAAATAAAACGAGTCAACAAGCTACTGTCTGTATCGTATAATAATTCTTCATCGATGAGATAGCGCCACATCTGTTGCTCGTTATTAACGGTAAATTTATATTTCTCCGTCGTGTAACCGAAGAGCAGTTCATCATCTTCTTCTGGCACGAAAAGCTTTTGTACATAATGCAGTTTCCCGTGATAAATCATATTTTCCAGCAAGCTGCGCTCCATGTTTTTTGGGACAAAAAGTTTGGCATAGGCCAAGGCGACATCAGCAGGGAGCTTTTCTATTTTGAGCTGGTTACGTATGTATTTACTTATCCCTAGATACAATTCGCTATCGACTCCCAGATAGGTATCTATCGCTATGTAGAGACCATCCTTGCGAGGCACGACTTGATAATCGTACTCCACTTCAGAAATAAAAGTGATAATATCTGTCTCTTTGAAGTCAGGAAAGTAATAAGAAACATGACGCATGATGTCTTTTACATCTTTCTCAATTTTATCGTAATTAAATTGCGCTTTCTTCACTTCACTTTCCAGAATATTCTGGATGGTATCCTTACCCATCATTTTTGCTACATACACACTATCTGGTACGCGTTCAGAGATCAATAATGGATATTGCTGTCTCAACTTCTCAAGATCTGCAGCCTCAGACTGGGCAAATTCTTGGTGAAACAAGTACATTTCAGCATCGATGGGAATGTTTGCGATCTCCTCTTCTATGTGGTTTGAGGAGTTGCATGACAGTAAAGCTTTCGCGAAAGCGAGAACACAAAAAACACGCAGCCAATAATTCACAGGTCTATAACTGGACAACACGTATTTTATTTTTATCATTGGGATTCCTTTATTACTGCAAAAATACAATTATGCAAACTCAAAAAGTCACCAATCATATCGTTAACTGGTTAATAGACTATGCTAATCAAGCTGGTGTCAAAGGTTATGTGGTAGGCGTAAGCGGAGGAATAGACAGCGCTGTCACCTCGACACTTTGCGCCATGACAGGGCTGGAAATCTTGTGTGTCGAAATGCCCATACACCAGCATAAGGATCATGTTACCCGAGCTCAGGAACACATTAGACAATTGAGCGAGCGTTTTGAGAACGTGAGTGATGTGCGTAGTGACCTCACACCTGTCTTCGACACTTTTGTAGACAGTATGCCTACTGAGGAAATGACACCTCAAGTTGCGCTTACTCTTGGGAACACAAGAGCCAGATTGCGCATGACGACATTGTACTATCATGGTGGAATTCATGGATTACTTGTGGCGGGTACTGGTAATAAGGTTGAAGATTTCGGAGTAGGTTTTTACACTAAATATGGTGATGGCGGTGTAGATGTGAGCCCCATTGCTGATTTACTCAAATCACAAGTTTATAAAATAGGTGAGCACGTACAGGTACCAGAAAGTATTATGAAAGCGGCACCGAGTGATGGCTTATATGGTAACGAAATTACTGACGAGGACCAGATAGGAGCGAGCTATGACGAACTTGAATGGGCTATGAAGCAAGTGGCTGCTGGTAAAAAGGTAAATGATTTTGTAGGAAGAGAAAAAAAAGTGTTTCAAATTTTTATAGACTTCAATACTCGCAATCAGCATAAGATGCAACCCATACCGGTGTGCGAAATTCCTTTAAAACTTCTCGGGTAGCAATAATTACTTACTGTTAAGGCTAACTATCTTTTTCTAACAAAATGTCAAGACAAAATATTAAATGTGGCATAACGATCTGTTAAGTAGGTTAATACGTACGTAAAAATTGTAGGAAAACATATATCGAAGTTTATATTTGTCATAAATAAGAATCATGAAAGTACTATTAGCTGATCATCATCCCGTTTTCAGGCTTGGGCTGGAGTGCATGATGAATGAAAAGGATTTTGAATTTGTAGGGTACGTGGACAACGGTAGTCAATTGGAGCATCGCATATCAGAAATTCAACCAGACATAGTGATTCTTGAAATAGATCTGCCAAGAGCAAATGGAGTAGGGTCTTTACGCAAAATCAAAAACAACTTTCCAGATCTCAAAACTTTAGTAGTAAGTTGTCACCCTGAAGAAATCTATGCTATCAGCTCGATTAAAGCTGGGGCTCAAGGTTACATCGCAAAAACCCGTAGTGTTGAAGAAATTAGGGAAGCATTGCTCACCGTTAGTAAAGGCGGTACTTTTCTCTCCAGCAACATCAAAGGTCTTCTAGACGATAAGGAACGTAAAAATGATGTGCTTAAGTTCAAAAAACTTTCTACTCGCGAGATAGAAGTACTCAATCTTCTAGCCCGTGGGAAAAGAAATAAAGAGATTGCACAGGCACTTTCCATTAATGAGAAAACGGTGAGTACCTATAAAACACGATTGCTTAAAAAATTGAATGTGGATAACATTGCAGATTTGATTCACCAATCAAGATTGATGCAATTATCATATTAGACCACCCTATTAAGTCTACTGCCTAGATATTGGCTCAATTTATTATAGTCTTGTACTTCAGATAAAATTTCTCGCGTTTCATCATGAGGATGTCTCAATGTTTCCATAAGCGAATTTATTTTTTCTGTAATAATCAACCTTCTGAAATTAAGAATGGTATCGATTACAGCTGTCGCTACGGTTTGGTCTTTAGTTTTTACGAAGATCTGTTTTTCATCCCATTTGTGTAACTGATAACGATCTTCATCCATAATCAAATCTGCTACCATTCTAGCCTCTCCATCATTTAATTCTGTCATTACCATATTCACATCAATCCTGCCTTGTAGAAGCATGATGTCGATCAATTTTGGGTATATGTTCTTAAATTCTTGATTTGCAAACTCGATCTCATCGCTTTGCAATTCCATGTAAACTTTCTCATAGACCGGCGATTCTGTTTTAACGGTTTCAGTAACTAGTTTACCGTTGTCCGACTCTTGAAAATACTCGTCAATAAAAGTTTCAGTACGATCGCCGTATAGAAGTAAGATTTTAATAATATCTCTTTCAAGCAACTGTCGCCGATCTACCTTAGGCGCTTCGACAGACTCATCAACTTTAATCATCGCAGATTTCTCTGTACTGCGTTGCTCTTTTTTCTTATGCTCTTTGATCTCAGCATTGCGTACCTGAGCTAGGGCAGAGAATAAGGTCTGCTCTCCAAGTCCCAAAATATCCGCACTCTCACGCACGTAAATCTCTCTTGAAATCGCATCTGGTATTTTGGCAATACTTTTTACAATATCGCGAGCCATGGCAGATCTTTTGATCGGGTCCCCTGCCGCTTCTTCTTTCAAAAGATTAGCTTTAAACCTGATGAAATCAACCGCATTTTCTTTTAGAAATTCTTTTATCTCATTCTCTGTACGCGATTTGGCAAAGGAATCTGGATCCTCTCCCTCAGGAAATGTACACACACGTACATTCATTCCAGCTTCAAGGATCAAATCAGTTCCCCTTACTGCAGCGCGCATCCCAGCTGCATCCCCATCATAGAGCACGGTGATATTAGGCGTGAGACGCTGTATCAGTCTTATTTGTTGAGTAGTAAGGGCTGTTCCTGAGCTGGAGACCACATTTTTAACTCCAGCTTGATGAAGCTGGATCACATCTGTATATCCTTCTACAAGATAGCACAGATCTTCTTTGGCTATTGCCTGTTTGGACTCATAGATTCCATAAAGAATCTTGCTCTTATCATAGACCTCGCTCTGTGGCGAATTCAGATATTTGGCCGCTTTTTTGTCATTCTTCAGCAAGCGACCACCGAATCCCAAAACCCTACCTGACATACTTTTAATAGGGAACATAACTCGTCCTTTAAAACGGTCAAATTTCTTCTGGGCACCACCGTCCTGGGCTTCTTTGACAATGCTCAAACCTGTTTTGTCAAGATACTCTAGTTTGTAGCCGGCTTTTAACGCGGCATCGGTTAGGGCGCCCCACTCGTCTGGATTGTAGCCTAATGAGAAATTTTCTATTGTTTTATCAGTAAAGCCGCGCTCCTTAAAATAGCTATAGCCTATAGCCCTACCCTCAGCAGTTTTGAGCTGGTCTTCATACCATTGCGCCGCCCATTTCAATACCAGGAACATAGATTCCTTGTCGTCTTGAACTTGTTTCTCTTCCTCGGTTTGCTGGGTCTCGACGATCTCGATACCGTATTTTTTTGCGAGGTAGCGTATAGCTTCTGGAAAGGTAAAATGCTCGTGCTCCATGATAAACGAGACCGCGTTCCCGCCCTTCCCGCTACTAAAATCCTTCCAGATCTGCTTGACGGGTGAGACCATAAAACTGGGCGTGCGTTCTTCTGTAAACGGTGAAAGCCCTTTTAAGTTAGATCCCGATTTCTTGAGCTGCACAAAATCACCGATCACCTCTTCCACTCTGGCGGCATCAAAAACAGCATCTACGGTTGTACGGGAAATCATCTTTTAAATTCGGGATTTGAACGTGTAAAAATAGTCAATAGAAGTTGTCTCTGCTCTTTTCTGTTATCGCGGTTTGTAGTGGTTGCGCTTTCTATTTCGCTTTCGCGAAAGCTAGAACAAAATCGTTTTTACTTTGAATCTATAGAGCTTAAACCTATTTAAGGTATTTATCATGGCTGCTTGACCATCTTCACCTGCTCCTTTCCCACCATAATAATATCATTGTGGCTATCCATGTCGATCGTTCCCGACTTCTTTGTCCTGCCAAAATCGATCTGCGTGCCGTCCCCTTGGAAATCGAGTCGTCGATCATCACGGTAGATCGCAACCTTTGAATCAGAAGAAACTGATAAACGATCCAACTGCTTAGACTCAAAAATGATGATCTTAGAGTATTCCGATTTTAGTTTTAAGGGTTCTTGAGCAGAGGAGAAATCATGTATCGAGACCGTGTTATTAAATCCTTTGATCTCAGCAGCAGCGTTGACCTTTCCCACTTCAAGATTTGAAAACTCAGCATTTATGGTACCGCCATTTAGCGAAGCGATCATTGCAGCCTTACTGTTGTTCAAGTCCAGTTTTGCACCGTTGAAATCGTCAACGTAGACTCTTGCTTTGTAACATTTGATATCATCGTTTGCATTTAAGGCACTAGCGACAAGTCTTCCTTCGTTCAATCTGATTTTAAAGTGATTTATCAGATTTTCAGGCATCAAGAATTGACCAAAATCACTTGCAATGGTCACTTTCAGACCTTTGGGAATCTTCACCACCAGACTTCTTTCAAAACTCTTCTTACGCCTGAAATGTCGCTCCATAAGTTCGTCATTGCCTTCTCTATTACTCAGACCAAATGAATAATTGAAAATCTCAAACCAAGACCTGTAATTAAAATTATCATTCAAAGTCTCTTCAAATTCTGTCATGGGTCTCTTCTCTACCACTTCCTTTTCTGGAATCCTTCCCAGATTGATAGTTCTGTAAAGTGATCGCAAACCTCGGGCAACCCGTTTGTTATTTTTAGCAACGATCTCATCTCCACTTTTGTCAATAGTTAAGATGCGTTGCTTGCGCACATCGTCCCTTTTGCGTTTGGGATAACGATAAAAGTTGACCACGGTTTCAAAATGCAACTTGTCGTCCGGCGATTGCAGTACAGTCACTCGCTCACCGTGGATCGTGAGTTGAAAATGATCATTTTGATTAACCGTCACGCTTTCTGCATGGACAATTTCATCCTGCGCCGCGCAAAAATTAGCTGCAGAAATAAAAAGACAGAGAAGTAAATTAGATGGTTTCATTTTGCTCGTTTAAAATTTTAATATGGGACTGTATGTTGCGCAGCAAGTCGAGTCGTTTTTCAAGATTATCAATGAGACGCTCCGTGAGGTAGGGCTCGCGACCATTTTCCTCGATCAACTGCATTAGATCATTATATTCCTGTTTAAGGGCGTCCAGTTGCGATTCATAACGTTTCAACAAAACAGGATCGCTAGAGAGGTCCCTAAAGTTTTGATATTCCTGCTCGATGGAATTCAGATATTGTTGCTCAATGCTGGTAAACTGTGATTGTGACTCGTTTTTATCCTCGTTATTCGTCAAGGAAAAGTAACCACCGCCCATGGCAACCAAGACTAAAATCGCTGCTGCGATTTTCCAAAGGCTCCCGAAAATTGATGGTTTTTCACCTTTCAGTTTACATATAAAATCATCTCTATGATAAGCGGGCAGCCTGACTTTATCACCGCGCTGGTCTTTCATTAATTCTCTCAAGTCTTTCATTGCTCTTTTTCTTTAAAGGAGTCCATTACTAATTTTTTGGCGCGTCGCAATCTGGTTTTTGAAGTAGCTTCATTGATACCCATGATTTGGCTGATCTCGGAATGGTCGTAGCCCTCGATCAAGTATAATTTGATCACCGTAGCATATTTGATGTCCAGAAGCTTTATTTGATCGATCACTTCTGGCACGCTTATTTCATTTGGCACGTTCCAGTTTTCGTCCTCGTCATAATCTTCAGGCGTTTCAATATTGCTGAGGCTTACCGTCTCCAGTCCTCTCTTACGCAAGCGATCAATACACGTATTGATGACGATGCGTTTGAGCCACCCGCCAAAACTGTGGCTATCGCTATAACCCGCTATGTTTTCAAAAACCTTCAAAAAACCTTCCTGCACCATGTCCTTTGCCTCCTCGGCATCTTTCATGTAGCTGCAAGCCACCGCAAACATAGCGTTACAGTAGGCGTCATAGACCTTGAGTTGCGCCTTGCGCTTGCCCTTCCTACAATCTTCAATCGTCTTTTTGTCCAAATTTGTTAATGGTTTTTGGTCGGTATCTATTCTAAGAACGGATAAATTTTGGTAGGGTTTCAAAAAATATGACTAAAAGAGGTGTTTTTCTAAGTTTTAATGTTGTCGATAGGGCTTCGACACCCTTCGGCTTCGCTCAGGGAACGAGCTCAGCCTGACACTCGGCATGAGTTTCGATCTCGCTTTCGTACTACAACAAGCTCAGCATAAACTACAATCTCGCTTTCGCGAAAGCGAGATAAAAAGCGAGAACAAAAAAAGCCCCTAAAAAAGGAGCTTTCATGAATTATAGAAAAAATACTACCCTCTCAACCTAATTCCCAAGGTCACGTAATTCTGTTCCAATGGTGAATCTTTTAAAATGTTGTTGAGCCCGTATGAAAAATACAGCTGGAGATCTTCATAACCTGCATAGGCACTCAAGCCATAATTGAAATTATTGATTTCAAAGTCATTAGTCCTTGTGTCAGTTACATTGCGACCCTCACGTTCAAATTTTACAGTTTGCGTGCTGGCTGTTGTATATCCTAAATACCCGCCTATCCCAAAGACAAAATTACTTCCCTCTCCATAACGCTTGATGCCATCATCATATTCCTGAACCTCTCTTTTTCCAAATTCCAAGTGAAGCGGCGCGTGAAAACCAGCTTGAGCAAATGAGGATCGATCAGCATCAACTGCTAGAGGCTGTAATGTCGTAATGTTGTTTTGCGTGGCAAACTCCCGATCATCGCCGCTTATACGCAGGGTACTGTACCTAAGAGAAAGACCGTAGGTTAGTCTTGGGGAGTTGCTCGCTTTACTTAAACGGGTAGAGAATTCAAGACCCACATCAAAATAACCACTTCCCCAGAAACGGTAATCATCACCGATGCCATTATCATCGCCAAGTGCTTGATTGAAACCAAAGTTTAATAAAAACTCCGTCTGGGTCATGACTTCTTGCTTGTCTCGACGGCTGCGGTCAAAAATATCAAGAAAATCGTAGGGTGCACGATTCTCATCAGAATCATTGTTTTCATTGTTACTCTCTTGAGCAAATGAGAAACTGGTCAGCATGAGGCTGAAACCAGCGATTAACAGGGTTGTTTTTTTCATGATAATAGTATTTAAGGGTTATTAAGATTATTTTTCAAATGGTATGTAGCCTTCCCATTCATAAGGAAGATATTTGTCGCCAGCTAATAATTCAAAAAGATTTTTAAAGATCCCTTCAGTTTTGGAGCTATTTGACATGATCAATACTCCGAGATCATGATCGGGATACAGAACAAAATGATGTTGCCATCCCAGATCGCTTCCCTCTTTGAAGATAGCTTTTCCATATGGTGTTTTATATAACCCCCAGCCAAGACCGTAACCGAGGTTGATCGATCTGTTATTCTCGGTAAGTTTTCTACTTCCTTCTCCAAATTGCTTCTCAAAATTGATATCAACAATAGGAGTCCACATAGTATCAAATGTTTCAGGCTTCAATCCATTTCTGTTCAGCATTCCCTGGAGAAACCTTACATAATCACTAGGTGTGGTATCCATGCTTCCCGCAGCATATAGTGGTATGCGTTTGCGCCTTTTGCGCTGTTTTTTCCTTTTATAATGTGCGTAGGCGTAGTTTCCTTCAAAACGATCCTGCCATGTAAAACTTGTCATCTGCATATTGAAAGGATCAAAGACATATTCGTTCGCTAGTTCTTCAAGATCTTTACCTGTTATTTCTTCTATAGCCAACTGTAAAAATTGGAATCCTTCACCGGAATAAGAATAAAGCTTGCCAGGCGCGTCTAAAACTCTCAGAGGTTCATCCATCTTGATCTTCCCGTTAACTATATATCTCCAATTAGGCAGACCAGATGTATGGGACAGACACATGGCTGCCGTAATTTGATCGTAACCTTTCTCATTAATAAGATCGCCAAATCCTTCATAGGACTCTTTGAACTTATATTCATTCAATGGTTTTTCAAGATAAGTGATCAACGGAGTATGCAAATCCAACAGTCCTTGCTCTACCAAATTCAACACGATGTATGCGAAAAGTGGCTTACTGAGAGAGGCTGCATAAAAATTATGATCGTTTGACAAAGGCGTTTTACTCTTAATATCACTAAATCCATAAGCCTTATCAAAAAGAAGATCGCTCGGGCTGAAGACGGTCACACTTAACCCATGCACGCCTGCCTTCTTCACCAAATCCATGATCTCTTTGTCTACTGATTCAGAAGCTATTGAACTGGAGTCAATTCTCTTCCACTCTTGTGCAGAAACAGATATTGCAAAACAGAATAGTAAACTAATTGTAAAATAAATTCTGATCATCGTCGTCATTTAAAACACGACCACGCCCCATGGCAAGGGCGTTATCGCTGGCTAATTCAAACTAACTTAATCTAACTTTTACTGTAATCTCAATCCAAATGCGATGTACTGACCATCTACTGAACCTTCTTTGAAAATATCATTTAGGTTCATGCGGGCAAAGGCGACAACTTGGTCATGTCCCACATAAGCATCTATACCGTAGATGAAGGTTTCGTTTTCAAAAGCATTAGCAATAGTTTCCTTGATTTCCCTGCCGTTGACCTCCTTTTTTTGCTTCAAACGTGAACTGGTGTTGAAGCCTGCAAAACCACCTATACCAAATTTCCATTTGTCCCATTGCTCATAACGTACCCGACCATCTTCATATTCCTTCTTATCGGTACCACCAAACTCCAACTGCACGGGAAACACAAACTGATCTTGTCTGAATTTGGCTTTTTCTGGTTGGAAGCCTAGACCTATGATTTGAGTATCGTCTGTATTTGGCGAGAAAATACGCCCACCATTGAGCTCCGTGCCGTGGGTCTGGTATTGCACTCCATAGTTGACGCGCAATTTTTGGTTCTTGGTAAGAGGTGTTTGCCACATCAATGCTAGTGAGAAGTAATTGTTATTTGAATAACTGAAGTCGTTAATGTCAAGTTGGTTTCCATCGATGAAATTGTAACCAAATCCCATCGCTAGGAAGGAATGGGTTCCGACTTCTTTTTTGCGATCTCCCCAGTTTTCTCCTATTTTAAATTCAAAGCCACCGTCAGAATTTTTTACGATGCCAAAAGTGCTGTCTTCTAAAGGGTCAACTGTTTTAGCTACTTGGTAAAACTCTATTTGAGAATCAATCATAATATTGTGTTTCTGAATACGTTCTGCATACATTTCTGCCGTTTTCATTTTATCCTCTCCGGCCATTTCTTTTGTATAGCTATCATATTGATCCACACGATCGTTAATGCGCTTGATATCTCTTGCCAGTTGATTGCGTTGTTCAGCCTCGTAAGCTTTCTTTTTTTCACGGAGCTTCTGGATTTCTTGTTCTCGCTGCTTCATCGATTTGAGATAATCTTTCTCTGAATTGTAAAAAAACGCTGAAACAGAGCCGTCTTCCAGAGTATCCCTTACTACGTATAGATTACCTTCCATGGTACCCTTTTTTGCTGGCTCCTGCGCATGAATCAAACCTTGACCCAAAATCAGGATCAAAAAGCCTGTAAATAGTATTTTTTTTCTCATGATTTTTCCTTTTTTGATACAGTTGTGGCTGTACGTTTATATAAACGACTGTTTTTCTGTTGATTAAAATATTTACGTTATTGATCTACACCTATAAGTGCAAAGGCTTCATTTTTGAGTATTCCCAATCCTTGATTAATACCACGGTTCAAGCGGTCTCTTCTTTCTGCCTCGAGGTCCCATTCTGTTTCACGCAGTAACTGCTCGGGCTTAATGGAATGTGCAGCCACTTCAGTTGTTTCAATTTTTGAGTTGTCAAGTAAACTATTGAGCAGCTCTCCAGCTTCTTTTTGAGCAGTAAATATGTCTGCGTTTTCTGGTTTTTGCTGTGGTTGTTCAATTCCAGCAATGGCATCAATTTTTAGTTTTTTGATTTGACTAGCTGGAGTATTTTGAGCTGTTTTTTTCTTCTTCTCTAAAAGACGGACAGCATACTTCTCCTCAGAAGTCACCGGAGCAGTCACCTGCGCCACACTTGAGGCAGCAGGTGCATTTGCAAACCCTGTCGATCCTTCTTTTTCATCGACTGCTCCAGCTTTTTCTGTATGCTCTTTAACGACGAGCTCACTATTCTGATGGTTATCGTCAGCGAGCGTTCCATCATTTTCACGCTCATTTACTGTATCTTGATCAGCATCAACCATTTGTTCGCTAGGCAACGGTTCTGTAGAAAAAGAATCTGTCAGTACTGGATAGAGCATAAGTGCAATCACGATCGCCGCGGCCACCGCACCTACCCAGTAGAGATAGGATTTACGGCTTTTCTTGTTCTCTTTATCGAGTTTTCCCGACAACTTGTCCCATGCTCCCGCACTAGGCTGAATCTCGCGCTCCTCAAAACCTCTCTTTATCTCATCAAGCTTCATAGCGTATTCTTTGTATCTCTTTTATTTCTTGTTGTAGCACCAGTCTTGCTTTTCTAAACTGCGTCTTACTGGTATTCTCACTTATAGAAAGCATCTCTGCAATCTCACGGTGTTTGAGTCCGTCTATGGCATACATAACAAAAATACTCTTATAGCCTTCGGGCAAGTTGTCGATGCATTGCTGCAACACATCCATGGGGATTTCCTCATCACCTGTTTCCAGCTCTTCAAAATCTCCTACCCGCTGCTCGTCAATCTCGTCTGTAAACTTAAACGGATCATTTTTACGCAGTTGATCTATACAAACACGCACCATGATACGTCGCAACCAGCCTTCAAAATTTCCCTCGTGAGAAAACGATTCCAACTTTGTGAATGCCTTCAAGAAACCATTGAGCATCATCTCCTCTGCCAGCTCAACAGGTGCCACGTACTGGCGGCACACGCTTAGCATCTTGGGAGCATGCTTCTCAAAAAGATGCTTCTGCGCCTTGCGGTCGCCTTCTGCAGCTTTCTGAATAAGCTTCTTTTGGTTAGTAAAAAGTTGAATCACCTTCACAAGTTACATGCTTTCTATTTAAATAGACGAGACCTTTTTGAAATGGTTGTCCGGGAGGTAGATTTTTTTTTTGATTTATTTAGATATCGTAGGCTTCGGCTCCGCTCAGCCACCAGTTACATACTTGGACACGTTTAAATCCAACTCTTTTTGATAGTGATTGAATCGTTCTCGACGAGCGCTCGAACTGACATTTGACAAGAACAAGATATTTAGAAGATATAGTAGTCTCGCTTTCGCGAAAGCGAGATTGAAATTTATGCTGAGCTTGCCGAATTACGAAAGCGTAACTTTCAGAAAAAACTTTAAAGCAAAAAAAATCCCTCGCACTACATCGCACGAGGGACTTATTAAATTTCAATAAATGATGCTACCTTATTTAGGCATTACGACTGAATCAATCAAGTGCACCACACCATTACTGGTTTTTACATCAGTTTTGATAATGGTAGAAGTGTTCCCTTTTTCATCCTTTAAAACCACATTACTACCATCCATCATTGCGTAAAGCTTACCTCCCTGAACAGTCTTGATCGTAAATTTCCCTCCATTTTTCTTTATGGCGGCGACAACATCGCTTGCCATGACTTTTCCACTCACCACATGGTAGGTAAGGATAGATTGAAGCATCTTCTTGTTTTCTGGCTTGAGAAGTGTCTCAACTGTACCATCTGGCAACGCTTCAAATGCGTCATTTGTAGGGGCAAATACGGTAAATGGCCCTTCACTCTTGAGAGTCTCCACTAAATCTGCTGCTTTTACTGCTGCCACTAGAGTAGAAAGATCTTCTACAGATACGGCGGTGTCGACAATGTCTGCTTTCTTACCATAAGATTGAGCCTGTAGGGATGATCCTAAAACAAGCATAAATGCGATTACTAGATTTTTTGCAATTTTCATTTTATAAGTATTTAGATTAAAAATTTGTTTCTCTGACCGATCATTAAGTTGTACGTTTGAGAATCCGTTATGGATTTTACAGGAATAATAAATAAAAGTTAAAGGCATTTTGACCAGTCGAGAAGAGGAGATCGTAGCGTTGATGCAAGCAAAAGACCGCCGTGCAGTCTCTATGATCTATGATGATTATTCCCGGCAACTTTACGGTCTCTCACTCAAGATGATGGGGAATCAAGAGGACGCTAGCGAGGTGTTACAACTCGCCTTCATCAAGATATGGGAGCGTGCATTGAGCTATGACCCACATAAAGCTGCCTTATTTACCTGGCTTTATCAGGTGACTCGCAATACAGCCCTTGATGAATTAAGAAAGGGTCAAAGAAAGTTGTCTCGAGAAATCCAAATCACAGATCGAGACGTATATATTATAGAGGAAGGTTTTGAAAATGATTCATATGCCCATCTGAAATCAACCGTTTCTGGGTTGGATCATAAATTTAGAGAAGTTCTTGATTCCGTTTATTTCAAGGGGATGACCCACATTGAGGCGGCAGAACATCTTGAACTTCCTCTGGGAACTGTAAAGACACGTCTGAGAAATGCCCTGCAGGAGCTACGCAGGTATTTCAAAACTATTTTAGTAATATTTGCTTCTCTTTTTTCATGAGTGAGAGCCACAACATAAAGGAATTTTTGAGCTCTGGTAAGCTGGAGCAATACCTTGTGGGCGCCGGTGGAGATCATTCAAGCGAGGTTGAGCGCATGATTCAAGAGCATGAAGATGTAAGAAATGCCTATGAGCAAGCACAAAGAGATCTTGCTTTTTATGGAACTTCCATAGCTGCTGATCCTCCTTCAGAATTGCGTGAGTTGATTGTTGAGGAAGACAGAAAGGTCGTTTCGTTTTCAGGTGATCAGAATCGCAGAGAACAGACTGATCCAGTACAGCGTAAATCCGCAACTTCTACAAATTGGTTTGCTATCGCCGCCACGATTACTGCATTGATTTGCTTGGGCGGACTTTGGTACACTAATGATCAGAACCAGCAATTGCGTGAGGAATTGACGTCCATTAGAAACCAGACTGACGATTTACAGAAAACCATAGTCGATTCAGAAAGACGCAGCGATGAACTTACTCAAGAATTAGAAAGAGCTACTAGCTATTTGACGGACAAGTACATCTTAAAAGATCAATATTCCGCTGTGCAAGCTGTTATATTTTACAGTAAACAAGATAATTATGCCAGTATCCGCGTGAAGCATCTGAATCCCTTAGACAAAGAGCACGATTATCAACTGTGGGCAGATGTAGAAGGGGAAATGGTCTCTCTAGGAGTTATTGATGAGACTGATGATGTAAAAAATTTAGATCCCAATATTCTTTTCAATGCAGAGAGCATCAATCTTACTGTAGAGAAAGCTGGAGGAAGCGATCACGCTACCGTGGAGAATCTAGTCGCGAGTGTAGCAATGATCTCAAGACCTTAATTATTTATGATCACCTTTGTATCCAAACCGCTTTAACTGTCGCTCGTTACTACGCCAGTTTTTGTTAACCTTGACAAAAAGCTCAATATGAACCTGCTTGCCAAAAAATTTCTGTAAATCCTTGCGAGCTTCAGTCCCCACACGTTTGATTGCGCTTCCCTTATGTCCTATGATGACTCCCTTCTGGGTCTCGCGCTCTACCATGATCACGCTGCGTATGCGTATGATGTCCTCGTCCTCAAAAAATTCTTCAGTCTCGATTTCAACGGCATAGGGAATTTCCTTTTTGTAGTGCATCAGTATTTTCTCGCGGATGCTCTCATTCACAAAAAAGCGCTCGGGCTTATCAGTCAAAGCATCTTTTGGATAGAATGCAGGTGATTCTGGCAATATCTCCACGATTCTTGACAGCAATTGTGGAACTCCAAAGTTTTCCAAGGCCGATATCGCAAAGATCTCTGCATGTGGCAAGCGGGTTTTCCAATGCTCCATGGCCTCTGCAAGTTGTTTCTCGTCGCCTTTATCTATTTTATTGATCAGTATAAAAACCGGTACCTCAGCATAAGTCAGTCGTTTTTCAAACGCCTCATTTTTGAGTGCTTTCTCACCCAGTTCTACCATGTAAAGTATGCAGTCTGCATCTTCAAAGGCATTTTTCACAAACTCCATCATGCTTTCTTGAAGTTTGTAGGCAGGCTTGATGATTCCAGGCGTATCGCTCACCACCATTTGAAAATCTTCTCCGTTGATGATCCCCAGTATACGGTGCCGTGTCGTTTGTGCTTTTGAGGTGATAATGGATAATCGCTCTCCCACAAGCGCATTCATGAGGGTACTTTTACCCACGTTGGGATTTCCTACGATGTTTACAAAACCTGCTTTATGTGCCATTGTACAAAGGTAGTTGATGGTATGCAATTTAACTTCTGAACTTAATTTCTGTGGAAACAAACATTATTGTTTTTAAAATTGTTTCGCTTTCGCGAAAGCGAACTCATAACACCCACCACGTTGCTTAATTTACATTTCACTCGCAATCAATTTGGGGCACGCTATACCGAAAGTTTTATATTGCGGTATGCTCAGCCAGCTTAAAGAAAAAAAGTTATCGATACTTTCTTATTTGTTCCTCTTAGGAGCCTTCTTTACGGTATTTTACCTTACATCTTACGACCCTAAACTGAGCCCGATAGGTGATAATGCGCACTACATCATACTAGGAAATGCCCTAGCCGACGGGTCAGGTTATGTGGATGCACATGAGCCGTCTAGCGAAGCACATAGACATTATCCTCCTGGGTATCCTATATTTCTTGCGGCTCTCAATATGGTCGGTTTTGATGAGCTCGATCATTATAAAATTGCTAACGGTTTGCTCCTTCTAGGAAGTATTTGCCTTTGCTTTCTCCTATTTACGAAGATCACAAAAAGTAGAAATAAGGCAATTCTTATTTCCATATTGATTGCCATTAATCTACGCATGTTGGTATACGGAAGCCTCGTGATGAGTGAATTGCTCTATGTTTTTTGCAGTCTAGTTGCTTTATGGCTGTTTAGAAATTTAGAACTGCATCAAAACAAAAACAGCCTGCTAAGGATCTTGATTTTGTCGGTTATAAGTGCACTTTGCCTTTACATCAGGAGTATAGGTATCAGCCTATTGGCAGGATTTTTAGCGCTCATGTTGTTGAGGAAACAATTCAAGCAGGCGGCAATTTATATTGTGGGCGTCATTTTACTATATACACCTTGGTGGGTCAGAAATCAACAATCGAGCAGTAACAGTTACACGAGTCAACTTTTACTGAAAAACCCTTACCAACCTGAGCTGGGAAATGTAGGTTTTACCGATCTGATAGAGCGAATTTCAATCAACTTTGAACGGTATATCTTAACAGAGTTACCAGCTGCCTTGATGTATACTAGAGATGTAATTTATGCTGATCTAGAATACAGCTTTGCAGATTACCTGATAGGAATTGGTCTCGCAGTAATCCTTATAGTGGGCGCAAATAGAGTTTATAAATTGTTTCCCGTAGTTGTTTTTTATGCCATGGCTTACTTTTCTATCTTATTGGTTTGGCCTAGTGTATGGTATGGGACTCGATTTATTATGCCCTTAATACCTGTTTTACTACTATTTTTAGGGCTTGGTATTTTTCAATCTATCCAGTTTTTAACAGGAATACTTATATCTTCTAAAACCTTTAAAACCTCAGCAGCCGGAGCCTTAGTCCTCATTTGCTGGATTTGTGTATATGGTTATGGTAGTATTACCTATTTCAACAAATCCAATGATCGTTTGATCCCAACCAATTACCTCAACTTTTACAAGATCGCAGAATGGACCAAAACTAACCTCAAGGCTTATGATCTGATCTACACTAATAAGGAGCGGATTTTCCATTTACATTCAGATAAAAAAGTACTGAAGATCAATAAAATTAACGATCACGAGCTGCACCTTCAATATTTAATCGATCATCAAGTAGATTTTGTGGTATTAGAAAAATTAGGTTTCAGCGGTACGATTAGATACTTGAAGCCATTGATAGATCGACACCCTGAAAAATTCTTGGAGACCTATAAATTAGAGAATCCAGATACGTATTTATTTGAATTCAGACCTGAGTTAGGATATACTGGTGATTGGAAAAATGACAAAAGGGAGGGTTATGGAATCTACTTGTGGCAAGACGGTCAGAGATTTGAGGGATTTTGGAAAAACAATTTCAGACACGGTGAAGGCAGCGTAATCTTTTCAAATGGAGAAACGCTTTCTGGAACATGGACAGAAGGAAACTTAAATGGAATTGCTGTCAAAAAAGACCAAAACGGAAAAGTGATCGAACGAGCTTGGTACGAAAAGAATCAAAAAGTCAAAATTGTCGATGAAGCTCAGTAAACTTTCCATCATCATACCTGTATACAATGAGGAGCGTACCCTTTCTATCTTGCTGGATGCTGTTGTTAAGGTAAAGTTGATCAACAATATCCAGAAAGAGATCATCATCATAGACGATGCCTCATGGGACGGTTCCCAGAATTTAATCTTGAATTTTAGAAATTCCTTTCAAAATTTAGACGTAATCAACAAAAGGCTGCCGAAAAACACAGGTAAGGGCGCTTGTATCATTAAAGGCATACAAATAGCTACTGGAGATGTGATCATCATTCAAGACGCTGATCTGGAGTACGATCCCGAAGATTACAATCTTTTACTGCGCAAGATGCTGGAATCTCAACCAGTTGCCGTTTACGGTTCTCGTTTCAAAAACCAGAGATCTTCAATAAGAGATCGGTACTGGCATTATCTGGGAAATCAATTATTGACATTTCTATCAAACACCGTCAACCACCAGCAGCTAACTGATATGGAAACCTGTTATAAGCTCGTTAGATCAGATGTGCTTAAAAGTCTCAACCTAAAAGAAAAACGTTTTGGATTTGAACCAGAGGTTACTTCTAAGTTGGCTCGCCTATCTGACCAGAACATTGAAGAGGTTGCAGTAACGTACCGTTATAGAAATTACAGAGAGGGTAAAAAAATTGGCTGCAAGGATGCGGTTAGAACTGCTTATTGCCTCATCAAGTATGGTTTACTCAAAATAGATTAGTTTGATCTATGAATCTACTTATTTGCCCTCCATTGCTGAAATTTGAAAAAAGGGTTTGTTCTATAATTTTTATATCCGTGCCACAGGATCGCTAGGGTGAGCATTACAGCCTTAGTAAGCGCAACATAGGCAATCGAGTCTAGGTCCCCATGGTGCCTTGCAAAAATCGCAACAAGTGCCCAGACTCCCACCATGGTAAACTCCCGCATATTAAAAAGTAGGACCATCACAAGGTAGATTATCGATGCAATTAGGATCATGGCAACGGTAATCCCTATCTCAACAGACTGCGAGAATTCAAAAACATGATTGAGCCAGGCACTCACATTGGCAATGATAGCAACGCTAATCCATCCCGAATACAAACAAATAGGCCACCAGACAAAGGCAATAATCGGGAATGGTGCATCCCAGATTTCCATATCCAGTTTAATGATGCAAGCGATGAGACAGATTAAAATCCCTAACATGCACAGGACAGAAAGTCCTATCATTTCCTCCAGCCAGAGTCCTACCCATAGACTGCAAAAAACATTGGCTAGAAAAAACCAGGGAGCGGTAGTGGTTACAAAATCTGTGCGGTAATCTGAATCTGTTTTGTTAGGTACTGCGGTACTCGCTTTCGCGAAAGCGGAATAAACTCCATAAATCCCGAACACTAAGAGCATTAAAAATATCAAACCCCAGATGGAAAACGCATAACTCGCAGGAGTAAACAGATTATTATACTCTGCACTAAGGTCACCTACAGTTTTACCGTTAAAATTACCGGTGTTAGCATAACCATTCCACGCAATTAAAACAATGACGGACAATAAGTTAAGTATGGAAAATAGTTTGCGCTTCATATAAATGCAAAGATAATCTTAGTTCTTACCGGCCGGTAAAAATTCAGGTTCATAAATAGGATCAATGGAAAAATTTAACGGTCAAACAACCATTTAAACAGGTCGTTCCCGTTGGCATAAAGCATTAACGCCAGTAGGATAACGATTCCCACAATTTGAGCGCGCTCTAGAAATTTATCTCCCGGCTTTCTACCTGTGATGATCTCGTAAAGTAGAAACATGACGTGCCCACCATCCAAAGCTGGGATAGGCAGTATATTCATGATGGCTAATATGAATGATATAAAAGCCGTCGTGGCCCAAAAAGCCGTCCAGTCAAAAGTGTCTGGGTACAACTTTGCGATCGTTCCAAAACCACCTAACTGGCTCGCTCCCTTTTTTGTGAAAACATATTTAAACTGCACCACATAATCGTGCATGGTCCAGTAACCGCGAGAAATACCAGCAACAACACTTTCTGAAAATGAATACTCACGTCTAGAAAGTTCTTTCTCATTGTAGGCTTGATCAGAGCTATACATGACTATTCCAAATTGCTCTTTTCTAAAAGTTTCGTTTTTAGTAGCCGTGACTGTTTTCTGAATACCATTTTTTTCAAGAACAACTTCAAAATCTTCATCATCTTGAACAAGATCGTTCAATGCATATGTAACATCAGTCTGGTAATTGATAGAATAGCCTGCGATTTTTTTGAATGTGGACCCTACTTCTATTCCTAACTCTTCTGCATAGCTACCTTCTTTTACTTCCTTAATTGTGAAAGGGTATCTAGAAGAAAGTGAAGTTCCTACTCCGGCCTCAAACAACCTGCTGCCTATATCGTCAGGGATGGAAATGACTACTCGTTCTCCGCCTCTGATTACGGTCACTTCTTCTATATCTCTGAAGATCAATCTATGATTGAGCATGCCAGCAACGGTAAGCGTATCATCATTGATTAACAACGGCTGATCGCCCTGTTGAAAACCTACCTCTTCCAAAACTTTTGGGAACCCAAAACCATTTTCAAAGTCGGTTCCATAGGCTACGGGAGTCCCATTATTGAAAACTAGAGCGATATATATGATGAATCCCACTATAACATTCACAATCACACCACCCAGCATAATGATCAAGCGCTGCCATGCGGGCTTAGAGCGGAACTCCCAGGGCTTAGGTTCTTCTGCCATTTGATCCTTGTCCATGCTCTCGTCGATCATCCCTGAGATCTTGACGTAGCCACCTAAAGGCAACCAGCCGATTCCGTAAACCGTTTCACCAATCTTCTTTTTGAACAGGGAAAATTTGATATCAAAAAACAGGTAGAACTTCTCTACTCGGGTTTTGAATAGTCGGGCAGGAATAAAATGTCCCAGCTCGTGTAAAACGATAAGCAGGGAAAGACTCATTAAAAAATTGATGATCAATACGACCGTAGGGTGCATAAAGCTGTGAAATTAAACGCGGCAAAAATAGGGCTTAAAAGCCAGCTAACAAGTTCCGTGATTTGCTTTTAGCGTACGATTAAGGTTTTGTAGATCTCTCCGCTTTCTGCAATGATTTTCACAAGGTATATTCCTGAGTTCTGGGGCGTATTTATAGTGACCGAGGCAGAACTTTCAAGTTGCTTTTCATGAATCAGGCGACCGCTGGTTTCAAAAACGGCGATTTTTCTAAGCCCTTGATTTTGACTTTGGATCGTAAAAGTTTCCCTTGCTGGGTTAGGAAAAAGCTTAACAGAGTTTTCCAGAGCAACACGCTCGGTACTCAAGGTCGATACATTGTTTCTACTTATGATATGAGTTTCTGGGTCTATCAACACATCAACCACTTCGGGAAAAGGTGGTGTAAAGTTAAAGGTCTGACCGCTCGCTGTCGGTGAGACGATCACATCCATTTCTTGACCTTGTGCTCCTATGATCCTCAACGGTAGATCAACGTTAAAATAACTTACACTAGGGTGACTCTGTGTTTGGTTTACCTGAATGGATACAGTTGCGTTTCCAGATCTCCACGAGACCTCGTGGCTGGGGTAACCCTCACCATAAATCCAGTCGTTGAAAAACTCCGTGAGATCCGTTCCAGAAGTTTGCTCTACACTCGATTTGAAATCGGCGGTTTTTGCGTAGCCAAAATCATAAGCCGGATCATTCAAAAAATTCTGCAAGGCATCTCTGAATACGTTATCACCTAGTTTTTCACGCAGCATGTGCAACACCATGGCGCCTTTTCTGTAGCTCAGCCTTCCTGAAAAAACGCGAGGGACGCTTAAAGTGTCTTGAGCCGGCACGTAAACACTTCCAGCCGGAGATGAGGTGGCGTTATCATTCATGGATGCCCGCCAGTTAGCAAAGGCAGCATCATTGTCAAATTCTTCAACCACCATTCCAGAGGCATAGGTCGCAAAACTCTCATTGAGCCAAATGTCCTGCCAGCTCCCGCAAGTCACCTTATTGCCAAACCATTGATGCGCCAGCTCGTGAGCGATCAAATTCCTTGAAAAATTACCCATAAAACTGATGGTAGTATGCTCCATACCTCCACCCCAACCAAACTGCGCGTGTCCATACTTCTCGTTTCTGAATGGATAGATACCAAATTCCCGCTCAAAAAACTCCATCATGGGAACGGTAACAGCCGTGCTTGCCTGCGCCATTGCCAGATCCTCTGGATATACATAATTATCAATATTCAAAGGGAACGTCATGTTGCTTACCACATCAGTATACTTCACATAATTTGTTGCTGCAAAAGCTATCAGGTATGCAGGAATGGGGTATTCATGACGCCAGGAAAATCTATTTCCATTTGCGATGGGCGTTTGCGATTGTAACAAACCATTTGAAACGGCCGTATTTCCCGCCGGCACATCTATGATCACCTCGCTGATCTCGATTTTATCGGTCAGGTCTTGTTTTGTGGGCCACCATGCTTTGGCACCATAGGGCTCAGAAAGTGTCCAGACCACGCCAGCACCATTGTGGGTGGTTTGCTCATAACTGCCGAAACCACTAGAGATAGGATTGCCATTATAAGTGATACTCAATGAATCCAGAACACCTGCGGCTTGAATGGCATTGAGATCAATTATCAACTCATCTACCGCGGTATGAGAAAAGGAAAGCGGCTGACCTCTTTGCACAATACTGCTCACATTCATGTTAGCCGCAAAGTCAAAAACTACTTGGCTTAAATCGGTTTCGGCCTCAAAGTATAAAGTGGTTGTTCCTGATAAAGTGGGCGAGTCCAGTTCTGGTTGCAATTCCAGTCGGGCATATTGTAAATCATACCTTGACGTCTCGCTGGTGGTGGCATCTGTGGCTGGAGTAGTCATTCTCAATCTGTGCTGGCACGCCACTTCCATGAATTCTCGATCTGAATATTCTTGGGATATGGCCTGTTGTGGGTACGCTTTCGCGAAAGCGAGAACACAAAAAACAACAAAGACTCTTATACACATAATCGTTAGGTTTTGGGAAAAATGACCACTAATCGTGCCCGTGATATTTAAATTTGCAACAAAGTAGTGAAAATGAGGGAATTTCTGGACAAAAATAAATGGCGCATCCTCTTCATGGTGATTCTTTGCGGGTCGATTTTGGCAGCTTTTCAATATGCACTCACCCCAGAGAAAACCCTCGCTATTCTACAACCGGATGAATTTGATCCCAGTCTGGTAGATGACAGCAAGCTTTTTGTGAAGAAATACCACAAAATCGCTCCTTTTGAATTAGTAAACCAAAACGGCGATACCATCACTCAAGCCGATTACGAAGGCAAGATCTACGTTGCTGACTTTTTCTTTACGACTTGCCCCAGCATTTGCCCTATGATGACAGAAAACCTGATGCTGGTCCAGGAAGAATTCAAGAACGATCCTGAAGTCCTCATTCTCTCCCACAGCGTCACACCAGAAATAGATAGTGTGGAGGTTTTGAAAAAGTATGCCGAGAAAAAAGGTGTCATGGATTCAAAATGGAATCTTGTCACCGGTGATCGCAAACAGATCTACGACCTAGCCCGTAAATCCTATCTCGCTGCAAAAAAACCGAAACATGGAGGTGAATATGCCATGGTCCATACTGAAAACTTTTTGCTCGTAGATAAAGAGGGACGTTTGCGCGGTCGCTCTTACGATGGCACCAGCGTTGAAGACGTTGAAGCGCTTATTGAGGACATTTATATTCTAAAGGAAAGTTACCAACTAGAGGATTGAATTAGCTTTACTACAGCAGGCCTCTACTATTTGAGCTATTTGAATAGTATGAAACCGTAAAACCCTCTGGCTACAGTTAGCGAAATACTACTCTTTGCAGAGCAACCGCGAAACCCTCTGGTTACTTCGACTCCGCTCAGCACAAGCGCTCGATCGCAACGCGATCTCGTCGCCGACCGGCCTCCCTTCTGAGAAGGGAGAGGCTTAATTGTGTGGTGTTTGTACATTTTTGGTAGAGTAAAAGCTTTTTTCTTCAAAACCTACATCCGACGATCTGCAGCGGCACGAAATGTGCGCACGAGTAAAAGCATTTCCCTTCAGATCCCACATCCGTCGATCCGCTGCGGCGGAGAGAGGAATGTGCAAAGATGCTCGAAAGCGAGCTTTCGAGCGAAAAGGGTTTGACCACGCGACACATAAATCCTCTGGACCGGATTGCAACTAAAAACAACCCTCATTTTAACAAAAGCACGTAATTTTGCGCGAAACTTTTACGCCATGAAAAAAACTTTATCCCTCGCGGCAGCATTTTTATTTTGCTTAGCCGCATTTGCTCAAGACAACTCAGATGAAGAAGAGGAAAAAGAAGGATGGAACTCAGAAGGGACCTTTCAGTTTCTTTTTAATCAGAGTGCTTTTAATGCCGAGTGGCAAGGTGGTGGAACCTCAAATATTGCCGGTAACGCAGGGATCAATTATGATTTCAATTACAAGCGCGACCGCCATTCTTGGGACAATAAACTGATACTTGAATACGGTGTGACCAGAACAGATGACTCTGAATTCACGCGTAAGACTAATGACCGTATCGAGTTCAATTCTGTCTATGGTTATAAGATCTCTGAAGACAGCAGCTGGTCCTATTCCTACTTTTTTAACGCGCTTACCCAATTTGCAAAGGGTTACCGATTTGGCGAAGATGAAGATGGTAACGAGATCAGAACTGAACGTACCCGATTCCTGTCACCGGGTTTTTTCCAGACAGGTCCTGGTTTTTTATATAGGAGGGATGACGATTTCACCGTAAACATAGCTCCTGCTACCGGTCGTTTGATCGTAGTGGATGACATGTTTACCACTCGAGAGGGGTATGTTGATGGAGATTACTTTGGTGTGGATGCCGGTGAGAGCAGCCGCTTTGAGTTTGGTGCCAGCATTAATGCAATTTATAATTTTACCATTGCTGAAAACATTACCATGGATAATGTTCTCCTGTTGTACTCTAATTATCTGGAAAATCCGGAAAATGTCGATATTAATTACTCGACTAACGTAAATATGAAAATCAACGACTGGTTAAGTACTAATCTGATCTTTCAAGCGATTTACGATAACAACGCTATCAGCGGTTTCCAGATTCGTCAGGTCTTTGGGCTGGGGCTGAATTATAAATTTCAGTAGCTAATTGATCTAGTGGCGACCTAACAGGTCTAAGCTTTAAAAACCTACTACATCAGAATAATTGACGGGATGAGCAGGGGTTGGGGTTTTCCGCTTTCGCGAAAGCGTGATACCAAAAAAGTCACTCCTAAAACCAGGATCTCAACATTTGATCAAAACTGGAAATCAGTTTGGTTAATTGGGTCTCAATAAAGGAAATTTATAAGGCTCAAAATCAACGATTATTTCTACGGAATCTTTGCAGCATGCGCTTGTTGAATTCCTTTTCTGCAATTAGCAACTTTGCGATCTTCACTTCAGACAGGATACTCTTGAGGTCGGTAATCATTTTAATTTTTGCATCATAGACCGTGGTCTCGGTGTCGATGTAATCTTTTAAGAGCTTTTTTGCCTGCCCGTCAGTCATGTTCCCATCTCGATCGTCATCCATGATGATCTGGAAGATCTGATCCTTGCGGTACTCAGCGATGGCATCATAATACTCATCATAAACTGGCCAGAATTGCCGCGCTTCAGCTTGAGTCAGATTCAATTCTTGGGTGATGTATGCGGTTTTGAGTTGTTTGATCCTGCCGCCGTTCTGGGCTAGACTCACGCAAGAAAACAGAATAAAAATTAAGATTGTTATTTTTTTCATAGTAGGTTTATTAATAGATGTCTTGGGTCAAAAGATATGCCTCAAGTTCTTGCTTTGGGATTTCAAAGTCATCTCCCATGGTTTCCAACTCTTCATCCAGCAAATATTTGAGTTCTCCTTCTGTTATGAAATAGATGTTCTCTTCCACAAAACTGGAAACTAACTGCTCATTTTCAAAAGCGGACTTGTCATTGCTGGATTGGAAAAAAGCAGACCAATCAGAAACTCCCGCTGCAATGATTAAAAGTGTCAGACTCGCAGCAACATGCCAGTATCGATTCCAAAGTATCTTGACCCTTGGCTGGTCTGAACGTTCTTTTTTCTCAAGACGATCAAAGATCTTATCTTCTAGCGATTCAAAGTAGCGCTCGTTTGCGATAAGTCCATCTCCCTTTTTGTCCGAGACCTCTGTTTCTTCATGCAGGCGGTTCAATATCTTGGATTCTAAGGACCCAAAATAGTTCTCACCAGCCTCTAATCCATCCGGAATTTTATCTGCATCTAGATCCATGTTCATTGTTTCATTTTGCAATTTATTGCTGTTTGAGGTATTTAGTCAGACTCTTAACCGCATGATGATAATTTGCCTTCAGACCGCCTACGGTCACACCGGTAATTTCAGAGATCTCATCGTATTTCAAATCGTCAAAATATTTCATGTTGAACACCTCCCTTTGTTTTTCGGGCAGACGTGCTACGGCCTGCTGTAATTTCAACTGGATCTCATCTCCAGAATAATATGCTGAGGACGTTGAAATTTCTGCCATTGCCGTCTGGCTCAGTTCATCGATAGAAGTATTTAACCTTTTTGCCTTTCTCTGCATAAATCCTACCGCTTCCCTTCTGCCTATGGTGTAGAGCCACGTATAGAGTTTGCCGTTACTTTTAAAGCCGTCCACGTATTTAAAGGCTTTAATAAAAGTGAGCTGAACGACCTCATCAGTATCCTGATGATCAATGCAGATTTTACGTACAAGCGCATAGAGAGGTCTTTTATAGCGATTGATCAGATACCTGAACGCTTCCTCCTTGCAAGCCTTATTTTGTAATTTTTCAATCAGCTCCTTTTCCTCCATCTGCCGTTGGGATGCTTATCAAATCAACATCAACCTAAAGATAGGTCTTGAAAGATATTCAAATTTTACCTGCGACGTCTGTTTCCCATTTGCTCACGCATCTGCTCGCGTTGCCGCTCCTTAAAAGCCTGATAGATTTCCATTTGTTCGCTGTCCAGTATTTTACTCAGCTTTTCATCAGTCTCCTGCATGAGGTTGCGCATATTCTGGATTTTATCTCGCCTATCCATATTATTGTTGCGCAAGGATTGCATCTGCTCTTGATTCTCTTTAAGGATCGCGCCCACTTCAACCTTCTGATCTGGAGTCAGATTCAGATTGTTAAGCAGTTGCTCCCTTTCCTGCATGCGCTGCTCTTTGTTTGCCTGCTTGGTCGAGTCAGGAGTTTCTTGAGTTGTTTGCGAGGAGCCGCAGGCAGATATGATCATAGTGATCATTATGAAAACAGGTAACAGATTAACCAGTTTGAGATACTTCTTGAAGTTTTTCATTTGATTCAATTGTGCATTTGAACTAATTTGATTGAAGCCCCCAATTTCTCAAACGGGAGGCTTTCTAACCTTATAACTTTAAATGGTTATCTCAACCGAACTTCCCTCGTCCTACCATTATAGGTTACCGTTGCCCTACGATCGCATGTCCCATCGCCAAAATCAATCACCACGTCCGACTGCAGAGCACTATTTTGAACGGTTAGCTCTCCCGCTACAAAATTGCGTAAACAGCCTATTTGCCTGTCCTTGACCAGCGGACGGTTGATTACACGTGAGAAGGCATTGCCGTTTCTATCAGTCCCAGAAGAGCTGCCTGTCACTTCATAGACATTGTCGTAGGGACGCAGGTTGCCCGCTCCTTCGGTTCTTGTAACCGTAAAGTCAGAATTCCAGCTGCGGTTGCGACCATCTGGAGTCGTGATGCTCGCACCGGTCACGGTGACGTTAAAACTTCTCATACCTTCGGTTTCCGTTTGATTGGTGATTACCTTAGTACCTTCTATTTCTATACCTTCTACAGAATAACCGTTTAACGATACAGATGCGGTAGCTCCTGGCAAACGCAACGGCCTGCTGAATACGGCGGTAATCGTACCCGTACGCATTAATCCGTCGCGGCCTACGCATCCCGTCGTGCCAAAATCAATTACCAAAGTTCTAGTGGGCCGGTCATAATTTATGGTCACACAATCGGGTAGGTTTTCAGAATTTTTTTCATAGTCACCCGAGGCGTCAACAAACGAAGATTCATCAAGCACAATCTCTGTGATGCTTGAAAACTCCGCGGTAGCCAGAGCATCATCTTCTATGGATGCCACCGCAAGATCGATTTGTTGTTGTGGCGTTTGAATTTCTTCTTCGTCATCACTACAAGATGATAATGTAACGACCGCTGCCACAAAGAGTATGGTCAGAAATCCGTTGTTGAAATTAGATTTAAAGTTTTTCATTGTAGATGTATTTAGTTTTATTGAAGATTTGTGTTTTGGATTGAGAACCCTTATCATATGTAAGAACAGGATAATTAGTTCAAGGTTTAATCAGGAGAAAAAAGATTTTTGAAATCAGGAGCTCTGTGTTGAAGTTTAGTCATCTAGAGTGCCCACAACCTTAAAAGACTCGCCTTCTTCCGTCTCGATGACTTTATATAGGATGTCATCATATGAGTAAAGAACCGCGCCGTTGACCTCTACCATATCAGCGTCTTCAGGCAAGTACGGGATGGTCAACCCTTCATCTGGGGCGATGATTTCATAAGATCCCGATTCTATTTCCCTGTAAAATGTTCCGTTGGCATATAAAATCACGCCAGTTGCAGCGGTAAGGCGTATGATACGGCCCGGGATCGTACGCACTCTCAATCCTCGCGGCGGGATCGCCCTGACATAAGCACCTCGGGACCTGGTGTAGAAAAAACCGTTTGCGATGTGGTAGGATCTAGTGCGATGTCTAACCATCTTAGCAGATCTGGGTAGTGCTGCGATCCTTCTAGGACTTGGCTTAATAAACAATCGCGCTGGCCTCACCACCGGCGCCGAGTTGACCACCACGACTCTACCGCCCCTAAAACGACGTTGTGCTTCTACCGACTGTACGGTTAAAAATGTTGAAAATAGCGTAAGGATCAATATCAAATTTTTCATGGAAATATCATTTGATTGTAAGAACAAATGATCTCTAAAAAGGTTTAAGCCACAAAAGAGAATTTTCTAAAACACCAACTCCAACTGGATCACGACCTACTCCTCTTCCTCGGTTTTTTATTATTTGATAGCTTTGGGCAATATCTGGGAATCGTACGCTTTCAATCTCGCTTTCGCGAAAGCGAGATTGAAGTTTATGCCGAGCTTGCCGAGGTACGAAAGCGAGAGTGAAGTTCATACCGAGTGTCACCCTGAGCATGCCGAGCTTGCCGAAATACGAAAGCGAGATTAAATTTCATGCCGAGTGTCACCCTGAGCATGTCTAAGGGCTGTCGAGGTACGAAAGCGTAAACAACTTAAGATTGATTAATAGATCAATAGATTTTTGGCGGTCAAATCAATTTAAAGAATTATAAATGCCGTCAGATTTTCTTAAATTTCGATTTCAACTTCCAGAGTTATGCTGCCACATTTACCCCTAGAAAAATGGGAACCGACTAAAAAGACGCTCCATCGCTTCCTACAAATCCTGGGTAAGATAAAAATGGAGCTCAGTCCCAAGCGCAACCATTGGTGGCATATCGTTTTGCATCCCAGCTCGAGGGGAATCACTACCCAGAGCATTCCCTATGAGGATTTTACGTTTGAGATGGTACTGGACTGCATCGATCACGAGTTGCAGTTGCGGTGTAGCAACGGTAATCTGAAAAGCTTCAAATTACACGATGGGCTGACCGTGGCGCAGTTTTATGATAAGCTTTTTGAACTGCTCCGCTCGATAGGAGTCGAGGTAGATATTAGAGCCGTACCCTATGATCTGGAAGATGATATACCCTTTGCCGAAGACGATAAGCACCACAGCTATGACTCTGCATACGTCCATAAATCCTGGCAAATTCTTGTTTGGGTGGACCAGGTGTTCAGGGAGTTTTCTGGCAGGGCCTATTGCAAGACCAGTCCCGTAAATCTGTACTGGCACCACATGGATCTGGCCGTTACCCGATTCAATGGCGACCGTGGACCAGAAATGCCCGATGCTAACCAAGCCGATAAGGAAGCCTACAGTCACGAGGTGATCAGTTTTGGCTTTTGGGCGGGTGATGATCAGGTACGAGAGCCTGCTTTTTACAGTTACACTTATCCATCACCTGATGGAATAGATCAAGAAAAACTACAGCCCGATACTTCCAGCTGGGTGAATAGCAATGGCAGTCCCATGGCCTATCTATCTTACCATGATCTGCTTGAAAATAGCGATCCAAAACAAAGTTTGCTCAACTTTATGCAATCGGCTTACGATGCAGGAGCCAAGCTTGCTGGATGGGAGGTGGAGCAAACGGATTTTTAGGATTTTGCTACCTGTTTTCTTTAAGGATAAAGGCACTATTTGAATGGGGTCTACATCTCGATCTATCCTGTCTTTGACAAGCTCAGACTGACATATCCGTCAGCCTTTTTCTTTTGAAAATCCCACTCGGTGATTTCTTCAAAGACGGGCTGCGCCACCTTAACGGCCAGCAACTGCGGTGCGGGTTGCTCTATGGTTGCTGTGTTTTCGCTGGTGGTTGTCATGGCGACGATCACGGCTGCGATGGCTACCAGCCCGGCAAAGATGCCGGAACGTTGTAACCATTTTCATGTTTTTTTTGTCGGATTTTCCATTTTTTATAGCTGTTTAATTAGTGTTCTTGCTATTTGATGGTACAAATGTCCGACGATAGTGGTCCTACGGCGTAACCAAAAGAAGTGTAGAAATGACCATTTTGTAAGGTGTGGGGGTTTGGTGAGTTTACAATCGGAAAACGTAGGTCATTTGAAACCAATCTAAAAATCAATTTAGATTCTGAAATGAGAATTAAATGGGTCTTTACTAACATCACTAGGACTAATATGGTAACCTTATTCCTAGGAAATAGTCATAAAGGTTTGTTGATTTGATAAACAACCTTACATAACACATAATCTTTATTGTAATCAGCTATTCGATCGTGATATGAACGCTCTGAACTTACAGGTCTACTTCTAATTATAGAAAAAGCAGAACTGACTTCAGGTAAGAACAAACAACACAAAGAAAATGGTTTTGGACCACTAGAATCGATTATTACTCTATACTCATTTTCATTGAGTCTTAGAATCAGATCATTTAGTTGGAAATTAATCAGATTCAAATCTTGAAATGTATATTCAATTATCCTTTCTGAAGAAATCGATTCTAGGAATATTTGGTTTGCTTCACGACAATCGTCATAATAATCTGAATGATGTTCATTGTCTGTCATAAAAGCATAGCAATCTTCAGAACTGACTTGAAGATATTGCTGAACACCGAGAGCCCTTCCATATTCAATCCCTAAACTTGAAATAAGAGAACACGGTCTTCTTGGATCTTGAATCTCACCAATTCCATCCATAAACTGAATCGAGTAATTAGAAGCGCTCAAAGGAAATTTTTTATAGATAGCTGGAGTATAAGCCCAGATGCAATTAAGTTGAGGTAGTTGAGCGCTGTAGGTATCTAATGAACAAATCATTGCTCTTATCCAGAGCTTATTCATCGACGAGTAATCTATCAGCACGCGGTTTGAATTTGAATTGGTTAAAATATCCCCTAAGGAATCTATGATTTCTCTATTCTCGTTCTCTGAACACTCTATAATTCTGAAGTCATTTGATTTTAAATATTTAGTCCTTTCTGAATCGTAAAACTTTGAGTTATCTGAATATTGAAAAGCTAGCTTCTCACAATCTGATGCGTCTTGAATTACGTCATTTATTAATCGCTGAGTCCTACTCTCTACACCAAGACTGGTTATAAAAAGATCGATATTTTTTAAATCAACTTTTTTAGATTCAGAAAAATATATGTTCCTTATATTATTCATCAAAGAGTTTATATTGTGAGTTGTTCTCCAAAGTCTCATTTATAAAAACCTCGGTTAGCGTGAAAGACTTACCTTGCCTGAGAGGAATTTTGAAGAAAGGAGAAAACAAATAAGCTAGTCTGAATTCTTGATCTTTTAGATCAATTTTCAAAGGGTCATAACCTCCTTTATTCATTTTTAGTCCAACGAGCGCTCCTATAAACGAACCACCTTTCAATTGATTCTCGATAACTTTTACCGTATCAATGCTTTGCTCTGGAATGGAAAAAGTTGTAGAGATGTCTCCGGATTTCAGATCAGAATAAAGCGCTTTCTTCTTAAGCTCATTTCCTAAATCAATTATTAGTTGATGAAGATGTGTTAAATCTTCAGTATTGGCAGTTTTTGACCTGGAATTATATATTGGTGTTCCTTTACATTTATACAAAAGTCTCTTGGCAGTCTTTATATAGATATCATACTGAATATTATATTTGATTTCGTTGATTAAAATACCATTATTGGCAATTTCTGCTTTAAAAAAGGGCTCAAATTGATTCAGCAAACCTATTAGATGTCTAGGGTTTCCATCAACAATTGACACTAGCGTTTGACTACCATAGTAATATTTTGGGACTTCGTTTCCGTCAAATTCTTTCAATTCGACAACTCCATCTTCAGAGATTTTTCTTTTCAAAATGCAAAGTCTAAGCAGTATATATGGAAACACCTTTCTTATAAACTGATTTCTTTGCTTGACTGAAAATATAGGCTCTCTGGGATTAATATTTTTTTGAATAATGAAGCGTTCGAATGCGCTATCTATGAACGCATATTCTTTGATAGCTAAAAATTCAATAGAATTTATTCCATAGGCTAAACTTTCTTTATCTACTAATTCCGAGAACTTTTTACCAGGATGATCAGGATGAATAGAAATCTGATCTTTCAGCGAATCGTAATTTGTAAAGGATCCAAACACTTGATCCAAAATTGTTTTACGATCAGTATGTAAATCATAATTTTCGATGAAAAAACTGTGTAGTTTGCGGTTTGCTAGTTTTTGAATAAAGGTCTTAAATCTGAAGTTATCTTTTGCAATGCTCGGCCATAACAACACGGTCTCGTAATCATCATTGTGTCGAGGGGCATATTCCCCTGCGTTTTCTATCTCAATTTTCAAAGTAGCAAGTGGAGCGGCGCTTAGTTTGAAAACAAAACCTGGTGGAATTGCTCTTATTCTTTGGAGTAACGATTGAAAAATTTCATCAGGCAGTAGCTCACACTCGTCAAACAATAACATCCATGTAACATTGCCGTAGTCCGTTTCTGTAGATTTGAATAATGTACAAACGTTCCTAATTGCCGTAAAAAAATCAATTGAAAAATATTCAGGTGAAGAGTAGTCTTGTCCTGATTTTAATCTACTCCCAGCTATATTAAACTCAATGTAACGATCTAATAAAGATCTACGGATTGAATTCAAGTTTGGTGCTGTGTCAACTGAAAGTCTGAGAGTTCGAATAATATCTCGAGAGAGATCAACCCAGAAGACAGGATTTTTGATGTATTGATTTTTTTTCAGATAAGACAAGGTATCTAATAGTGCTAAAAAAACATTATTAGAAAAAACTGCTCTTAATAATGTAAAATTTGCCTCCTCATCAATACCGTCACCAAGCCATCTAAATTGTTCATTATATACTTCATCGGAAGGAATATAAATTCCTATGAACTTTTTTCTAGACAACTCTGCCTTACGAGATTCTTTAGCATTCCAACCATCTAATGCTTCAGGTGTAAGCATTTTAAACAAGGTGGTTTTACCACATCCTCGCGGCCCTAATACAAGTGTATGATTTAGTTTCGCTATATCATAAAATTCATTAGGAGCTATAAAAGTCTTAGCCACCTTAATGGGTGTTGTATTCTTTGCGTTGAAATTTTCAAATAGACTCATTCTGGCTCAGTATAAATTATACTTTCTATTGTACCATGTACCGCTTCATATTCAACCTTAAATCCGGACTGACTATCAATGGACGATGTAAGCAATTTATGTTGATTTGAGGGTAAAAACTTCAAATATGGGAATCTTCTAGTGAGTTCGTTCCAGCTTTTTTCAACTTGAAATTCTACTGTAGCCAACTCTCTCATATGATCACAGATTCCGACTGCCAAAAACTTACCTGGCAAATTACACCCAAAGTATTCTTTAGGTAATAAATCTCTACTGAGTAGAGGCAACCATCCTTTCGTTAGAACGAATTGCAAGCTTTCAATACTACCATGAAAATCACATTCTGGGTCAGAAGTTTTTTCAATGTCAATTATATGAAAAGCATTATAAGATCCCGGAATTCCTTCTTTTGCTGGAATTATGCTGAAGCTCGCTGCAGAAAAAATCACGCCTTGGCAAATTGGTGAGGCGGTAAATTTAATTCTTGACTCATGTTTATGCCCGTGTACAATTAATTGAAATCTGTGTTCTTCTAGAATCTCAACTAATATGGTTCCATTATTCAAAAAATCATTAGAATTACTAGAATAGTATTCGTGTGGATAAGGAGGGTGATGAAGTAAACAAATATTTATATCAGACTTGGTTAAATTATCTAAACTACTTTTCAATAAACCTAGCTGAGTATTACTCAAGTTTCCATGCTTTAGATCAGATTCATTTTGGTAATTGAACATTGAATTTATCACTAACACATTGCACGAATGGTCAGGAATGTGATAACATTGAAATCCATTTTTGTAAAACGAGTCGTTGTTTGAATTAGCATTAGGAATTTTAGATTGTAGTCCTTGAAACAAACTTAACGGGTTGTCTTTAGCGATTGTGATATCGTGATTTCCAACTGTACAAAAAACGTGCTCGCAGTCAGTTTTGTTCGCAATATTTCCAATTATTTTTAGAGCCTTGCAAAACCCTTTTTTGTTGCTCAAATCACCATAGTCACCAGGAACTAAAATCACATCTAACCTTAAATCTCTTTCTTTTATGAATTTATCCAAGGATGCCAAGTGATCTTGTTCGACAGGACGTTCTTTATTGCTTCTGTCTAAAAACGAGGTTGTGTTACTTGAACCAGGCGTAATATGAAAATCGCTAAAAACTCCTATTCTCATTAATTATACACAATTATTTCTTTAGCGATTGCCTGCTTTTTTCTCTTAAATCCAGATATATTACGGACTACATTTACTGTTTCAATCTTGTAGTTTTCGCAGCTTAGCAGCTCCATAACCTCCTCTGAATAAGCATAGCTGAAAACAAATTTAGACTCAGCTTCATCTATACTTTTTAAGCAATCAAAAACCCTGCTTAAATCTGACATCCCAAAATCCCACGGAGTGTACTGAGTGAAAATCTCCTTATTCTTTTGTGCAAATGGTGGATCCAGATAGTACAAGCTGTTACTTTTCAAATTTTCGCTAATAAATACTTCAAAATCTGTACTGACCAGGTTTACTTTGCTCAGGTGCCGACTCAATTTCAGAAGTTCACTCTCAGTTGGAAGACGCCCGGTTCTGCAATGTCCATATGGGACATTGAACTCCCCCTTTTTATTTGTTCGATATAAACCGTTAAAACAAAACCTATTTAAAAATAGGAAATATGAAGCTTTGGTCAAGCTAAAGTTTTCATGTTCATTATATAAACTGCGGATATGATAATAACTCGCCTCGCCCCTGGGCAGTAAATTCGTTAATCTGCTGAGTTCCTTAGGATAATCTCTAACATATTTATACGTATTTATCAGGTTGCTATTTAGATCATTTATTGATCCGTATTCCACATTGAGATCAAAAAACAATTGACCTGAGCCAACAAACGGCTCGTAATATCCGTCGTAAGAATCAGACCAAAACTCTCTCAAGCGCGGTATGATTTTTTTCTTACTTCCCGCCCATCTAAATAGATTATAATTCACTTCGCATAGTTAATATAAACAAAAGACAATAACAACATTAAAGCTGCAAAACAGTTCTAGAACTAGTCATTATGCATATCTTGCCTTTTACAGCCATTGAATTTGCCTCAGAAAAATTCTAAACAAATGTGCTAGATCAAATCCAGTCTTCAGGACAAAAAAGTTTCGCACAATGCTCTATTATAGTTCAACCCATACCCCAGCGTAGGATACTTCAGCACCCATTTATTTTGCTCTAGTTCTTTGATCATAAAGTCGGCGACTTCCACGCGGTAGATTTTAAAGTTGCGGTTGCCTATTTTTCGGTTTGCTACGAAGTGGTACCAAAAAGTCAAACTCAGTTTTTTTTACTGAATACAGATTTTGTATTTTGAATTACATGAAAATCCTATTCGTTTGTTCAGCAAACAAGCAACGATCAAAAACAGCAGAGGACTATTTTTCAGCGAAGTATCCCACGATGTATTTTTTGAGTGCTGGTACCAATCTGAAAATTTGCAGAAAAGAAGGCACGGTCGAACTGACCGAAGAGTTGCTACAATGGGCAGATAAAGTCTATGTCATGGAAAAGAAGCATCTGGATCAGATTAGAAATCATACTGGCTCAAAATACTTTTCAAAAATGGATGTTCTGAATATTCCAGATGTTTACAAATATTATGACCCTGAATTGATTACAATACTTAGAGAAAAAGTCATTTTCTAAAACCCAAACCCAAGCTGTACCTCGACCTGCTCTTCTTCCTCGGTTTTTTCGTTATTGAGATTGCTAAGGGTGATGCCTAGGAGTCGTACGCTTTCGCGAAAGCGTTCCTGTTCCATGAGCTGCACGGCAATTTTGAGAATATCCTTTTTTTTATGGATGAATTCATTTAAGGTCTTGCTGCGGGTTTGGGTCTTGAAGTCGCGGTATTTGATCTTGAGCGTGACCGTTTTACCGGCAATCTCGGTTTTTGAGAGGCGTTTTTCAATCTCTTCGGCGATCTGTTCCAGTCGTTCCTTCATGAAGAGTTCGCTGGAGATATTCTCAGAAAAAGTACGCTCGGCTCCCAGGGATTTGCGGGTGCGGTTGGGCTTTACCGGACTGTTGTGAATACCGCGTACGATATTGTAATAATGCGCACCACTCTTGCCAAAATGCTTCACGAGAAACTCGACCGACTGCTGCTTGAGATCGTTTCCTTTAAAAATTCCAAGCTGGTACATCTTTTCGGCCGTCACCTTACCGATACCGTGAAATTTTCGGATCTCGAGTTCTTTCAGAAACTTATTTACCTCATCTGGCGTGATGGTTTTCTGACCATTGGGCTTGTTGTAATCGCTAGCGACCTTTGCGATAAACTTGTTGATGGAAATGCCCGCGCTGGCGGTAAGTCCCGTCTCTTCGTAAATACGCCGGCGTATGTCGTAGGCGATGACGGTCGCGCTGGGGTAGTCGTAGTTGTTTTGGGTAACGTCCAAGTATGCTTCGTCCAGCGATAGCGGTTCTACCAGATCGGTATAATCGTGGAATATCTCGCGGATCTGGTGCGAGACCTCGCGATACACCTCAAAACGGTGCTTAACAAATATCAGATCGGGACACAAACGGCTTGCGGTGACGCTGGGCATCGCGCTGCGCACACCGTATTTTCTGGCCTCGTAGCTAGCTGCCGCAACCACGCCGCGCTTGCTGCTACCGCCCACAGCAATAGGTTTGCCTTTCAACTCAGGATGATCCCGCTGCTCTACAGATGCGTAAAAGGCATCCATGTCCACGTGGATAATTTTGCGGGTAGGTATTTCTAATTTTTGATCTCCCATACTCAGGGATTCTTTCGGAATCTATGATGTGGCTTTTTCTTCCATCGGCGCCACCACCTTTAAAATCTCATACACCCGATCCACGTTTTTCACATTCTCAGCAGTCAGCAGCAACCTCAAACCGGCGCGGGTCTGTTTTTCCTTCATCTTGAGCTTGCCAGGATTGTTCTGGACAGCTTTAAGGACTCGCGAAAAACTCTCGCTCTGATAAAATTTGCTCTGCTGGTCTGCCACAAAATAGCCTATAAATCGGCCTTGTTTCATGACGATCTTTTCTAAACCAATTGACGTGGCCAGCCACTTGATGCGCACGCTGGTCAGGAGATCCTCGGCCTCGTCGGGCAGCTCGCCAAAACGGTCTTCCAGCTCTTTTCTATAGGCTTCCAGTCCCTTTTCATCCTCAATCTCGTTCAATTTTGAGTACAGCGCGAGTCGCTCGGTTATCGAATTGATATAATCATCTGGGAACAAAAGTTCAAAATCGCTATCAATGTTGACTTCGGTCACGTGGGGTTTTTCCTCATCCTGCTCGTAGAGTTCGGCAAACTCGTTTTCTTTGAGTTCGTCGATGGCCTCGGCGAGGATTTTTTGATAGGTGTCAAAACCGATCTCGTTGATGAATCCGCTTTGTTCACCACCCAAAATATCACCACTACCACGTATCTCAAGATCTTTCATCGCGATGTTAAAACCGCTGCCCAATTCAGAGAAAGTTTCTAAAGCTTGAATGCGTTTTCTCGCTTCATCGGTCATCACATCATAGGGAGGCGTGATAAAGTAACAGAACGCTTTTTTGTTGCTGCGCCCTACCCTACCACGCATCTGGTGCAGATCTGAAAGGCCAAAGTTATTGGCATTGTTGATAAAAATGGTATTGGCATTTGGGACGTCCAGTCCGCTTTCAATTATTGTTGTGGAGACCAATACGTCAAACTCACCGTTGATGAAGGCGAGCATTAATTCTTCCAGCTTCTTCCCGTCCATCTGCCCGTGACCGATCCCGATTTTGGCATCTGGAACGGATCGCTGGATCATGCCGGCGACTTCTTTGATGTTCTCAATGCGGTTGTGCACAAAAAACACCTGTCCACCACGCGAGATCTCATAACTCACCGCATCACGGATGATCTCCTCGCTGAATCGCACGACTTTAGTTTCCACGGGATGGCGGTTGGGCGGTGGCGTCTTGATCACGCTTAGATCGCGTGCGGCCATGAGCGAGAATTGCAATGTTCTAGGTATAGGCGTTGCCGTGAGTGTCAACGTATCCACATTTGCTCGCAAGGTCTTGAGCTTGTCCTTAACAGAAACGCCAAATTTTTGCTCCTCATCAATTATCAACAGCCCCAAATCTTTGAACTTGACCGATTTATTGACTAGCTGGTGCGTCCCGATGATAATGTCGATTGCTCCACTTTCCAGATCTTCCAGTACGCCTCGACGTTCTTTAGCGGTACGGAATCGGTTCAAATAGTCCACGCGCACGGGCAGATCTGCGAGTCGTTCTTTAAAGGTTTTGGCATGTTGAAAGGCGAGAATGGTCGTGGGAACAAGAACCGCGACTTGTTTGCCGTTTACGGCTGCTTTAAAAGCCGCGCGTATTGCTACCTCAGTCTTACCAAATCCCACATCACCACATACCAGACGATCCATGGGGCGATCGCTTTCCATGTCTTTTTTCACCGCCTCGGTCGCAGAGCTTTGATCAGGAGTGTCCTCATAGATAAAGCTGGCTTCCAGTTCATCCTGCAGGTAACCATCAGGCGCGTACTGAAATCCCTTTTGAGAGCGGCGTTTAGCGTAAAGCTGAATCAAATCAAACGCAAGTTCCTTGACCTTTTTCTTGGTTTTGGCCTTTAGTTTTTTCCAGGCGGGACTGCCCAGTTTATAGATCTTGGGTGGTTTGGAATCCTTGCCCGCATAACGTGTGATCTTGTGCAGCGAGTGGATGCTCACGTATAAAATGTCGCGCTCGCCATAGATCAATTTGATGGCCTCCTGCTTCTGGCCGTTCACGTCAATTTTTTGAAGACCGCCAAATTTCCCGATACCGTGATCGATATGCGTCACGTAATCGCCTATTTCCAGCGTGTTCAGTTCCTTGAGCGTGAGCGCCTGTTTTTTTGCGTAGCCGTTCTTAAGGTGGAACTTGTGGTAGCGCTGGAAGATCTCGTGGTCGGTATAACACACCAGTTTGAGATCGTGGCTTATAAATCCACGATACAGCGGCATGGTGATCGTCTTGTACGCCACCTGTGCGTCCATGTCCCTAAAAATATCCCTGAACCTGCGCGCCTGCTGATCGGTGCTACAAAAAATGTAATTTTCGTAGCCTTTCTCTGCGTTCTCGCGCAAATTCTCGATCAATAGGTCAAATTGCTTATTGAAAGAAGGTTGTGGAGCCGTGCTGTAATCAATCGTACCTTGCGCGTTTACAAATTCAAAGAAATTGAAATCCTTGAGCTGCTCTCTGAGTAACGTGGCATCGGCAAAAATCTCTGATGGGGTGAGTTGACGTATTTCTCCCTGCAATTTATTGTATGCTTGTTCCGCTTTCGCGAAAAGCGAATCCATACGCCCCCACATCATTTCCAGGTTCATGGAAAAAACGACCGTCTTTGAAGACAAGTATTTCAAAAAGCTCTCTCGAGATTCTTCTGATTTTTTGTGCTCGACATTTGGGATGATGGAGATTTTTTTGACCTGATCCTTGGAAAGCTGGGTTTCTACATCAAAAACCCTGATAGAATCAATCTCATTTCCAAAAAACTCAATGCGATAAGGCTCGTCATTTGAAAAGGAATACACATCGAGGATACCGCCGCGCAGGGAAAATTCGCCAGGTTCAGAGACAAAATCCACTCTTTTAAACTTGTATTCAAAGAGCACCTCGTTTGCAAAATCGATGCTGATCTGGTCACCCACATTGATCTTGAGCGTGTTCTTTTCCAGCTCTTTGCGCGTGACCACCTTTTCAAAAAGCGCATCAGGATAAGTGACAATGATCGCCGGTTTCTTGCGCGAGTTGATGCGGTTGAGCACCTCGGCCCGGAGCAAAACGTTTGCATTATCAGTTTCCTCGATCTGATAGGGACGTCGATAACTACCGGGATAAAAGAGCACGCGATCCTCACCGATCATGCGCTCCAGATCGTTGAGATGAAACGCTGCCTCTTCCTTGTCATTTGCGATGATTAAAAAAGGCCTATGGGCTTGTTTAAAAGCGGCGCACATGACGGTAGAAATCGCACTCCCTTGAAGTCCGGCTACTGCATTAAAACCCTGATCCTTAGCAACCAGATCATATAATTGTTCAGTTTGGGGTAAATGTTCAAACTGCTCGAGAATCTTTGTGAAATCCATGCGCGGCAAAGATAATTCGGTGGTAGGGCTATCTCAATAAGTTTGAGATATATTTAAAAACGATAAGGCTGTATAGACGGCAGACCTATCAGGTTTATACAATACCTTTACCAAAAATCTTTTTCTTTTTATGACAGGAACCGTTTACAGATCTACAGGCAGCTGGTATGAGGTAAAAGGTAATGACGGCAAATTTTACTCCTGTCGCATTAAAGGAAAGTTCAGACTCAAGGGAATCAAAAGCACTAATCCTGTTGCCGTAGGGGACCAAGTTCAATTTTCACTCGAAAAAAAAGGCGATGAGGAAATAGGGGTCATCGATGAGATCAAAGAACGCGATAATTACATCGTGCGCAAATCAGTCAATCTGTCCAAACAGACCCATATAATCGCGGCAAATATTGATCAGGTGTTTTTGCTGGTCACGATCAATAATCCGCCTACATTTACTTCATTCATCGATCGTTTTCTGGTAACTGCAGAGGCTTATCACATTCCCGTGGTTCTAGTCTTTAACAAAGTAGATACTTATAACGATGAACCCGGCGAGATCCTCATCGATCCCGAGACGGGAGAAGAAGTCACCCAAATGACGGAGCTGGATGCCGTGCGCATAATGATGCACCTCTATAAAAACATAGGCTATGATTGCGTGGCCATAAGTGCAGAGACCGGTAAGAACGTCCATCAGATCAAGGAGAAAATGATCGGTAAGACCAGTATGTTCAGCGGTCACAGCGGTGCAGGAAAAAGCACGCTGGCCAATGCCGTACAGCCTGGACTGGAATTGAAAACCAAAGAAATAAGCGACCAGCACAAACAAGGGCAGCATACCACGACTTTTGCCGAGATGTTTGACCTGGAGTTTGATGCCCGATTGATCGACACGCCAGGAATCAAGGGTTTTGGCGTGGTCGATATGGAAAAAGAAGAAGTGGGCGACTACTTCCCGGAGATCTTTGAGCGCAAGCAAGATTGTAAATTTCATAACTGCCTCCATCTGGAAGAGCCTAAATGTGCTGTAAAAGAAGCTGTAGAAAATGGTGAAATTGCCTATTCCCGCTATGAAAGCTATTTGCAGCTTATCAATGATGAAGATGAGAATTACAGAGCTGACAAACACCGTGCGCATTTATGAGATTAGTGATTCAAAGGGTTAAAAGCGCGAGTGTTACGATCGACGGCCAGGTCTATTCATCCATTCAGGAAGGCTTGCTTATTCTCGTGGGAATTACCCATGACGATACAGAAGAAGATGCGGAATGGCTGGTCAACAAGGTGGTCCAGATGAGAATTTTCAACGACGCAGATGGCAAAATGAATTTATCCTTAACCGACATAGACGGTGCGGCGCTGGTCGTTTCTCAATTCACGCTTCACGCCAGTACCAAAAAGGGAAACCGACCCAGCTACATCCATGCTGCACGTCCAGAAGTTGCGATACCATTGTATGAGCTTTTTGTGGATACGCTTTCCCTTCGAGTCCGCTCAGGGACCGCGCGAAAGCACGCTTCGTCTACGTGGTCATTGAGCGAAGCCGAAATGCTCAGCAACCGCAGCTCAGGAACCACACAAAATCGAAATGGAAAGGTAGCAACTGGAAAATTTGGAGCAGACATGCAGATAGAATTGGTCAATGATGGGCCGGTTACCATAGTTATAGATTCAAAAGATAAAGAATAATGAGCCTAAAAGATTCACAAAAACAAGTAGACGACTGGATCAAGAATCACGGAGTCAGATATTTTAACGAGCTCACTAATATGGCCCAACTTACTGAAGAAGTGGGTGAAGTTGCCCGCATCATCGCCAGACGCTATGGTGAGCAAAGTGAGAAGGAAAGTGATAAAAGCAAAGATCTGGGTGAAGAACTCGCTGACGTCATGTTTGTGGTTCTGTGCCTTGCAAATCAAACTGGAACAGATCTGGAAAGCGCATTTGCCAAAAAACTTCAACTCAAAACAGAGAGAGATCACGACCGCCACCACAACAATGAAAAACTGAAGTGATCATGGATTTAAAGCTGGACTACCATGATCCTCAACAAGATCTAGACCCCATACACCTCACCTTGAGCGGCTCAAAAAGCGAGAGCAACCGCCTGTTGATCCTTAAAAAGCTCTTTGAGTCCATCGAGATTGAGAACCTTTCCACAAGTGACGACACGCGATATTTGAATCAAGTGTTGAACAGTAGGGATCGCATTCTAGATATAGGTCACGCAGGTACTTCCATGCGATTTGGCACGGCATATTATGCGGCACAGCCTGGCAAAGAGGTGATTCTGACCGGTAGCGATCGCATGAAACAGCGCCCTATAGGTATTTTGGTCGATGCCCTGAGAGAATTAGGCGCGACTATCAGCTATCAAGAGGTAGAGGGCTTCCCTCCACTACTGATTAAAGGAAAAAAATTAGAAAGCAAAAATCTCAAAATAGACGGCAGCGTTTCCAGTCAGTTTTTGACCGCTTTGTTATTGACCGGGACTTCACTTGAAAATGGACTGGGCCTTGAAATAGAGAACCTCACCTCAGCCCCATACCTGAAAATGACGTGTCGCATGCTCGAGGATTTAGGTTTTCACGTGACCTGGTCAGACAATGGAAACTGGACCAGCATCAAGGTGCATCCCACAGATAATCTCTCAAAATCCTCCTACACCGTAGAGTCTGACTGGAGCAGCGCAGGCTACTGGTACAGCTGGACCGCACTTCAACAGCCAGGGTTTGAGATGAGTTTGAAGCATTTTAAAAAGCCGTCGCTGCAAGGCGATTCCCAAATAGCTGAGGTTTATAGGGAACTGGGCGTAGAAACTAGCTATGAAGCTACGACCATCACCCTTAAAAAAACTACTGTCGAGCTTCCAAGATTGTTGCAACTCGATTTTACCGATATTCCCGATCAGGCGCAAACCGTTTTTGCCACCTGCCTAGGTCTTGGAATCGACACCCATTTCACGGGCTTGCATACACTCAAAGTCAAGGAAACAGATCGTATTGAGGCGATGAAGATGGTGGGTTCCCGCTTTCGCGAAAGCGAGATCTTTACAAGCAACAACGATATCAAGATGCGTATCGACCCCTCGCAGAGCTTCAAGAAAGAGGTGGTTGTGGACACGTTTCATGATCATAGAATGGCAATGGCATTTGCACCGCTGTGTTTGCGCGGATCGATCATAATCAAAGATGCGGGAGTGGTTTCTAAAAGCTATACGCAATTCTGGGAAGACCTAAAATGCTACGGCGTAGGGATTTCTGTCATATAAAACGTGAAAAGACTTGACAACCCCTATGTCAGAATTGTATCTTTGCCCCTTATCACAAATAATACTGAATGAAACTATCACAGTTCGGCTTTGACCTTCCAGAGGAGCGTATTGCCAAACATCCGCCGCTAAATCGAGACGAGTCAAAACTTATGGTCTTGCACCGTAAGACGGGCGAAATTGAGCACAAAATGTTCAAGGATGTCCTTGATTATTTTGAAGAGGACGATGTTTTTGTGATGAACGATACTAAGGTTTTCCCTGCCCGACTTTATGGAAATAAGGAGAAAACTAACGCACGTATTGAGGTATTCCTCTTACGTGAACTAAACCCCACAACAAAGTTATGGGACGTTCTCGTAGATCCAGCTCGTAAAATACGTATAGGGAACAAACTATATTTTGGCGAGGATGAAAGCCTCGTTGCAGAGGTCATCGACAACACTACATCCAGAGGAAGAACTTTGAGATTCTTATATGATGGAAGTTATGAGGAGTTCAGGAAAGCACTCAATGATCTAGGAGAAACACCACTTCCTAAAGAATTGGAACGCGAGGTTGAAGAAGATGATGAGGAGCGTTATCAAACCATTTTTGCTCAGAACGAGGGCGCCGTGGCAGCTCCCATCGCAGGACTTCACTTTTCAAAGCACTTATTGAAGCGCATGGAAATCAAAGGTGTCAAACGCACTTCTGTAACCATGCATATAGGTCTGGGAACTTTTGCACCTGTAGAAGTGGAAGACCTAAGCAAGCACAAAATGGACAGCGAGCAGGCTTTTATTACACAAGAAACCTGCGATATCGTGAATAAAGCTATTGATAACAAGAAAAAGGTTTGCGTGGTGGGAACTACGACCATGAGAACCATGGAAAGCAGTGTGAGTAGTGATGGTCATTTGAATCCCTATGAAGGATGGACTAATAAGTTCATCTTTCCTAGCTATGAGTTTGCAATTGCAGATGCGATGATTACAAATTTTCATCCCCCTAAGTCTACTCTCATGATGCAGGCAGCGGCTTTTGCTGGATATGACTTCTTAAAGAAAGCCTATGATCTGGGTATCAAGGAAGAATACAATTTCAGTACGTATGGCGATGCCATGCTGATAATAGATTAAGTCGCAGCAAAATTTATTTCTAGCCCTTAAATGTTTACATTTAGGGGCTTTTTTTATTTGAATTTATTTTATGAGAATTAGATTTTTACTTTCAGGATTAACAATTTTGGTAACAAGTCTACTATCAGGACAGAACTATTCCGACGGCCCGCTACCCTTCAGCTTAAAACTGAAAGAAGAATATAACGCTGAGAAAGTAGTTCTCGGAGAAATACCCCTTGAACGACTACAAAAGGAGGATGCAGTAAATGATTTGGATAAAAGCATTCCGTGGAGATATGGGTACGAATTCATGAGAGATATTGATCCTCAAAATTCTGGAGAGACCATTGAACTACCCAACGGAGATAGACTATGGCGTGTTCAAATCGAGTCGGCGGGTGCAAAGTCCTTGAACGTTTTATTTGACTGGTATTATCTCGCACCCGGAGCCTGGGTAAGGATATTCTCTCCAGACGGCTCAAAAATATCAAAGCTGTATACTGATGGTCAAAATAATGAAGCTGAAGTTTTGGGAACCTGGCCATTGAACTCTGATATCATTATGGTTGAATTTTTTGAACCTGCTCCAGTCTTGGGACAAAGTAAACTTGGCATAGGTTCTATAGTACATGGATATAGAGGACTTTATGATTATGATGAAGGCCAAAAAGCCTTAAATACAAGTGGTCGCTGTAATTACGATGTTGATTGTGATATAACTCCCTCAGGAAGTGATCCATTTGGAATAGATGATGTAAAAGAAGATGTCAAGAAAAGTGTAGCGATGATCGTTGTGGGATCCGGTATATGTACTGGCGCCTTGGTAAATAATACCCGTAATGATGGTGCCCCACTCTTTTTGACCGCAAACCATTGTCTTGCAAGTGGCAACGCAGTAGTTACAAATGTTAACCAATGGGCTTTCAGATTCAATTGGAGAAGTCCTAACCCACAATGTGCATCAGGAAGTCCTAGCCAAAATGGTCCATTTATACAGACAGCTTCTGGAGCAACTCTTTTGATGAATGATAGCGAGGCAGATACAGCCCTCTTAAGAATTACAGATGCTGCTTTTTTTAATAGTAACCCAGATGTTGTTTGGGCTGGATGGGACAGGACAACCTCTGCTGCGCCGCTCAGTTTCGGTATTCATCATCCCGACGGCGATATTCAAAAGGTATGTTTGGACAACATACCTCCGCAGAACTTCGTCCGGAGTTTCAACGGTAATAGTACGACTCAATTTTGGAGAATATTTGATTGGGACTTAGGGGTGACTGAACCCGGATCATCAGGATCTCCTTTATTTGATGAACAGGGTCGCATAATAGGTGTGCTTTCTGGAGGATTTGCCGCATGTTCTGGAACTAATGATAATGGAGCAGAGGACTGGTATGGGAGATTTAATGTTGCCTGGAATTTTGGCAACAGCTCTAACAGAAGATTGAGAGATTGGCTAGATCCAAATAATTCTGGCGTAACTACTGTTGATCGTTTTCCTGCCGCACAGGTGTTTGCTGTAGATGCGAGTTTGGAAATTAATGGAGTGGATACAGAACTATGCGGTAGCTCAGTAGATCCTATAGGAGTCATTGAAAATGAAGGAACAAATGTTATAACCTCTGCAGTAATTAATTATACGTACTCAAATGGAGTTTCAGGCACTATCAATTATTCTGGTAATGTTGCTACAGGCCAGTCAGATACATTTAACCTACCTACTTATGTTGCAGGTTCCGGCACCCAAAGCATAACGCTGGACATAGTAAGCATCAACAACACCCAAGATCAGAATACTTCAAATGATCAACAATCTATTTCCTTCAGCAGGCTAGATAGTTACGATGCAAACTCTTTTGTTAATTTCAACATACTTACAGATCGATTTGCTAGAGAAACATCTTGGACGTTTAGTGATTCAAACGGAAATCTTATTGCTTCCAGGCCACAAAATTTCTACGCCAACAATACGAGTAATACTGAGGCACTACCGATAGTTGTTGGTGAGTGTTATGAATTTATCATATTTGATTCAGCCTCTGATGGCGTGTGTTGTGGATTTGGCGCTGGCAGCTATGAATTGCGGACAGATAACAATGATCTCATATTTTCTGGGGGACAATTCGGTGCTTCAGAGACCACTCTTTTTGCCATCGATGATACCGCAAGTGAAACGTCTATCGATTTTTTTAGCATTCAAGCTTATCCTAACCCCACAAGCGGGATCATAAACCTTGAAACTGATAGCGATGCAAAGTATAGTGTATTTACGATTTCTGGAAAACTGATCATGTCTTCAGAGGTTGTATCAGGCGCTAATGCAATTAATCTATCACAATATGCAAGCGGTGTCTACTTCATTAAAGTCATTGCTGAAAATGCTTCAACTGTTTTGAAAGTGGTTAAAGAATAAGTTCACCTCTATTGAAGTAAAGAACGCTGTAAAACCTTAGTTTTGCAGCGTTTTTCATTTGTAAGTTTTTGGATATTAAGCAAAAAGATATAAGATCATTATCCCTAGAGGAACTGAGGTCATTTTTCAAATCTCATGGAGAATCTGCATTCAGAGGCAATCAGGTATACGACTGGCTGTGGAAGAAAGGAGCTCACGATTTTGTAGACATGACAAATATTTCTTTGAAAACTCGAGACTTCCTGAAAGAGCATTTTGTTATCAACCATATAAGGGTAGACAAAATGCAACGCAGTACAGATGGGACTATTAAAAATGCCGTGAAACTCCACGATGGCCTGACCGTAGAGTCTGTTATGATTCCTACAGATACACGATCCACGGCTTGTGTTTCTTCTCAGGTGGGCTGTAGCCTGAATTGTGAATTCTGTGCTACTGCAAGACTCAAGCGTATGCGTAATCTTAATCCTGACGAGATATTTGATCAGGTGGTAGCAATAGACCAGCAAAGTAGGTTATACAACAACAGACCGCTTTCAAACATAGTTTTTATGGGTATGGGAGAGCCGCTCATGAACTATAACAATGTTATCAAGTCCATTGATAAAATTACGAGTCCAGATGGTTTAAACATGTCTCCCAAGCGCATTACCGTATCTACGAGTGGAGTGCCTAAAATGATCAAGAAACTCGCTGATGAAGAGCCTAAGTTTCACCTTGCCTTATCTCTGCATAGTGCCATAGATGAGAAGCGGGAAAAAATCATGCCTTTCAACAAACAGTTTCCGTTGGCTGACATCAAGGAGTCGCTTAAATACTGGTATGACAAGACCGGGTCACGAGTAACTTATGAATATGTGGTATGGAAAGGAATCAATGATACGGAAGAAGACGTTCACGAACTCGTTAAATTCTGCAAACTGATCCCCTGTAAAGTCAATATCATAGAATACAACTCTATTGACGATCCTCGCTTTGAGCAAGCTTCAAAAAAGGCCATCGATATGTATGAGCGACAGCTCGAGAAAAACAATATTATTGTCAATGTGCGGCGTAGCAGAGGAAAGGATATTGATGCCGCGTGTGGACAATTAGCTAACAAAGAGTAATTGACAGGCTTCGCTTTCGCGAAAGCGTATAATTCAATTAAATACCAAATAAAAAAGCCATCTCGTAATTGAGATGGCTTTCGTATTATAGAAGAATGTAACTTAGTTTTTCACAAACTTCATGGTTTTAGAAGAACCATTTGAGCTGGCCTTGATAAAGTAAGTACCAGATTTTAAGTCACTAATATTAACTTCGTTAGAGTTTTGGTTAAAAGAAACCTCAACATTTTGTCCTAACATATTATAAACTGAAACGCTATCGATTAACTCATTTGTTTTGACAAGAAAACGATCAGTAGCTGGGTTAGGGCTTATGGTGAATAAATCAGCATCTGTTGTTTCTACACTCGCAGTTCCGCTACTTACATTGATTTCGAATAACAACAACCACATGTTCTCACCATTCACCGGAGTGTTAGCATGAAACGCAGGGTGAATTGTTTCTGCAGCAGTCGTAGTGTAAGTAAACGTTGTTGTAATAGCTTGAGATATAATGTCATTACCATTTGTATCTCCAAAGACACCAGTCTGGACTATGGCCGGATCATTTCCTAGCTCAGTAATATTTGCACTCGCCGTAGGAGCATCAGCAACCAAGAAACGAGCAGAGTTATTTTCATTTCCAGTAGGTGCTGCCGTGTTCAATAAACTGTTATATGTAAAAGAGATATCATAACTGGTATTAGCCTGAAGATTCAAGGGAGCTCCAAATACGTAATCATCTTTTGAAACCTGAGTGGCATCAGCTGGAATAGCCATAAGGGCGTCAGGTGTACCGTCACCATCTAAATCATTAATATCATTATATTGCCATGCTGCACCGCCATTATCTGCATCAACGGTTTCAATACATACCACGAAATTGTCTTCATTTGAAAAATCTTCATTATAAGGTGGTGTTGATGTACAACTTACTGTTCTAAAATCAAAAGTAAAGTCAAAACCACCATCGTCCCAGCGATCATCCCACGCCACATAATAGGTAGTACCAGCACTTACCTGAAGTATAAAAGTCGAAAGAAAATTGCTGGAAGTAATATCATCACTTCCACCTACACAGGTTAAAGTTCCACAAGAACCTTCGTAAATATGAAACCTGGTATCACCACCAGCATTTTGTGCGAGATCAGAAGATACCTCTATCACACCATCTGAGGTTGCAGTATAAGTATACCATTCTCCTGCAGTTCCAAGAGTTTGAAAACAACCCTGTGGAGCCGTACCATCCACCATCGCTACCGTAACCGTCGAGCCATCAACCAGAGTTGAAGCAGTTGCACAAGTGTCTTGAGCAAATGACATAGACGCCATTAAAAAGGAAAATAATCCTAAAGTAATTTTTTTCATAGTTTTTGTTTTAAAATGTGGCTAAAGTTAATCAAATCTTAGGCATATCAAAATGTTATTCACAGAATATGAGTTTTAATGTTCAATTTCAACCATACTATCAAGCACGTCAAAACATACTATAGCTTTCTGATCGTTTAATATTTAGACCAGCCTTATCTTTACCCTGTGAAAGTAACGGAGCAGATCAAGCAGCCCATCGCGCACGAAATGGAACTTTTTGAACAAAAGTTCAGTCTTTCCATGCAGTCTAAAATCCCACTCCTCAATAGGATCACTCATTTTATCGTTAATCGCAAGGGAAAACAAATGCGGCCCATGTTTGTTTTTCTCGTGGCCAAGATGATAGGAAAAGGTCATGTAAATGATCGTACATATCGTGGAGCCTCCGTCATTGAACTTATCCATACCGCTACTTTAGTACACGACGATGTGGTAGACGACAGCTTCAAACGCCGTGGTTTCTTCTCTATCAACGCGCTCTGGAAAAACAAGATCGCCGTGTTGGTAGGCGACTATCTGCTCTCAAAAGGTCTCTTATTGAGTATCGACAATAAAGATTTTGACCTACTCCAAATTATAAGTGTTGCGGTACGTGAAATGAGCGAGGGCGAGCTTTTACAAATTGAGAAAGCCAGACGCCTCGACATCACAGAAGATGTGTATTACGATATTATACGCATGAAGACCGCTACGCTTATTGCAGCATGCTGCAGCCTAGGTGCCTGTGCCATCGCGCCAGAAAGCGAGAACGTGGAGAAGATGCGCAAATTTGGCGAACTCATCGGTATTGCTTTTCAAATTAAAGATGACTTGTTCGATTATGGCAACGAGCGCATAGGGAAACCTACCGGAATCGACATCAAAGAACAAAAAATGACCTTGCCCTTGATCCACTCCATCAATACAGCCAGTGATAAAAACAGAAGATGGCTCATCAACAGCATCAAAAAACATAATCGTGATAAAAAACGAGTCAAGGAGGTGATTGCCTACGTTAAGCAAAACGGCGGGCTAGATTACGCAGTAAAATCGATGTATGAGTACAAGGAGGAGGCACTCAAGATTTTGAATACTTATCCCGATTCAGAATATAAGAGTTCTCTTCAACTCATGGTAGATTACGTTATCGACCGAGAAAAATAAAAGCGGTAAAGCCTTTGTAGCTCAACCGCTCTTTAATTGTTACGCTTTCCCTTCGACTCCGTGGTCATTGAGCCTGGCCGAAATGCTCAGGGACCGCGCGAAAGCGCAAACCAGTTGAAATTACTTTTTCATTTTAAACTCTACGAGCTCACCTTTTCTATAATTAGTAATATAAAGCAAACTGTCGCCTTGTATCAAAACATCGGTAGGTTTATGAACGCTTTCACTTAAAACTTGCTTTTTCTGAAAATTATTAGAATAAATCATGACTCGGTCATTCTCAAAATCCGTTAAGGCGATTTGACCCTCTGATTTGAAAATACCCGTAGCCGCATTCAAGGAGTCATTTTGAGCAAAAGTAGCCAAGTGTTTCCCATTAAGATCAAAAACCTGCCCACGGTGATTGTATGCATCTGCAACAAAAATTTGATCGTCAAAAATTTGAACATCTGTAGGATAGTTGAGCTCGCCATCTGCATTTCCTTCTTTACCAAAACTCCACAAGCTATCTTTACTTTTTACAATAATCCTATTGTTGTAGAAGTCTGCAATCGCAATGTGCTGTGGAGAAATGGCAGCCGCCGCGGGAGCGTCCATGGAAACACTAACCGTTAGATAGGTTTTTTGCTTACCATACATCTGTGCCACGCTGTCTTTCCCGTACTCAGGAATCAACAGATATTTCTGATCATCAAACGCACCGTATTCAATATGCATAGGTCGATCAAAACCATGAATTTCTCTAAGGATTGCACCGATACTATCTACATAAACAATTCTATTATGATCGCCATCGCTTAGAATAAAAGTGTTGTCATAGGTTGTGATTCCTATGGGATTGACCCTTTCTACAGTAATGATGCGTGAAAATTCCCATTCAGGAGCAACATCTTGAGTAACCGATTGCTCTTGATTTTCTTTACAACCCAAGAGCATCAAGGCCATTGAAAAAGCTACATATTTCATTTTACCTCCCTTTTATATTTACAACATGGTGGTAGGTTCTTGTAAGCCTTTTCAGTTGCCATTTCATCGCCTATGTCATGTCCTACAGCAAGTAGGGATTGTTGCATTTTCTCGATACCCAGTATTTTGGGATCATGAAAAACGGTGACCTCTTTCTTTTCTTTATTCCATTCGGCAACGGCAAGTCCTTCTAAGCCCAGTAAGGTTTTCTCAATTCTAGATTTACATCCCACAAGTTCCATTGACATAGAAGGAAGTTTCAATCATGTCGATAGTTTTGGATTCATCAACCGTTTTTGTGGTGACCACGGCTCCATCAGCTCTGGTGATTTTTGCCTCATTAGGTGTATACCCAGCCTTACTCACTTGATCCAAGACTGCCTTCATCGCAATTTTTTTATCTGCAGGATAAGTAAATGAAAAATCTCCGGTTTCAATGTCAATGGCGATATCGTCTATACCCTTAAATTCCTTGAACTTTTTTTCCAGCCCATAAGCGCAGAAAGGACAGCCTAGACCGTCTACCTGAACCTCGACTAGGTCTCTATTATTATCTTGTGCCTGAATTGTAGTACCTGCAATCATCATGATGATTAAACAGATGTATTTATTTATTTTTTTCATGTTTTGATTTTAAAATGTGTAACGTGTTCCTATAAATAAGGAATAATTGAGTTCTCGACCTGCAGAAACGTCTTGTACTAGAGGCAATTGTAGTGCTATATCTAGTGTAATGTTTTTCATGGCATACTGGACACCTTGTGCATAAAGCAACTGGTACCAGTCGCGCTCATGCAACCACATACTGGAATATTCAAAATAGAGGTTGAGCTGCTTGTTAGGATATTGTGGCTTGAGTAATGGTAAACCAAAACCCAGCTTTGTACGGAACTCATCCAGAGTTCCATCTGGCATCCAGTTGTAGCCTACTTCTGTACTGATCCCATATTTGAGGGTCTCATATCCTGAAACCACTCCATAATACCCACTGTATTTTTCTGTGGAAATGTCCACCAGGTCTACCTCAGCTCCTGTAGGAAGGGTTTGAAGCGTCTTTGCCACCATTCTAAAGGTTTTACCCATTCCATCCTTTCGATAGAACTGGTATTTACCCATGATCTTCATATCTGCAAGATCAGTACCATTGGTATCTTTCAGGTCATAACCTACTAGAGGCACGTGCAGCGCCACTAAACTGTTTGAAGTAGGTAGGTAATGTAACATGACGGGCACATAAGCTGCTGTACCGCGTTCTGTGTTTCGTATTTCGGTAAGCGTCTTCATCGTGAAGCTGTTACCGCCCAGCATGATGGGTTTATCTGCTGTGATGGGAGGACCTTGAGGGTACGCTTTCGCGAAAGCGAGAACCACAAAAACCACCCAAAAGTATATTCTCATAGTGTATAGATATTTAGATTATTGAATAAAACTGAAGTTCAATAATCCCTACACTATGATCTGCTCAAATACAATGAATAAAGGTTGTGAGTGTCGAGGTGGCGGATTGGGATAAGGAATGGCAAGCTGGCTGGAAACAGACGGAGCTTGGAAATTATAACCATAAACATTGATCGCTGAACAAAAGGCGACCTTAGCAAGCTCAGGAGTTGAAATATCGATTTTGAGCGTGTCCTGCCCGTCGATAAGCTCTTGCTCATCATGGCAGCAAGGCATCTTTGAAACTTCACACATACCCTCGCTATCGCGAGACATGACTTCCATTCCACAATCATCAGCTGGGAGAATGACCGAGACATCCTTAAGTGCCGAAAGACAAAAATGTTTGTAGACTGTAAACGAGGTACCCGATGCCAGCACTAAAAAGCACTGCAGCGAGAGAACGATATTTTTGATCCACAACATATTGCAAAGATAAAAACAAAAAATCCAACACTAGAAATACCTCTTTTCAAATGAGCTAATGAATACCTAGCTTTTTATGGAGCTTATAAGAGTAAACGCCTAACCATCGTTTCCATTTCTTATAGATATAATGGTTGCTGCCGAAGTCATTTAGACTCGCGTAACAAATAAAAACAATAAAACCAATGGCTCCCATTGCTGCTAGCCAAGGGTTGAGCGTTTGACCTATGAGCTGTCGCAACCCTACACCGGTAAAGCTGCCATATAGCAAAATGAAATGAAAAACATAAATAGACAAGGTACGTTGCCCAATCTTAGAAAGTAGAGCAAAATTCATGTAAAAATTTAGGCCATATAAAATGGTGAAAAGCAATAAAACATTCCCTAGTCTAGGAAATAGATAATTGAAATAAGCAATCCTTTTGAACATTAAGATATCTGTAAATAGATAAATACCATTGAGCCATTTAGAGCTTAGGAACATTAATACAATCGCGGCTGATCCTCCGACTACCACAAACAATTTTTTAAAATGCTTTCTTGTTTCAAACACAAGGAATAAATAGCTAAGTGCCGCGCCGAAGAACACATAGCCTATCCATGGCAATAGCGTGAAGATCGATCCATTCACCTTAGTAAAATAATTAGCTATCGCCAGTGGCAAAAAGCTGAAATCAAAATCCCGATACAGCGGCTCCATGAAAAATATCGATGCCCAGCCAAGCACGGAGACAGCCGCAAGCGCACCATAATTACTCGCACATAATTTATAGATCGCAATTAAAATCAGTAATGAGACTCCCAAAATATGAAGCACGTCAGTTACTAGGAAGTAATTGCTATAGTCACCGAACATCCAGCTTAGAAATGGCGCTCGCAGCAAGTAACCCAGCGCGATGAGTAGCAAGCCCCTTTTCAGGCCCTTTTTAATTCTTTTGGCATCCTTACCACTTTCTCGAGCCTTCATCAATAAGTAGATAAAAATGAATCCGGTGATGGTGAAAAAAGTGGGAGCAGTCATTCCTCTTATATATTTCCAGACATCATAAACCCACCCGGTATCGCGGTAAGTGGGGTCTAAAAGCGTGTCTATAAAGTGCCCTTCCAGCATCAACATGATGGCAAGGGCTCTAATTACATCAATAAAATGGAGGCGTTCTGGTTTCAGGAGCTTTGCAAAATTGGGCGCAAAATTAAATATTAGCAGCTCATGTACAATCGTTTAGCCATAAATTTTAGTTAGCTAAAATCTCATGAATTGAGAGGTGGTTTTAAGTGATCTCGTCCCGATAGATATAGGGATCGCGAAAGCGTAACACCTCAATAAATCTCAAATCAATTTATCACTCAAAAAAAGTAAACGATCATCTTTACGTGAAAACCACTACCCGCCTAAAATAAAGTACCTTTGCCCCCTTAAATTGTGGTTATGAGTATAGTGGCTATCGTGGGACGTCCCAACGTAGGGAAATCTACCCTGTTCAATAGATTAATTCAGCGTAGGGAAGCGATAACTGATGCTGTGAGTGGCGTAACGCGAGATCGTCATTACGGCAAGAGTGACTGGAACGGTCGGGAGTTTTCGCTGATCGATACCGGTGGCTATGCGATAGGTACAGATGATGTTTTTGAGGCAGAAATCGATAGACAGGTAAAACTTGCCATAGATGAGGCAGATGTGATCCTATTTATGGTGAATGCTGAGGATGGAGTAACCGCAATGGATGAAGACGTTGCAAAACTTGTACGTCGCGTCAAGAAACCCGTGATGCTTGTGGTCAATAAAGTAGACAATCACCAGCGTGAACAAGATGCCTATGAATTTTATAATCTAGGACTCGGCGACTATTACTCTATTTCCAGTATCAATGGAAATGGAACTGGTGATTTGCTAGATGCCCTGGTAGATAAGTTGCCCGACACCATTGAAGAAGACGATGAAGAGCTGCCCAAATTTGCCGTGGTAGGCCGTCCCAATGCTGGGAAGTCTTCTTTCATCAATGCGTTAATAGGTGAAGACCGCTATATCGTAACTGATATTGCTGGAACGACTCGAGATAGTATTCATACAAAGTATAATCGTTTTGGTTTTGAATTTAATTTAATTGACACGGCAGGAATACGTCGCAAGAAAAAAGTAAAAGAAGATCTAGAGTTCTACAGCGTCATGCGAAGTGTGCGTGCGATCGAGCATGCAGATGTTGTCATGGTGGTTCTAGATGCTACACGTGGCTTTGACGGTCAGGTTCAGAATATCTTTTGGCTAGCAGAGCGCAACCGTAAGGGAATTGTCATTTTAGTCAACAAATGGGACCTCGTGGATAAGGAAACTAACACGGCCAAAGAATACGAAGCCATGGTACGCGAGCAAATTGCCCCCTTTACTGATGTACCTATCATTTTTATGTCGGTTCTCAACAAACAGCGTATCTACAAAGCCATAGAAACTGCGGTAGACGTTTACAAAAACAGAAGCAAAAAAATAAAAACCAGTAAATTGAACGAGGTGATGTTGCCGCTTATTGAGCACTACCCACCGCCATCCTTAAAAGGGAAATTTGTAAAAATTAAATATGTAATGCAGTTGCCTACCTCCCAACCACAATTTGCATTTTTCTGTAATCTACCTCAGTATGTCCGCGACCCTTATAAAAGATATCTTGAGAACAAACTGCGTGAGAACTTTGATTTTACCGGTGTTCCCGTGACCGTATACATGCGTAAGAAATAAACCTCTTCGTTAAAGCTTACTTAAAAATTTAACATTAAGGTACGGTTTTTGTTAATTATGCGTTGAACAATCAATTATCGCTATCAAACCAATGAAATACCTTCTATTCTTTGCTGCAATATTTTGCGGCTTAACACTTCACGCCCAACAGTTTGAAATAAAAGGAGTTATAAAAGACTCTATCACAAGTGAGAAGCTACAAAGTGCTACTGTCTTCTTAGAATCGGTTAAGGACAGCACACTAATTACTTATAGTATTACCGGTGCTGAAGGTAAATTCAAACTGGAAGGAAACACAGGGTATAAAAAACTAAATTTCTTCACCTCTTACCAAGGCTATAAGGAGTATAAAATGCTAATTGATCTAACTCAAGGCAGAAATCTTGATCTAGGTGAAATTACTCTCAGCGATGATATAGAGTCACTGGATGAGCTTCTCGTAGTAGCCCGAAAAGCACCCATAACGGTAAAAAAAGATACGCTGGAATTTAATGCCAAATCCTTCAACACAAAAGCAGACGCTACATTAGAAGATGTAATTAAAGAGCTACCCGGAGTTGAACTGGACAAAGAAGGTAACATCACCGTCAATGGTAAGGAAGTTTCCAAAATATTAGTCAATGGAAAAGAGTTTTTTGGAGACGATCCACAAATTGCGTTGAAAAACCTGCCTAAGGAAATCATAGACAAAATCCAGGTCACCGATTCAAAAACAGATCAACAAGAATCAACTGGGGAAGATGGTGATCAGAACGTGAGCCAGATCAACATCACGATTGATGAAGATAAAAATAAAGGTTGGTTCTCGCGACTCACCGTAGGTGGCGGTACTGATGATCGGTATTCCATGAGCGGTATCGGAAATTATTTTAACGAGGACTTTAAAATGTCCATTTTGGGGAGCAGCAACAACATCAACAGTTCTGGGTTTTCTTTTGATGAGATTTACGATGCCATGGGTGGTAGTGCCTACTCGATCACAAGAAGTAGTGACGGAAGTTTTGGGATCAATGGAAATAACTTCGGTGGCGGTGGCGGTATTACCAGCAGTCGTAGTGCGGGAATAAGCCTATCAAACGATTGGGAGAAATTGGAAACTCAAGGAAATTATTTCTACGGCAATAGTTCTACTGAAAGCGCCACAGACACCCGTAGAACGACCTTTCTACCCGATCGGACTTTCAACACCATCAGCTCACGTAGGGGATTAAGTGATAGTGACAACCATCGCACCTCTGGAGAGATAAAAATTGAACCTGATACGCTCACTTCCATAAGCTTAAGGCCAAATTATAACTTCACCACCTCAAACAACTTCAGCAGTAGCAACTCTGTTGCGTCAAATCCAGATGGGACTATCATCAATAGCACAGATATCGAGAGTAATTCAGAAAATGAGAGTCAACGCTTCGGAACCAACTATTACGTGTCAAGGAGGTTCAAGGAAAAAGGGACCTACTTTAGTGTGTGGGGCGATTTTGATACGAACAGAAACGATAGCAAAAATGATTTCTTTAGCTTAATCACCTTTGATCCTTCCAGCGGTAGAGATGACCAAATTCAAAATCAGTTGATCGATGAACATAGTGATGACATATCCCTATCAGTAACGCCTTCGTTTGGAAAAAAAATCACGGAAACCCTGAGAGCTTTTGGTTCTTACAGATTCAATTATCGAGAGCAAAATAATAGACGAAGTGTTTTTGACCGCAACAACATGACCGATGCGCTCATTTTTAATGATACACTAAGTAACGATTTTGCGGTAAACAGCCGGCAGCATAGGCCTAGTGTTGGATTACGGTACAATAAAGAAAAGTTTAGAGCAAGTGTAAGTGTGGGGGTGATTGCTCAAACTCTAGAAAGTAGTGACGCCTTGCTCGATAATTCATTTGACAAAGATTTCACAGATCCTTATTTGAGTGCATATGTGAGCAAGGAATTTGGGAAATTTGGCCGTCTGTATTTAAACTATGACAATAGCATAAATATTCCAAGTGTCCGTCAACTTCAACCTGTTATAGATCAAACCGATCCGCAAAATATACGCATAGGGAATCCAGATCTTGATGCCAGTCAAAATCACAGAATTTACTTCAACCTCAGCAATTACAATTGGGAGAAGGGTTCTGGTTTTTATGGTGGTGGAAACTTTTCCTATACAGATAATCAAGTCTCGGCGAGAACGCTTACCGATGAGGACCTGGTGCGTACCACGACTTATGTAAATGTAGACGGTGTGTATGATGGTTATGTTTACTCAAATTACAGTAAAAGCTGGAAAAAGGATAAACGAGACATAGGCTTCACTATAGGCCTGAATGGAAGTACAAATCTGAACAAGGGATTTACAAACGGCGTGGCTTACGAGTCCAGAACCTTCCGTTTCAGTCCAAGATCTGAATTTGAATATAGCATAAGAGACTTGATCGATATTGAGCTGGAGTACAACTTAAGCGCAAATAATACTCAGTACGACATAGCTTCAATTGATGAGCAAAACTTTGTCAATCATAGTGTAGCGTTAGACTTCACCTCCTATTATCCCAACAATGTCATCCTAGGCTTTAGGGGAGAATACAACAAATTTGGTAACATCTCTGGAGATTTTGACGATGATAGTTTTGTTGTGATCGGGAGTTTGGGATACAAGTTTGCAAAAGACAAGGCTACCGTCAAGCTCAAAGCTTATGACCTGTTTGATCAGGTAATCGACACGAGACGTACCATAACTGACGATTTTGAACAAGACACTAGTAGTCTCGTCCTAACCCGATATTTCATGCTGAGTTTCACCTACAAGTTTTCAAAATTTGGCGGCAAGGATCCTAACAAGAACGATAATGGGTTTGGTTAAACCGGACTAGTTAATGATAACCTCAACAGCATCTCTAGACCTTCTCCTCAACTATAGGTACAGAATCTGCTAGGTAGGAAGGAAGAATTTGGAAGAGCATCGCAACAATTTGATACGGGCCTGAAATATAATCTACCTTGATTCCAGAATGACAGGACGATTTCAAAGTGACAAGAAACTGGGAATTTTTTCCAACCCAGACCTTATGCTAAATCGTACCTTGCACCCCACAATTTCATCTCCTGAACACGCCGCCCGTCATACGAGTCGTCATTCCCGCATTCAATGAGGAAGATAGTATCCAGCATGTCATCAAAGATATTCCTGATGTAGTTGAAGAAATTGTCGTTTGCAGCAATAATTCTACTGATACCACGGTACAAAAAGCTTGGGAAGCGGGTGCCACCGTAGTAGAAGAGTCACGAGCTGGTTATGGATATGCTTGTCTCAAGGCTCTGGACTTCATTAAAAAATCAAACCATCAAACTGATATCATCGTTTTCCTTGATGGTGATTACAGCGATTATCCAGAGCATCTTCCTGAACTTGTACGACCTATCTTGGAAGATGACATTGATCTTGTGATAGGTGCAAGGGTGTCTCGCTTTCGCGAAAGCGGATCCATGACCACCCCACAAATATTTGGGAACTGGCTTGCCACCACTCTCATGAGAATCATGTTCCAGTCAAAATTTACTGATCTAGGCCCGTTCAGAGCAATAAAGTATAATAAATTACTCGAGCTTGACATGGAAGACAAAACCTACGGATGGACGGTAGAAATGCAGCTCAAAGCTTTAAAGAAAGATTTTTCATACACAGAAATTCCCGTGCGTTACCGCAATAGAATTGGGGTTTCAAAGGTTTCTGGCACGCTCAAAGGTGCTATCTTTGCGGGTGTTAAAATTTTAACATGGATATTCAAATACGGGCTTAAGAAATGATACTGGAATGGCTATGTATTATCATTTATTCGGCTTCCCTGATCATGATCTTGTTCTACGCCTTGGCGCAGTTGAACCTTCTTTTCAACTATCTATCTGCCAAGAAACAGAAACAAAATAAGATCTGTTTTCAAGAACTCTCTGAAGATCAAGTTCCCTACGTCACCATACAGCTTCCCGTGTTCAACGAGCTCTATGTCATGGAGCGTTTGCTGGATAACATCGTACAAATCGAATATCCCAGAGAAAAGCTGGAAATACAAGTACTGGACGACTCGACTGATGAAAGTCTCGAGAGTACCGCCTTACATGTAGAGCGTTTACAGCAATTAGGGCTGGATATCAAACACATCACAAGAACAGACCGCTCGGGTTTCAAGGCAGGAGCATTGAAAGAGGGACTCAAGGTCGCTAAGGGTCAGGTCATAGCGATCTTTGACGCCGACTTTCTACCAGATACAGACTGGCTCAAGAAAACGGTTCCTTATTTTATGGATGAAGAAATAGGTGTCGTACAGACCAGATGGGCACATCTCAACCGCGATTTTTCTATTCTCACGCAAGTACAGGCTTTTGCGCTGGACGCTCATTTCACGCTTGAACAAACCGGCCGTAATTCAAAAGGGCACTTTATTAATTTTAACGGGACCGCAGGAATTTGGCGTAGGGAAACCATCCTAGACGCTGGGAACTGGGAGGGCGACACCCTCACCGAAGATCTTGACCTAAGCTACCGAGCACAGCTTAAAAAATGGAAGTTCAAATACCTGGAAGATGTGACCACTCCGGCAGAACTCCCTATAGTTATCAGCGCAGCGCGCTCCCAGCAGTTCCGCTGGAATAAGGGCGGTGCAGAGAACTTTAGGAAAATGTTCAAGAGAGTCATAGGTTCTGATCTCTCGTTTAAGTCAAAGCTTCATGGGATCTTACACCTCTTAAACAGCACCATGTTTCTCAACGTGCTCATTGTTGCTATTTTGAGCATTCCCATGCTTTACATAAAAAATGAATATGCCCACCTCAAGACGTATTTTATTGTCATGAGCTTTTTTGTACTGAGCACGATCATTTTCTTCATTTGTTATTGGTTCATGTACCGGAGCACCTATGGTGGCGGCTTCAAAAATTTTGTAAGTTATATAGGGATGTTCTTTACCTTTTTCTCGATTGCGATGGGCTTCTCATTACACAATAGCATTGCAGTAATTGAAGGTCACTTGGGGAAACGCAGCGAATTTGTACGCACACCTAAATTCAATCTTGCAGCCGTAGGTGGTAACTGGCGCACAAACAAATATTTACGGAAGAATCTTAGCCCGCATGTAGTCATAGAGGGACTTTTAATGTTATACTTTGCTTTTGGGATGTATTCTGCCTTTATCGTTGGCGATCAGGGAGGTGATTTTGGACTTTTTCCTTTTCACTTGATGTTGTTCATAGGCTTTGGGTTTGTATTTTTCCGTAGCCTTACAGACAAGACCTGATGTCGAGCAAATCCTCAAATTTATTGGGACTGGCAAGTATCGCCAGTATTTTTCTCTATGCTTTCTTTGTCTCGCTTTCGCGAAAGCAATTTATTGAAACAGCCCTCACCTACACCATACTATTTGTCTTTCTAGGCATTATCTATGAAGTCTACCGTCAAGGTGAGAAAAAAGGATTGCCACTTTTTAACAAACTTGCAATTTCCAAATGGCAATGGACTGGAGGTATTACTGCTCTTTTTCTAATAGGAATAGCTTTAAGAAGTGTGTTTTTATTTGAAACACCCACTTTGAGTCAAGACTTTTTCAGATTCATCTGGGATGGCCATCAGTTACTGAATGGCTTTAACCCGTACACTATTTTACCCGATGATGTCATCAATGGCGACGTATCACACATCCCGCATGCAAATTATCTTTATGATAACATGGGCGTACTCTCCAGCGGAAATTACACCAATTACCCGCCTCTGAATCAGTTTTTCTTTGCGATAGCTGCAGCAATGGGAGGCGATAATCTGCTGGCGACCGTGGTGAGCATGCGGTTCATGATCATGGCTGCTGATGTACTGGTATTTTTCTATGGGGTGCGATTGCTACAAATGCTGGGGCGTCCAGCCTACTTGATCATGCTTTATTATCTGAATCCATTTACCATTATTGAACTTACCGGGAACTTGCATTGGGAAGGTGTTATGGCTGCTTTTCTATTGCTCTCCATATATTTTTTGTTTATACAAGATCGTTTGAAGTCAGCCTGGATGATGGGCAATGGGATTTTACTGAAGTTAATGCCTGTGATCACTCTCCCATTGATTGTAAGAAAACTCAAATGGCGTAAACTGTTGTGTTATTATTTATTTGTGGGTTTTGTGGTGCTTTGCGGGTTTTTCCCTTTTATATCAGAAGAGCTCATTGAGAAATACGGCGCGAGTGTAGGATTGTGGTTTGGAAAATTTGAGTTTAACGCTAGTATATTTTACATCGTCAGAGCGGTAGGTTTTGAAGTAACAGGATATAATATTATTGAGATCGCAGGCAAAATCTTACCTATTATCACAATCCTCGTCATTTGGCTGATTGCTCTGATACGCAAAAATCAATATCCCGAGGTATTACTTGAGTCAATAGTTTTCTCTTTTTTTACCTATCTACTTTTTTCAACAACCGTTCACCCATGGTACCTGACCATACCTTTGCTTTTTTCTGTTTTTACAAGGCTCAAGTTTATGGTTGTGTGGAGCTTTCTGATATTCTTAAGCTACTCTGCCTATTCAAACACAGATTTCCAAGAGAATTTATGGTTGGTCAGCATGGAATATGCAGTCGTGCTGGGTTTATTTATATATGAGAACTTGATTAGCCCTAAAAAGAAAAGCTTCAAACCATTGCCAGAAGGGAATGACTTGAAGCTATAATGATTTTGCTATATGTATAAACTGTTAGTTACAGTTCTCGTTATAAAAGTTAGCAAGTTCTACCGCATTAATACTTCCTCCTTGATCCATAACATACTGCTGCGTCATGGGACAAGGATATAAATAATCCACAGCAGACTTTTCCTGTATCACACCTTCCAGGCCTAGAACCGTTATCAATTCTGCGCTTGCATCTGGCCTCTTGATGTAAACAATAGTGAACTCACCCAGGTTTGCAGGAAACACATCTGTTGAAATTTTACTTTTATAATTTTTTACAGGTTGGGCATACAGACTCAATTTGTCGCTCATTACTTCTTGTAAAAAAATAGGGTTCCCATACCTTTTAGTTTCAACGGGTACATATCGATCAAAACTGGTCTTCGTCATTTTTTCACCATCCACTTTTTGAGTGTAGGTATTGGTAAAAATGATATGGTCTACCTCTTTGGCATCATAGCGCTCTTTGCTTTCTCCCTTTGCAGTTCTAAAGGTAACTTCAGTAACTGTGGTATTGAAGCCATGGCCCTTTCTTATCAAACGGGCTTCCCCTTCAAGTGTTTCACCATTGTTGAGTGTTAATACGGCTTTTGTAAACTTATACTGTGCTTGAGCAAAGACTCCTGAAATTATGAATACAAGAACTAGTATTTTCTTCATATCTATTTATTTTAATGTTGCCTACGTTAAACAATAGTCATGCCTTAAAAGTACGCTAATTAAGCACTTCTGCTTTTATATCCTTATGGAATCATCCTTAAATTGATGATTTCTTGCTCCGTTAATCTACGGTAACGACCTCGAGGCAAATCTTTTTTAGTCAGATTAGCTAGTACTACCCTATCTAGAATCTTGACCTCATACCCTAGGTAGTCAAATATGCGCAGTACGATATTGTCTTTACCTGAGTGCACCTCAATACCTATTTCATTATTCCTACCACCGTCCACAAAGTTTACCTCGGCCACTTTAACTTCTTCTCTATCAATTACAACTCCTTTGCGTATGGCAACCAGATCTTCATGCTTAAAACTTCTATCTAAAGTTACATGGTAAATTTTACGCATGTCTTGATTAGGGTTATTCAGCTTATTAGCTATTTCTAAATCTGTGGTGAATAACATCAATCCCAGCGAGGGCCTGTTTAACGCGCCCACAAAATATAGCGGATTGCTCGTAGCGCTCATCATGATATCAAAAACTGTTTTAGAAGACGGCTCTCCTTTCTTAGGAGTGATAAAACCTTTAGGCTTATTGAGTAGGAAATATTCTTTTTTAGTGGGTTGAATAGAGCGATTATCAAACTTAACTTCATCACCCGGCTTTACCTTATAACCCATTTCTGTCACGGGTTTCCCATTCACGGTAACGCTTCCTGCTTTGATATAAATATCAGCTTCTCTCCTACTACACAATCCAGAATTGGAGATGTATTTATTGAGTCGTATTTCGTTTGAATCCTTCTTAAAAGGAGCTGACTCGCGTTTTTTACGAGCAATGTATTCCTTTTTAGTTACTGGTTTCCCGGAACGTGAGGTTCCTATGATCTGATTTTTCCCTCCACGGGTATTTGATTTAGGTGTGCCTCCCTTCTTAGGATCTTTATTTTGCCCAGTTGGCTTGCCTCCTTTTCTGCTTTTATCGCTTCCTCTGCTCATGGCTTCAATTTTTTTGCAAAGATAGCTGAAATGTAGAGCCTAGAATACCAATGATTTATTACCCTTATTTAATTTAAAAGAGAGGTAATCCAAAAAAGTGAATCTTGTAATCAATCAAATTTGACCGTACTCTGTCGCTCTCTGTTGACATGCAATTGCGTCACATCTGGTCTGGAATAATGACCTACGGGATCAAAGTTCTGTCGCTCTTCAAAAACACGATGTAAATCAAGATCAGCATAAATGAGTTGTTCCTCTCCTATCTGCGGCTCAATGATCCATTCCCCATCGGGACCAGCGATGCAGCTGCCTCCATTTGTTAAGAATTCAGGAGCATTTGCAGTTAGCAGATCGTAGTGCGGTGTGTCTTTGGGAAAGTCGTTTGCGGTCATCAAACTGGAAACCGAGAGCACAAAGCATCGTCCTTCTCGAGCAATGAAGCGTGTGATATCTTTTGTATTGTGGTCGCTACCCGGCCAGCACGCCACGTGAAGATTAGTTCCCTGAGCATACATGGCTGCTCTGGGCAACGGCATCCAGTTTTCCCAGCAATTCAAGCCGCTTACCGTAAAGTCCTTCAGTTTGTGGGTGACTAGTCCATTTCCATCGCCTGGTGACCAGGTTAGTCGTTCATCATAAGTAGGCTGCAACTTGCGATGTACACTTTTAACCTCGCCAGCTTGATTTATGTAGACCATACTTGCATAGAGGCTGTGGCTTCCTCGATCCTGTGGTTTCTCGATAATTCCTAAGTAGATGGAAATTTTTCTCGCTTTCGCGAAAGCGCAAATCTCATCAAGATCTCCTCGTTCTATGTCAACAGCATTTAGCGCATAGTGCCTGTGCAACTCTTTTACCTCCATTTTGTTCCAAGCAGCACCATCCATTAATGCCAGCCAAAACGGGTAACCCGGCAATAAAGCCTCACCAAAAACCACCAGCTCAGCTCCCTGATCAGCAGCTTTTTCAAGGTAATTGAGAATTTTTGACGTTGTCGCTGCTCGATCCAGCCATACGGGAGCAATTTGTGCAAGTGCTATTTTAATCTGGTTATTCATGAGAAAATGTTTTTGCAAGCTAAGTACCTTGAAGGTCTAACCTCAAAATTACATACTCAAAATATCATTTCCCCAACTCGGGTAGGTAAATATGGTATCCTTGAGATCGCTCCATTTCATATTAGCCTTCATCGCTACGGCAAACATATTCAACTGCTCAGCGGCCTCATGACCCAGAATATGAGCACCTAAAATCAGTTCTGTTTTTTTCTCTATCAAAATCTTGAATGCATAATGCTTAGCGTTGATACGCTGATTATTAAACCAGTCGCTGGCATCGCGCTCATGGATTTCAAAATCATGTCCAGCTTCCCGAGCTTCTTCTTCGGTCATTCCTATCCCTCCACAATTGGGCAAGGTAAATGCAACGCTGGGAATCGTGGGAAATTCAAATTTTTCTTTCTTATGCAGTATGTTGTTCAGAACGATCTTAGCTTCTTTACCACTCAAAGGAGTAAGCGGTAGGTTTTTATTGGATACATCACCGCAGGCATAGAAGTGTGGCTGACTGGTGCTTTGCAAATACTCATTTACCTTCACTCCAGAATCGGTTGTAATCACATTTGCATTCTCCAGCTTTAAAGCGTCAACTGATGGGACACGGCCTGCCGTATTAAAAACGGTATCACAGGTGATCTGATGCGTACCGTCTTCCATAGCGTAATTGACGATAAAACGATTGCCGCTTTTCTCTATACTGGAAACTTGGGCGTTTTTTATGATGTTGATCCCTTGATCTCTACTCGCAGCTTCCAGCTTATTTGCAGTAAAAGCCTCAAAAGGTTTCATCACCTGATCGTCTCTTTCTAACAGCGCTACTCTCGAGCCAGACCTATTGAGCATGTGACTGAACTCCATCCCAATATACCCAGCCCCTATAAAAACAACTGATCTGGGTGCCTCTTGAAGCGTGAAAAAGTCACCCGAATCCAGCGCAAATTCTTCTCCAGGAATTCCTAGCGGTCTGGTTTTGAGCCCAGTCGCGATCACAAAAATATCGGATTGTATCTGCTTACCATCTAGTTCAATGGTATGCTCATCGACAAAATGGGCATCGCCATGGTAGCAAGCGACACCATCATTCTTGAGCATTTCCTCGGTGTTTGAAGGTATATCGCTCACGTAACGTTTTGCGTACTTATGCGCAGCGTTGAAATCGATCTCCGGAATATTTTTGATTCCGTCGCCCATCATATTTTTTCCAAACTCATAGGCTTCCATGCTAGCCAGCATGAGCTTTTTAGGGTCACAACCTCTCTGCGAGCAGGTCCCTCCATACTCACGATTATCTATAATCCCTACTTTCTTGCCATCTCTAGCACAACGGTCTGCAACGTACTTTCCAGCCGTTCCCGTACCAAAAACAAAAACATCAAACTTCTCCATTTCATAAATGTAAATGCAGAAGCCTGATGAGTCTGTGAAGTTTAGATTAAATAACTATCCTTTAATTACCTTCTCCTGATGATTAATGGATTCTTGGTGGACAGCTTTGAACACTCTGAGAATAAATTCCTCGCTCAAGCCGTATTCCTCTCCCTGCAAGATCATCTTACCCAGGATCTCATTCCACCTTTTGGACTGCAGAACGGCTACGTTGCGCTCCTTCTTTAAATCACCTATGTTATCGGCAATTTTCATGCGTTTTCCTAGCGTCTCTATGATTGTGTTATCCAAAATATCGATCTGTGCCCTCAGCTGACCCAGTTTATTTTGGAAACCAGCTTCATCATCATATTCCTTTCTTATGCGCAGGTCTTTAAACATTTGAAGCAAAGTCTCTGGTGTGACTTGTTGAGCCGCGTCGCTCCAGGCATTATCAGGATCATAATGAGTCTCGATCATTAAACCGTCATAATTCAGGTCGAGTGCCGTTTGTGACACGTCAAAAATCATATCGCGTTTACCCGTGATATGTGAAGGATCACAAATAAGCGGTATATCAGGGAATCGCGTTTGAAAATCTACCGCAATTTGCCACTCAGGATTATTGCGGTATTTTGATTTATCATAAGTACTGAAACCACGATGGATCACTCCAAGATTTTTGATATTTGCCGTATGGAATCGCTCCACGGCACCTATCCACAAAGCAAGATCTGGATTTACCGGGTTTTTTACCAAGACTACCTTATCCGTTCCCTCGAGTGCATCTGCAATTTCTTGGACGATAAATGGGCTTACCGTAGAACGAGCTCCTATCCATAAGAGATCGATGTCGTGTTCTAGAGCAAGATCCACATGAGTACGATTAGCAACTTCAGTAGCTGTGAGTAGGCCAGTTTCCTTTTTGGCGCGCTGCAACCATTTTAAACCTATGGCTCCCACTCCTTCAAAATTCCCTGGTCGTGTTCTGGGCTTCCATATTCCCGCTCTCAAGTAGGTTACATCGTCGTCTTTAAGTTGATGCGCGATTTTCAAAACCTGCTCTTCCGTTTCTGCGCTGCAAGGGCCTGCGATAACAAGTGGGTGGTCCAATTTGTGGGCGTCAAGCCAGTTTCTATATTCCTTTTTATTCTCCATTACTTATTCCGTCTAGTATTTCTTTTATTCTATTTGTTTGTTCCATTTCTTGATAAATGGTTTTGTAGTCGTCGTTTTTTACGCTTTCGCGAAAGCGAGATAAGTTTTCAATATAACCGTCCAGACTATCCAGCACATGCTTTTTATTCAGCGCAAAGATAGGCGTCCACATGGCAGGCGAACTCTTTGCCAGTCGGACCGTGCTCTCAAATCCACTGCCAGCAAGGTCAAAGATGTCCCGCTCTACCTGCTCTTCCTGAATCACCGTTTTTCCTAGCATAAAGCTGGAAATATGGGAAAGGTGAGACACAAAAGCGATGTGCCTGTCGTGGGACTGTGGGGTCATGTAGCGCACTCGAACTCCCAGTATATCAAAAAGTTCGCTCGCGCGATCTTGAAATCTATGGGCTGTTTTTTCCACCTCACAAACGATCATGGTTTTATTCTTAAACAAGTCTTTTAATGCGGCTTGAGGTCCTGAAAATTCTGTCCCAGCGATAGGGTGGGCCGCCAGAAACTGATGCCTTTTAGAATGATTATAGACTGCCGTGCAGATGTGTTCCTTGGTTGAACCTACATCCATAATCAGCGTATTTTCTCCTATTTGATCCAACAGTTCCCGCACAACTGTTGTAGAGACATCCACGGGAATGGACACGATTATCAGATCAGCGTCTTGATAATCAACCTTCTCAACTTCACGGTCTAGGATACCCAGCTCCACCGCCTGTTGTAGGTTCTCAGAAGATCGATCCCTGCCACAAATGGTGATTCCTGGGAAGTGCGACTTCAGATCCCGCATAATCGAACCGCCTATAAGACCGCAGCCTATGAGTATTGCTTTATTCATGAACTGCGACCTTTGAAATTCTATTTTTGATCATAGCAATTTGTGATTGATTGACACAAAGTGAAAAGCGCACGTAACCGCGACCATTCTTTCCAAAAATGCTTCCTGGAGCCACAAAAATGTGTCGATTTTTGAGCAGTTGATCCACAAAGACTTTATCGTCATGCGAATTCTTTATTTTACACCAGAGAAAGATACCGCCTGATTGAACATCGGGCTCTAAGTCAAGCGCATGGGCGATTTCAACCATCTGCAATCGGCGAGCGGTATAAATTTCATTTTGTTGATCAAGCCACTCAACTGGTGTGTTTAAAGCGGCAACGGCTCCCTTTTGAATGGCATAAAACATCCCGCTATCCATGTTAGTCTTAACTTTAAGCACCTCTTTTAAATAATTCTCTTTTCCTAGTAACATTCCCACACGCCAGCCGGCCATATTAAATGTTTTGCTGATGCTGTTCAGTTCTAGGCAAACTTCCATTGCACCCTCCACCTGCAAAATGCTCTGTTTCTTCTCATAACCCACACAGCTGTATGGATTATCGTTGATGATTAAGATGTTGTGCGCTTTCGCGAAAGCGACAAGTTTTTCAAACACCTTTGGATCAGCAGTTGCTCCCGTGGGCATATTGGGATAATTAACCCACATAAGTTTCACCTTACTCAAATCCAATTGTTCTAATTGAGAAAAATCTGGCTGCCAATTGTTTTCTAGCTTTAAATCGTAAAAAACAGGGACCGCCTCACAAAGTTTTGTTGCGCTGGCATAGGTCGGGTAGCCAGGATCCGGTACCAGAACCTGATCGCCTGGATTTAGAAACGCCATGGAAATATGAAGGATTCCCTCCTTGCTTCCCATAAGCGGGACAATGTCGGAATTTGAATCTAATTCAACCCCAAAATGGTTTTTATAGAATTGAGAAATTGCCTCGCGCAATTCTGGTAACCCCAGATAGCTCTGGTAGCCGTGAGCGTTATGATCTTGCAATGCCTGAAACAAGATTTCATTCACACCTTCTGGTGGATTTAAGTCTGGATTGCCTATTCCCGCGTTGATGACCTCCTTACCCTCAGCAATCATACTGCGTACTTCTCTCAATTTTGTGGCGAAGTAGTATTCTTGGACTTGGCTTATTTTATTTGCTGGTTGAATCATATCGCTTGTGATTTATAGATTCCTAAAACCTTATGGGACTGGGTTACCATTGTCAGTCTTTTAATTGCTGTGTAGAAAACTCCCAATTCTTCAAACTCCACATCTGCCACAAATGAGAACAAAAATGGTTGATTAACGATGGGGATGGACTGGATTTTACTCAAGTTGATTTTAAATTCTGCAAAAAGTTCAAGGACCTTCATCAAACTCCCGGGTTTGTGACCTGTGATAAAGCTGAGTGTAGCTTTATCTGCATCTTGGTTGACATCGTGCTTCTTGCTCAGGACTATGAATCGGGTGTAGTTATTTGTCACATCTTGAATATTACTCGCCATAATTTCAAGATTGTATTCTTGAGCTGCGATTTTGCTGGCGATAGCTGCCACACCCTTCTTGCGGTCACGCGCAATTCTAAAAGCTGCAGCGGCAGTATCATCAGTTTCCACTAGTTTTACAGCGGAAAATTTTGCTAGATATATACCGCATTGCAACAGCGCCATGGGATGGGACTGGATTTCTTTAATTTTTTCCAGCTTTTGTCCCTGAACCGCCATAAGCTGGTGGTTGATGTTTAAGTAATATTCACCCGTTATAAAAAGTCCTCGATTTCTGATAAGGTTATAATTAGGTAAAATGCTTCCAGCAATAGAATTACCTATAGCCATGATACCTATATCACAACTGCGAGCTGCCACTCTTGAAGTCAAGTCGCTAAAGCTCGCACATCCCAGCAGCTCAGTATCACCATATATTTTTTGTGCAACCTGATGGTGATAGGAGCCTTTAATACCCTGAATCGCTATTTTCATATCGTTCAAAAAAAAAGTCCTGATCAGATCAGGACTTTTAGTTATAGTATTTTTTCACTTATTACCATACCGTCCCTGCTTCGCTGTGGAAGTAAAAGTAACCGTACCAGAAATAAGTTGATTTATTTGTCATAGTTGCGGTAAAAGTAAAATAGAAAATTCAAAATCAGCGCATCAAGCTGAAAATTATCTTTCTTTTTGTATTTGAAGGGCTCAAAGATTCAGAGTATGGGTCGATGGAGTTTGATTGTTTCGCTTTCGTACTTCGGCGAGCTCAGCATAAATTTATGTGCGCTTTCGCGAAAGCATACATAAAGCGAGATAGAGAAATAAATATTGAGCTTGTCTAAATACGAAAGCATAACCCTTATAATCCTTATCTTTACTTTTATGTCAATTCAGGTAGAAAACATCACTAAAACTTACAGCCGGCAGAAGGCGCTAGACGAGGTCAACTTTAGCATCAAACAAGGAGAAATTGTAGGTTTCTTAGGCCCTAATGGAGCTGGTAAATCAACCATGATGCGCATTCTTACGACGTATTTAAATGCCGACAGCGGAGTCGCTTCAGTAAATGGTTTTGATGTAAACAAAGAGCAGAGAAAGGTACAGCGCAGTATAGGCTACTTACCAGAGAACAATCCGCTTTACCCAGATATGTATGTGAAGGAGTATCTGAATTTCAGCGCGCAGATCTATAAAATAGCAGATCGTAAGAATCGGGTTCAAGAAGTTATTCTTGAAACTGGTCTCAAATCTCACGAAAGCAAGAAAATAAAGGAACTTTCCAAAGGATATAAACAGCGAGTAGGGCTTGCCAATGCACTCCTTCACAAACCAGAGGTCTTGATTCTGGACGAGCCCACCACAGGATTGGATCCCAACCAACTGGTGGAAATACGCCAACTGATCAGAAAAGTAGGGCAAAATGCTACCATTATGCTTTCCACCCATATCATGCAAGAGGTAGAGGCTATGTGTGATCGAGTGATCATAATCAACAAGGGTAAAATTGTAGCAGACGATTACCTCGCCAATTTAAAAAGCGACAAGACTCAAGAAATAGAGGTAGAATTTGACTACAAAGTCGAGCCAGAACTGCTCATGCGCATCAAACACGTGCGAGAAGCGGTGGACATTAAAACTGCTTCTGGTTTTTTCTATCAATTACGTTTTGAAACGGAGAAAGACATGCGTAGTGAGGTATTTGACTTTGCCCACGACCATGAGCTAAAAATTCTATCCCTTAATAAGCGTAATAAGAATCTGGAAGCGATGTTTAGGGAGTTGACTACCGAATAAATTAAAGTTCTAAGGCCTCAAACGGAGTGTAAACAGGAATGTGAGCGTTTTTAAAGTCTTTTTTATTTCGGGTAATAATTCCATCAATTCCTACAATAGACAAAGCGCACTGATATTGCACGGCATCTTCAAAGTCTTTAAAGTTACTTTGTGCCGCCGACAATAGCTGTAGACGCCCAACAGGTTGGATTTTCATTTCTTGAAGAAAGTCAATTATTACTGTTTTAGCTTTTTTAGAACCGATTTGTTTCTTTAGATAAAAAAAGGGTGTTGTGATTGCGTTATCAGATGTGAAAAGCTCCCAGCCATCAAGTTCAATTTTTTCAAAAACTTGTATCGCCGCCTCTTCAAACGGATCTCTACCTAGAAACACGTCTAGTATAACATTTGTGTCAACAAAAAATTTCACTTAAGATGTTTTTCCAATCGGATGTCCCTTAATCTTTCTTTGTCCTTGACCGGATCTAAATCGGATTTTGCTATACCTGCGTATTTTCTGTAAATACTTGGAGTTTCTGCAACATGTTCTCCTTTTTCTGTTTTACCAGTTATGCGCGTCAGATAATCTTGAATTAATTCGGAAAGACTCACTCCGGTATTTTTAGCATACTCCTTTGCTTGTTCTATAATGTCCTTCTCTACCGTGAGCGTTAGTTTAGTTTTCATAACACGTGTGTTTAAAACAAATATACGTATTTCAAAACTAATTACATTTCCCCCTATAAAAAGTTAAAATTTCATCAATCGTAGCGCCTCTGTATTTTTTATAATAGATCTGGAGGTAATACCATTGTAAACGCATGACACCCTTTTCTCGATATCTTCTATCGCTAGTTTTGAGCCATTTTGGGATTACGTGATATTTATTCAACTCATAGAGCTTATTGATGATGTCGTAATCTTCATAAATAGGTAAATTGGTATCATAACCGCCTATCTCCTCGTACAAGTCCTTAGTGATGTACTGTGACTGATCACCGCCACGACTGGCTTTCCAGTTGAAACGAGTCCACCACCCAATCATTTTCAACCACAAGTGAGAAGAGTCAAATTTCATTCTAAAACAACCGGCTGGATTACCAGATTTTACCGCTTTTCTAATATGTTCATCAAAATTTTTCGGCGGATAACTATCAGCGTGAAGGAAGTAAAAGATATCTCCTGCAGCGTTTAGAGATCCTTCGTGTAATTGCTTGGCCCTCCCTTTTGGGCTATTTACCAGCTTTAAAGAGATCGCAGGTTTATCAACAATATATGAACTAACTATTTTGCGGGTGTGGTCTGTACTCCCTCCATCCACCACAAAAATTTCACAGTCTCGAGCAGATGAGGCATTTAAATTTAAATGATCCAGTAGGGACACAATGGAGTTTTCCTCATTAAGGACCGGAATAATTATACTGATCAACACACAGCTATTTACGCAAATGTATTGACTGGAGTTTTAAGAATCTTCAAATGATGAATCATTGTTTGTTCAATGACCAGTCGTAATCCTTGTAATCAATTTCAGCACCCTGATTGATTTTCTTGTCCGCATACTGATTGACGTACTCGATCAGCGTCATACCTGAGTCTGTAAAGTCACCTTTATACCATTTAAAGATGCTGCTCAATTTGGGATTGCTAGAGTTGCTTAAATCATTCTTGCCTGAATTCACAAATTCTCTAGCCGATTTATCCATGAGCTCATCTACATTGGCAGCCGTGAAAGCGGCATTTTGAAGTTTTGGGCATGAATAACTGGCACAATTGATTGCAAAGTGGATTCTAGGATCTCCCATTTTTTGAAGAACGCCTTTTTCTATATCGGCAAGGGAATACTCTTTTCCAGCGACTAGGATGAAATCTTGTATCCAAACTGGATTCACCGTAGAACCTATATCCTTGATACTCGCAGGCTGATTATTTTCCAAGATAATTTCAACCGTCGCTGCATTATATAAGTTGATATAAAAGGCAAACTGCTCGTTCAATCCCCAAGATTTTTGAGGTGCATTTTGGTTGAGATATTCTAGATAGTCTTTGAGCTTCTGACGGTCCTTTTGGAAACCGTCATAATCCACAAAACCAGCTTCATTTACATACTTCTTGAGCAAGCTGTCCCAAGCAGAATGATCTAACTCTCCTTTTTGTGAGGAAATTTTCTCTCCCTGCTGGAGTTGAGCATAATGTAAATCACCACTTCCTATACAAGATGAAAATAGTGCTAGACAAATCAAGGTAATCGAGAATAAATTTTTCATATATCAAAGATGTAGAATATAACCACTTGGTTCATGACAAATAGTTCACAAAGTATTTGCGATACATCCCATATACGTAGAAATTTCTCTTAAAGTTCTTCTATAAGAGCTTTGAACAAAGCAACCATGCGTGGCTCAGCTTTCTCTGCAATGGCTATGATTTCAGGAACATTTACTGGCTCCAGGTTGTCGGGATCACACTCATCTGTTAGCACAGAAACAGCACAGACCGGTAAGCTCAGGTGATTTGCAACGATTACTTCTGGGACTGTGCTCATTCCTACCGCATCAGCACCCATGTTTTTCAGCATTCTGTATTCTGCACGAGTTTCAAGTTGAGGTCCTACTACGCTGGCATAAACACCCTCATGTAAAGTAACACCTTGCTCTTTAGCGAGATTTTTTAAAATTCCGTTCATCTCTGCATCATAAGGAGCACTCATGTCTACAAAGCGTTCACCAAACTGGCTGACACCTTTAAAAGCCAGCGGACTTCCTCCCTGCAGGTTGATGTGATCGTCTATGAGCATCATGTCTCCTTTTTCCATCTTAAGATTCACCGCGCCAGCCGCATTAGAAACAAGGAGTTTTTTGATGCCCAGCTCATGCATTACCCTAATCGGGTAGGTGATATCTATAAAGTCGTAGCCTTCGTATAAATGAAATCTACCTTGCATCACAACGACTTTTTTACCTCCCAACGTTCCGTAAATCAGTTTGCCGCTATGGAACTCCACCGTCGCCAGTGGAAAAGATGGAATGGTATTGTAATGAGCAACAATCGGGTCTTCAATACTGTCCACAAGTCTTCCCAGCCCAGTTCCTAGCACGATGCCTATTTCTGGTCGGTCAAAACTTTTATTAATAAGGAACTCGGCACTTTGTTCTATGTGATGTCTATTGAGCATAATATTTTTTTAAAAAGGGTTGAAAGGCGGGCGTGTCCACAATGTCTTCTACATAATCCACATCGTTACGCTGCTCAAGTTTGTAATAATCTACTTGTTGCAAATCAGCTAGTGTTGCTTTTAAAACGCTATCACTTCCCCAGTTCTTGCCTTTAAAAATACCTTCAACAATATTTTTTTGGAAGCCCAGCAAGTAGTAGCCACCGTCCTCTGCTGGGCCTATGACTGCTTGATGTTGTCTCGCTTTCGCGAAAGCGAATTCCAAATCCTCCTGACTCAAGTCATATAGATCTGAACCTATGATAATCGCCGTGTCGTGGGTTTTAAGTGCCTCGCTGATGGCAAAATGCATGCGAGCACCTAAATCATCTCCCTGCTGAGCGTATTTCTCATAAACCGTGTTGTCCCAATCATCATCCTTATGAACCCGCTCGCTGTACCAGACCTGTTTGGCCACGTTGAGGTCTTTTGTAATAGCTCGCGTGTGATTCAGCAGAAACTTGTAGATCTCGAGGGCAGCCTCGTCTCCTACATCTGCAGCGAGCCTGCGTTTTCCCTTGCCCAATTCTGGATTGCGGGTAAAAATGATAAGACAGTCTTTAGAAGCGTTATTTTGATTCATATAACTAACAATATTAGCCCATTCCAGCGAGATAACACTTGCTCTCAGTTTATGATCATGTGTATAAAAGTTTATCAAACAGATTTTCAGAGCGATGCAGAATTCATTTTTACAATATTTGAAGTATAGACTAAAATAAAAGGCTATCTTTGCAGCCGTTTTGGAGAGCAGTTTTTCCAAAAAAGTCAGATAATCTGGCGTACATAATATTCATTATCAAATAATTTTGGCATGTATCTAAGTGCAGAAAAAAAAGCGGAGATTTTCTCTAAGTACGGGAAAGACGCAAACGACACGGGTAACACCCACGGGCAAATCGCCCTTTTCACCTACCGTATCAACCACCTTACGGAGCACCTCAAGAACAATAGACACGACTACAACACAGAGCGTAGTCTTGTGAAACTAGTAGGTAAGCGCCGTTCATTGCTTGACTATCTTAAGAAGAAAGATATTCTTGCATACCGTGAGCTGATCAAGGAACTAGGTATCAGAAAGTAAAAGAACAGGGGACGATTTTGTCCCCTTTTTTTATATCCTTCAGCGGGACTAATGCTGTTTACGCTTTCGTATTTCGACAAGCTCAATATTAACTTCTTCACCTCGCTTTCGCGAAAGCGAGGTAAAGAAAGCGTAACAAATATAAAATCGCGACGTTCTTATCCGTATTTTTACGGAACGATAAAAAGCTGGTTTTTCATGGAGTTCAAAAAGGTCGCTTAGCGGAATCAAAGCCTTTTTGCAAGACGCCTTCTCACCACACACAACTTGAGAAAACGTTTAAATTAAAAACATGAAACCACAAGTTTTTAAACAAGTGATCAAGACCGATAATGGTCCTGACATCACGATCGAGACCGGTGCTCTGGCAAAACAGGCACACGGATCTGTAGTAGTAACCTGCGGCAAGACGATGCTGCTAGGAACTGTAGTGTCCAGCTACAAATCAACTGGACTTGACTTTTTACCTCTTACGGTAGATTTCCGTGAGAAATTTGCATCTGCCGGTAAATACCCAGGCGGATTCTTCAAACGTGAAGCTCGCCCTAACGATGGTGAAGTTCTCACCATGCGCCTCGTGGACCGTGTGTTGCGTCCACTTTTCCCAAAAGATTACCATGCAGAAGTTCAGGTAATGATCCAGCTCATGTCCCACGACGAGAACGTGATGCCAGATGCACTTGCCGGTCTAGCGGCTTCAACCGCGCTCCAACTTTCTGACATCCCATTTGAATGTGCTATATCTGAAGTACGTGTAGGTCGTGTGAACGGTGAATTTGTTATCAACCCTAGCTTTGAACAACTGGAGCAATCTGACATCGATATGATGATCGGTGCAAGTGCGGACAGCGTGATGATGGTAGAAGGTGAGATGGACGAGATCAGCGAGGAAGAAATGCTCGACGCGATCAAAGCAGCCCACGATGCGATCAAAACACAATGTGAAGCGCAGCTTGCTCTTGTAGACCAAGTAGGTCGTAAGGAAGTACGTGAGTACGAAGGAGAAGACGAGGATGCTGATATCGAGGCAAAAGTTGCTGAACTTGCCTATGACAAGATCTACGAAATCGCAAAGGCTGGAAGTGCTAAAAAAGAGCGCAGCAAGGCTTTTAGCGAGCTGAAAGAAGAGATCAAAGCTGAATTTGATGAGGAAACTCAAGAGGAAAGAGGCGATCTGATTTCTAAGTATTTCAACAAAACCCATAAAAAAGCAGTACGTGATGTATTGCTTAAAGAGGGAATCCGTTTAGATGGTCGTAAGACTACAGACATACGCGATATCTGGTGTGAGGTTGATTACCTGCCATCTACACACGGTAGTGCCATCTTCTCTCGTGGGGAGACTCAGGCACTTGCCACGGTTACTTTGGGAACTTCACGTGATGCCAATATCATCGACATGGCTTCTCAAGAAGGTGAGGAGCGTTTTTATCTACATTACAACTTCCCTCCATTCTCGACTGGTGAGGCACGTCCACTGCGTGGAACCTCTCGTCGTGAGGTAGGTCACGGTAATTTAGCTCAGCGTGCATTGAAACGCATGTTGCCAGATGAATTGCCTTATACCGTCAGAGTTGTTTCAGAAGTACTGGAATCTAATGGTTCTTCTTCTATGGCTACAGTTTGTGCGGGAACCATGGCAATCATGGATGCTGGTCTACCTATGAAAAAGCCCGTCTCTGGTATTGCAATGGGATTGATTACAGAAGGCGATAACTATGCGGTTCTTTCTGACATTTTAGGTGATGAAGATCACTTGGGAGATATGGACTTCAAGGTAACGGGAACTGAAGATGGTATTACCGCTTGTCAAATGGACATCAAGGTAAAAGGACTTTCTTATGAAATCCTTACCAATGCTTTGATGCAAGCCAGAGACGGTCGTATGCACATCCTAGGTAAACTTACTGACACGATTGAAGCGCCACGTGATGACGTGAAGCCACATGCTCCTAAAATGGAATCTATGGAGATCGATGAGAAGTACATAGGTGCCGTGATAGGACCTGGTGGAAAGATCATCCAAGAAATGCAAAAAGAAACCGATACCGTCATCAACATTGAAGAGGCAGATGGTAAAGGAATCATTGAGATCGCCGGTACGGATCGTGACAAGATCAACGCTGCAAGAGAACGCATCAACAACATCATTTTTGAGCCTGAAGTAGGTTCCATCTATACCGTTAAGGTAGTGAAGATGCTTGATTTTGGTGCCGTTGTAGAATTCAAGCCTGGTAAGGAAACTTTACTTCACGTAAGTGAGTTTGACTACAAGCGTATTGAAGATCCATCTACCGTGTTGAGCGTAGGTGATGAACTTGATGTAAAATACATGGGTGTAGATCCACGTACCAAAAAGCAGAAAGTCTCCCGCAAAGCCGTTTTGCCTAAGCCAGAAGGCTGGGAAGAGCGCCCACCACGTCGCAACAATGATCGCAACGATCGTGGCCGTGGTCGCGATGACCGCCGCGGTGGAGGACGTCGTGACGATCGCCGCAGGGATGACCGCCCGAGACGTGATAAGTCTGATGACTAGGAATGGTTGAAATATGTTTTCGCTTTCGCGAAAGCTTACCAATAAAAAAATCCCTCTAGCTTTTGAGTTAGAGGGATTTTTAAATTTAAGAGTACTCCACCTTAATATTTTGATTGCTACCTTAAGTGCGATTCTACTATTATCATACATATCGATAATGCACCGCCAGCATTCCCATAGTCATTACCAACCACATGAAAAATAAACCTAAAGTCAAACTTTGTAATCTCTCATTGCTTACAAATGGAAAAACTTGCTTTTTTGGATTAATCGTTTTTGACAGGAAGAAAATAGCTGGCAAAACGAATAAAATTGTTGATGTTAATAGATAAAAATATATAAAATCAGGCATGATCAGGATTGAGAACGCATAGAAGGAATAAACCTAAAGAAATTATTTCAACTCGAAAAATCTATATATAAAAATCAATCTCTTGCCGAAGTCAAAGAGGTTTTTTAATTATTTGAAACTCAATTTCTCGTTTTTGTATATATAACCATTTTTGATCAAATCAGGATAGAACCATTTAAAATGACCAGCACCGTAGACGACCGCGACTTTTTTTGCCTCTGTATTTAAAACGTAATCAACAATATGATCGGTTCTTAATATGTCGACAACATAAAAACTTTGATTGTAGGCATTACCGTCACGACAATCATACTGATCAAATAAATCGGTTTCCCAATCACATTCCGTAAGGATGATTTCGCCATACTTTTCTTCATGTGCTGCGATCATCTCATTATACGTAAGATCCACGCGTTCATCATTTGAATTGAGGCCTAGTAGTGAATCTGTTTGCATGACATAGTCGCCGCTTGTGTATAATTTGGGAAGCGATTTATTTTTCCTGTTGGAATAATCACCTATGGAGAGTCCTATCAATTGCCGTAGCTTTCTCTTGAGCGTATCGACTTCTTTTTCTGTTGTTCCCTCTGCAATAGAAACTCCTTCTTTAATAAAGACAAAACCCTCTTTTCTCAATGAATCTACCTGTTGTCTGACCTCAGTGAAAAAAGAAGGTTTTGCGATGTGAGTCGTACCGATATAAACTACCTGTTGATCTTCTTTTTCAAACACTTTTAGATCGCGAGCGTGGGTGGCGTTACTGTTGAGAACTAATTTTGCACAAGCTGATATAGAGAAAAATAACACCAGTAAGCTAGCTAGAGTTAGCATTGATTTCAAGGAAAATCTATCAGTCATCATAGAAGTTGAGTTGGAGTCACGATTTTAACTTTATAACTGAGTCTTCAGAACCTATCATTTTTTTGATGAATTTTTTATGCTTAAAGATAAATCTGACCTTTACAAAAAACCCTCGATGGCATGGATCGCAGCTCCACGCTAGCTAGGGATCTCTTAGTTATGATTACGCTTAAAGGTAAAAAGAAGAACAGCCAAATAGCATTAATAAAATACTATAAATCAAGTCTCCCACGCTGGCGCCGAGTTGCACTCGGTGGCCTCATATGGGTAAAAACCTATATCTCTTCCCATTTATGAAATCAAACACTTTGTATAGTAAGAACTTGTAAAGCTACAAACGTTTGAAGCCTTAATATTGTTGGCACGGAGTTCAACTCCGCGCCAGCAAGGGGAATAAATTTATTGCAGATCATCTCGAAATGACTAGGCAACTGATAGTGATAAAATACTTATAAAGTCCTTTTACCGAAGCCAGAAGGCAGGGAGGAATGTCTATGTTGTAACAATAATAATCGTCACAATAATTATAAACACAATGATCGCCGCAGAGATGACCGCCCGAGACGCGATAATAATGATAGTAACAAGGAGAACAAGACAGAGGATACCTTTAGATTTCGAAAACAGAAAGCCTCTTGAATTCTTAAGAGGCTTTTTCCGTATTTCAAGGGATTAAGGCCAAATAAAGGCACTTATCATTTTCATCTATCTAAAAAAACGCTTCTCTAAAAAAGCCCTTTGAAAATTTCATTGTAATTGTTGATTTCACCTTGAATGATTAATTTATTAAATATCAAGGTGTTTTTGAGAAAAATGTACAATGTAAAAAGAGTTGCCACAGTAGTCAAAATTAAATGGCTAATAATTTGCTGCTCTCCACTTTTACGCCTTTTAACTATTGTGACTATTCCTTTATAGCACGCTATCAAAATTCTCAGAGCTATTAGCTGCAGAAATATAAAAACTGATGTTCCAATAATAATTGAGGTACTCAACATATTTTAACTGTTTCAAAACCAATTATCCCCACGCTGGCGCCGAGTTGCACTCGGTGGCCTCATATGGGTAAAAACCTATATCTCTTCCCATTTATGAAATCAAACACTTTGTATAGTAAGAACTTGTAAAGCTACAAACGTTTGAAGCCTTAATATTGTTGGCACGGAGTTCAACTCCGCGCCAGCAAGGGGAATCAACTGAATACCGTTAAGATCTCAATGCCCTTTCACAATATTTCTACTATCTCAATAAATATTATTTGAAAAACTCATTCAAACAATTATGGCAGCGTTCGGCAAGTAAAAAATCCTTTTAGTTTAATCTAAAAGGATTTTGACTTATCAAAAACTGATATATTAATTATGTAGACCTCACTGAACTCACAACCCATTTTATGATTAGAAACAATAAAGATAGTCCCCCTATCCAGATCATAAAGTTCGCAAAAATTACATATGTATGATAAATTTTTAGTGAACTCCCAACTAGTAGGAGTAAAACTGAAATGAATATCAACAAAAGAGTTTTATTTTTCGGTTTCATAATCAATTTTTAATTGTTGGAATAATCAACTTATTATTTTCGGGAAAGATATCGACAAAAAGTCCTGGGTTTTCAATTACTTCTTCGCTGGAACCTACCCTTTCAGGGCAGTCCCAAAGACCACTACAGCAAGTTCCACACCAACCTATTGCTAATACTTCCCCATTCGTTCTCCAAGTTATTTCATTTATAGCCCTTACTATTCCATCAGTAGGATTTCCATCAGAATCAGCCATCCAGTTATATTCTGCATCTTCCATGCAACCCTCATAACAGTTTCCACTCTTAGCCGTATAAGAAGAATCTTTATAAACAATCATTTTTGAATCTTCATCATATTTGATACTATAGTCATAAAAGCCATCTCTATCAAACAAATGTTTAACACCTTGATCCATTTTAACAAACCTAACAAAATCAAAAGATGATGAAGCTTTTTCAGTATAGATAATACTACTAAACTCGTTTATTTCTGATACCAGTATAACCTCGTGAGTAAAAATATCTGTTCCTTTAAAATTGAGAGATCTAATCTCACTTACATCTTCATTTGCCAACTCACGACTGCTTGTTTTAAAAAAAGTGTCTGGCGATAAATTTAATTCATTAGCTTTATCTTCGATTGTAAGCTCTTCCGGACTACAGGAGACAATCATCAATAAGAACATAAAAAGATAAACGGGTAAAAACTTAAGGTACTTTTTGATGAGTAAAATTTTATTGATTAATATGTGCCAAAGATTAACCTGCTGTTCAGAAATCTCTATATCATAAATTACTAGCTTAGTAAAATAAAATCTTAATATGATCGCAGCCCAGCATTTAAAGGAATTGCGCCTTGAAAAAAATTATACACAAGACCATGTTGCTCTGGAATTAGGCATTTCTCAAAAGACCTATTCCAATATGGAAAATGGAAAAACCAAGATTTATTTAAGACAGCTGTATCAACTTGCTGAGGTTTTTAAGATGGATATTATAGAGCTCACCAAACTATTGTTTCAGGTAGATGATAATATTATTCAAGAAGTAAAAGCAGACCACAAGGGACTTACTCCTGACGAAATCTTTAACGGCGTCAACTCAAACCTTCAAATGGAATTACTAGAATCTTATAAAGAACGTCTCGACGAGCAAAAAGAGGTGATCAAACTTCAAGAGGAAAAAATCAAAATGCTAGAAGACCAACTGAACGCAGTTAAAATGGCGTGAAACAATATTTCTAACCAATCAAGATTATACAATGGCACAAAACAATAAAAACATCCACGATAAGCCCCTCAAATCCTGCTGCACCGATCCCATGACGGGTTACTGGCGGGATGGTTATTGCCGTACTGCTCAAGAAGATCAGGGAACACATGTGGTTTGTGCGATAATGACTCAAGAATTTTTGGACTTCACTAAATCTCGTGGGAACAATCTCTCAGACCCTATTCCTGCTTATAATTTCCCAGGATTAAAACCTAGAGACAAATGGTGCTTGTGCATCTTACGCTGGCTAGAGGCCGAGAAGGCAGGTAAAGCACCTAAATTGGATCTGGAAGCGACAGACATTAAAGCGCTGGATTATACGACTCTTGATTTATTGAAGCAGTATGCTATCAATTAAGAACTTATAAATCAGCAATGCTGATTGAGAGACTAACTCTAAAAATCCGCTATTTTTGCAGCAAATTGATCGTTCCATGTCTACACTTATCGCCCCATCCATACTAGCTGCTGATTTTGCCAACCTTCAACGTGATGTTGAAATGGTGAACGACTCCGCTGCCGACTGGTTTCATATCGACATTATGGATGGCGTTTTTGTTCCCAATATCTCTTTTGGGATGCCTGTTTTGAGAGATATCGCAAAGCACGCAAACAAAACGATAGACACCCACTTAATGATTGTGGATCCAGATCGTTATGTGAAAACTTTTGCTGAATTGAGCTGTGACATTCTAACGGTTCATTACGAAGCGTGTACCCACTTGCACCGCACACTTCAAAACATTAAATCTCACGGTATGAAAGCCGGTGTGGCTTTGAACCCGCATACGAGTGTTGATCTTTTAAAGGACACGATAAAAGATATCGATCTGGTTTGTTTGATGAGCGTAAATCCAGGCTTTGGCGGGCAAAGCTTTATAGAAAACACCTACGATAAGGTCAAAGAACTGAAAGCTTTGATTGAAAGTAAAGGTGCCTCTACCCTAATCGAGATAGACGGTGGAGTCACCAGCAAAAATGCCAAACAACTCAAAGAAGCCGGAGCTGACGTTCTCGTGGCTGGGAGTTTTGTTTTCAAGTCAGAGGATCAGATCGCTACAATTCAAAATTTGAAGGAAATTACTAGGTAATTTTAAATATTTAGAATATCTCAGTTCGAAGATGACACCTCGACCGCATTTCGACAAGCTCAATGTGACAAATCACATCGTAAATACACCGAAGCCCTTCGACACCCTTCGACTCCGTGGTCATTGAGCGTAGCCGAAATGCTTTGGGAACATACTCAGAGTGACAAATCATTTTGAAAACACCTAGACACATATCGACAGCGCTTCGACACCCTTCGACTCCGCTCAGGGAACAGGCTCAGCGTGACAACGTGACTAATTAATTAAAAATTGAAATCAAGGCGTACTAGAGCTGACTTGTAAAACCTTACCGTTGTAAAATTTATTGCCGGCCACGGCAAACTCTTTGACATATTCTGCCATTTCAAGTGCAGATAGTGGTGCTTTGTAACCTGGGAAGGCTTCCTCGAGCATTTCTGTTTGAACGGCTCCTAGGGCAAGTGTATTAAATGATGGGCCGCTTTCTTTGTATTCTTCTGCGAGTAGCTCAAAAAGGGTGATGACTGCTCCTTTTGCGCTGGAATAGGCCGCAAGTCCCGGGAATTTAGCACTTCCTTGAATGCCTCCCATGGAACTGATCGCTACCACGTGGGCGCTGGAATCCATGACCGGCAACAATTGTTGTGTTAAGCTCGCCACTCCAAAAACATTTACCTCATAACACTTCCTGAAATCAGCTGTCGACAACTCTTCAAAAGGTTTGTTGACTAGCATCCCAGCATTATGAATCAAGATATCCACTCGATCCCATTTTTTCTGAATTTGCGTTGAAATATCAGAGATGCTGTTTTCATCAGAAAGATCTAATTCAAGTGCTGTGATTTTATCGTTGTTGAGGGAATTTATGGGTTCTCGCTTTCGCGAAAGCGCCATAACCTCATGCCCCTCGTTTGCAAAAAGTTGAGCCAGTTCAAAGCCTATACCACGACTGGTTCCAGTAATTACTATGCGTTTAGCCATTAGTTTTAGCAGTAAGTTTGAGCTCGTTTTTATTAAGTACGTTAAGTACGCCAGGCATGAGTGCGTCCACAACATCTGCCATGTGACGCCCGTCGATCTCGCTGGCCTCATCCCCTACCTTATGATAGTGGGCAAAGTTAGTAAAGTCAAAAGTGCAGAACGTTTGCGCTGGAATGTTGAATTCTTCGTAAAACGGATAATTATCTGATCTCTTGAAAAGATTGAATTCTTCGGCTTTGGCAAGTTTACCTGTAGCGACACGTTTTGTATTTGCCGCATTAAAAATCTCTCCCATGTTAGATAGGTCATAACCCGTCAAGTACGTGATGTTAGGACTGTCTTTCATGGGGACACCGGTCATTTCAAAATTAAGAACAGAAACAACATTATGCCCTTCTTGCTTCATGCGTTGTGCTAGATGTTTTGAACCTAGAAGACCTTTTTCTTCGGCAGAGAAGAGGGCAAAGACCACCGTGCGTCTATTGAAGTCCAATTTCTTCAAGATCTGAGCAATGGCCAAAACGTTTGCGGTACCGCTGGCGTTGTCATTTGCACCATTAGCAATGCTATCACCGTCTACGGCGGCGATATGACCTATATGGTCGTAATGCGCTCCTATAACGACTATTTCCTTACTGAGCCTACCATCAGATCCCGGCATCATGGCAACTACGTTGAATGCAGGTTTTTCCTTTACCTCAAAATTATCACGGTACGTATCGTAAAAAGGTTTGATGTCCAGACGTTTGAATCGGTCTTCTATAAAAGTAGCTGCTTTCTCAATACCTCCAGAACCTGTGTTGCGCCCCATAAGTTCATCACTAGCCAGATAAGCGACATCATCAGCCAGCTGTATGGAACTGGAGGTGGGAATATCGATCGTGGCCATTTGCCGCAACTTCTCGGCGATACGATCTTCTTGTTTTTGCTGAGCAGTTTTGCAACCCACCAGTAAAAACAACAGCATTATTTTAAATATTATTTTTTTTGATGTCATTTTTAAATCGACCTTTTAAGACAAATTATATCACCATTTCAGGTATATCACCTTCAATAATTAAATTTCCTTCTGTAGCGTCTTTAATTTGATCTACGCTCACGCCTGGAGCGCGCTCCAGCAATTTGAAACCTTGATCAGTCACTTCAAGAACAGCTAGATTAGTCACCACTTTATTGATGCAGTTCACGCCGGTAAGCGGTAGGCTGCATCTTTTGAGTAATTTTGAGGCTCCAGCACGATTGGTATGCATCATGGCGACGATGATATTCTCTGCACTCGCCACCAGATCCATGGCTCCTCCCATACCTTTCACCATTTTACCTGGAATCTTCCAGTTGGCAATGTCTCCATTTTCAGCAACTTCCATGGCCCCTAGAATGGTTAAGTCTACATGCTGTCCCCTGATCATCCCAAAACTCATGGCGCTATCGAAAAAGCTCGCGCCTGGAAGTGTAGTAATGGTTTGTTTACCCGCGTTGATCACATCTGGATCTTCGTCTCCCTCAAAAGGAAACGGACCCATTCCCAGAACGCCGTTTTCAGATTGAAATTCTACCTCAAGTTTATCCGGTACGTAATTTGCCACCAGCGTGGGAATTCCTATTCCCAGATTCACATAATAGCCATCTTTCACCTCTCGTGCTATGCGTTTTGCAATTCCTATCTTATCTAACATCAGTCTCTGGTTCTAACGGTTCTTTGTTCAATTCTTTTTTCATAGCGCTCTCCTTTAAAAATGCGCTTCACAAATATGCCTGGAATATGAATTTGGTTGGGATCCAGTTCACCTGCCGGAACTAACTCCTCCACCTCAGCGACCGTTATTGTCGCCGCTCCACACATCACCGGATTAAAATTGCGTGCCGTCCCTTTGAAAATCAAATTACCGGCCTCATCGCCTTTCCATGCTTTTACGAAAGCAAAATCGGCTTTGAAAGCGTGTTCTAGAATATGGGGTTTACCATCAAAATCTCTAGACTCCTTTCCATCAGCGACTTCAGTTCCATAACCAGCAGGTGTGTAAAATGCAGGTATACCTGCTTGCGCGGCACGACATCTTTCTGCGAGTGTTCCTTGTGGAATCAATTCCACTTCTAGTTCGCCGCTTAGCATTTGTCTTTCAAACTCATCATTTTCTCCTACATAGGAAGAGACCATCTTTTTAATTTGCTTGCCCTGGAGTAGCAATCCAAGTCCAAAATCATCAACTCCAGCATTGTTTGAGATACAAGTTAGATCCTCAACTCCTAGTTTCACCAACTCGCTGATGCTGTTTTCAGGGATACCAGATAGGCCAAAACCGCCCACCATCAATGTCATGCCGCTTTTTACACCTTGTAACGCCTCCTCAGCATTTTTTACGGTTCTATTGATCATAGATAATAATTTGGTATAAAAATAAGGGAAATAAAAGGGGAAAGTAAGAACTACATCGATTGATTTTAAGTTCGGATTAATCGCTGAATGATGAATATTCTGCCTAACAAATCCCGACTTAAAAACTGAATCGGTATCCTTAAATAGTCCCACTAGGACTTACCTCGACTACGCACGGCATGAACTTCTCGTCCTAGTCCTATAAATAAGATCCTACTAAAACAAAAATCCCGACTCAAAAACTGAATCGGGATTCTTAAGTAGTCCCACTAGGACTCGAACCTAGAATGACGGTACCAAAAACCGGAGTGTTACCATTACACCATGGGACTATTGCGGGTGCAAAAATAAAACAATTCAGAAAATGCGCAAATGAATTTTATAAAAATTTCTGATCCAGAACAGGGAGTATGATTCTCCTTGTAGATCTCGCTTTCGCGAAAGCGGAAACATCTAAAAACAACTGCAATCGGACGAGCTACTTGAAATCAACTGTACATAACTCATTATCTTTGCGGAAAATTTTGCTATGTTGCTTCAAATAGACGATGAAAACTGGTTCATTTCCATCTCAAGATTTATGGGTGGGACGGGTATTTTCTTGCTTATTGCGATCATACTCGTGGTTGTGGTAGCTTACAATAAGTTTTTTAAAAACAGAAGATGAAAAAGGTACGCATCACTAAGGAATTTACTTTTGAAACCGGTCATGCGCTTCACGGCTATGATGGTAAATGCCGTAACGTGCATGGACATAGCTACAAACTAGCCGTTACTGTGATAGGAACTCCTATTTCCGACACAAATCATGTAAAGCTGGGAATGGTGATCGATTTTGGCGACTTGAAAAAAATTGTCAAAGAAGAAATCGTGGATCCCTTTGATCACGCTACCGTATTTAACAAAAACACCCCTCACGTAGAACTTGCTGAGGAACTCAGAGGTAGAGGTCATGATGTTATTCTCGCCGATTACCAGCCTACTAGCGAGATGATGATACTAGATTTCGCTGAAAAGATCAAATCCCGTTTACCTGAGCATCTTGAACTATTTTCTCTAAGACTCAGAGAGACGGAAACCAGCTATGCGGAATGGCACGCTAGCGATCAGGTCTAAAAATAAGCCTTGAGCTGGACGCTGCCATTGTGGACGGTGCGGCTACTTTCAGTCCCACGACCATTATAATTGAGGTTGAGATCTAGATAACTGGTCAGTTTTTTTTGAAATAACAGATTCCAAGTCAAGTTAGAGCCGGGTTGTAGCCCTTCCAGCATCTGGAAACCGGCTGGAGAAAATGCGACGCCTTCAAAAACATTGTTCACGTATCTCAGTTCACCATTTATTGCATATTTCTGGCTTTCATTAAAGGACCAGGAAACACCTAAATTGCTTTGAGAAAGTGTAGCGAGATCGTTCACTTCGTTTTTCTTGTCTTGGTATTCAAAAAATAGATCGATGCGATTGCTGTCGTTAAACAAATAGGAAATTTGCGGCTTGATAAGATTCTCGTCGATTTTGAAATTCCTATTCGTGAAATTCTCGCTGCTACTGGAATTGAAACCTGTCTGTGCATTGAAGGTGATTAACCATTGCTCTGCGATTTTATGCAGAAAACTGAGCTGGTGACTTTCTAGTTCACTAGATATACTACCTATGCTTTGTAAATTTTCTGTTTCCGTACTGAGGTAGGTGTAGTTAGTAGTGTAGCGCTGCTTGCCTCGATTGAAAAATAGGCTGTTTCTAAAACTAAGATTAAGTCCTTGCTGATCATCAGCTCTTCTGAAGGGATTGAGGTTAAAAGCATCTCCCTCTCGCAAAACCATGCGGTCTATGGTGTAACCTGTTTGATTATAAAACTGTGATAGAATCTTTTTTAAACCTTCTTCTTGAGACCAAGAAGTAGGTTGCAAGGTTAAGGTTTGAGAAAATTTATTCTGGTGTGTGGGCAGAAAAATTTGATTCGGGAGCAACACCCTAACAAAACTTGCTTGATCTTGGAATTGAGCCACTTCAAATTCATTCAAATCCTGTACACCATCATTGTTATAATCAATCCAAGTAAAAGTTCCCTGTCCCGGATTGACACTCACATAGGTGAAATCTTGTCGAGCAATGCTGGCGCTGTTAGTCTCGTAGGTAGTATTAGTTAGTACTTTGCCTTCAAAAAACTTTCGCCTATATAAAATTCTAGAATTGAAGGACACTTCATCTTCTACATTTTCCATTTCACTTCTGAGTCTACGATAGTTAGCATATATCGCTAGATTGCTTACCTGATCTTTTAGGAGTTGAGACTTGAGGTAGTAATTGTTTGAAGCATTCACTCGTTGAATTTCATTGCTTCTTAAACTATCATTAATACGTCGCCGATAACCTACTTCAACAAAGGTTGAGGTAGTGTCGCCTCTTCCTACATAAACTTCATAATTGTAAAATCGCTGCGATTCACCTGTAAATTGATCTGAGGCCACTAGCTTTTGTTCATTATCCTCCATCCCAAATCGTGCCCCAGCGTAGTTTTTCTTGATTTTCTTTACCAAATCTACATCCGCGCGGTTGAATTCTGTGGACAATGTATTTGATTCTGAATTCAGAATACTGACGTTGTAACGAGCTTTCCAGCCAGGTGAACTTAAAAGTCCCAATAGTCGATGGCGATTCCCTGAATAAGAATTAGAAAACTCGAGCAGTTGAAATTCATAACTGGTGGTAAACGTCGTATCAATTTTCAAATCGAGACCTGTTGTAGAATAAAGCTGGCTACCGCTTTCATTATTCAAGTTCCAGTCTCGATTGAACTCAATGTTATAAACCCGTTCCACGTTTTGAAAATCTTCCTGTACGTAATCGACATTTGCTCTTGCCGTGAGCGATAAGTTTTCCTTGTTTTTAAATAGTGTTTGCGCGACCCCTAACTTGGCCGCAATACCTCTATTGTTCTCATCATCAAACTCAGAGAACCGGTTCAGATCATTATTACTTGCCGCTATTTCGGTGGCAATAATGGTTTTTTCAAATGGCTGGTAATTTGCTTTTGCTCCAAAAATGGTCAGCTGTTCTGGAGCAAAAAGTTGTACCACAGGAGCAAAATTCCCTTGCGGCACTCCATTTACCGGAGCTACGTATTCATAAATATTTGCGATAGCCTGATCGTTGATTAATTTGTAATTTCCATTTCCCTGCCCTACAAAACTGAATCTTACATTAAAAAGTTCTTCACTAGGATCTTGGGAGAATGTGAATACTTCCTGACCGTTGATGATAGCTCGGGTATAGAGAATCTTATTTTCTGAAAAAGAGTCAGGGACCGCGCTGGGAGCCACTGCGAGACTTTCATCATCGCCTGCCTGAGCAAGGATAGCAACTTGTTCTTCGGTCAGATTTTGTTGAAGCGGCTGGTTTTTTGCATCACTCTCTGTGTAAGCATAGGTGTCTATCTGTAGTTTTTCACTTTTGTAACCTCCATTTGCAAAACCTATGACACGAGTAAAGTTGCGCTCGCTGTATTGATACTCTATCGAGATACGCATTTCACTTGTAATGGGAAAAGTGGGAGTAAATCGCACTTCTCCTGCATTGTAATCAATTACATAATCTGCATTTTCACCACGGGTAAGAGGTACACCATTTACGAAGACCCGCTCACTTCCCGAGACCACTAGAATGAAAAGCTCTCCATTTTGCCCAGTCAACTTATACGGTCCTTGATTCCCTTCCTGACCGGTAAATCTCGAGATGTTGAAGGTTCCACGTACAAGTGCTCCCGCCGCAGAGGCATAAGCCAAGTGATCCTCATTCCCGAAGTTAATCGTTCCTGAAATACCTTGAACTCGCTTAGTAAAATTATTGAATTGAAAATCGGTCTGAACAAGATCTACGTCTCCAGCTCTGATGTTCCAGTCCTCACTAAAAAGTTCAATGAATATTTGATCAAATTCATCCAATCTCTGGGAATAACCGTTTTGAGTCTGCGGCACATTTGCATCTTGGATTGAGGCGCGCAATGAGACTCGATCATTGAGCTTGCCCGTCACACGTAGATCCAGCTCAGAATCTACCACACCGCTTTGATTATTTCCTGATCTGAAACCACGAGAAATACTTCCAGAAACGTTCAAACCCGAAAAAGGCACAAATACATTAGAAGCACGCGGTTTTTGGGACGCTACAAGTTTCTCAAGCTGACTTTCATTATCAAGTATTACAGAGGTATCGCCAGTTTGATAAGTGCGTGTCAGGAAATCGGGCAGCTTTTGATATTGCACATCGATGGAATCAATCGACTTTAATAAACTTGGACTCAAGCGCACCAAGGCTTTTGAAAAATCAATTTGATACAATGTAGAATCGACTAGAGTTCCATCTCGATATTTCAATTGAAAATAGCGCGGACTAATACTGACTGAATCCAAACTGATGCTGTCGCTGACTTTTACTCTTTTAGAAACCACGTTTCCATAATCCTGCGAGTATCCAGAATAGCCTATTGCCAAAAGAAAAAACAGGATGTACCAGCGCATTTAGATAAAACAGAAAAAATAGTCAATTATTTTGTTACTCATAGACTCCAGAGTACCTATGGTCAACTAGATATACTTGAGTCGATATTTTTATTTTAATATGCTTTCGCGAAAGCGAAAATCAACAAAAAAGCCCAAGATCAGTACTGAACTTGGGCTTAGTGCTTTAAATATAGAAATCTAGTTCTCAGGCTTCATTTTGAAGTCATTCATAAAAGCCGTGGTATAATTTCCTTCTACGTAGGCCTTATCCTCCATAAGCTGACGGTGGAAAGGGATCGTGGTCTTGATTCCCTCTATGTAGAATTCATCAAGTGCCCGCTTCATTTTATCAATAGCCTCTTGTCTGGTGCGAGCCGTCGTAATCAACTTAGCGATCATGCTGTCGTAGTTAGGCGGAATAGAATAACCAGCATAAACGTGCGTGTCGAGACGCACTCCGTGTCCGCCTGGTGCGTGTAATACGGTAATCTTACCTGGTGAAGGTCTGAATCCATGATAAGGATCTTCTGCATTGATACGGCACTCAATAGAGTGAAGCGCAGGCTCATAATTCTTACCTGAAATTTTCACTCCAGCCGCAACAAGGATTTGCTCTCTGATCAAATCAAAGTCAATCACCTGCTCCGTGATGGGATGCTCTACCTGAATACGGGTATTCATCTCCATAAAGTAGAAATTGCGGTGCTTATCCACAAGAAACTCAACCGTTCCCGCGCCTTCATAAGCGATATATTCTGCGGCTCTTACTGCGGCTGCACCCATTTCCTTACGGAGCTTCTTGGTCATAAAAGGAGATGGCACCTCTTCAGTAAGCTTCTGGTGGCGGCGCTGAACAGAACAGTCGCGCTCACTCAAGTGGCATGCTTTACCGTACTGGTCTCCTACGATTTGTATTTCAATATGGCGAGGCTCTTCTATGAGCTTTTCCATGTACATATCGTCATTGCCAAAAGCTGCCTTACTTTCTTGACGGGCACTTTCCCAAGCGGCTTTTAGATCCTCTTTTTTCCAAACGGCACGCATTCCCTTGCCCCCACCACCGGCGGTGGCTTTAAGCATCACGGGATAGCCCGTTTCTTCTGCAATCTTCTCGCATTGCTCAAAATTTTCTATGATACCGTCACTACCCGGAACACAAGGTACACCAGCGGCCTTCATTGTTGCTTTGGCAGTAGCCTTGTCACCCATTTTTTGGATCATCTCTGCACTAGCACCTATAAATTTGATGTCGTGTTCTTCACAAATGCGTGAAAAGTCGGCGTTTTCAGATAAAAACCCGTATCCAGGATGAATGGCGTCTGCATTTGTGATTTCAGCAGCGCTAATAATGTTTGCTACCTTCAGGTAGGAAAGGTTACTGGGCGGTGGGCCTATACAAACCGCTTCATCGGCAAATTTTACGTGGAGGCTATCTGCATCTGCAGTAGAGTAGACCGCTACAGTCTTGATACCCATTTCCTTGCAGGTACGTATTACCCTTAGGGCAATTTCACCACGGTTTGCGATCAATATTTTTTTAAACATGATGTGATGTTTTAATTGTAGAGTAAATGGTGTTTCCGCTTGGATTTTTACTTCTCTCAGGTATTATGGTCAAGAGAAGATTTTTAAGTGATCTCGCTTTCGCGAAAGCGTAACAACCTCAAAGTCTATTCAAATAATAGTCCTAAGATGGATCCACCAAGAACAATGGCTGATCAAACTCTACTGGGGTTGCATCATCTACCAATACTTTAACGATCGTACCGGATACCTCACTTTCAATCTCATTGAAAAGTTTCATGGCCTCGATAATACAGAGTGGATCCCCTTCTTTTACCGAGTCTCCCACTTCTACAAACATAGGTTTATCTGGTGATGGTTTTCTATAAAACGTTCCTATTATAGGAGACTTTACTGTAACATATTTATCGTTATCAGTACTTGCTGCGGGAGCCGAAGCGGCCAGTGCTGGAGCAGAAGCTGCTGGAGCTGGTGCAGCAGGAGATGGAGCGGGAGCAGCTTGCATAGGAGCGGCTTGAGTCACGTAGGTAACTTCGTCACCACCTGTTTTAATGGTGATTTTTATATCATCCATTTCTAGTTTCACCTCACTTGCGCCAGACTTAGCGACAAATTTTATGAGGTTTTGTATTTCTTTTAGTTCCATAGGGTTAATGGTTCTTTAGTATTAACTATCGTATGCCCAACTCATTAAGATAGAACCCCACGTAAATCCACCGCCAAAAGCGGCAAAAACAAGGTTGTCTCCTTTTTTGAGTTGTGACTCATATTCTTTTAAACATAAGGGTAAGGTGGCGCTGGTGGTGTTGCCGTATTTATGGATGTTGATCATAACCTTTTCCTCAGGCAGGTTGATACGGCGCGCGGTTGCGTCTATGATGCGCTTGTTTGCTTGATGCGGAACCAGCCAGTCGATTTGCTCGTTTGACAGGTTGTTACGTTTCACCACTTTTTCAGAAACATCTGCCATGTTAGACACGGCATACTTGAAAACATTTTTACCGTCTTGATAAACAAAATGCTTCTTGTTTTTTACCGTTTCTTCAGATGCGGGAAGAATGGAACCGCCCGCCTCGATTTTCAGAAAATCACGTCCCACACCATCAGTACGCAGAATTTCATCCTTGAATCCATAGCCTTCATGGTTGGGTTCAAAGAGAACCGCACCACCCGCATCTCCAAAGATGATGCAAGTGGTGCGGTCTGTATAGTCTATTATTGAAGACATTTTATCTGCACCTATAAGTAGAATCTTTTTATAGCGCCCTGATTCAATATAACTGCTTGCGGTACTCATTCCATATAAAAAACTGGAACATGCTGCCTGCAAATCATAGGAGAAAGCATCTTTTGCACCAATTTCTGAAGCTACATAAGCGGCAGTAGATGCTACTGGCATATCTGGCGTTGCTGTAGCAACAATTACAAGGTCAATCGTTGAAGGATCGATATTTTTAGAATCGATAAGCTCTTGAGCTGCCTTTATCGCGAGAAAAGAAGTTCCCTTTCCCTTTTCTTTCAAGATGCGACGTTCTTTGATACCCGTCCTGGTGGTTATCCACTCGTCGTTAGTATCTACCATTGTTTCCAAAATGGCATTAGTAAGCCTATATTCAGGCACATAAGCACCTACCGCTGTAATCGCGGCTGTTAACTGACTCATATATGAGACTTCTAAATTATTTAGAGCTTGGAAAGCTACTAAAAATCCTGTATAAACTACAAAAAATGACACGCTTTTAATAAAACGTGTCATTTATTGAGAAATTGACAAGAATTTACTCTTATCAAGGAATATTTAAAAAATACTAAGCTTCTACTTCTTCAGTCTTGTCGATTAGAACATTCCCTCTATAGTACAACTTCCCTTCATGCCAGTGAGCTCTGTGGTAAAGGTGTGCTTCACCAGTAGTTGAGTCAGTAGCAATCGTAGGTACGCTAGCTTTGTAGTGCGTTCTTCTTTTATCTCTTCTCGTTTTGGAGATTTTTCTCTTAGGATGCGCCATGGCTATAAATTATTATCCGTTTTAAACTTTTTTAATGCGTCCCATCTGGGATCAATTTCTTTTTCTTCACTTTGGTCAACAGGTTGATCTACGCTCAACTCTTCCAATTTTTTGAGAATGTCTGACTCTAATGTACCATTTTCAATGCCTGGATGCACTTTTTTTGCCGGCATAGACAAGACGATCATCTCATAGACGTACTGAGCAATATTGAATTTGAATTCTCCATGAGGTAAAATGAGGAGATCTTCATTCTCGTCATTAAATTCCTCACCAAATTTCACCACCAAATCCATTTGAGCATCCACCGGAAGATCAAAAGGTACATTGCTCACATCGCAATCTACATTAACAGCTCCTTTTGCCTCTAGTTCAAGATCCATCAAAGTCGATCTCTTATCTAGAAGGGCTGTAACTGCTACATCAGCATTATTGAACTCGTCGTAACCAAAATTTTCAAAAAACGCGTTATCTACCTCAAAAGAAAACTCGTGTTTTCCTGCTTTTAAACCTACAAACTGTATCTCAAAAGCCTTGAGTTCCATAACAATCTCTTTTACAAAGAGCGTGCAAAGATAAAAAAAGAATTGAATTTAACTGAAAAGAAAATAGTTATCTCAGAATGAGGTATTCAACATCTCATTTTTTTGAGCCTATCTGCGTTTTCTGTTGCTGGTTTTGAGGGCATCCTCTGTGAGTTTGATGTACTCTTTTCTGTTCCTGAAAATATCAGCAGCAGTATGAATTGCTGAAATAAATGATGTAGGGCTTGCGACGCCTTTACCCGCAATGTCAAATCCTGTACCATGATCCGGGCTTGTTCTCACATGTGATAATCCAGCCGTGTAATTCACTCCTCTTCCAAAACTTAAGGTTTTAAAAGGCACTAATCCCTGATCGTGGTAGCTTGCAAGAATAGCATCAAACTCTAGATGTTTTCTATTACCAAAAAAAGAATCTGCAGCATAGGGCCCAAAAATTATATTCCCGTCAACTCGCAGTTCTTCAAGTGCTGGAATCAAGTTATCTTGATCATCACGACCTATGGCTCCGTTATCTCCTACATGAGGATTTATTCCCAAAACAGCGATTTTAGGTCTCGACACCTTAAAATCCCTCTTAAGAGAGTCTTTGATAGTGCCTATTTTTTTCTTTATCAACTTAGCGTCGATATTCTTGGGAACATCCTGAAGGGGAACATGGTCGGTCAAAAGCCCTACTTTGAGCTCAGGGGTCACCATAAACATCAAGCTATCGCCTTCAAGTTCTTGATTTAAATAGTCAGTATGTCCAGGGAAGTTGAATTCATCTGATTGTATAGACTCTTTATTTATTGGTGCAGTAACCAATACATCTACCAGATCATCTTTTAAAGCCTGAACAGCACTTTTTAAACTTTTTATAGAAAGTTCACCAGCGTCCTTGCCCACCTTACCCCACTCAACCTTAAACGGCTCCTTTATCAAACGTACGACATTAATTTTCCCATCAATAGCTTGAGAAGCGTCTTGAATACCGTGGAATTTGGAATTGATATTGAATTCTCGAGAGTAATAAGTCAAAAGTTTTGTACTGCCAAAAATTACAGGCGTATAGAGCTCGAGCATTCTAGAATCTTCAAAGGCTTTTAGTATGATTTCCCCTCCTATTCCATTAGGGTCTCCCATACTTATACCGATTTTTATATTCTTACTCTTACTCATGTAGCGTGCTTTTTAAACTTATTTTTGTGGAGATAAAAGTACATCAATAGTAGCTATGTTTACAGGAATTATAGAGAATACCGGTATTATAACAAAGATTGAGAGAGAAAATACAAACGTACACTTCACCTTGATCTCCTCTCTCGCTCCAGAATTGAAAATAGATCAAAGCCTCGCTCATAATGGTGTTTGTCTTACGGTAGTAAATACTGACAATGACCGTTACACGGTAACTGCTATTGATGAGACATTGCAAAAAACTAACTTAGGAGATTTAAAAGAAGGTGACGCGGTCAATCTAGAAAGAGCGATGCTTATGAATGCACGTTTAGATGGTCACATCGTTCAGGGTCATGTAGATCAAACAGCAATATGTACTGAAGTGCTCAATGAGAATGGATCATGGATTTTTACTTTCAGTTACGATCCAAAACTAAATAATGTAACGATTGAAAAAGGTAGTATTTGCATCAACGGTGTAAGCCTGACCGTTGTGAATTCTATTAAATCCTCATTTTCAGTTGCCATCATTCCTTACACCTATAATCATACAGGGTTTAAGCAAATGAAAACAGGAGACTCAGTCAATCTTGAATTTGATGTAATAGGGAAGTACGTGAAAAGGCTACTGGAACTTAACTAAACTTACATTTCTTCTTAGCCACAGTATAAGCTATAATCGCAACTGCTGCTAATGCGAGTACCCAAATGTTTTCATCAATAGGTACTCTTAAACCCGGAGGTGTAGGTGCTCCAGGCGGAGGCGGTGTAGGCCCTCCCTGAACCAATAATAACACGTGCAAGTATAAATTTGAAATCAACATAGTTTGCAACTTATGAACCGCGAAAGTAAAAATTAATATTGAACTACAAAGTAAATTCATCGTTAACTATCTGCCTTATGCACGTTTATGACGTTAAACTCGACTAAACGCGCTTAAATTAGGACTATAATATATACGAAGTACTATCAATAGTGGTTTTGGATTTAAATCATTATTTCATCTTAGAAGCCATGATAAGAGCATTATAAAGATTTGCCATCTTACCTGAGCTGCTCAGCTCTTGAAAGGGCTTTACATCTTCGCCGCCCACTTTCACACGAGCCTGAGTAGGAAGGCCACTATCCATTATGATCTGTTTTACCTGTGCAGCGGTGAGTTTAGGAAAATAGGATCGTATCATTGCTGCAATACCTGCAACACCTGGAGCTGCCATAGACGTACCACCTATTTTTCTATATTCATCGTTTGGAACGGTAGAATAGATAGAGACCCCAGGAGCAAAAACATCCACAGAACTTTTCCCGTAATTAGAAAAGTTTGCAATTAAATCGCTGCCATATTCAAAGTTCAAGGCTCCTACTGTGATGAAGTTATCAGCAACCTCTGCTCCTGCGAGCTCTTGATCTTGAGGGTATACTTGAGTTTCATCAGTATTTAAGGCTTCGTTTCCAGCGGCATTCACAAACAAAACATCTTTACTTGCAGCATACTTGATCGCATCCCACACCCATTCTGGATTTGTAGAATGATACTTACCAAAACTACCATTGATAACCTTGGCTCCATTGTCAGCCGCGTATCTGATCGCCTTAGCAATATCCTTATCATACTCATCGCCGTCTGGAACCGCTCTCAAAACCATTATGCGAGCATTGTTTGCGACACCATTGATCCCCATTCCATTATTGCGCTCAGCGGCGATGATACCGGCTACGTGAGTACCGTGCATAGAACCTTCCATGTCAGGTTCTGGACCTGCATATTTGTTGTTACCATAAACACCCGTATCCCAATTATATGGATCGTCTTTTAAGATATCAGCTCTGTAATTTGTGGTCAGGGCTGTACCGTTAAGCAATGCATTGTTAGATTCAATTAGACTTTCAAGTTCATTGCGTGCGTCATCAATACTGCTCACGCCTAATCCATAAATATAGTTAGCAAATGCTTTTGCGTTCTGAACCGTTTCTTCATCAGATTTGATGGCAGCTACGTCTTCTTTTGTGTACTCTTCTTTACCTGTTTCTTTTTTAAGAATTGGGTCTACGGCGTTGATCTGTTGTAGAATCTGCTGGTATCTTGAGGTAACTTGTTCAGCCTCTGCAACTTTTTCATCATATTCTTTTTTAGCTTTAGTCACGATGTCTTGAGGCAATTTATCCTTATCTCTAACTATACGCTCATACTCAAGGTTTTCCTTGACGATATCGCCTAGAAAATTCCATCCGTGAACGTCATCTATATATCCATTATTGTCGTCATCCTTACCATTGCCAGGAATCTCGTCTTCATTAGTCCAGATCACTCCATCGAGGTCTTCATGCCCTATATCAATACCGCTATCGATGACTCCTACAATAACAGTTTTACCTTCTCTGTCCTTAATGATCTGCTCGTAGGCACGGTTGACACTCATACCTGGTATCGTATCCATCACTAGGTCATAATCTTTCCAGTTTTCAGACTCCACCGTGGTAAGTTCAGTAGATTTTAACGGTGTTGCATCTATATTTTCAATAGGAGGGGAAACTATTGAAAAGGTGTTTCCACATCCTACGATCATGGCAGCAAAAGCTACTGCTGCGATTTTTCTTATTTGATTCTTCATGTTCATCTTAGCCTAAAAGTTCTTTAAATGTAAAAGTGCGGTCATGTCGCACACCTTTTTCAGTATGTTTAACAGTAATGATCTCATTGTTGGGATCATGTTCTAATATCAAGTAATACCCTTCGGTTGCCGCTGTTTCCAGAAATTTTTTCTTCTCTCCTAGAGTAAGTAGTGGCCTGGTGTCGTATCCCATTACGTATGGCAGCGGCACGTGACCTGCAGTAGGCAATAAATCTGCCATATAAACAAAGGTCTTATCATCCATTTTTATGTGTGGAATCATCTGTTTTTCGGTATGGCCATCTACGTATAAAAGATCAAAAGGCAAATCTGCCGCATCGTCGTCCACAAAATTGAGTTGTCCACTTTCTTGGATAGGTTGGATATTTTCCTTGAGAAAGCTGGCCTTTTCGCGAGCGTTTGGATTAATGGCCCAGTCCCAGTGTGAAGAGTTTGAATGTATTCTCGCTTTCGCGAAAGCGGGCTCATAATAATCTCCCTTTCCACTTTTTTGAATCACCCCACCACAATGGTCAAAGTGCAAGTGGGTCAGAAATACATCTGTAATATCATCGCGTGAGAAACCCAATTTCCTAAGCGAACTGTCAAGATCAAACTTATGATCCATGAAGTAGTATCCAAAAAACTTCTCACTCTGCTTGTTCCCCATACCCGTATCCATGAGTATGAGCCTGTCGCCGTCTTCCACAAGAAGGCAGCGGGCAGCCATATCAATCATGTTGTTTGAATCTGCTGGATTAGTGCGTTGCCAGAGCGACTTAGGCACCACGCCAAACATCGCGCCTCCATCGAGTTTGAAATTTCCGGCCTCTACGGGATAAATATTCATAGCTGGTAAAAATGCAAAAAAATAAGCCTTATCTCTTGAAGTTTGCATTTTTTTAAGGTGGGATGAGAGGCTTAAATTAATTTGATCTACGCCGGCTAGCTCACCACATTTGTGTTAAATTTCTATTTAATTGTGGGGTTTACGCTTTCGCGAAAGCGTAAGAATTATCACGCCTTGACAAAAAGATTGTAATTTCCCCAAAATTTTTACCGAATGCTGGAACTGGCAGGAATTATTATATTGGGAATACTGGCACAATGGGTCGCCTGGCGGTTCAAGATTCCCGCGATTTTACCACTAATTATCATAGGGCTTCTCGTAGGGCCTATCGCAACTTTGTATACTGAGGACAACTCAAAATTGATCCAACCCATCTGGCTGGATGAGCGTGGACTTTTCCCTGGTGAAAGCCTCTTTTATTTTGTATCTCTCGCTATAAGTATCATACTTTTTGAAGGAGGTCTGACACTTAAACGCAAGGAAATACTAAATACTGGCGGAGTGATCAGCAAGCTGATATCAGTAGGTGTTCTCATAACATTTATAGGTGCTGGTGTGGTGACGCATTATCTTTTTGGTTTTGATTGGGAAATCGCATTACTCTTTAGTGCACTGATTATTGTGACTGGACCTACTGTGATCACTCCCATCTTGCGCAACATACCGCTCAAGAAAGATGTGAGTTCCATCTTGAAATGGGAAGGTATTTTGATTGATCCTATTGGGGCACTTTTTGCGGTATTGGTTTTTGAATTTATTAGTGCTGGTGCCGGCTCAGAGTTTACGGTGACCGCTCTTGAGGAGTTTGGTAAGATTGTTTTGTTTGGGTTCACTTTTGGTTTCTCTTTTGCACACGCGCTGTCCTTTTGCATCAAAAAAAGGCTGATCCCGCATTATCTGTTAAATGTATTTACACTCGCTGCAGTTCTGGGCGTATTTGTCTTGAGTGAGACTTTTGCTCATGAATCTGGTCTTCTTTCTGTTGTGGTGATGGGAATGGTACTGGGTAACATCAATCTCCCCAACCTAAAAGAGCTTCTTTATTTTAAAGAATCACTAAGCGTATTGCTTATCTCCATACTATTCATTTTGCTAGCGGCAAATATCGATATGGAAGATCTCTACCTGATCTATCGCTGGGAGACGGCCGTACTGTTTGTAATTGTGGCCTTTATTCTAAGACCTCTAAGTGTTTTTGCCAGCTCTATAAACAGTAGTCTCAAGTTGAATGAAAAACTTTTCATATCATGGGTAGGGCCACGAGGTATTGTAGCCGCGGGTATTGCATCACTATTTGGTTCTAAGCTCGTCGCCCAGTTTGAAAGCGTAGGGAATTTTGAAGCGGCAAATCAAGCTCGTTATATCACTCCGCTGGTATTCATGATCGTACTGGGGACCGTCCTATTAAATGCAACGACCGCGCGTTTGTTTGCAAAAATAGTGGGCGTATTTCTTAAGAAATCTAACGGTATCATGATTGTAGGCGCCTCTAAATTTTCAAGGCTCATTGCTCAGTATCTACAGAAAAATGATCGAAGTGTGGTGCTCGTGGACAGCAATGCAAACAATGTGCGCATCGCAAAAGAAGAAGGCCTAGAAGCCGTGGTCGCAGATGTTTATAGCGATGCCCTATCTGATGATATTGAATTCAGCAACATAGGTTACCTCCTTGCGCTTACAGGCAACTCAGAGATCAACGAGTTTGCCATAGACCGACTGGGTGATCAATATGGGGAACATGGTTCCTACCGTTTAGTTCACAATACAGAGGTTAAAAACCCGAATCAAAACCCGGTTCAAGGACTTTTCTCCAGTACTGATGACTACGTAAACATGATGGAAGTAGCTCGCCACCACGGCGAGATCCACGAGTTGGAAATCAAATCGCAAGAACACTACGAGGCCTTAATCGAGATCACTAAGACCGATCGCAATATCATCCCGCTATTTGTAAAACGCGACAAAACTATCGATATCATTCCTTCCATGTCGCTCAAAATGGATGTGGAGCCTGGTGAAATGTTGGTTTATCTAGGTAAAGAAATCGTAGAGCAGGAAACCGGCGAGGTGGTGATGCAATAGGGGTTTAGAATGCGGTATGCGGTATGCGGTATGCGGTATGCGGTATGCAGAATGCGGTATGCGGTATGCGGTATGCGGTATGCGGAAACTGGGAATATCTAGGTAATGTGAGCACGATAGCGCGCTAAATTTGTTGACAATCGTAAATCTTAATCCTTTCTGGTACAGAGTTGTATTTAAACTGTTTTTTCTATCTGCTTCACTTTGAATTGATTTTGCTCAATACTTATTGCTGAAAGCGTTGAGTAAGTTTGCTGAATTTAGAAAAAGATTTATCACTCTAATGTGGAAACAGAATATAGAAAAGTGCCAGTTTGGGAGAGAATCTTTATCGAATGAACTCAAAAAAAGGCAAGATCTTGATAAGTCTCACCTTTTTTTAAATTCTATTTACCTAATCCTAATCATTCAACTTCAACACGCTCATAAATGCCTCCTGAGGGATCTCTACATTTCCTACCTGACGCATGCGTTTCTTACCTTTTTTCTGCTTTTCAAGGAGTTTACGTTTACGGGAGATATCTCCACCGTAACATTTTGCGGTAACGTCTTTACGTAAGGCTTTGATGGTTTCCCTAGCGATGATTTTTGATCCTATCGCTGCCTGTACTGGGATGTCAAATTGCTGTCTAGGGATCAACTCCTTTAATTTCTCCACCATTTTTTTACCAATGGTATAGGCATTATCAAAGTGGATCAAAGCACTCAAGGCATCTACCGGCTGTGCGTTGAGTAAAACATCCACGCGAACCAATTTTGATGCGCGCATCCCGATAGGTGCATAATCAAATGAGGCATACCCTCTAGAAACAGTTTTTAAACGGTCGTAAAAATCAAAAACGATCTCTGCCAGCGGCATATCAAAGGTCAATTCCACACGCTCTGTGGTCAAGTAATTCTGATTGGTAACGATACCTCGTTTTTCAATACACAGCGACATCACGTTTCCTACATAATCAGCTTTTGTAATAATTGTCGCCTTGATATAAGGCTCTTCCACACGGTTGAGTGTAGAAGGCTCTGGCATATCACTAGGATTATTTACAATAATGATCTGGTCAGGCTCCTTGTTTGTATAAGCGTGGTAAGACACGTTAGGAACCGTCGTGATCACGGTCATGTCAAATTCACGCTCCAGTCGCTCCTGAATGATTTCTAGGTGCAACATTCCCAAGAACCCACATCTAAAACCAAAACCGAGCGCAGCACTGCTCTCTGCTTGAAATACCAGTGAGGCATCATTAAGCTGCAGCTTTTCCATACTGGCTCGCAAATCCTCATAATCCTCAGTATCTACCGGATAGATACCCGCAAAGACCATAGGCTTCACGTCCTCAAATCCAGAAATCGGGTTTTTGGTCGGGTTTTCATGGTCTGTGATGGTATCCCCTACTTTAACTTCTTTTGCCTCTTTGATACCCGTAATTAAGTAACCTACATCACCAGCGCCTATTTCTTTCTTAGGAACCTGGTTTAATTTTAGTGTACCTATTTCATCAGCATAATAACTCTCGCCCGTAGCAACAAATTTTATGTGCTGACCTTTTTTAATCGATCCATTGATAACCCTAAAGATGGTCTCAACACCTCTAAACTGGTTGTAGACCGAGTCAAAAACCAGGGCTTGGAGCGGCTCATCTGGATTTCCTTTAGGTGCAGGAACCCGCTCAATTATTGCGTCAAGGATATCTTGAATACCGAGTCCTGTCTTAGCACTTGCTGGAATAACCTCGCTAGGGTCGCAACCTAAAAGATCCACGATATCGTCAGTCACTTCTTCTGGATTTGCGCTGGGTAGATCTACTTTATTGAGCACGGGAATAATTTCTAAATCGTTTTCCAGCGCTAGGTAGAGATTAGAAATAGTCTGTGCCTGTATGCTCTGTGCAGCGTCCACTACCAGTAGTGCTCCTTCACATGCCGCAATCGACCTAGAAACCTCATAAGAAAAATCTACGTGACCCGGCGTATCGATCAAGTTGAGGATATATTTCTCCCCATCAGGAGCCGTGTAATCCATTTGTATCGCGTGGGACTTGATAGTGATCCCTCGCTCACGCTCCAGATCCATATTGTCCAGCAGCTGCGCCTTAGATTCACGCTGAGTCACGGTTTGTGTGGCATCTAGCAGTCGATCAGCCAGCGTACTCTTACCGTGGTCTATGTGGGCTATGATACAAAAGTTACGTATGTTCTTCATATAAGGTAAAATGGGCTGCAAATATAACGGAATTGCAACTGAGGCTTTTATCTCAATAGGTCTTGAGAAGTTAATTTTCCTTACTTGTCCTCTTTGAGAAAAGATTATACAAAATAATATTTTCAGAATTTTTTTAGTCACTTTTGGAAGGTCAAGTATACCAACCCGAAATCTCTCTACAATTATATTTAGAGCTACAGCTACAAATTACATAAACTTTAAATCGGTTGCTTTATGGTTCGATAATTTCACATGAATTATATTTCATTAATCTCTTATCCAAGACGCAAAGTGCGACGCAATCATCCAAATTCATGGAGATTTTACTCTGGTCTGAAAACAGAATAGATTCTGTCCGATAAGTTAGTTCTTGATCGGTCAGGTCTTCTCGTGCTTTAATGAACTTAAATGGAAAAGAGCCTGGTTTTTCTTTTTCATCCATTTTAAAAATTTCTATAAGCTGCCCCACACGATAGTGTTCCGCTTTTCGCTCTCTAGAGATTAGATTTTTCCTCAATTCTTCGAAAAATTTCAAATGCCCTCGATTTGTAAGGTCAAGTAACAGGTTTTCGGGTATGACTAAATCTGTGTACTGAACAATAGAATACTTATTTTTATAATGGGTTTTTCCCCAATGATGCGCATGCTTCAAATTCTCTTCCCATAGATAATAACCCTCCCCCAGAAAAGGTATTCTGAAAATTGGTTTTCCATTTGATTGTTTTCTCTTTTTTTTGGATGAATAGAAAGGAGCGTTATTTTTTAAGTAAGCATGATATTGCGAATGTTCGCAGGTATGTTGATATGTGAGCTTAAATCGATTCATTCCATTATATCACTCTTCTTCCTCACCATCCAAGTCTATCAAGTTATCTAGAATATCTTGCTTATAGCCAGAAAGATTCAAGGTGGGGAGAATGATAGTGCTTAAGCCTGAAAGAGAGGTGAAGTTTGATATAAAACCTCGTATATAAGGGAATATAATTGCGGGACCATTTAGTGAAACAAAATTATCAAAGTAGGTCTCATCCTTAAAATCAAAACTAAAAAGACCAACTGAAGAGAGCTCAATAACAACATTATTTTCTTCATCTACAATACTTAGATCAGCATTAATTGTGAACCTTTCTTTACTTCTCGAAAACATGACTTTAAAGTCAAAATCTAGTTGACTTTCCTCTACGTTGTAGTTGAGCATTTTATAGTCAAAACTTGTCACTAGAAAGTTTTGAAACAATAATTGAGATTTTTCCATAAAGCAAAATTACATCAAAAAAAAAGAGCTCGTTCAGAGCTCTTATTTATAAGTTTGTTTCCATCTAGTTGGACTGGCTTCCGTTCTCGGTTGAGAAAATCCATTATAGCTTGATGAGACAAATATATCTTATTAGGTAAAATCGATTTTGAATAGTCCTCTATTTCGTAACTATCAGCTTCTTTAATCCTCATGTCTAATTCTGCATTAGACATCGTCTCATAAAGCTCTGTGTGAATTTCGAGAGCTTTTTTCATGATATCAGAATACATATTTATGATGTTTGTTTTTGTTTACAACTTGTCAAATATAATAGAAGGTACCAATTCAACAAGCTTTATTAGATTAAATTTATGTCAGGTACCTGCTATTTTTTTGAGGCGGCAAATATAATGACTTTGAACAACAAATTTTATGCCTAAAAAATTTTTTCCTAACAAGAGTTACTTTCCCTGAAAAAATTTAAGGATTGGACGCAGATCAATATTAATAACAGGTTGGGTCAAGAAGTCGCTCATCTCAATTCAGCTAACATCTGGTTATTAACATTTATTTTTATTAAAATACACATCACAACAAGCATTTTACCTGCCAAAATACGATCTGATTTCATAAGCTAAAATATCAGATTTAAACTCGAAAAGATCAATCAACATTGTCTCAAGACTAATTTTTTGGATCTGAGATAATTATCAAAGCTCTAGTTTTTCTTTGGCTCAATCTTTCGCGAAAGCGAGACCGCCAAAGAACTCACTAAAAATCCAAAACACTCTCATGCATGAATCCGGTTTTAGTGTCTACTAAGCGCACGTGATACCAATCGTCGCTAAGTCCCAAGATCTGAACCTCCTCAGACTTGACGCCTTTGAGAATGTCAAAATAGATGCTGGGACCCAAGCGTAAATTTGCAGCGTTGCCGTTTGCCCTTGCGGTAGGCGTGGTAGGTTCATCCCTATTTGAGGGAGGCAGTTTATATTGATAAATAAATGATAGCGGATCAATCGCTCTGCCCCACTTATAAATCCCAAAATGCAAATGCGGCGGCGTGGTGCGCGCATTGCCCGTATTTCCCACGTAGCCTATGGTGTCGCCTCGAAGGACCCGATCGCCCTGCTCGACATTCCAACCGTTAAGATGTGCATAGTAGATGGATTGTCCATTTTTTGAATCGGTTTGCCAGATTTGCTTGCCGCCCAACCCTCTATCTCTTACCGAGCTTATACGACCATCAGTCACCGCAACAATAGGGTGTTCTCGTGGCGCAAAAATATCCACCCCCTCATGCGATCTACTGCCACCACCACGAGGCGCACCCCAAAATGACTGAATCGCGTCATTTGATTTCCCGGCAAGTGGGAATGTGTACTCTGCTTCTTTCTGAAAAGTGATCTCAGTTTCAAAAAGGCTGCTATCAGCATACTGGATTATGACACTAACTGACTCAGCTTGTTTGGCATCGTAGAATAGCTGATTACTCCACGGTTTTTTGTGATCTACCAGATTTTCATCATCCCAGATTTCTACTAGAAAACGATCAGTCTGATCAGATTTGGATTTTGTCGAATTCCGATCTATTGAAATCTTGAAATTCTCACCACTTTTTAAGTCTACTTGATATCCTACGTAGAAATACCCTATCCCAAAATTTGATATGCGTTCTGCCATTCCATCACCTATTGAGGTAATTTCTTTAAGCGCAGCAGCTTTCTGAGCCTCAAGGAGCATTTGCTCCTGCTCGGTCAAGTCACGATAAAGAATTTCTCGAGCTGAGGGTTTTAGAATAAAGTCAAAATAACTGGGGTGATTATAAAAGAGATAGATTACGGCAGCTGCAGCAGCAAGCACAAAAATTAAAAAAAAGAGCTTACCCCTACGCAAATCTAAATAGATAGGAATGCGTCGATCACTTCACTTATTCTCGTAGAACTGGGACGACTGGCATTGCTGTCTACTAATCTTCCGTTTTTGTCAAAAAGCATGTAGCGTGGTATACTGCTTACGTTATTAGTTTGAAACAATTTTGCTTTGGGATAATTGCGAGCGAGATAACTGTTTTCAGTCAACTGAAATTGTTGCGTGGCGCTTTCCCAAGCCTTGTTGTTGCGGTCTATGGATACGTAGATAAATTCAACATCTTTGTCCTTATACTTATCTTGGAGTTTATGTGACGCAGGCATTTCTGCTTTACAGGGACCGCACCAGCTCGCCCAGATATCCATATAGACTAATTTCCCCTTGTGACTTGCGATCACATCTTGAAGGGAGTGATAATTGTCCTTCAAATCGCTCATATGCACCACCTCATTTGAAGTCGTATCGACGTCTGCAAAACGTTTTGCGGTTTCTTTTACTATAGGCTCAGCTTTCTCTTTACAGGAAACCATCAACAAAGCCATAAATAAAAAAGCAAAAAATCTCATAATCAAATTTTTTAGGAAAACAAATATCTTACTAATTCCTCAATCTTTGAAAAAGCGTGTATCTGGATTCCCTTATTATTGAATTTCTGTTTCACTGGGGCAACAAAGATTTTCTCAAAACCTAGTTTTTCTGCCTCATTGATACGCTGATCCAATCGTGATGTGGGTCGTATTTCACCTCCCAATCCTACCTCAGCACAAAAGCAATGACCGGAAGGCAATTCTAGATCAAAATTAGAAGATAAGATCGCGGCTACTACAGCAAGATCTATGGCAGGGTCATTGACCTGAATCCCACCCGTAATATTTAAAAAGACATCTTTTTGCCCGAGTTTAAATCCAGCGCGTTTTTCCAAAACTGCCAAAATCATATTGAGCCGTTTCAAGTTGTAACCCGTCGCACTGCGCTGTGGCGTTCCATAGACTGCGGTACTAACAAGTGCCTGCACTTCAATTAAAAGCGGTCGCATGCCTTCCATGGTTGCCGCTATGGCCGTACCGCTTAAAGAGGCATCTTTGTTAGAGATCAATATTTCGCTGGGATTTGCCACTTCTCGCAAACCGTGCCCCAACATTTCGTAAATACCTATTTCGTGCGTGCTCCCAAAACGATTTTTGAGCGATCTTAAAATACGGTAAGTGTGGTTACGATCTCCTTCAAACTGCAAGACCGTGTCCACCATGTGTTCTAAAATTTTGGGCCCAGCTATATTTCCGTCCTTTGTGATATGACCTATTAATAAAACTGGTGTAGCCGTTTCCTTTGCAAACTTGATGAGCTCACCCGTGCATTCCCTAATCTGGGAAACGCTTCCTGCAGTACTCTCAATATGATCAGTCTGTAACGTTTGAATGGAATCTATAATCAGAACTTCAGGTTCAAGCTCTGTGATTTGTCTGAAAATTTTTTGAGTTTTGGTCTCTGTCAGAATATAGCAGTCTGCTGCATCTTTCTTGATACGATCAGCACGCATTTTGATTTGCTGCGCACTTTCCTCACCAGAAACATAAAGCGTTTTGAACGGTAGATTCAAACAGACTTGTAGCAAAAGTGTGGATTTACCTATTCCAGGCTCTCCACCTAACAAAGTGATCGAGCCAGGAACCAGTCCTCCGCCCAGAACTCTATTGAATTCAGCATTTGCGGTGTTGAGTCGTGGACTTTCTCTAACGTCAATATTTGAGATTAGCGTGGGTTTATCGTTACGCTTTCGCGAAAGCGTACCCTCGTCACCTTCCTGTTGCCATGATCGGGATTCCCGTTTTTCTACAACTTCTTCAACTAGTGTATTCCATTCTTTACAGGAATTGCACTGGCCCTGCCATCTTGCATATTGAGCACCGCAATTCTGACAGAACCAAGTGGTTTTGGTTTTGGCCATTAATCTTTTTCTTCGGCTTTTAAAATTTCTAGTTTATCCAAAACATCAGTCTGAGTGATTCCGGCAGCGGGCTCCAGCGTGTACGCCTGATTCAATAAGTCTATTGCCCTGGGTACACGACCTATTCCCTCGTAACCTAATGCCTCCAGATAGGGACCGTAAGCAAGTTCAGGGTATTCCTTTGAAGTGAGACTGCCTAAGTTGATCATCTCATCCCAATCCTCACGATTCTTAAGGAAAGAGGCAATCGTTGCAATATCTATAAGCCTGAGCTTCATTTGAATTCCATAGACCTCTTCAATGAATTTGTATTTCTCCTGTAGCACTTTAACAACGCTTACCTGAGACTTATCGCGTTTCTTCTTTTTTTTCTTTTTTTCTTTAGTGTCCTCTGATTCTTCATCTAACATTTCTTCCTCCATCATTTCCTCTTCTGCGGCGATCTGCACGTCTTCTTCAACACCAGCCTTATAAAGTGCCTGCTCGTCTATCATTCCGTATTCTTGGAAAGAGTATTGGAGCCCTCTTGAAATAGCATCTACAGCTACTGAATATTTATTAGTATCCAGTAACAGCTCGTGCTTCATGTTAAGATTCTCACGTCCCATAAATAGGGAATCAGTCAGGGTGTCAAAAAATGCACCGTCCACATCTGTAGTTTCAGGAGTTCCCACATAGAAGTAAGTGTATTCTTGCTGGTCACCCATCTTGCGTACTAAGTTTTCTTTAACCAATCTTGAGTATTCAGGAGCGATCTGGATAAACGCATTTACGGGTACCTTTTTACGCAACAAATAATAAGCGGAAAGATTTGCCGTGATGTCTTTTCCTATAATGACGGTAAAAGGTGTAACGCGATATTCCTCCATCATGGTACCACGCAACTCCATGAGGAAATCCATGAATTTCTGACCTCGCTCTCCGGGCAATCCAGTTTTGTAATCTATTGCGGCATCATCATACCTGCTTTCTTTCATATTTACACCCACGACAAAAGACTCAGGCATCTGATCCCAGTAGGACAGATAATCGACGTTTCCTGCTACGGGTTCAAATAAGTAATCCCCATCGAGAACGATAACCAGCGGATAGGTCTTCTCTGGATTCTTGTTATAGCTGCGTGGTTTCAAAATTTTTACTTGCCGCTCTTCATCCAGTACTTCACTAGGATAGGTGCGGTATAATGCCTGAGAGAAAGCAAGTGCGCAAAACAATAGCGCTAGAACGGTTAGTGTATTTTTATTCATGGATGGATAATTTGCCTATAAATGTAATTCATTTCCCAAATAATCGGGAATTAAATGAAATAAGCACCAATGAAAGTGACCCATAAATGATTACAAGCAAGGTTTGAGACAACCACAAAATCCAACCGATGCTCGTTCCCAAAATTTCAGAATATCCAAACAACAGCAATACTTGTGCTATAAGGTAAGGATATGCACCAAAGCCACCATTTACAAAAGCTACAGAAAAACTTCCCGCCACAAAAGCTGATAGGACTGCCGGTAAAGCAATGTTGTCAAACCCGTCCAAAGAATGAAAACAAACATAGAACATGAGAACATACATGGTCCAAATGAATAAGGTATGTAACAGGTAAAGCATTTTCTTCTCCATAGTCCAGATGGTTAGAAAACCCTCCTTTAGTCCAGTAATGAAATTTTCAACAAAACGAAAAACTTTAAACTTCCTTGCTGCCCAGTACAACAAAACAAAAGTGAAGACCACAGCAATCATGACCATCGTAAGCATTCCTGCATTTGTCTCATCGAGCATTACCTCTATGCGTTCAGAAAAAAAAGGTAAAAGTTCTTCCGCTGCCAGTAATAAGGCAACACCTGTGATAATAAGCAAAACGATGAGGTCGAGAACGCGCTCTGCTATGATGGTACCCAGACCTCTGTCCAGAGATATCCCGTTAGTCTTACGGATCACACCCGCACGGGCGACCTCGCCACCCCTCGGAACAAAAAGATTGATCACATATCCAGTTCCTATCGCGGCTACATTAGTTAAAAAAGTAGGCGGATTCTCAAACTTAGAAAGCATGTAATTCCAGCGCCAGGCTCTTGAGAGGTGACTTGCCAGGGCTAGCGCAACACTCAATATGATGTAAGAGTAATCAGCCCCTCTGATGCTGTTGTAGACTGTAAGCCGTTCTTCTTCTGAAAAACTGGAATAGGGAAGATAAATGAGATATGCACCTAATAACAAAGGTGCAACCCATTTGAGTACGTTGAAAAGGTTTTTTTTCAATTTTTAGGTGAGCGTGTTATCCTCCTCATTCGGAAAAAGCAAGGTAGGCTTAAAGCTCTTTGCCTCTTCCATAGTCATTTGCGCATAAGTGATTAGGATCAAAACATCTCCTTTAGCAACGAGACGAGCGGCTGCACCGTTCAAGGTGATTTCACCGCTACCTCTGGGTCCAGGGATCGCATAAGTTTCCAGCCTGTTCCCATTATTATTATTAACAATTTGAACCTTTTCACCCTCCACGATGTTAGCTCCATCCATCAGGTCTTCATCAATCGTGATGCTGCCTATGTAATTCAGGTCTGCCCCTGTAACTTTTACCCTGTGTATCTTGGATTTTACTACTGTAATCAACATGCTGCAAAGATACAATTCTCGTTAGTTATGCGTATAATTTATGCTGTTCTTAAGAATTTGGACTTCTATTAGAAAAATTGGGAATTTAGTGTGATAAAGAGGTTCATGATTATCTCGCTTTCGCGAAAGCGAAATTCTCAAATAACTTTATCCAGTAATTCAAAAACGTATGCTATTTATGACAACTTCATATTATCAATGAGTCGCACGCCATCCACATGGGCCACGACAAATGCGCGCAGTCCTTTTTGCGGCATCGTAGCGGAAGTAGCGGTTTCTAGATCATCTTCTCGAGCAATGGTAAAATACTCAAGATCCAAGTTTTCTATTTTAGCGTAAGTCTCTTCAATAGTTTCTTGAATGCGGTCGTATTTTCCAGAGTTATACATTTCCTTTGCAAGAAATAGGGATTGATAAATCTTTGAGGCTGTAACCCATCCCTGGTCTGTAAGCCTACCATTTCTAGAGCTGCGCGCCAATCCAGAATCTTCACGACTTATAGGGCAGCCGATGATTTCAAGATCGAGATCCAGTTGATTTTTCAAAGATTTGACAATTTGTAGCTGTTGAAAATCTTTTTCTCCAAAATAGGCTCGAGATGGCTTAAATAGATTGAATAAAAATTCCAGTATGGTTCCCACTCCATCAAAATGGCCTGGACGACTAGCACCTTCCATCTTATTTTCTAAGTTGTCATAACTATACTGCTTTGCAAGAACTTCATGACTATATACGTCATCTACATCTGGGGTATAAATAATGGTTTTGTCTTTGTCAAAATTTGAATAAATCAGATCGATGTCTTTATCCACATTACGTGGGTATTTCTCAAGATCGCTTGAGTTGTTGAACTGGGTAGGGTTTACAAAGATGCTGACCGCAAGAAAATCATTTTCTAGAGCCGCTGTTTTCATCAAGGTAATATGTCCGTAATGAAGAGCTCCCATGGTAGGCACAAAACCTAGACTCAATTGCTCGCCCGTCCAGGCTTTGATCTTATTTGCAACATCAATTTTGCTTTTGAAAACCATAATCTCAAATAATGACAGCCTACAAACATAAGCTTTAAGAACTAATGTGCAAGATTTTGCTTATTTTTGCAACTTGCTAAAAACAAGGCATTAGAAATCAATTTATGAAGGAAAAAAGAGTTTTATACGTATCGTCAGAAGTCATCCCCTATCTACCAGAAACTGAGGCATCTTCCATGTCTTATTTTGCACCAAAAATGGTAAATGATCGAGGCGGGCAGATCCGTATATTCATGCCGCGATTTGGTAACATTAATGAAAGAAGGCACCAGCTTCATGAAGTGATACGCTTAAGCGGTATGAACCTGATCATTAATGACTTGGACATGCCTCTCATTATTAAGGTGGCTTCTATACCTAAAGAAAGAATGCAGGTTTACTTTATTGATAACGAGGATTACTTTAAAAGGAAAGCTACCTTAACTGATGAAAATGGAGATCTTTTTGAAGACAATGACGAACGTGCGATTTTCTTTGCCAAAGGCGTCATTGAGACCGTCAAAAAATTGAATTGGGCGCCAGACATCATCCATGTGCACGGGTGGCTCGCTGGACTGCTTCCATTATACCTTAAGAATTACTACGGTAATGATCCTTTGTTTGAAGATAGTAAAATAGTGACCTCTATCTACAATCAATCTTTTGAAGGAGCGTTAGATGCAGAGATGATAGAGAAATTGAGGTATGATGCGCTGGACGAGGAAATTATTGCGCCTTTTGAAGAAGCAACTTACAATAACATCATGAAAAGCGCCATTGCTAATAGTGATGCAATAATTAAAGGTAGCGAAGACCTGTCCGAAGAGCTCGACGGGTATATTGATGCTCAAGATAAACCAGTTCTTAAATATTACAGCCCAGAAGAGTTTGCTGATGCTTATGAAAATTTCTATCTATCCAAAGTTTTAGAAGAAGAGGAAGAATAAGAAAAAATTGCATGAAAAATTTAAAATGGAGCATATTAATTTTATGCTCAATCACAGCAGTATTGTGGTCTTGTGATGACGATATTGATAACTTAGGTGATAATATTGTTGGGGTAGATCCTAATGAAACCATCAGAACGAGAGAAGTAGCGGTAAAGACCTTCTCCACTCCGGTCAATCCAGTTCAAACGAATAATTTTGACTCCTATAAATTAGGAACCTATGAAGACCCTGTCTACGGTCGCTCTACTTATTCCATAGTTTCACAGGCGGTGCCATCGTTTTTGAATCCTGATTTTACCGGTGCTGATGAAGCTCAAACTGATCCTGTATTAAAAAGTGTTTATCTTGAAATACCTTATTTTTCAAGGGTCACCGGAGTGGATGGAGAAGAGACAACCTACGAATTAGATTCTGTATATGGATCTGGCATAATTAATCTCAAGGTCTTTAGAAATAAGTTTTTTTTGAACAATTTTGATCCAGAAGACCTATCTCAAAACGCCATTTATTTTTCAGATCAAAAAAATCAAATCGAAGACTTAAGTATCAGTTCTAACCCTGAAATTCTTTTCGAAAAGGTAGGTGTACCCATAGATCCAAACGAAGTGATCATTACAGAAGATCAGGATACGGTAGCTAGAAAAACCCCTAGATTGAGACTTGATCTTTTATCTTCAGATGGGATTTCTGATAGTGAGGATTATTGGAGCGACATCTTATTTAATCAACCCTCTGCTTATCGCAGCGCTACTAATTTCAAAAATTTTTTTAGAGGTATATACATTTTGGCAGATACACCTGTTGGAAACGGGCCTACTTTGGTTCATCTGAATATGGAAGAGGCCGCAATTATTTTTTCAATTGATGTAACCCTATCGAATCCAGAGGAAACAGTCTCTTCTGAGTATAGATTTGATCTGCATTCTAATAGCGTTAGCTCAGCAATTACAGCTAACTATATAGAAAATCAAACTCCTGCTAGCATTCAAACAGAAATAGAACAAAGCTTCCAGCCTCAGAACGGTTCTGAGAATATTTATTTAAAGGGAGGACCAGGAAGCTTGGGATTGCTTGATCTTTTTGGTGAAGACTCTGACAACAATGGAGTGGCTGACTCTCTTGAAGAAATTATTGAAGATCGTGCTTTAATTAATGATGCTATCTTAGAATTCTATGTAGATCAGGATATAGTTGAGGGAGGAAGAAATGAGCCTGAAAGAATTATAATATATAACTTTGAGACTGGAAGTTTATTACTTGACTACAATATAGCAAATGAGGCATCTGGAATCAACAATAACCTGACTCATCTAGGAAGACTAGAAAGAGAAGTTGACAGCGACCTGACATCAGATGGCGTTAAATATCGTATACGCTTAACCAACCACCTCAATGCTATAATTTCCGACGCGCTCAACGACGACATACCCGAGGATGAAAAACTAGATAATGATCGTCTCGCAATTGCAGTAAGTCAAAACACAAGCATATTAGGTGTTTCACAAGTGAAAGATCAAACAACCCCTATCGAAATTGAGAGGGTTTTAGAGAGTACCGCTATTTCGCACGAAGGAACGGTACTTCATGGTTCCCAGTCACAGGATATTAGTAAAAGACCTAAATTGACTATTTATTTTTCAACTCCCAACTAAAAGAAAAAATTATGTGTGGAATAGTAGGTTACATAGGCCGTAGGGAGGCTTACCCGATTGTTTTGAATGGTCTGAAAAGGCTTGAATATCGTGGCTACGATAGTGCCGGTATCGCTTTGTATGACGGTACCGAGCTAAATTTCAATAAAACGAAAGGCAAGGTTGCCGACCTTGAAAAAAAGTTTGATTCAGAAACAAATATTAAAGGATGTATCGGTATAGGCCACACACGCTGGGCAACTCATGGTGTTCCTAATGATGTGAACTCACATCCTCATTTTTCAAACAGTGGTGATCTGGTTATTATTCATAACGGAATTATTGAAAACTACGAATCCTTAAAACAAGAATTAACTAATCGTGGTTTTACGTTTAAATCCGATACCGATACAGAAGTACTGGTCAATTTGATTGAAGACGTGATGAACAATGAAAAGGTAAAACTGGGCAAAGCAGTTCAGATCGCCTTGAATCAAACCATTGGTGCTTATGCAATCGCAGTTTTTGACCGTAAGAAGCCAAATGAAATTGTTGTCGCTCGTTTAGGTTCTCCCCTAGCTATAGGTATAGGAGATGATGAATTTTTCATCGCTAGTGATGCCTCACCATTTTTGGAGTTCACAAAGGATGCCGTCTATTTAGAAGATGGAGAAATGGCGGTCATCCGCACCCATAAAGAGATGAAAATCAGAAAGATCAACGATGATAGTCTCGTTGATCCTTATGTACAGAAGCTTCAGATGAATCTTGAGCAGATTGAAAAGGGTGGCTATGATCACTTCATGCTCAAAGAAATCTATGAGCAGCCCGATGCGATAACTGACACATTTAGAGGCCGTATGCTTGTTGATAAAGGCATTATAAAAATGGCTGGGGTAGATGATCACATGGACAAATTCCTTAATGCTAAGCGTATCATTATAGTTGCTTGTGGAACTAGCTGGCATGCTGGACTCGTCGCTGAGTACATATTTGAAGAACTCGCCCGTGTACCGGTAGAGGTAGAATATGCATCAGAATTTAGATACCGTAATCCTGTTATTGACAATGAAGATGTTCTGATTGCCATTTCACAAAGTGGAGAAACGGCAGATACGATGGCCGCAATCAAGCTTGCCAAAGAAAGCGGTGCGTTCGTATTTGGAGTCTGTAATGTTGTGGGTAGCTCCATTTCACGCGAGACACACGCTGGTGCCTACACCCACGCAGGTCCAGAAATAGGTGTTGCCTCTACAAAAGCATTTACTACACAGATTACCGTATTAACGCTCATTGCTCTTCAACTGGCTAAGAAAAAAGGCAAGATTTCAAATTCTGAACTTCACAAACATCTTGTCGAGCTTGAAAGCATTCCTGCCAAAGTTCAAAAGGCATTGGAATCAAACGAGCATATTGAGAAAGTGGCAAATACATATAAGAATGCTCCAAACTGTTTGTATCTAGGTAGAGGATTTAATTTTCCAGTTGCCTTGGAAGGTGCATTGAAACTCAAAGAAATAAGCTACATCCATGCAGAAGGTTACCCTGCAGCTGAGATGAAACACGGCCCTATCGCGCTGATTGATGAGAATATGCCTGTTGTGGTTATCGCTACACGCAAAGGGCATTATGAAAAAGTAGTAAGTAATATTCAAGAGATTAAATCAAGAAGCGGTAAGATTATAGGAATCGTAACCGAGGGTGATGTTGATGTGCGCAATCTCGCAGATCATGTGATCGAGGTTCCAGATACAACTGAATTCTTGACGCCTTTGCTCACGACCATTCCCTTGCAGCTGTTATCCTATCATATAGCAGTACAATTAGGTAAAAACGTGGATCAACCTCGTAATTTGGCAAAATCGGTGACGGTAGAATAACCTGCTATAACTCTATCATTGAGCCTCAACCTTATCGTTGAGGCTTTTTTATTTGCGCTTTCGCGAAAGCGTAAAGTCTATAAACCACTAGAAAACAAAGCAATTTTGAAGCAATTTTGTTAAACTGCTTTTTTTTGAAAATCGGTCTATTATTGTAAGGTTCAATGCAGTATCTTTGCGCCTTGAAAAACGACCCTTAAACGTCGTAACTTTTTAAGCTTTAAATCATTAGATAAATGTCTCAGATTACAGGTAGCGTATCACAGATCATAGGTCCCGTGGTAGATGTAACGTTTGATAGTGCGGATGGCGCACTCCCTAAAATTTATGATTCACTTGAAGTTACTCAAAGCGATGGTTCTTTGCTTGTACTTGAAGTTCAATCACACATAGGTGAAAGCACCGTCAGAACTATTTCAATGGACTCAACCGATGGTTTGAGCCGTGGTACCGCTGTAAAAGCGACCGGTAACCCTATTCAGATGCCTATAGGTGAAAACGTATATGGTCGTCTATTCAACGTCATAGGTGATGCTATTGATGGTTTGGGAGATTTACCTAAGAGTGGAGAAAATGGCTTGCCTATTCACAGATCTGCTCCAGATTTTGATCAATTATCCACCTCTACCGAAGTTCTTTATACAGGTATCAAAGTAATCGACCTAATCGAGCCTTACGCAAAGGGTGGTAAAATTGGATTGTTCGGTGGTGCTGGTGTTGGTAAAACGGTACTTATTCAAGAGCTCATTAACAACATCGCAAAAGGACACGGAGGCCTTTCTGTATTTGCTGGAGTAGGTGAGCGTACTCGTGAAGGAAATGACTTACTCCGTGAGATGCTTGAATCTGGAATTATCAAATATGGTGATGATTTCATGCACTCGATGGAAGAAGGAGGCTGGAACTTACAGCAAGTTGATAAAGAGGTGATGAAGGAAAGTAAGGCAACATTTGTCTTTGGGCAGATGAATGAGCCACCAGGAGCGCGTGCTCGTGTGGCACTTTCTGGACTTACGATTGCTGAATATTTCCGTGATGGTGCTGGCGATGGACAAGGGAAAGACGTTCTTTTCTTCGTTGATAATATCTTTAGATTTACACAAGCAGGTTCTGAGGTATCTGCACTTCTAGGTCGTATGCCCTCTGCCGTAGGATATCAACCTACACTTGCCACAGAGATGGGTGCGATGCAAGAGCGTATTACTTCCACTAAAAGAGGTTCTATTACTTCTGTTCAAGCGGTATATGTACCTGCAGATGACCTTACCGATCCTGCACCAGCAACTACGTTTGCTCACTTAGATGCAACAACGGTACTATCACGTAAGATCGCTGAGCTGGGTATCTATCCTGCGGTAGACCCACTAGATTCTACTTCACGTATTTTAACTGCTGATATTTTAGGCAACGATCATTATGATTGTGCGCAAAGAGTAAAGGAGCTTTTGCAGCGTTATAAGGAGCTACAGGACATCATTGCCATCTTGGGTATGGAAGAGCTTTCAGAAGAAGACAAGCTTGCAGTATCACGTGCAAGACGCGTTCAAAGATTCTTATCTCAACCTTTCCATGTAGCAGAACAGTTTACTGGTCTTAAAGGTGTTCTTGTTGATATCAAGGATACTATCAAAGGTTTCAACATGATCATGGATGGTGAACTGGATCACTTACCTGAGAGTGCATTTAACTTAAAAGGTACTATCGAAGAAGCGATTGAAGCTGGAGAGAAAATGCTTGCTGAAGCATAATAAAAATCTGCAAAAAGTTTATCATGGTTTTAGAAATTGTAACTCCAGAACACACCATTTTTAAAGGAGAAGTTGAGTCTGTGTCTGTTCCAGGGGTCAATGGTCAGTTTCAAATGCTTGACAACCACGCTCCCGTAGTGTCTCTTCTTACTAAGGGTTCGGTCAAGATTTTTGGTAACGTTCAGTTAACCGAAGAATCTTCTGCGCACTTTAGCAAAGAGGACGGAACGACTAACTATAAAATTACTGGTGGAGTTCTTGAAATGACCGATAATAAAGCAATTGTACTAGCTGATTAGAGAATATTTAATCCACTAGTTGATCCAATAAAGAGGCCTCAGATTGAATCTGAGGCTTTTGTTTTTTAAAACTTTGATCGTTATTGAATTTATAGGTCGTCGTTAACCAACTTATGAAAATCTATCTCAAAATTACTTTGAAGTTCTTTACGACACCGTTTGTATGCGTAACACGTAAGATATATACTTGAGCAGATAGGTGACCTACGTTGAGGGAATGACTTCCCGAATTAACCTTTGATTTAAATACTCTCTTACCTAGCAAACTGTACAATTCTAAATTGTAATTATCCTCACAATTTATGCGTAAGAAACCATCTTCGACAACGGTATTCTTAACCTGAAATGCTAACTCTTCTTGATCATCAATACTAGCAGTTGCGTTGACATCATATCTGTAAGTCACTGTATAGACATTGCCTAATCTATTAGTACCGGTAACATCTGTTTGAAAAAATTGCATTTCAAAATCCCATATTGCATTTCCATTAGACCCCATATTATACATATGGTTTCCTCTACCAGAATCTCCATTTGCGGGAATCATTACTGGATCTTGGACAGGCAGTTCCTGATTTAGAGAAATCCCGGTATAGCAAAAACCAAAACAGAATTCAAATTGGGAAGGGTCACCCGTTGTAGTTACTAGTTCGGCCTTAACGTAAATATCACTTGAAGTGCTATTATTTACCAGAAAATCCCAGCTAGCGTTGCGACGATCAGTAGAGTTAAACACCACAACGGAACCATCTGATATCGTATTACCGGCGCCATCTGATATGGTAAATTGAGAATATACCGATTGAATAGATAATAAAGATATAAATGTTAAAAGTAAAGTTTGTTTCATAGCGTGAATTTGATCAATTAAAAATAAGTAAAATACAGCAAAAAGATGGAAAAAACATCTCGCTTAATTATATAACCAAGCGAGACGTAATTGATCCCATTATCACACCTGTCAGTTCTTAATAAATCTCATAGAACCTAAATCGCCTAGATTTATAAAATAGGCTCCTGATTTGAGTTCAGATACGTTGATAGTGCTAGTTGCATTTAAATTGCCTTTCATGACCTGTGCTCCCTGAAGGTTGAAGATCTGATATCCCGTGTCTTGATTCACCCCATCCAAGAAAAGAGAAGCAGTTACAGGATTAGGATACAATCTTATACCATTGATTTGAGCTATATCTTCTGAAGATAATGTAGAGGTAATCGCAATGTCATCGATGAATAAGTTGTTTCCATAATTTGAAGTACCCTTAAAACGAATTATAACATCATCAGTATTATCTAATGTGTCTAGATTTAAAGTAGTCGTAACCCAATCTGAAGGTGACGGTACAAAAAAGCTGTTGGTTGCTGGACTCGTTGATAAAGCTGGCCCGGCTAGATTAAGCAAAGGTGTCCAGGATGAGCCACAGTCCGTTGAAGCCTCAATTTCCAGACGATCATTAGAAGTTTGATATTGAGCATTAGCATGACTAAAAGTCAAACTGCTATTAGAGCCAAGATTGACCTTTTGAAATATAAGGTTTAAAGTTCCAGAGGTGATGTCATAAAATCTAAAAATTACACTTTTTCCAGAATTACCGAATCCTCCCAGCATGGGACTCCCATTAAAAAAAGGTCCATTTATTACTCCAAAGTCAGACATGGATGCCGGGTAAGAAGCTTCAAAAACAGCATTGTTTATATCTCTAGAATAGCCCACGTTATTAGGTACACTCTCTAAATCTTCAGTAACAGAACCATTGAATGCAGTCGCGTTCAGTCTAGAAAAGTTGTCACTGGCAATGTCGACATCTGCTGGGGCAAGCCAGTTTTGACCACCATTAATTGAAACGACTCGATAATTTACAGAACTTGTCCCAGCAGATAACGTACCTTGAGGGAAGACAATATTTGCTGTTTGACCACTATTTAGGCTTCCACTATAGTTTTGCTGTACAGGGGTTCCTCCATTTATGTCATATTCAACAGTTGCGCTAGTGATAACATTGTTGGGATCAGTATTGGTAATTTGAATTTCAGGAGAAAAGCTGTAATCGCAGATTCCAGATCCAGAGGTCGTAGTTGATTGAACCTGAACTTCAAAAGCTCCTGGAATAGTCTGACTGGCAGTAGACTTTGCTGCCTGTAAAATCTCACGAGTAGCTAAATTTTGCGCATATACTGCAAATGAAAGTTCTCTCTTGTCTCTCAAATAGGTTGGAATATTTGTGATCGATAAATTGAAAGTCAGAGAGGAATTAGCAGCAATAGTTGCGAGCGGTGTTCCACTTGTGGCATCGGGAGCTCCCGTACTTGCATTATACATCTGTCGCATGACATAGTAAAACTCAGTTTCACCATTGCTTCCAGGTGCGGTTGGGTAGATTATATTTTCCTCTAGCAAGGCAACGTACAACCTATTTGCAGTACTCACCGGGTTATTTGTTGTGTTTTCAACAACAATACTTAAATCAACTTGACCAGGATTAACCCAGTTCTGAGTAGCGGTGATTCTGTATGGTGTTGTCTGGCTAGCTGCATTTTGCAGAGTTGAATTTGTAACTACAGTATTTGGTGCCCCAACAGCTCCTCCATTTAGGGAAACATTAGGCACTCCAGAAACACCATAATAAGTTCTTCTCACGTCCGGTCCATCTGGAAAAGCCTCGTTCATAGGGTCAAATCCCGGCCAAGATGTTTGATGTGTTACTTTAACATAGTTAGCCGTACCAAAATTATCCAAAGTGTTCTTTAAACTTGGATTAAAGGTTGCGCACGGGCCACAACTCGCCTGAGTAAAATGTTCAATAAGTGGGGTCTTAGCAACCTGAGCAAATAGTGCACCTCCAAGAATACAGGCGCCGAATAAAAGTAAAGTCTTCCTCATAATTAATTGATTAACAACGGTTAATTTGAAAATGTCAAACGAATGTAAACAAATCTTAAAATTATCTAAACTTTAAAATTGATTTTTAACACTTCAGCAAGCAATTACTGCATTTTAAAAATTGTATCGGTAAATTTCCAAAAGGTCATTTTACTTATAAGCGTTTTTAATATTTCCTATCTTTACCAATTACAGAATTCGTCAATCCGGTAATTTAATTACGTGGATTTCAATATATAAGAGCATATGAGTTGTGGTAGTTGTGGAACTGGTGGAGATAATCCACGCGGTTGTAAAAATAATGGGACATGTGGCACTTCAGGCTGTAATAAGCTGACAGTTTTTGACTGGCTGTCTAACATGGATCTTCCAGAGGGTCAAACTCCGTATAACCACGTTGAGGTGAGGTTTAAGAACTCGCGCAAGGAATTTTATGAAAATTCAGAAAACCTACCGCTTAAGATAGGAGATGTAGTGGCCACAGAGACAAAAAGTGGTCATGATATAGGATTGGTAACCTTGACAGGAGAACTCGTACGGGTTCAAATGAAACGCAAACGGGTTAAAACCAAAAACGATCAATTCCCTAAGATTTATCGCATTGCAAACCAAAAAGATATTGACACTTGGCGGGCTGCTCGTGAGCGTGAAGAATCCATGAAAGTTAAGGCGCGGGAAATTGCTATCAGGCTCAATCTGAAAATGAAGATTTCAGACATAGAATTTCAAGGAGACGGTTCTAAAGCAACCTTTTATTATACCGCTGATGAGCGCGTGGACTTCAGAGAACTTATCAGGGAATATGCCGGCACCTTTAGGACTCGCATAGAAATGCGGCAAATAGGTTTGCGCCAGGAAGCGGCTCGTCTGGGCGGGATAGGATCCTGTGGACGGGAGCTTTGTTGCAGTACTTGGCTCACAGACTTTAGATCAGTAACCACAGGGGCAGCACGTTATCAAAACCTATCGCTCAACCCTCAAAAATTAGCCGGGCAGTGTGGTAAGTTAAAATGTTGTCTAAACTATGAGCTGGACACCTACCTAGATGCTTTAAAGGACTTCCCAAAACAAAATCAAAAACTTTACACGGAGAAAGGAATCGCTTTATGTCAAAAAGTCGACATTTTTAAAGGCCTCATGTGGTACTGCTACGAGGGAGAGTGGACTAACTGGCATTCTCTTACGACAGATCAAGTTCACGAAATCGTAAGAAAAAACAAGGCTAAGGAGAAGGTGGCAGGCATAGAACAGTATGCCGTTGAGCTAGAGGTTGAAGATGTAAGTTTTGAGAACGTAGTAGGCCAGGATAGCCTGACCCGTTTTGACAAACCCAAGCGCAGTCGCAACAAGCGTAAGAAGAAAAGAAACAAGTCAAATAACGCCCCAAATAAACCACAACAGGCCAGTAATAAGGATACAACAAACAAAAAGCCGAGATCCAACAATAAAAACCGTAGGAGAAAGTCAAATTCAAAAAATCAAAACAAGTCGTAAATGAAGTTTAATTTTCTTTCATTTTTGCTTCTTACAGTAGGAATCACATCATGTGACGATACTTTAATCAGTAGTGATACGCACGACTTTGATAATGCAGAATGGCGACTGGATCAACCCGTATCCTTTACATTCAATCCACCAGATACGATTAATGACTATAACCTGTTCATCAATCTCAGGAACTCTGAGAAATATGCCTTCAATAACATTTATTTAATTTCACAGATAAAATTTCCTGAAGGCAAAACCGTTGTAGACACTTTAGAATACCTCATGGCAAATCCTCAAGGAGAGTTTTTGGGCAAAGGTTCCAGAGATGTGTTTGAAAATAAGTTGTGGCTTAAAGAAGGGGTACGCTTTCGCGAAAGCGGAAAATATCAACTCATTCTGAGTCATGCTACCAGAAAAAACGGAGAGGTTAATGGAGTAACTCAACTAGAGGGCATCCTTGACGTGGGATATAGTATTGAAAAACAAATACAGTCAGATGGCAACGATTAAAAGGAAGGCTGCGGATAAGGGAAAAAGCAAAAAACCTGAAAACAACAGGAAGAACATTCTGCTATTCTGGAAACTGGTAGGACTGGGCCTAGGAATGGTGGTACTACTATTTATGCTGGCCGCGTGGGAAGTTTTTGGTGATTTGCCAGACCATACCGTGCTGGAAAACCCTCAAACAGAACTTGCTACAGAAATCGTTACCGCAGACGGTAGAACGCTAGGCTCATTCTATACAGACAACAGAAAGCCTGTTAAATATGAGGACTTACCTCAAAACTTGATCGATGCTTTGGTTTCAACTGAAGATGAACGCTATTTTGAACATAGCGGCATAGACGGCTACGGTACAACGCGTGCCGTCGCATTCTTAGGTCAGCGTGGTGGCGCCAGTACCATAACCCAACAACTTGCTAAATTATATTTTACCGAAGAGCCCAGCCAAAATACTGTAGACAGAGTCATTCAAAAACTCAAGGAGTGGATTATCGCTACCCGTTTGGAAAAACAGTACACTAAAGAGGAAATACTTACCCAATACCTGAACGAATTTGATTTTTTATATCAAGCCATAGGAATAAGATCTGCGGCAAACATTTATTTTGATAAAGAACCCAGAGACCTTACTGTCTCTGAAAGTGCCGTGTTTGTAGCCATGCTCAAGAATCCAGCTCTGTATAATCCCAGGCGTAGTGAAGCAAGTCGAGAAAACGTTTTGACAAGACGTAATCAGGTTTTTGTGCAAATGGTCAGAAATGATAAAATGACCGAGGAGGTAAAGGACAGCCTCAAACAGATGCCGATCAAGCTCAATTTTCAGTCTGCTGATCACAATGAAGGAATGGGAACTTATTTCCGAGAATATTTACGCAGATGGCTAGCCGATTGGGCACGTGAGAACATCAATAAGGATACAGGTAAACCTTACAACTTATACAACGATGGCCTCAAGGTAAACACAACCATAGATTACCGTTTACAAAAGCATGCAGAAGATGCTATGCTTGCTCACATGGAAAATCTACAAGCAGAATTTGACCACCAGATGAAGCGTAATAAAACCGCTCCATTTTCTGACTTGGATCAAAAGCAGATTGATAGAGTGGTTAAGCGAGCCATGGTACGATCTGAACGCTGGAGGTTGTTAAAGGCTAAGGGCTTAAGCGATGAAGAAATCGAGAAGAGCTTTGACAAAAAAACGGAGATGACCATTTTTGACTGGAAGTCAGAAAATCGAGAAAAAGATACGCTCATGACGCCACGAGACAGTATTCTCTATTATAAACAGCATTTACGCTCAGGCCTCATGTCTATTGAACCACAAACCGGTCATGTAAAAACTTGGGTAGGTGGGTATAACCACAAGTATTTCAAGTACGATCATGTCGAGAAAGGAAAGAGACAACCTGGTTCTACCTTCAAGCCTTTTTTATATGCCACCGCGATCGACCTATTAAATTACTCCCCTTGCAAGGAGTTTCCAGATGGAGAATACACTATTCCAGCAGGAAAGTGGGGAAATATGAATGACTGGACGCCAAAAGATTCTAGTGGTGATTACGGGAATATCATGACGCTTACTGAGGCTTTGGCAAAATCAAAAAATACGATTTCGGCAAGACTTATGGATGAGGTGGGTCCACAGGCAGTAATTGATCGGGTAAGTCAGTTGGGGATCGATACCAGCAATTTTGATGCGGTTCCTTCACTTGCGCTCGGTACTTCAGATGTTAACTTGTTTCAGATGGTTGGCGCTTATGCCGTATTTGCCAATCAAGGGATTTACAATGAACCTGTTTTGGTGACCAGCATAGAAGATAAAAATGGTACACTTTTGTATCAATATACTCCTGAGAGCCGTGATGTAATGAATGAAGAAACTGCTTATGTAACGGTTAAGTTGATGGAAGGTGTAACTCGTGGTGGTAGTGGAACGCGATTGAGAGGTGATAGTGAGTGGCTCAAAAAACAAGCGATGTATCAAGAAATCATGACGGGATATCCTTATAATTTCAAAAATGCGATAGCTGGAAAAACGGGCACTACTCAAAACAATTCTGATGGCTGGTTTATGGGAATGGTTCCCAATCTTGTAACTGGAGTCTGGGTAGGTGGTGAAGATCGATCAGTACACTTTGCGAGTACCAGATACGGTCAGGGAGCGTCCATGGCATTGCCTATATGGGGTACTTTCATGAAAAATGCCTACGCAGACGAGCGGCTCGACATTTCAAAGGAAGAGTTTAAAAAGCCTGGAAACTTAAGCATCACGGTGGATTGCGATGATTACAAAAATTCGCAAGAGGGTGATCCATTAGACGATGATAATGCTGTTGAAGAAGAACTAGAGATGTAGGTAATGATCAATAGACTGGACATACACGATTTACTGTTTCTTGATATAGAAACGGTGCCTCAGTATGAAAGTTTTGATCAGTTAGAAACGGTCACCCAAGAGCTCTACGCTCAAAAAACCAAATATCTGCGCAAGGACGAGTTCAGTCCAGAGGAGTATTATGATCGCGCAGGTATTTGGGCAGAGTTCGGCAAAATCGTTTGTATCTCTGTAGGTTATTTTATCTCGAAAGGCAGTCGTGAATTTAGGACTCGCAGCTTCTATGGAGATGAAAGTCAGTTACTGAAAGAGTTCTCACAAGTTCTCAATAAACATTTCTCACAACGCAGTCACTTGCTCTGTGCCCACAACGGTAAGGAGTTTGATTTTCCCTACATTGCACGACGCATGATCATTCACGGCATGACAATTCCAGAGAAACTCAATCTTTTTGGTAAAAAGCCTTGGGAAGTCCCACATTTGGATACACTTGAATTGTGGAAATTTGGTGATTACAAACATTTCACCAGTTTAAAGCTGCTCACAAAAGTTTTGGGCATCCCATCCCCTAAAGATGATATCGATGGTTCAGAAGTGCGCGATGTTTTCTACAATCAAAATGATATCGAGCGCATTGTTAAGTACTGCGAGAAGGACGTGGTCGCAGTAGCACAAATAGTCTTGCGCCTAAGAAATGAAAAATTACTAAACGATCTCGAGATTGTCAATAAGTAAGCCGCTCTGCGATATTCAAGGACTCAAAATAAAAGTCCCTATGAACGAGCGAGATCTAGCGCTCATTAAAAACATTTCGTTTCAATGCTTTCCTAATGAAATTCTTGGTGTTGTAGGAGAATCTGGGAGCGGCAAATCAATCACATTCAAAACCTTGATGGGATTACTGCCTGATACCCTCTTCGTTTCTGCAGACAAGTTTGAGGTCTTAGGTGAGGATTTTTGTTCAGGAACAAAGTTTGATAATCGCTCTGGAAAGTCTTCGTTAGTTCGCTTTCGCGGAAGCGAGATAAGCATGATCTTTCAGGAGCCTATGAGCTCACTCAACCCGACCAAAACCTGTGGTACTCAGGTGAGCGAGATTCTGGAATTACATACCGATCTAAATAAAAGGCAGCGCAAAAGTGAGGTACTGGATCTGTTTGCAAAAGTTAAACTTCCCGACCCAGAGAAAACCTTTCATAAATACCCGCACGAGATAAGTGGTGGCCAGATGCAGCGCGTGATGATCGCTATGGCCGTTGCGTGCAAGCCTAAACTCCTGATCGCTGATGAACCCACAACTGCACTCGATGTGACGGTGCAGCAGGAAATCATCAATTTGCTCAAGGAGTTTCAGCATGAGTATGGAATGTCTATAATTTTCATATCCCACGATCTAGCCCTCGTGCAAAATATTGCTGATCGTATTATGGTTATGTTTAAGGGACAAATTGAAGAAATAGGACCAGCTCAACAGGTATTTAATAATCCAAAAGCAAACTATACTAAAGCTTTACTAGCCTCTAGGCCAAAGACCAGCGAGCGCTTAGAACGATTACCTACGGTAAACGATTTTCTTGAAAATAATACGGATTTTGAGGATATCACCAGCGAGGCACGAAAACTAAAACACGGGAAGATCTATGATCAACAGCCCATTTTAGAGGTGCAGCATGTCTTCAAAGACTATCCGTTAAAAAAACAGCTTTTCAAAGATCAAAAGTACTTCAGAGCGGTAAGTGACGTGAGCTTTGAGCTCTATCCTAAAGAGAGTCTAGGACTTGTGGGAGAGAGTGGCTGCGGGAAAAGCACGCTGGGAAATATGATTCTGGGACTGCAGTCGATTAGTCAGGGCAGGATTATTTTTAAAGGCCAGGATTTAACACAACTTGATCAAAAGTCAATGAGATCATTGCGCAAGGAACTTCAAATTATTTTTCAAGACCCCTACTCTTCCTTAAACCCTCGTATTACCGTGGGAAACTGTATAATGGAGGTGATGCAATGGCATGGAATAGGTAAAAATAAAAAAGACCGAGAGAGAAAGACACAAAGTCTAATTGATCGGGTAGGACTTGCTGCAGATTCCTTTTATAAGTATCCACATGAGTTTAGTGGTGGTCAGAGGCAACGTATCGGCATCGCGAGAACTATAGCACTTGAACCTTCATTGATCGTTTGCGATGAAAGCGTAAGTGCACTCGATATAAGCGTTCAGGCACAAGTTTTAAATTTACTTAACGAGCTGAAAGAGCTTTATAATTTCAGCTACTTATTCATATCTCACGACCTTGCGGTGGTTAAATACTTCTGTGATCGTATCGTGGTCATGAATAATGGCAAAGTTGAAGAAATCAATGAAGCAGATGCCTTGTACGAGCATCCGAAGACAACTTATACTCAAAAATTGATTGACGCGATTCCATAGGCTTAACAACACTCTACCACCTCATCTTCTGCGATTGCGTAGATCTTATTCCCTTTTACTGGAGTCGGACAATGAGTTCCCGTAAAATCACCAAATGCAGGCAAAATCATTCCGGTATCACTCTGGAAAAAACAGGATACCTTTATTTTTTGTCTCCCTACCCCCTGCAATTTGACCGCAGGGTGAATGTGCCCTGAAAAGTTGAATCTTCCTGTCACTTCTTGTGGATGATGCGTGAAATAAAACTTTCCAGCGTTGAGAACGTCATAAGTTTTAATTCCCAACGCATTGAAATGATCACGAGAAATCACATCATGATTTCCCATCACGAGAACAATTTCAATTTGCTGCATACGTGCCCATTGTTCAAAAAAGTGCCATTCAGCATTTTGATAAGAGTGAAACAGATCTCCCAGAAACCAAATTCTTTCCGGTTTGAAGTACTCGATCACCGCATTCAATTTGTCATACTCGATATCATCTGCGGTAGAAGGTACAGCCATACCATGTTTTCTGAAATGTGCGCTTTTACCTAGATGCACATCTGCAAGCATTACGACTCTCTGCTCTTCCCAGAAACATGCTCCCAAAGGGTGTAGAACAAAATTTTGATCGTGAATGTTGATTTTGAGAGGTGACATGGTCAATTTTTCTAGAATCGGTAATCTACTGAAGCAATAAAATTGAAGCCTGCTGCAGCAATTCCAGATGAATATGTTCGGTACCGTTGATCAGTAATGTTTTCAGCAATTGCCGTGACGGCGAGATTATCATTAATTGCATACCTAGACCTTAAATTCAAGGTGTACCAGCTAGGAGAGTATGGGTCACCATTTGTATCTAGCGCATAGAGGTAAGGTCTACTTTGCTGACTGGGAGCAAGATCCTCAAAATCTATATTACCATTGAACACCGCAAAAGCGTCAAGGTTTAATCTTCCCAAATCCATGATCGCATGAATATCTCCAAAATCTGGAGCCACATGTCTCACGGCTACCTTTGAACCATCTTCTTCCTCTTGCTCTCCTTCTACGACCGTATAATGACCAACTAATCTTAAAAATTCATTCACTTTAAAGTTTAGGCCTAATTCCAATCCATAGACCATCGACTCTTCAGCATTTTGAACCGCTTGTACTCTGCTCAGTTCTCCTTGATAAACAATTTCTTCTTGACCATTGAGCGAAAAATTCCTTACTACAAGAGCGTCTTTTAAATAAGTATAGAAACCCGCAACATCCACTTCAAAACGGTCGAAGAATTTTTTACTCACTCCCACCTCATAATTGTATGAATATTCAGCCTCAATTTCTGGATTAGGGACTACGACCGTACCTGGACTCGGATCAAAAATTTTTCCTATGTCATCAATGTTAGGTGCTCTAAATGCCGTACTCAAATTTGTACGTATTTCCCAACTTTTTCCAGGTCTATAGGTAGCCCCTAAGGCTCCTGTAAGGGCTCCAGTATTTGCATGAGCGCTTTTAAAAGGAAAGTCAAAAAATGGTGTTTCAAAATCTGCATCAATCCAAATGTGATTATATCTCAACCCGGATTGTAGGGTAAAATCATCTCTCAACTTCCATTGATAGTTTGCATAAAACGCTAGAGACCTCCATGAAGAGCCGTCGGGATATCGTGATGGAGCGTCTGCAGTATCGCCATTCATAATATTTGTAACGCTTCCATCTGAATCTACACGATTAAGCACAAATTCTCCACCGTAAAAAAGTGTGTTCTTCTTTTCATCATGGCGTTCAAAATCAAGAGAAGCGATGTAGACATCTACTTCTTCTGCAGTTTTAAACCTATCTATTTCCTGAAAATCTCTAGTGACGCGACTTTCATTAAATCGTTGAAATGCAGCGGTAAAGACGGCTCGATCGTAGAAATAATTATCCGCTTCGTGATGAATCTTTCCGTTAAGGAACAACCATTTCTGAGGGCCGTAAAACCACTCAGCGTTTCTCGGGTTTCCGCTTTCGCGAAAGCGGTCTAAAGCATCATAACGATCTACATCACTAGTCGCTGTATAAATGAGTGAAGCGTCATACCGCCACCTAGGATTATCTTGAAACGAAAACTTTTGTAGCAGATTTATCTGATTGTAACCTGTAGGCACTTGTTCTCTGGGATCTGGATTTGAAACTAGGACGTCTTCATCTCCGTTGCGGATCACAAATGACTCTCTCAGGTAATCATCTGGACCGTGCTGACCCATTTTCAAATCGTTAAATGAGTTTATGGTGATGCTGGTAGCACTAGCAAATTTCTTGCGGCCGTACTTAAGGTTTACGTGAGCCGTATTTTCTTGATTTGCCGTTGCATAGCGCATAAGTGCGTTTCCATGAAAAGCGGTGGAGTCTTGTGAGAATTTAGGCCGGGTAGTATAAAAATTTAGCACACCTCCTATGGCATCACTACCGTAAACCACACTCCCTGGACCTAAAATCACCTCGGTACGCTCGATACTCAAGGGGTCGATAGATATGACATTTTGAAGATTTCCTGATCTGAATATGGCGTTATTCATGCGCACACCATCTACCGTGAGCAAAAGCCGATTTGTTGAGAAGCCCCTGATCATGGGACTACCGCCGCCTTGCTGAGATTTTTGGACGAAGACTTGTCCGGACTGTTGAAGTAAATCTGCGCTGGTTTGAGGGTTTTGGTTGAGGATCTCCTCTCTAGACTGAGATATGATTTTTTGAGGGATGTCTTGTTTTCTCTGTTCAAATTTTGAAGCCGAAAGTACGATGGGATCCATGGCTTCACCATCTGGCATCATGCGCACAGTCCACTTCAATTTGTCTAATTCATTCTTTGAGAAATGAATCGTAATGTAACTAGTACTTTTGAAGTAAATCGCTTCTTGATCCTCAAATGCGTCTAAGCTCGCATTACCGAATACATCTGTATAAGTAACCGTTTTTTTTGATTTATTATAAATGAGCGCTGACACAACGGGCTCACCGGTAAAGCGATCAATGACTTTTACGGACTGGGCAGTAAGTAGTGAAACAAAACAAAATAAGGCAAGGGATAATAATCTTCTTCTCAACGGTCAAACAGCTGTTTCAAAATATCCAGGGAACTAGGTTTTTTAAAGGCATGCAAATGTATCTGAAAATAGTCAATCAAAAGATTGAGTAGCCTGGAACGCTCTTCCCTGTTCATTTTAATTTGCTCAACCTCATCAAAATTCATGCCGATGAAAGACTTGAGAAAGACCGCCTCAACATCAGTAGAGTGATGTGGCTGGAGTCCATCGTCATCAAATGTGCCGTCAATTAAGTTGAAATAACTGCCACTCAACTCGCCTTGAGGCTGGAAACCAAAATAGCCGGTAAGATCTAGTAAAACTTTAATAGAAAAATTTGAGATATGGTCTGTTTGATCAAGGTATTTGAATACATTTTGCAGGTAGTCAAATAACTCTACATCAGCAGGTTGCTCGTTGAGCAACTGAGTAAGCAGCTCAGAGAAAAACATGACGATGCTACTTTTGTATATATCTCGATCTATTGTTTCATAGGGATAATCTACTTGTAAGTTTTTTAAGTACTCGAGCGAGCCTTTATTCTTATGGTTAGATTCAAGAAAAACTTGTGTCAATGGCTGGAATTGAGCAATACGCAATTTTCCCTTTCTAGATTTAAGAACACCTTTAACCATATAGGAATGCATTCCCAGTTCTCGAGAAAAGATGCGAGCTATTATATCAGCTTCACCATATTTAAGTTTTGAGATTACGAGAGCTGGAGTTCTTACTAACACAATTATCTTATAATCATGAGTTTGAATACGGTAGTTTCAATAGTATCATCAGTATTCACGAGTAAAAAATAAACTCCGCTGGCCACCTTATCACCTGAAAAGCTACGTGTGTCCCATAGAATGCTACCTCCCTGTGAGATAGCTTCATAAACGAGATTTCCTTCCACGTCTGTGATTTTGACCCTGGCTCGATCAGTCAATCCATCAATAGTTACATTCCCTTCAAAACCTGGTCTAACCGGATTCGGGAATGCAAAAACCTCAGAGAGATCTTCTCTGGGGGCACTAGATCTTGTTCCTTGAAAAGACAAGAGACCGCCATCTGTCGCAAAATAGACTTTCCCGGTATTGGAATCTATAGAGATATCATTTACTGTATTGACGGGCAGCGGTGAATTGTCTTTGGTAAATTGGAAAAGGGTTTCTTGTCCGCTGGGAGAAAACAGATAAGCTCCCGAGTCAGAAGTGGCTACCCACTTATTATTGTTACCATCTACCTCTATATCAAGAATGGCCTGATCAGCAAGGAGTTCTCTTGGAATCCCGTCTTCGTTCTCAATGATTATGGGCCTGGCGTCCCTTACTTCCTCTTCTAAGATACTTGATGGATTTAAGAGAACTCTGAGACCTAATTGGGATCCTATCCAAAGCGTATTATTCTGATCTACCCTAAGTGCCCCTATATAAAGGGTAATCAAATTTCCTTCACCTACCTCATCAGTTAATCGTCCTATACGGTCTGCTTCTGGATCAAAGGCAAACAAGCCTCTGTTAATAGTTCCCCAGTAGACCCTGCCTGCACTATCAAATGTGATTTTAGTTGAAGAAGTTCCTGCAAAAAGACCTGGGAATTCATCTTCAAATTCAAAACCTGTCCACTGACCCTGAGGCGACAATCTGTGCAGAGGTTGTTCTGTTATCGAATTGACGAACCAAAAATTATCTTGCGGATCTCTACCACCACTAGGAATACGGTAATTTCCCGCCTCTCCACCTATAGAGACTAGAGAACTATTAGACTGTGTATATCTAAAAACGTCAACCTCGGGTTCAAAATTGACGATTCCATCTCGCATAGAGTTGATAAAAACCTGTTCTGGATTGTCTGGATTGATGATGATGCTACTTACGCTTCTGGGCATCAAAACATCTTCAAAATTGTAATTGTCCCAGGGTTGATCTTCACGCAATCTACTTATACCAAAGCTCTCAAGAGGGAAAGGGTTATAGAAAATATCATAATTCCCAAAACCCACCCAAACGCCGCTATCACCCGTGGTCACCGAGAATACTGCATTTTGTAAGGGACCGTCGATGGTTATTTCTTCAAGAAGGCTTGAATTATTCAAATCGAGGCGCAATAAACCATTATTGAGGCTTCCTACATAAATATTGTTTTCTGATACTTCAAGGCTGGTAAAACGATCCACCTCTAAATCTTCAGTTGTAATAATATCTAACGTGTTCAGGGATTCGTCAAAAATCTGAATCTCGTTTGCTGAAAGGGTGACTAAGCGATTCCCGTCACTTTTTACATCAAAGGTTCTTGGATCGACGGTTTGCGATAATCTTACAAATCGACCATTGATCAATTCCCAGAAGGTGGTTGGGCTACCTTCTCGTCTTAAAGCAAATAAACGCGATTGAAATTCAAAAAGAGCCAGCCATGGGAAAAACTCTATTCTATCCCAGTTCGTAAAATCCAGAAGAAAAGGATCTGAAATATCTGCCCTAAAAATCCCTGAGTCTGTCGTGGCGGCATATAGAAAATTATCAAAGAAAGCTATCTGCGAGACGTCAGTCTGATCCCCTCCATCGTCAATGAAGTACGTGTCGTTAAATTCAAGTCGCTCTAAGTCATAAAGAGCGATACCAAAACCTGTTGCGATATATAATAGATCACCTCGCTCAAGGTATGAATTGATTCTCTTCCTATTTGTTGATATAGTTTGTTTATCGGTAATTGAGACTTCTGTGGTTATGTTTCCATTTGCTTCTACGATCTGTAACGTGCCATTGAGGTAACCTATCACCAGCTTGTCCTTAGACTCACTATAGTAAATCTGGCTGATCTCGTCGCCCAGAAGTCCATTAATTGAAGATAAAACCTCAAAATTTGCTGTCAAGGGATCGTAAATCGCTACCGCGTTGATTCCTGCGACATATACTTTTTCTAAACTACTCTCAACGTCCCTTATCTCAGAAAAAGAGAAAAATCCTTCCCATGACTCAGAAAAGTCTTGCGCATTAGATAATGATGCGATTAGCAGGAAAAAACAAATAAAGTACTTCATTTGATGAGAACGTGGATTTTGGGTTCTTATGATAGAGCAAAAATAAAAACACCTTTAAATCTAGGTGATTTAAAGGTGTTGGAAATTATTTCGCTTTCGCGAAAGCGAGATTACACAATACCTTGTGCTAACATCGCGTCTGCTACTTTTACGAAACCAGCGATATTTGCACCCTTTACGTAATCTACAAAGCCATCATCATCTTTACCGTACTTAACACAAGCTTCGTGTATATCATTCATTATACCGTGAAGTTTATTGTCCACTTCTTCTGCAGTCCAGCTGTATCTCATACTGTTCTGCGACATCTCCAGACCTGATGTTGCCACACCGCCGGCATTTGATGCTTTCCCTGGACTGAACAAAATTTTCTTCTCAAGGAAATGTTCAATAGCCTCTGGAGTACAAGGCATATTTGCTCCTTCTCCTACACAAATACAGCCGTTTGAAACCAGCGTTTTAGCCTCCTCACCATTCAATTCGTTTTGCGTAGCACAAGGAAGAGCAATATCACATGCCACAGACCACGGGCGCTCACCTTCATGGTAGGTTGAATTGCTGTATTTATCTAGGTATTCATGAATGCGACCACGTTTATTATTCTTGAGATCCATGATAAAAGCAAGTTTATCTCCATCTATTCCTTCTTCATCATGAATATAACCTCCGGAATCAGACATAGTGACCACTTTGCCCCCTAACTGAAGTATTTTCTCAGCGGCATATTGTGCCACATTTCCAGAACCAGAAATCACCACGGTTTTACCATGTATGGACTCGCCACGAGTTTTGAGCATGTTTTCTGCAAAGTACACATTACCATAACCAGTCGCTTCAGGTCTAATTAAAGAACCGCCATAGCTAAGCCCCTTTCCCGTAAGTATCCCTGTGAACTCATTTTTGAGTTTTTTATAATACCCAAATAGATATCCTATCTCTCTACCGCCTACACCTATATCTCCAGCAGGAACATCAGTATCTGCACCTATTACCCTGGCAAGTTCAACCATGAAAGATTGACAAAAACGCATCACTTCGCGATCAGATTTACCTTTGGGATCAAAATCTGAACCTCCTTTACCACCACCCATAGGTAGGGTAGTCAAACTGTTTTTGAACACCTGTTCAAAAGCCAAAAACTTAAGTATGCTAAGATTCACAGAAGGGTGAAACCTCAAACCACCTTTATAGGGTCCTATGGCACTATTCATTTGAATGCGGTAGCCGCGATTCACTTGTACTTCGTTATTGTCATCTGTCCATGGAACTCTGAACATTGTAACCCGCTCTGGCTCTGCCATACGTTCCAGCAACTTATCGTTATCATACTTAGGATTCTCTTCGATAAAAGGAATAACGACTTCTGCAACTTCAGTTACCGCCTGAATAAATTCTGGTTCATTGGGATTCCTCTCCTTTATCAAATCGATAAAATCTTGAATGTTTTGTTTCATTTTCTGTAGATAATAAGGTAAAAATCTATTATATAATAATCAAGCAAATATACACCTAAGGTAAATCAAGGCGTTTTGTCCAAAGTTATTTTTTACCTAAATAAAGCATTAACAAAAAGTCGTATTAAAATGATATGTATTTCATCTAAAATTTAAGTGATAAAACTTACATAACTTTTCTCTGATATTGATTTTGTTATATTTGCCACTTATACTTAAGCCAAAAAGCAATGAATACCCATACAAAAATTTTTATTGCACTTCTGCTCTGTTTGGTTTGTTTTTCAAATAGTTCAGAGGCTCAGAATGGATATACCCATGAGATTGGGGTGTTCTTTGGTCCCGTCGCCTTCCAAAGTGATTATGGTGAGCGTGGCGATTTTGATACAAACTCTGGAAATGTTGGAATAGGCGGAGGACTTGTTCACTATTTGAATTTCCCTTATGCTTTTGATTCCTACTTCAACGATCACTTCAAAATTAGAACTGAGTTAAGTTATCACGTAACAACCTTGAACAACTTTGGACCCACATCTGAGTCGCCTCGCTTAGGCGGTAGGCAACTGAGAGCTATGGAGGGTAAAGCAAAGGTATTTGAAATAGGCCCTAGTTTAGAATACCATTTTAATAGTATAAGAGATTTTGAGGCTGGACAGAATAAGTTTTCACCTTATTTAAGTTTAGGTGTTCATTATGTAAACTTTGCTCCAGAAGCAACCAGTACACTAGGGCCACTCAACAACCCAGTAACTACTTTTCGCACTTTTCTGGACCGCATTGACACTTCACCAGGTAGTACAGTTTCTATCGTAGGAGACATAGGCTTTAGATATAAAATCAACAGGTCCAGCGATCTAACTTTAAGTTCAAAATGGCATTACTATTTGGATAATTATGTGGATGGTCTAAGCCCAGACAACCCTAATAATAGAGCTAATGATTGGATCTGGTGGGTGAACGTAGGATACGTTTATTATTTGGATTTCTTCTAGATTTACCTAAAGTTTTCGCCACCCTTTCTATCTCAACTTTTCAAGACTATTGTAATTCATGATTGGGATCCCAGAGTTTTTTCTCAAAATCCTGCACCTGATCATTTTTGATCACTATACCTTCACTCTCTAACAGTTGTTGCATAAGGTTAGTTCCTGGAAAGTGATGCTTGCCAGTCAGCAAACCATTTCTATTTACCACTCGATGAGTGGGAATATCTTCACGATTTACGGCTGAAGTCATAGCATAGCCTACAGCTCTACTGCTTCTGGAAGCACCTAAATATCGCGCGATAAGTCCGTAACTGGTCACTTTGCCAAACGGTATTTGTGATGCAACTTCATATACTCGTATAAAGAAATCCTTTTGCTTCATTTTTAGAATGTCCTAATTGCTGTGAATATCGCGATACTCAAGGTCAGAACACCTATGACATAATTTGTATTCTTAGCAAATTTAGTAGAGCTAAAACCCAACTTTTCTATAAACCTAGCGTACAAAAACATCATAACAAACGTGCCCATCGCAGCACTAATAATAAAGAGGTGCGCATGAGGAAACTGGTATTTAAACAAACCTCTACTAGCAAGAAAAGAGCTGAATCCAATATAAAAAGGAACTGGAAAAATATTGAGTACTGATAACAGCATACCCTGACCAATCATTTTTGCACCACTAGTCTTATCATCAATTTTTGCTTTGGCCGGCTCTATATACCTCACAGCTTTTACAAAAAAGAAAATTGAAATCGCTAAGAAAACTATTACCGAGAACCGTTCCATTATTTGTAAAACAAGGTCGTTCTCAGTAATCAATCTTGAAAAGAACACGCCTAAATACACTTGACCGACTACTACAATACAAGCACCAACTATGAAATATATGGCGGACTCAAAGCTTTTAGACATTCTGATTTTTGCGGCCGTAAGATTAAGGAGCCCAGGAGGGATGATTCCTACAAAACCTACAAGAAACCCAAATACAATATGCTGTAAAGAAATCAAGCCCTCAATTTGAACCTAAGATAGGTAATCTTTTTATTCTGCTCTAGGTACTGTTGCTCATAGAATGTTTGCGTTGCGACTACATCTTCAGGTGCTTCATTATTTTTATAAATATCATGATGCGCATAAGTAACTTCCTCACCTAGGCCCTGCAGCAGTCCTAAGGTGTAGCCAAACATGAATTCTGAATCTGTTTTCAAATTAATGTAACCGCCACTCTTAATTATTCCCCTGTATTTATCAAGAAAATCAGGGTTAGTCATTCTATGTTTTGTGCGCTGATATTTGATTTGGGGATCTGGAAATGTGATCCAGATCTCACTTACCTCCTCCTTTTCAAAAACTTGATCTACCAATTCAATCTGAGTTCTTAGAAACCTTACGTTTGGTAAATTTTCTTCAAGTGCTGTTTTTGCTCCTCGCCAGAATCTAGCACCTTTAATATCTATACCTATGTAATTGATGTTTGGATTCTTTCGCGCAAGCGATATAGTATACTCGCCCTTTCCACAACCTAGCTCAAGACAGATAGGATTGTCATTTCCAAATTCCTTTTCCCAGGCTCCTTTATGTTTAAAATTAACTAATACCTCTTCTCGAGTAGGTTGAATAACATTAGAAAACGTCTCATTTTCTTTAAACCTCTTCAGCTTGTTTTTACTTCCCAAAACATTTATTTAATGGTTCTATAACTCTCTACAAATATACTGGATACAAATGCCTTTGTATCTTTATAAATATGCATATGAAGAAGAATGTTTTAGTCGCGCCACTCAATTGGGGTCTGGGTCATGCAACCAGGTGTGTCCCTATTATTGAGGAGATTATTCAACTGGGATATCAACCTGTTATCGCAAGTGATGGGAATGCCTTGCTTTATTTACAAAAGGAATTTCCAGAGTTAATCCATGTGGAGCTCCCCTCGTATAACATTACTTATCCTCTCAATGGTAACCATTTCAAGCTTAAGCTATTAAAAGACTCACCTAAAATATGGAGTGCCCTGAGAAGGGAACATACACGGTTGAAAAGTATCATTGAGGATCATGACATTGACCTCGTTATTTCTGACAACAGGCTGGGTCTGTTTACTGATAAGGTGCCTACTGTCTTTATCACTCATCAATTAAATGTTTTAAGCGGAAATACTACCTGGCTGAGTACACAATTACACAACCACTTTATCAAAAAGTTTGATTTTTGCTGGATTCCTGACTTTGAACAAAATTTGCTCGCAGGCAGACTCAGTCAATCAGAAGGCTATCTGGAAAATAAATTTTATATAGGTCCTCTTTCTAGATTGAAAAGTGATTCAGCATCAAAAAATAAATATGATCTTTTGATTGTTTTATCAGGACCAGAACCTCAGCGATCCCTCCTAGAAAAGAAATTGCTTGCAGAACTTGAAAATTACCATGGTAAAGTATTATTTGTTTCTGGGAAAATTCAAAATAAACAAGTTGTAAAGAAGATAGGAAAGCTTACTCATTATAATTACCTGACCACCTCTGGCATACAGAAAGCTTATGACCGGAGTAAGATTGTCCTCTGTAGAAGTGGTTATTCTTCCATTATGGATTTATATCAACTCAAGAAAAAAGCATTTTTTATACCTACACCAGGTCAGTTTGAACAAGAATACCTCGCAGAGCATTTAGAATCTCAAAATATTGCTCCATTTTGCTCACAAGATGATTTTACTATTGATATGCTATCAAAACTTGAAGGATACTCGGGCTTTGGAGCAATCTATTCGTCTTCAAGCTCCACATCAATATCATTTATATTGTCAGAAGCTTTCTCAAGTGTGAATGAAAATTCAGATCCTATCCCCAGTTCACTATCTACATAAATACGCTCATCGTGGGCTTCGACAATATGTTTTACGATAGCTAAGCCCAGACCTGACCCGCCTTCTTTGCGAGAGCCCGTACGGTCTACCCTAAAAAATCGCTCAAAAAGCCGCGGGATGTATTCTGATTTGATACCTTCTCCGTTATCTGTAACCCTTACGATTACCTTATTATTGATCAAGTCTTCTACAGCAACCTCAGTTGTACCATTTTCCTTACCGTATTTTATGGAATTGACAATTAGGTTTGCTATCACTTGCTGTATGCGCTCTTTATCAGCATAAACGTAAATAGGCTCTCTATAATCCAAATCAAAAACTAGTGAGATTTTCTTTTTGGCAGATTTCATCTCAAACTGATCAAATACTTGGGAAACGAGGGCTACTATATCAAAACGTTCTTTATCTAAGCTCAAGTCACCCACTTCAAGCTTGGTAATCATATCCATATCATTGACGATATAGGTCAGGCGTTCAACACCTTTTTGAGCTCGATCCAGGTACTTTTTTCTAATGTTCTTATCCCTATGCGCACCATCTATAAGAGTATCTATGTAACCTTGTACTGTAAAAAGCGGCGTTTTGAGCTCGTGGGAGATATTACCTAGAAACTCTTTCCGGTACGCCTCACGTACTTGAAGTGATTCAATTTCAATCTTTTTCTTTTTTGCAAACTGCTCTACCTGTTTAGTAAGAGATTTCATGTCAGTAGCAATCTTTCTGTCCTCAAGAGTACTTTCTTCTAGAAGACTGACATCCTCGTAAATTTTTTTGATGCGACGGTAAATGAATCTCTGAACGCGATACTGAATGATCAGAAACGAGAACATGAATATGGCCACAAGTGCACATAGCAACTCTATGATGGGTATCTCACCCATAGCCGCCTGACTGTATACCGATAAAATCGCAGCGGCAGCAATAGTGATGTAAAAAGAAGACCTAAATGCAAAACGGTAACTGCGGCGATTGCCTGCAGAGTTATTTGACATACTTATATCCTACCCCTTTTACTGTTTTGAATTTTTTGTCGCCTAGTTTCTCTCTCAATTTTCTGATGTGAACATCTATAGTCCTACCTCCCACTACAACCTCGTTCCCCCATACAATTTCAAGTATCTCCTCACGTTTAAAAACTTTCCCAGGTTTTGAAGTCAATAAAGACAAGAGTTCAAACTCCTTGCGCGGTAGCAGTATCTCTTCTTTTTTGTAAATGATCTTGTACTGATCCTTATCGATTACGAGATCTCCTACTTTAACGATATTGGAATCCCCTTGACTCGTACCAGCGTTTCTTCGTAAAAGAGATTTCACCTTAGAAATAAGGACGCGTGGTTTTATGGGTTTAGTAATGTAATCATCTGCACCCGCGTCAAAACCAGCGATCATGCTATAATCCTCTCCTCTAGCGGTTAAAAATGTAATTATGGTACCGTCCAGCTCCGGCATTTTTCTCATGCGCTCACAAGCCTCTATCCCATCCATTACAGGCATCATAACATCGAGAATGACTAATTCAGGGTGGTGCTTCTTTGCTTTTTTGAGAGCTTTCTCTCCATTTTCTGCCGTGAAAACTTGATACCCCTCATTCTTAAGGTTATAACTGACAATTTCCAATATATCTGGCTCATCATCAACCAGTAAAATTTTAGCTTTATTCTCGCTCATGTATCACATTACATTAAAATATAAAATTAAACAGAAAAATGCAGTCGTGTGTTAGGTTACGGTTAAGCCATGAATAAGACATGGTAAGTAATTCATTAAATATAATATAAAAGACTGATTTGACAGATATCTTGTTGAAACTCTCGCTTTCGCGAAAGCGTAATAATCTTCTAAGACCACCTCAATTTTGAATGTTATGATTACATTAAATACAAAAACCTCAACAGTTACTACCCTCCCGACTTCCTATATTTGCAAAAATTCAATATTATGAAACAAGTTTACCTATGGATGCTGCTTCTTGTATCAGCAACAACATTTGCACAACAACCGATTATTACTGCCATCGTAGATGGGGATTGTAGTGGAGGTAATCCTAAACTTCTCGAGATCTATGCTCAAGGGACTGTAGATTTTGCAAATTATTCTCTAGAGAACGAAACCAACGCTAATACTGGTTTCGGAAATTCATTTTCTCTTTCTGGATTAGGAACTGTAATCGATGATTTCGTATACGTTACGACTTCAGGTAGCGCAACCGCCCTTGCAAGTGAATTCCCAAGCCTATCTAATGCAAATATCGTTACTACTGGTACGATGAGCGTTAATGGTGACGATAGATTGAGAATTGTAGATGCTCAAATGAACGTTGTGGACCAGTTTGGAGTTTCGGGAGTTCGTGGTTCAGGTCAGTCATGGGAATACACAGATTCCTTTGCAAAAAGAATAGATGGAACCGGCCCTGATGGAGGTTTTACTGAGGCAAATTGGACTTTTGGTGGTGCAGGAGTTCTAGATGGAATAGGTACGTGTCAAGGAGGAGCTCAAACATTTGAAACTTTGATAGGTGGAGTAGGAAACTTTTCAACTACGGGAAACACAAATCCTGCGATTAACGTGAGCGGACCTGTTACTGACTTGGACTATTTTGAAACACAAGGACCTTCTGATGAAGGTACGCTGTCTGTTTCAGGTCGTAACTTAACTGCTGATATTGTGATTACTGTACCATCTACAAATTTTGAGATTTCTGAAACCTCTGGAGGTACTTTTTCTCAAAGCATAACGCTACAACAACAGTCTGGAGATGTGCCAGCAACAACTATTTATGTAAGATTAGCAGCTGGACTACAAGCAGCCACTTATACAGAAGACATCACTTTCGTTTCAGGTGGAGCAACTACTCAAACGGTTACTGTTGCAGGTGAAGTTTCTCCTGATGATCCAGATGTTTTCATTACCGGTGGTGCTGATGGAATGAACTACAACGCAGGTAGCGGCCCGTCTGCGGAAGATTCTTTTGCAGTTTCTGGTAGGTTTTTGACCGATCAGGCGATTGTGGTCACCGTTCCTGCACCATTTGAAATTTCTGCATCTACTGCGGGTACTTTTGGTCAGACTGTAAATCTAACAGTTGATTCGGCTGGAGAGGTAGATTTTGCTGATGTCTTTATCAGACTCGCTGCTGGACAACCGGTAGGTCAATATAGTGAGACTGTTACGGCTACAGCAAATGGTATTTCTGATACTGTAGTTGTAACAGGTGAAGTTTTTGCGGCTGCAAGTTGCCCTAATGTAGGTGATTTGATCATAACAGAGATTTTTGCTAATCCCGCAAATGCTAACCTAAGCGATACAGAGGGAGAGTATTTTGAAGTTTACAACACTACGGGAGCCCCAATCGATATGCAAAGCTTTGTCATTTCAGATGACGGAAGTGATTCTTTTACTGTAGATTCATCAGTAGTTGTACCTGCAAATGGTTATGTTGTGTTTAATAGAAACGGAGATTCCGGTACAAACGGAGGTATCACGACTGATTTTGAGTACTCAGGTATGTCCCTTGCAAATGGTGCCGATGAAATTATCATTTCATGTAATGGTGTAGAGATCGACCGCGTAGACTATACAGGTTCTTGGCCTATAGAAGACGGTATCGCAGCAGAATTGTCGATCACCAACCTCAATGCTACCGACAATGATGACGAAGCTAACTGGGGAGAAGCGACTAATGAATTCTTTACCAGTAATTTTGGAACTCCTGGAGCGGCAAATGACTTCACGCTTTCAAATGATAGCTTGGATAATGTAACTTTCAAACTGTATCCTAATCCAGTAAGTGGAAATACTGTAAACATTGAGACAGCAAGTAGTGAAAACGTGAATGTTTCAGTTTATTCTTTACTTGGTAAGCAAGTACTTAATGTGAGCAATGTATCTAGAACATTTAATGTTTCAGCGCTTGATGCTGGTGTTTATCTAGTGACCATTACTCAAGGTGAGCAATCACAAACTCGTAAGTTGATCGTAAAATAAGTCAGTAAACTTACACTTTTTATACAGGCAGCGTGGCTTCTCAGTCACGCTGCTTTTTTATATACTTTTGCCCTAAACCTAAAGCGTTGCAATTCCCCATTTTTGAAATAGCTAGTGATCGTGAGTTTCAGAAACTAGCCCTTGATATTTATAACTATCAACGCGGGAATAATCCTATATATGACAGGTATTGCTCCTATTTGAATGTGGGTAATATTAATAGTCTAGAGCAAGTACCTTTCTTACCTATTTCCTTTTTCAAGAAATTCAGGATCACGACTGATCAAAGGAACATTGAAAAAGAATTTACCAGTAGTGGCACCACCGGGAGCAACCTCTCAACGCATCATTTGACAGATTTGTCTATTTATGATCAGAGCCTTGATGTGAGCTTCAAATCATTTTATGGAAATCATGAGGATTATGTTGTTTTGGCATTACTCCCGCATTATCTAGAGCGCACCGGCTCCTCGCTGGTTTACATGGCTCAACGCTGGATTGATAAAAGCAAAAATGAGCACAGCGGTTTTTACTTGAATGAATTGTCCACGCTTTCGCGAAAGCTGAATCTTCTAAAATCATCATCAAAAAAAATCTTACTCATAGGAGTGACCTTTGCCTTACTAGAGCTCGCCGAAAAATTCCCGACCGATGCCAGCAACCTCTTGATTATTGAGACTGGCGGCATGAAAGGTCTGCGTAAAGAGATTGTTAAGCAAGAGTTGCACGGCATTTTGAGAAAATCCTTTCCTAATGCAGGAATCCAAAGCGAATACGGTATGACGGAGTTGCTTTCTCAAGCCTATGCTTTTAACGGGATGCACTTTAGCACTCCAACCTGGATGAAAGTCCTTTCTAGAGATACAAACGACCCTCTGCAAACTATAGGTCACGGCAAAACCGGAGGATTGAACGTCATCGATCTAGCCAATTATTATTCATGTCCCTTTATCGCCACACAAGACTTATGCAAAACCCATGAAAATGGAACTTTTGAGGTTTTGGGACGCTTTGACCAGTCAGATGTGAGAGGGTGCAATCTTATGGCGGTGCCCAGCTAGTTTTATTTTAAAACAACCAAGAAATAAGATCGTTTCCCTCGCTGGAGAAGTACAAAATTACCAGCGATGATATCATCAGCTGTAATTATCTTATCATCGTCAATCTTGTTTTTATTGACGCTCAAACTATTTTCCTTTAATGCACGGCGTACCTCAGCATTTGATTTTAAAAAGCCGGTCGTCTCGTTGCAAAAAGTGACAATGTCTTGACCTTCTTCTACGATACTGCGATCGATTTCAGTTTGTGGAACTCCTTCAAAAATATCAAGCAAGGTCCCAGCATCCATTTTGCTCCATTGCTCTGGACTTACTTTTTTAGAGAATAAAATAGATGAGGCCTCCACCGCATTATCAAAAGCTTCCTTACCGTGAACCATCACAGTCACCTCTTCAGCCAGTTTTTTCTGTAACTGGCGCCTACCTGGATCTTCTCGGTGCGTTTTGATTAGCTGCTCGATCGTTTCCTTATCAAGAAAGGTAAAAACTTTAATGAAGTTTTCTGCATCTTCATCTGTGGCGTTGAACCAAAACTGGTAGAATCTGTAAACGCTCGTTTTATCTGCATCCAACCAGATATTCCCCTGCTCGGTCTTACCGAATTTGGTCCCATCTGCCTTAGTAATCAAAGGTGTAGTTAGCGCATAAGCTTTCCCCTGCACCTTTCTTCTGATCAATTCCGTACCAGTAGTAATATTACCCCATTGATCGCTACCGCCTATTTGTAACTTGCAGTTTTCCTTTTCGTAAAGGTGTAAGAAATCATATCCTTGAAACAGCTGGTAGGTAAATTCTGTAAAACTCATACCATCCCCTTCTCCAGAAACACGCTTCTTCACAGAATCCTTAGCCATCATGTAATTTACCGTGATGTGTTTACCTATGTCGCGAGCAAAATCAATCAGGCTGAAATCTTTCATCCAGTCGTAGTTGTTGACCAGCAAAGCGCGATTTTGCTCTTCACCACCTTTAAAGTCTATGAATCTGCTCAGCACATTCTTAACACCTTGAATATTCTTGTCCAAGATATCTTGTGTAAGCAAGTTGCGCTCTGCGCTCTTACCGCTGGGATCACCTATCATACCGGTTGCACCACCCACTAGAGCGACAGGGCGATGTCCAGATTTTTGCAAATGCATCAACAGAATGATCTGAACCATACTACCTATGTGCAAAGAGTCAGCAGTAGGGTCAAAACCTATATAGCCCGTTACCACCTCACTATTGAGCAATTCCTCAGTCTCAGGCATGATATCGTGAATCATCCCTCTCCATCTCAATTCTTCTACAAAATTATAGGCCATTTCAAAGTCATTTTAAGACCCGCAAAGATATAGCTTTGACTATTTTCTATGGTACTGGCATCAGGGTATTGCTTACTTTTACGATATGGTTTTAATAACTGGGGCAACAGGCCTGGTCGGGTCTCATTTACTGTATCGCTTTCGCGAAAGCGCAACAACCACAATTGCCCTTTACCGTTCTAAAGAAAGCATCGATAAAACGAGGCTCGTTTTTGAAAGCTATGATCCCACTCACAGAAAACTGGTAGACGACTTTATCTGGAAACAAGCCGACATTCTGGACGTACCATCGCTCGAAGATGTTTTCAAGGAAGTACATCAAGTGTATCATTGTGCTGCAACCTTGAGTGCTGATTCTTTTCAAGAAATGAAACAGGTAAACATTACTGGAACCGAAAATGTGATCAATGTGGCGCTGGCTCATGGAATTGAAAAATTCTGTCATGTGAGCAGTATAGCTGCATTGGGAGATCCTGTAGGGGATCGCGCTATCAATGAAGACGACTTTTTTAATCTGGATGGTATCAATACAGATTATGCGATCTCAAAATATGGCGGTGAGATGGAGGCGTGGCGTGCCACACAAGAAGGTATGGACGTGGTGATCGTCAATCCTGGAGTGATTTTGGGAGAGGGCTGCTGGGAGGAAGGCTCTGGACTGCTTTTTGAAAAGACCTATAAAGGAAATAAATTTTATACCTCTGGCAGTAGCGGGTTTGTTGATGTGAGGGATGTAGCAAGGATCATGAACCAGCTCATGAATTCAGAAATTAAAAATGAGCGATTCATCCTCGTTGCTGAAAATCTGCCCTACAAGAATGTACTTACCAGTATCGCTAAAGCTCTCAACAAAAAAGGACCGTCTATAAAACTGGGTAAAATAACATTATACCTCTGGTCTGTTGTAAGTTATATTGGCTGGATTATGGGGCTGAGTAAAATTCTCAAGACCTCGCAGATCAATAGTCTAAGGTCAAAAACATATTATGACAATAGTAAAATCGCAAGTTTAGTAGAAGGTGGTTTTATAACACTTGATCAAAGCATTACGCGAATTGCCAGTTTTTACAAGGCTATGCGTCAATCTTAAGGTCTTTCTTGTCTAACAAAATTGCTGAGTCCAGAGGTTTACTGTTTTTCTTTATCTCCTCCCTTTTCAAGCTATCTTTTATACGCTGCTCCTCAGCTTTTCTTTCCCCCTCTTCTAAAACTTCCTTCTTAATTTTCTCAAGCTTTGTTTCTACAAGTTCTAGCAATTGTACATACTCTTCTGCTCTGTCTGTGTAGTAGTAAAAATTTTTCTGGTAACTCAGGCTGTCCATATTGTACTTTGCATAAATAAAAGAGTCAGGTTTGATACCCGTTTGAAGAAAGGTGCGCCTATTTGAGCTTTGTGCTCCCTCAATCAGGTACATATCTACCAAAATATCAGACATTTTTTCCTCTCCAAAAAATGGATCGGGCTTTTCAGTACGCTCAATATTCTGACAAGAATACAAAGTCATTAAAATGATCAATATGCACCACGGACTTCTCATCGATCGAAAGCTAGTTCTTCTGCAAATTTTTGCTCCGTTACTTTAAAGTTTTGATAAGCGATGTTTCCATTAACAAAAGTGTGGGTGATACGGCTTTTGAAAGTCACTCCTTCAAATGGGGACCAGCCACATTTTGCGAGAACATTTTCTTTTGTTACCGTCCATGGATTATTAGTATCTACCAGGACTAAATCTGCTTTGTAACCCGGTCTAATAAACCCACGATCCTTGATGTCAAAAAGTATTGCTGGATTGTGACACATTTTTTGAACCACTTTTTGAATCGTTATTTTCTCATCATGAACAAATTGCAACATGGCGGGTAAAGCATGCTGCACTAAAGGTCCACCGCTAGGACAACTCAAATATGGGTTTTTCTTCTCCTCTAGCGTATGCGGCGCATGATCTGTAGCAATTACATCTATGCGGTCGTCGAGTAGTGCTTTCCATAATTGGTCACGATCCTTAGCGCTTTTTACGGCTGGATTCCATTTAATATGAGATCCTTTTGCAGCATATTGCTCATCAGTAAACCATAGATGGTGGATACAAACCTCTGAAGTGATTTGTTTTTCTTTCAAAGGCAATTTGTTTCCAAAAAGCTGGGTTTCCTTACCTGTAGATAAATGGAAAACATGAATGCGCGCTCCGGTTTCCTTTGCCAGTTTAATAGCTCTAGAACTGCTCAAATAACAAGCCTCAACATCTCTAATTACAGGATGTTGATCCATAGGAATATTCTCACCGTACTTATCTATAGCTTTCTGTAGGTTCTTTTTTATGGTAGCCTCATCTTCACAATGGAGGGCGATGCGCAACTTAACATTAGAAAAGATTTTTTTTAAAACCTCTTGATTATCCACTAGCATGTTTCCGGTAGAGGAGCCCAAGAATATCTTGAGGGCTGGGATTCTAGAGGTGTCCATTTTGAGGATCTCGTCTAGGTTATCATTTGACCCGCCGAACATAAAAGAATAGTTTGCGTAACTATCGCTGGCGGCGGTTTTCATTTTATTTTCCCACTCTTCTACGGTAATGGTTTGCGGGTTGGTATTGGGCATTTCCATATAGGAGGTGATTCCCCCAGCAATAGCGGCAGCGCTCTCGGTGGCTATGGTTGCTTTATGAGTCAAGCCAGGCTCCCTAAAGTGCACTTGATCATCTATAACTCCAGGAAGCAGGTGCTTACCCTCTGCATCTATGATGTGGGTATTACCATCTTTTGCGCTGATACTTTCTGCGACTTCCTTTATACGATCGCCTTCAATAAAGACATCACCCTCCATAACGATGCCTTCATTAACGATTTTAGCGTTTTTGATTAGTGTCTTTTTCATATCTGCAAAGTTCCAAAAAGGCTTTTGATCTTCATAAATAAAACGCCTGTAATTGCTTCTTGAATGATACCGCCATGCATCTTTGACTTACCTCTGCTCCTATCTGTAAATATTACCGGGACTTCAACAATTTTGGCATCTAAAAGGTACGACTTGAACTTCAATTCAATCTGGAATGCGTAACCTATGAATTTAATCTTGTCTAGGTTGATCTTTCGCAAAAGCGAAGACCTATAACATACAAATCCAGCTGTAGTGTCTTTTAAGTCCATTCTTGTGATCCATTGTACATATTTAGAGGCAAAATATGACATGAGTACCCTAGACATGGGCCAGTTCACGACATTCACTCCAGTAACATATCTACTGCCTATGACAAGATCAGCTTCATTTTTGATGCAGGCTTCATAAAGTATGGGGACATCTTCTGGATTATGAGAGAAGTCTGCATCCATTTCAAATATAAACTCATAATTCCTAGCGAGGGCCCATTTAAATCCATGAATGTATGCTGTTCCCAAGCCGTCTTTAGACTTTCTGGATTCAAGGTATAAGCGGCCGTCATATTCTGAAAGAAGTTTTGTCACGATCGTGGCAGTACCATCTGGCGAATTATCATCTACCACAAGAACATGCAGATCTGGATAGGGATCCAACAGCGCCTTGATGATTAATTCAATGTTTTCTCGTTCATTGAAAGTAGGGATGATAACAAGTGTATCCTTCATGGGGTGGCAAAAATAACCAATTAACCGAGCTGAAAGTACAACGGTTTTTAAAGTGTCTTATTTTTGCACGCATGCTGCAAACCGCAATTAGAGCAACGAATGGAGGTGACTGGATGGTACTGGTCTTGGCAGTTGCTTTTCTCGTGATATGCGTATCAGAATACAGTTCTTCACGTGGAATTTTGAATACATGGTATCGCTATTCCATAAGAGTAGACACACTTTTGAAAGAAGTCAAAGAGTTACCCAAGGTCACGTTATCGCTTTATGGCAGAATGTTTGTCTATTTGCTTTCAACGGCATTGGTCATATTCAGCTATTTGAAATTAAATGATTTGAATTATGCAGATGATCTCAAAGGATTTCTTCTAGTTCTTGTCGCTTTCGTCATCTTTCATTTAATAAAGCATTATCTGTCAAAATTAATTTCCAACCTTCTCAAAATTGAAGATTTATACAATGCGCTTAGTTACTTGAAAAGCTATCACTTCGGCTTGTTAGGGTATTTCATATGGTTGACCTTGCTTGTTTTTGTAGTGTCTGGAGGTGAATTTTCCCAGGATATTTTTTTTGGGATCGTACTAGTGCCGTGGGTTTTAAATGCAATGACCGTCATATTCAGGTCGTTAACATTATTTGGCATTAAACCGTATCATTATATTGTTTACCTTTGCACCCTTGAAATTCTACCCTATTTAGTTTTCATTAAGATACTTATAGGCTGATTTCTCAAAAAAAGCGAGATTATGAAAGTGAAGACAATTTTAGTTTCCCAGCCTGAACCTAAAATGGAAAACTCTCCTTATCAAAACCTTGTGGATCGAACCAAGGTTAAAATTGATTTCCGCTCATTTATTCATGTTGAGGGAGCCACTTCTAAGCAGGTGAGAGAACAAAAAATCGACTTAAAGGACTTCACAGCGATTATTCTAACCAGTCGAAACGCCGTTGATCATTTTTTCAGAGTTGCTGAAGAAATGCGTTACAAAATTCCAGATGATTTAAAGTATTTCTGCCAGAGTGAAGCCGTTGCTTACTACCTACAGAAGTATGTTGTTTACAGAAAGCGTAAAATCTACGTAGGTAAGCGTACTTTTCCCGAGTTGATCCCATTGATCAAAAAGCATAAAAACGAGAAGTTTCTAGTTCCTAGTTCTGACAAACTTAAAGATACTGTTCCTGAAGAGCTTGATAAATTAGGCGTCAAGTGGAAGAGCGGTGTATTCTTTAGAACCGTAATTAGTGACTTATCTGATCTTGCAGATGTTAAGTACGATGTTTTGGTCTTTTTCAGTCCTAGTGGAATTGAATCCCTTTTCCAAAATTTCCCAGATTTCACTCAAGAACAAACTCGTATTGCCGTGTTTGGTAATACGACCATGAAGGCTGCGGAGGACATGGGATTGCGCGTGGACATTCAAGCACCCACTCCAGAATCTCCATCTATGACCATGGCTATCGAGAATTATATCAAGTCTGCTAAATAATTACTCAGATTTAATTTAAAACAAAAATGTCTCGTGGAATCACGAGACATTTTTGTTTATAATGGAACAAAGCTCTTCCCTAAAGTTTAATAGGTGGACCTCCCGCTAGAGTCTCTTCTGAAGCTTCTTCCTTGAATTGCTCAAAGTTTTTCATAAAGAACTGTCTAAGTTTTTCAGCAGTCTCATAGTATCCTTTGTCGTTGTTCCAAGATTTACGTGGACTCAAAACTTCCGTAGGAATATTAGGGCAGGTTCTAGGTTGGTGCAACCCAAACATAGAATGTATGTGATAATTGCCTTTATTGGCTTCTTCAAGTGAGCCGTCTAACGCAGCGTTGATCATTGCTCGTGTATGTTTTAAAGGCATACGGTGACCTACTCCATAAGGACCTCCAGTCCAGCCCGTGTTTACCAGCCAGACAGTAACTCCATTTTCCTTCATCTTTTTACTGAGTAATTCAGCGTAAACTGTAGGGTGAAGCGGCATGAAGGGCGCTCCAAAGCAAGCAGAAAAACTAGGTAATGGCTCATTTACTCCAGCTTCTGTACCAGCAACTTTTGCTGTGTAACCGCTTATAAAGTGATAGGCAGCCTGACCAGGAGTCAATTTTGAGATAGGAGGTAAAACACCAAAGGCATCTGCTGTCAAGAAGAAGATATTCTTGGGATTTTTTCCTACAGAAGGTTCTTTGATGTTTTCTATGTGATAAATAGGATAACTCACTCGCGTATTCTGCGTGATACTGGTATCGGCAAAATCTACTGATCTGTCACTTTTCAATTTGACATTCTCTAGAATTGCGCCTGGCTTGATCGCATTGAAAATCTCAGGCTCTCCTTCAGGATCTAGATTGATAACCTTAGCATAACAACCACCCTCAAAATTGAAAACATGATTTTCTGAAGTCCAGCCATGCTCATCATCACCTATCAACTCCCTGTTAGGATCAGTTGAGAGGGTTGTTTTTCCAGTCCCGCTCAATCCAAAAAATATGGCTGTATTACCATCTTTCCCCACGTTTGCACTACAATGCATAGGTAAGGTGTCCTTAAAAACGGGTAATATAAAATTAAGGGCACTAAAAATCCCTTTTTTGATTTCACCAGTATATCCCGTACCTCCTATAAGTGCCGTTTTTTTAGAAAAGTTCAAAATGGCAAAATTATGCTGGCGCGTTCCGTCACGTTCTGGATCAGCCATGAAACCGGGTGCATTGATCACCGTCCATTCTGGATCAAAGCCATTCAATTCTTCTTCAGAAGGTCTTATGAACATGTTATAGGCAAACATGTTGCTCCAGGGATACTCATTGATCACCCTGAGGTTCATTCTATAGTCTTGATGAGCACAGGCATAAGCATCTCTCACAAATAGCTCTTTACCGTCTAGATAATCAAGAACTCTTTTTTCTAAAGCATCAAATTTTGACGACTCAAAAGGGATGTTGATGTTTCCCCACCAGATTTGATCCTCAGTTACTTCGTCTTTGACGATAAAACGATCCATAGGTGATCTACCTGTGAACTCACCGGTTTTGATCACTAACGTACCGTTATCAGTTTCTTGTCCTCCGTAACTGGAGACGGTGCGTTCTTGAAGTTCCTTTGGCGATAATTGATAATTGATTTTGGAGTTTTTAATTCCGAGCTTTTCTAACGAAATCGATTTCGTAATTAAGGCGTTTGAACCCATTATGTGATTTTTAAAAGAGTTTGTGCAAAAATATGCATCTTATTCAACCCGAGACTAATTATTTGTCGCTTTATAGCAGATTGATTTAAAAATGATAAAAACCCAAGTCAAAATCAATACAAGACCTCCCACAGGAGTAACTGGCCCTAAAAATTTAAAATTCAAACCTGCTAGTGGTGAAAGTACCAGACCGTAAATGCTGAAAGAGAATAGAAAAATACCGGTAACAAAACCATAAAAAATCACCTTCTGCACCTTGGGAGACCCTAGTTTTATCCTTGAAAATATAAGCAGTACAAGTGCGTGATATACTTGATATCGCACTCCTGTTTCAAAGCTGTTGATCTGTTCTGTATCAAGCATGTCCTTCAATGCATGTGCGCCCAGCGCTCCAAAAATTACTGCTAGCATCATAAAAATGCTCCCTGTCAAAATAAATTTACGCTCCATTGGTGCTTATTCTTATTAATCATAACTTCGGCAAAACTACAAATTAAGTATGCGCAACATTCTAGTTATAGGTGCGGGAAAATCTACCGGAGTACTCATCAATTATTTATTATCTAAAGCCTCAGAAGAAAAACTACATATTACTTTAGGTGATCTCAACAAAGACCAAGCTCAGGATTTATTAGGAGACAATGCACACTCAACTGCAATTGCTCTAGATGTATTTAATGCACAAGAGCGTTATGCCGCAATAAATAGTGCTGACATGGTTATTTCCATGTTACCCGCCAGATTTCATATAGAAGCCGCTCGTGATTGCGTGAAAATGGGTAAAAACCTGGTTACTGCCAGCTATGTAAGCCCTGAAATGCAAGATTTAGACGCCGATGTGAGGGAAAAAGGACTCATTTTCATGAATGAAATAGGAGTCGATCCAGGTATAGACCACATGAGCGCGATGCAGGTCATCGATCGCATCAAGTCAGAAAATGGCAAAATGCTCTTATTTGAGTCCTTTACCGGTGGACTTGTAGCTCCTGAACACGATGATAATCTGTGGAAATACAAATTTACCTGGAATCCTAGGAATGTAGTGGTAGCCGGTCAAGGTGGCGCAGCAAAGTTTATCCAAGAAAACAAATATAAATACATCCCTTACCACCGCCTTTTCCGTAGGACGGAGTTTCTGGATGTGGAGGGTTACGGTCGCTTTGAAGCCTATGCAAATCGCAACAGCTTGAAATATCGTGAAGCTTATGGTCTGGAAAACATCAGCACATTGTACCGTGGCACCATGCGTAGGCCTGGCTTCAGCAAAGCCTGGAATATGTTTGTGCAATTGGGAATGACTGACGATACTTATGCGCTGGAGAATTCAGAAAATATGAGTTACCGCGATTTTGTCAATAGTTTCCTACCCTATTCACCTACTGATAGTGTGGAACTCAAAATGCGTCATGAGTTGCGCATAGATCAAGATGATATTATGTGGGAAAAGCTTGAAGAGCTAGACCTTTTCAATCCACAGAAAAAAACAGGACTTAAAAATGCTACTCCAGCACAATTTCTTCAAAAAATTCTTGAAGATTCATGGACGCTGAAAAAAGGCGAAAAAGACATGATCGTAATGTACCATAAATTTGGTTACGAGCTCGATGGCAAACGCAAGCAAATAGACAGTACCATGGTTTGTCTAGGTGACGGTGATCGTGAAACCGCCATGGCAAAAACCGTAGGACTTCCCGTAGGGATGGCAGCACTTCGTATTTTGAATAGGGAATTTACCGAGCCCGGCGTACAGATACCATTATCAAAAAATGTATACGGCCCTATTTTAAAAGAACTAGAAGAATATGGTATTCGCTTTCGCGAAAGCGAAGTCACCTACACGGGTTACAATACTTTGAGCTTGTAGTTAAGACCTTCTACTTCCCATAAAAATGGAAATAAAGTAAAGAAGTGTGGCTAGCGAACCTATGGCAGCAACTAAATAGGTGCGGGCCGCCCATTTCAAAGCGTCTTTTGCGCCATCATGTTCTTCTCTAGTAACCATGTTGCGCTCTTCCAGCCATGCCAGTGCTCTTTTACTAGCATCATATTCCACAGGTAATGTAATGAAGGCAAATAAAGTTCCCAGAGCGTAGAGTACTATACCAGCTAAAAAAACGTAGGTTCCAAAAAACGCATTGGCCGCGAGTAGTGCGATACCTCCTATGATGACCCATTGAGAAAAACGGGATGCCACACTCACTACCGGAACCAGTTTTGAACGCATGGTCAGCCAGTTATAAGCGGTTGCATGTTGAACTGCGTGGCCTACCTCATGCGCAGCAACAGCTGCTGCCGCAGCGTTGCGTTCATGATAAACGACTTCACTAAGGTTTACGGTTTTGTCTTTTGGATTGTAGTGATCGGTAAGTTGACCTCTTGTTGAAATGACCTGAACATCTGTAATACCATTATCACGCAACATTTTCTCAGCGATTTCCTTACCGCTCATACCATTGCGTAAACGTAATTTTGAATAATGTTTAAACTTAGACTTCAGTTTTTGACTCACCAGCGTGCTGACCAGCATGACCAGCCCGATGATTATATAGTAACCCATCATAGCGACAGAAGTATTTTAGAATTAGAGTCTAAAATTACTATTATGTCACAAAAAGTTGTGCTAAGCTTGGTATAAAAAAGAAGGGAATCTTATCGATCAAATGACCAGTTCATGATATCTGTTCTGATACCTACATTAAGCCAAAGCGTAGACTCATCAACCACGCGTACATTGTCAACCTCTGGACTCGTACTGCGGTAAATCAACTGTCCAAAAACTTTTAATCGGCTTGCTGGATTGATCACATAACCCGCCTCAAGCTGTCCAAAAAGATAATCTGTTTTATTTCCTTGAGCCACGGTATTTCCATTATTTGAAATTCTATCAAACTCTGAGCGGTAGATGTTACCTCCATAGTAAGCTGTATCACCTGCGGTCAGACGGTCATAACCGCGTGTCCCGTAAATAGCTTTTGCAATTCCATACCAGCGATCTTTGACATATCTTCCTATAAAGAGAAGCTCATTAAAATTAGCTCCCCAGGGATGTGCAAGCGCTTGATTTGTATTTCCATAATTGAGAACAATTGTGTTATGCGAGTACGTATATGGCCTCACCCTATTGAATTCACCTTGCAGCATTAAATTGTCGATTCCCAATGCATTTTGCCATTTAACCCCCAGCTGAAATGCATTTTTATTTCGAAAATTTCCGTCACCACTCAATACAGATGAAGTTCTCAGTTCATCAAAAACAAGCTGACCGTAACCGGTGATCTCATCAGTAAATTTATATTTTGCAGTAGCTCCCAGTAATGCATTACCTCCTCTACTGTTAGTTTGTAATTCTATGGTTTGATAAAATATCAGCGGGTTTACATAGTTCAGGTCAAATCCTCTTTTATCGTCCCTACGCCATAATACACTTTCAAAAACTCCAATGTTGAGACGTTCCGTGACATTGTAACTCAAATAATGGTGAACCATATACTTCTGCAACCACGATCTCGTAGAGGTTTCTTCAGTATTCACGTCTTGTAAGGAAGTGTACAACACGGTGTAGTCAAGCTTCCAAAATTTTGCGTTGATCTTAAAATATGGATAAGGTTGAGAGTTGTCGCTTAGCACAAGAGATCTGTAGCCATCTCCTATAAAATTCTGGCCGTGGCCCAGCTGCAAATCAAAATATTTACTGGGTTTAAAATTTATGTAACCTGTGGTAACGGGATAATCAAAGACATTCTCGCCTCCGTCCTCAGCTAAGCCTCGACCCGGTACTATGCCAGGTATTCCTGTAGGTGGCTGTCGCAAGCGTACCTCGCGCTCAAAATAGCCTGGAAAACGAGCTTGTGACTCTTGTATCGTAGCGCCAAAGGTGATTTGCTTTCCTATTCCACCATTAAGGTAAACCAGTCTGGTATTGTTATAGGTATTGATGTCCTGATCATTATCACGACCCACCTGTAAGTCAACTCCCGGATCGAGAACAAACCAATAGTCTTTACCAGCGACTTCAAAAAAATGCTCATTATGCCATTTTTTACCCAGCCAGGTCGACTTATCTTTAAGTAAACTCTCCCGTTCTGCTTCGAGATCAAAATATTGTGAAACATATTTGAATGTGTAGGGCTTGACCGCTGTGTGGGCGTTATTCCCTATCTTGTTCATGGCGGCCTCGTAGCGGTGATATCTTTGGTAGGAAAGCGGTATTAGTGCTTCAGACCGTAGCTCTTGTCCATCATAACGGTTGGAAATTATGTTGTTGTAATCGTTTGCCGCTTTCGCGAAAGCGATACTATCCTCACGCATCTCTTTATACTCAGAATCTTCTGCCTGAGACTTATACCGCAAATCAGTAAACCCTCCGTTTTCTTTTAAAGGAACTTGAACCCTCAAGATGAAAGGCATGAAAATAGGATCTGCATTATAGGTCGCCGGCTTAATTTGCGGCAGCTTTTCAAATGCATCTTGCACGGCTTGTTTATAGGCCGCGGTCGCTCCATCAATTCTTATAGGCACAAATTTCCCTTCTTGATCCACCTCAAACCGAACGACCACTTCTGAATTATCTGCCAGCACACCTTCTGGTGATTCATAATTTGCGTAGAGTTCGCTATAAAGATTCTGGTAGAAACAATTTTCAAGATCAAGTCTTGCCAGGTTCTCACAATCTGGAAAAACGGGATAGCGCTCATTATCATCCTGAGCGTTTAAACCAAGGGAAAATATAAGAGCAAGGCAGATAATTAATTTTTTCATAGTATCTACATGATGTGGTGCGAAGATACTTTGAATTAAAACATTGACAATTTTGTGTAATAAAAGAGCCCTCTCAAAAAAGAAGGCTCTACAAATAGAAAATGTTATTTGATCTGGGCGATCAATCATTAACTCTATATACAATGGGGAGAGTATAAGTTACATTCACAGGCTCGCCATTCATTTTACCTGGAGTTATTTTCGGTAACCTAGAGATAACTTTTCTAGCCTCTTGTTCCAGTTCCTTATTAGGCGCCTGGATCTGAATATCCTGAATTTCTCCATTCACATTAATAGTAAACATGACTGAAATGCGAACTTCATCCCGACCATTCAAATTATCAGTATGACTTGTGTCAAACCAGCGCTGGACAAATTTTCCCATTTTTAGATTTAGGCATTCAATGCGATCTTCTCGATCTAGACGACTGCTACAACCCGGGTAAAGCGGGACTTCAGAAACAATATTTACGTTTGAGGTAGCCGGTCCAGTAGGTGCGGAATCAACCGGGTCAGAAATACCTGTTTCAATGGGAGAACTATCCTCTGGTGAAGGTTCAAGGGCATTCAGCTGGTCGGTAAAGCTATCATCTGCATTGTCATCGACTACCGGAGGTTTAGTAACATCTACTTTTTGTTTGACTGGAGGGGTTGGTTTTTTCTCAACCGTTTTTTGAACCGTTTTCTTAGGTTCACTTTTGGCAATACGGTATTCACCCATATTGGTTTCTCTCTCTAGAGTTTTAATGGTATAAGTGGGAGCCGTTTTTTCCTTAACCTGAGTACTCAGTTCTACAATTAGGTAAATAGTGAAAACGGTCAAGGAAAGCCCTAAAAGAAAATTGACGGTCTTGTTTACCTTGGTGTTGATGGCCTTTTTAGAAGCCACGCGATCCAACTTCTTGGGTGTTGCAGCACCCGTGTTGTTAAAATTGCTCATAATTAATGGTTTAAATGTTATTATTTTAAACCATTCTCAAAGGTCGTACCGTTTTAGCTAGACTTACAAATTTAATGATTCCTGATGGGATGTAATGGCCAATAATTCAATTGTTTACATAAGAAAGTAGTATGATTAGAGTCTAAAACAGTTTCTAATATAAAGATGAGTACAATATCGTCACCCATCAGTATTATTCTGGAACAGTAAAAATTATGGGTAACGCATAAATCGTGTTGACAATTTTACCACGCTGTTTACCTGGAATCATTTGCGGTAAGTTTTGAATGACGCGAATTGCTTCTGATGCCAACTCAGGATGCTTGGTTCTTGTTTTAATATCTGTAGATAGACCTTGATTATCGATTGTGTACATCACAGTCACTCTCTGACGGCCTATTAATCCTAACTCACGGGCAATATTTTTGTCAAATTCTTGATTTACAAAACTCGTGATTTTTTCACTAGTACATTTTTTACGCTCAGCATTTGTATAAAAATCATCTTCACATCCAGGATAAATGGGAGCTTATTGAATAATGGCAAACGGAACCTTCTCAGGCTCAGATTTATTGAGAGCCTCCTCAACTTCAATACTTTCTGTATATGATAAGACTTCCGGATCTTCAATCTCAATGATAACTTCTTCAATCTCCACATCATTTTCAACTACTGCAATGATCTCAGGTGCTGGTGGCGGAGGCGGCACGGCGCTAGTAAGTATTTCACTAAGTGAACCATCTTTCTGGAGCGGTATTTTCAAGATAATTCCAAATCTTTCATAAGATGGCTCCTCTAGAAATCGCGCTGGCTGTATACGTGGCAAACCCTTAAACGCAGATGCAATAGCATTGTTTACAATTTCAGAGGTAGCAGAATTGGCAAAATGTGTGAATTCACCCTGATCATCTACAGCAAAAAAGATTTGTATCGATTGAGTTTTACCAGTCTTAGGCATCTCTTCTTTCAACCTCAAATACAACTGATCATACAGCTCATTTAAAAAGCAATCCCTCATTTCATCAACCTTCACATCCTTACAACTATTAAAAATAGGATAGCCTGACGGGTCAATTTGAGCATAGATGCAATTAGAAAACAGTAATAAAATCAAAAGCTTCTTCATAATTACAGTTTTGAGTTTGTTATGAAAGATAGATATTTCACCACAATGTTTTAGAACAAACGCTCCCTTTGAAGCAATATGAACTAAAAAACCCAAGCCTCTCGGCTTGGGTTTTATTAAATCCATATCTAAAAGAAATTAATCCTGTACTTGAAATATAATCGGTAAGGCATAAATTACACCTACTGGCTTACCACGCTGCATACCTGGAGTCATTTTAGGCAGCTTCTGAATTACGCGGGCTGCTTCTGTTTTTAGTCTAGGATGCTTTGCAGCACTTTGAATCCCAACTACGTTCCCTTTTGAGTCTATCTTAAATTGAACGTTGATTTTTTGACGACCTTCAAGACCTAACTCGTTTGCAAGACCCGTATCAAACTCACGGTTTACGAAACGTGTGATTTTCTCACTCATACATTTTTTACGATCTGCATTGGTTTTCATATCCTCACAACCGGGATAGATCGGTACGTTTTCAATAATTGCAAAAGGTACGTCAGCAATTACTTCTTCTGGACCCGCCTCTTCAGCTACATCTTCTACCTCAACGATTTCTTCTTCAATATCAGTTTCAGTATCCTCAATAATTACTTCATCGATCTCCACATCATTTTCAACTACCTCGATCACCTCAGGTGCTGGTGGCGGTGGCGGTGGTGGTGGTGGCGTTTCAAGCATCTGTGTAATCGGGATTTCTTCCTCGATCACGGGCTCAGCAATCACTATTTCTTCTGGCTCCTCCTCTATAGTTACGGTCTCGTACTCAAGACCTTGCCATGCCACTAGAAGCATAAACGCTAACCCGGTAAGGGCATACAGCGTGATGTTTTTCCTCAAGTCTGCCGACTCTGATTTCTTTTTTTCCATAATAGATTATGATTTAAAGGCTAAAAATAGGTAATAGTTGATGATTTAAAAAGCATTCTCTCTTGATGACTTTATTAAAAGCTTATCTAATGAGAATAAAATACACGCTGCAAATAAGATGCCAACTGTATTTGCAAGAACGTCATCCCATTCCATGGATCGGTTTTTAACCAGGTAGCCTTGAGCCAGTTCAATTATTGACCCAATGATAAAACATAGTGTGGCTGCTCCAATTGCAATACTCCTTTCAAATGAAAATAAATCTGACCATAACATTCTCTTGGCAGAAAATTGAGTCGACAGATAGCGGTTCTTAAAGAATAAATACCAAGATATCATCAGTAAGAGGTATGCCGTTAAATGATAGACCTTGTCTGTATGATCCTCAAATACAACAGGCACATTAGGATTAGCCGTAAGAGATCCATAGATCACCACCATGGTCAAGAGTGGAGCGCAAAAACTGAGCAGCCTTGACATTTGTTACCCTACGAGCTCCTTATAAGCATCAGCTGATAAAAGACTGTCCACCTGAGAAGCATCAGAAAATTTAATCTTGATCATCCAGCCTGCTCCATAAGGGTCTGAATTGACCAGTTCAGGCTCGTCTTCTAGAGATTCATTGAACTCAATGATCTCACCAGAAAGCGGTAAGAATAAATCTGATACTGTTTTAACAGCCTCAACCGTACCGAAAACTTCTTCTTGATCAAGAGTTTCATCAACAGTTTCCACCTCAACATAAACGATATCACCTAGCTCTCCCTGAGCAAAGTCAGTAATTCCTACCGTTGCGGTATCACCTTCTATTTTGATCCACTCGTGGTCTTTTGTGTATTTTAAATCTGCTGGAATAATCATGTTTACAATTTAAAGAGGGTAAAAGTACTATTTATGAAATGGAATTGCTAGCTGTTGAACTGTAAAAGATGAAGTCAACTTTCAAGGCTTCTAATTTCCGAAGGTATACCTTAGTGTTATTCCACTTCGTATAGTTGTTTGAGGGAATGCTGTAGATATTGCAAACTCAGAAAATGTATGGTCGTAATAGAATATCGCCGTAAACGCTCGGCTGAATGCATAATCTGCATTAAACTTTAACCCATAAATTGTCTGACCACCGGTAGCCTGGCTGTTATCTAAATCTAGATAGCGCACGATCGTTATATTTTCACGCACACTTCCTTCTAATCCCAGGTTCAGATCACTTTTAATGATACGGCTTCTACCGCCAAAGTTTGTACGTAACCTGAGGTCTTTTATACGATATCCTACCCCCAGATTGTATTGGTTTCCATTGATCTCAGTAAGCAAATTATTATCAAAACTCAGGGAAACTGCTCGATCTCTTATGACCTCTGCTGCAATGGTAAACCCGCGTTTAGTCTCAAAATCTAATTTGATCAACGGACTAAATTGTTCCGCTAGGTTGATATTAAAATACAAATTAGCCGATTTAAAATCACCGCTGGCGTTAATTGTATTGTCAAGTTGATTCTGATAGCTCAGGTTGGGATTCCCAGCGACAAAATCAAGATTGGTTTGGAAACGATTTACCGTAAATGAGGAACGGTAACCATGATTGATGGAAAATCTATTGAATCGTTTTTTGAACCAATTCAAGTTCATCAAGCCTGTGTATTTCAAATTCCAGTTGGGTAAAGGTATGTCTTTGAAAGGATTGCTGTCTTGTTTACTCACGTCACGACCCTCATAAGCCGCCAGGAAAGATGGCAATAAAACCCTCTGGCTGTTACGTGAGAAACCTAAGGGAAAATCTTGATCATCTCTTTCAAAGTTATCAGTGCCATAAAATTCCCTCGCAAGCTTTTCTGCAACTTCTAGCCTATTCGTTTTGAAATTATCAAAAGTCTCTGACTCGTCTATTGTGCTCTTGTTGAAGGCAGTACCAATCATTACGGTAGAAATACTGAAGTTACCAAAAGTATTGGGAGTAAGAGACTGGTAAGTCAAATCAGTAGGATCAACCCGGTAGTTCTCTGCATAGGTTTCTTGGTAAATCCTATTTCCGGTAAGGTCCAGAGACAGGTCTTTGAGTAAACCTACTTTGATGTTATAGTCAAAATTACGGGACTCTGTCTCCTGGTATTGTTGGTTGAAGTCTTGAAACAACGTCAGCCAGCCTCTACGCGCTGCTTCTTGCCTTATATCCTCTTGCTGGCCGTAGACAAATCCTGGTGAGGGCTTTAAGGTACCTATAAAACCTACATCTGGTGTATAGCCTGGTAAAAATGTTCCGTTGTTTTGAGCATAGTTTACCTGAACTCTTTTTATCGCCGTCGCAAGTCCTACAAATGTGTTGTATAACTGGTTCCCCACATTCTTTTTAGGAATTTTTGGCTTGTCCTCATCTTCATTTGATTGCTGCCCAGAGGGCGGTCTGTTGCTGTTACGGTTTCTTGATCTGCTTCTCGACCTATTGCGCGCAGCATTTGCCTCTGCTCCAAATTTGAGTTTCTCAAAACCTATATATTTATAAAGCTTCTCAAAGTCCAGCGTCCCGTTCAGCACGTGGTTGTTTGCATTGGAAATGCTGTTTCCAAGATTTGGGATGTCCCCTAGATCAAGAAATTGTTGCTGGTTACGAGTCCAGTTGAAATCTGCTGTGTATGAGTAGTTCGCTTTCGCGAAAGCGAGAAACGGAAACTTATCAAAAGGTAATTCATAAATCGCCGTAAACTGTTGCGAGTGGTTGTCTGCAATACCGTCATCTAAGAAGTCCGTCCATAGGGTATAGCTCTCGTCTACCACATCGTTCTCATCGATGTAGCTGCGTATGATGCGGTTGTTATTTGCCGCGAGGTTGATCTTAAGCGACTTGGTCAAATCCCAATTGATGGAATAGCTGTTATCAAGGGTAAAATTGCGATTAGTGAGGGGAGCCAGCGTAATGTTTTGAGCATCTGGAGTCCCGTCTCCATCGAGATCCACAGGAGGAGCATCTAGGGTAAGATCCCTAAACCTCTGAATATTGTACTGGCGCTGTATGTTCACACCAGCGGTAAAATTATTGGGCAATAGATTGAAATTGAGTTCCCGCAACCATTTCCAATAATCGTTAGCAAACAATTTGACTTTTTTGAACGGTGCCACTTCCGCCTTGGGGAAGGCATAAGCATACTGAGCACCTACCGTAGTACTTTGGTCTTGAAACTCTTCAATCTCAAAACTGCGCTGGTCTGTCTGGTTGTAGGATCCCGAGAAAGTGAAATTCTCGATATCGTAAGGCATGGGTTTGCTCTCGCCCGTGCGTTCTTTACGCACGCCTATCAAATTGACGCTTTGGCGCTTTGTGTATTCCTCACTCTGTTCCCTTATGGTCTCTCGATCAGCATCGTTTGCTGCGTTATCTAATCTAGTTTCCAGTTCAATATCTTCAAATTGAGGATCAAACTGAGGCGTTATAGTTTCTTCTGCAAAGCTGTAGGAAAAGGGTAGTTTCACACCCCATTTTTGAGGCAGTAGTTTTCCCAAACTCATGTTTGTGGTGAAGTCGTATGCCGTGACATTTTCTCGACTACGCTCGTTAGGACCTTGCTCGATGGCACCAAAACCTATGGTGCTTCTTGATCCATTTGCGTTGATCGTGGCAAAGTCAGCAAAATTGGTGTCAAGATTAAGAATCGTGGCATAACCACCTTGATTTTTGAGACCGGAAAGACGCATTTCATTAAACCAGACCTCCCCACATTGATCATTATCTGAGGCATTACGCACCCCTATCATCATGGCTCGCACATCGCCAAAGTTGGGATTACCTATGATTGCATAAGTATGCCCTCGAGGATCTAAGCCCTCGTCATTATAAAAATCAGCATCAGGCTCAAAAACTTGTAGCTCATTAACAGAAAGGGAAGTTTCTCCCAATACTTCTGATTTAATCTCTCCAAGAATAGAAAGGTCTATCTTGAAATTATTTGCGTCTGGCCATACTTCTCCCGGTGTGTTAGCTCCCGCGGGTGTTACCTTAAGCGGTAACCGTACTTCATAATAGTTTTGTGTAAAGTCAAGTCCTATACGTACAAAGGCTTCAAGTTCATCATCCTCCAGCAAGCTGGTAGGGAAGCCACCTCGATCAGCATGGACAAACATTTCCAGATCTTCATACTGTCGCATATCGATGCGTACATTTTTGAATACTGCTCTGGCATCTTCTGGGGCAAGTTCACAAACTCTAAGGGCTAGAGATTGCTCATTCTGACGAATGTTCTGATTTTGGGTATTCAACACTTCACGCTCTACCCCAGGCGGCAACACATAGTTGACCGGATCTCTGGTCGCGTTGTTCTCGATATTCACACCCTGAACCTCAAAGGTGGTATTATCATTAGGCATGGCGCTTTCACTCGCTAGGTTTTGGGTGTACTGACGGTAATCACCTCTTACCAACTCTAAAGTTCCGAATCTTAAATAAGCATCTGTATCAAAATCTGTTAGATACATTCTCATGAAACGTATCGCGCGAAAATCGTTGATATTTCCTACTCTTGAATAACCTGGATTTACTGTTTGATCTTCTATCTGTCGCAGGGGAACTCTAAACTGTATCCATCTTGCTTCAATTTGCTGCCCATTAGGAAGCTCCACCTGACGTGTAGGCAAAATATTGTAAACATATTGGTCGCCCTCCTGCAATCCATTACGAAAGTTCACCTCATAGGAATAATAGTTATCAATAGTATTCATGGTATTATCCCTATTGATATCCTCTACGTCTGGTAGGGTTGTGCTCCCGCGATCGTTTTGACCCACGTCAGTAGGTGAATTGCCTTGAGTGTTATTAAATCTCTTGTAACGTTCAGGAATATCTCCATCAGTAGCCAGGAAATATTCATAGTTATCGGCAGAAGGATCCGGAAGACTGGCAAAATCTGGAAACTGGCTTACCTCTTCTACATCATCCAAGCCATCGAGACCCACATCTTGATTATTGCGCTCCTGACCTGCTGTATCGAACGCGTACACTAGCGATTGATTGGAAGGAACTTTACCGTAGGGCGTAGTGGTGACTAACTGCTGGACATTATCGTTTTCTGGAAGACCATTCTCAAATTGCTTCCTTCCATCTTGTAAAATGTCTTCAGAAATGCTTCCTATGTTAAGAACAATCTTACCGTTTGACATAGTAGGATCATTCACGTAAGGATCCAAAACCCAAAACTGAATATATTCCACGTTTGTCTGTTCAAAGTCTGTACTAGAAAACTGGCGCATGATACCTCCCCAGTTATTCGCAGGGTTGGGAAGCGTATTTGATCCCGCAGCAGCAGGATTGTAGTTGTATGGCCCTCGCTCATCAGGGTAGTAAGCCAGGTCCAATGTATTGATCACTTGTTGCTGACCTTGTTGAATATCTACTTGAGGGAAGATCTCATTAATCAAAACCCGGCGCGTGCGGTATTCTGAGACGTCCTGATCTGTAATCCCATCGGGTCGTTGATTCCCGTAAAAAATTGGATCTACTGCATACCAGGCTATTCTAGCTCGTCTAAAATTATCTTCCAGCGGTGGATCGCTACTGTCGTCATTCCCAAAACCAAAAGGCGTACTAGCCAGCGTCCATGCATTTGGGTTCATGATATCGATCGTGGTTTGTGATCCCTCAAAATCATCTACATAGGTAGCGGCTTCACCGGCAAAATTATCTCCACTCGGAGTTCCAGGAAACAGATAGGCAAACTCTCCTCGCACCGACAAGCGAGATTCGACATCTGTATCGATGTTAGGTAATTTGTTGACTAGCCTGGTGAAAAAGGGTACTTCTGTACTGTAGTTAAAATTTGTCCCGACAATGGTATTATTGATGGGCTCAAAACCATAGGTTGCCTTCTGCGTTATGGGTCGTTCATTCAAATTCAATAACGTACCTCCCAGTACGAAGTCTTCGCTAAATGTGTGCTCTACATTAATACCTGTAAATCGTTTGGTTTGCTGATTGAATACAGAATTATTTTCAGTAGAAACCTGAATAGGTGTACTTGAATTTAATAAAGCTTGATCCAGAATAATCACCCTACCCGCATTATAATCTACCGTATAATCGATCCCTTCCTGAAGGGTACGTCCACCCGCCGTTACCACGACTGAACCTCTAGCAACATTAAAACCACCTATGGGAATTCCCTCCTGGCCTGAAGATTTATATTCTCCCTTGATCAAATACTTGTTTTTATCAGTTGCTTCAAGAGCTTGTGCCTTAGTAGTCTCGTACATCTCCCTAAACACGTATTGAGCCTGATTGTTATTATAGGTAGTGGGATCCCCATAATTTTCTCCACCTACTGCCAACTCATCAAAAATATGTTCACCAAAAGGTTCTACCGTAGTAAATATTATGCGCCCATTTTCTTGATCGATCGTAAGTCCAGGTACATAATCAAAGAAACCATCTCCTGTGGGTTGCGGGTCACCTTGCTGATTTAATCTATCTAGATTGAACACGCGCAACAATGTAGTTTCTTCAACATTTTCCGGTAGGGGAATTGATGGGTTACCACCACGTCCCGGAGCAGGGGTAATATAGTTGAGTTCCGGTGGGTACTGATAGAAAATATTCAATCTAAAGTCTTCTGGAGAAAGTTGTGAACCGCCCAGATTATAGATATTTTTCATCATTAAGTCCCAGTTGGGCTCACCTACGTTAGTCAAATTGCTTTTAAGCATTTTAACCACCAGATTCTGGTTGTTGACTACGGGAGAAGTATTGGGATCTGGGTTCTGGCGATCTTCCTGTACCTCAGTAGCGTTTACTCCATCATTTGCAAACTCTCCCACTTGGTAAACCCTACCGCCTACAGTATACTGATAAGCCACGGCGAGGACTTCATCATTATTTAATTTTTGTCTTAGGGAAATGTATCCTAGTTGTGTGTTTAGGATATATTCTCTAGGATCAAGTTGACGGGCGCTTTCCTGTGACACGTAGTCCACACCCTCATCGATCTGGGAATCGGGAAGATTGAAGCCCTGCCCTACAGTTCCTATGTCACGTATCTGTTGGTTAAGTACTGTTTGAGCAGATCCCGTCAGACCACGAGGATTCAGATCATTATTCCCGTTATCGGGAAAACTTCCTGGAGGCACATTAAAAAACCCAGAGGGTAAGTTGTCTAGACCTATATTATCTGGATCCGGTCCTGCCTCCCCTAGATCTTGAAGACCTACGATATTCCGCACATTTTCAGTACGGTTACTTCTATTTGTAACCCAAACCTCTACACGAGTGATTTGAATATTGTTATTGATAAAAGGATAGTTAGCTAAAGCATCATCATAAGTATCTCTAAAATAATGCGATAGGAAAAAGTGTCTGTTCTCATCATAATCCAGCGAAAAGAAGTCAAATTCATTAAAAGATGCCCCTCCAGCTGCTTGTACAGTATTAGCTTCTGATCGCTGTTCAGAAAAGATACCTGTGATGCGCGTACGACCAAACTGCAACTCTGCCTTTACCCCAAAGAGGCTCTGGGATCCTCGTATCAACTGGGAATTCAAGGGCATGGCCACGTTACCCAGCTCTATACTTTGTAGAATATCATCTTCTGTAGGTGTGTACTCTAGCTTGATCAGGTTCTGAAAATTAAATGTGCTCTGCGTATCGTAATTGGCGTTAACACTAAGTCGGGTTCCAACCGTACCCACCATGCTCAAGTTGATGCGCTGGTTGAAATCAAACGTGAGGTTTTGACGATTTCGCGGTGAGAGTGCCGGGTTATCAGTACGATTAAATAAAATACCTAGGTCTACTTCCACACTACCCTGTGGATCGAGATCAATTTCATTACCACCAAATATGCTCGTGAATAGATCTGAATTGACGTAAAAATTAGGTATTAAATCCCTTTGATTTTCCTTATCCTCCTCAGTTTTGCCCTGCACGGCCTTAAATTTTTCAAGAAAGTAGGCGTTCATACTCTCTTTGAGAACCAATTTTGAGTACTCATCACGAGTGAGCATAAATGGATATCCTATGCTGTAGCCATTAAACCTACGGTCCAGAATGTAACGATCTAAGTTGGGATCGTAATTGTACATGGTAGTGATACTGGGAGGGTCGGGCAGGCTCAATTTACCTACTTTGGAGCCTGTGGAGGTTGAATCCTGTGGTGTGGTTGGTGTTTCTTGCGCTTTCGCGAAAGCGAGAAAAAAAAGACATAAAACCCAGGGAGCAAATCTCACCATCAACTTACTGTATGCCAAATCCTATAGCTGTTTTAATGCTTCTTTAATCAGTTGTTCTACAGAGGCATCGGGCTGGCTGGACAGAATCTTGTCCACCACTTTTTGCGCTTGTTTGCGTAAATATCCCAGAGTCTCCAATGCAGATAACGCCTCCTCGCGACCAGTATTGCTCGCCACGACTGTTAATTCTGGATTATCGAGAACCTGAAGGATCTTATCCCGCAGGTCTATAATGACACGCTGTGCGGTTTTTGCACCAATGCCTTTCACACTTTGAATGGTTTTTGCATCGCCATTTGCAATGGCGTGGGCGATGTGGTCTGGCTCCATACTGCTCAACATGGTACGTGCAGTACTCGCACCTATACCAGAAACCGAGATCAATAACCTGAACAACTCACGTTCTGTCTTATCTACAAAACCAAAAAGTCGGTGCGCATCTTCACGCACGAGATGGTGGGTGAATAGCTTGACATTTTCTCCTTCTGGAATATTTGAATAGGTGTGAAGCGAGATCTCAACAAAGTACCCTACACCACCACAATCGATGACGACATCAGTCAAATTCTTCTCTACCAGTTTCCCCTGCAGTTGCGCAATCATATCACCGCTTTTTTGAGCGGCTCAAATGTAAGGATAATATGAATTTTAAAAGTTTTGTTAACAGTAAAGAGCTACTGTAAACCGATGAAAGCATGGATTGAGTGATTTCTTAGAGGGTCGTGCCCTTCTCCTTGTAATGTTTCTCTTTTTGCTGGGCGTCAATTACTGCCACAGCGCTCATGTTTACAATCTCGTCAACGCTGGCTCCCAGCTGTAAAATGTGCACCGGCTTTTGCATACCCATCATAATAGGCCCTATGGAATCGTTGTCGTTGAGCTCTTTGAGTAGTTTGTAAGTACTGTTTGCACTCTCGAGATTAGGGTAGATCAAGGTGTTTACTTTCTTACCAGCCAATTTAGAAAACGGGAATTTTTTCTCAAGCAACTCAGGATTCAAAGCAAAATCAGCTTGAATTTCACCGTCCACATCGAGAGAAGGATAGTACTGATGTAGGTATTTAACGGCGTCAGTCACTTTTGTTGCGTGCTCGTGTTTGGAAGATCCAAAGTTTGCATAAGAAACCATTGCCATTACTGGTTTGATTCCAAACAAAGCGGCCGTGCGGCTGGTCATTTGAGCAATTTTGGCAAGTTCTAGAGCATCAGGTTCTATGTTTATTGAGGTATCTGATATGAATAAAGGACCTTTTGCCGTGATCATCAGGTTAGTAGTAGCGATTTTATCTACCCCTGGAGACTTACCGATGATTTCCATCATGGGACGTACAGATCTTGGATAAGATTGAGCCACTCCCGTAATCAACGCATCTGCATCTCCTACTTTAACCATCATCGCAGCAAAATAATTACGCTGTCTCAAGATACGACTCGCATCAAACTGAGTGACTCCCTTGCGACGACGTAGCTTCCAGAATTCTGTTGCGTAACGTTCCTTTCTCTCACTCTCTTCATCAGACTTGGGGTCGATGATGAGACAAGGCTGGTCAAATTCCAGTTCTTTCTTAAGCTCCTCGATAATCTCTTTTCTCCCCAAAAGAATAGGTGTTCCGATCCCTTCTTCGAGTACGATCTGGGCCGCCTTGAGCACATCCAGATTATCAGCTTCGGCAAATACTATGCGTTTAGGATCGGTCTTAGCGCGATTGAGAATCAATCTCACTAATTTATTGTCTGATCCCATTCTGGAAAGCAATTGCTCTTCATAACGTGCCCAGTCTGTTATAGGCTCTCGAGCAACGCCACTTTCCATAGCTGCTTTTGCCACAGCCGGTGGAATAGTCGCGATCAATCGTGGATCAAAAGGCTTGGGAATGATATAGTCCCTACCAAAGTTCAACTTCAATTCACCGTAGGCAATATTTACTTGTTCTGGAACGGGTTCTTTTGCAAGTTGGGCGATGGCCTTGGTCGCAGCCATTTTCATTTCTTCGTTAATCTTGGTCGCCCGCACGTCCAGCGCGCCCCTAAATATAAAGGGGAATCCCAGTACATTGTTCACTTGATTAGGATGATCGCTACGACCCGTTGCCATAATCAGATCCGATCTCGTGGCGATGGCGAGATCATAGTCAACCTCTGGCGTAGGATTAGCCATCGCAAAAACGATAGGATCAGGTGCCATCGATTTAAGCATTTCCGCATCGACTAAATTACCTACTGAAAGTCCCAAGAAAACATCAGCATCTACTAGAGCTTCTCTTAATGATACCTTTTCCACATCCCTAGCAAAAAGCATTTGCTCGGGAACAAGATTAGTGCGATCTTTTGTAATTAGCCCATCTATGTCAAACATCATGATGTTTTCAGGGCGAGCACCCAGCTTCACATACAAGTTTGTACAGGAGATTGCCGCACTTCCCGCTCCAGAAACGATGATTTTAACGTCCTCAATATTCTTTTCTGCCAGTTCCAGGGCATTCAACAAAGCAGCACTTGAAATGATAGCCGTCCCGTGCTGGTCATCATGCATTACGGGAATGTCGAGCTCCTCCTTGAGTCTGCGCTCAATCTCAAAAGCCTCTGGAGCTTTGATGTCTTCTAGGTTGATCCCACCAAAAGTGGGCGCGATATTCTTGACCGTATTGATGAATTCTTCAATGTTTTTGGTGTCTACCTCTATATCAAAACAATCCAGATCTGCAAAAATCTTAAAAAGCAGACCTTTTCCTTCCATTACTGGCTTTGAGGCCTCAGGACCTATATCTCCCAATCCCAAAACCGCAGTACCATTTGATATGACGGCAACAAGATTTCCTTTTGTGGTGTATTTGTAAACGTTTGCCTTATCCTTTGCAATCTCGATACAAGGCTCTGCAACACCGGGCGAGTATGCAAGAGAAAGGTCACGCTGACTGCTGTATTTTTTTGTGGGAACGATCTTAATCTTACCCGGCTGCGGCTTAGCGTGATAAACCAGTGCTTCTCTACGTTTGCTTTCTTGACTCATGGTATCGCTTTGAATAAGTCAACAAAAGTAGTCATCGTGACTGTAAATCGTGTTTTTATAAGGTGAAACCTAGTTCTTTGGTCTATAGATTTTGCTGTTTACGCTTTCGCGAAAGCGGGAAGTAAAAAACTACCTCGTCAAGATTTATTGCTTTCTTTATTTTCAAAGTCTTTTACCAAACGGATAAAAAGTCAGCATCAAAATGATCGCTGCTCCCAAGACACCTCCCACGACATGATAAATTGAGGTGGCGTTCCATAAGACATAAGCAGGAGCGAGTTAAAACGATAGTAGGAAATAGTTCTTCTTCATTACGTTAGAGATTTTATGCGATTCTAAATCTAGGAGGAGGTTTACTATTCTGGGTCCAATATCTTTTCATTGCAATAGCATCTAGGTGTTTTTTTTTGCAGTTGACAAGCCAACTATTTCTGTTAGCATGTTTTGTAGCGAAGTAATATATCCCGCGACCTTATCCGCATCTTGATTTAAATTAAACATGCCCGGACCAAAACTTGGCATGTTGATACGGGATCTTTCAGTAGTTGATAAGCCTATTATTTGGATAAGTATATCTAGGATTGTGGTTGTCTCTCTTTCGCGAAAGCGAGATATCAATCTTCAACAAACCTGACTAAGGCATTTTTAGGCTTCAGCGTAATTAAAGGCAGTATTTCAATGTCACCTTTTACAGGCTTGAACTCAAACCTTTTTAACAGCTGTGCGAGTACCATAACCATTTCATAGATCGCAAAGTTGTTGCCTATGCACATTCTGGGACCGGCGCCAAAAGGGAAATAGTAGTCGCGATGATTCTTTGCATTCTCAGGACTGAATCTTTCTGGATCAAACCTCTCCGGCTCGTGCCACAAGTCCTCGCGGCGGTGCAATTCATAAAATGAAATGAGCCAAGTGCTGCCAGCATTGAGCTCTATTTCTTCACATTTGTCATCTTCTAGCGTCACTCTATCTGTGACATAAGCCGGTGGGTAGAGTCTCAAGGTTTCTTCTACACATTGCTTTAAATAAGGTAAATCCACTAGGCGCTCATATATTGAGCCCCCTTTGTTCTCCAGGAGTTCTTTACGTGCTTTTTCTTGGATTTCTGTGTTTTGAGCGAGTAACTGCACAGCAAAACTCAGGGCATTTGCTGTAGTTTCATGACCAGCGATAAAAAGTACGAGGATCTCATCGATGAGTTGTTCTTCTTCCATTTTAGTGCCATCCTCATAAGTAGAATGAAGCAGTAAACTCAGTAGATCATCATGTTGTGCCTTAGAATTTTTGCGATCCCTTATAATGCTCCTCAAAATCTCTCGCGCCTCCTCTACCATTCTTATATGGTGAGGGACGCTATTTTTTCCTGATAGCCACTCCCTATCAAAATACCATTTCATCCACGGGATGCGCAGTTCCTTGATCAACATTTTTTGAGCCTCCTCAGTAATATGTTGTAGCTTGTCGATGGCATCATCTATATCAGGAAGATCAAAGAGGCTCTTTGCTACCACTTTAAATGCTAAATCATTAAAAACAGGATAAATATCCAGTTCTTGATCAGGTTTTATATGTAAAAGTTCCTTTACAATGGTATCATTCATGGTTTCCAGTAAAACCATGAGTGATTTTTTATAGAACGCTGGCTGTATCAGTTTTCGATTAGCGCGCCATTTTCCACCATTTTCAGTAAGCAAACCATGCCCGATGTATTTACCGAGGTCATCTGTTTGCAAAGGTGATTTCTCGTAGTTGCGCTGATTCTTCTGTAGCATGTGTTTCACGATGCGCTCATCGCAGGTAAAATGAATTTTGAGTCCAGGCTTAGGCGTTATTTTAAAAGTGTAACCTAACTTCCTGAAGTTCTCTCGATGGAATGGTAATGGATTTTTGTAAATCTCCCTAGTTTGGAGGAGAAAATCCAAGGTGGAAACTTCAGGAATATTACTCATGATCACATTTTTATACTTCACTCACCTATTCTAGGCACTCAACTTTTTCAGAAACTTGCTCCTGCTGTTATAGAATAGAAAAAACGAACCCGTAGAAGCTATAAATCAAAAAAACCTCCCTGCGAGGCAGATTTTGTACGACCCAAATGCTTATATGCCGCTTCAGTCACCTCACGACCTCGTGGCGTGCGAACGATAAATCCTTGTTGGATCAAAAATGGTTCGTAAACCTCTTCAATAGTTTCGGCACTCTCTGAAACGGCCGTTGAAAGTGTCGTGAGACCTACGGGACCTCCCTTAAATTTATCGATTATAGTACTCAAAATCTTATTGTCCATCTCGTCTAGACCATGTGCGTCCACATTAAGCGCTTTGAGTGAAAAGCGTGCGATATCGAGGTCTATGCTACCGTTACCTTTAATTTGAGCAAAATCACGCACACGCCTCAAAAGGGCATTTGCTATACGAGGTGTTCCTCTACTTCTTCCTGCAATTTCGATGGCTGCATTTTGATCGATGGGAACATTGAGAATTTCTGCACTACGTTCAACGATCGTAGATAAAAGTTCTGTTGTATAGTATTGCAATCGCGATGAAATACCAAATCGTGCCCTCATAGGCGCTGTGAGCAAACCGGAACGAGTTGTAGCACCGATCAAGGTAAATGGAGATAGATTGATCTGCACCGTACGGGCATTAGGGCCCGTTTCGATCATGATGTCAATTTTATAATCCTCCATCGCAGAGTATAGATACTCTTCAACAATAGGGCTCAGTCGATGGATCTCGTCGATAAATAATACATCGCGCTCATTCAGATTAGTCAATAAACCCGCAAGATCACCTGGCTTGTCCAAAACTGGTCCAGACGTAACTTTGATACCTACCCCCAGCTCGTTCGCTAAAATATGGGCAAGTGTTGTTTTACCTAAGCCCGGAGGACCATGAAAAAGAGTGTGGTCTAAAGCATCACCACGCTGGTTTGCGGCCTCCACAAACACCTCAAGATTTTCAAGGATTTGATCTTGTCCTGCAAAATCGCCGAAACTAAGTGGACGCAATGCGCGCTCTATGTCATGCTCTTCATTAGAGAAATGATCGCCTGAAGGGTCTAGGTGCTCAATCATATATCAAATATAACACACAGCATATCGCTGCGATGACAACAAATCAATCTGTTTGAGTTAGAGTTGTGTTATTTAAGAGAGTATTAGAAGCAAAGGGGCATACCATTGATTAGATTGAAAATAAAAATATGAAACCTAAAACTTCAATGCCTAGTCTAGATCTGCCGCTTATCAATGATGCTAGATACAAACTGGAAGAACAAAATCCAGAAAACTTTTCACTTCTATTTTTCTACCGCGGCCTACATTGCCCAGTATGTAAAAAACAACTAAGCGAAGTCCAAGATCACCTGGAAGACTTCGTTGAAAGAGGTGTGAATCTTTGCGCTATAAGTATGGATAGCGAGGAACGCGCAAAAAAAGCAGGAAATGAATGGGACGTTACCTCATTACCTATCGCTTACGATCTTAGCGAAGAGAAGGCTAGAGAATTTGGACTTTTCATTTCTGAAAGTATTAGCGATAAAGAACCGGCGACATTTTCAGAACCAGGTGTTTTCTTGGTAGATAAAGAAAATAAATTATACTTCTCTTCCATACAAAGCATGCCATTTGCAAGACCTTCAACTAAAGATATTTTGAATGCAATTGACTTTATTATGAAGAAGGATTATCCACCTCGAGGTACGAAGTAGGATTATTCCGCTTTCGCGAAAGCATGTATACAAAGAATGAAAAAGGCTCGCTAATTAGCGAGCCTTTGTAGTATATATTCAAACTTCTTAATGATTTAATTCCTCTTCACCATCCTGAAGTGGGATATGCTGAGGAGCATAATCCTGCCCAGGAATCACATATTCATCGTTATCATTTAACTTACTGTAATCGTAGGCCCAACGGTATACGTGAGGAATAGGACCATCCCAGTTACCGTGGATGTGTTTATCACCTGTAGTCCACTCAAGAGTATTAGACTTCCATGGGTTAGCAGGTGCTTTCTTACCGTAGAAAATCGATTTTACAAAGTTGTAGACAAAGAATAACTGAGCGAATGCTGTAGCTATTGCAAAATAAGTAATCAACTTATTGGTGTCGAGTAAATCGTCAAAGTAAGGGAAGTTAGTGTTCTCATAATATCTACGCGGTAGACCTGCCATCCCTACAAAGTGCATCGGGAAGAAAACTCCGTAAGCACCTATCGCTGTAAGCCAGAAATGAACATACCCAAGATTCTTGTTCATCATTCTGTTGAACATCTTAGGGAACCAGTGATATACACCAGCAAATAGACCATAAAGAGCAGATATACCCATAACCAGGTGGAAGTGAGCAACCACAAAATATGTATCGTGGACATTAATATCGAGTGTACTATCTCCCAAGATAATACCAGTAAGACCACCTGTAATAAATGTTGAAACTAAACCTATAGAGAACAGCATCGCCGGATTCATTTGCAAATTACCTTTCCAAAGTGTCGTGATATAGTTAAATGCCTTTACTGCAGATGGTATAGCAATCAATAGTGTTGTGAAAGTAAATACAGATCCTAAGAAAGGATTCATACCAGATACAAACATGTGGTGACCCCAAACGATCGTTGATAGGAATGCGATTGCTAATATGGATGCGACCATCGCTCGGTATCCAAAAATAGGTTTACGCGAATTAGTAGCTATAATCTCTGAGGTAATTCCTAAAGCTGGAAGTAATACGATGTAAACCTCTGGGTGCCCCAAGAACCAGAAAAGGTGCTCAAATAATACTGGAGAACCACCCTGGTTAGCCAAAACCTCTCCTTTGATATAAATATCTGAGAGGAAGAATGAAGTTCCAAAACTTCTATCCATAATCAGCATCAAAGCTGCAGATAAAAGAACAGGGAATGATACTATACCAATGATAGCTGTTACAAAAAATGCCCAAATAGTCAACGGTAGACGCGTCATGGACATTCCTTTAGTTCTCATATTGATAACTGTCACCACATAATTTAAGGATCCAAGTAACGAGGATGCAATAAAAATTGCCATGGAAACCAACCATAATGTCATACCCATTCCTGAGTTAGGCATAGCTTCTGGCAATGCACTTAAAGGAGGATAAATCGTCCAACCTGCAGCTGCTGGCCCCATCTCAACAAAAAGAGAACCAAGCATGATTACAGAGGAAACAAAAAACAACCAATATGAAACCATATTCAGAAATCCCGATGCCATATCTCGTGCACCGATCTGAAGAGGAATCAAAAAGTTAGAAAATGTTCCACTCAAACCTGCAGTCAATACAAAGAATACCATGATGGTACCATGTATGGTTACCAAAGCCAAATAGATACTAGGATCCATAACACCATCTGGTGCCCATTTACCGAGTAAAGCACTAAACACAACGCTAGGCTCACCTGGATTAGCTAGCTGCATTCTCATTAGGATAGACATAAGAATACCTATCGCTCCCATAATAAGACCCGTAATAAGATATTGCTTTGCAATCATCTTATGGTCTGTAGAGAAAATATACTTAGTTACAAAGGTTTCTTTGTGGTGGTGGTGTTCATCGTGACTGTGATCTGCAACCGCAATAGCTTGTCCCATAATCTTAATTTTCTGTGCTCGCTAAAGTTTCTTCAAATGTTTTTTGTGAGTCTAACCACTTTTGGTAGTCCTCTTGGCTTTCAACGATGATCGGTATTTGCATGTTGTAGTGACTTGATCCACAGATCTTGTTACATAACAAATAATACTCGAACTCATAAGGATCCAATGCAACGTCGCCATTAGCAACTAATTCCTCACTTCTTTGTCGACGGATTTCATTAATCTTACGAACTTTTTCTGTCATAAATTCAGTAGAACGAAAATCTTCTGAAGTAACCGTAGGCGTGAATTTAAACTGGGTAACCATACCAGGTACAACATTCATTTGAGCTCTGAAGTGTGGCATATAAGCACTATGAAGAACGTCTTGACTCCTAAATTTGAAAAGTACAGGACGATCTACGGGTAAGTGAATTGCAAGGTTAGAGACCTTATCATCCATACCGTCAGCATCGGTTGGATCTATACCTAATTCATTTGCGCCATCAATGAAACGAACATTAGCGTCACCTAGAGTATTATCAGCACCGCTGTAACGTACTTTCCATCCAAACTGATAAGCATATACCTCTACTAAGAGTGGATCGTCATCTGTTGAGGCGTCCATGATATCATTCCAAGAGAAAAGACCCCAAAGAATTAAACCTGCTAGGACTACAACTGGAATAGCCGTCCAAATGAACTCTAGTCGATCATTATCTGCATAGAAAAGTGCCCTTTGCCCTTTTTTACCATGGTACTTATAAGAAAAGTAGTGAAGCAAGCCTTGAGTCAAAACCTGAACAATCATAATGATGACCGTAGTAAGCAAAAGCAAGTTGTCATATTCAGCTCCGTGTGCAGAACCCGCGTCTGGTAAAAAGAAGTCTTGATACGCGATGAAACATGCAATCATCATGATGTACATTGCTATAACAAATATCAGCATGCCCTGACCATTGCGCTTATTGTCTTGATCATTGGCAACTTCAGCCATTTCAGTATCTGGCTCTGGTGCTTTACCTAAACTTACAATCTTAGAAATCTGCCAAATCGATATTACGAGTAAGGCTGCAATAAGAATTATTAAAAATGCTGTCATTACAGTATATTTCTCTTATAAAATTTTAATAGTGGAAGTGTTTACTCTCACCTAAATATGGATCTTCTTTGACGGATAAAGGTGCTTTAGTTAACGAGTAGAATACTGTTAAAATAAATAAACCACCGAATAATAAGAACGCTCCTATTTCTGGCAACCCTATAAACCAAGACTTACCTACTGTTGCAGGCATAACTGCCACATAAATATCTAAATAGTGCCCTATGATGATAAATAGACCTGCAGTAACTACAAACCAGTTCTTGCGCTTGAAATCAGAGTTCATCAATATCAACACAGGAAGCAAGAAGTTGATTGCCACCATGCCGAAGAACACGAGGTTGTAATCCTCAATACGAGTTACGAAATAGGTAACTTCCTCAGGAATATTTGAATACCATATCAACATGAACTGAGAGAACCACAGGTACGTCCAGAAAACACTAAAGCCAAACATGAACTTAGCTAAATCATGAATATGACTGTCGTTTACGTATTCAAGATAACCGCTATTTTTTAGAAAGATCGTCACTATAGCTATAGTTGTGATTGCTGTCACCATCATACCTGCAAGAATATACCATCCAAACAAGGTTGAGAACCAATGCGGGTCAAAACTCATGATCCAGTCCCACGCCATGATAGATTCCGTTACTAGGAAAAATACCAAGAACATTGCTGAATGCTTGAAACCTTTTTTATACCAAACATTTCCTTTAGGCTCTTCATCTTGTTTCAAACTAAATTTTCTGATATTCCAGCGATAAAGATTCCATCCGATCAGGAATGCAGCCGCTCTAGCTAAAAAGAACGGAACGTTTAAGAAACCTGTCTTCCCTGCAATAAGCTCGTCATAATGGGGATCAGTCGGGTCAATCACCTCTGGATCCATCCAGTGGAAGATATGGGTAATATGAAATGAGGCGAGAAGAAGCAAAATGAACATGATGATTCCCCCAGGCAATATATAGGTACTAATTCCTTCCATTACCCTAAAGAGCACTACAGACCAACCTGCTTGAGAAGCTTTTTGCAATGCAAGGAAAACCAGCGCACCTAAACCGATCATGAAAAAGAAAAAGGCAGCCACATAAATTGCAGACCAAGGTCTGTTATGAACTTGATGCGTCACGTGTTCAACATCTGTATCGCTACCATGGTGGGCTTCCTCACCGTGATGATCATCTCCATGAGCACCGCTTGAATGGTGCGAATCATCTCCATGCTCCATCGATCCATGATCCTGACCTACTTTATTATAATGTTCACCTTCATGATGTTCTACACCATGATTAGCGACCATATGCTCAATGTCTTCATCGCTGGGTACGGTTAAAAAACCAGCTACTGTAAGAATCGCGCCCAATACCATAAGTACTATCGCGAAAATCTTCAATTTGCTTGTAAGAGTGTACATATATATAAACTTCTATGACCTATTGGTCGCCGCTAGTGTTAGTGTTTGTATCTTCTTTCATCTCGTCAATCTCACCCGGCTGCAGAGTAGGCTGTTCGATTTCAGAATCATTGTCTTCTTTTTCTGTATTCTCAGGGTTCATGTCCTGGTCATAAGCTGCAAAAAGTCCGTCATTATTTCCTTCTTCAAAATCTCTAGCTGTTTCACCTTTTAACTCTTTGGTCAGCTTGTCTACGTAGTGGGCGATCTGCCAGCGTTCTTCGATAGAAGTTTGTGAAGCGTAAGACCCCATGTAATTGATTCCATAATACATTACATGGTAGATCGAACCCTGAGTAATTTCACGAGCATCGTAACTAGGGACCCCTAAGATCTTTTCGGTTTTAACCAGGTGACCTTGGCCATCTCCCTTTTCGCCATGACAAATGGCGCAATAAATGTTATAGAGCACCTGTCCTTGAGTAAGATTATCTTCTGTGTAGGGAAGTGGGTTTTGTAGGTTTGCTTTCGCGGAAGCGTAACCTTCATTAGTATCCTCGTACTCATAAGGCATCCAGCCTCTAGAGACAGTCCCTTCTACTGGCTTCTGAGCCTCAACATCATCAGGAAAGATATCTCCCTCACCGTAGGTACTGTAACCAACCTCTTGATACATATTTGGGAAATACTGAACAGAACGATCTGAACTAGCATCTACCTCTTTATCTTGACCATCGCCGCAGGCAACTAGTGCTGCTGCAATAAAGACATAAAATAAGTTTAAATACGACTTCTTCATTAATGATCGTCTTTATTGTCGATAAGGCTTATCTCAGTTGCGCCCGTATCGTAAATGAATTTTGTGATTGAATCAATGTCCTCACCGTAAGCATCTATTTCCATAAGAAAATGGTCATCTGTAGTGCGCACGTCTGGATTCTCAGCTTTCTTGAACGGCCACAAGCGGCTTCTCAAATAAAAAGTAATGACCATTAAGTGAGCTGCAAAAAATACGGTAAGCTCAAACATAATCGGGACGAATGCGGGCATGTTTTGCAGATAAGAGAAGCTAGGTTTTCCACCAATGTTCTGAGGCCAGTCCTCGATCATAATGTAATTCATCATCACAGTAGCTACAGAAAGACCTACAAGACCATAAAGAAAGGCGTTGATAGCAAGTCTAGTATCTGCAATACCCATCGCTTTTTCCAGACCGTGTACAGGAAATGGACAAAAGACCTCTTCAATATGATACTTCTGCTCTTTGATCTGTTTTACTGCTCTGAGTAAAACGTCATCATCAGCATAAAGAGCGTGTATTTTGTGTGTTGCCATAATAATCTAATATACTAAGCCTCAGGATGAGCAAGTGGGTCACCAGATGCTTGAGTTGTGTTAGACGTCATTTTATTTTCTCTCAAAGTCTTGTATTTACTTCCACTAGACTTCAATATTGATTTTACCTCTGCCTGGGCTATTACCGGGAATGTTCTAGAGTAAAGTAAAAACAATACAAAGAAAAAACCTATTGTACCTATAAAAATACCTATATCCACAAACGTAGGAGAGAACATCGTCCATGAAGATGGAATATAATCTCTGTGAAGAGAAGTTACGATAATTACAAAACGTTCAAACCACATTCCTATGTTCACAACTATTGAAATTACAAAACTGAACATGATGCTCGTTCTCAATTTTTTGAACCACATAAATTGTGGAGAGAATACGTTACAGGTCATCATAGACCAGTAAGCCCACCAGTAAGGTCCAGTTGCTCTGTTCAAAAATGCATACTGCTCATATTCCACTCCTGAATACCAAGCAACAAACAATTCTGTGATATAAGCTACACCTACTATAGAACCTGTAATCATAATTACCAGATTCATCAATTCTATGTGTTGAATCGTGATGTAGTTCTCAAGATTGACCACTTTACGCATGACTATAAGTAGTGTGTTTACCATGGCAAAACCTGAGAATACTGCCCCTGCGACGAAGTATGGCGGAAAGATAGTAGTGTGCCATCCAGGAATTACGGAAGTTGCAAAGTCAAAGGATACAATTGTGTGTACAGAAAGTACAAGTGGCGTAGCTAGACCTGCAAGAACAAGTGAAACTTCCTCAAAACGTTGCCAGTCCTTTGCTCTACCACTCCATCCGAAAGATAGAATTCCGTAGATCTTCTTATTGAAAGGTGTGATCGCACGGTCGCGAATCATCGCAAAGTCAGGCAAGAGTCCAGTCCACCAGAATACAAGTGAAACAGAAAGATAGGTTGAGATAGCAAACACGTCCCAAAGAAGTGGTGAGTTAAAGTTCACCCACAAGGAGCCAAATTGGTTAGGGATAGGAAGTACCCAGTAAGCTAACCATGGACGACCCATGTGAATAATAGGGAACAAACCTGCCTGAATAACCGAGAAAATAGTCATGGCCTCTGCAGAACGGTTAATCGCCATTCTCCATTTTTGGCGGAAAAGAAGGAGTACCGCAGAAATCAGCGTTCCTGCGTGACCAATTCCAACCCACCAAACGAAGTTGGTAATATCCCATGCCCAACCGATGGTTTTATTCAATCCCCAAACACCTATTCCCGTAGAAACGGTGTAGATGATACAGCCTAGTCCATAAAGAAAAGCGATCAGTGCGATTGAAAAAACCAGCCACCACTGCTTATTTGCTTCCCCTTCTACCGGAGCTACGATATCTCTAGTAACATCACTATAGGTTTTGTCACCAGTAACCAGAGGTCTTCTTATGGACGCTTCATAATGAGCCATAATATCTTGATTAATTTCCTAGTTAATTATACGTTTCTTACTTTAACCTGATACAACACGTTAGGCTCTGTTCCAACTTCTTCCAGCAAGTGGTAAGCTCTGTCAGACTGCTTTAATTTGTAAATTTCAGATTCTTTATCATTAATATCACCAAACTTGATGGCACCTTCCATACAAGCGTTTGAACACGCTGTAGCAAACTCGCCATCCTTGATCATTCTACCTTCCTTCTTAGCCTCAAGAATAGTCATCTGTGTCATTTGCATACACATAGAACATTTCTCCATAACCCCTCTAGAACGAACGGTCACATCTGGATTAACAACCATGCGACCTAGATCGTTATTCATGTGATAATCAAATTCATCATTTCCATTGTAGAGGAACCAGTTGAATCGACGTACTTTATAAGGACAGTTGTTAGCACAATACCTTGTACCGACACATCTATTATAAGTCATGTGATTCTGACCTTGACGACCATGCGCACTAGCTGCTACCGGACAAACTGTTTCACACGGCGCATGATTACAGTGCTGACACATGATAGGCTGGAAAGCTACTTGCGGATTTTCTGCAGGTATTTCAAGCTCACCAAATCCCCCTAGAGATCCGTTGTCTCCGAACAACCCAGAGAAACCGTCTTTTTTAGCCTCATCATCTTCAAAACTATCTGTAGATGAGTAATATCTGTCAATTCGCAACCAGTGCATGTCACGCGACTTACGCACCTCAGATTTTCCAACTACTGGAACATTATTTTCTGCATGACACGCGATTACACACGCACCACAACCGGTACATGCATTAAGGTCGATCGACATATTGAAATGATGTCCTACAGAACGATCAAAACCTTCCCATAAATCTACATCAGGACTTGTCACATCAGTCGGGATGTGGTTCAATGAAACCTCAGGCATCGGGTTGAACTCGTCCTTATCTCCAGTACGGTAAGTTGCAAGATCGGTCTCACGTATGACATCACGACCCATCATGGTATTCTGCAGCTGCGTACAAGCAAATTCGTGGACATCTGCTGTTGCAGAAACTTTTACACTCTGTATGTTAATCCCATCCTTATATAGTGGATAAGCATTCACTCCAGTTTGCATTTCCTCTTGCACACCATTCTTCTGTCCATAACCTAGAGCGATACCTACCGTACCTTTTGCTTGCCCTGGTTGGATCAAAGCAGGTAACTTCAGTTCTACTCCATTCATGCTGACCACAGCGTAATTACCATCTAGAGCACCATTGGCTACATTATAGTTCTCAATTCCTAGCTCTTCCGCATCACTAATTGAAATAGTAACATAGTTATCCCATGTGGTACGCGTGATGGGGTCTGGCAATTCCTGTAACCATGGATTATTGATTTGCTTACCATCTCCTACCGCAGTTTTGGTATAAAGGACTAGTTCAAAACCATCGCCTTCTTTAGAAGTGGAAAGCTCGTTTAAAGCCATGCCGTCACTCATTTGAGGAGCAAGGTCGTTAGCTACAAATTCTGCATTTGATTTATAAAAACCGTCTTGTAAGGATTTGTTCCAGTTAGAACCATCTGCTTGCGCAGAGCTTCTCAAGAAATCTCGATAAGATGTATTGTCACCACTCCACTTTAATAAGGTCTCTTGTGCTTGACGGGTGTCAAAAAGTGGTTTGATGGTAGGCTGTGTTAGGTACACATGCCCTTTTTTGATCATGGCATCACCCCAAGACTCTAAATAATGAGGTGTGGTTGCTACATAGTCACAAAGTTCAGCTGTTGCATCTTTGCGAGTGGCAAATGAAACTTTGAGAGGCACTTTTGAGAATGCTTTCGCGAAAGCGTCACTATCTTCATAAGCATAGACAGGATCTACACCCAGAACAAAAACAGCCCCTACACTACCTGAATTCATGTCTCGCACAAGGTTTTTAACCGCCAAACGGCTACCTTGTCTTGTCATAATAGGCTCCTCAGTGTCAATAATCGTACTTGAGAGCGCTTCGTTAATGGAAAGTGTCAACTGTTGTGCAGCACGATCAGAAAGACCACATAATACTACAGATTTGCTGCCACCTCTTTTCAAAGCAATGGCAGCTTGCTCAACCGCCTTTTCAATTTTAGCTGGTAAAGAAGGAGAGCTTCCTCCAGCAATCTTAGAATAAAGCGCGGCAATTATCGCCTTCTGCTCAGATGGCTTTACCGGATATCTTCTGTCTGCATTTGCACCAGAAAGACTCATATTTGCCTCAAACTGTATATGCTGAGACATATTTCCATCTTTTGGAATGCGTGAGGCGCTGTAGCCTTTATCAAATCCGCCACCTTGCCAGTCTCCTACAAAATCAGCACCTACAGATACGATGCATTCAGCATCAGTAAAGTCGTAATCAGCAAGACCACGAGTACCATACTTACCTTCAAAAGCATCGAGAGCTGCATCTTCACCTACTGCATCGTAAACCACTTCGCGCACATTACCATACTTAGCTTTGAGCCTGTCCATAATTTTGGACATGGAAGGACTTGCATGGGTAGCAGTAAGAACTACAAGTTCCTTGCCTCCCAGCTGATTCAGTTGTTGAGCGACTTCATTATCAAGTGTATCCCAGCTTGACTCCGCTCCTTTTACTAAAGGCGCTTGAAGTCTTTGCGTGTCATACAGAGAAAGCACAGAGGCATGCACCCTTGCGTTTGCATTACCACGATATTTTGCATCGCGATTGCTTTCAATCTTGATGGGACGACCTTCTCTTGTTTTGACAAGAACACTCGCAAAGTCATAACCGTTTGCGATGGTAGTCGCATAATAATTAGCTATTCCTGGAACGATCTGTTCTGGTTGATTTACATAGGGTACCGAGTGGATCACTGGCCCCTCACAGGCAGCGAGTGACGCAGCAGCTGTACTGAACCCTACGTATTTCAAGAAATCCCTTCTAGAGGTTTTAGACTCTGTCATTGCAGAGTCATCACCTAAGAATTGCTCAGTAGGAATGGGATTAGCGAACTCCTTTTGCTCAAGGTCTTTTATGATCTCGTTGTTATGTTCGAGTTGCGCGGTGCTTTTCCAGTATCTTTTACTTGTAGCCATAAATGTCTATAACTATATAATTAATAGTGGCACTTACCACATTCCAAACCTCCCAGATCAGCTATGGTCAACTGTCGACCACCGCGTTTTTCTGAAAGCTCTCTGTGAATTTCTTCATAGTAACCATTACCTTGAAGGTCAACGTTAGTTTCACGGTGACAGTTGATACACCATCCCATTGTTAGAGGAGAGTATTGATACATTACTTCCATTTCCTGTACAGGCCCGTGACACGTTTGACAAGCAATATTGCCAGCGTTTACGTGTTGAGCATGATTAAAGTATGCTAAATCAGGTAAATTATGAATTCGTACCCATCTTACAGGTTGTTCCTCACCCACAAAAGCCTGCTCCTCTTCACTCCATCCCGTGGCGGCATAAAGTTTTTGAATTTCCTTATTATAGTCAATGCCGTACTCATTCATACCTTCTTGGTAGGTTTCTGGAGCTACTTCAGCAATTGATTTGTGACAATTCATACACACATTCAAAGAAGGGATTCCAGAATGCTTGGACTTCATCGCACTTGAGTGGCAGTATTTACACTCAATCTGATTAGTCCCTGCGTGAATTCTGTGTGAGTAATGAATAGGCTGTACGGGAGCATAACCCTGATCAACACCTACGCTCATTAAAGCTCCGTATGCAAAGTAGGCACTTGCCAATAACAAAAAGACCGCGGTAACTAAAACCAAGAACTGATTCTGAACAAACGCTTTCCAAATAGGAGTACGAGCTGGCGCATTTTCATCTACAAAATCAGTTTGAATACCATTTGCCTCAGCGAAACGCTTTAAGGTTTTGTTCACTACGATCAACAACACAACTAGTAGCACCAACACAATTGCAAGCGCTCCCAGAATCAAGTTGTTTGTCATCCCATTGTCAACAGTACCTGCAGGAACATCGCCCCCACCCGCAACAGCAGCAACAGGCTCTGGCTTTGGGGTATCCGTATAAGCAAGAATATTGTCTATATCAGTATTAGAAAGCTGCGGGAAAGCATTCATGTTAGATTGCCCGTACTCATTGTAAATCTCTACAGCCTGCTGGTCACCACTCGCGATTAGAGCAGCAGAATTTTTAATCCACTTGTACAGCCACTCACGATCGCGACGCTCTGTCACTCCGTGTAACGCAGGTCCAACTGCCTTCTTATAAAGCTTGTGACAGGATGCACAGTTTGCTTTAAACAGACTTTCCCCAGCCTTTGCATCGCCTGTAGAGTTTGCTGCTGCGGCATCTTCAGTTGCAGAAGCTTCAACCGGCATAGCTGACTCACCGTCTGACGTTGTTTCTTCTTGCGCGTGCACAAAAGACGACAGACTTATAAAAACAAAAGCTAAAACGAGCGACCAGTTGGAAAAATGTAATTTCCTATTTATCATCTTCTATCGAGATTATTACAATAACTTTGGCACAATAATTACGGTGTATTACCGTATGTTAATGCAATTGCAAAAATAAGTACTAGATGCTTACAAATGCCTTGCTATAATTGAAGAAATTAATTTATAATTAGTCTAAATAGATCTCGCTTTCGCGAAAGCGTAACACCTTATTATCATGCAAAAATTATTGTCATTCAACTTGTTTATATGTCTGTTATTCACATCGATTCCTTTCATTTCTCAAGGGCAAAATACCAAAAAAATTGACCCGAGTATTTTAGATGAGTTGATAGAAACCAAACAAAAGCTCGATCAGACCGGAAAATTGAAAGATCGTTACACGATTCAACTTTATTATGGCAATCGAGAAAAAGCGACAAAAATGAAAAGAGAATATGAAGCTCTTGCATTAGGGTGGAAATGTGACCTCTTTTGGGAATCCCCTAATCTCGCTGTGAGAGTGGGTAAATTCAGAAATCGACTTGAGGCAGATCAAGCTTTGATAATCGTGAGAGAACAATTTCCTAATGCAATTGTAATGAAGCCTTGATTACTAAATTATCGATAACAAAAACGGCGCTCGATTTAGATCAAGCGCCGTTTTTTATTTTTCAATGCATCTTCTAAGTTAGAGCTTTTTCTTCACCTCTACCTCTCTGAAACATTCTATCACGTCACCTTCTTTGATGTCATTATAGTTCTTGATCTGAATACCACATTCATAACCTTTAGCAACTTCCTTGACATCGTCCTTGAATCGTTTCAATGCGGTCAATTCTCCAGTATGAACTACAATTCCATCCCTGATAATTCTTACACCACCATTTCTGTAGATCTTACCGTCAGTCACCATACAACCGGCGATAGTTCCCACTTTAGAAATCTTAAAGGTTTGCCTAATCTCTGCATTACCAGTAACCTCTTCCTTAAACACCGGTGAAAGCATACCTTCCATCGCATCTTTAAGATCATTGATCGCATCGTAGATAATAGAGTAAGATCTTATATCCACCTCTTCTTGCTCAGCAATCGCTTTTGCATTACCCTGAGGTCGAACATTGAATCCAATTATAATAGCATCTGAAGCGCTAGCAAGCAAAACATCACTTTCCGTAATCGCACCTACAGCCTTATGGATTATGTTCACTTGGATTTCTTCAGTAGAAAGTTTCTGGAATGAGTCAGTTAACGCCTCAACTGATCCATCCACATCACCTTTAAGGATCAAGTTCAATTCCTTGAAATCTCCAAGAGCGATACGTCTTCCTATCTCATCTAGTGATAGTGTTTTCTGTGTTCTAACCGATTGCTCTCTTTGAAGTTGAGTACGCTTAGCAGCAATAGATTTAGCTTCGCGTTCATCTTCAAATACATTAAACTTATCACCGGCCTGTGGAGCTCCGTCCAGACCTAAAATCGATACAGGAGTTGACGGACCTGCTTCAGTAACATCATTTCCACGCTCGTCTTGCATAGCTTTAACTTTACCATGTCGAGGTCCAGCAAGAACATAATCTCCTACTCTCAAAGTACCAGCCTGAACCAGAATCGTAGACACATATCCACGACCTTTATCAAGATAAGCCTCGACCACAGTACCCGTTGCAGGTTTATCAGGGTTTGCTTTTAAGTCTAATAGTTCAGCCTCAAGCAGCACTTTCTCAAGTAGTTCTTTGACACCTGTACCAAATTTTGCAGAAATATCGTGAGACTGGATTTTACCACCCCAATCTTCTACAAGAAGGTTCATTTGAGCAAGACCTTCTTTGATCTTCTCAGGATTTGCTGTTGGTTTATCAATCTTGTTGATTGCAAATACAATAGGGACACCAGCTGCCTGGGCGTGAGAAATTGCCTCTTTAGTTTGTGGCATGATATCATCATCCGCCGCAGCAACAATGATAGCAATATCCGTGACTTGAGCACCACGCGCTCTCATCGCTGTAAACGCCTCGTGACCTGGTGTATCAAGGAAAGCGATCTTTTGACCATTCTCTAATTGAACTCCATAAGCACCGATGTGCTGTGTAATTCCTCCACTCTCTCCTGCGATTACATTTTCTTCTCTAATATAATCAAGAAGCGATGTTTTACCGTGATCTACGTGTCCCATGACCGTCACTATAGGTGCACGCGGCTCCAGATCTTCTTCGTTATCAACCGTCTCGGCAATGCTTTCTTCAATATCAGCATTGACAAACTCGACTTCATAACCAAATTCTTCAGCTACAATACTCATGGTTTCAGCATCAAGACGCTGATTCATGGTTACCATCATTCCTAGTGACATACAAGCTCCAATAACTTGATTAACCGGTACGTCCATCATCGTAGACAGATCACTAACCGTAACAAATTCGGTTACTTGTAGTGTTTTTTCTTCAGCTTGAGCTTGTTCAGCTTCAACTTTTTCCCTGTGGCTATCACGCTTATCTCGTCTGTATCGAGCAGCTTTGGATTTTGAAGATTTACCTTGAAGTTTTTCAAGGGTCTCTCTTACCTGTTTTTGGATTTCTTCTTCTGTAGGCTCAGCCTTAACAATAGGTTTGCGAGGCTGACCACCTCCCTTGCGACGCCCACCAGGACCGCCTGCACCGGGTTTAGAAATTCTCTTTCTCTTACCACGGCTGTTATCCTTTTTCTTGGGCTTTGCAAATTTAGAGAGGTCAATTTTTTGACCAGTAACCTTAAGCCCACCTAGCTTTTTGTACTCGGTTTTTATTTTCTCAGGCTCGTCAGAAGCAGAAGCTTGCTCTGTTTTAGCTTCTTCCTTCTTTGGTTGAGGAGTAGCTGTTTCAGTCTCTGCCTTTACTTCTTCTTTCTGTACAGTCTCCTGCTTTTTAGGCTGGACTTCTTCCTTTTTTGTCTCTTCTACCTTCTTAGGCTTGGGCTTCTGAGCGTCAAGGTCGATTTTACCTTTAATGGTTGTCCCTTTTACCTTAGGACGGTTGGAAACTTCTTTAGAATCATCTGATTCTTTTTCCTTTACAGTATCAACAGCCTTCTCCTCCTTCTTTTCTTGAACAGATTTTTCTTCTGACTTTTCTGGAGCTGGTTCAGGGGTTTCTTCTTTAGTAGGAGTTTTTTTATCTCCATCTAAATCTACACTACCTACTTGCTTAGGTCCACTAAGCTCAGCCTTGGCCTTGATAACCTCTTGGCGTTTTTTCTCCTTTTCTTCCTGCTCCTTCTCTCTTTGCAAGCGTAATTCTTCCTGCTCCTTACGGCGCTCGGCTCCCACTTCCTTAGAGGCTACCTTTTTACTCTTATCAGTTTGAAACTCATCAGCAAGAGCCTTGTATACGGTTGCGTCGATCTTTGTCGTAGGTCGAGCTTCTATCTCGATTCCCACGGAGCTAAGATGTTCCACAGCCCTATCTAGAGAAATATTAAATTCCCTAAGAACCTTGTTGAGTCTCATGTTTTTTACTTCAGCCATAAAATGGTTATGGGTTGACTTTTAATTTAATCTTCAAATTCTGATCTGAGGATGCTCACCACTTCTATCACGGTTTCTTCCTCTAGATCGGTACGTTTAATTAAGTCAGCAACGTCTTGCTCTAGAACACTTTTTGCCGTGTCCAGGCCTATTTTTCTGAATTCTTCAATAACCCAGCCTTCGATCTCATCAGAGAACTCAGTTAGCTCCACATCTTCTTCTACACCCTCTCTAATAACATCTATCTCATAACCAGTGAGCTTACCAGCTAAACGGATATTGTGACCTCTACGCCCTATTGCTTTAGAAACCTCTTCAGGATTCAATCGCACCTCAGCTTTTTTATTCTCCTCATCTACCGTCATGGAGACGATTTTAGCAGGACTCAAGGCTCTGGCAATATACAACTGTGTATTTGTTGTCCAATTGATTACATCAATATTCTCGTTACCAAGCTCTCTTACGATACCGTGAATACGAGATCCCTTAACACCTACACAAGCACCTACAGGATCAATGCGATCATCATAACTGTCTACAGCAACCTTAGCTTTCTCACCAGGTTCCCTTACTACAGCTTTAACTTGAATAACACCGTCAAAAACTTCTGGAATTTCCTGCTCAAAAAGCTTTTCCAAAAATTTTGGAGAGGTACGGGAAAGAATAATATTGGGTTTGTTCCCTCTTAATTCTACGCTTTCAATAACACCACGTACATTCTCTCCTTTTCTGAAAAAGTCAGATGGTATCTGACGATCCTTGGGCATGATGATCTCATTGCCTTCATCATCCAGTAGTATGATCGCTCTATGTCTTATGTGGTGCACCTCTGCATTGTACAACTCCCCTTCAAGCTCTTTGAATTGCTTGAAGATGTTTGTGTTATCATGCTCGTGGATTTTGGCAATAAGATTTTGACGCAATGCAAGAATCGCTCTACGACCTAGCTGAATCAACTTCACCTCTTCTGCTACATCTTCACCCACCTCATAGTCAGGCTCGATTTTCTGAGCCTCAGAAAGCGAGATCTCTGAATTCTCATCTTCTACTTCTCCATCAGCAACCACCACACGATTACGCCAGATTTCCAAATCCCCCTTATCAGGGTTGATGATAATATCGAAGTTGTCGTCCTCTCCAAATTTTCTCTTCAAGGCACTTCTAAATACATCTTCAAGGATCGCCATCAAGGTGACGCGATCAATCATTTTATCATCTTTAAACTCAGAAAAAGACTCGATCAATGCGAGATTTTCCATACTCTATTTAATTAAATGTTATAACGACTTTAGCTTGTTTTATCTGCTCAAAGTCCACTTTCCAATTTTTTTCTACGGTTACTTTTCCTTTACCTACAGGTTTAGGCTCACGCGCTTTCCACTTCAATTCAATCCCTTCAGCTGTAACAGCTTCTAGAAAACCCTTTTCCTTTTTACCTACCTTATCCTCCACCTCAAGTGTACGACCTATATGTTTGGAAAATTGTCTAGGCTGCTCAAGAGGTGCTGTGGCTCCCGCGCTGGTAACCTCTATGGAAAAATCCAATTCGTCGCGATCCAGATTATGCTCTACAGCTCTGGAAATGAACATACAATCAGCGAGCTTGACACCTTCATCACCGTCAATCGACACATGAATATCATTTGCCGACCCTATTTTCAAGTCGATCAAAAAAAGATCCTTTCGCTCTTCAAATGCTGCTGACAGCAATTCCTCTACCCTCTCTTTCAACATAGTCTATAAAAAGAGGGGACTGTTGTCCCCTCGTCTTTTTTCCAAATACGCTGCAAATATAATACAAAATAAAGGTTTTTCAAACCTAGCACGGCTCTAAATAAATGATTTTAAAATTATTATCTTTAGGGAGCACTTAACTCCCCTTTATCATGAAAAAAATTCTAGTCCCCACAGATTTTTCTACAGAGGCAGAAAACGCCTTGCGAGTAGCCGCAGATATAGCAAAGGAAAACAACGGTGAGATCTACCTTTTGCATTTACTTGATCTACCTCTGCACCTTGCAAATGATTCAGACGGCACACTCCCAGAAGCCTTATTCTTTATGAAAATCGCCCGTGAAAGATTTGACGATTTAATAAAGTTGGATTTTTTAGAAGGTGTTAGAATACACGGTGATGTTGAGACCGGTGCGACCTATAGCGGTATCATGGATACCGTAAAGCGTCACAACTGCGATCTCATAATAATGGGTAGTCATGGTACTGGCGGCATCAAGAATAGGTATATTGGTTCTAATGCAGAAAAAGTCGTACGCAACTCAGAAATTCCTGTTTTGATTATTAAAGATCGTAAAAAGCGTCTGGACGTCAACGAGTTTGTCTTTGCAACTGATCTCAATCCTAAATCTACCAGCGCCCTAAAAAAGGCTGACGCTTTCGCGAAAGCGACAAACTGCAAACTACACCTACTCTATGTAAATACACCCTCAAAATTTCTCACCACCCGTCAAGCTGAGCAAAAAGTCCAAGAATATCTCAAACAAACTGCCGTAGAACCTGAGGACTACAGTATCTACAACGATAGAACGATAGAGAAAGGCGTTTTCAATTTTGCCCAGGATATCAAAGGCGACATCGTGGGTATAGGCATCAAAGGAAGGCGTGGATTAAGTCATTTCTTCGGCGGTAGTCACACCGGTAATATGGTTAATGCGTCAAGTGTTCCCGTGATTACATTTAGAATTACTTGATATTTCAATACTTTGAAGATATATCGACATCAATAGTTGACCTGTCAACAGCCAGTAATTCAATCCAGTATAATTATGCCAAGTGTTTTTCTTGGCATCATTTGTTAAGGGCATTAAGTAAAAAAGCCACTTTATTTCTGAAGTGGCTTTAGAGACTTCTAAAAACTAAATCTTAGTTGTTCTGATTCTTCAACGCATCGCGTATTTCCATGAGCAGTTGCTGGTCTTTTGTAGGCCCTGCCGGTTTTGCCTCCTCTTTTTTCTTGCGCACATTATTGTAGGCTTTAACGATCATGAACAATACAAAACCTACGATGATCAGGTTGATGATCGTGTTGATCCACTCTCCATACATGATGGCATTTTCTGGTTTTGTAACGGCTCCATCGGGTCCTAAAATCGCCTCAGAAAGTACGATCTTCTTGTCCTTGAAGTCCACACCTCCTGAAAAATAGCCTATAATGGGCATCATGATCATGCTCACAAAACCTTTTACAACGGCACTTACGGCACCAGCGAGAATCACGGCAACGGCTAGATCGATCACGTTACCGGTCATGATGAATTTTCTAAATTCTTTAAACATTGTTTTTTGATTTAGGGTTTAAGAGCGCAAATTACAAACAGCACAATTATTAAGAAAGCATTAAGAACTGTTTTTCAACGCTGCAAGTAGTAACGCGGCACACGATCAGAGATGACCGTCAAGATTTCATAAGAAATAGTCCCAGCGTTTTCCGCAACGGTTTGTGCAGTCTGTTGGTTTTCATCCCAGATAATCACCTCGTCACCGACTCTACATTCAATCCCACTCACATCTACCATAAACATATCCATACAGATAATTCCTAAGGTGGGCGCCTTTTTACCGTTGATCTCTACCTCCATATTTCCCATACCATGAATACGGTGGATACCATCGCCATGTCCTAAAGCTACAACGGCATAGGTCATTCTATGTGGTGCAAAATACTTGCGATTGTAGCTTACGCTTTCTCCCTTCTCGATCGTGCGTATCAGGGAAATGTTACTCTTGAGGCTGGAAATGGGCTTGAGATGTTTATCGTGCTCTGGGTCGTTACCATAACCATAAAGACCTATTCCAGACCGCACCATGGTAAAATGACTCTCTTGGTAATTTAAAATTCCGCTGGTATTAGCCTCATGTCTTATGATCGCATAGCCTAAGCCTTGCTCAAAATCATCTGCGGTCTTATGAAAAAGTGAGATTTGAGACCTATTGAACTTATCTTCTGCGAGGTCTTCACTTGCTCCCAGATGGGACTGTACTCCTCGCACTTTGATATAAGATTGACAATTTAGAATATCGAGGACTTTGTCCAGTTCTTTGGGATCCACGCCCAGTCGGTTCATGCCTGTGTTGAACTCGATGTGGACGGGATAGTTTTTTTGGTTTTTCGCTTTCGCGAAAGCGAGAAATTCCTCCAGCACCTCGATACTATAAAGAACCGGTTCCAGACAGCGTTCTATGCACAGTTCCAACTCGTGGACCTGCGGATGAAACACGCAAATGGGCGTGGTGATGCCGTTGTCTCGTAATTTTGAACCCTCACTTGCGTAAGCTGTTGCAATATAGTCCGTGCCTAACTCCTGTAGCTTATGAGCAACCTTTATGGCGCCGTGACCATAGGCATTTGCCTTTACGACCGCCATGAATAAAGTTCCCGGCGGGATCTTGCTTTTAAGGTATCTAAAATTATGAGTAAGTGACTTGAGATTGACTTCCAGTCTGGTGCCCTGTAGCTTCAAATTATGATGCGTTTTTATTCTGAGCCTCTAGACGGTCCTGATCATCTTTTTTATTACGCTGCTCTTTCATTGCTTTGTAGTAAGCAGCTCTGCTCAGCGGTTCGTATTCTTGTTTTTCTCCTAAAAGGACGATGTTTTCATCAGGCGTGGTGCGATAGGAATATTGTGCCAGGTTACCGGTGCGGGTACATACGGCATGTACCTTAGTCACATATTCTGCGGTTGCCATGAGCGCAGGCATGGGGCCAAAGGGATTTCCCTTGAAGTCCATGTCCAGTCCGGCTACGATCACCCGTATGCCTCGATTTGCCAGATTGTTGCAAACGGCTACAATCTCGTCGTCAAAAAACTGTGCCTCGTCGATACCGATGACATCACAGTCATTTGCGAGTAGAGGGATATTTGCCGCAGCGGGAACGGGCGTGCTACGTATCTCGTTTGCATCGTGGGACACGACCATTTCCTCGTCGTAGCGCACGTCTATGGCGGGCTTGAAAATCTCTACCTTCTGACGTGCAAACTGGGCGCGCTTCAAGCGACGTATGAGTTCTTCAGTCTTTCCAGAAAACATGGAACCGCAAATGACCTCGATCCAGCCAAATTGCTCTTTATGATTAACGGTATTTTCTAGAAACATTTTGTAATTTACAACCTGAAAAAAGGCCGGACTATCCAGCCTGAAAAGCCCAAAAATACAAATAAACCCACCGCACACATACCTCATGAAAAAGAAAATAGCCGCAGATCTTACAAGCCTTGCTCATCGCATACTTCAGCTCAAAAAGAAGGAGGATGTGACTGAGCTGCAAGCCATCGCAAAAGAACTTTATGAAAAACTCACGGTGCTTGCCTTTACTGAAAAGCATTTTGCTGACGTGCAACCTACCGCCGGCAATAGAGAAGTTGAAGAGCGACTGGAAAAAGCCTATGCCGAAGCACAAGAAAATGTAGAAGAAGTTTCTGATCGAGTGGAAAAAGTGATGGAAAACGCTCAAGAAGAGGTTCACCACGCCTTTAGACGCAATGACCTGAGCGAACTCTTTGTACCAGCCGAGGAAGATGAAAGGGAGGAAATGGATCTGCCCGGTATTTCCACCATTCAAAAAATGGTGGTAGAAATGCCTGATGAGGATGTGCAAACTCCAGAAAAAAGAAAAGAAGATCCTCAGCAATCTGAACTTAAAGAAAAAAAACCTGCTCCTAGTGAGGTAGTAAAAGAGAAAGAACCTTGGGAAAAATTAATTGACAGAGTCAATAAAGAAAAGGCTGCTCCCAAACAAGAAGAGACAATTAAACCAGAAGCGCCTCAGGCTGAACAGAAAAAATTAGATCTGGACGAAGTCTTACCAAAGCCAGAATACAATAAAAACGACTTTGATGAAATCACCGCTGATTTTAAAGACATGCCGGTTTTTGAGCGTAAAGTCAATGATAATTCCGAGCGCCCAAAATCTTTAAATGAGCGCTTGAATCAAGGCATGAAAATCGGGATGAATGACCGTATAGGTTTTGTGAAACACCTTTTCAATGGGAGCACAGATGATTTCAACCGAGTCCTTTCACAACTCAACACCATCCAAAATCTCAATGAAGCCAGCGACTTCATAGAAAACATGGTCAAACCAGAATACAATAACTGGGAAGGCAAAGATGTTTATGAGAACAAATTTAAAGAGCTCGTGGAGCGGAATTATGGGTGATTCAATCTAAAATCCAAGCAATTCTATAGATAAACCGTAACCCAGAGTCCATAGGTTACGGTTTATTATTTATGACTATTCGCTCAAATCAGATTTGATTTGCGATAGGAGCAATTTCTCCTTTTTTACCTCCCTCGCAATCAACCACACCATCACGATCGCAATGGGAATGCTACTCCAGCAGACATATTGGAACATGAAGTTGTTTAGGTACTGCTTAAAAGCAGGGATTAGAAGAACGAATCCCGTCCAATATGTGATCAATAAGATAGGCGTCCAAATTTGGTGAATTTGAAGTCTGTTCTGACGATAATTCTTGATCTGGTGGTGATAGGAAATGAGATCAGTAGCAGGCGACATTCTTCTACCTTCTCCCATCGACTTGATCTCCAAAACAATCCGCACCACCACACTTAATATCATAAGCAGCATTCCTGTATTAAATAGAGTTTCATCTGGATTAATAACCCAAACCGCATAACTCACTAACACGATTGCTGTGATGCATAGAACAGCGACCGTATAACCTTGCTTGTTCTTGATCAAGCCGAGTTTCTCTGGGAGCGCATTTCCGGCTGATTGCATGCTCCAATCTTTAGAAGCTGTATTAAAATTTTTCATAATTAATGCATTTTGAGAGTTGGTCCTTGATGCGGTTGATTCTGGTGCGCACCGCACCGTGGTTGATTCCTATAATTTCAGCGATTTCCTGTTGTGGTATTTCTTCAAGTTCCAGCAAGATGATTGATTTATTGATCGCGTTCAGCGTATTGATACATCGGTAGAGTTCCTTAAAGTTGTGAGTGCTGTTACCCGTTTCTTCAGGCTCATTAGGCAGGTCACCCACCTGATCCAGCCCAATATTTTGATATTTCTTGGCTTTTCTCAACTGGTTCAGACAAGTGTTGACAGCAATGCGATACAACCAGGTGGCACGCGATGCATCTCCTTTGAAACTGTCCCAATGCTGGTGAACTTTTAAAAACACGTCTTGGGTAAGATCCACAGATAATGTCTCGTTACCTTTCAGATAACCCAGGCACAGTCTGTAGACCTTTTCCTTGTACTCCGTATAAAGCTGTTGAAATTCAATAACGTGATCCAAATTATTCAGTTTTGAGTGCTTCGCCGATTTCGTTGTTGAGCCATTCCGGATCGTCGTACATGATAAAATGTTTTGAGGTGGGATGCATCTTAAAATTATAATCTTTCAGGTTAGCATATTGGGCACGGTAGGTTTGCATTGCCATTGCCTCACCAAACATTCCCGCTGCTCCTAAAATAGTGACTGGAATGTGAATCTCCTTCAAGCCTTCCCTGATGTCAAATTTCAGATAATCCGTATAACCATAAACGTAGGTTTTTCGGTCTGTGTTGAGAATATCTTGCTTGATTACCTCTTGATGTTCCGAAGCTTTGGCCATTCCAGCTGCCATGGGTGACATCGCTTTCGCGAAAGCGGAATCATCCATCGCCATCATTTGATCGTTATAAGAACTTTCATAGGTAAGTGTTGAGAGGTCTGTTCCTGGAAACATGAGCGCGCCCGTGGCAGGCAGCCCGTCAATAATAATGATTTGCTGAATTTTCAAACCAGGCTGAGCGGCAAGCCAGGCTGCAAGCGTTCCTCCCATGCTATGACCGATGATTACCAAATTCTGATCATCGATCTTTTCAACGTAATCTGCCAAGTCGGCTTTTACCTGATCTAGAAATGGCATTTCAACAGCTGGGAGCTTGCCAAATCCGGCGTAATCAATAAGGTGCATCTCGTACGAGTCAGCAAACTTTTCTTCAATTGGCTGCCATACTTCGCTGGTGCTTGCAAAACCAGCCAGCAAAAGAATGGGATCACCAGTTCCTGATACGTTGGATTTTATGGCCTGAGCTTCATTTGTAAAGTTGATAAGGAAGATAAATCCTAATGTCAAAAGAGTTTTCATGATGTTTTGTTTACCCTTTTGAACCGAGATCGTGAAAATGTTACATGGGAATTGGAATTATTTCAAATTAAATATTGTTATGCTGAACAAGCGCAGCGCAATCCCGTACAGCTGTCGGGACAGCATCTCCTAGATCGGAACTTCAACACGGAGACTCTTAATACCTCGTGTCTCGGTTTCAGAGTGACAGCTCTTTTTTGGGTCTGTCATGCTGGACGGAGCCGTGCGACAATTCAGCATCTCCTAGATCGGGACTTCAAAACTTTATTATCATCACGATATCATTATGGAGACTCTGTTCCGATAGTTATCGGAACGCTCCTATCTTCGCGTTCAGAGTGACAGATAGAATTTTTAATTATGAGATATGCCTGAACGTAGCTTCCACAACTACTCTGTCTATATCATGACTAATAAACCTAACGGAGTATTATACATCGGTGTGACAGGCGGACTCGACGATCGAGTCGCACGTCACAAGTTGGGAATTGGCGGTAAGTTTACATCACGATACAATTGTGATCAGCTCGTGTACTTTGAGGATTTCCAATATATCAATGATGCGATAAAAAGGGAAAAGCAGCTCAAAAATTGGCGACGCAGCTGGAAGATCGATTTGATAGAAAAAACAATCCTGACTGGAAGGAATTAAGCGAAGGCTGGTCGCTGGATTTGAATCTCGAGAACTACAAATAATACCTGTCATGCTGGACGGAGCCGTGCGACAATTCAGCATCTCCTAGATCGGGACTTCAAAACTTTATTATCATCACGATATCATTATGGAGACTCTGTTCCGATAGTTATCGGAACGCTCCTATTCTCGCGTTCAGAGTGACAGTAGATTATTCCCTTACGAGTTCCTCAACTCACGCATCTGCATCTCGAGCAATGCCAATTTATCTTCAAAATCAGTCGAGAACTCTGGCATGCGGCGGAAGAACACGTAACGCACCCGCCACATTTGTTTGACGTCCTTGAGCGAGATTTTGAGGTCATCGAGGTTTTTATGATCGGCTCGCAAGACCAAACCTTTTGATGTGGAGTACAAACGGCGAAGTATGATTTCATTCTCCGTAAGACACAAAACCACCGTACCGTTATTCAGTTTTTTAATCACGTTATTGGGCACCTGCTCTCCTATCACGATATCCTTGGGATAGAGTCCTTTGTCATGCGAAGTCATCTCTAGATTGATCACCGTATATCCTATGAAAGACTTTTCAGTATTGAGTGGCAGACTCATCTTGGGCAGATCGTTGATAAACGCCTCGTTATCGTGATATTCAATGAATGAATCGATTGTTTTCTCTGTGATGCAGGGAATTTCGGCAAATTGTTCTCGCTCGAGATCTTCGGGAGAAAGCGCGAGGTCATTATTAAAACGTAATAATTGGTTAACGGTAAGCTCTGCCGTGAGCAGATCGTCTATGGCAATGCTAAAATGGTTAGCAACATTTATGATGGTATCGATCTTAGGTTCACTTCGTCCCTCCTCGTAAGCCCCTAAAGTACCTCTTTTTAAGTCAAATAGATCGGCAAAAGCTTGCTGACTCAATCCCTTAACACCTCTTATTTTTTTAATATTCTTTCCAAAAAAAGACATTTTTTGCTAATTTTATTTGCAAGTATGAGATTTGCGTGTATCTTTACACTAACAAAATTAGCTTATTTGTTTATTCAGCCAAAACTTTGAGCAATAAATCATTATTAACCTCGGGCTTATTGTCCTATTAAACTTTATGACTTATGACTTGTATCATTATATGTATCGTGGAGACGGTTTTAAAATTACTCGTGGGATAACCACCCGACTTTTTGTAATATTAAACCTGTCAAAATTTATTCCATGAAAAATTACTTCAACCAAATTAAAGACTACCTGCTCGACCTGAACTATGACATCATCAGAGAAAACCCTCAAAGCGGCATTCTTGTCATAGAAAGGGAGAGTGCCGGAGTCAAAAATCTGATTCTGGGGATCGCACCGCCCATCTTGATCGCGGAGCAATATATCTTCAAAATCAACAATAAAAACGAAGAGGTCTTTAAAAGCCTGCTCCAAAAGAACCGGGACATCATACACGGTGCCTTTGTACTGGACGAGACAGGTACCAAGGTCATTTTTAGAGACACCTTGCAAATTGAAAACCTCGACCTCAACGAACTTGAAGGAACACTCAACTCGCTGAGCTTACTCATGAGCGAATACTCAGAGCAGATCATCAAATTTTCTAAATACTAAAAAAAGAAACCATGAATATATTTAAAAGACTTTTCAAAATCGGTCAGGCAGAAGCCCATGCTTCTATCGACAATATGGAAGACCCTATAAAAATGACCGAACAGGGCATAAGGGATATGAAGGAAGACCTCAATAAAAGTGTGGAAGCCATGGCGCAAGTGCGTGCACTCGCCATACGCTCTAAGAATGACCAAGAAGAATTTGAAGCCAAGGTTAAAGACTATGAGGGCAAAGCCATCCTTATCTTGAAAAAAGCACACGCTGGTGATTTGGATAGCACAGAAGCCGACCGTCTCGCCAAAGAAGCATTGAACAAAAAAGAAGAAGCTCAGAAAAACGTGGATCGCGCTGCTGCCGAAACTCAAAAGTTCGAGAAAAACGTGGAACAGTTGCAATCCACCATCAACAGGATTAAGAGCAACATTTCCAACTGGGAAAACGAACTCAGAACGCTCAAAGCCCGCGTCAAAGTCAGCGACGCCACTAAGAATGTCAATAAGCAAATGGCTGAACTGGACAATGCTGGAACCGTGAGCATGCTTGAGCGCATGAAAGAAAAAGTAGCTCAAGATGAAGCCCTTGCGGAAGCCTACGGCGACCTCGCCAGCGCAAAGGACAGCATAGACGACGAGATCGACGCCGCAGCAGATACAAAAGACGCCAAAGTCGAGGACGATCTTGAAGCTTTGAAGCAGAAGCTGGGGCTTAAAAAAGATGCTTAATTGCTTTTGTCAACTAGCGATGTCAGTCTGAGCCTGTCGAAGACGGGTAAAGATCGAGATAGCGCTTTGACAGGTGGTCGCTGAGCGGAGTCGAAGCGCTCAGCGTGACACAAAAAAAATCATAACATAACACTAACCTATGGAAAACTTTATCGATCTTCTTTTTGCTCCGTCAAATTTGGTATTGACCTGCTTGTTATTGCTTTTGGTTGTTTACTGGGTGTTGACCGCGGTAAGTGGGATTGATTTTGATTACGATGTGGACATAGATGTCGATGTGGACGTAGATGCAGATGTTGATTTTGATGCCGTAGATGCGGGAAACATGGATTTTCAAGATGTTGCCAGCGGCGAGATCGACCGTGACCACATTGTGAGTAAGCGTCCCAAACCGTTAAAATGGTATCAGGTATTTCTGGTTTACTTCAACTTTGTGGGTCTGCCATTCATGTTCACGTTCACGTGCTGGATCTTCATCTGGTGGCTTATCACGATTACCACCACCTCTATAACCTACAGTTCAGAAAATGCAATAGGTCATATAATTATGCTGGCGGCACTCATTCCATCACTATTCGTCAATAAATTTTTTACTAATCCTTTCAAGGGATTCTTCAAGCAATTGAACAGAGACGGCGACAAGGCGGTAGATTTCATAGGCAGGAAAGCTATTTTAGCATCAACGATTTCAGGAGAAAAAATGGGAAATGCAGAAGTCGTAGCAGATGGTAATCCTATGAGCATCTACGTAAAATCAATAGATGGATCAGAATTACGCTTTCGCGAAAGCGTACTCATCATCAAGCAATCAGATGATAAATATTATTACTTAGTAAGTAAGGGCTAAGTGCAACTATTTCTTAATTAATCAAATAATAAAAACCAATTCAAACACTTATTTTATGGAAAACATCGGATTTATTTTAGGCGCAATCGTGGTTGGGCTCATACTCGTAGGAGTATTGATCTTTATCATCGTTGCGATGTTCTACAAAAAGGTGCATCAAGGGGAAGCCCTCGTACGTACCGGTTTTAGAGGAACAAAAGTCGCAACCGACAAGGGACTTTACGTCGTTCCCGTGTTCCACCGTGTGGAAACCATGGACATCTCGGTCAAGAAAATCCAGATCGAGCGTATGGGTGTCGAGGGACTGATCTGTAAGGACAACCTGCGCGCCGATATCAAAGTGGCGTTTTTTGTACGTGTGAATAATGAGGTCGAGTACATTAAAAAAGTGGCGCAGACCATAGGTGTGCAACGTGCTTCTCGCATCGAGACGCTGGAAGATCTTTTTGAAGCCAAATTCTCTGAAGCACTTAAAACAGTAGGTAAAAAGTTCCAGTTTATCGATTTGTACGAGGCGCGTCGCGAATTCCGTGATGAGATCGTGGATATTATCGGGACGGATCTAAATGGCTACACGCTGGAAGATTGTGCGATTGACTACTTGGAGCAGACTTCGGTAACCATGTTGAAGCCGGACAATATTTTGGATGCAGAGGGTATCAAGAAAATTACCGACTTGACCGCTGCTCAAAACGTAAAAGCCAATCTGATCAAGCGTGATGAAGAAAAGACCATTCGCAAGCAGGACGTTGAGGCACGCGAGGCTATCCTAGAATTAGACAAGCAACTCGCCGAAAAGGAAGAGCAACAAAAACGTGAGATTGCCAATATCAAATCCCGTGAGGAAGCCGAAACCTTAAAAGTAGCCGAAGAAGAGCGCCTGAAATCAGAAACCGCTCGCATTGCTACCGAGGAAAAAGTAAAAGTTGCCGAAGAAAACATGCAACGCCAGATCATCGTTGCCGAGAAGAACAAGCAACGCACCGATGCCGTAGAAACAGAGCGTGTAGAAAAAGACCGTGCTCTAGAGCAAACCGAGCGTGAGCGTATCGTGACATTGGCTCAGATCGAGAAGGAAAAAGTCGTAGAAGTCGAGAAAAAGAACATTCAAGATGTGATCCGTGATCGTGTGATGCTGGAGAAAGGTGTAGTCGAGGAGCAGGAAAACATGAAAGACATCGAGGCTTTCAAAACTGCCGATCGTATCAAGCAAGTGACCATCACAAATGCCGAGGCTAAAGCTCAAGACGACTTGATCAAAACCATCAAAGCGGCAGAAGCCAGCAAGGAAGCGGCAAAACAAAAAGCCGAAGAGATCAACATCGAGGCACTTGCTCACAAAGAAGCCAGCGAGAAACAAGCCGAAGCCAGAAAAATTCTTGCCGAAGCACAAGCTAAGGAAGAAGCTACCGTAGGACTTTCTGAAGCTCAGGTAATGCACGCAAAAGCTGAAGCCAGCGAGCGACAGGGAATTGTTGATGCCTTAATCATTCAGAAAAAGGCCGAAGCAGAAGCCAGCGGAATTACAGCAAAAGCGGAAGCAAAACGCAAAGATGGTCTTGCAGAAGCTGAGGTCATCAAAGAAAAAGCCATGGCAGATGCTACGGGTATCGAGGAGAAAGCAGAGGCAATGAAGAAACTGGACGGTGTCGGTAAAGAGCACGAAGAGTTCAAGTTGAAACTGGACAAAGAACTTCAAGTGGACCTCGCTCAGATCAACATCCAGAAGGATATTGCAGATGCGCAAGCAAAGGTCATTGGCGATGCGCTTAAGGCGGCAAACATCGACATCGTTGGTGGTGAGACCATGTTCTTTGAGCAGATCATCGGTCAGATTACCAAAGCTAAAGGATACGACAGGCTTGTCAAGCATTCTGAAACCGTTGAAGAGGTCAAAGAAGCCATTTTGGGCGGTGACGAGGTCAAAGGTAACCTGCTGGAAAAAGTGCGCGATTTCGCTGATAAGTACAACATTAGCAGCGAGGACATTAAGAACCTCACGATTGCAAACTTGTTGAACAACCTGCAAAACCAGTCGGGTGACCGCGAGGAAAAAACCATGCTCAGCAATCTGCTGAATATGGCACAGGGTCTTGGGATCTCAGGGAAGACGTTGAGGCAGTTACGCTAGGGGCGGATCGCATCAGCCCTCAAAAGGTTCCATTTTCTAGATAAAAGATTTAATCATAGTAGATATCTTATGGGACGCTTTGCAAGCGTCCCAACCTATCTAAAATCAATGAAAAAATTCCATCGCAGATCCATACGGCTTAAATCGCACGATTACGCGGGAGATTACCGGTATTTCGTGACGATTACCACACGTAATCGGTTACCAGTATTCGGCAGGATCATAGACGGAAAGGTTCATTTGAACAAATTTGGAAAAATAGCTGACATGGAATGGCGTAGAACGCTTGATTTGAGACCTGAAGTCCATTTTGGCGAATACATCATCATGCCAGATCACGTTCACATGATTATCGGATTGAAAGAAGCAAGCGATCAACCAAAACTTGATGATGCAGAACGGGAAAGACGAGCAGGAGCAGTGGCTGGAAAGCACATGGCCAAAGTCAAATCGCTAAGCACGATCATCAGAGGCTATAAAGGAACGGTAACTCAACAAGTTTTGGCGATGGCTACGGCAATGCAATGATAAAAGGGATATCGGAAAAGGGCGCTTGCGAAGCGCCCCAACGGGATCGGGCTTTCGGTAAGGACGCTTGGCAAGCGTCCTCATATGGAGATCTTTCTCCTACCGAAATTTCTTTAGCCCGCCAACTCGAAAGCGAAAAAACCATATGGACGCGCAACTACTACGAGCATATCATCAGAAACGATCGGGCCTATCGAAATATCGAGCAGTATATCAAGAATAATCCTCTACAGGCTCAAAGAGCTCTTATAGAGGGCGCATGCGATGCGCCCCAACGTGATCTCGATACTAGTAAGGGCGGTTCGCAACCGCTCCAATCTCAGCTCTCAGACGCAGGCCTAGCGTCAACTACCTCGAGAACGCATGCGATGCGTCCCAACGTAAAGCAGAAAGAAAAATGAAAGAAAGCAGTAAGGTCGCTTCGCAAGCGCCCGTAGATAAAGATAAGAACCCTGAAGGGGCGCTTGCAAAGCGCACCAACGCAGGCGAGCGCCCCAACGAGGCGTCACGCCTCGACTCAGGAACCTACGAGATCATCCAGAGCAGGCTCCTGAAGCAGAAAAACGATCTGCAAAAAAGACTCGCTGCGCTCAACGAGGAGCGCAAAAAGGTCTTTGGATCGCTGGAAACGCAGTTGATCGCAAACGATCGGGTGAATACAGAGCATAACTGTATCGCACGCGACATCGTGACTATAGGCAAGTACAGCATTTTTGGGTATAACGTGCATTTCGGGTTGCGTACGGAGGTTGTGTTGAGCGACGTTTTTAGCGTTTACGAATTTGGCGCTGGTGCTGGCAGTGGCGCTTCGCAAGCGCCCTCTAAGCAAGCGTCCGCAGCAGGATCAGAAAATGGTAAAGAAAATGAGGGCGCAAGCGTTGCGCCCCAACGTGGTAGGGACGCTTCGCAAGCGTCGCTACGCTTTCGCGAAAGCGCAACAGGTCTAGAAATCATCAATAACCCCACCTTTCAAACCGACTTCCAAAACCTCTACAAATACTACCGCAACACGATCTTTTCCAGATTTGCGATCATGGGCAATTACCTGCACATGGTATTTCAGCTGAGTGATAGCGTGACCGATGTGAAATCGTTCAAATGGCTGATTGATGGCGATACGCTGAGTTATATCGACAACCGTAGTGAGCATGAAGTACGTTTTCCTGCGCAATACGGTTTCAATTGGAAGGAAGCGGGTCGTGACGACCAGCGTTACGGCGAGCATGCTCACGTTTCCATTGCCGAAAAAGTTTTCGTAGAAACCATTGGCGGCGACCTGACCATCAAAATTGAGGACAATACCGACGATGGACAGGGAATTTATCGCGAGGAGGTGGAACACCGCGACCAAACATTGGACGACGGACAGTACCGCTATGCCGATCTTGGAAATCTGGTGGTGATGGAAATCAAGCCTTTTCAGGAGGCACCGCGGTATTTTGTGTACAACCACAAGATTAAAGAGGTAGAGAAAATCGACAGCATCGCACAGGCTGCCGTGCTGCTACCAGACGATCAAGGGATCATCTTTCCCGATGGTTACTACCTGCAAACGGGTCAATACAATGTCTTCCCCAGCGTCTCCAGCGATCTGAAATTCTTAAAACGCATCGCATCGCCTAATGGTGAGGATCATCTCTACATTTTTTACAACCTCAAGACTGGCGACTACGTGCTCATGCAGTACAACGTCATCGATCAGGAAGTGAAAACGCCCATACGCTGCGGCGGTTTCACGATCATGGAGGGCGGGCAGTTGTGCTATTTCCGTAGTGAGGAGGAGCAAACGCGCCACCACATGATGCAGATCTGGCAAACGCCGTTTATGAAGAGCGACATCATGCCGTCTGAGCATCAGGACACGCTGCTCTACAAGATCGGCAACAAGGATATCGTGAAGGCGATGGCAGAGGCGCAGGAGCTCATCACGCTGCTCAATAAACAGGACAGCTATGAGGGACTTTACGACGATATTGCCGATGCGAGTAAGGACATTCTCGATGCCTATTATTGGATTAACGAGGAGGAAACGCAGCAATTGAATATTCCGTTGCAGGAGATAAATAAAGCCTCAAATGCTGCGATCGATGAGTTTGAAAAGGTCAAGGAACTGCGTAAAAAGGCGGCGCTGGAAACGAGCACGCTTTCGCGAAAGCGGGATGAATTAGAGTCCAAAATAAAAAGTACCAGCTTTAAGAGCATTAATGACTTTGTGCAATTGCTCACACAGCTGCGGACCTTGCGCGGCGAGGCGATCGGGCTGTATGAGGTGCGGTATGTGGACGAGGCGTTTATCAAGGGCATCGAGGAGCAGATCATCAAGCAAAACGAGACCATATCGCGGCGTGCGGTGACTTTTTTGCTGGACGATAAGGCGCTGGCTCCCTACCATGAAGCTGTTGCCGAAAAAGAAAAAGCTCTTGCCGATGCTGGTAAGGTGATTGAGATCAAGGCGCTGGAAAAAGAGGTCAATCAGATTGCGGAAGATCTGGAACTGCTTATCGAGATCGTGAGCAATCTAGAGATTGAGGACACCTCGCAATCCACGCGTATCATCGAGAACATTTCGCTGATTTTTGCGACCATTAATCAGGTTAAGGCGGCGATCAAAAACAAGATCAAGAGCGTCGGGAAAAAAGAGGCACAAGCCGATTTTGCCGCGCAACTCAAGCTGATCGACCAGAGCATCATCAATTATCTGGACATCGCCAATACGCCCGAAAAATGTGATGAGTTTCTGAACAAGATCGCGATCCAGCTGGAAGAATTGGAGGGCCGCTTTGCCGATTTTGACGAGTACATTACCGAGATCATTGAAAAGCGCGAGGAGGTTTATGCGGCTTTTGACAATCGTAAAAACAGTCTGGTCGAGGCGCGCAATAAAAAAGCCATCGCGCTCAAAAATGCCGCAGACCGCATCATCAAAGGTGTACAAAAACGTGCGCAATCACTTGAAACTGCTACTGAAATCAATGGATATTTCGCCAGCGATTTGATGATCAATAAGATGCGCGACATCGTCGTGCAGCTGCGCGAGCTGGAAGATGCTGGAAAAGCCGAGGCAATCGAGACGGCTTTGAAGACTTCGCGTGAAGATGCGTTGCGTAAGCTCAAGGACAAAAACGAACTTTACGAGGACGGCGATAACATCATCAAGCTGGGGAAACACAAATTTGGTGTCAACAAACAGCAGCTGGATCTGACCATTGTTTATAAAAACGACGGGCTTTATTACCATTTGACCGGTACCGATTTCTATCAAGAATTGCACAACGAGACGCTGAGTGCCAGCCGTCATTTGTGGGATCAGGATCTAGTTTCTGAAAATGCGCGAGTCTATCGATCAAGTTATTTGGCCTATTCTGTTTTTAAATCGCTGGATAAGGAGCAATTGGCTACCGTAACCGATGAAGATCTGGAGCAACTGGTAAAAGAACGCGCCAGCGGTGATTATACCGCAGGATTTGTAAAAGGTGTACATGATCAGGATGCCACGCAGATATTAAAAACCTTGGTGCACAAGCATCGCGATCTGGGATTATTGATTTACGCACCAGAAGTTCGGGCGGCAGCGCAGTTGTTTTGGTACGGATTGAGTGAGGAAGAGCGCAAGGATTTTGACCAAAATATTAAAAATGCGGGAGCTGTTTTGGAGGTTTTTCCTGAGAGTAGGGAGTATGAGGTTGTGGTAAACAACATTGAAAAAGCCTTGAAAGAGAGTGTGAAGCTGAGCACCTCGTCAAGCTCGGTACAGGCTCTGTCAAAGCGCGATGCTAACGTAGTTGAAAGAGATCGGAAAAAGGACTTCGACAAGCTCAGTCTGACAAGCAACGACTTTATCTCCGAAAGAAAAGTCGCCGAATACCTATTTTATGAACTTAAAGACAACGATCAATTCATAGTCAGCCACAACGCTGCAAGTTTGCGTGAAGCCTTTGAGAAAAAGCTGAAAGAACAAAAAGCAGAGCAGCGATTTAAATCGGCGTTAGCGTCTTGTAAAACTGATGTTGCAAAGGTGGAGTTAGTAAGGTTGTGGGTAGGTGCATTTGCGAAAAACAATGCTTCTAAAAACGGTGTCACGCTGAGCCTGTCGAAGCGCGATGAAGTAGACGCAAAATCGAGAAATCAAAACGACTTCGACAAGATCAGTCTGCCAAATGAAAAATATGTTGACGAATGCGTCGCAAACATCCTTTACGGAGAGCCCGTAGCAGAGGAAATTAATGCGATTGCACCTGACGAAATCATTGAAAATCTCAAAGGGACTCATTCCACGATAAATGATGGTAGTTTTCAATTCAACTACCATGAGTTTGTATCGGCTTTAGAGCAATTTGTCAAAAATGATGTTCCCGCTTTTAATGCTTTTAGAAAAGCCCGACATGAGGTCACAGAAGAATTGAAAGAACAATTGCGACTGGAAGAATTCAAGCCTCGCGTTTTGAGCAGCTTTGTGCGTAACAAGCTAATTGACCAAGTGTATTTCCCGCTGATAGGAGACAATCTTGCCAAGCAATTGGGAACCGTAGGCGATACCAAGCGTACAGACCGGATGGGAATGTTGCTGCTGATCTCGCCACCTGGTTATGGTAAGACGACATTGATGGAATACGTCGCTAATCGACTTGGGCTGATTTTTATGAAGATCAACGGGCCGGCGATAGGACATGAAATAACCTCAGTTGATCCTGAGGCGGCAAACAATGCCGCAACTCGGGAGGAGTTGAAGAAACTGAATTTGGCTTTTGAGATGGGTGATAATGTGATGCTGTATCTTGACGATATTCAGCATTGTAATCCGGAGTTTTTACAGAAGTTCATAAGTCTTTCTGATGGTACACGTAAAATCGAGGGAGTTTATAACGGCAAGCCCAAAACCTACGATCTGCGCAGCAAGAAATTCTGTGTGATCATGGCGGGTAACCCTTATACCGAGAGCGGCGATAAATTCCAGATCCCAGACATGCTCGCCAACCGTGCCGATATCTACAATCTGGGAGATATCATTGGCGACACCGCGCACTTGTTTGAACTCAGTCTGATCGAGAATGCGCTGACCAGTAATCCGGTATTACAGCAGTTGAGTAATAGAAATTTTGATGATGTGTATGCGTTGCTGGATCGGGTGGAGAATTCCAAAGGCGGGCTTCGAGGCGCCTCAGCCCTCGGAGAAATGGAATTAGAAGGCAACCACAGCACGCAAGAGATTGCAGATTATGTGACTGTTTTGGAAAAAGTGGTCAAGATCAGGGATACCGTACTTAAGGTAAACGAAACCTACATCGACAGCGCGGGAATGGAAGATGAATACCGCACCGAGCCAGCGTTTAAACTTCAAGGTTCTTATCGTGATATGAATAAACTTGTCGCAAAGGTCGTTCCCATCATGAACGATAAGGAGCTGCAAACGCTATTGCAATCTCACTATGAAAGTGAGTCCCAGACCCTAACCAGCGCCGCAGAAGCCAATTTGCTCAAATACAAAGAGCTGATCAACAACTTATCTGACACAGAGCAACAACGCTGGAACGAGATCAAAGCCATTTTCCAGAAAAACAACAAGCTCAAAGGATTGGGTGGCAACAACATGTCCCAAATCCTAAGCCAGATGATGGAATTTACAGAGAACTTGGAAGGGATTAAAGAGGTGTTGAGGAAGGGGTTGGAGAAGTAATTTTTTATACAAGATATTTAGTTCGAAATGGGCAAAAAGAAAAATAGGAAGGTCAAAAAAGGAAAGGATAGAGCTGCTGAGATCATTTACATTAAGGAGTCAAATCGAAAAATAACAAACTTTTCCTTTGAGAACATACTTTCTATATTGTCTTTGATTGTATCCGTTTTAACATTATATCTGGGTTATGTAGCGTATCAAAAATTTTTAGATGATAGAGTCAAAACGGAACAACTAGATTTAGTAGTTGAACTGGTAGATGTTTTACAGAAAGAAGAGATTGTTATCACTATGTACCCAAAGTATAAACATTGGATGTTAGGGCATGCTCAACAGGAAGGAAATGTTTATGCTGTAGGAACCTGGCAAGATTACAAGCTTGATTACGATATCTACTTACCAGAACAGTTTTCGTGGTACATGAAAGTTGATGATTATATTTTCAACCCATTATTACCAGAGGAAATTTCGGAAGCGATAATTAAATTTAGATTTAATTGGGAATTTGCTTGGGATACAAAAATTGACTCCCTAGATTATTTTCCTGTTATTGGTAATAAAAGAGATACAACAATTTACTACAGTTCAACTGATGACATGTTAAAAATGCAACATAGTTTACAACGTTACAAAGGAGGAATGCGTGCGTTTGTGAATAATGCCAACAATCTGACTAATTCAATTAGACAATATTTCGGTGATGAAAACATTGGTAGTGTCAATGCAGTAATTTTTAATAAGGCTAAAGAAAAATATCCTTATAATATGTCAAGTTTTGACAGAACAAAAAGGAAATACAACTTTACCGACGAACAAACCGAGATCTATCTTAACTGGTCGGAAACCTCTCGCAAAATAATGGACTCAATGATTGAAGGCGGACATAGCGAGAAAGTAATGGATAGTTTACTTGAAGAACTGGAGAAAAGGGAAAGTAAGAGAATCTGGAATTGAAATATTTCTTTAAAGTGATTGATTTTAAGAATTACATGTTTTCTATTCTTCTCATTCATTCAAAAATCACTTTACCTCAAGTATCGAATGAATAAATATCAATGCTAATAAAGATCCAATGACAGAAAAAGATTTTTTTGAAGAGTATGACAGAAGGTTAAGAGCGAAAGTCACGGAATTTAAAACCGAAATAGAAAATAGTAATGAAACAAATGCTACGCATTTTTTCAAAAGATCAATTTGGTTACAACATCAAATTACGGTTTTTGCAGACGATTTGATATCTACTATTTTAGTAGAAAACAATTTTTCGCCAACATTTCAAGTAATACAAAACACAAAAAGCGGATCAGCAATTGTCGCCTTAGCTAGCGATTTACTTTTGAAATCTTCAAGATTTAAAAAGCCTATTCTTAGCGACTTTAATTCTTTTGTAGAAGATCAACTAGACCTAAGATTTCAATAAAGATAATTATTTTTCGAAAGTCCTCTCATCTTTTCTCAACTCACAAATGCACTATAACCCGTAATCGCTCTTCCTACGATTAGGCTATTGATTTCTTTGGTGCCCTCGTAGCTGTAGATTGCTTCAGCGTCGGCGACAAAGCGGGCGACGTTGTGTTCCAGTAAAATACCGTTACCGCCCATGACTTCGCGAGCTCGGGAAACAATGTCGCGGGTACGCATGGAGCAAATGACCTTGGCAAGGGAGGCGTGTTCATCTTTTAGGATGCCCTCGTCCTGCATTTCGCTTAAGCGAAAACACAACGTTTGCATGCTGGTCAAGTTGGATATCATCTCCACCAAATGATCCTGAACCAACTGGAAACTGGCAATAGGTCGACCAAATTGCTCTCGCTTTTTGGTGTATTTCAATGCGTTTTCATAGGCACCACGAGCACAACCTACTGCTTGCCACGCAACTCCCGCGCGGGTCATGCGTAAGACTTCGGCGGTGTCTTTAAAGGAGTTGGCCTCCTGTAGGCGGTCGCTTTCGGGAACGGCGCAATTGTTTAGTGTGATGATGGCATTTTGTACAGTACGCAACGCCATTTTATCGGGCATGACCTCTGCATGGAAATTGGGATTGCCTTTTCGTACGAGAAAACCTTTTACACGGTTGCTGTCCACATCTCTTGCCCAGATCACGACTACATCGGCAAAGGTGGCGTTTCCGATCCACTTTTTCTGACCGTTGAGGATCCAACTATCGCCTTCTTTACGGCAGGTGGTTTCCATACCGCCGGCGATCCCGCTACCGGTATCGGGTTCGGTAAGTCCAAAGGCTCCTATCTTTTCCATACGCGCCATTTGTGGTAGCCATTCTTGTTTTTGCTCTTCGCTACCACACAGATAAATGGATCCCATGGCGAGACCGCTGTGCACACCAAAGAACGTAGAAATAGAAACATCCACCCTCGCGATTTCCTCGGCAATGATGCCCTCGGTAACAAAATCCATTCCTGGGCAATCGTAACCCTTGTAAGCGATACCGGCGATGTTGAGTTGTGCCATTTTGGGGATGAGATCATGCGGGAACTCTGCGCGGTTCCAGTAATCATTTGCGATGGGTTGCACCTCATCTTCCATGAAGTTGCGCACCTTGAGCTGGATCTCACGTTGCTTTTCATTCAGTTTCAGACTGAGATTGTAAAAATCACCATCGATAGGCGGTAGTTTGCTTTGTCCTTTCTTCTTTTTGGTAGACAGCATTTTCATCAGACCCGCCAGCTGCCGATCGTCCAGATTTCCTACCGTTTGCATGACCTTTGAGAGATCAATCTTTTTATTGAGTGCGGCCAGTTGGTCTAGATCCATTTTTTTCAGTAGATCCATGGTTCCTTTTATCTTAGAGAAAATCGACATAGCGTAAAGTTTGTGAGAAGTTATGAAGCTCTCTCATGCAGTCCAGTTAATGAAAATGTAAAAGCAAAATTTTTGTTTTGTAAAATTTGATGATGTCAGTTCGAGCCCTTCGTCGCTGCTCGGGACAGGCTTTAGTCGAGAACGAGTAAGCATGAAGAAACTAAATCAGTCTCGACTATCGCTCGACTTGACAGTTTCAATACCCTATAATAATCTACCTTGTAAATTTTTCACCGTTAGAGCTTGTAGCTCTTAATTTCATCAAAGTCCAGAACAGGAGGCAGTCGAGAACGATTTTACATCGAGAATCCGAATCAGTCTTCCGCCGCGGCGGACTCGACTTGACACCTTGATTATTAAATTTTTATTTCTCAACTTCTTTGGAACATAATCGCTGGATGCAAAAACGCTTGTGATATCATTTTGACAAAGAGACAACAACTTCAATCGATCGAAATCGTCACTAGCAAGGGCGCGCTTTTTAGCTGCTGACCATTTCTTAATGCGCTTTTCAAAATGAATGGCTTGAAAAACATCATTAACCATTTCATGCCATATCAATTTTACTGGCCTGCGTTTGAAAGTAAACGCTCGAGGATGTAGATATAAAACGGATAGGTTCTCATAATTCTTATACCAAAGATTATTTCAAAAGAAATAATCTAATCTATGTACAACAAAATAACATCAACCAATGTCAGTTCGAGCGATAGTCGAGAACGATTAATTATCGAGAATCCAAAACAGTCTCGACGATCGCTCGACTTGACATTATTCTGAAACAGGACTTATCTCTTTTTTAATTGTATCTCCAACTCATCGCTCCACCACCACCCAGCGGCCGGCTTCACGTACGAGGTAATCTTCATCATACATGGCCTCACATTGTGTTCCTGGTAGATAATATTTACCAAGGTAACTAGCGTTAATGACTGTTTTGAGCGTGATGCTTTTGCCGGCATTTAAGTCAAAATAGTAGTTTACTCGATCGTCTTTGATATCAGTATATTCTACTCCTGTGGTGCCGGTGTTGTCCCCATAATCCGTAAAACGAGTGTTTACGATTTCCCAACCCGATGGTAGAAAACGCGTAAAAGCCAAATCGTTAACATTCAATCCAGAAGTGTTTGTTACCGTTGTGGTAGCGATGAACTCCGTAGATTGATTCAAGCGGTTGATATCTACTCGATTTCCATCGCGATCAGTATAGGTGGTAACGGCCTTCAAATTGCTCTGAGCGGGCTGCTCACGACCTACGGGTAATTTCCCGGTCACCGAATAGTTGACAAAAACCATCTCGCTCGAGGCATTTGAAATTTTCACTTGGACATCGTCCATTTCAATTTCTAGGTCGCGCTGGGCGGTACTTTTATCGGTTTTGAGTGTTTCTATCTTGCCGTTGAGCTCGTAGCTAACCTCGACAGGGTCTTTGGCATATTTTTGAGCGTATTGCGCCACAGCAATTAGGCTGTAGGAAATCGCCTGAGTGTTCAGGTAATCGCTTGCAGATAGGCGCTTGGCTATCGTCTCCATAAGATCTCTGGATTTTTCCCTGTTACCAGTTAGTATATAAGTTTCTAGTGCCATCGCCCTATTTCTTTGCGGACTACCGTAAGTGCGGTAATCGTTGGGACTGGGCGAGAAATTAATGTTAGCATTTTGGACGAGCGACTCGGCCGCCTTTTTCTGCCCTACAATCGCATAGCAGGCTGCCAGTCGCAGTTTAGAGTCGTTTGAGAGGTTTCCGCTTTCGCGAAAGCGGTTCATAGAAGAAAGGTCTGCTGCACCAGCAAGCGCCAAGGTATATAAACGATATGCTTGAATCAAGTCGTTGCCGTTATCATAGCGCCATTCCTTTGCCGCTTTTTTCTGGTACTTGATCCAGTTGCTCTTAAAAGATAGCGGAAGGCTATAGCCCGCACGCTCTGCCTCGATCAAGAAATGCCCGGCGTAACTCGTTCCCCAGTCGTTTGCACGACCGTAACCTGGCCAGTAAGAAAATCCGCCATTAGGTTGCTGGAAACTGTTCAAGCGGTTGATCGCCATTTTTATGTTTTGGGAAATGCGTTGTTTCTTCTCAGAAGATAGCTCGACAAAATCTGGCAGATAAAGCTGTGGGAACGCACCGCTCGTAGTCTGCTCCACACAACCGTGCGGATAGCGGATGAGATAATTCATGCGTCTGCCCAAATCCAGAGGAGGCAAGTTTGAAAACGTAAGCGTGGCGCTGTTGCTCCCCAGCACCCCAAAAGGCTCAATGGTCAGCGTTTCTGAACCGTTACCTTCCACAGAAATGCGATTTGAAATCGTAGTAAACGGATTAGGATTGAGCACGTCGATTTCTGTACTGTAACTGGCTTTTTCTGCACCGCTGGAAGCGTTGAGATCAATTTTTGCAATACCGATTTTCTCTTTTACCTTAACTTCAAAATAAGCCATCTGGTCACCGGTTTCGGTAAATGAAAGCGTTTGTGTATCGCCATTGAGCAACTCAAAATAGGCCGATGACTTGAGCTTGATAGAAACATCCCTAACCGACTTTTCCATCGCAAAAACAGTTACCGGTAATTTCACGGTCTCTCCCGGAGTCAGCTTTCGCGGAAGCGATGCCAGCATCATCAATGGTTTTTTCACAGGCGTGGTTTCTTGTGCCATTCCATAAGCCTCGCTGTCTTCATTTCCAGCAACAACCATAGTCCTCACCGAACCTACATATTTAGGAATCTTAATCGTATGCGATTTACTCTCGCCGGCAGGGAGATAAAAAGGACCTAAATGCACGACCAGGGGCTTGAATCGGTTGGCTTTTTTTGCCTTTGCTGCATCTGCGCTGCCATCACCACCTATAGCAAAAGCCGCGTCGATACGCCCACCGTAAGCACCGATCACGTCATCATAAATATCCCAAGTTTTGACGCCCAATGCCTCGCGAGCGTAGAAAGAATTCCACGCGTTAGGTGTCTTGAAATTAGTTAAATCCAGCAAACCGTCATCCACTACGGCGAGCGTGTAAGTCATGGGTTGATTGTTTTTCTCACTCACCGTGATATTTACTTCGCTTTCTGGTCGCAAGGATTGCGGCATCTTGATCTCGGGTTCCAGGTGCGTGCTCTTGTTCTCCACCATAAGCGGAATAACGCCATACATACGTAAGGGTAAGTCGTTAGCGGTATTGGCGTGCGGTTGCAAATAGGTGATATTCACAAAAACGTTAGGAACGAAACTCTTTTTAGTCTGGATATCGACTTGGGTTTGCTTTGCAGCAGTATCTACCCATTGCGCTTCCAGAACCTCAGTTCCATTTTCAACACTTACCAGAGCGCGACCACCAGCAGCCGAGGGAAATGTGATGCGAGCAGTTTCTCCTGCGGTGTATTTTTCCTTATCTGCATTAAAAACGAGCATGGAAGCCATCTCTGGATCCAGTTTTTTACTCTTTCCTGCCCATCCGGGCCAGTCCACGTAGACAATTTTACCTGCAGAATGCCCAGAATTGGGATCTAAAACGCGTATGTAATACCTGCCCCAGTCTGGGTACTTCAATTCAAACTCAAACTGACCTTTTCCATTATTGCTTGTACTTACCGTAGTATTCAAAACCTGATCGCGGTAATTACGCGCCTCGTAGCGTGAGAGGCTGCCCGACTGGCTTTGCCACCACCATCTCCAATCTACCTTGTAGACTTTAACCTCTATATTTTCAACTGCTTTAGGCGAGCCGTCCTCATTGAGTGTTACTACGTCTATTTTATGTTTGGTATCAGTTTGCAGCATGCCGCGTTGTTGGTCTCCAGGAGGTGTGTCGATACCTACATAGGATTCAAACGGAGAGTATTCTTGAGTCGCCACATTAGTACTGAAATCACCGCCGTTTTCATACACTTTAGTCAAGAAATAAGCTTTCAGCATTCCTGGCGCTTCGCCGTTGATGTTGGGCTCAAAATTTAGCGTCGCCTTTCCTTCAGAATTGAGACGGCCGTTGAAGACTTCCTGCTCCTGAATATCTAAAAACTTACCCGGATCATCAAAGGTGTAGCTGTCGTATTTTTTAAACTTTGTAGTAGTAGGGAGAAGCTTGACCGTTACATCTGCCTTGAGCGATTTTGCCGTAGCTCCGTGCAGCCATCGTGAGGAAAGATCAATGGAATTGTTGCCACCACTCTTGATTACCTCATCCTCAAAATCAAGCTCGACTTTAAGACGGTTGGGCTTGATGTTTTCGACTTTAACGGTTTTGTTGAAAGTGACGCCACCTACCTCGATACTTGCGCTATAGTTTCCAGTAGGTGCGGTATCATCTGTTCCCAGATCAAACTGATAAAAGCCATTCAAACCTGATTTGAGGGTTTCTGTACTGATCAGTTTCCCGTTGGGATCTCTGAACTTAAGATTTACGGGATGGTCACTAGGTAGCGGATTGTCCTTATCGTTTAAGACGAAAGTGAGATAAATATTATCTCCTGGTCTCCATACGCCTCGTTCACCATAAATGTAACCCTTCAATCCTTTTTCCAACTTCTTACCTGAAGTGTCAAACTTGCTTACTGAAAGTGAATTTCCATCGTCAAGACGTACGTAATTAACCTGACCTCCATGGCTCACTTTAGCAAAGAAGGCTCTGGAGTCCGTTTTGACCTCTGCAATGCCCTGTTGATTAGAAGCGGTTTCTGCTATTTCTTGCTGCTGGTAGTTGAAAAGCTGAACTTTTGCTCCACCTATAAGTTCTGTAGAGACGATATTACTAATGGCAAAAACGTACTTACCGTTGCTTCCATTCTTTACTATGACCCCAAGATCACTCGCCAAAATATTAGTAGTAACTGATTTGTCACGATAGAAAGATGGTGTGCAAGGGTCTTCTCGGTCACGCCAGTTGTAATCGTAATCATAATCATCATAGTAGTAATAATAACTTTGATATGTATCCCAATTAGTTGTTTCTAAAGGTGCGTCAAAATCAATCTGCTTCTTTTCCTCAACGGTAACCGCCGTACCACCTGCACAATTATAGGCGCTGTATTCAAAATGATATTTGAATTCTACGCGATATAATGCTCCGGAATCAGTCTGTAAAATATCTTTTAGATCTAAAGAATAAGTATTGTATACAGATACATCTTTTCCAGACTCTCTCAGGTCAATGACTTGTCTCGCGATGGGCCGTCCTACCTGTCTCAAATTTGAGTCTGAATCCAAATTGTTATTCTGAAGGAACTGCAAGACATTATCTTCATAAACTTTATACACCCAGACCTCAACAGCGTTGAGATTTACAGCTTTAAAATTGATTTTTGACCGGCTTGATGAGGGTAGAATGGTTCCTGATTTTACCAGAGAAACCGTAGGTGCAATTTGCTCAAAAGCGATTTGCTGGGAGAAGGGCATCTTAAGCTTGTAGCCGTCCACACTTTGTATTCCCTTAAAAACATCAACTTGGACTGTCCCTTTTATGGATGTAGCGGGAAAAACCTTAAGCTCGTTCTCATCAACTTCTAGCTGTAAATTTTCAACTCCTGAGACGCTGACTAGACCATCCAGATTCTGACCTTTCTTTATAGGATCAGAAAAAGTAACGAGAATATGTTTAGAACCGCTGGTGATCGTTTGAATGCCTGTAACTGAGAAGTTGTTTTTTCCAGTAATGGGAACTTTGTAACTACCTCGATCGTCGACTTTGATAGCGTCGCCAATCCACTCTATAAGCAATGTATCGTTATCAACAGGTCGCCTGATGCTGTCTATTTTGAATGAAAAATACTTGCTTAAATCTGGGTTCCCGTTAAATTTGATGGGTAGGTCCTTACCATTGAGTTTTGCTTTAATCAGTTTTTTGGCATTTGTCAATTCCATCAAGTCACTTGCTGAAATGGATCCATCCAGATATTGATACTCCCGGTCGTATGCTGCAATTGATTCTGTGCGAACGATAAAATCTTGTTTGATAGTCTTGACCCTAAACGTGAAAGTCTGTAGATCCTCACCTACTTCTATGATATCGCCCAGATGAAATTGTACCTCATATTCCGTGTTCTGCTCTAAGGGTTCTGCCGGGATAAAAGAAAGAGTCCTAGCGTCCATCACCTTAACCGTTCCAGACACGCTAGGATCTGTTTCAAACAGATCGTTAGATAATTCTTGACCTGGAATCCATCCTTCTACAGGTTCATTGAGTCTAATGGTGATGGGCTCGCTTGTGGAAATTTCATTATCCGTAACTTCTGAGATGTGAGCCCTAAATCTGAAAAATTCATTACGTTGTTCCTCTATCTTTTCTTCTTCAGTTTTCTCGGTACAGGAAACAAAGACGATAAAAAAAGCTAGGAAAGAAAGGAGATGCTTCATGATGCGGTCAGTTAATGAATCCGCATAAAGTTAGTTGAAGCGTTTGGGGTATGCAACCTCTAATCTAGTGGAAGTGTCATGTATCGCCCCAGCGATTTTGCATTCCCCTCCCTCGTACCTCAGTCAACGGATGCAGGTGGAGAGGGGAGCTTTTTTACTCTTGTGTTTTTGATCTCGTGATGACCTCGCCCCAGCCCTCTCCAAAGGAGAGGGAGTTCCATATTATAAAATCTGAATATGCTTTTGGTATCATCCTTCTTTCATGTAGGATGTAAACAAAGAGGGGGAGCTTTTTCAATCCCTACAATCCTTTTCTAGTGCTTGAACGGCGCGTTCTTTACCCCAGGTAGGTTCAAAACCATTACGGGTTTCTTTCCCAAAAAGTTCTACTGCTTTTTCAAGTTTGCCACAGTACGGAGTAACATCCTTGCCAAAATACCTTGCAGACCCCATCATCCATTGCGCGTGATTGCTCACTACTCGAGGATTTTCTGGAGCCATGGCGAGTGCTTTTTCATAAATGGCAGTCGTGGGAGCCGATAATTTCATGCCGTACACCGCGCCGTCATAAGTAATCCAGCACGTATTGAGCATGGCCTGAAGTACCATGATCTCAGGATTGTTTTCTGAACGCAATTCAGCCTCGTCAATCAACTCTTGTGCTTTTTTCATGTAATTGAGCGTCTGTTCCTTTGAATATTGCCCCCATGAGCTATTTGTATAGGCGAGCGCCGCATAATAAGTGGGCAGCCAGTTATCCTTTTCTGCCGCTGAAACTCTTTCAAAATGGGCTGCCGCCTGTGTCAGGTCTTGTTGCATGAGTACCATTCCCTTCATCATGGCTTTTTCATATTTAGATTGCGCCATTGTAGGGATTGCGATAAGGATTAGAAGGAGTGTGGTAAGTGTTTTCATGATCGTGATTTTTAATGTTTAGGATAAAACTATTACTAGGTCCGCTTTCGCGAAAGCGAGATATACCGAACTGTTATATTCTAAGGATGGATTGTGGGACCTCTCTCCCATTAGATGCTTTCCTCTCGCAAAGCTCGTCGGAGGGAAGTTTAAAAGAGAGGAGAGCTTTTATATCAATGTATTTTTCCAGATGTATTCATAATCGATGGTTCTTGACAAGGGATTTTCTACAAATCATCCAACTGGTTATCGTTACCGCCTATTGTCCAGAAAAAGCCAACAAAGAAAAAACGGTCTGCGGCCTGACCTATAGCGCGACGATCAAAGTTTCCCTGAGAATCAGGCGTGCTGCTGTACTGATAGTTGAAAACATTATCCCTACCCAAAACGTTACTTACTGATAAATACAGAATCTTCTGGTCATCGATCAAGTAGGCCCAGTTGAGATCGAGACTCTGGAATGACTTTGTTTTATCGTTCAAAAAACCCTCCTGATTGGCATTAGTAAACGGTCTGCCGCTGGCGTAGTTGAACGCAAGTCCTACTTGAGATTTTAAGTCGTCAACCCAGTACTTTCCTACTACGCTCAAGTTATGGTCTGTGGCAAAATTAGGGGTGGCGCTTTCGGCAAAATTGCGACTCAAACGTTCTGTGTCTAGATAAGAATAGCTCACCCAGTAATCCAGATTCTTGACTGATTTCTCATCCCTCCAGAAGACATCCAGGCCACCGGCATAACCATCGCCATTATTTGAAAATTCAGTACCAAATTGGGGTACTGCCGTGTCAAAGGTGATCAGGTTATCATAAGACTTGTAATAACCTTCCAAACGAAGCATACGGTTGTTTTTCTTGTACAGGAAGTTGGCTATAAAATGCTGAGCGTTTTCTGTATCAAGGTCTGGACTGTATTGCTGAATGTTGTTTTGCGCGATCTGATAGAAATTACCATAAGCGAGTGAGATCTGACTGCTCTGAGACAAACTGAACGCTGCGCTCAAACGTGGAGAAACTTTAAATTTTTCATTGGCAGAATAATAATCACCTCGTATTCCAGCCTTGAAAGCCAAATCCTTTGACGCAAATATCTCGGCCTCAGCAAAGGTGCCGGTGAGTCCGTAATCGATCCCGGTGTCAAAATTGTTTTGTTCAAATGCGATATCTTCATTGTAATTGATCAAAAACTGCTCAGCTCCCACATTGAATTTGAAGTAATTGTTATAACGTTTCTGGAGACGTAGTTTTGCGTGTAGTGCATTCTCACTCGCATCAATACCCGTTTCTCCAAACTCCAAATCATTAGTATCGTGTGCAAGGCTTACTCCTGTTTCTATTTTCCAAGAGTCTGATAAATCGCCTAGATAGTTGAGATTACCGTAATAATTATTGTTTGTTATCGCCACGGGAAAACCGTCTGCCACATTGATGTCGTCTTGAACTATGGCAAAATCACTATAGGAAAACGCGCTGTAAGCCTTGAACATTCCCTTCTTGAATTTATGTCTGTACACGGCTTCAGCATTCAGGCTCTCAAAGGCATCAGTAAACCTATTGTTCTGTGGAATGATATTGTTGTATGGTTCTAGATTGATGTAACCGGCATTAACACTCACGCTGTTATCACCCCAAATTTGAGTGTTTCCCAAGCTGGCGCCTACCGTCATAATACCTATTTCGGTTTTTTCTTCTTCTGGAAAGTCTGTCGTGTTGAGTAACAGTACGCTGGAAAGTGCGTCACCGTATTCAGCGCTGTATCCACCCGTAGAAAATGTGATCCCGTCAAATAAGAAGGGTGAAAATCGCCCTCGAGTGGGTAGGTTTCCCGTGGTAGGCGTAAAGGGTCTAAACACGCGGCTGCCGTCTATAAATATTTGAGTTTCTTCTGCACGCCCACCTCTTACAAACAAACGCCCATCGTCTGGATTTGCCGTTGTTCCAGGGAGTGTTTGCAAAGCACCAACAAAATCACCCACGGCACTTGCAGTAGTAACCACGTCTAGAGGTTTGAGTACGCTGGCTTTAGAACTGTCTCCCGCACTAAAAGAACCTGCGCTTAGTATGACGGTGTTTAACTCGTTTAAGCTTTCGCGAAAGCGTAACTTCAAAGAGCCCATCGCCGCTACGTCAGCCTCGAGTCTATATTCTTCATAACCTACGGCACTCGCGACAAAAACTTGCGTTCCCTTCTCTGTTGTGGTAAACAAAAATTTACCCTCAATATCTGTTGTTGTACCATCGTAAGTGCCATCTAGGTAGACATTGACGCCCAGTAATGGATTTTTATCCGTGTCTGTGATGACTCCAGAAATGGTAGTTTGAGCTTGCGTTACTAAGCTTAAAGTGAATATTGTAAAAAGTGTAAAAAGTTTCATGCCTCACAATTTGATGAATCAAAAGTGAGGCATGAGTTAAGCTTTCAGAAAATCGATCTACCCAATCGTAGTTTCTTATAGATGAAATGTCATTAGGATTGTTTTGAAGGCATACTGGGATAAGGCAAAGCTGGTTTTTGCTTCACATTCTTTAAAATTTTTTCATAGCGTTTTCCTTTTCTAGAAAATACGATAAGCGCCTCATCTTCTTTGAGGTCTTTTGCTTTAGGGCTCATGATGGGAGGTTCGTTTCCATATTCTCCCTCGGGATTTTCCGTCATTTGAGACTTGTGCTCTTCATTTTTGAATTTGGCAACAATCATAGCTCTGGAAATATCTGTATAATCTGCATCGGCCGTTATTTGTCCTTTATAAATAACCTGATGGACTTGTACGGGATCTCCTAAGAGTCGGGTAGGGATATATAAATCGATTCCAGTACCTGATCCGGTAGCGCCACCCATCCATTTTTGAGCGTAGGTATCCTTCATGTTATAAGAGGAATCATCGACTTTAAACGACTCTAAATCAGAATTTTGAGAGGCGCAGGAAAATAACAATCCAAACAATGTAGTTAGAAATATTTTATTCATGGGAGATTGAGTTTTGGACAATTGAATTTAATAGAATAGATAGATGAATGGACGATTTTATTGTTAAATGATTGTCTAACTATCAATTTTTAACTGAGGTTATCAAAAATTTCTAAGAATTTAAAGAGTTACTTGGGTTCTAATATGTCTTACGCGGTTTGAATTTTTGAGATAATCTCAGCTGCCTTAATCAGCTCTTCATTTTCTTTGGCAAAACAAAATCGCAGCATTTGTGGGTCTTTACCATTCATAAACACGGAAATAGGAATGCTCGCTATTTTGAACTCGCGGGTCAGTCTATCAGCAAATTTCACATCTGATTCATCGGTGATCTCAGAAAAGTCCAGCAATTGGAAATAAGTCGATGGCGTAGGAACAAATTTGAATTTACTGTCCTTGATCAGTTCTAAAAATAAATCTCGTTTACGCTGATAAAATGCTCCGAGTTCTAAATAGTTTTTAGAATCAGTCAAATAAGCACTCACGGCATGTTGAATGGGTCTATTAACACAAAAAACAACTTGTTGATGAATCTTGAGAAACTCCTTCATCAATGGCTCTGGCGCCAGACAGTAACCACATTTCCAACCAGTAACATGGAAAGTCTTACCAAAACTAGACGTGATAAAAGTGCGCTCTCGTAACGCGGGTCTAGAAGCCCCACTCAGGTGTTTTTTCCCATCAAAAACCATGTGCTCATAGACTTCATCGCTCAGAACGTACAAATCGTGTTTACTAACGATTTGCTCTAACTGCTCCCAGTCGTCTTCTGAAAAAATAGCTCCAGATGGGTTATGTGGAGTGTTTACGATGATCAATTTCGTGCTGGAATTTATCGCTGCTTCTACCTTATTCCAATCAACTGAAAAGCTGGGTAATTCCATGGCGACTTCTACCACTCTACCTCCAGCCAACTTTATCGCTGGAGCATACAAATCGTAGGCAGGAGTAATAATGATAACCTCATCGTCCTTCTGTACTACAGTTTGAATCGCGGTGTAAATTCCTTGAGTCGCTCCTGTGGTGATGCAAATCTCGCCATCAGGTTTGTAATTGCCGCCATAAAGATGACTCACAAGGTTTGAGATTTTGACCCTCAAATCCAATAATCCAGCCATGGGAGCGTACTGATTGTTATCCTCTTGAACAGCCCTGTTTATTAGATCTTTTAGTTCTTGATCAGTCGAGAAACTAGGAAACCCCTGTGACATATTGATGGCGTTGTTTTCGATTGCCATTTTGGTCATTTTGGCAAATATGGATTCTGGGAGTTGGGGGAGTTTTGATTTGAGCATGGAGTGAAGATACAAACCTGTTCTTAGAATAAGTGAATATAGCTGAGGATGCTACTTAGAACCTCCCACCCGCTCAAAAAACGCTTTTTTATAGGTCTCACTCACGGGAATGTAATCTCCTATAATCACAGCACGATTCCGCTCTATAAATTCTATTTTATCCATGGCTATGATGTAACTTTTGTGCACGCGCATAAAATTGTTTGGAGGTAGGGTCTGCTCAAAATGTTTGAGGTTTTCCAGCGTCATGATCTTATCTCCAGCTGTGACGATCTGAACATAATCTGCCATTCCTTTGATATAATGGATATCAGCTAGATCGATCTTGAGGGTTTTATACTCACTCTTGACAAAAATATAGTCTGGAGTCTTTTCAGGTTCTGTGCTTGTAGACTTTTGCAATCTGGACTTAATTTTCACTACCGCTTTTTGAAAACGTTCTAGGTTGATAGGCTTGAGCAGGTAATCCACTACATCGAGATCATAGCCTTCAAGCGCATATTGATCGTAAGCTGTGGTAAACACAACCATGGTCTTTGAACCTATGATTTTAGTAAACTGAACACCACTTAACTCAGGCATTTGTATGTCTGAAAATACCACATCAGGACTTAGTTGTTCCAATTCTTGCAGCGCCTCGATGGGATTTGTAAATGCCCCCACGACCTCAATGCCTTCGGTTTTTGAAATATGGCTTTCTAGCAAATCCAGCGCTAGCGGCTCATCGTCGAGTAAAACTGCTTTAATCATTGCGTGGGTATTTTTATATGGATGATAAACTGGCCGTCGTCTATGCGACGTTCAAAAACATGATGATTGTCGTAGGTAAGCTGTAAGCGCTTCTCAAGGTTCTCAATCCCTATACCTCCTACCTCGTCTTTGTTTCTGTCAGCAATTTTATTTCTGATCGTGATATTTAGATATTCTCCCACCACTTTGACGTCAATACATAATGGGTTTTCGGGATCAGTCACTTCGCCGTGCTTAAAAGCATTTTCTACAAGCGGCATGAGTACAAACGGCACTATCTTATGATGAATGCTTTGCGGATCTGTGGTGATGGTGGTTTGCACGCTTTCGCGAAAGCGCAACTCTTGAAGAGCTATATAGTCATGAATGGATTGCACCTCATGTTCCACCGTTACCATCTCATCGCTCTCATAGAGACTATAGCGCAACAGTTTGCTGAGCCGGTCAGTCGCCACAAGCGCCTTGTCGGAGCCCATGTTGATCAAAGAATAGATATTGTTGAGCATGTTGAACAAAAAATGTGGATTAACCTGCGAGCGCAGGAAGGAAAGCTCGGTTTTTTTATTCTCTAATTCCAGTTGGCGCTGTCGTCGTTCCTTAAACTGACCATAAAAGATGAAAAAATACGCGACCCCAAAAAGCGTATAAAGAATTGCATAATACAGATTGTCAGCGATGTAGTAATAAGCGGTAGTTCCTTCATAGTAGTTGCCGTAACCGGTGATGGATTTGATGATTACCTCTTCTACCAGATACCTTAACCCAATGATTCCCAGAGCAATGATAAACGCCGCAAGAACATGAAACCATTTAGCCCGCTTTTGATATTGATAGTATAAATATAGATAGGTACAAATCGCGTAAGCCAAAAACAAAACCGAGGATTGCAGAACGAGCAACGTCATGTCCCACGGCTGACTCACAAATTGATCTACATATTTTGAGGACCGCAGGAGCTCTCTCAGCACTTCCATGAGCAGGAAGAAGGCGTAAAAGGCAGCAATGAAACGTACCAGTTTTAATTTCATACTGTGAATTTATAACCTCAAGGCTAATTAAAAGTCAATACCTCGATGAAATGGGAGATTGTGTCTGTGAAATCGATTTTCAAGTTCTCAACTGATTTCATAGATGAAATTTGCGGACTGATCGATTAGGGTCTTTGTTGCGCTTGTCGTGGATCTAGTTTTGGCTCGTAATCAAAAATAAAAATCATGAAAACGATCCTATTAACAATTATCGCCTTACTATTCATCGGTTTTGCAGCAAGTGCTCAAAGTATCAATGAACAACAGCTTCTGGAAGAAACTGAAAACGCTTTTCAATTTGATGGAGCAGATGTGCTACTGCTAGGAACTTGGCACATGGGTGCTACCAGCGATGCCAATAAAAGCAGTTATGACGCTAGCCTGCCTCATCGTCAAAAAGAGATCGCAGAGCTCGCTAAACAACTTGCAGAAAATTTCAAACCCACAAAAATTCTCGTGGAAGTTGTGCCAGGGCAACAGACTGAAATGGATTCCCTTTATCAACTTTACCTCAACAATCCACAAAAGGTTAGCTCCTTTCACGGTGAGGTAGGTTTATTGGCCTTTCAAATTGCCCGTCACAGCGACGCAGATTTGATCGCTATAGACCATAAAATGACGTATGATTACGGTCGCATAGGGCAAATGGCTGATTCCATAGGCACTCCAGCGATATCAAAATACTACGGTCAGCTTATGCCACTTTTGCAAAAAGCTGCCCAGCTTGAAAAACAAGCGACCACCAAGCAATTGTACCGTTTTACCAACACTCCAGAATATATCAGCTTTTTAAAACATGCAAATGCTGATTTACTCACTTACGTGAATACTGATAGCAATTTTGAAGGAGCCGATGTCGCCGCCGATTTCTACAAACGCAACTTGCGCATGTTTGCTAACATCAACAGATCAGACATTCAGCCAAACGATCGTGTTCTAATATTGCAAGGAGCTACTCATATTGCATTTTTCCATGAATTCATGAAATATAGTCCTTTGTATAATGTGGTGGATGCTCAGGAGTATTTGAGGGATTAGCCACACTCCTTAGCCCTTAATGAACTCCTCTCGCCGTTCCTCGATCGTCGGATGAAGGTGGAGAGGAGAACTTCTCCCGGTGATAAGTAAGGGCAGGTATAAACCTGCCCTTACTTATGGAGCTTTATATGAGTAACAATCTCTTCAACCACCTCATCCAGATTTTTCAAAACCTCTTTTGACCAGAATCTAAAGACCTTGTAGCCTTTCTGTTCCAGCAAATAATTGACCTCACGATCGCGTTGCATGTTGCGCTCGATCTTTGGAATCCAGAAATCACGATTGCTCTTAATTTTTTCTTTGCGAATTTCCCAATCATAGCCATGCCAGAACTCCCCATCCACAAAAATGGCGGTTTTATGAATAGGCATAGCGATATCTGGTTTGCCTGGTAGTTTTTTAAAGTCTTTGCGATATCTATACTCTTTTGCCCACAATGCCTTCCTCAACATGATCTCTGGCTTCGTATCCTTGCCACGTATCTTACTCATTTGTTGAGAGCGCTGTTTAGTGGTGTAAAAGCCGGCCTCCTCAGAGAATTTGGGAACTTTAATAGGTTCTTCTGGAGTGTATTTTTTGGACAATTCGGCTTTATATTCTAATCGTAGTGAAAGCGACACTTCGCTATCAGGATTTCATTTTCTTGGTATTTATAGATAAGTCTATGTTCGCTATCAATGCGACGGCTCCAAAATCCAGCGTATTTGTGCTTCAAAGGCTCTGGTTTTCCAATGCCATCAAAGGGAGTTCGAGCTATTGCCTTTAATAACTCATTGATCTTTCTTAGCTTCTTTTTCTCTGTTTTCTGCCAATACAGATAATCTTCCCAAGACTCATCCACAAAGACATATCTCATTGATCAGTTCTCGATAAGTTCTTTTTGGAAAGAGTTGCTGTTCTTTAATTTCTCAATAGCAGAATCCAACCTTTGTTCATTGACTCTCGACGATAGCTCATGATTAGTCGCCATTAGAGAATTATACTCTTCTAATGACATGATCACGATTCCAGAATCTTTACCTCGATTGATGATCAAAGTTTCAACATTCTTCACCACTCGGTCAAGATAAGTCTTGATATCTTTCCTAAAATCTGAAACGGTAGCTGTAAGCATGATAAATCAAATATCCGCAAATATAAACAAAATGTACAAAATTTTGTACATATCAAATCTGGGGCAGAAAAAAAGGCAGAACGTAACTCCACCTTTAATTATACTAATTCCCAATAAAATTTACCCTATCGTCTCCGCTTTTAAGTACTCAAGGTTCATTCGAGCGATGTTTTCCAATTTGATACCCTTTGGGCACTCAACCATACATGCTCCTGTATTTGTACAGTTACCGAATCCTTCTTCATCCATCTGGCGCACCATGTTTTGAACACGTTGCGTTGCCTCAACCTCTCCTTGAGGGAGTAAGGCATACTGTGAAATCTTTGCACTAGTAAACAACATCGCGCTGGCGTTCTTACATGCCGCCACACAAGCACCACAACCTATGCATGTTGCAGACCAGAATGCCTCATCAGCATTTTCTTTCTCTATCGGGATTGCATTAGCATCTTGAGTATTACCAGAAGTATTCACAGAGATATATCCACCAGCCTGCTGTATGCGGTCAAAAGCAGATCGATCCACGATCAAATCCTTGATAACTGGAAAAGCTTTTGCTCTCCATGGCTCAATGGTAATTGTATCTCCATCGTTAAATTTTCTCATGTGGAGCTGACAGGTCGTAATCAACTTCTGTGGACCGTGAGGCTCACCGTTAATCATCATATTACATGATCCACAAATACCCTCACGACAGTCATGGTCAAATTCTACCGGCTCTTCACCTTTAGCGATAAGATCTTCGTTGAGAATATCCATCATTTCAAGGAAGGACATATCACCATCTACACCATCAATAGGGTAGGTTACCATCTTTCCTTTAGCCTCTGGACCGGCTTGTCTCCAAACCTTTAGTGTTAATTTCATAACTTGTTTAGTTATTGGTTAATGGTTAACCGTTAATAGTTAATCGCCACTAGCCTTTTATTTTCTTCAAATAGTTGATATAGCCGTTTAAAATCTTGAGCGTATCAAGAGCCATATCATTTAGTTCGTTTTCTATTTTCTCATCAATATAGCCTTCACATCTAGCGCAGTCTATTTAATCCTAAGCTCGGTCAACGAGCCTCTTGCTGTTCTGCAAAACTGAATGTTTTCTTGATAGTGAAAACGTCCATATCCTTCTGCAATATTATGCGTAATTGATCTACTAGCTCTTCGCATCTGGGAGATCAATTCATACTTTTCACTTAATGGAAAGGTTTTGATCACTTCGCTAACTCTGATTCTCAAAGATTTTCCCTTCTTCCAACATTCTAAATCTTTAAATGAACTTATTCCAGCCATCTCACCTGCTTTCGAATTCAGCTTACGTCGTTTTCGCGAAAGCGAAAAAATCTAGCAACATATAAGTGACAACAAATAACCATTAACAGTTTCCTATTAACTATTTATAACTCCTTGTCTTCAATTCCACATTCTCAAACACCAAGTCTTCTTTGTGAAGCTTAGCATCACGAGGGTTCTCGTTATATTCCCACGCGCTCACAAAAGTAAAGTTCTCATCATCTCTCAATGCCTCACCCTCTTCAGTCTGGTATTCCTCACGGAAGTGACCTCCGCAGCTCTCATTTCTAGTCAAAGCATCTTTTGCAAACAATTCACCTAGTTCAAGGAAGTCTGCTACGCGGCCCGCTTTTTCAAGCTCTTGGTTTTTAGTGTCTGCATTACCGGGTACGCGCACATTTTGCCAGAAATCCTCACGTAACGCCTTAATCTCATCCATAGCTTTCTGAAGGTCCTCTGCATTACGGGACATACCACACTTATTCCACATAATCAGACCTAGCTTTTTGTGGTAATAATCTACGCTATGCTTGCCCTCTCCAGACATCAATTTCTCGATACGAGCACGAGTTTCCTTTTCAGCCTGCTCAAATTCTGGCGTATCCGTTGAGATAGGACCGGTTCTGATTTCATCAGCTAGATAGTCTCCTATCGTGTATGGTAAAACGAAATATCCATCTGCAAGACCCTGCATCAAGGCACTTGCTCCCAGACGGTTAGCGCCGTGATCAGAGAAATTAGCCTCACCGGCAGCAAAACATCCCGGAACGGTAGTTTGTAGATTATAGTCTACCCAAAGACCACCCATAGTGTAATGGACCGCTGGGAAGATCTTCATTGGGACTTCGTATGGATTGTCGTCGGTAATGTTTTGATACATGTCAAAAAGGTTACCGTATTTCTTCTCAATCACTTTTTTACCTAATGCGATGATCTCTTCCTTACTAGCGTTTTTATTACCGCTGGTTAAAGCTTCTACTTTACCATAACGCTCAAAGGCTTCTGCAAAGTCTAGGTAAACCGCCTGACCTGTTTTGTTTACTCCGTACCCGGCATCGCAACGCTCTTTTGCAGCACGAGATGCAACATCACGTGGCACAAGGTTACCAAATGCAGGATAACGACGCTCTAGATAGTAATCTCGATCTTCTTCTGCAAGGTCTACACCACGTTTCTTACCAGCGCGTATTGCCTCAGCATCTTCAATTTTTTTAGGTACCCAAATCCGACCATCGTTTCTAAGTGATTCTGACATCAAAGTCAGTTTGGATTGATGCTCTCCTGAAACGGGTATACAAGTTGGGTGAATTTGCGTGTAACACGGGTTTGCAAAAAATGCACCACGGCGGTGGGTTCTCCAGGCTGCCATGACATTACTACCCATCGCATTAGTTGATAGGAAAAATACATTCCCATAACCACCAGAGGCAATTACAACTGCGTGAGCACCGTGTCTTTCGATCTCACCTGTTACGAGATTACGAGCAATAATTCCGCGGGCTTTACCATCCACAACGACAAGATCGAGCATTTCATGACGATTGAAAGGCTGTACCTTACCACGGTTGATCTGTCTATTTAGAGCTGAATAAGCTCCCAGAAGTAATTGTTGTCCTGTCTGACCAGCAGCATAAAAGGTTCTGGAAACCAGCACCCCACCAAAAGAGCGGTTATCTAGTAATCCACCGTATTCACGAGCAAAAGGAACACCTTGAGCTACACACTGGTCTATAATATTTGAAGAAACCTCAGCCAGTCTGTAAACATTGGCTTCGCGAGACCTATAATCACCTCCTTTAATGGTGTCGTAAAACAATCTGTAGTCAGAGTCACCATCACCTTGATAGTTCTTGGCAGCGTTAATCCCTCCTTGAGCAGCGATACTGTGCGCTCGTCTTGGGGAATCATTATAACAGAAGGTTTTGACATTATAACCTAGCTCTGCAAGAGTTGCTGCAGCAGAACCTCCAGCAAGACCTGTTCCTACAACAATCACGTCTATATTACGCTTGTTTGCAGGGTTAACTAGATTAATCGAGTTTTTATGTAATGTCCACTTATCTGCAAGTGGTCCCTTAGGTACTTTAGAATCTAATACTGCCATAATATTCTTATTGTAATCCTACAAAATGGTGGTACAATGCGATCAGGATAAATCCAGCCGGAATCAATACTGACCACGCATAACAAAACTTTTTTAGCCCATCGCCTTTCTTCACACTCTTCACACCCATGGATTGAAACGAGCTGTTAAAGCCGTGCCACAGGTGCATGGCTAGTAATACAAACGAGATCACATAAAGCACTACTCTCCACACCGGTTGAAATTTAGCTACGGTTTCAGCATAATATCTTGTCGAGTCCTCTTCAAGAAACGAGATGTATTTGTACTGCATCTCATGAGCCCAGAAATCATACATATGTAATCCTAAGAATGCTAAAACCACTAACCCTGTAATAATCATGTTTCTGGACACCCATTGCGAGTTAGCATTTCCAGCAAATTTTGCGTACTTGACCGGTCGCGCTTTGTTGTTCTGGATTTCTAATACGATACCCATCACAAAGTGAATAATCAATCCCCCTATAAGAATAGGCTGAGCAACAAACTGTACTAACCAGTTATACCCCATAAAATGAGACCATTCATTAAAAGTGTCGGGAGCTATGACCGATGTGATGTTGATCACAAAGTGCTGCGTCAAGAAGATGACCAAAAACAAACCCGAGAGTGCCATGACCCATTTACGTGCAAGCGATGATTTTACTAATGCGCTCATGTATCCTTTTTTAATTTGCCGCAAAGATAGCGGTCAACCGTTTGAATTTCAATCGTAATAGTTAAAAGCAAACCCACCCAAACTTATTTGGATTAAATCTACATAACTTAAGTGTGCCTTCAAGAATTTAGTAGCGGTAGATGCGCAAACCTTTCATTCTAGTAGGTGTGCTATTTACGCTTTCGCGAAAGCGTATAATTCATAAACCTTATTGCTAAATATTATACTAAAGTATCTATAAACACAAAGCCGAAATTATCTAAACCCATTATTTTGTCTTCCATGATAAAAGTTTTGGCAATTTGAGTACCGCAACTACTGAGACGGACAGCAGGGTTCTAGATGATTTGGTAGCCAACTGTGATAATGGATTGAGAAGCATCTATGAAATGCCTGGTGGCGGCTTCATACATTTTGAGCCGTCCCTACCTTTTTTATACATCTATCGTAAAAAGACACATGATGCTGGTACAAAGAGACTGGTAAAAAGTGGTGCCTCCTTTTTGATTATTGGCAATACGGAGACTTATGATTACGGTATGCTAATCAACAAGCTAAGCGAGGTCATGACAGGAAAACATAATGCCTTTTTGCTCGTAGATATTTATAGTGGACTCAAGGGCTCAACAGATTTTAAGATCCACGCCCCCAAATCTGGTCTTCCTGCTTCAATTGAAGCGTTAAAACATGAATTGCATAAAATCAAAGTGAGCGATAATGCGCCGTATCTAGGCGTCACCGTGGATAACGAAGAAGTTCAAATAGATGGAGTCAATGTTATACCATGCGATGAAGATGATATCTTAAAATGTGGTGCGGTATTTATACATATAGAAGTGCCTCCTGTTTATCGCAACGTCAATGGGATGTTGTTTCCCGTATTTTTTAGAAGATTCAGAGATCACTTTTCTCGTGCGCTTCAAAAAGCGATTTTTGAATTTGTCAGGGTGCAGACTACTTCAGGAATCCCTAGTTATACAGCACTTGGAAAGCGCAGCGTGCATAAAGAGTTGTATAAAATAGACCAGGAACTTACCGCTATTGAATCTTCTTACAGCCTGCTCATGCTGGTAGCCCCTGTGAATATCAACGAAATCAGAAAAACATTTTTTGAAAGCGGTTATAAGGAGGTGCCAGATTATCATTATAGGTTGCTTCCCGTTGATCCAGATAAGCTCAAACGCAAATTGTTCAATCTGCGCATTGATGAAATAGACGATCCTGCGCTGGCCTTTCTTTATAATGAGAAACGTGAAGAACTGGAAAAGCAGCTGTCCATGCTCAAGGAACGTGGTACACGCAATTTCTTCTACAGCAGCATCAGATTATTTCAAGGCGTGGATAAAGACCTCAAAAAAGAGGCTGAGGATATTCTATCAGTACTTGCAGAGGAGCCAGAAGGGGACTCTGACGTATTGATGAATGCTCAAAAGTTTAAAGAGCTCGCCTTTGAAGAGTTCAACTATTTCAAGCGACAGGATCCAGATTTTGAAGGAAAAGTACACCTGAAAGATGATCTAAACATCATGATGGTATCCCAAGGTGAATTTTACCTTCCTTCCAATACTAAATTGACTCAGCTTGATGCTAGTGCGTTGTTGCAACATGAAATAGGAACGCATGTACTTACTTATTACAATGGATCAAAACAACCATTATCTCAATTAAGAACAGGCCTTGCTGATTATGATACCATGCAGGAAGGTCTCGCGGTGATGGCAGAATTCCTATGTGGCTCCTTAACCGCCAATAGATTGCGCACCCTGGCAGGTCGCGTGATTGCGGGAGATGCACTAGTTCAAGGCTGTAGTTTTACCGAGATGTTTGATCTTTTGAAAAACACTTATGGTTTCAGTAAGGATCGAGCGTTCAATATCGTTTCTAGGATGTTTCAAGGTGGTGGTTTCCTCAAAGACATCGTTTATCTCAAGGGATTTGTTCAAATAAGACACTACCTTAATACTGGTGGAGATCTTGAGCTCTTACTCGCAGGCAAGTTCGCTCTTCATCACATCAACATCATTAAAGAGCTCGTGGATCGTAAAGTTTTGGTGCCACCTGCAATTAAGCCACGCTACCTGGAAATGCATTGTTTTAAAAATCAAATGAAAGAAATTAACGCAGGGACCTACCTCGCACAAATGATCAAAAAATGAAAATATGTTTTGTTTTAAGTCGTATAGACCATGAGGGCTGCGGGACAAGTGTGAGAATCATTACAGAGGCTCATGACCGTAAGCACGAGGTTTATGTGTGCAACGTAGGGAGCTTTACCCTGCACAGCGACGGTAGTGTAGACATCGAAGCCGTCAGAATATCAAAAAATGCCAAAAAACGCAGCCCACAAGAAACACTAAAATACATTCAAAACAAAGATTTTGAAACCCTATCGGCTACAGATCTCGACATACTATTCCTCAGAAACAACCCTACAGAAGAACCAGACGAGCGGCAATGGGCAGAGTTCTCTGGGATCGGGTTTGGGCAAATGGTTCAGGATTTAGGAGTTCTGGTTCTTAATGACGCCCACACCCTAGCAAACGCGTTTATCGATAAGCTGTACTTTGAAAGCCTGCCAGAATACATAAAGCCCAAAAGTATCGTGACCCGTGATCGTGACAAACTCATGGAATTCTATGAGCAAATGGGCAACAAAATGGTACTAAAACCGCTGGAAGGCTCTGGTGGACAGAACGTTTACATGATCGACAAAAATGAGAAAAATACCAATCAGATCATTGAGACGATACTTAGACAAGGATATGTGATTGCTCAAGAATTTCTTCCAGATGTGAAGCATGGTGATGTGCGCGTGTTACTTCTCAACGGTCGTATTATGGAAAAAGACGGAAAAAAGGGCATCTTGCGGCGCATCCCGACTGAAGGGGAGTTCCGCAGTAATCTGGCGCTGGGAGCAAGTGCTGCCACAACTGAGCTTACACCGGCCATGCAGGAAATCGTGGATATCGTGGCGCCTAAGCTGATTAAAGATGGACTATTCTTAGTAGGACTGGATATCATTGATGACAAACTCATCGAGATCAACTTGCTCAGTCCCGGTGGTATGGATTATTTTGAAGAAGTGGGTATGCCCAATTTTGCCTCAAATGTGGTAGAAGCCATGGAAAGAAAAATCCACTACCGCCAGCAATACAAAGGTGCTTTGTCTAATAAACAGCTAGCAACGATGGATTAGTCCGCTTTCGCGTGGTCCCTGAACGGCGGTCGCTGAGCGGAGTCGAAGCGAGTTGAGGGAAAACGTAAATCTCCAAAACAAGTCATTCAAATAAATTTAATGGAAAGAATCATAGACAGATATACCAGCAGTAATGTTGGACCACTTGTTTTTATAACAGCTGCTGTTCATGGAAACGAACCCAGCGGAGAACAAGCGCTAAAGGAAGTTTTTGCCCAGTTGCGAGTAGCTAAGCCCAAAATAAACGGAACATTTATTGGCATACGTGGCAATATAAACGCACTCGCAAATAACATGCGCTACATTGATGAAGATTTAAACCGTACGTGGACTAAGGAGAAGATTGAAAAAACCTTTCACGAGACCCGTGAAGAGTCAGAAATGATGGAGATTATCGCGATTCTGGACAAGGAATTGGAAAATTATAAGGGCGAGTCGGCCTATTTTCTCGATTGCCATACCACTTCATCGCAAAGTGTTCCTTACATCAGCGTGCAGGTCAAGGGGAATAACGATCTGTGGGCTCACAAGTTTCCTACGTATATCGTACGAGGTTTCAGCGATATGGTAGACGGCAGCATAGATCACTTTTTTACCAATCGAGGCCTGACCGGTTTTACCTTTGAAGCTGGACAGCATGAGCATCCAGATTCACAGCGGTATCATGAAAGTATGATTTGGCTGGTATTAAAAAATGCCTGTGACCTCGACCTCACAGAAATAGCGACCTACCCAGATTGCATTAAAAGCCTTGAACAGGACGCTCCCGACCAAAAAACCTTTGAGATCATCTATCGTCACGAGATCAAATCAGATGATGACTTTAAAATGATATCTGGATTTGAAAACTTTCAAAAAATTTCAAAAGGCGAATTGCTCGCACACAGCAATGGTGAAGAGGTCAAAAGCACTTGGGACGCTCGCATATTCATGCCGCTCTATCAAGGTCAGGGCAATGATGGCTTTTTTGTGATTGAGGAGCGATCCCGCTGATTAAATTTATCCTACTCCACCACCAGCTCCTGACTCTCACTCATTTTCCCTAGGCTCAACTTAATAGTGTAAGTTCCTTTGGGCAAATAGTACTTACCATTCTGCCCGGCAGCAGGTCGATTCTCCTTATCAAAACGCTTAAGATTTGATTCATCAAATGAAGCGTTGTACTCGTAAAAATTCAAGCCCTTGTCGGCTTCGATTTTTTCAGTTTTAAGGGTTTTTCCATCTTCATTGAGCACCTCCATTGTGACCATGCCCGCTTTTGGGCTGAAGAAGGTAAGTTCTACGCTGGGCTCGTAGTAATTTTTACTCCACGTGCGTTTGCTGCCGTAGCTGGATGAAGCTCTAATTTTTCCCGCTTTCGCGAAAGCGAAATCATCAACCCCCATAAACTCCTCCTGCTTTGATCTTTTCATCAAATCAAGCGCATCAAGGTTTGCGAGGTAAATAGATCGACCATGGGTCCCCACCAGCAAGTCATTTGCCTCTGGCTGGATCTTCAAATCATGCACCGCCACGGGTGGCATACCACCGTCTAAAATTTGCCAGTTTGTACCTTGCTCCATGGAAACATAGGTCGCATTATCAGTTCCTACGAAAAGGACTTTGTCATTTTCAGGGTGCTCGACGATCACATTTACCGGACTTGCGGGTAAGCTCGATCCTAGATTCTTCCATGTTTTACCATAATCGCTGCTCATATAAACGTAAGGCGTGAAATCATCCCAGCGGTAACCGTTGAGCGTGGCATAAACCGTTTCCTTATCGTGGGCAGAGGCGACAACCCTGCTTACCCATAGGTTTGCCGGCCAATTGCCTTTTATTTTATTCCACGTCGCGCCACCATCTTGGGTCAATTGGATCAGACCATCATCTGAGCCGGTGTAGATCATCCCAAATTGAAACGGCGACTCGCTTATGGTCGTAAGCGTTCCGTACGCGACGTTTCCTTTTTTACCTCCTTGAGTCAAATCTGGGGAAATAGCTGTCCAGTCATCACCTTGATTCAAAGAACGGTGCAATTTATTCCCGCCCAGATATAAAATATCTTGATTGTGCGGACTCAGCAAAATAGGTGTTTGCCAATTGAATCGATAGGGTGCCTCGCCCAACTCGTGTTTTGGCTGGATATACGTGCGATCACCGGTTTCACGGTTAAGTCGGTAGTAGTTCCCGAACTGGAACCCGGTATAAACGATATCAGAATTTCTGGAATCGATCTGGATCTGCATACCATCACCGCCCATGATAAATTCCCACGGGTAGCCACCATTCTGCATCCAGCCGCGGTCGTTGCGTGCGGTGTGCGCTCCTACCCACACGCCGTTGTCTTGAAGTCCACCGTAAACATTGTAGGGCTTCTCGTTATCATAATTGATGGCATAAAATTGCCCCACGCTGGTAGAATTGTTTTTGATCCAGGTTGCTCCATCGTCATAGGTAATGTTCACTCCGCCATCATTTCCATTGATGAGATGACCGCGCATATCAGGATTTACCCAAAGCGCATGATGGTCGGCATGGACATTTTCTTTTGAGATGCTCTCCCATGTTTTCCCGCCGTCGTCTGACTTGACGATCGGGACGCCCATGACAAAGACATGGTCCTTGTCGCTAGGATCTACACGCACCTGAGCGAAATAATACCCGTAACTATAAAAAAGATCATCGATTTGTCCCTCGTGTGTTTTCTCCCAGGTTTTCCCACCGTCATCAGATCGGTAGAGCTCAGCGCCTTTTACCGGCGTGTCAAAAAGCTGCGTGTTTGCGTCCTCTAGATACTTTGCAAGATCCGCCGGTTTTGCCACACCGCTGCGAACCATATTTTTAACGTTTTGGGCGCGGTATTTTTCTTGGAATCCATTTTCTTTCAGGAAAGCGTTGAGGGTTTTGTCGTCGAGCTTGAGAAAGGCATCCATGGTCATGCCTTGGAAGTCTTCTTTAGATAGGCTTCGGCTCTGCTCAGTCTTCTTTTCTTTGCGGTCGCTGCGATCCCTGAGCGGAGTCGAAGGGGGAGTCGAAGCATCCCTGCGGAATTGAGAATCATGAATCGCATAGATCGTATTTACATCAAAGGCCGCTAGACCGATGCGACCCACTCCAGATCCCGTAGGAAAACCACTCTCTTCTGTGCTGATCTTAGTCCAGGTTTCACCTGCATCGGTGCTCTTATAGATAGCGCTGGCTTCGCCATCACCGTCAAAGTTCCAGGCTTTTCTATCCTTTTCCCAGCTGGCCGCAAAAAGTGTGTTAAAGTCCCCAGGTACCTCAACGAGGTCGATAAAACCAGCCATATCCGTTGCAAAAAGTGATTTATTCCATGATTTCCCACCGTCTTTTGTAGTGTAGATACCGCGGTTTTCGCTCTTAGAATATAAGGGACCAGTAACCGCGACCACGACATGATCTATGTTATCTGGATTGATCAAAATACGCCCGATGTGATGCGACTCAGGGAGCATGGGCGCGCTCCAGGTCTTTCCCCAATCGGTTGATTTGAGCAAGCCGATACCTGCATAGCTGCTACGGCTGCTGTTGTTCTCACCAGTTCCCACCCAGATGGTTTTTGAATTCCAATCCACAGCAATATCGCCTAGATTCATAGTAGGCGCATCATCCATGATCGGCTCAAAGCTGGTACCGTTGTTGACCGTATGAAACAATCCCCCACTAGCGTAAGCTACCAGAAACTCAGTAGGATTTCTAGGATTTACATCAAGATCGACCACCCTTCCTGACATGATAGTTGGGCCTATATTTTTGAACTCTAGATTCTTAACCAGAGATTCTTTTTTCATTTGTTCCATTTGATCCAAGCCGTTGAGTACATCTTGTGCAGATGTCGCTGGTGGGACTTGAGCAAAAGCAATAAATGAGATCAGTAAAGTGGTGGACAGTAAAATGCGTTTCATGTAGAATTTCTTTGCAGGCTTAAAGATACGGTAGGGAAAAATTTATCTAAGACAGTAATACTATTTGCACATTTGGATTGCCTAAATTTTGTTTCGCTTTCGCGAAAGCGTGTCCACAGAAATGCATTTTGTTATCTTTGAAATATGTCACCAGAGCTGAAACAGACCATCATTGAAACACTCAAGGAGTTAAATCCCAAAGAGATTGCGGTTTTTGGATCGTATGCTCGTGGTGAGGAGATAGTTGATAGTGATATTGATATCTTAATTGATTATCACGAAGGGGTGAATTTTTTTCAAATCGTTGGCGCGATTCGAAAACTTGAAAACAAAATTGGGATTAAAGTTGATCTTGTTAGTAAAAATGCTACCTCACAGAAATTTATGAATTCTATCGAATCTGATTTGATTTACATTTTTCAAGATGTCAAAAGATCTGCATAAATTAGAAAGTGTCCTTTCTTCTATTGAAAAGATAAAGAGATATTCAGCGGGAATGGATTATGATAGCTTTGCTGCTAATGATGTCGTGATAGATGCTGTGCTAATGCATTTTATTAATCTGGGTGAGAAACTTGGGAATATTTCAGACGATTTCAAAACTCGACATCCAGAAATATCTTACAGAAAAGCAAAAGATATGCGCAATTACATCGCACATCAATATGAGGGCATAGATGTAAATAATGTTTGGTCTACGATGACGACGGTCATTCCAGAGCTAGAAATCCAACTCATGAAAATTATTAATGAGCGATAACCCCTACCTCGACGGTCAAGTCTTACTGATCGATAAACCTCTAAACTGGACTTCTTTTCAAGTCGTCAACAAAGTGCGCTGGCTGATCCGTAAACAGTTCAATATCAAAAAAATCAAAGTGGGCCATGCGGGCACACTAGATCCTCTGGCCAGCGGATTGCTGATCATTTGCACGGGAAAGGAGACCAAAAACATCAACACCTACCAAGCTCAAGAAAAGGAATACACAGGAACCATCACCCTGGGCGCAACGACGCCCAGCTATGATCTGGAAACCGAGATAGATGAGACTTATCCACTCGATCATATCACAGAAGAGCTTCTTAAAAAATCTACGCTACCATTTACTGGAGAAATCCAGCAGAAACCGCCTATTTTCTCCGCGATCAAAAAGGATGGAAAACGACTCTACGACATCGCGCGGGCTGGAGAAACTGTCGAGATCAAAGCCCGCACGGTAACCATCCACGATTTTGAGCTGACGAATATCGATCTACCAAAGGTTGATTTTAAAGTCAATTGCAGCAAGGGAACTTACATCAGGTCGCTGGCACATGACTTTGGGAAAGCGGTCAATAGTGGCGGTCACCTGAGCGCCCTGCGACGCACCGCTATAGGAAATTATCGAGTTGAGAACGCGATGGGAATCGAGGCCTTTGAGGAGATGTTGACTTCTGGCGATATTTCTTAGAATATTTACTCTCCCTCAAAAAAGTCAATATCAACTTCTTTAACCTCGTAAGTCATTTTAACCTGTACCCCCACATTATATTGAACCATTAAGTCGACTAGCTTAGATCCATCAATTAAAATGATGGTGTGGTGAGCTTCCCTAGCTTTTCTCATAGCAGAATTATCAAAGGAAGATGTGGTAATAAAAACGCCTTTCTTTGTATCACCACTCATTGCTCCGATAAAATTTCTTATATCCGTTTCTCTCACCTTATTAGATGCATAGCGTTTAGCTTGAGTATAAATTTTTTCTAAGCCTAGCTTATCCTCATTGATGATTCCATCGATCCCTCCATCTCCTGATTTAGAAGTTTCAATGAAGTCTCCATATCCCATCTTCTTGAGCAAGATTAAAATCACTTTTTCAAAATAGTAAGGATCTAATTCCTTAAGCTTTTCAAGTAAATCAGATTTTAATTCACTTTCAATTGTACTAAAACCAAAATCTATTAAATCCTGAGGAGAGTCGTTTTCAGACGTTTCAATTTGAATGCTTATTTCCTTGTCGCTCTTGACGGAACTTCTGTGATTTATAAAGTCAGGATCTGTTTTTAAGTCGCTAAGAAGTAATTCTCCATTTCGTAATGCATGGATACCCTTTTCAGTAATTTTCACCTCACCTCTTTTGGGATAGCTTACAAATTTTCCCATTTTTAGATATGATTTACCCCATAAGATTCTATCTAAAAGTGTATTTGCTCCAGAACTAGTTTTCTTTTCTGCAAGCTCTCTAGGAAGTTCACTATAATATTTATCTCGAACATTAATTGCAAGTTCACGACTTTTGATAGATCCTGCCGACTCTAAAATCTTCAAGATCGGGATAAACGTTTCGTGATATTTGGGCAAATCCTTCATACGGTTGGTTATTATATTATTAAACGTTCTTAATCAATCTCCACAAGCACAGGACAATGGTCGCTGTGTACCGCCTCACTTAAAATGACTGATCTTTTCACGCGATCTTTGAGCGTGTCGTTTGCCATGTGGTAATCGAGCCTCCAGCCTTTGTTCCTAGCACGCGAGCCGCCGCGGTAGCTCCACCAGCTGTATTGATCGGGTTGATCGTTGAACATCCTAAAGGTGTCCACAAACCCACTAGCTACAAAACGGTCGAGCCATTCACGCTCCTCGGGTAAAAATCCTGATGTGTTTTTCAAACGTACCGGATCATGAATATCGATGGCCTTGTGACAAATGTTGTAATCGCCACATACGAGCAAATTGGGGCGTTGCTCCCGCAACTCTCTTGAATACTGTAAAAACAATTCCATGTACTCAAATTTGAGCGAAAGCCTCGCATCGTTTGTCCCGCTGGGTAAGTACATGGACATGATGGACAGGTCGCCATAGTCAGCGCGTATGTTTCTGCCCTCGCTGTCCATGAGGTCGATTCCCGTGCCGTATTCCACGTGATCGGGCTCGGTTTTGGCGAGAATTGCAGTCCCGGAGTAGCCTTTTTTCTGTGCCGGGTAGTAATACTGGTATGGATATCCCGCTTTCGCGAAAGCGTCCTTATCCACCTGCTCCTCCATCGCCTTGATCTCTTGCAAACACAAAACGTCAGGATTTGCAGATTGCAGCCAGCCTACCAAATCTTTCTTCATCGCGGCACGTATGCCGTTTACATTATAGGATATAATCTTCATCAACTATTTTTCTTCTTTATACATGCCTACTACGGTCTCTTTATTATCGGTCTTATAGGCGCGGTACATTCCTGCGGTATTGAATTCCATGGAGATATTGCCCAGATGATCCACAGCGACGATTCCACCCGTTCCACCCAGATCAACGAGTTTTTTCTGGATCACCTCTTCTGTCGCCTGTTCAAGTGTCATGCCACCATATTCCATGAGCGCGCTGATATCAAAGGCGACCTGAGCGCGGATGAAATACTCACCGTGTCCCGTGCTGGAAACTCCACAGGTGGCATTATTTGCATAAGTACCGCTTCCTATAATGGGTGAATCGCCTATACGACCGTATTTTTTGTTGGTCATACCGCCCGTACTGGTTCCCGCCGCAATATTGCCGTTTTTATCTAGGGCAACACAGCCCACGGTCCCGTATTTGGAGTCCTTGAAGTATGGATCTTCAAGCTGAAGCTGAAATGCTGTTTTTGTGCATTCATTTTGATTGAGCTCGGGCATCGCACGAAAATGAGATGCCTGACTATCATCTTTTATTTGCTGCTCACGTTTTAAAACACGTTGAAGACCATCATATCTGTTTTGGGTAAAGAAATATTTGTTCTCAACGATCTCGATTTTCTCATCATTTAGCGAAGCTGCAAATTCCTCGGCGCCGTTGCCGCTTAACAGGACGTGTTCAGATTCGGTCATTACCTTTCGCGCAAGCGAAATGGGATTCTTTACCGTGGTCACTCCAGCTACTGCTCCCGCGTTGAGCGTGGATCCATCCATAAAGCTCGCGTCGAGCGAATTGATACCATCGTGAGTAAAAACAGCTCCTTTACCAGAGTTGAACAAGGGAGAATCTTCCATAATCCTTATACTGGCCTCTACTGCATCCATGGCGCTACCGCCCTCTTCAAGGATTTTATGTCCCGCTTCTACCGCCTCGGTTAATTTCTCGTTGTATTGACTCTCGAGCTCTGGCGTCATATTCTCTTTCTTGATGGTGCCCGCACCACCGTGAATGACGATTGCAAAATCTGCTGCCCTTTGTTCATTTTCATTTTGCTGCACATCAGACTGGTCGTTCTGTTGGGCATTTTTTGTGTCCACCTTTTTATCGCAGGCTATAATGGTGAGAAATAGAAGTAAGTACAGGAATTTCATAAATAGATATTTGAGCGAAAGTTAGGACTTTAAGAAGGTAAAACACAACCACTATGTAGTAAAGACGCGGTTATATTTATCTTAGCCGCATGAATTGGCTGGACATTGCAATTTGTATCCTTTTACTCATAGGGTTATGGAAGGGTTACCTGAATGGTTTTTTTGTGGAGTTGACCTCAATCATTGCGCTTATTGCCGCTGTATATGGTTCACTCTATTTTTCTAATTACGCCGGAGACTGGTTGCGGGAGCAATTTGATTGGGAAGAAACCTATATCGCGATCGCTAGTTTTATCATCACCTTTATCATTATCATTTTTGTAATTACTTACGTGGGCAAACTGATTACCAAAGTCATCAAGACCGTACAATTATCTTTTATCAATAAGCTGGCTGGCGGCGCTTTTGGGATTCTGAAAATGGGATTTTTGGCAAGTGTGCTACTTATGTTTATCAACTCTGCAAGCGGTGAATTTCATATTATAGACAAAGAGGTTAAAGAAGATAGTTTGATCTACTCCCATATCGAACCCATGGCACCCTTTTTATTACCCAAAATTCTTGAAGAGGCAGAGGATATCGATAGGAGGTTGAGAAATGAGGATGAAGGTGAGAATGCAGAAAACACTTAAGCTGTTTCAATAAGATTTGACTCAATTCATTCTTACACGTTTTTTTGTTAGTCGTCAAAATGGCTTCAAGATCCGATCAACTACTTTTGAAGACCTCGGCAACCTGTTCTGATATTTTTTTCTAAGCGTATCGGATGATATATCTTTTACATTAAGTTATTGATAATCAGTTAACTATTTTGTTTTTATTTTCTTAGTAAAGATTTAACGCGTTTAGTCTATTGTAGATAGCTAGAATATTCTGATATTTGACATGTTGTTAAACGTTATATGAAATGCGCTTAACAAAATGTTCTGGAAAGTGTGTGTTCAAATCCTTTCCTACATATAAAAAAATTATATCAGTTGATAGACTGGTAATCAAAGTCTCAAGTATCGTTTATACGATATACGATTTGGTTGGTTGGAAGCCGCCTTGCAAACATTCTTCGTTTGGAGGCGGTTTTTTTTTTGTGCCTATTTGTAGAAGTGCATTTCCTCTACATACTGCTGCACCTCGTGATGCATAAAATACCTTAAGTCTTTTCCCTCTTTAATCCCGTTCCTGATCATGGTGGAAGAAATTTCCATGATAGGCGCTTCGATCTTGGTAATGTTGGGATGGTTCTGAAATTCAGGCCGTACCTCACCAGTCGAGACTCTAGGATATACAATAATCTCAAAGTCTTCAAGCAACACCTTGTAATTTTTCCACTTGTGAAGGTTTTTGAGATTGTCCTCTCCCATGATCAAAACAAATTTTTTATCAGGGTATTTTTCAGAGAGGTGCGCTAAGGTATTCACCGTATAATTTGGTTGTGGCAAACCGAACTCAATATTACTTGCCTTGATCTTGTCATAATCGTCAACCGCGAGATTTACCATGTGCAACCTCTGATAGTCATCAAGAAGAGTTTTCTTTTTCTTAAGCGGGTTGTGAGGTGTGACCACCATCCACAACTCGTCCAAATCACTATGCTCTACTAAATAGTTTGCAATGGCCAAGTGACCTATGTGTATGGGATTAAATGTACCGAAGTAGAGGGCTGTTTTTTTAGCTGTAGGCATCTAATCAGTTACTTAAATCAAAACTTAAAATGAACTGTTCAGGTGTCATAACAGGAATATCTGAAGTCTTAAAATCTCTACCATTACGGGTAAGTATGACATCGCATTCTGCCTTTAGAGCGCTGAAGTACTGTAATGCATCTTCAAAATCTTTCATGTCAGAATGCAAAGCTTGCTCTAGAATCTTCTCATTCATAACACATACTTCACAGACTATCTTGAATTTTATCAGTTTGTTTAGTGCATAACTGTTTCGTCCTCCTTTAGAAAGTAAATAGTAAACAGTCGCATACGATAACGGTGTTACGACAAATATTAGTTGCTTGCGATCAATAAGAGAGATGACCTTTGCTATAGAATTGAAGAATGGATATCGTTCTCCCACAAAATCTAGAATAATATTAGCATCAAGAAAAACTCTTCTCATTTATGCTTTTTCTCTAGATAGTCTACTACTTCCTTTTTGATGTCTAGATCGTGTGGAAGCTGAACTTCAGAATCCATAAAACTTTTGACAAAAGGTGTCAGTTCAATTTCATCTACTGGCTGCTTAGAGCTTGTGATTACCTTTAAGTACTGTTCTATGATTCGGGAGAGGCTCATCTGCTTTTCGGCAGCATATTCCTTTGCTCTCGCGATCACATCCTTGTCCAGTTTAAGTGTGAGTTTTGCATCCATGCCCAAATATACGTATAGTCTATAATTTTTTAGACGTACAGAATTTGAATTACTTGCTAATGAATTCTTTGACTACTTCTATTGCCTCACTTTTTGCCCTTTCCAAATCATCATTTTTGATAATGACATCAAATTGAGGTGCGGTAGCCATTTCTGTACTGGCTTTTGCCACGCGCATCGCTATTTTTTCAGGACTTTCAGTCTTGCGGTTTTTTAAGCGTATCTGCAGCTCGTTAATGGAGGGAGGCTTGACGAAAATTGCCAATGTCTGATCAGGAAATTTTTTCTTGAGCCGCAATCCGCCCACCACATCTATATCAAAGATCACATTTTTGCCCAGGGCCCAGAGCCGCTCGACTTCTGCTTTTAAAGTGCCATAGAACTGGTCTTTATAAACTTCTTCAAACTCTAGAAAATCATTTGCTTTTATCCTTTTTTTGAACCCCTCTATTCCTAAAAAGTAATAATCAATACCTTCAATTTCTCCGACTCGAGGCTCGCGCGAGGCAGCGCTAATGGAAAATGCGAGATTCAACTCGTCTTGTTTGAGCAAGTGCCTTACAAGAGTTGTTTTTCCTGCTCCTGATGGTGCGCTAAAAACGATCAGTTTTCCCGTTCTTTCCATTAAAGCACGTTTAAAAGTTGTTCCTTGATTTTTTCAAGCTCGTCCTTCATTTGAACTACGAGTTGTTGCATGCCCGCATGATTTGCCTTGCTACCGATGGTATTGATTTCCCTACCGATTTCCTGACTAATAAAACCTAGTTTTTTCCCTTGGGATTCGGGTAGTTCCATGGTTTCCATGAAATAATCCAAATGATTGGCCAGGCGCACCTTTTCTTCGGTAATGTCGTATTTTTCAAGGTAGTAGATCAATTCCTGTTCAAAACGATTCTCGTCCACGCGTTCCTTGATTTCTTGGACGGCCTTTTCAAGTCTTGTTCTTACATCTTCTAGACGCTCTTTGTCCATTTCCTTTACCTGGTCCAGCAGGTTCTTGATACTGGAAATGCGAGACTGAAAGTCAGACTGGAGCGAGTCACCTTCTTGAGCTCTGAATTCATTGACCAATTCAATGGCCTTTTCCACCGTATCTACGATTTCGCTCTTGTGATCCTCTGAAAGCTCTTCATCGCTGGAATCAAAAACATCTGGGAATCGCGTCGCCATTTCTAGCAGCTCGATGTCGTGAGTGTGATTTCCTCTCAAAATCCCCTTGATTTTGCTCAACTGATCCATGTAATTTTCAAGTACTCCCAGATTCAATTTAGAAGTTCCTGAAGTTCCCGTATTTTCAAAGTGAACCGCTACATCCACCTTACCCCTTTTAAGATTGCGCGCCGCAATTTGTCTTAGGGGCAGTTCTAGCTCTTTGAGATCAGAGGCCAGTCGCAAATTGAGGTCTAAGTTCTTTGAGTTCAAAGTGCGCACCTCAACCGTGATTTTTTTTTCGTCCAGATGAGAAACACTTTTGCCGTATCCGGTCATGGATAAAATCATGAAAATGAATTTGAGGCGCAAAGATACGATGCCTGCGGCAGGACTTAAGACCGCTCCGCTCAAAGAGGAAAGATGAAAGACTTTGAGATAGCATTAATCTGTTTATGTTTATCAAAACTTACATTTGTAATAAACACCACAACGGCCTTGCCCACGATTCTCTCCACTAAAAAACTTACCGATGCCCAGCAAGAACTGGTTTTGAATTCTGGTCTGGGTTTGGTACACTATGACATTCTTCAGATCACCACAGGTTCTATAGGTGAAGAGCTGGATGGAGAAGGTATCATCATCACCAGTAAAAACGCTATCCCAGCGCTGTATAAGATTGAAAAAAGGAAGCCAGTATTTGTAGTAGGTACGGTGACCGCAAGCCTGCTTGATGGTTTTGATATCAAACATGTGGCAAACAACGCAAGAGATTTGGCTAAGTATATCATTTCCCGTCATTCTGATCTTCGTTTTGACTACCTGTGCGGCGACCATCGTCGGGATGAACTACCAGATCTATTGCGAGCTCAAAATATTGCGTTAAAGGAGCACGTTGTCTACCATTCTGCAACAGTTTCAAAGTCCTTTGATCGTACTTTTGCAGCAGTTTTGTGTTTCAGTCCTCGTGGTGTTCTCGCTTTCGCGAAAGCGAATCCATCCAACAAACAAAAAACACAAAAAAGCATCGCGGTTTGCATAGGCGACACGACAGCTGCAACAGCGCGCGATTTTTTTGAGAATGTAGTCGTGTCAAAAAGAACGACCGTTGAGAGCGTGCTCATCACGGCAATAAAAGCACTTAAAAATGATTAAGAACGATCTATTTCTAAAAGCCCTGAGAGGAGAATCTGTAGAACGACCGCCCGTATGGATGATGCGCCAGGCGGGTCGCTACCTGCCCGATTTCATGAAACTCAAGGAGAAATATGATTTTTTCACGCGTTGTCGCACTCCAGAACTTGCTACTGAGATCACGGTCATGCCCATCGATCAAATAGGTCCCGATGCGGCGATCCTGTTTTCTGACATTCTGGTCGTGCCGCAAGCCATGGATATAGAGGTAGAGATGAAGCCTGGCGTGGGTCCGTGGCTGCCCAATCCCATCCGCTCGCAAAAAGATGTGGATCGGGTGAATGTTCCCGATGTGGCAGATGCTCTAAGCTACGTCTATGACGCCATTGACCTGACCAAAAAAGAACTCAATGATCGCGTCCCATTGATCGGTTTTGCCGGCTCGCCGTGGACGATACTTTGTTACTGTATTCAAGGACAGGGCAGCAAGAATTTTGATAAGGCAAAGGAGTTTTGTTTTACACAACCCGAGGCCGCTCACGATCTCCTTCAAAAAATCACGGATACCACTATTGCTTATCTGAAGCTGAAGGTCAAACATGGCGTGAATGCCGTACAGGTTTTTGACTCGTGGGGTGGGATGCTCAGCCCTGTAGATTATCAGGAATTTTCTTGGAAATACATACAGCAGATCGTCAATGCCCTGAAGCCATATACAGAAGTGATCGTTTTCGGTAAGGGTTGCTGGTTTGCGCTGGGCGAGATGGCCAAAAGTGGTGCCAGCGCGCTGGGCGTGGACTGGACCTGTAGCGCCCGTAATGCTCGTTATTTGAGTGGTGGCGAGATCACCTTGCAAGGTAATTTTGATCCGTCGCGCCTTTTCAGCCCACCTGCCGAAATCAAAAAAATGGTTCATGAGATGATCGACGCTTTTGGGAAGGATCGATATGTGGTAAATTTAGGCCACGGAATCCTGCCCAACATCCCGGTTGAGAATGCTCAGGCCTTTGTGGATGCCGTTAAAGAATACGGTTCATGATACCCTACCTAAGAAAGTACAATAAGTTTTTACTGAGTCTTTCACCCCAGCGCAATCTGGTCTATGGTTTCACAGTCTATAACACGATAGGTTTTTTATTACTATGCCTACCGTGGTTCCACAATGGTGACAACCGCTGGATCGATAACCTTTTTGCCTCTACCTCAGCCATTTCAACGACAGGACTGCTTACCGTAGGCACTACTGACTATTTCACGTTGCCTGGACAGCTGGTACTCATGACATTATTCCAGATAGGTGGTATAGGATACATGACCTTTACCACTTACGTGCTGCTGGGAAGCACACATCGCACCAGTAACTGGCGTAAAAAGATTCTCAACGCAGCCTTTGCCTTGCCTGATAGTTTGAAGCTCAAGGATTTTATCAAAGCTGCTGTTGTGTTTACGATTATGATGGAAGTGCTGGGTGCGATCCTTTACTACATTGCCTTTAGCTCAGAAGGTTGGGGCTTTTGGGAAACGCTGTACCAGAGTGTTTTCCACAGCATCAGCGCATTCTGTACGGCGGGTTTTAGCTTGTTTGACGGTAGTTTTGAGAATTACGTAGGCGATGGTTTTGTCAACTTTATCACCAGCATGCTTGCCATTGCAGGTTCGCTGGGTTTCATTGTTTTTACGGATCTCTGGCTCAACATCAAAGACAAAAAACATAGCTTGAGTTTTACCACAAAAATCATCTTTTCAGGGTTTGCGATTCTGCTCACATTTGGTACTATTAGTTTGTATTTTGGAGAGCCTACAATTGTTGCGCTAGACGGTATCACTCGTTTTTATGCGGCCTTTTTCCAATCGATGACGGCCATGACTACCGTTGGGTTCAATACCATGCCCATAGGCGATTTGATGCTGCCCATGTTGTTCACGATCATATTCTTGATGTACGTGGGGGCCTCACCATCAGGGACATCAGGAGGTTTAAAAATTACGACACTTACCGCGGTGATTGCCTATTTGAGAAGTAAATTAAAAAATTGTGATGGCATCCAGTTTTTGGGACGCCGCATACCGCAAAAACGAGTGGATATTGCGCTTACCACTTTTATATTTTACATCACGATCATCTTTTTTGGTCTACTGTTGCTTACCCATTTTGAGGCCAAACATGATTTCAGGGAAATCATGTTTGAAACGCTCTCTGCTTTGGGAACAGTAGGATTGTCAACAGGTATCACCGGTGATCTGTCGTTTGCAGGAAAATGCGTGATCATAGCACTCATGTTCATAGGTCGATTGGGCGTCATCACCTTTGGACTGGCGCTGAGTCAGGCTTCTGACGATGAGAATGTTGAAGAGTCTGATATTGCGGTGTGAGTTCGATAAATTTGTCAATATTCAGGGCATTTCGGCTCCGCTCAATGACCTGAAGGCGATATAAACAGGCTTTCCAGTCCCTATTCTTTCAAGGAAGAGAGCAGCGGTTGTATTATACCTATACAACTTTCGTAAGTTTACTACATGATCAAAAACATTTTCAAAGCATTATCTGCCTACTCACGTGCATTCCCGCTGATCTCTGAGCTGGGATTGTGGAAGTATTTTCTCATTCCCATGACCATCAGTTTTCTGATCGCTGTGGCAGTTTTTGCAAGTATTTACAAACTGGCAGACAACTTAGGTCGATGGCTGGCCAGTTTTTATCCCTTTGAAACCGGCGCCGAGGCTGTCGAGGCGATCGCTACGTTTGTGGGAGGCCTGTCTATTCTAGTTCTAGGTTTGATCCTCTACAAGCACACGGTCATGGCTTTAAGCTCGCCGTTCATGTCGCCCGTTTCCGAAAAGATGGAACGCCACCTTTTTCCAGAATTTCATGAGGAGATCCAGCAGCGTAAAACCAGTAACGCTCAACAGCTGGTGAGAGGTCTTCGGATCAACGTGCGTAACCTGATCTACGAGCTACTCATCACCATCCCATTGTTATTGCTATCGTTAATACCGCTGGTCAATTTTGTGACCACTCCCCTCATTTTTATGGTGCAATCCTATTACGCTGGTTTTGGAAATATGGACTATACGCTGGAGCGCCATTTCAACTATCGTGAGAGCGTGCGATTTGTCAAAAGTGCTCGCGGTTATGCCATCGGCAATGGAATTGTTTTCATGTTGATGGCGTTGATTCCAGTTTTGGGAGTCATCATCGTATTGCCCATTTCTGCCACGGCAGCGAGCAAGACCACGCTGGAGTTGCTGCGGGAGCGGCGGTTGTTTGAAAAAAACAGGGACGGTCTAAAAGTCGAAGATCAAAATCGAGTTCGTATATCAGAAAAGGTGTCTGAAAGCTAGAGGATCTTCTGGTCAAGAAAAGACGAATTTAAATTTCGCCATTCCTGAAGCTCTGTATTTTCTGACATTTCTTTAATTATTACGCTTTCGCGAAAGCGGACCGTATCATCAAACACTAGAGCAAAATAAAGATCTGACTAGGGTCATGGTTTGTTAGAAAGCCTTCCCCCTTAACTTTGCAACAAAATCGAGACATGATCAAAGAAGACTTCCACAACTTTATCAAGGAATTGCAAGACGAGATTACGTCCACTCTTGAGAACATTGACGGAAAAGCGACGTTTAGGGAAGATCTATGGGAACGGGAGCAGGGCGGTGGCGGTCGTACCCGAGTGATCGAGAACGGTGCCGTCTTTGAAAAAGGCGGAGTCAACATAAGCGAAGTACATGGACCGCTCGCTCCTGCCATGCAGCAATACTTTAAAGTAGGCGATGTGGATTTTTACGCAACGGGAATCAGTCTTGTGATCCACCCAAAAAGCCCGATGGTGCCCACGGTTCACGCAAACTTTCGCTATTTTGAGATGTACGAGAAGGATGGAACTGTTGTTGATTCTTGGTTTGGTGGCGGGCTGGACTTGACGCCTTATTATTTGTTTGAAGAAGACGCCACACACTTTCACCAGATCTGTAAAGAAGTGTGTGACCGTCACGATTGCGCAGACTACGCTGACTTCAAAAAAAAATGCGATGAATATTTTCATAATGCACACCGTGGCGAGGCACGCGGCATCGGCGGATTATTCTACGATTATTGTAGGGCAACAGATGAATTTACCATGCAAGATTGGCTGGCATTTCAAAAAGACATGGGATCAAATTTCCTGAACGCCTACACGCCTATCGTTGAAAAAAGAAAAGAACTCGATTACCATCAATCCCACCGTGACTGGCAGGAAATACGCCGCGGTCGTTACGTAGAATTCAATTTGATCCATGATAAAGGAACGCTATTTGGCCTAAAAACCAATGGTCGTATTGAAAGCATATTAATGAGCCTTCCGCCCCACGTGCAATGGGCTTATGACCACCAGCCGGAAAAAGGGAGTGAGGAGGAGAAGCTTTTGAAGGTTTTGAGGGAGCCCAGGGAGTGGGTTTAAAAGATGAACTTGAAGTCGAAGTTGAAGCTTAAGTTTAAATGTAAACTCAGGACTTTAGACATTTTGCTTTGAAGGTGAGTTGGTGGTTATTTTAAACCGATGACACACTTAATTAAACACTCTCTTATCATTCAATTTCAGTGCCTCTGTTGTCTAGTGACCGAATTCAGAAATACTGTTTGATATGCTCCCTAATTCCCTTTTCCAGTTCATCATTTTTTTCATTCAGTAAAATAAAAGATGGTCCATATACATTTATTAAAGCAACTAACCCGTAATCTTCATTAAAAACTAGCGGACCAGTAGCATCATCTCCTCCATCTTTTGAATAATAAAGTTTGAATTCCTCTTGACTCAATTCTTCAAATTGATGGCTTCTAGAGTTGTCAGAAATGTATTCATCCGGTGATAGATAAATAGATTTGGAGTCTTTAAAAAATCGTAGATCTAAAGTTTTTGAAGAGTCATTTAAACTTTCATACTGAAAAAAGCAAGGCGTCCCCTAAAACCTCCTTTGATACCTGCCAATCTTCGCTTAAGGTTTTAAATCCCCAATGTATGGAAGCAAATCTACTTTCTTGCTCTACTCTTTGTTTTTCGGCACAACTTTGTAGAATTAATAAAACAAATGAAAGTATGAAAATTTTCAGCTTGAACATTTGAGAGAATAGATAATTAATTTTTCGTTTACCTTAAACTCAAATCTAAACCCGACTCACCATTGAATTTAGATTTGGGTTTGAACTTTAATTTTCTCAAGAGTTCATCATCTCCTCAATCTCCTCTACCTCAATGGGAATATCGCGCATTAGATTGAAGGGTTGTCCTTTTTCCTGAATTACCACATCGTCTTCCAGTCGTATGCCAAAACCTTCATCAGGTAGATAGATTCCTGGTTCCACCGTAAACACATTGCCGGCTTGCATGGGTTCCCAGAGAATTCCGTAATCGTGCGTGTCCAGACCTATGTGGTGCGAGGTACCGTGCATGAAATATTTTTTATAGGCAGGCCAGTCCTTGTTCTCATTTTGAACGTCGGCTTTATCTAGGAGGCCTAGATCAAGCAGCTCGCTGGTCATTAATTTACCTACCTCAACGTGATACTCCTTCCAGATCGTTCCTGGCACGAGCATTTCAGTAGCCTCTTTTTTCACTTTGAGAACGGTATTGTAAATCTGTTTTTGCCTGTCGGTGAATCGGCCGTTTACGGGAATGGTGCGCGACATGTCGCTGGCGTAATTGGCATAACTCGCTCCGGCATCGATCAGCATTAGTTCGCCATCCTTACACTCTTGATTGTTCTGAATGTAATGAAGGACATTGGCGTTGTTTCCACTTGCAATTATGGGCGTGTAGGCAAAACCATCGCTGCGACGGCGTATAAATTCGTGCAGGAACTCAGCTTCCACCTCGTACTCCATCACACCTGGTTTTAGAAACTTGAGCACTCTTCTGAAACCGGCATTGGTTATATCACATGCCTGCTGGATCAGGTCGATCTCAATAGGATCTTTAACGGCTCTCAAACGCTGTAGAATAGGCGCAGATTTTGCATAGTTATGCGCGGGATAGCGCTCCTTTGTCAATTTTATAAATCGGTCTTCACGACTTTCCAAAACCTCCGCCTGGCGATAGTGCTCATTTGTATTGAAATAGATGGTCTCGCATTGCGTCATCATCTCAAAAAATTTCTTATCAAATTCCTTGAGCCAGTACACCGTTTCAATTCCCGTGATTTCAGTCGCTTTTTCTTTAGTCAGTTTTTCCCCTTCCCACACCGCTATATGATCGTTTGTCTCCGTCACAAAAAGCACTTCGCGATGGTCCGGATCGGGACAATCTGGAAAAAGGACCAAAATCGTGTTCTCCTGATCGGCACCGCTTAGATAGAATATATCACGGTGTTGCTTGAACGGCAGGGTGCTGTCGGCACCGGTAGTGAACACATCGTTAGAATTAAAAACCGCGAGGCTGGAGGGCTTCATTTGCTCCATGAAGTTTTTACGGTTTTTGATGAACAATTTGGGGTTTATGGGATCGTATTTCATGCAATGATTTTTTGAGTTCTCGCTTGCAATTTGCCTTCTTCAAATAAGCGCTTCGACAAGCTCAGCGTGACAGTCAGGTTAATTATTAAATGTTTTCTTATATGTACGCTTTCGCGAAAGCGTAACAATTTATCACACCCTGCTCACGAGATCGAGCAAGTTAAGAAGGCTCAAACAGATCGCCAAAAATTGCAGCACGATTCAAATGGATCGCCAGAAATTATTCTACAAGCTCGCCATTATCTGGCATGGTATAAAAAGTTGCGTCCATGGGCGACTGATCCACATCAACTTTCTCAAAAATCCTAGGATTACCTCTAGAAATGGTAGGCAAGCCATTTTCAACTTTGTACCAATCCAAGGATTTGGGCAAAAGCAGATCATTGACTTTTTGCCACTCTTCGTATTTGATATAATTGAAATCGTCTGACTTTTCATTTTTGCCATAAGTCACGGTATAGGCCAGCCAGGTCATCTGGTAGTTTTCTGGATGATAATACAAGATATACTCATCATCTGGTGAGTCGCCTACATTTTGCTTATAGCCAATTTTAATGGCTGGATAACTAATACGGTCTTTATCCAGCGGCGCGGCCTCGCCATAAACGATCCCATCATCAGCCAATAAGAATGGCATGGCGTAGAAATAAAACATAAGGTTGTGGTAGAATTTGGCACGTTGCGGCGACATGATTGTGCTGTCCTGAGCGATCCAGACATTTCCGTTCATACTTCCCAAAGTATAACTAGGGTTCTCAACCTTGATGTCTCGCGAATTCAAGTCGCTAGTATGGGTTTCCTCACCCAAAGTAAAGGTGATGGTTTGCATGGACTTCCAGCGATCTAGACCGCCGTGAGCCTTAAATACCTTTTGAAGTGGCTCTGGGTATTTAGAAAGATCAACAGGTGTCGTTTTTTCTATTTGCTCTGAATGAATTTTATTAGCGTCTTTGTTTTCTGGCTTGTTCTGGCAGGCGATGACCAAGACAATAACAGCTGCGAGCAATAAGTGCTTTTTCATAAGAATTAATTTTAAGCAAAGCTAATTGCAAAGAACAAGGCCCAACCGATTCAATTTTCCCAACACATGTTACATTGTTCCTTAAAGTGATCAGCAGCGTAAGGTAGCAAGCCGATCTAGTCGTATGTGAATGGTGTGATTTTCTTGCCAGACTGTACTTCAGTCCAGTCATAGATTTTACGCTTTGAAACGGTACGGTACTCACCCGTGTCTGGATTTTCTTCACCTTCTTCACCCTCGTATATTAGGGCACCTTGTTGACCATCCTTATCATCAGGAAAAATCAACCTCTCGTATTCATGGTAAATTCCTCCATCACCCACGTTACTGAAGGTACCTAGGTAGATAAGATCGTTTTTACTAGAATCTATCACAAATAAAGCACAGCCTCCTTGATCTCCACATCCCTCTGCCAGATAACTAATTTCAAATACGTGGTCTACATTTTTTAGGCCACGGGAATCGTGAAGGTGAAACGATAGACTGGCATTATTAAGAATGTGACTTCCTAATTCCATAATTGCTTGATCTTTAACTCTACGCATCTTGAGCAAATCATATAATCCCTCATCGCTCTTTGCTCGAGCAGTAAGAATGGTGCTCCCATCACTAAGAGTAAAAGATTCTAATGATATGAGGCCTGAAACAATGTAACCTTCTGAACCGTCCTCTGTTTTAACTTTAACCCAAGGAGATGAATTTCCATAAATGCTATAGTTCTTATCAGTTATTTCTAGGATTTCTATGTTTTCATTTGTATCGAGAGAGCTAATTTTTTCAGCTTCTGCATGGGGGAGTTTTCGCAAGCTTACATTATCTCCATAAAGTTTATAGGACCGCCCCTTAACAAAATCCTGCCCCTCCCAATGAATATTTGGAGGCTGGGCGCTCAAGCCCATAAAAGTTAACAAAAAAAGAGCAATTACCGCGGTAAATCTCATTGTAATAGAAGTTCTAAATTATCTGAGATTTTTAAAGTCTCAGCGGTCTTCATTTCAAAGTTTTCAATAAACTAGCCTTTATCACAAAGGTAGACCCTAAAGTTTTACTATAACACCACAAAGGAAATGTTAGGAAACAGGTTAGAATCCTGTTTGATACGTAACTTGAAAAGAAAAATCAAAGTTATGGCAATTAAGACACCCAATTTTGAAGAGAAAGTAGGTAAACACCCCATCCCACACGCTAAAGGCGTTACGGATAAGGACAATCGCAATCCGAAGTCAATTGAAACAAACGACGCTGAAAAGGATAAGTAGAATTACTTTAGTAAATTGAAATATCAGGATCTTTTAATGAGATCCTGCTTTTTTGTTTTAAGCCTAAAAGGATTCAATCTTCTTTAGAACTTCTGGTTAATCTAAAAGCCTTTTCAATCTGTCCCTCTTTTATTTTTTGAATTATTAATGAACGTTCTTCACATTTAGATTGCTCACCAAAATCATGACCTATCCTGACAAATTTATATGGCGTTTGGTGAATAGTTGAGTCTGAATATGTTTGAAATCTGCTTTTACCTCTACTCAAAATCGCAAAATCATCAGAAGTCTCATAGCTCCATAAAACTCGTTGCAGTTCATCATCACCTGTTTTTCTGAATACTCTCAGTCTATAAAAATCAAAATCAGTTGGATAAAAAACAATTCCATGATCCTCTAGATAAATTTGTTCTCTGAAAGCCTTTTTTTCAAAAGTTTGTCTGTAATCTGTATTATCAATGATAATTGCAGAGCCCACAAAGTTCTCTGGAAATATTAAGTCAACCTTGGATCTGTCTGACAAATAGTATCTTACTTCGTAATATGCTTTTGAAGTCGGGTAAAAAGACAGGATCGGTAAACATATCCACAATATTTTGAAAGTATTATTTCGCCTACCGAATAGTATTACTAAAGTTCCTGCCAAAAAAACTGGGCCACCTATAATAAAACCAAAGCCAACTAGCAGTGAAAAAAGAAATCCGATAGAAATTAATCCAACACCTATGCGATCAAACCAGTTCAATAAATTTTTTCGTTAAGGTAGTCATATTTTAAAAACCTCTGCGGTCTTACTATTTTTTCAAGCAATCACAGCTCCATTCACGCTCGCATCATCAGGATTAACAAAAACTAATTTTCCATCGGGATCCTCAGCGAGCAAAATCATTCCTTGTGAAACGGTGCCGCGTAGTTTTCTGGGGGCTAGATTGACCAGCACAGTTACCTTTTTACCCACCAGCTCCTCAGCCGTGTAATGTTGTGCAATCCCAGAAACGATGGTTCTCTTATCGATTCCCGTGTCCACGGTCATGACCATGAGCTTATCGGTTTTGGGCATTTTTTCTGCGGTAAGGATCTCTCCTACGCGCAGATCCATTTTCATAAAATCATCGTAAGTCGTTTCTTCTTTTTGGGGCATGATCTGGGATTTTTCGGCAGCATTTGATGCTTTGCTGGCTTCTAATTTTTCTAGTTGCGCCTCAATCTGGGCGTCTTCGATTTTGGAGAATAGCAATTCAGGTTTGTTGATCTGGTAGCCGTGGTGCAGCAACTCTCGTTTTCCAGAAATGTCGCTCCACTCGATCTTGATTTGATCGGCGCGCAATCGTGCAGCTGGACGCGCAGAGATGTTCAGCATCGCTTTTAATTTTTTTGAAGTATGCGGCAAAAACGGCTCGCTCAATACAGCAAGGGAAGCAGCAATCTGCAGGCTTACAAACATGATGGTGTTGACGCGCTCGGGATCGGTTTTCATGAGCTTCCACGGCTCCTCATCGGCGAGGTATTTGTTTCCTAAGCGGGCAAGGTTCATGAGCTCTGTTACGCTTTCGCGAAAGCGGTATCGCTCCACGCTCTGTTCCAGTCTTGCGGGATACGCATTGATCTCGTTCAACACTTCCAGATCCACGCTGCTGAACTCGTTAGGTTCTGGCACGACGCCATCGTAATATTTGTGAGTGAGCACCAGCGTGCGGTTGATGAAGTTCCCAAAAATGGCAACCAACTCGTTATTGTTGCGAGCCTGAAAGTCTTTCCAGGTGAAATTGTTGTCTTTGGTCTCTGGTGCGTTTGCCGTGAGAACATAGCGCAAAACATCTTGCTGACCCGGGAATTCCTCTAAGTATTCATGCAACCAGACCGCCCAGTTACGTGAAGTGGAAATTTTTTGATCCTCTAGATTCAGGAACTCGTTTGCTGGCACGTTTTCAGGCATGATGTAATCGCCATGTGCTTTCAACATACTCGGGAAAATGATACAATGAAAAACAATGTTGTCCTTTCCGATGAAGTGTACCAGCGATGTGTTCTCGTCCTTCCAGTAATCTTCCCAACTTTTATCCGTTTGCGATGCCCATTCCTTAGTCGCGGAGATGTAACCGATGGGCGCATCAAACCAAACGTAAAGCACCTTTCCCTCGCCGCCTTTAACCGGTACGGGAATTCCCCAGTCCAGGTCGCGGGTCACGGCACGTGGTTGTAGCCCATCGTTGATCCAACTCTTTACCTGACCGGTCACATTAGGTTTCCAGTCCTGAGCATGTCCTTCAACGATCCACTTGTTAAGCCAGTCGCTGTATTGATCCAGCGGCAGGAACCAATGCTTGGTTTCTCGTAGCTCGGGTGTATTACCCGTTATAGCACTTTTTGGATTTATGAGATCTGTAGCGTTGAGGCTGGTGCCACAGTTCTCGCATTGATCGCCATAGGCTTCTGGGTGACCGCATTTGGGGCAGGTTCCCGTCACAAAACGATCGGCGAGGAACTGGTCGGCTTCCTTATCATAAAGCTGTTCTGTGACCTGCTCAACAAACTTGCCCTCGACTTCCAATTTTTTAAAGAAATCCTGAGCCGTATCGTGGTGGATTTGTGCGCTGGTGCGGCTGTAATTGTCAAAGGATATCCCGAATTCCTCAAAGCTGTCTCCTATGATCTTGTGATAACGGTCCACAAGCTCTTGTGGCGTGATCCCTTCTTTTTTTGCCTTGATCGTGATCGGTACGCCGTGTTCATCGCTACCGCACATAAAAGCCACATCGTGACCCTGTAGCCGCTGGTAGCGCGCAAAAATATCGGCAGGCACATACACGCCGGCAAGATGCCCGATGTGAACGGGACCGTTTGTATAGGGAAGAGCCGCTGTAATCGTAAATCGCTTGTTATCGCTCATGGAAACTAAATTGAAGCTGCAAATTTACAATTATTGAATCGCGGAGCTTCCATTACGTTCTTCAAGATGTGTACTTTTATCAGAATGTCACAAAATTTTAAATACCAATTACGACCGCTTGAAAAAGGCGATACCGTGCGCATAGTCTGCACCGCTCGCAGCGCGCAAAAAGAGCAACTTAAACCCGCTGCGGATTTTCTAGAGTCCATTAGGCTCAAAGCGGATTATGGCAACACCATCGGTAAGGTGCATCACCAGTTTGGAGGTACGGCGCAGGAGCGACTGGATGATTTTGTCGAAGCGTGGAACGACCCAAAAGTTGCGGCAATATGGATCGCGCGAGGCGGTTATGGGAGTATCCAGATTTTGGAGGGGTTGGATTTTAGATCAGGTCACTTCGACTCCCTTCGACTCCGCTCAGGGACCACCGCTCAGAGACCTTTTCTTACGAAAATAAAGGAGGTTGAGCATTTCGACTTCGCTCAACGACCACGGAGCCGAAACCTCCGAGTAAACGACTTGACCTATATCAAACCCATCATCGGCTATTCAGATGTTACCTTGATCCACAATAAAATGCAAAAGGCTGGTCTGCCCAGTATCCATGCTTTCATGCCGCTGGAGGTGGATACCAGGTCCGCTTTCGCGAAAGCGAGCCTACAAAAAGCTCTTTTCAATGAAAAAATAAGAGTCGAAATAGAAAACAGTCGGAATCTGCCTGTTCAAGAAATTAATGGAAAGTTATACGGCGGCAACCTATCCATCTTATACAGTATGTTAGGCTCTGATGATCTGCCTGATTTTACCGGTGGTATCTTGTTCATCGAAGAAATTGATGAATACCTCTACCACATCGAGCGCATGATGTACTCGCTCAAACGAGCCGGAAAACTAAACGAACTCAAAGCTCTAATCGTGGGTGGGATGACTGATATGAGAGATCATAAGATTCCGTTTGGGAAGACGGCCCATGAGATTATTCAACATGTTACAGAAAATTATGATTATCCTGTGATTTTTGATTTTCCTGCCGGACACGTAGATAATAACGTGACATTGAAGATGGGGGTTGAGATGGAGGTTGCGATTTTAGAAAAAGAGATTAGATTTAGGCAGTAATTAGAGACTGAGATCTCTATTAGCTCGGTTTGCCTCACCCCAGCCCTCTCCGGCGGAGAGGGAGCCAGTTTATATTGCTTGTAATGATTTTAGTTCTCATCTTCAAAAGATAAACAATGGCACAACACAACGATCTAGGAAAAGAGGGAGAAGAGCTAGCGGTCGCACATTTGTTGAAAACAGGCTACGACATTCTTGTTCAAAATTACGTGTTCCAAAAAGGCGAGATTGACATCATCGCCCGAAAGGGGAATACCATTGTAATTGTTGAAGTAAAGACCCGTTCAACACCCGATTTTGGCGCGCCACAAGATTTTTTAAAGCCCGCTCAAATAAAAAGACTGGTCAAAACTGCCGATCATTTTATGGAGTTTTACGGCGAGCAGGATCTAGAAGTGCGATTTGACATTTTTGCCATCATCAAAAACAAGGCAGGAACGAGAACAGAGCATATCGAGGATGCTTTTTATCATTTTTGAATTATCTCACACAAAAGGACATAAGATCGCTGGTCGCCGCGCGACCATATTAAAGACGTAGGATGAAAGACTACAATCAAGAAATTTATAGCTCGCTTGAAGTTTTAAAAGACTGGAATGCCTTGAAAATAATTCTATATACGTAAACGTTGGGAAACTACAATTTCTCTCCAATAAAGAAACAGCTAGCCTAATGACCATTAACTTATAACCTTCCGCACTCGAAACATCGACCTCGGAACATCCGCCCGTTTTTAACCAAAAGCCTAATTTGAGAACCAATCAAGACCTACCCTTGCTTCACGATCACCTCCTGCAAACACCTTGAGGTTTTCTCAAGAAGCTCTAACTGCTCCTCGTCCAGTTTTCCCGACCTGAAATGAACCACATTGTTCCGGATCTCGCGTACTTTGTGCAAATCGGCGATAAAAGAAGTCTGGTGGAAAGGGAGCTTCAAAGTCTCCCAAACTTTGTCGTTTCCTAGGATAAATCCATAATCTGAAAAATTAAGGTCGCTTAACGAGGTAGGTTGCATCTCTTTTCCCTCGTAATTAGCGCATTTGGCCAAAAATTTCATCTCAAATTTACCGTCCAGCAGCATGCGCAACATACTTTCAATTTCTTCAAGGTGGATGAAGGGCGCTACTTGATCCAGGTATTCTAAATTTATGTCATGAGCGGTGATCGGTCCTTTGATCACCCGGTCCTCGTTTTTCACAAAAACCACTTCTTTTTTTATGATCTCTCGTATGGCTTGAAACAGCGGCATGTCTAGATCGAGTAAAGTAAATTCAGTACTCATAACATGCTCTACTTTATCGGCCTCTGGATTTGTGATTTTGGCTTTGGCGATGCTCTCCCAGTTGATGATCCCGCTGATGTTCTTGTGGTTGAGCATGACCGGTAGTTGGGAGAAATCATGATGCCACATAAGATAAGTGGCCTTAGTCAAATCATCGTTGGGATGGACGCAAATGGGATCTTTTTTTGCAGCATTGAGCTCTGACATCCGGGTAATGGGATCAAATTCCTCATTGCCAAAATTTGAAACTTGTTGATCGTCAATTCGCGCTTTTTCTGTGGGAAGTACGCGCACCTCATCATCCATTTCTCCAGACTGCAATCTAGGTTTTACCTTCAAACCGTGACGGCCCAGTTCTTCATTAATGCGCCAGACTACTTTGCTGGATCGACGCTTGTAACCGTCATATTTATCGAGGATATCACGTCGCGTGAGTGAGATGCCCTCCTCGTTTTTTGAGGCTTTTTCTATCAGATTCTCAAATTCCTTTTTCACCCTAGCATTTGAATTATGGATTCGGCAGTCTAAGAAACAGCTAGAAATAGGGTATTTGTGCCAAATGGGCGTTAATTGGAAATTAATTAATCCCCTAAAACTAGATCGTCCCAAAAAAATATGTGGCTGTAACCGCTTTCGCGAAAGCGGGATACATCATCCTCATCTCCCACTACGACTATAAAATCACCACCCCAGCCTCCTAATGATTTTACGCCTTTTTTATAACCTGGAAACAGGCGGTTTTTTACCGGTTCCAAGCCTACAAGATCAGCAATAATCTGCTCGTGCCTTTCCATGGTATTGCTTAACTCATCAACAGAACCAGCTGATCTGATGAAGCGATCGGGCATCCCGTTCAGCTCTTTTTTGAACTCTGGGGTAAGTTTACTCGGGTCAAATCTTGCAATGGAATCTCGACTATTTTGCTTTTGATTGAGATAAACAAAGAAAAGCTGATCTTTTATTTCAGGATTAAAAACAACGGGCGTAACGATAGGTTTTCCATCATTATAATTGTAGAGAACAGGTGTATTTGAAGTGGCGCAGGCAATATCAAACCCACTTCCGCCAAAATGACTGAACTGCAACATGTAGGGATCGCAATCCATCCATTGAGCGATCAGCGAAATAAGGGTGGAGCTGGTTCCCATGCCGTATTTGCGGTCAAAATCTAGCGTGGTAACCGCATCAAAGCCCGCATCCAATTTGTAGTTTGAAGACGAGATGGCTTGTCGTAAAATATCAATCAATTTCTGAGAGGTCGGATTCTCATGCTTTTGATCAGAAGTCAAAAAATGGAGGTTTGATTCTAGTTCAAACCATAAGTTGCCATCGGCGTTGTAAGATTCCCATGTGATTTTTTTATCCTCACGCGGTGTAACCTCAAGGTGCTGTTGTTTCTTGAGCGGTACGGCAAGTGCGGTAACATTTGCCAACACCGCATATTCTCCCGTGATCAGGAATTTTGCGTTTGCTGAGAATTTTTGTTTTTTGAGAGGCAAATTGACTTTTTTCTCGACAAATCTAGTGAGAGAAGATGAAACTTGTTATGGCAACTCCGTTCCCGTGCCCTAGAAGGAGCGGAGTTAAATCTCGATACAGAAATCCCACCTTTCAAGGCTGGGGGAGAGGCTTTCAGTATTACATCCCGGTCCTGATCGCCTCCACGGGATCTAATCGCGAGGCCACGATGGCAGGAATCAGGCCAGCGATCAATCCTACAGACGCGCTAAAGGTGGCGCCGTACAAAATATTAGTAGTTGATAACACAAAATTGAAATCTTCGGTAAGGTTACTGGCGACGATCGTTCCCAACCAGACAAAAAACAATCCAAAAAGTCCACCAAACAAGGCTAGAATTATGGCCTCAAACAAAAATTGAGATAAGATAAATCGGTTTTTTGCCCCTAGCGATTTTTGAATTCCGATCAGATTTGTGCGCTCTTTGACACTCACAAACATAATATTTGCTATCCCAAAACCTCCTACAAGCATGGAAAAGCTCGCGATTACGGCTCCTATAAGGGTAAGCGTACTTGTGACTTGATCCAAGAAGTCAGTAAATCCTTTGAGCGGATTCACAAAAAAGGTACTTATCTCGTCATTTTTGAGACCGCGATAATTTCTGAGCTTTTGTTCCATGGAGGCGATAAATTCGTCTTGATCAGCTCCTTCTCTGGGTTTCATGATCAATGCAGAAACTCTGGAGCGATTGTTATCGCCGTAGATCTTTCTCACAAAATTCACGGGTATGTAAGCCGAACCATCTTTTGAAGGCCCCAATGTTCCTTGTCCTTCTTTTTTAAGGACTCCTATCACAGTAAATTTATTTCCATATAGCCGCACCTTGCGACCTATGGGATATGAATCGCCAAATAAACTATTTGCCACCTCACTCCCTATTACCACCACGGGTGTTCCGCTATTAGCTTCAGACTCATTGTAGAAACGACCTTCCTCAATTTTCAGCCCATCAAGCTCGTACATGGTTTCAGTCGCGGGAACGATATTGACTCCGGTTGCAGTTTTATTATCATATTTGATATTCTCCGCTCCTGAAAAAACAGTATAGGTAATTGCTCCCATCTCTGGCATACTGCGTTGCAGCATCTCAAACTCGTCATAAGACACGTTAGGGAAATTCTCGTACTGATAAGGTTCCAGATCCGTCGGGCCAAAAGAAAATCGCAAAACATAAATCGTACTGATGTCTAGCGAGCTCAAACCATCTTTAATCTCACTTTCCAACGAGTCGATAGCTGCCAAAACTCCAATAATGGCAAAAATCCCTATGCTTACACCTAGCAATGACAGAAAAGTGCGCAAGATGTTGGTGCGCAATGCATTCAGCGCAAAAAAGAAACTTTCCTGTAGAACCCTAAGGTAAATGAGCATGTGAACACGGACTTAGTTCTCCGTAAAAATACGGTTTACAGTTGGACTGCCTTAGATCTGATATGTTACAAATCTTTAGTTATTTGTTGCTTTTAATTCTACGCTTTCGCGAAAGCGAGATATCACATCAATTCTTTGAGATGTTACGCTGATCGTACATAACATGCATTTCATTTACCCTCATTCTGAAACAGTCTCCAGCCGCGGTGGACTGGACTTGACATCTTTAAATCTTGAAATGGAGAATTAAAAGTTACTTTTGCAGAGCTCTAGGCTTTAACCACCATTTTCCCTTTATTCTTTCCATCAAATAGATCGATGAAAGCTTGTGGTATCTGGTCGAAACCATCAACAATGGTTTCTTCGTGTTTCAGTTTTTCTTCCTTGAGCCATTTGCCCAATTGTTGAACGCCTTCTTCAAAACGATCCTCATAATTTCGCACGATAAAGCCTTGCATTTTGATGCTTTTCTTAACGATCGTGGTTTCTAACCTAGGTCCCGTAGGTTGCTCTGTCTCGTTGTATAAAGAAATCGCACCACAATTAATTACCCTCCCGAAACGATTGATGTTGTTCATTGCCGCGTCTAGCGTATAGCTTCCCACGTTATCAAAATAAATATCCACACCGTTAGGAGCATGCTTACCTATGGCAGCGGTCATATCATCTGTTTCACTATAGTTGATTCCAGAATCAAAATCGAACTTCTCAGTAATGAGGTCTATTTTCTCGTCACTCCCTGCAATCCCGATTGCTTTACAGCCATTAATCTTAGCAATTTGTCCAACTACGGAGCCAACGGCACCAGCAGCACCAGAAACGAGAACGGTTTCTCCCTCTTTCGGCTCGCCTATATCTAACAGTCCAAAATAGGCCGTAAGCCCTGTCATACCCAGAACTCCTAGATAAGCGCTGAGCGGTGCTAGATCCTTATCAACTTTCCGTAAACCATCACCGCTGTGAGATTGCTGTTTTTTCCATTTGAGCATTCCCGTGACATAATCGCCTTTGCTGTAATTTTCATTTTTACTCTCCACCACTTCTGCCACCAGAGCAGACTCTAGTAACTCATCCAGCTTAAATGGCTCGATGTACGATTCTTCATCCCTCATGCGACCTCTTAAATATGGGTCAACAGATACGTAAAGAGTTTTCAATAAAATTTCGTCAGTATCGCATTTGGGCTCCTTTTCTTCTTTAAACTCAAAATCAGATAGCTTTGGTCGACCTTTGGGTCTATTTTTCAGATATATTCCCTTATTCATTTTTTCTTTTCAAGATACGATCTATAAACCGTTGGAAATATCACGGCTTTCTTAAAAAACTGACGGAATACTTAAATGTTCATAAAGAAGAAGGAACAAAAAAAGCTGCCTCGGTATTGAGACAGCTCCTTAATTAAAGTCTGGCTTTTCCTACAATTTAAAGACTCCTGAAATATTCAATTGGCTTCTTGAGTTCCTAAAATCTGGGGCATCATTTAAGTCAAGAACCGGTATTAAACCACCATAACCTTGAAAATCAAATCCAAGTTGGAATTCTGGGGTCACATCGATCCTATACCCAATACCAAAATTAATTCCCAAATCAAAAGGTTTTACCAGATCGCTGATATCAGCTGTTCTACCATCGTTAGCCTCTCCTTCGGCATCAACTAAAAATGCTGCCGTAAGTCCAAAATTTAGGTACCAATTGCGCCCGCTCCCAAAGTGCCAATTTGCATTTGCTGGTAACGTGAGATAAGTCAGCTTGTCTGTGTCGTTGTTGAAATCTTCGGCTCCCATATTGTCAAGAACAAGACCGGTACGGAAGCTCCAACGATCATTAAAAAAATAATCGCCTATCACGCCTAAATTGAAAGAAGTACGGGTGTCAAAGGAAAAATCATCGTCAGAATATGTTGAAAAGTTGGCTCCTACCTGAGGAGCAATAGTCCAGTCTCCCTTAGTTGGATAAGAAGCTGAATCATTTTGGGCGGTTGAAAGCAGTCCGCAAAGAGCAACTGCTACGAGTAATAATTTTTTCATTTAATTATGATTTGTCGCAAAAAAAGACTAGCAATTCCAGTATGGCAAGACTTGAATGTTACCAATATGTTAATTCCGTCCTACTCGGTTTTTTTGGACGTCTCATACTTCGCCCTAATCGCCTTGTCAATCGCACTAGCGAGATACATGTGCGCCCCTGCGCTGTTCTTGCTCAGGACATTGCTTTCCAAGCATACAATATAGTTAGTACCATCAGGATGCTCAACGATACAAACGCTGTTCATGTAGTTATAGCGGTTACCGGCATATTTGCCACAGGGCGTATCCTTGGTTTTATCGCAGCTGTAAAAACTGCCTGATTTAAAATAGATCGAGGCTTCATCCAGTCGTGGGCTGGCACCATAGCGTATGCGCCTGTCCGTCATGTAGAGCAATCTTTTGAGCTCAAGACTGGTCAATCTGTCAATGACTTCCCCTTTTTCCAGTTTGATGAAGTATTTCATCAGCCCTTTGGGCGTCCCGATGCTTCCGCCCTTGCTGCCTACATACTTATCGGCGCCATTGGTGAAAAAACTGCCCAGTCTCCATTCATCTTTGGTGATTCCCAAGTCCAGCAACGGCTGGTTCACCAAATCAATCGCACGATCGGTCAACTCTTTTTTGTTTGCGGTTTCAAAATATTTGTCGGCTTCTTCTTGTGTCAATCCGAAATAATCGTCACCAAAAATGTTCATTAACAATGCCTCCCGCCACACGATGCTCGCCGCGCCATTGTTGCTCACGCTCAGCATATGGTCTAGCCACTCGTAGAGCGTAAACTCGTCGCTGGCGATCACGGTGCGCTTGACCAGTTTGTCCTTTTCGATATCGTAAATAGGTATGGTATGGTGGTCATAAAGTCCCCAGTTTCCGGAGCGCACTACTTTATCTTTCATCAGCCGCGTGCGTACACTCATGTCCTCTGGACAGAGTTTTTTGATCTCGTTAAAAAAAGCCGTCGCGACCACGATCTTACCCACAGATCCCGGCTGAAAGCCACGGTCCTCGTTCATCTCGGCGTAACGCGTGTTATCTGGATCGGTCATGTCGAGGACGGTGATCCCATAACCCGCGCGACTGGGGAAGAGCTGCATCATCTCTTTTTGAAAATCTTGATCTACTGTCATGATCTCCTCGACGCTGTCTTTTTGTTCACACAGCCAAAGGGTGATTTCCTTGTAAGATTTAAAACTGCCCTTTTTCAGATAATATTCTGTAATCGTGCTGTCCAGCGTTTTCTCCAGTCTTTTCAACCGCTTGATTCCCGTGCGCTCGTAACCATCAATGGGATAAAAAGCCATGATGAAAAAGGCGGCTATAAAAAGTATGGCGACGTTGCGAAATATCCTCACTCGTAAATGTTTTTGTTCAGTAAAAGTTGCGTGTCCAGCTTTGCCTGCGCATCGATGGAATTGAGATAGTCAGAATTTGCAGCTTGGGCATTTTCTACAAAAGGACGGATCTGAAAGAGATAAAGCTTATCGTCCTTGAAGCCCAATTCGATGTCCCAAGCACCGTTATAACTACCATCCTTTGAGGCTGGCATGATTTGGTGGACTTCCTGCGCAAATGCACGTATTTTCTCCAAGTTTTCTGGACTGATGATGCGCTGGTCCAGATCCACATGCTCCATAACGGAGCCGCCGGTAGTAGGCAGTTTGCGCATCTTGTTTTCGCGAGCTGGCGAGATCAATCTCGCACCACCGTTTTCTTCGATAATGTAAGTCTCGGCACTCTGTCCGTCAACTGCCCCTCCTGCTCCACGACTCATGGCAACGGTGATGCTCTTATCATTGTTATTGATAAAATCTTTGGTGATCAAAACACCACTATAATCCACGTCCACGGTCGGGATGATGAGGATGGACGGATAGACGTTTTCAGGATTCTCTAGATATGCTTGTCGCCACTTGAAACTACGCTCGGTGTACGGACTCGCCCACACATCCCTGATGCCTTTCAGGATCTTCTCGCGATCTACCGCGTTGAACACGGTCAGGTTGAGACCTGCACCTGTAAACTCCTCAAGGTCTTCCATGTTTGTATCGCTGCGCAAGAAAACAGGAACCTGTCCCATGTTCCCGCCCAGATTGCGCCTGAAATCCGCCTCCAGCAAAGAAATCAAGCTGTTCTTCAACGGCATTTTGGCAATGGCGTTGCGCAGTTTTTCCAGTTCACCCAGCTGGTAGGCGATTACCTCATCCTCGGGTTTTGAGGAGGCTCTTAATTGTTCCGCTTTCGCGAAAGCGGAAACCAAAAAATCCCAATAACTGTCCTCAGTCTCAGGCATGCGCTGGTCCATGTGATCCTTGAAAACGCCGAATGGAATGACGATGCCGTTCACCACATGGTCGGGAAAGAGCTTCTTGAGCTGACCGAGGTTTGCTGCCTTGGGACCGCACAAAATACCGCTATCACCGCTGTCCACGCTGCTCATGTCGATGGGTTGCTTGCCGTCGAGCTTCAACTTGTCCTCGGGAATGCGTATGGTCTTTTTCTCCTTTTTTGAGGCAGAAAACAACTGCTGCTCTGCGCTGGTCATGTCGCTCGCCGGTTTAAGCACGATCGTGCCTTTGGGACTCACCGCGTAAAAGACCTCCGTGCCGTCGTAAGCCTTAAGGTCGTTGAGGTTGTCTATGGTGATGGCAGCATTTGGAATGCCCAAATTGCGGGCCAGCAACTGCACGTGCGAGACCAGATTTCCCTCAGAAACCGTGGCGATTCCCGCGACCGGCTTGAGATCGCTAGGCGGCTTGTCAAAAATGTAGATCCTGCTGGGATCGACCTCCATGCCCTCGGCATTTCCTGAAACGACCTGCATCACGCCCTTAACATAACCCGCGTTGAGACCGCGCACGGTGCTCGTGTTTTCCACGCCCTGAATGTCGCTCACCATCCCGATCTGCCGATTGATCAAGCCGCCCAGTTGACCGACCGTATCACCGAGCGGCAACAAGAGCGACGAACGTATGCGATCATCGTAAAAACCGTAGGCAAGCGGCTCAAAACCAGAATATTCCTCAACCACGTCGCCGTAGATCGCATAGACCATTCCCGTGCCCCACTCCACCTGACTGCGACCTAGGTTCACGATCTCCAAAAGCTCAGAAGCACTCGCCTGATTACCCGCTTCATAAAAGAGCTGTGGCTGTACCTGTTCCCATTCCCAGCGCTCGGTGTAGCCTGCGCTGGCAAGGGCTTGGCTCAGGGCAAAAATCTTGTCGAGGTAGCCCCTGATGTCCTGTGGCTGCCACTCGCTGGACTGCTGAAAGATGAGTTCCTCCAATCGCAGACTCAGTTCCAGCGCGCTGGTGCGGCGGGTTCCCCTGCGATCCTGCTTGATGTTCTCGCGTATGTCGCACATGAGGTTTGCTGCGGCGGGAACGAGGATTCTGGGCTCGGTGTCCTGATCGTATCGGGAGGAAAAATATTCGGTTTGGGTTCTTATGTAGCTGTCTGACGGCCAATCCTGAACCATATCTTTGAGGTTGCTTACAGAAACCGGCTCAAAAAACTCCCGCATATTTGCGATGAGCGTTTCAAAGGTGGTGACGTCTTCCGGCTTTACTTTTTCGCGATTGCTTTTCAGCCATTCTTGAGTGGACTTGATGTCCTGAGTCTGCGGATTGCCGTGGATCTTGATGCGCAGATCCATGAACTTCGGGTACTTCTCGGCGAGTATCTTACTGTCGCTGCGTATTTCTTGGGCAAGATTGGTATCGCCATCGTGGGGCAGGTCGCGCAAACTCTCGCGCAAGAGGAAAAAATCACGCTCGATCAAGTCGTTGTCGCCCAAAACCGTGTAGTAGAACTTACGCCCCCATTCTTCCTCGTCCTCACGTTGCACGGCGCCGCGGTAGAACTTCGAGCGTTCCTGCACCCAGCCGTTATCGCTGGCTTCGAGGAACTTTTGGAGTTGGTATTGCTTAACTCGGGAATGATTGTTATTGCCATCCCAAAATTCCCAAATCTCGTTTGAAGCCAAAATCTCACTCAGATAAATATGCCGTTTTTCAGCCAGTTTTTTGACCTCGGGACGGTAGCTGGCATGCTGTATTCCCTCGCCTATCTCCTTGGGGCACGGGTCTTTTGCATCGCGCACGCTCCCGTCGGGACAGAACCAGTTGATGGATTTGTAGGGACCTCGATCCAGCTCGCGATAAGTACTGATCATTTCCTTGATCCTATCGTCAGAAAATTCCTGTGAAAAACCGATTAGGCTGCTGATTAAGAGAACAAAAAGGATTGTTTTTTTCATACGCACCAAAGATAAATTTTTGATCAAAGGCGGTATGATCATTAAGGATTGTTTAACCAGAAGCTCATAGGGACTTGGAAAATCTATTCAACTCTACCTGACAAAAATTCCGTATCATTAAATTAAAATCTAAGATGCTCAAACACCCTGCATTTAGAAATTATCTGAAAGACATCAATGCGTTCAACCTACCGCTATGTTTCTTCCTTGGAGTCATAGGCGACATAGCTTATGCAATAGCATGTTTTGGAAGTTTGGGGACAGTCTTCGGTCTGATTTGTTATCAGTACCTTTTTAAGGCTCAATACAGTTTTTACAGAAATCTAGGCTGGAAACCTTCTAGGCTGATCTTGAATTTGTTTATGACCAATTTTGCTGTCGCCCTAAGCGTTTTTACAATCTATAAATTCATCGATCTATGGCTCTCCTAGAAATAAGAAATCTTAGCCACAGATATGGGAAAAACCTGTTGCTGGATAAAGTGGGGTTAACATGCAAGACAGGTGAGGTGATAGGACTTTACGGTAAAAATGGAGTCGGTAAATCTACCTTTCTCAAGAGCGTGTTTGGAGTTTTAAAGGCAGATTGCCTAGAGATTAATATTGATGGAGAGCTCATTCCACGAAAAAAGATAATTGGCTCAAATAGGATCGCTTATCTACCTCAGGAGCCTTTCCTGCCAAAAAGTCTCAGGGTAAGAGAATTGATCCCCATGTGTCTCACCAAATTAGAGGATCAAGAAAATGTTTTCTACGCACCAAAAGTGTCATCCATTGATATGGAAAAAGTAGGCAATCTATCTGCTGGCCAGTTGAGGTATCTCGAGATATTACTAATTGCAAATTTGGATCATGATTTTCTTCTCCTTGATGAACCTTTCTCCATGCTTGAGCCTTCGACGAAGGTTGTAGTCAAGGATAAAATCCAGGAATGGTCTGCTACCAAGGGTATCATACTCACAGATCATTACTATGAAGATGTGATGGAAATTTCAAATATGGGTGTTCTATTAAATGGTGGCACACTCGATAAGGTTGACGACTTACAAGATTTGAAAAGGCTGGGATATGTAGGAAGATAGGTACGCTTTCGCGAAAGCGTAAACCTCAAAAACTACCTCGATCCTTCAAAATTCATTTCAAACAACAAATTTTCTCTAACAGAGTTGATCTATGGGCTCAAGTGCAAAATCCTATATTTGTTAAGTCAATGAAGTAATGGCTAAAAAGAAAAAGAAAAAAGGAAGCTGGACACACCGTTATCGAATGGTCGTGTTGAACGATGACACGTTTGAAGAGCGCATAAGTCTTAAGCTCAGCAAATTGAACGTGGTGATTGTAGTCACATTTATTGCTGCTATATTAATTACACTCACAACCTTACTCATTGCTTATACACCGCTCAGGGAATACATACCAGGCTATAGCAGCGCAGACTTGAGACGACAGGCTCAAGAATTGTATGAAGAGGCAGATTCTCTCAAAATGGAACTCCAAGCTAACGATGCTCAGTATGAACGTATAAAAATGGTGCTGAATGGAAACATCACTTCAGAAGAATACCGGAAAATCGATAGTGTCGCTAGAATAGAGACTCAAGAGGAGAACCCTGACCTGACCCCCATCGCTGCCGATAGTTTGCTGCGCAAAGAAGTGGAAGCCGCTGACCGTTTCAACGTGATTGCTGGGGCAACCGCAAAAACAAATTTTGTATTCTTCCCACCGGTAAAAGGTCAAGTCACACAAGTCTATGACGAGAGTATAAAACATTATGCGGTGGATGTGGTGACACCACCTAAAACGCCCATAAAAGCCGCCGCTGATGGTACGGTTGTATTTTCTGGATGGACGGCAGATACGGGTTATACCATTTTAATCGAGCACTCCTACGGTTTGATCACCGTATATAAACACGCAGCTTCCTTGAGCAAGGAACAAAACGATCAGGTACTGTCAGGTGAGGTGATCGGCATCGTGGGCAATACGGGAGATTTGACTACGGGACCACACTTGCACTTTGAGCTCTGGAATGACGGCTATCCACTAGATCCCCTTAATTTTATAAGTTTTGAATAATGTCTATTAAATCTTTTGCCGCAAGGATATTTGCCAATATTGTCCACAAGCAGACTCAAAAATGGGCTCAGGATCCTGTAAAAGCTCAAGAAAAAGTTTTTCAAGACCTCATTTCAAAAGCTAGGAATACGGCTTTTGGTCAAGATCACAACTTTGAATGCATCAGCTCGCATGAGGACTTTGTCCAAAACGTTCCGATTAGAGATTATGAAGAACTCAAACCCTACGTCGATCGAGTCGTGGCTGGAGAGAATGATGTTCTATGGCCTGGAAAACCTCTCTATTTTGCCAAAACCTCTGGAACTACAAGTGGCGCCAAGTATATACCGCTGACAAAAGAATCCATGCCTGAGCATATCAAAGCTGCACGTAATGCAATACTCAGCTATGTACACGAGACTGGCAACTCAAAATTTGTAGATGGCAAAATGATTTTTCTTCAAGGCTCTCCAGAGATGGAAGAAATCAATGGGATAAAACTTGGACGTTTGAGCGGAATTGTTGCTCACTACGTGCCCAATTATCTACAAAAAAATAGGATGCCTAGTTGGGAAACTAACTGCATTGAGGATTGGGAAACTAAAGTGGAGGCCGTCATCGACGAAACCCTACCAGAGAACATGAGTGTTATCTCAGGTATTCCTAGCTGGGTGCAGATGTATTTTGAACGCATTATCCAGCGAACGGGTAAAAAGGTAGGCGAAGTATTTCCTGAATTTAATCTTTTTATTTACGGTGGTGTCAATTTTGAGCCTTACCGAGCCAAATTCAAAGAACTCATAGGACGTGATGTGGACAGCATCGAGCTTTTCCCTGCAAGCGAAGGCTTTTTTGCCTATCAAGACTCCCGTGCGGAAGCAGGCATGCTGCTTTTACTCGATGCCGGAATCTTCTATGAGTTTGTCCCAGCAGATCAATTTTTTGAAGAAAATGCTCCACGTTTGACCATAGGGAGAGTTCAAACAGGAGTGAATTATGTCCTGATTATTTCTACTACAGCAGGATTGTGGAGCTATAACATAGGAGACACCATCGCGTTTACCTCAACTGATCCCTACCGAGTTGTGGTTACAGGCCGTATCAAGCATTTTATAAGCGCTAGTGGCGAGCACGTCATAGGAAAAGAAGTTGAAGAAGCTATGAAAATAGCTCAGAAAGAAACGGGAATTAGCATTAATGAGTTTACCGTCGCGCCACAGCTTGCACCAGCAGAAGGCCTACCCTACCACGAGTGGTTTATAGAGTTTGCCGGAGATCAAAATAACCTTGATCGTTTTTCTGAACTGCTCGATCTCGAAATGAGAAACCAAAACAGCTATTACAATGATCTCATCACGGGCAAGGTTCTACGACCACTAGTCATCACAAAAGTAAAGGATGGTGGTTTTAAAGACTATATGAAGTCTATAGGTAAACTGGGCGGTCAAAACAAACTGCCGAGATTGTCTAACGACAGAAAGATTGCGGATAAATTGCATGAGCTATCTCAGGCTTTGTGAAACGGTAAAGTTAGCCGTAATCGTGATGGTCTACGATCTCATTATCTTTGTGCTTTAAAAACAGTATGCCGATAATCAATCCAGAACCACGCACCAGGGCGCAAGAAAGTACTGGCGCCATAGAACGTCTCTACATTACCATGAGACATCTTTTCAATAGAGGTTTTTATAAACCCATGGGTGTGAGTGGTGAAAGTCTCAGGGAGTCCCTGCTTACTTTGCGACCAGAGATCTACGGTTCTATCGCTGAGGCTAAATCTGAATTGAGTGGTTTGCTTTATGTCATGGATCGATTACCTACAGGGATCGAGGAGTGCACCTACATCAACCTTACTAGTGATGAAGGATACGCAAGATCGCACTTCACGCCTATCATCCCTGCTAAAAGGCGTCGCAATTGCTATCGCATCGATAAGCATCAAATGAATATCGAGATCACACGTGGTCGTTCTGAGATCTATGACATTCTAACACATCTTACTTTTCTCATGATTGAGTCACATAAAATCATGAAACAGGTAATCGTAGGTGACCATGGTAACACAACACGCGACTGGAAATGCTTAGAAGATTCTGTAGTCAAGAAAAAGCTGACTCAAAATGAAAAGGAAGTTGCGGTGATTCATGTAGCTAATATCTTGGGTCGTACCTATGAAGAAGTCATGGAGGTGTACCCAAAATTTGCGACTGCTGACAATCCCAACAGGTTTCTGAGTGTTATTTATCACTTAGGCGCCCTGGCCAGGAAAGAGATTCTAGATGAGGAAAAGCGCTTGGTCACCTTCTCGCCGGTTTTGCGCGAGCGACTGGGACACCATATTCACGGTGAGCGCTGGGCTGAGCGCATCAAAAAATTCCTCTGGGAGAAAGACCTCTTTCACAGACCGCTCCACGTCATTAGTGCAAATCTGCATAGTGTTATGAATTCTTTTTACGGGCCACAGGCACTTGCGGCTCAAATGGCAAAAAAGGATCGCATGGAGGTTTTTGCAGGACTCAGTAAAGACAGCGGTAAGAAGTCACGAGATATGGTCAAGAAAACAGCACTCAACAATGGTATGTATGAATTACTGGACGAGAGTGGGACAAACATAGATGTGCAGATTTTTGATACTGCGAGATGCGATTTTAAAAATGTAGGGTTTGTAGGGGCACGCTTTCGCGAAAGCGAGAACGATAACAAGCCCGTTATCATAGTTATGGACTACGCATTTGGGGAGCAAGCTTATGAGACGATGGATGAATTGCTCAAACCATTCTACATCAATGATAAGGCCGAACAAATGAATGTTTACTCGATCAACATAATGGGTAAGGCGGGAATCCTTGAAGGAGACAAGGGCGATATCATGGTGCCTAATGCTCACGTATTTGAAGGAACGGCTGATAATTATCCTTTCAAAAACAAACTCTCAAAAAAAGACCTCAAAACAGAAGGGATAAGCGTAGTATCTGGAAGTATGGTGACCGTATTAGGAACCTCACTTCAAAATAAAGACTTACTCAAGTTTTTCTATGACTCGAGCTGGAAGGTTATAGGACTAGAAATGGAAGGTGCGCATTATCAAAAAGCCATACAGGCGGCCTCAAGAGTGCGCCGAAGCATTCGAAAAAAGGTTGAGGTGCGATATGCTTATTATGCGAGTGACAACCCTATGAAAACTGGACATACACTCGCCAGCGGAGGTCTAGGTCTTACTGGTGTAAAGCCCGTTTATGTCATCACCGAAAAAATCTTAGAGCAAATTCTCGAGCCCTCTCAGAATGAGTTCTAGATAATTTTTGCAAAAGCTTAACGTTACCTAGACTTAGTTATCTTTGAACCCTTGAAAAATTATTGAGATTTAATGGATCAGAATCAACAACAGCAGCAACAGGAACAAGAGGTAGATTTAGTTCCTGTCTTTAAATACTTTGGTGATGGGATTAAAAATGTATTTCGAGCGATCGGTAAGTTCTTTGCTACCATTCTCCATTTTTTTGTATTGTTTTTAATCTTCATTAAAGACAATATTATTCTGCTGGCGGTTATGGTCATCATAGGCGCTGGACTGGGATATTATCTTGATTCTAAATCAAAAGAAATTTATTCTGCAGAACTCAGGGTAAAGCCGTACTTCAACAGTTCCTCACAACTTATAGCTAATGTGGAATTGTACAATTCTTTAGTAGGTGAAGAAGAGTTTGAAAAACTAGGTAAAGAGCTAGGTATGAGTGCTGAACAGGCTACTCAATTAAGGAAGTTTGAAATAGATCCAAGTTATACGGACAATGAACTTCTTCTTGAGTATGATAGAATTACTAGAAATACTGATAGTACTGCGCTGGTAAATTATTCATTTGAAGGATTTAAAAATTCCAAGCGCGAGATCGATTATGAATATTACTTAGTAGATGTGATAGGTACAGATCGAGATGCGGTAATGACCGCAGCAGAAAAAGCAGTTGTCGTAAAGGAGAATAGTGCTATTAAGGCTGAAAAAGAAGCAAAAATTGAGAACGTTAATTTTGACATCATAGCACTCAATTATCAACTTACGGAGCTTGACAGCATTATAAATAGTGTGCAACAAGCTATTAAGAAAGATAAAATAGAAGATGGTGGCGTAAATACTAATTTATATCTAGGTGACCAGCAAACTACCACCTCTCTTAAAGATTTATTTGAGCAAAAACGCGACATTCAGGAGAGACTCAACCAGAATAGAATAGATAAGAAATATTACGAAAACACGATCAACATCGTATCTCAGTTTGTAAAGCGCGGTAAAATTAAGGATGTAAATAATAAAGTTGTTTTAGCATTGATTTTTTTCGGCTTAGGTCTTTTAATTGCTTTAGTTCCCGTTTTATGGAAAGCTTTGAACAACTATCAAAAGCGATAAACCGACCTACCTATGAAGATTTTGATCACAGGCGCTCAAGGAATGCTGGGTCAAGCGATGACTCAGGTATTTTCAGATCATGAGGTACTAGCTCTTTCAAGAGAAGACTTTGACCTGACCTGTCCTCACAAGATGGATCGTACCGTCAGAAATTTACAGCCAGATTACGTAATTAATTGCGCTGCCTATACTGCTGTTGATTTAGCAGAAAAGGAGAAGTCAACAGCTTTAACCATCAATGGAACGGGCGTTGAGAAACTCGCTCAAATCTGTAACCAATATAACGCAACCTTGATCCATTTTTCTACAGATTATGTTTTTAATGGATCCGCTAGTCAGCCTTATCCTGATGATGCTTCAGTAGACCCTATCAATGCTTATGGTCACAGTAAGCTAATTGGCGAAAGAGTTGTTTCAAGAATTGGTGTTAAATTCTATGTGTTCCGTATTTCTTGGTTATATGCACCCCACGGTAAGAACTTTTTTAGGTGGGTAGCAGAATCCGAGCAATCAGAATTAAATATTGTAGATACACAAACTGGATCGCCTACAAGTGCTCTGTCGGTAGCTGATTTTGTGAAGCATTTAGTTTCAAACGATCCAGAAAAATACGGGATTTATCATTTTACAAATACAGGCGAATGGACGTGGTACGCTTTCGCAAAAGCGATCAATGACAAGCTAGAGCTCTATAAAAAAATAAATGCCGTGAGCAAATTTAAAACTGCTGCAAAGCGACCTGGCTATAGTGTTATGGATACGTCCAGAACGAGTCAGACATTCAACTATACAATCAAAACCATTGACGAGGCTCTGAACGAAGTGGTACGTCATTATAAAAACTAAAATAACGTGAGCAAAAAAGTAGCTTTAATTACAGGTGTCACCGGTCAGGATGGAGCTTATTTAAGTGAGTTTCTCCTTAAAAAAGGCTATGAGGTCCATGGTATCAAAAGAAGGGCTTCCCTGTTCAATACTGATAGGATAGACCATTTATACCAAGATCCACACGAGAGTGAAGTGAAATTCAAGTTGCACTATGGCGATTTGACAGACACCACTAATTTGACTCGTATTATCAAAGAAGTACAACCTGACGAAATCTACAATCTTGCGGCGATGTCACATGTGCAAGTCTCCTTTGAGATGCCAGAGTATACGGCAAATGCAGATGGAATAGGTTCTTTAAGGATTTTAGAATCTGTCAGGTTACTTGGCATGGAAAAGAAAACTAAGGTCTATCAAGCATCTACCTCTGAACTCTATGGAAAAGTTCAAGAGATCCCACAGACTGAAAACACACCATTCTATCCACGCTCGCCCTATGCCGTAGCAAAGATGTACGCCTACTGGGCGACCGTTAACTATCGTGAGGCATACGGCATGTTTGCGTGTAATGGGATTCTCTTCAATCATGAATCTCCCGTGAGAGGAGAAACTTTTGTGACGCGTAAGATCACAAGAGCGACCGCAAAAATCGCCAAAGGATTGCAAGACAAAGTTTACTTAGGAAATCTGGACGCTAAAAGAGATTGGGGCCACGCAAAGGATTATGTACGCATGATGTGGATGATCCTTCAGCACGATCAACCGGAAGACTGGGTCATTGCAACAGGTAAGACGACCAGTGTGCGGGATTTTGTACGCATGGCTTTCAATCACATAGGGGTCGAACTGGAGTTCAAAGGGGAAGGGGTTGAAGAAAAAGGTTATGTAAAATCTTGTTCGAATCAAAAATATGAGTTGGAGATTGGAAAGGAAGTTGTGGCCGTAGATCCGAGATATTTCAGACCTACCGAGGTTGTTTTATTGATTGGTGACCCAACAAAGGCCAAAGAAAAACTGGGCTGGGAACCACAAATACAACTTAACGAGCTCGTTGATGACATGATGCAGAGCGATCTCAAACTCATGTCCCGCGAGCAATATCTCAAAGAAGGAGGATACCGCATCAACAACTACTTTGAATAATGGAGCTGGGTTCTAAAATTTTTGTGGCTGGTCATAGAGGTCTTGTAGGAAGCGCCATTACCTCAGAGCTTGAAAACCTAGGCTATTCAAACATCATAAAACGTACACATGCAGATCTTGATCTAACGGATCAAGCGGCCACAAGGCATTTTTTTGAAGAAGAAAGTCCAGACTACGTTTTTCTAGCTGCTGCAAGTGTTGGAGGCATCGTTGCCAATAATACCTTCCGGGCGGACTTCATCTATAAAAACCTTATGATTCAGAACAATGTGATCCATGAGAGTTACAAAATGGGTGTCAAAAAGCTCTTGTTTTTAGGAAGCACATGTATTTACCCAAAACTGGCACCGCAACCCATGCCTGAGGATTGTCTTCTTACCGGTAAATTAGAATATACTAATGAGCCTTATGCGATTGCAAAAATCGCTGGGATCAAAATGTGCGAGAGCTACAACCTACAGTATGGCACTAATTTTTTATCCGTGATGCCTACTAATCTTTATGGTCCCAACGATAATTTTGACCTTGAAAAATCGCATGTGCTGCCGGCCATGATCCGTAAGATGCATCTTGGAAAATTATTAATGGACGGTCGTCATGAGGAACTTGTGAAAGACTTCAAGCGTTTTTCTAAAGAAGGTGTGAATGTGGATCTCGCTTTCGCGAAAGCGGAATTACAAAAACACGGAATCACGGAAAATCATATCACTTTATGGGGAAGCGGCACGCCCATGCGTGAATTTCTCTGGTCGCACGATATGGCGAGTGCTTGTATTCACGTCATGAAGGAAGTGAACTTTGTTGATGTTTCAAAAGGTAAAAATGAAGTGCGCAACACCCATATCAATATAGGAACAGGAAGAGATGTTGCCATAAGGGATCTTGCTGATATGATCAAAAATACGGTAGATTATAAAGGAGAACTAATTTGGGATGCTTCTAAGCCAGATGGTACTCCTAAAAAACTGACTGACGTCACTAAGCTTCATGAATTGGGATGGAAACATGAAGTGGAACTGGAAGAAGGTTTGATGTTGATGTATAAAACATACCTTCAAAATTAAAATAAATATGTCTTTTATCTCGATTTCATATTTATTGTTTTTCCCAATAGTCACGTTGATATATTATTTGCTCCCGCATAAGCTAAGGTGGGTGCTCCTTTTAATAGCCAGCTACTTTTTCTATATGTCCTGGAATCAGAAGTATGCGTTACTCATGTTGTTGTCAACGGTAATAACATATTTGAGTGGGCTGCTGATAAAAAATGCTGGCTCAAATCTTTATAAAAAACGATTGTGGCTTGTTTTGAGCTTAATATCAAACCTGTCCATACTATTTTTTTTCAAGTATTTCAATTTTGTAAATGGGGCTTTCTCTGACTTCTTCCAAATGATTAATGCACAGTGGGGCTTCGAAAACTTAGATATCTTGCTGCCTGTAGGAATCTCTTTCTACACGTTTCAAGCTTTAAGTTATAGTCTCGATGTTTATAGAGGAGATATTCAGGCAACGACGCATTTTGGACGCTATGCACTTTTTGTGTCATTTTTCCCCCAATTAGTCGCAGGGCCCATTGAGCGTTCATCAAATCTTCTACCTCAGTTAGATAAAAAAGTGCTCTTTAATTATTCAAGAATCAAGGATGGACTAGGGCTGGTTATATGGGGGATTTTTAAGAAAGTGGTTATCGCTAATAGGCTAGCCGTGGTGGTGGATCAGGTTTATGCTGATCCTGCAGCCTATGGAGGTTTTGAGACTATAATTGCTACAATCTTCTTTTCTTTCCAAATCTACACAGATTTTTCAGCCTACACAGATATTGCGAGAGGAAGCGCGAGGGTTCTGGGCTTTGAACTTATGAAGAACTTCAACAAGCCTTATTTTGCAACGAGTATTCCAGATTTTTGGAGAAGATGGCATATCTCTCTCACTACTTGGTTCAGAGATTATCTATACATACCACTAGGTGGAAATCGAGTTCCTAAATGGAGGTGGTACATCAACATAATGATTGTGTTTATAGTGAGTGGACTCTGGCATGGTGCTGCATGGAGTTTTTTAATTTGGGGTGTACTTCATGGAATATATCAACTAATTGATCTAATGACTTTGAAAGGTAGAAAAAGACTCAATAGACTGCTCTCGATTGATGTCTCTAGACCAGATATTGTGTTCTCAAAAAGACTTTGGACTTTCACATTAGTGAGTTTTGCGTGGATATTTTTTAGGGCAGAGAATTTTGAAATAGCAATGACTGTTGTTTCAAACAGCCTTCAAATTTCTGCACTACAACTTTTTGATGGATCGCTCTACAATCTCGGATTGGATTCAAAGGATTTCACATTATCTCTTTACTTGATTGTTTTCTTATTAATATTATGGATAGTTGAAGGCAAGCAGGCTAGAATAAGGCAATTAGTTTTTAAATATCACGATATACCTAGGTACTCTATTTATTTAGGCTTAGTATTTTTTATTCTAGTATTTGGTTATTACGGAGATACTTATAATGCGGACCAGTTTATTTATTTTCAATTTTAATGGTCAGAAGAAAAATTTATAAAATCTTAAAGATCGGTCTTCTGTGCTTGACAGCGATATTGCTTTTTACTTTTTTAGGTGAAATTCTTACACCTGAACGTACCAAATTACCGTGGAATACTACGTCTAAAATTAAAGGGTTTTACCAGTTGGAAAAAAACAGCCTTGATGTAATCTTCTTAGGATCATCCCATTCTTTCTGTTCATTCAATCCAGCCGTTTTTTATAGAGAAAACAAGATTAGAAGTTACTCTTTTGGTTCAAATGAGCAACCCTTGTGGCTTACTTATCATTATTTGAAAGAGACACTCAAATCCCAAAAGCCTAAAGTTGTCGTTGTCGAGGCGTTTTACATCTCGGAAAAGAAAGAATTTAAAAAAACTGGAGTCAATAAGCTAAGCCTGGATCATTTACCTCTATCGCTTAACAAGATACGTGCTCAAGCCGCCAGTTATGAAAATAACATAGAAGGTATTAATCCTTTTTACAATTATCACGACCGTTGGAAAAATTTAGATCTAACTGATTTTCAAAGCAATGATTATGGCCTTTTAAAAGGATTTACACCACTTTTTAAGTCCAATGCACATGAAATAAAGACTTATGATGTGAAGCCAGTTCCCATACCTGAAAAGAATTTAGAATATCTACTAAAGATGATTGAACTTGCTGATAAGGAGGGCGTGGAAATAGTTTTTACGTATGCACCTTATCCGGTTTACAAAGAATATGCGGGTCATATAAAATCATTACAACAATTGACTGACAGTTTGGATATCACTTTCATCAATTATACCGACAAGGATTTATTAAATGAAATAGGCTTTGATTTAGATAATGATTTTGACGGTGGGCACACTAATGTCGATGGCGCACAAAAGTTATCGAAACACCTATCAAACAATATTGCGGCTAGATATGATTTCAATTTTTCCCGAGATGAGAATTACGATAGATTGATCAAGAGATACGAAGCGCTGGATACCTTGAAAACCATCACGGATTTCCCAACCTACTTGAATTATGTAAAAGAGCTGGATTCCTACATAGTGATTACAGCTATGGACGCGATTAAAAGAAGCGTTAAAACTCCTTTTAAAGAATTAGGTTCTTCTGTCGATTTTACAAACCGTTTCAGAGCTTCATATGTAGGGGTTTTTAATCCTACGAGGAACTATAAAATTGAGCAAGTAGATAGTGCGGAGCTAATTATGAAGATGAACCCTGATAATGTGCGTAAATTCTATCTCAGGGCAGAGAGTGCTCCATATGATAAGGGTAATAGGGCAAAGATCTATATTAATAATAAAGATGTTCTGGCAGAGTTTAAAGGTAGAGGCTTTAATATCGCGGTTTACGATCATGTCATAAATCAGCTTCAGGACGTAGCTACGTTTGACACTTTTCCCGAGGGTGGTTGGGTAAGACTGGATTCAATACGATAATTTCAGGCTCATTAATATTATTTCAGTTATAGAGCGGGAAAAGATAAAAGTAAATATTAGCAATAGAGCTTAAACCCAGAGACAATCTTAATGAGGTGGAGAGTAAATGATATTTCAGGAGAAAAAAAAACCGTTGCCAAAAACTACGGTGCTCTAGTAATATTACAAAGCCTAAATTATCTTCTTCCACTTTTAATAATTCCTTTTCTTGAGCGAAGGTTGGGTCTTGAAAAATTTGGACTGTTTGTGCTATCTCAATATCTAATGGGATTTTGTGTGGCAGCAGCAGATTTTGGTTTCAACGTGACCGCGACCCGACAGGTTTCCATAATTAAATCACAAAATCAGGACTACTCACAAGTTTATTTTCAAGTGTTTTGGGCGCGCATGCTATTGCTATTCGTGGTTTTTGCCTGTCTTTGCATTTTTATTTTTTCCTTTGAGCGTTTCAGGGTGGAGTGGGCATTCTACTTAATCAGTTATGGAGCGGTCGTGGGTCAGACCGTGTTACCCGATTGGTTTTTTCAAGGAATCGAAAATATGCGGTTGCTGACCGTGGTCAACGTAGGGGCTAAAGTGCTCTTTACAGTACTGTTGTTTCTATTCATACAATCTCCAGCAGACTATTATTTTGTGCCCGTTTTTAATTCCGTAGGCTTTTTGAGCGCTGGTATCATCTGTTTTGTGATCAGTATGCGCTATGTGCGCTGGCAAGGGCCCAATTTCAAACAGGGAATGGAGTTTTACAAAGAAAGCAGCCAGGTGTTTGTCTCAAATATAGCCTCACAGCTTAGTTATGCCGCAAATGGGTTGATACTAGGGTTTGTGGCGGGCGATGCAGTAGTTGGAATATATGGAGCCTTTGATAAATTAATCATTGCTGCAAAAAAAATGTACATTCCCATGTATCAAGCGATTTATCCCTTTCTTGCAAGAAAAGAAGTCAAGCAAATGATAAAATTTACCAAGGGTCTTATCCCAGTAGTTGCAGGTATAGGCACTATAGGTTTAATGATAGTTGTTTTTGCTGGGGAGTGGATTCTGGACTTGCTTTTTGAAGATCCAGCGATTGTTGAAAACGTACTATTGTTTAGGTGGATGGGAATCATAGTATTACTTGCTGGCTTGAGCCTACTTTTTCACAGTCTTTACGCTCCAGCGCGCAGGCTATTCAAAAATAGGATGTGGATGATGATCATCTCTGGAATCTTCAACGTGGTTCTGAGTCTCATACTGGTACCCATTTATGGCCTGGCGGGTACTGTTACGGCTTTTATTGCTACAGAGTCAATCCTTCTATTACTGGCTACCTATTACTATCTTACAGATACCCGTGAGCATGCATAAAAAACTATATGTCATACAAACTACTGTCGCGGCTTATCGAGTGCCCCTATTCAAACAGATTAGACAAGTTCTAGGCGATAAACTGGCAGTATTTTGTGGTAGCCGTTTCTTTGACCCTACCATTGCGAAGGATCCTTCATTTCATCCAGACAAAGCACTTACTAATTATTTTTTACTTTCTGGTAAAATTCTATGGCAAAAGGGACTCGTGGGAGAATCTTTCTCAAAAGGCACTATGATTTTGAGCCTTAATCCTAGAGTGCTTAGTAACTGGGTAGTCTTATTGTTAAGAAGGTTGGGAGGTAAGAGAACTTTGGTCTGGGGTCATGCCTGGCCTAAAGCTGGTCCACAAGCCTCCAGCGATAAATTAAGGCATCTCATGCGCTTAATCGCCCATGAAATAATTGTATATACGAAGCAACAAAAGATAGAGTTACAGCAAAAAATGCCTAACAAGAAAATACATGTTGCCCCAAATGCTTTGTACCATGCATCCGAAATGAAACCTCTATGCACCCAACAACCTAGAGACATCATTTATGTAGGTAGGATGGTGCCGAATAAGAAGGTCATGCTATTATATGAGGCTTTTAAAAACATTGAAAAGCACTTACCTGTAACTAGTCGATTGATACTGATAGGCGATGGTCCAGAGCAGAACCTGATCAAAAGAAACATCGATAAAGATAAACTTAAACATAAAGTAATATTACCTGGAGCGGTGACTGACATTAACAAGCTTTATAACTATTATAAATCGGCATTAGTAAGTGTTTCTCCGGGCCGCGTAGGCCTTGGTCTTACTCAAAGTCTAGGTTTTGGAGTGCCTATGATTATAGCCGATGACGAGTTGCATGGACCTGAAATCGAAGCTGCTGGACAGTACAAAAGCTGGTTTTTCACAGCAGACGATATGGAGTCGCTTGCTGATTGTTTGTTAGAACGCTTTCGCGAAAGCGATACTATCTTGAAGAGAAGAGAAGAATTGAGCAGATACTGCAAAGAAAATTATTCTCTTGAAGCTATGGCAGCTACTTTTATAAATCTTGTAGAAAACACAGAACGTGCTTAAAAACATTTTTTTTGCGGGATACCTAATCACGACCCTGGTGGTGTTTACTACATCAGAGGTGAGCTGGCTCCTGTGGTTCACGTTTTTAGGCAATGCACTAGTCTTAAGCTTCATCACATATTATCATATTTTTATAGAAAAGGTCTACAGTCCTTTTTTAAGTACTTATATCGTGTTTAGTTACTTATTTTTCATCGTTGCGCCGCTTTCCCAAGTAACCACAATGATGGATATGACAGTACCGACATATACCCATAACTTCCCATATGATGAAGGTATATTCTTCAAAACCAATGCCTTGATCATTGTCTTCCACATAGTATTTTTCTTATTCTACCTGGGGACGAAGTCATTGATCAAAACGAGAGAAGTTACCTTACCGGTACCTCATAAGAATGGGAGGTATTATCAGGTGTGGTTGTTTTTAATCTTATCTCTGATAATAGTTGTATTCAATATTCCATTTATTCAGGACGAACTGACCAGACCTAACTGGCTGGTATCCTCTTATAGTGTAAGCGATTTATTAATTCGTAAGAAAGTACTGTTTGTAGTACCACTAGCGGGTATAATCTTGGGATCGTATTATCTCAAGTCAAGTAGGTGGAGTCCCTCTCGATGGTTAAGTATCTTATTTATCATTGCATTATTGTTTGTGATCTTGATGCTGCTGAAAAATCCCCTTACCGAAAAACGGAATGCCCTAGGCCCTATATATCTACTACTAATCTTTTTATTCTACCCTAAATTGATGAACAGTAATGTAAAAACGCTTTCTTTATTGTTTTTTGCGATGGTGGTGATGTTCCCTACTGTCCAGTACCTCACTCATGTCAATTACGGTTTTGCAGAGCTACTTGAGAATCCGGAGCTCATTTTTAAAAATAAGGATCAAGGGCAAGGTTACATGTCATTGAATTATGACGCCTTTATTAACATAGGAGTAGTCATAGAAATCATAGAAAAAGAAGGCCTGTCCTATGGTTTTCAATCCTTGAGTGCGTTTCTCTTCTTCGTTCCTCGCGGGATATGGACGGGTAAACCAGATTCCTCTGGACTGGTGGTAGGTGATTATTTAATTGATAATTACGATTTCCACTTTTCAAATCTTTCTAACCCTGTTGTTTCAGAAGGGTATATGAATTTTGGGTGGCTGGGCGTTATCATCATGGCAATAGCTCTAGCGCTTACCGTGGTCTACCTGCTTACATGGTTGCACAGCGCAAATTATCTTAAAAAGAGTATTGCCTTTTATTTTGCCATGCACATGATATTTTTACTGCGTGGGGATTTCACTAATGGTTACAGCTACTTTATAGGTACGCTCATAGGCTTGTATCTGTTGCCCAAGATCATCCTCAACTTATCTAATTTCTTTTTCCACAAAAAAGTATGGGTCTCAAAAAACAACTGATCAAAAACCTACCCAGCATATTGTTCTATCTGACAATGGCCATGTTTTTGTTGCCCATGGTGCCTAGGGGAGTAAGACCAGTTCTACTCTCTATCTATGGAGTGTTTTCAATTACTAGCGGTATTTTATATAAACAAAAATTCAACTGGCAGAATTTTCTAATCAATTCAGGACTGTTGATCTCATATTTAATAAGTCTTTTCTATTCAGAAAATTTAGATTACGGACTGCGTAAATTGACTACTTGCCTGCCATTGATCTTGTTTCCCTTATTTTTTTCATCCATGGCAACAAAATGCTTGGATTACATCTTAGAACGCAGGTACCAGCTTATGTGGTGTTTTATTGTTGCAACGCTGGCTTTTTGCATCATGGCATTTTTCATATTCTACGATCACTACACCTTTGAAGATGTTCTTATCCATTATGTGAATATTATTAGGTCAGACATCTCAGGTTTTAAGATCCATCCTATTTATTTAAGCATGCATATTTGTGTATCAATAATCTTTTCGCTATTTCTTATCAATCGAGGGCTTGACCTCAAACACATTATTCTGCTGGCAATCATAAACGTACTGTTAGTTGGCTTTCTATTGATACTTATTAAGAAAGGTCCTATTATCGCCTTGCTTCTAGTGATGGGCTATCTGGTTTTTATGTTTAAGAATAGGCTACTCTATCTGATTTTTGGATTTGCAATTATAGGTTTGATTGGTCTCGTAATCTTAAGTCCCAAAGTTAACGAGCGTTTTTCTGAGCTGCTGGAGGTGCGCAACGCAGATGCCTCCATGACCAATTCAACAAATATCAGATACACGATTTATCAGTGTGCTGGTTCCATAATTTCTGAGGCAGGAATTTTCGGTTATGGCGTAGGCGATGGTAAACGCAAACTGGTGCAATGTTATGAGAGCGAGGCTCAATTTCTGGTAGCAAATAATTATAATTCCCACAACCAGTATTTAGGTATTATCCTTAAGTCAGGATACTTGGGATTGTTTCTTTTCGTCATTTTTGTCCTCTACCAGCTTATCAAAGGCTTGAATAATAGGAATCACCTACTAGTAGCGCTTTTATTATTTTATTGTATGGTCATGTTTTCTGAAAACATACTCGAGAGGGAAAACGGTGTTATGTTTTTTGCATTATTAATTAACTTATTTGTGATGCTCAATTATCCTGATAGAATGGAAAAGGTGTTGGATAAAATTCCCAATACCGCTGTAAATAAATGAAACACGTTTACCACATTGCTGAAGATGTTTCACGTGCTAGTGGCGGTGTACGCACCGTGGTTTTTGATTTGCAAAAATGGGGAGCGGAGAGCTCGATTTTAACTACATGCTGTGACACTATTGAAGAAAAAGTCAAGGTTTTTGATAATAAGGGCCCTTGGCTTTATAGCCGCGACTTGAGCGATCATCTCAAAAACTTATCTGAGGATTCCATATTTCATGCGCATGGCGTCTGGATGCATGCGCAATACACTACTGCACGCACGGCTCATAAAAAAGGTATCCCATTTATTGTCTCACCTCACGGTATGTATCAGCCTTGGTTATGGAATAATGGGACTTTTAAAAAAAAATTATACTTCAAGCTCTTTTCTAAGTCCGCTTTCGCGAAAGCAGACTACGTACACGCCATAACACCAGATGAGGAGATCCACTTGCGGCAATTATTCCCTGATACTAAGACGGTTTGCATTCCCAATGCGATCAAAATCACAGAACCGCCTGCCCGCTCAATTCAAGGGCGACCGTACTTGCTTTTTCTGGGAAGGCTACACTACATAAAGGGGCTGGAGCTCTTAATGGAAGTTTTTTCCCAGCTTCAAGATCTCGACTTTGATTTATATATTGCAGGAACACAAAATGAATATTCTGATCGATTAAAATCAAAATATCCCGACGCTCGAATTAAATTTCTCGGAGCGGTGCGCGGTAATGAAAAGTCACAATTGTACAGAAACGCGCATGTCTTTATTGCACCCAGTTATTCAGAGGTGGTTGGAATGGTGAACCTAGAAGCCGCAGCTATGGAAACTCCAGTCATAACCACCCATCAAACAGGTTTACTGCCGGGATGGAACGAGCGAGGAGGCTTGTTAATCAACCCAGAACAGAAGGAATTGATTAAAGCCATCAGATCAGCTACAAGCTGGACTGAAGAAACAAGACGCGATAGAGGTAGGGAACTCCGTAAATTTGTACAAGAAGAATACTCGTGGGAGGTAATAGGAGAAAAATGGAAACAGCTGTACGATTCGCTTTGAAAACACGCTTTCTAGTGCTTTCGCTACTGTGTATAGGCTATATAAGATGTCAATCGCTGGATCAGTACCAGCTGCCCGAGATTACTGCATCCAAAAATTTAGTCGATGCGATAGATTATAACTCATACCTTGTTAAAAATAATTCTAGCGATAGAAAGATAAAAGTTCATTTTTACGGCCAGTCCATCGTCAGCGGAATTAATTCAGACCCAATTACGATCTTCAAAGGTGCAGAAAATGGATCGCACGAGGTTCAATTTCAAGTAACAAATGGATCATTAAAAGGATCGCATTTCATTATCTACGACCCCACTAAACGATGAAACAATACCAACAACTCAACCAGTTTAGACTACCACCCAACTTTCGTGGTCGAGGCGCGGTGACAGTTCAGTTGTGGTGGCTGGTACAAAGTACCTTATTCGCTTGGTCCCCCCAATTTTTGTATGGCTGGCGCAGATTTTTGCTCCGCGCCTTTGGCGCGAGAATCGGTAAGGAAGTTATCGTGAGACCCACGGCTAGAATACAGTTCCCTTGGAAACTCAAGATAGGGGATTATAGCTGGATTGGTGATGATGTCGTGCTCTATAGTCTCGGCGATATTGTAATAGGTAGCAATGTAGTCATCTCACAAAAAAGTTACATATGTACGGGAACTCACGATCCATTTATAACAGATTTTCCCATTTTCGGTCATAAGATCACGATCGAGGACCAGTGCTGGATCGCGACAGATGTTTATGTGGGTCCTGGAATCAAAATAGGAAGAGGAACGCTGGTGGGTGCTCGTAGTAGTGTATTTAAAGACTTACCCGCTGGAAAAATCGCAATGGGGTCACCTGCCAAAATCATCAAAGACAGATAATATGCCCCTAAAAGGTAAAAACATCACCTTCATAGGTCTCAACTACGCCCCAGAAGATACTGCCATAGGCCTTTATAGTACGCAAATGGTAGAAGCTCTACTTGCTGCTGGGGCTAAGGTTACAGTAATTACCGCATTTCCCTATTATCCACATTGGAAGATAAGCAATGAGTACATCAATCAGCCTCGGTTTCTAAAAGAAGAGATAGAGGATCTGACCATATACCGCTATAAGCAGTATGTACCTGCCCAGCCCACCTTTTTGAAACGCGTCATACATATTGCGAGTTTTACTTTGGGAAATTTAATTAACACTAACAAGATCAAGGATACTGATCTGGTGGTAAGCATTATACCTTTTACATCATCAGCATGGTTGGGTATAAAACTTTCTAAGAAGTTCAATTGCCCCCATTGGATTCATATTCAAGATTTTGAATTTGACGCTGCAATGGAATCCGGACTTTCTGGTGGTGGTAAGAGACAAATATTCAAGCAGCTTTTCAAACTTGAAAAGAACATCCTGAATCAAGCTACCACAGTAAGCACCATCAGTCACAAAATGATGGATAAATTGGCGACTAAAACCTCAACTGATCGCTATTACCTTCCCAACTGGATCGACCCTGATCAAATAAACCCAGATAAAGCAAGCGCTCATCCATACTTACAGAGCGATAAATTCAATCTTCTATATAGTGGTAATGTGGGTGAAAAGCAGGACTGGGAATTTTTTCTCGCTTTCGCGAAAGCGGTCTCAAATAAAAACATTGATATCATCATAGTAGGTGCCGGAGCAAAATATCAGGAATTGAAATCCAAAGTAAACTATGAATTTGTAAAATTCTACGATCCGGTCGCCTTAGAAGACTTATCAGACTTACTCTGCAGCGCAGATGCACATTTCCTTTTCCAAAAGACCGACGTAGTAGACACCGTTATGCCTTCTAAACTTTTAGGCATGATGGCGAGTGCAAAACCATCTCTGGTTTTAGGAAATCCAGAGAGCGAAGTGAAAACCGTTATGGAAGACGCTCAGGCGGGAAAATACCTTACTCAACCAGACGTGGATCAAGCGGTAACCGCTCTTGAGTCTTGGATTAAAAATCCTAATGATACTGTGCAAACAGGTCAGGAAGCACGCAAGTATGTTATCCATAAATTTGCTCGAGAACCTATTTTGAAGAAATGGGTTGAACAGTTATCATCTACAACTTATTAAAATGAACCCAACCGAGCTCCTCTCCCTCCTCGCGCTAAAAAAGGCACCACTAGTAGGTGATATTCTGGCTAAAAAGCTGATCAGGGAATTTGGGAGTGCCACAGGTGTTTTTGAGCAGAACAAGTCATCCATCGCAGCACTTGAGGGAATGGGCGATAAGAAAGCCTCGTTCATTGAGAATAAGACACTTCTATTTAAAAAAGCTGAAAAGGAACTAGAGTTCATTGAGAAGCACCGCATAAAATACCGAGTTTATTATAACGATGACTACCCTAAAAGACTTCAATACTGTCCAGACGGGCCTATCATTTATTTTGAAAAGGGAAACATTGAATTAGACAATCCCTATGTCTTGAGTATCGTAGGCACGCGCCAGATCACCACAAACGGTGCGGCTTTCTTGGAGAAACTCATCAATGAGATTGCTCCACTCAATCCCATTATTGTGAGCGGCTACGCTTATGGTGTGGATATTCTGGCTCATAAACTAGCAATAGAAAATAACCTCCAGACTGTTGCCGTTTTAGCTCACGGTCTCAATCAGACCTACCCGCGCAACCATGAGGCCTACAACGAGCAGATGATGGAAAATGGTGGTTTTATATCAGACTTCTGGCATTCTGATTCCTTTGATCGCAAGAACTTTTTGGGACGCAACCGTATTATTGCAGGACTCAGCGAGGCAACTGTGGTCATAGAAAGTGCGTCAAAAGGCGGTTCACTAGTCACGGCTGATCTAGCAAGTGATTATAATCGCGAGGTCTTTGCCGTACCAGGCCGGATAAATGATAAATATTCCATAGGCTGCAACGAGCTGATCAAACAAGCTAAAGCCCACATGCTAACTAAAACTGAAGACATAGCTTATATCTTAGGTTGGGAAAAAAAGCAAGATATCGCTATCCAAAGACAACTTTTTGTAGAGCTCAATGATGAGGAGAAACAAATCTTCCATTACCTTAAAAAGGTAGAAAAAGAACTTTTAGACATTATCGCCATAGATCTGGGCATGCCTGTCCACAAAGTAGCCTCCATGCTTATGGGAATGGAACTCAAAGGTGTGGTAAAACCGTTGCCTGGTAAACTTTTTACACTAGCCTAGCGATTCACGATTGAGTCAAATTTTGAACAAGCTCTAGAGTTAGTTCATAAAGAGGTCTGTTTTCGCTTTTTGATTTGAGCCAAGCGTAAAAACTCATGGCAAAGACATCTTCTGCAAAATTAGACGTCGTTAACTCATCCAACTTATACATAAAAGTTTTAGATATATTTCTATTATAGTTAAACATTAAAATGAGCTTGAGAAAATCCAAGATACGCTTCTCTCCTATCTTTTCAAGAGTTGTTCTTTTGCGCTGAATCTTTCTAAGCTGTGAGTCCACAAGGTTCTCCATTTTAAGGTCTACATAGATCAATAGCAGCAAAAGGTTTTTCTTTACAACCAGCTGTACGGTGTAATGTCTTTCATAATAGAGGTCTTGATGTTTGAGTTTATTCAGTTGACGCAAGGCTTTTTCTGGTTGCCCTTGTTGCAAATAAAATGATGCCAATAGACATTTTGCATCTAAACGGTCGAGTGCAGCTTGCTCAAGATTTTTTATCGCCTCCATTGCCTTTCCTAAATAATTATTGCATAGCGCTTGAAGCATAATGACTTCGTCAACTCTTGACTTAAATTGTTTGTCGCTTTTTTGTAACAAAGAGAGGTAGTGAAGTGCGCGATCAAATTGAGTAATTCTTGAAAAAGATAACGCAAGTAAGAATAGTGAATCATAATAATAATGGGTGTTCAAAAGTGATGGATGTTTTGAGATCAAAGCTTTTTCCACTATCTCTAATTCTGCAGTTATAAAATGATAATTTCCTTCTCGAGATGCTGCGTCTGTATACAAATCCAGTATTTCATAAAGGCTTTCAACGCTCAAGTCAGAACTGATTTCTATCTCAAGCTCTGAGAATAATTTCCTTAATGTCTTTAATCGCTGAGCGTCTGGATTCGTTTTAAAATCCATGAAAAGTAAAGCGAGACGGTCATTTTTAGCGATTAAGACCCGATTAGCTTCCCAGGCAGACTTCAATTCACCTGCGTTTATTTTCATGAAATGTGCAGCGCTGATCATTGTCAGATATACCTCATGGAGCAAATTGAATTCTTCTGAATCTTTAGCAAGTTTCTCAGCTTTTTTTAAGGTCTTTCTCGCTAGGCTATAGCATTCTCTTTGAAGTAACTTTCTACCGGCCAGTAACAAACGTAACGTTTCCATTTCTGCTCTTTGATCGGTTTCAAAACCTTGAATGGCTAAGTATTCCACAAGGCTTTGTTGCAAGCGACTTTTAAGAGCGTAGTAGGCATTATCACCTTTTTTGCCGTAGAGTCTCGTACTCAAATCATTCTGAGAACTTTTTCTGAAGTAGTTGAACAGTTTAATTTGTTGGGCATCAGTTCTTTTTGTTCTCGCTTTCGCGAAAGCGAGATACCCAACTACCTCCGCCTCATTCAAATCTTGAATCAACCTGATTAAATCGTCATTTTTATTCATTCAATGATCTTATTAATAGCAATCTATAAAATTAATTATGTAAATGAATCGTAAGTATTTACTGTACTTAGGTTTTTATGATGTAAAGTTCTCGCTGATGTTTGTACCGTTATTTAAAATTCAAATTATGGAAACGCATGAAATTTTTGAAAAGAAAAAACCGGAAGGAAATTCAACATTTGACGGGAAACCTACGCCCGCATTCATTAGTGCATCATGGGTGGCATTAATAACGGGAATAGTCTCCTATTGTATAGGGTTGTGGAACGCCACTATGGAACTGAATGAAAAAGGGTACTATTTTACGGTTTTATTATTTGGGCTGTTTTCGGTGATCTCTGTTCAAAAATCGGTACGTGATAAACAGGAGGGCCTTGCAGTAACTGATTTGTACTATGGAATAAGCTGGTTTGCTACGCTCGTATCGATTGTGTTGCTCACGATAGGTTTGTGGAATGCAGATTTATGGTTGAGCGAGAAGGGTTTTTACGCTATGTCATTTTTGCTGAGTTTGTTTGCGGCAATCGCCGTGCAAAAAAATACTCGAGACGTTAAATTTATCGAGCAGCAGAAAAATGATGAATAAAAAATTGTTGTTCAGGTTTGTGTTTTATTTGAGCACTTGGCAATGTGTTTATCTATTTTATATTGCTTTAGCCCATCAATTTCCGATAATATGGATTGATCATGTATTGTTTGGGAATTTCTTTGAGATGTTTACCATTCCTACCATATTGAGCGTTCCTTGTGTCTTCCTAGGTTATTTATTGATGTTTTTCATCTATAGAAGCGAACTCGAAGATTGGAGAAACTATATTGGTTTAGCTATGAATGTAGCTACTCTAATTCTGCTGCTATATTCACCTTGGTAGAAAAAAAATCACTCTTGAATTTATTGATATAAGATGTAACAAAGAGGAATAAACCTACTCTTATTTAATAATATGTTCACGTACTTTACGTTGCGATTTAAACGATAAAACCAAATCAATGAAACTAAGACACTTATCGGCTTTTTTTCTATCAGCTGCGGTACTTACCGGTTGTAAAGATGAAAAGCCCGCTGAATCAGAAATGGCTTATGCCGCTTCTACTCAAGAGGATTCCAATGGCTATTCCTTCGAGACCTTCAAAGACGATCCTACCGGTCTGAGACTTTACACGCTGGACAACGGTTTGAAAGTCTACTTAGGTAAAAACGAAGAAGAACCCAAAATCCAGACCTTAATCGCCGTACGCGCAGGCTCTACCTACGATCCTGCGGACAATACAGGACTCGCGCACTACCTAGAGCACATGGTATTCAAAGGAACCGATGAGATAGGTACTACTGATTATGAGAAAGAAAAAGTATTAATTCAAGAAATTTCTGATCTCTACGAGGAGCACAAGGCCACTCAAGATCCTGAAGCAAAGAAAAAAATCTACCGCAAGATCGATAGTGTTTCTTATGAAGCTTCAAAAATCTCCATTGCCAATGAATATGACAAAATGGTCAGTTCCTTAGGCGCTGAGGGTACTAATGCCTTCACTTCAAACGAGCAAACCGTTTATGTCAACAAAATTCCCAGCAACGAGTTAGACAAGTGGCTGTCTATCGAGAGTGAGCGGTTCAGCCAGGTTGTATTGAGGTTATTTCATACAGAACTCGAAGCTGTTTTTGAAGAATTCAACCGAAGTCAAGACAGCGATGGTCGCAAACAATACGAAGCTGTACTGGCGGGTCTTTTCCCTAGTCACCCTTACGGAACGCAATCTACAATAGGTGTTGCAGAGCATCTCAAGAATCCGTCTATGGAAGCGATCAATGCTTACTTTGATAAATATTATGTTCCCAACAATATGGCTGTAATCCTAGTAGGTGACATTGATTTTGATCAAACGATAAAAAAGGTGGACGAGGCCTTTGGTCACTACGAGAAGCAAGAAATTACCCATCCTACTTTTGGGGATCAACCTGAGCTGGCCGCACCGGTAAAAACGGTAGTGAAGGGGCCAACAGCAGAGAACATCTATGTAGCTTTCAGAACTGATGGTAAGGGTTCTGATGATGAAGTGATGGTCACCTTGATTGACTACATGCTTGCTAACTCTCAAGCTGGTTTGATCGATTTGAACCTCAATCAAAAGCAAATGGTGCAGCAAGCATCATCATTTACAAACTTTGATAATGATTATGGCTTCCACTTACTTTACGGCTACCCTAAAAAAGATCAAAGCCTAGACGAAGTGAGAGATTTATTACTGGCACAGATAGAGAAGATCAAAAAAGGTGAGTTTGAGGACTGGCTGATTGAGGCTGTGGTAAATGATCTCAGAAAATCACAAATACAGCAATATGAAAATGGATCAGCTACGGCATATGCCTATCTAGATGCATTTATAGGTTTTCAAGACTGGCCCAGCCGTCTAGAAATGCTGGACAAAATGAAAGAGATCACAAAAGAAGATATTGTTGCTTTTGCAAATGAGACCTACAAAAACAATTACGTAGAGGTCCACAAGGTTCAAGGAACAGATCCTGATATTGCAAAAGTTGAGAACCCTGGTATAACACCTATCGAGCTGAACCGTGGTAAAGAGTCTGAGTGGTTGAAGAACTTCAACACGATGGAAACGCCACCACTCAAACCACAATTTGTAGATTATAAAAAAGAGATCAAGACTACTGAGACAGAGTCAGGTCTTGAATTTGCCCACATCGAGAATCCATCTAATGACTTGTTCAATCTATACATGATCTTGGATATGGGAAGCGACCACGATAGACAAGTGAGCCTTGCTGCTGGTTACATGGATTTCTTGGGAACTGAAAAATATTCTCCAGAAGAATTGAAACAGGAATTTTACAAATTGGGAATCAATTCTTATGTGAATTCAGGGGCTGACCGCACCGTGATCGGCATGTCAGGTTTGAAAGAGAACCTTGAGCCAGGTCTTGAGTTAGTCGAGCATTTATGGAGCAATGCCGTGCCTGATCAAGAATCTTATGACAAATACGTGGATCAGATCATTAAGAATCGAGTGGATGGTAAAACTCAAAAAGGAAATATCCTCTTCAACGGTTTGATGAACTATGGAAAGTATGGCGAGGATTCTAGGTTGAGGAACATCTACACAGAGGCTGAGCTGCGCGCCATGGATCCTGCAGACCTTGTCCAAAAAGTTAAAGATCTTAGAAACTATGAACACCGCATCTTCTATTATGGAAAAGATAAAGAAAGTGCAATAGCTGCTGTAGACACACATCACAAGATACCTGCTGAGCTCAAAGCTTACCCAGAAAAGCGTGAATATCAAGAACAAGAAACAGGTGGCAACGTATACTTTGTAGACTACGATATGGTACAGAGCGAGATGGTATTGCTTGCCAAAGGAGAAGAGTTTGATCCAGAGCAAATGGCTGCAACGAGATTGTTCAATACCTACTTTGGTAGTGGTCTTTCATCCATCGTTTTTCAAGAGATCAGGGAGTCTAAATCTTTAGCTTACTCTGCTTATTCTGCTTATCAACAAGCTTCAGAAAAAGGAAAAAGTGATTATGTAATGGCCTACATAGGGACTCAGGCAAATAAAATGCCGCAAGCCATAGACGCGATGATGGAGATCATGACAGAGATGCCAGAAGCTCAGGAGCAATTTGATCAGGCAAAAGAAAGCACCTTAAAGCAAATCGCTGCAGATCGAGTGACTAAATCAAATATCTTCTGGACTTATGAAGGCTTAAAGAAAAGGGGGATTTCTGAAGACAATCGTCAAAAAATGTACGATGCCATTAAAGACATGACATTAGCTGATCTTAGAGAATATTTTCAGAAAAATATCAGCGGTGAGGATTATAACGTAATGGTTATAGGTAACAAAAAAGATATAGACATGAAGGCTCTGAGCATGCTAGGCAAGGTTCAAGAACTTGATGTAGACTACCTTTTCAACTACGAGACAGAAGATGTGAGAATGTAAATTGTCCACTATTCAAACATGAGAAAGTGCCTAGATATCCCATCTGGGCATTTTTTTTCAATAGATATTTGTTTTTATTTTAAGCTCGTGATCGGTATGAGTTTGTAATATTGTTACGCTTTCGCGAAAGCGAACTAATCAAACTAGCATGAAAAAAGAAGCCTCCATCATCATACATAAACTTAAAACTGCCATAGATCCTAAGAAACAACTGATGGAAATATGGAGGGAGATCAACGAGTATGATCAAAAAGATAAAGATGAGACGCTTGATGATCTGGATGACTACCGGCAAGAATGCATGGCTAAGGGTGACGAGGATTTTGGCGAGATGCTGGAGAAAATCATTACCGACATACGCATAGGCGTTGAACCTCCTAGATCCAAGAATGTACCAAAACAATTTTAACATGGATACTGAGATTCTGGCGTTTGAGGCATTGTCACTCAGTCAACTATATCAATTGCTAAGATTACGCTCGCAGGTATTTGTTGTTGAACAAGACTGTGTATATCAAGATATTGACAATTACGATCAACAAGCTATACATGTCTTAGGCTTCAAAGACAATCTACTCGTTGCCTACACTCGAGTTTTTGATCCCAATACTTATAATGAACACGCTAGTATAGGCAGAGTCGTCGTGCATCCTGATTTCAGAAAACAAAATCTGGGCGTTGAGATCATGAAAGAAAGTATTAAAATCCTTCAAACTAGAGGCCATCGACACATAAACATATCCGCACAATGCTATCTAGATCAGTTTTATACCGATTTAGGCTTTAGACAAACGGGAAAAAAATATCTTGAAGATGGGATCCCGCATCAAGAAATGATTCTTGAATCGGGCAATTAACCCACCTATAAATCCTATTTTTAAGCCCTATGAGCTGGCTGCGATACATTTTGATGCCGTTGTACCGGGTATGGTTTTATGTGCTTATGGGCGTTCCCATTATTGCTTTATTTCCCATACTTGTTGTTTTCACCATTTCTGAGAAAACCTATCACCTCTTTTTTACAATTGCCAGATTCTGGGCAGCGATCATCATCTACGGGATGGGGTTCTATCCTCAAGTGAAACGATTGGGGAAAATGGATCCCAAACAGAGCTATATGCTAATAGCAAACCATACCAGCATGACAGATATCATGATGATGCTTTTGATCTCGCGTAACCCTTTTGTTTTTGTGGGAAAAGCAGAGCTGGCTAAGATTCCTATTTTTGGTTTTTTCTACAAACGCACCTGCATTTTAGTAGATCGAAATAATGCACGAAGCAGAAAGGCCGTTTTTGACCGCGCCAGGCAGCGCTTGCACGATGGTGTAGGAATCTGCATTTTTCCTGAGGGTGGCGTACCGGATGAAGAAGATATTTTACTCGACACTTTTAAAGACGGAGCTTTTAGACTGGCGATAGAACATCAGATTCCAGTTTTACCAGTTACATTACTAGACAACAAAAAGCGTTTCCCATTTTCTTTCTTTAAGGGAAGCATGGGTAGAATGCGAGCGATTGTCCATAAGAGCATTCCAACTAAGGGTATGAATCTACAAGAAGATAAAGTTCGCTTTCGCGAAAGCGTGAGAAACATCATTCTCCATGACCTGAAAGAGGCCAATATATAAAACCAAAGTTGCTGGAATTAAAAAACCGCCCCATGGCACAGGAGCGGCTTTTCGTCATCATTGCAATATCGAGTTTGTAAACCCAATGTCTTCTTTTTCATAAGAACAGTTACAGCCCGCAATGCTGGACAGGCACCGTTAAAATTTGTAGGTCAGACCACTATACACAGCAATCGTGTAAGGCCTGAACCCTGTAGGATCGTTTGAGAGCGCGTTAAATTGATATTTGAACATAGGTTCAAGCATGATACCCAATCGATCTGTGAGCCCATAATCAAGTCCCAATCCGAAGTTTGCACTTTGATTAAAATCTCTAAAATTGTTATCGCTCCCTAAGTCTAGTCTACGGTTATCGCCCACGATCTGGACTTGATTCTGCTGTAAAAACAGCGCGCTAAAACCACCGGCAACACTCAAGTTGAATCTGGAGTCAAGTAGTTTATAACGCATTTCCAGCGGTACTTCTATATAACCCAGTTGCTGAGATAGCTCACCTTCAAGCCCTAAAAATGCATTAGATACTAAATCAGGGGCAAAAGGCATTGAGCCAACTACTGCAGGTATCGAACCCCTATCGGTAACTGCTGAGGCATCAAAAGTGGCCGCAAATGGTCCATCTATTGCCGGATCGCTACCCGAGTAGCGCACATCGCCGGTGTTATAGGAGACATCAGTTCTATGAATACCCGTCCTTATACTCCAGCGATCACTAATATCATAGCCTAGTGAAACTCCATAGCTCATGTTGTAACCTGCCTGGGTCGCATTATCTGCAACTGTAGTATTTATAGAGCTACCAGACAAGGAATTTGAATATACAGGAGCAATGAGCGTGCTCCCTGTAAATTTTCTGGAATTGGTTTGCCGAATATCTAGAGAATCTGACTTACTCTCTTCTAAAGCAACAGCGTTCTTGACCAATTCATTAGCAAGTGAATCTTGTTCCTTTTCATTAAACGCCGTTAGTACATCCTGATTTTCCTTTTCTATGCCGGTCTTAATCCCAACGACATCTGACTTTCTTAACTGTTCATTCTTGCCGGTTTTCTCATCAACGTGAGTTTCTATAGTCCCATTTTTAGTTTCATTATTATCACGGCTGGTTGTAGGCAGGTTAGAAGCCGCGTAATCTATATTTGAATAAATGGGTGATGATTTGTCTATTGTAGCAGATGGATTTGATCCATTTTCGGTAGGAGCAGGTTTCTTGTCGATCTGAGCGGTTCCCACCACATTATTTGAATACTGTGAGTGATTTTTTTCTTCGCTTGCAATACTTTTATTCGCTACACCGGCATCTGACTGAGACCTATTTCTTGGGTTCTGTGATGAAGGCGTGCTGGAATTAGATGGTACATATTCTTCAGAGGCAACTGCCTCCGTCTGGTTGTTTTTTTGATCTATAGGTTGCTCATCGGTAGCACTTGGAGTTTCAACAAGTTGTTCTTGCTGATTGATAGAATTCCCGACTAGCTGAAAGAGAAAAAGACTCAATAAAACTGCTATACCAGCAGCAATACCTCCATAGTACCATAAAGGAACAACTCTACGTTTCTTCTCCCTGGGAAGTTCTTGCTCAATCCTCCTCCACATATCGGCAGGTGGAGTAGGTTCAAATTCCTTGAACTTCTCTTGATAGAGACGGTCTATATTTTTTTTGTCACTCATAACTAAATGGCGCTACTGCGATTGCTATCTCGCCACTCTTTAATTTTATCTTGAAGCAGACCTCTAGCTCTGCTTAAATTAGACTTAGATGTTCCCTCACTTATTTCCATCATTTGTGCTATTTCCTTATGGGAATAGCCATCCATTACATACAGAGAAAAAACTAATCTGTACCGCTCTGGCAAATCCCTAACGAAGTTCAAGAGATCGTCTAGAACTATGTCTTCTATTTCCTTAACCTCAACCTCTGCCTCTATGTTGATCAATCGCTCCTCTCCTACCGTATGCAATTTATTCTTGCGATACTTTCCTAAAGCCTTGTTGATCACGATCCTCCTGCACCAGCCCTCAAATGATCCCTTATCTTTATACTGATCGATCTTTTTGAAAATCGTGATAAATGCATCTTGCAAGACATCTTGAGCATCCTCTTCAGTTGCGGCATACTTCAAGCAGCTCCCATAAAGTCTAGCTGCGTACAGCTCATAAATTTCCTTCTGGGATTTTCTATCGTTTTTTTTGCAATTTTCTATAAGCTGCTTAAGCGCCACGCATGGAAATTAGGAATTAACGGGTACTACAAATTCCAAGAATGTTTCTTCTCCATTTTCATCAACACCATTCAGAAATCTAAAGGTATAATCTTCTGTAAAAATTACTTGGAATTCAAAAATCTCGGTTATTTCCCTTGCTTCTTCTTGATCACAATCCGTTCCATCATACTGTGCGACCACGGTTCTTACAATTCTAGTGTTTTGGTCAGCTCTGATCATGTCAAAACCGGCAAAATCCAGACAGGGGTTAGATAAGGTAAGGTCTACCTCAATTTCATAAGTCTCGCCCAGCTCAAATGATTCAGGTATCTCTACCGCATCAACACCAATATAACCATAAGCTACGTTAATACGATTATCGTCGTTCAGACTACATCCTGCCAGCCCTACAACCATCAATAAAATAAATAATACTCTTCTACTCATACAAATAAGATGCTGGATCATGAAAAAGGTTGCGTACAAATGCAAAAAAACACCCATAAAGAGTGTTTTTTGAAATTCAACAGTCTATAAAATACTAAGATTCAACAGCTTTCATGGCTTCAGCAATTTTCTTGTCCAGTTCATCCATTAAATCTGGATTATCTTTTAGAATGGCTTTAACCGCATCACGCCCCTGGCCCAGCTTTGTATCCTCATAGGAGAACCATGAACCTGCTTTATTGATGATCTCATAATTCACACCCAGATCGATGATCTCGCCCAGTTTAGAGACTCCTTCACCATACATGATATCAAACTCTGCGGTACGGAAAGGTGGTGCCACTTTATTCTTGACTATTTTGACACGTGTTTTATTTCCCAGAACATTTCCAGAGCTGTCCTTAATCTGAGTGGATCTTCTGATGTCTAATCTTACTGAAGCGTAAAACTTCAAAGCATTACCACCAGTAGTAGTTTCAGGGTTACCAAACATCACTCCTATTTTCTCACGCAACTGGTTGATAAAAATTACAGTACAATTAGTTTTTGAAATGGTACCCGTCATCTTACGCAAAGCTTGAGACATCAACCTAGCGTGAAGACCCATTTTACTGTCTCCCATTTCTCCTTCTATCTCACTCTTTGGTGTCAAGGCAGCAACGGAGTCAATTACGATAATATCAATCGCACCAGATCTAATCAGGTTCTCAGCAATCTCAAGAGCTTGCTCTCCATTATCTGGTTGGGAAATGATCAAATTATCTAGATCTATCCCCAATTTTTCCGCATAAAAACGATCAAAGGCGTGCTCTGCATCTATAAAGGCCGCGATACCGCCCTCCTTTTGACATTCTGCAATTGCGTGAAGTGTAAGCGTGGTTTTACCAGATGATTCTGGACCGTAAATCTCTACAACTCTCCCTCTGGGATATCCTCCCACGCCTAAGGCTGCATCAAGGGCAAGAGAGCCTGTAGAAATGGAATCTACATCTACTACCTGGCGATCACCCATTTTCATTACGGTACCTTTTCCATAAGCCTTGTCTAGCTTATCTAGGGTTAGTTTGAGCGCCTTTTGTTTTGCTGCTTTTTCCTTATCGTCTGCCATCTTAATAATTTTACGTAAAAATAACCAACCCTATCGTTTTTACAGTCCTGGGTGGTGATAAAGTGCTAACAATCTCGCTTTCGCGAAAGCGGTAACAAAAAAGGGCTGCTTCAAAAGCAACCCTAGTAAAATTCTAATTTCGCTTGCCTAACCCTTGATAAATTTAAAGGTATGAGATTGATCATCGCTGCTGATCTTGACAAAATACATACCGTCAGACAATCTATCTACATTTATGAGTTCAATGTCACGAGCTGGCTCAAAGCTATCTGAAAGTATCATTTTACCAGTACTATCAAAAATTTGTGTATCGATTGAGCTGGAAAAATCATTTACGTTCATGTAAAGATTGCCAGATCTTGCTGGATTCGGATACAAGCTAATGGCGTTCTCAAGGGTTAAACTTTCAGAACTAGCCGTTGCATCAATTATGAAATTTCCTACGTGAAAATCCATATCAATACCTATGTCATCTACGGCACCATCTGTGGCGTAAAATGCAAATTGAGCCAGTCCATCATATGCTGAGATGTCATAACTGGAACGTGAACCAGTAGAAAGAGGTCTGTTATTTTGATCCCAAGTATCTAAAATAACCCATGAATTACCACCATCCTCAGTTATCAGTAAATATACCGCGTCATCACTCCCCATGTTACTGGTATTGGATTCAAATGATGTTCCATTAATCTGATAACTTGTTACTGCTACATCAACAGTCAAGAAATCATTATCTGATCCAGCTAGATTATAAATTTCTGACATGAGCCACTCATCGTCATCAGATTGGTACAATCTTATCGCATTACTCGGGATGACTGATCCAGAGATATCTGTGTAAGATCTTCCACCTCTCCAGTCAGAATTACCCGTGTTGACTGGTCCTGTGGTCAAATCACCAGATGGTGATTCAGACCAGCACGGATTAGGAATATGATTTGCAAAATCAATGCTCACAGGATAAGCAGATTCGATATCATTACACCTGGTAGTAAAAACAACGGGAAATGACCATTCTCCAAAATCACCTGGAGAACATTGCTCTCTGACGTAAAGATCATAAGTTGTGTGGGGATCAAGCGCTGGTCCTGTTGTGGATCCATTACCTATTGTAAAGGTTGCGTTAGGGAAATTCTGAGGCAACGATGGGTCCGATAAATCTGCTGTTGGTGCAGATGGAAAACCTTGTAAGCGTGGAGTTACTGCATATTGAAAATTTCCATTTGAAAATTCATTTCCACTATCAAAGTTTATGGTAGCTGTTCTATCAGTAACATCTAACACCACAACATTGGAAATATCAAAGCAAGTAGGTGGAAGGGCTACAGAAAAATTATCGATATGAAAATCATAATCTTGACCTCCATCAACCGTACCGCTAGATGCGTAGAATGCAAATCTGACTTGAGATTCACCATTTAGAGTAACTAGTTCATCAGTATAAACTTCACCTAGTTCATCGGGCTGATTTGAGCTATTCCAAGTTTTAAGTGCAATCCAAGTAGCTCCATCCAGAGTATAGGCAAGAACGACTTCATCATCAGAATCCATTTGATCAGCTGAGGTTGTATCAAAATCTGTAAGAGCAACGTCAACATTCAATTCATAACCTCCAGCGGAAAGATCGAAAGTGGGAGTTAATAACCAATCACTTACACCCAAGTCTCTAATATTAATATTTACAGCACCCAGACCAGCTTGAAGCTCGTGAGCAAACTCCTCTTGAGTCCAATCTGATAAACCTATCATGGATGGGCCGTTAGTTAAATTACCTTCATCTGCTTCTTCCCAACAATTAGGTAAGAAGTTGTCAAAAGTTTCAAAATAATCAGGTGTTATAGGAGTGCTACAGTTCTGAGCGGATAAGCCTAAGCTGCTTATAATTAGAACATATGAAAGTAATCTTGTAGTCATTTGTCAGAAATTTAGTACTCAAAATTACCCACTTTGAGTGCTCATAAATGTTAGGTAAATATCAAAATGACTTTTGCTAACAAAAGTTTATCAGTAAAAACCCTCAAATGATAATTAATGCCAATAAAAAAGGGGATGATTTGCATCATCCCCTTCCTATCATTTAATTAATGGATTACTCCTTCAAGAATTTAATGGTTTGTTGTTTACCATCGGCGTCAACCGTGATAAAGTACATGCCATTGCTTAAAGTGCTCATTCCGTCTAATTCAATAGTAGATGAAGAACTCATGCTCTCTCTGCGAACCATCTGACCAAGTGCATTGTGAATCATAATATTCACATCACCTGAAACATTAGTTCCCATATCCAGGTTCAAGATATCTCCTGATACCGGGTTAGGATACAAATTGATCTGAGAAACTTGATCCAGACCTGCATTACTTGCAGTTGTATCAATTCTAAAATCATCGATCGCTACGTCCCCATTGAAAGCAAAACCTGCTGAGTCATCTTCAATCTCACTTAGGAACCTAACGATTATCGTTTGACCATCAAACGGAGTTAGATCAATCTCTCTCAACAACCAAGGATCAGAATTATCAGCTTGTTGTTGACCCCTAATAATATCTACTTCTGTAAAGGTACTACCACCATCTGTAGATAACTGGACAGTTAATGATACGATTGATGAACCGTACATGTGATAATAGAAAGACAAACCAGGAGATGAGATGGTACTCAAATCTATTGAGGGGCTATCGACTATGGCTATATCGCCATCATCAGCTGGTGTGGATGCTTCAGAATACATAAAAGTTGTACCGCTGAACGCTGCATCAGGGCCTGTAGATCCTGAAACTGTACCACCGAGCGCGTCGATTTGCCATTCAAAGTTATTAGGTAAATTTTGTGACCAACAATTTTGATCAGTAAATTCAGTATCAGCAATAAAGTTCTCAAAATCAGTAAAGTATGGTGCAGGGATTACAGCACAAGCCGTTGCAAAGGTTACAGGGCTGAGATTGTATGCACTAGCGTCGCCAGCTCCACATATTTCTCTTACATAAAGATCATAAGTTGTAGATGAACTCAATGCAGGTCCAGTTGTAACACCATCACCTATCGTAAATGAATAACTACCATTAGTTACCGAGGCATCTGAAATAGCTATTCCTGAACCAGTAGGTGCAGGATCACCTACAGGCACTACAACATACTCAAAGTTTCCAGAGGAAGTCATGTTTCCAGAATCGAAGGTGATATCAGCCGTTGTAGTCGTTGTTGAAGCGACTGTCAAGTTTGATACTTCAATACAGCTAGGTGTAGTTCTTACCTGGAAATTATCGACATAGAAATTTACATCTCCACCGCTAGTAGGTCCCTCAGTCGCCAAGAAGGCAAATCGGACGCTTGAATTTGTTGAAGTTAATGGAACATTTATAGCGTCACCTGTATTGCTAGGTACATTATTCTCATTCCACAGAACAAGTTCGGTCCAAGGTCCACCATTTTCACTAATCAAGAATTGAACTTGATCGTCTGAGCCTATGACATCAGGTCCAGTTCCGGACCAAGGGGTGAGAGCCACATCAAAGTTCACCTCATATCCACCAGCTGATAAGTCAAATTCTGGGGTGATCAACCACTCCACGTCATTTGTCAACCAAATTTCAATTCGAGCCGATCCTGAGCTTCCATTATTTGCAAATCCATCTGCAACCCAGTTAGAGGTTGAAGTATTAGGATCTGGCCCATTAGCAAGATCACCATCACCAGCTTCAGACCAGCAGACAGGTAAGTATGTGGAGAAGTCTTCAAAATAATCTGGAGTAAAAGTTGCACATGCAGTTGTGAAACTAACTGCAGCAAGATTGTAAGTACTCTCGTCGCCTACTGCACATATTTCTTTTACATAAAGATCGTAAGTCGTAGCAGGCATTAACGATGGACCAGTAGATGTTCCATCTCCTATTGTGAACGCATAAGTTCCCGTAGTGACAGATGCATCTGTCAAGGCTATGCCCGCACCCGTTGGAGCTGGATCACCCGTAGGAACTACCACGTATTCAAAGTTTCCTGAAGAAGTCATGTTTCCTGAGTCAAAAGTGATATCAGCAGTAGTGGACGTTGTTCCTGTTACTGTCAAGTTATCAACAGCTTCACAGGTAGGTGGAATTTGAACCAAGAAGTTATCTACATAGAAGTTAATATCACCCGTGGCTTGGTTTCCTTCGGTTACCAAAAAGGCAAATCTTACGTTGCTGTCCATCGACGCCAGCGGAATATTTGTAGCATCACCAGCACTACTCGGTGAGTTACCAGCATCCCAAAGAACAAGCTCTGTCCATGGTCCACCTGATTCACTTATCAAAAATTGTACAGTATCATCTACTCCAATCGTAGTGTCAGTAGTTCCAGAGAAAGGTGTTAGTCCAACCTCAAAGTTCACTTCATATCCACCTGTAGATAAATCGAAAATAGGAGAAACTAACCAACCAATATCTTCATTTCCTTGCCAGATATTGAATCTAGCTGCACCAGATCCACCTACATTTACAAACCCATCAGCTGTCCACTGTGAAGTAGTTACGCTAGAATCAGGACCGGTTGTGATATCTCCCGCAGAAGACTCAAACCAACAGTCAGGGACTACAGTTGAGAAATCTTCAAAATAGCTTGGGGTAAATACATCACATGCTGTTGTAATGCTTAAAGGTCCATTCCAATCGCTTAAATCTCCATTGCCACAATCTACCCTTACATAGATATCGTAAGAGCTATTCGACATAAGAGATCCTACGGTAAATGGACTTGAAGTAATACCAGTTACTATGTTAGTACCGTCTTGAGGTTGACCCGCATCTACTACCTCAACTTCAAACAAGTTTTGCGTACTGTCAGCAAGATTCCATGAAATCTCTGCACTTGTCGCGGTTACATTATTTGCGGTCAAATCTATTACAGGTAAGCATGATGGAGCTTCGGTAACACATATATCTGACGTCCCAGATGTAGCACTATCTTTCCAAAGTGCCATTTTATAAGATGTATTTGGCATCAATGCGGAAATAATTCCAGTAGTATTAGATGCAGAACCCGCACATAGCACCTCTGTACCTCCACAGCTCTCAAATAACGCGTATCTCATAGTCGCACCCGTCATATTTACGACAACGGCTCCATTTGCTGGTGTTACAAAATCAATCCAAACACCTCTATTTACACCAAAGGTGTCACAACTAGCTACTGAAGTACCTAAATCGACTGCAGTAGAAAAGTCTACTGTGAGTGGTGTAGCGGTAGCGCAATCAGGCTCCACATTCAACGTTACAGATGCTGCACAAGACTCTCCCGGATTCACTTGAGTATAGATGAAAGGCCCGGTCAATGAACTGGCATCTGTTCCTGGATTTGCAGGATCACAATCACCAGTAACATACATGTCGTAAGTGACTCCCGGAGTGAGGTTAGAGAATGTGAAACTATTAGTGGTTGTTGTACCAGTTTCCAATGCAGTAGCTGTCGCTGGGTCATCATTATTATTGTAGATGGCAACATCAAATGATGTTTGAGTTGCGAGTGAAGGAGTCCATGAGAAAGTTGCCGTAGTGGCATCTGCCTCAATTACTGTAAGATCTGTAGGTTTTGGACAAGTAGGACCATTTTCAACACAAATCGAAGTGTTAGATAAAGAATCTGTATCATCCCAGATTACCAATTTATAAGTCTGGGTAAAATCTAAAGAACTTACCTCAGTTTGTTGGTTACCAAATAAGAATCCACAAGCTACTTCTACGTCAGCGCAATCACCAGCGGCATCAGTTGTAAACAATGCAAACTGAACATCATCTGCTGCATTTAGAAAAATAGCCGTAGTATTTCTGTTAGGTCTGAATGTATACCATGCCCCTAAATTCTGTACGTTTAATGAACAACTAGCAACATCGCCTAGATCAATTGCGTTATTGAAATCTAGAACTGTTTGAGTACTCGCGTCACAGGTTGTTTGAACAGTAAGTGGGATTGCAGAATCACAATCATCCCCAGGACCTGGTGTTCTAAATTCTACAGGACCAAAGAAAAAGCTTTGTCCGTCTGTTGCACCACAATCTGCTCTAAGATAGGCGTCATACCTAACACCTGGACTCAAAGAAATAGTAGTATTCGTGCCTGTCAAACCAGGATTATTAGGAGTACCATTTCTGCTCGCACCTGCTGGAACAATATCTATGTCAAATAAGTTTTGAGATGGAGCACCCCCAGTCCAGCTGAAATCTACATCTACATCTCCAGTTGTCATATTTGGAGCGATGTTATCAACCGTAAATGAAGTTGGGGTGAAACAGGCGGGTGCCTCTTCAAAACTAACATCATCTATAGCCACATCACCTTCAAATGTACTTCCCACAGATCCTTTAGTTGATTCAAAACTCAAGATTACAGTTTCACCAGCGTATGCAGAAAGATCTACAACACTCTCCCTCCAAGGATCGATGGTTCTCGTTTGCTGTGGTCCAACAATATTGAACAAATCTACAAACGTGGCTCCACCGTCGTTTGATATATTGATGTCGAGTTCAGTAATCGCTGATCCAAACATATGGTAATAGAAGGACATTGCTGGATTAGTCAAGCCAGATAAATCAACGGCCGGAGATCTCAATACAGCTACATCTCCTGAACTTCCGCCAGATGCTTCTACGTAAAAATATCTAGAACCTGAAAAAGGAAGATCAGGTCCAGTATTAGAAGATAAAGTTTCATCTTCCTCCGTTGACCATCTATAACCTGTGCTAAGACCTGACCAACAATTTTCTTCATCAAAAGTACCATTATTGCCCAAGAAACTAAAGGTTTCAAAATCCTCAAAATAAGGAGTTGCAACAGGACCACATTCTGTAGTGAAAGCTAATGGTCCAGCAAATTCACTTAAATCACCAGCTCCACAATTTGCTCTTACATAAAAGTCATAATCGGTTTGTTCAACTAGTTGAGTTGCTGTGTAAGGGCTCGATACATTACTAGCAGTTTCTACAATAGCACCAGTTACTGGATCATCATTGGCTGCTACAATAACTATTTCGTAATCAATCTGATTTGTACCATCAGCCATCCAGGCAAAAGTAGCTTCTGTGTCAGTAATACCAGATACGGCTAAATCTGTCGGGATCAAACAGGTAGGCCCTTCTTGGATACAGATATCTGTTGATGCAGAAGAAATTCCATCTACCCATAATGCCATTTTGTAATTGGTATTTGGAGAAAGAGCTGTCACAATGTGTTGTGAACTTGGGTCAGTCTCACAGAATACCTGATTGCCAGCACAAGCATCAAATATTTCAATTTTAACTTGCTCAGTAGAATTGATGGTAACATTGATTATGCTTGTAGTGGTAAACTCAAACCAACCACCAGAATTAGTTCCTGATGTGTCACAAGAACCAAAAGACGTTCCTAGATTTACAGCACCGGCTAAGTTAAAAGTATAAGGTGTAGCGGTAGCACAATCTGCTTCCACATTCAAAGTAGCAGCCGTTACACAATCATCTAAATCACTAGTTGTTCTAAACGTGAAAGGCTCAGAAAAGTCAGAAGTATCCCCTGCTCCACAATTTGAACGAACGTAGAAATCATAAAGTGTTCCTGGAGTAAGAGGAGAAGCTACAAAAGGATTAGTTACCCCTACAAATTGTGGAGTTCCAGATGGAGTAGTACCAGAAACAACGATTTCAATGTCCCACATGGTCTCAGCTCCACCGTTGGTCCAGCTGAGTTCCGCACTTGTATCCGTCACATTGGCTACATCTAAATCAGTAGGTCTGAAACAGGTTGGTGCCTGCTCAATACAAATATCTGCTACCGCAGAGCTTGTTCCATCTTTCCAAACCGCTAATAAATAGGTTTGACCATCAGTTAAACCTGTAATAATGTCTGATCTAGTAGTAGCTGTAGACTCACAGTTAATGGGTGTTCCAGTACAACTGTCAAACAGAGCAAACTCAATAGTTTCAGTTGATTTAATCAAAATTCCTTCACGGTCATTAGCCGTAAATTCAAGCCATGCACCTGTATTGATTCCTGCTGTATCACAACCTGTGATAGAACCTATATCAATTGCGTTTGCAAAATTAAGCGAGAACGGTGTAGAGTTATCACAATCTAATGAAAGTGGTACTTGTACTGGCTGAGCACAGTCGTCACCCGCTGAAGCTATTCTTAAAGATACTGGTCCACGGTAATCACTAAGATCACCATTCCCACAATTTGATCTTACGTAAAAATCATAGGTCTCTCCCTGCATTAAATTTGGAATTGTGGTAGATGTAGAGGTCACTCCAGTTACGTTAGGTGTACCAGTAGGTGGCGTACCAGATATTACAAATTCTATTTCATAACTAGTTCCACCAGGAACACCATCAGTCCATGAAAGATCTACTTCACCAAGGTTTGAACCTGTTGCTACTTGCAGATCACTAATTTGACCACAAGCAGGTCTTGCGATACAATTGAAATTTACCTCAAAACCTTCTCTTGTTACAGATCCATCTGAATCAAATACTAAAGTTAATGCACCTGAAGCAGATGATGCTTCAAATACTAATGCTGTATCACCAGCACTTACATCTAGATTAGGTACATCTCCATTCAAAAGAGGTGCGTTTGTATCAAGACCATCATAAATTGCAATGTCATCACAGCAAGTTTCTAAATCAACAAATACAAATTCTAACTGTGCTCTTTCTGTTGCCGTATTTGATGGCGAAAAAGTGATTGTATAATTCTCGTCATCTGAATAACCCGCTGCAGCTCCTCCTGTATCAAATATGGTTGTGTTACATGATGGAGATGTAATAAATGAAATAGGTCCCGCATAGGTACTTGTTCCGTTTGCTCCACATTGTGATCTCACATAAAACTCATAAACTGTAGATGGCATGAGTCCAGTTATATTAACTGGATTAGTTACGCCAGGGTTCGTAGGATTATTCGCATCAAACGTATCATTTGGTCCTACTACACTAACATCCCAAGTTGTTGCATTTGCGTCTGGTATCCATGATAGGTCAGCTGTAGTATCACTTACGGCATCTACATTCAAATTAGTAGGTGGAGCGCAAGATGGTGGGTTGGGCACGATAATCTGAAATGAAGCTTCTAGCTCAGCAGTTTGATCGTCAAAAACTCCGCCAGTCGCATCAGTATCTGTACCATCGTTAGGAGTATTACCACCGTTATCACCAATGGTAGTACCGTAAGCTGTGACATCGATGGTGGTACCATCCCATCCATCAGCCCAGCTGTCATAACAATTTACAAAATAAGTTCCAGGAGCAAGACTGATAGATTCATTTGTTAATAAGCCTGATCCATTTCCATAAGTACCATCACCCTGTCCCCATATTTGGGTTCCAGCTCCATTGGCATCAGTAGTGATACTGACCCATTTTTCCGTAGGAAAACTACCACCACTGGTAGTGATCTCGATAGTACTCTGAGCAAAAACTCCGGTAAAGGAGAGCCAACTCAAAAGTGTTAAATAGAGTAATCTAATTTTCATATAAGAGAGATTTAAGTTTTACGTTAGGATTTTAGGAGGCTGAATGTAAGTATTTCATTAAACTTTTATTAACGAGCTATTAACTATTAGATTAAATACAATTTATATCGATAAAGTGTAATAATACGACTTTGATCTATTTCTCACATACCGGCTATCTTTGCATGTTCAAATCTTAATAGTTTATAGCATGCAACTGTACAACAAATTAAGTGCTGAAGAACGTAGATCATTGATTAGAGAATCAGGAAAAGAGCGCCTGACCATCTCCTTCTACCAGTATGCACACTTAGGTAATCCACGACTTTTTAGAAACCATCTTTTCATTGCTTTTGATGAGCTGGAAGTTTTAGGCCGCATTTATGTTGCCCATGAAGGTATCAACGCCCAGCTTTCAATTCCAGCAGATCGTTTTGATGAATTCAAATTATTTCTGGATGGTATTTATTTTCTTGAAAACGTACGCCTTAATATCGCCAGAGAACAAGATGACGAGAGTTTTCTTAAGCTAAAAGTAAAGGTGAGGCCTAAAATTGTAGCCGACGGTTTAGACGATACCTCATTTGATGTTACCAATAAAGGTAAACATGTTGATGCCATTGAGTTTAATGATCTTATTGATGATCCAGATACCATTCTGGTAGACATGCGCAATCATTACGAAACGGAAATAGGTCATTTTAAAAACGCCTGGACTCCTGATGTGGACACCTTCCGTGAAAGTTTACCTATCATAGAAAAAGAAATTGAGGAACATAAGTCTAACAAGAAACTAGTCATGTATTGCACCGGCGGGATACGCTGTGAGAAAGCAAGTGCCTACTATAAACACCGTGGATTTGAAAATGTGTATCAGCTTGAAGGTGGGATTATTGAATACCATAGACAGGTTACTGAAAAAGGACTGGAGAATAAATTCAAGGGTAAGAATTTTGTTTTTGACCACCGTTTGTCTGAACGTATAGGTGAAGAGATCATTGCAAACTGCCACCAGTGTGGTGCGCCATGCGACACGCATACAAATTGTGAAAATGATGCCTGCCATCTATTATTCATTCAATGTGAAGATTGCAAAAATAAGTATGATGGTTGCTGCAGCGGCGATTGCCAAGATATTATAAAGTTGCCCGTAGAGGAACAAAAGAAACTGCGGGCTGGTTATTATAACAGCAACAACATTTTCAAGAAAGGAAGATCAGAAAAATTAAAATTCAAAAAGCATTGATCTTACCTCTACAAAACAAGGACTGTTTATTATGTTTTTCTAACGTTTTTTCGTCCTTATTATATAGTCTCAAAAGTTCCAGCGTTTTTTGAAGTTGCTCGTCAGTCAAATTTTTATAGGCTGGCGAGCTTATTTGTTTATTCCATTGACCGCCTACAGAATTATCCAGTGCTATCCGCCAGTAGCAATGATTTTGAAAACTTTTATATGGATATAGCTTAGGCAACTCATTGCCGAGCTTTTTATATTCCTGCTCAAGTTCTTCTCTGTTCATCAATTTTGAACTATTCCTCTTTCGCGAAAGCGAAAAAAATTTCAACCCCCTAACAAGAAATCTTATCCACCCTGCGTTCATGCCTACCACCGGCAAAATCAGTATCTAAAAATGCTTCTACCATCGCAACCGCCTGAGGAATGGAAGTAAATCGTGCTGGTAAACAAATTACGTTTGCATTATTATGCTCTCGCGCAAGTTGTGCAATTTCCTTATTCCAGCAAACCGCTCCACGCACCTTAGAATATTTGTTGACCGTCATGGAAACTCCTTGAGCACTACCACAAATCACAATACCTAAATCAGCATTACCATTCTGGACATCTTGACCTACGAGATGCGCGAAATCTGGGTAGTCTACACTCTCAGAAGAATCAGTACCATGATTGGTTACTTGATGGCCTCTCTTTTCCAAGGAATTTACTATGGCGATTTTATATTCTGGACCAGCGTGATCGTTACCTATACTTACCTTCATGAGCTAGATTTTTCACAAAAATAAGAGGTTTTATCGGTATCGTGAGGGTTATTAACAACTGCTACCGTTTATATTTTATGAGCGGGAGATAATGTGTGGATAAGTGCTCATAAAAAAGATTTTGAAAATCCAGTACTTTTTTCCATTGATCAAAACTCTAAGATCACCAAAAAATAACTCTGTAATTTGAAAAAAAGTTATGAGGTAATATCATAGTATAATTAACAAGATTGACCTATCGAGTTTCTAAACAATTTGCTGTGAATATAAATTGTGAATAGCTGTTGAGAAAATCAACCAGTAAATGACAATATTCTACTTTACAGTGAGATAACATTGAGGTAACATGTCAATAAAGTTTGATAACTTCAAATCTTAAGAAAATCCAAATTTTATCTCATGATTTTTTACCGCAATTCACACTATATCATCATCATCATTTTATTATTTTAAAAAAGAAGAAAAGAAATTATGTGTTTATAAATGTTGATAACGGTAAGATAGATGAAGCAGGAATTATCTCTTGAGTGAGGATGAGTTGTGATAAAGAAATAGTAGAGCCTATGCTATTGCTATAATTGCAGTAGAAGGTTGCGATTCTAGGACGGCGCTGGAATTATTGAGAATATTGCGAGTCAGAATAAAGAGAATCAGCACACCCAGAGCAAATATTGCCATAAATAAGATTGTGGTGTAATATGATTTCTTGACTTTCATGAGCGTTAAGTTACCTATGGTGATAACGTTTACAAAGTTACACTATTTTCATAAAATCATGTTAAGACTATATTTCTAATGTGTTATCAATCCATCAGATATGCTGGATATTCTTTCCATTATATTTCAAGTAACTTTGAACCAATATGAAAAAGAAAAAAAATAGAAAGTCTAAGACTAAGTTCAAGAACCTCTCACAGAGTGTACTCAACGTCTTAAAGCAAGAACCAAACAAGGATTTCAATTACAAGCAGGTCTGCGGTAAGTTGTCTATCACAGACTCTAGTGGACGCAATCAAGTTATTAAAAAATTACACCAGCTCAAGGCTAAAGGTAAAATTGAAGAGGTTGATCGAGGTAAATTCAAGATCATAAAAGCTATTGATTATTATACCGGTATCATTGATATAAGTTCTCGTGGTACAGGTTATGTCATAACAAACGAGCTTCAAGAAGATATCATGGTGTCCAAACGTAGTGTGGGGCAAGCCTTACATGGAGACGAGGTAGAAGTATATGTGTACCATCGCCGCAGAGGACAGCAGCCAGAGGGTGAGGTTACTAAGGTCATTAAGCGCAACAAAACAGAATTTGTAGGGGAGATCGAGGTGCTTGAAAAATTTGCATTTGTCAAAGTAACAGATCCTAAAATCACTACAGATTTTTTCATTCCCGGCCGTCAAATCAATGGAGCCAAAGACGGTCAGGTCGTGCTCGTGGAATTTGTGGAATGGAATGACAAACAAGACTCGCCTAACGGTCGCGTTAAAGAAATACTGGGTGATCCAGGTGAACACGATACTGAGATTCACGCCATACTGGCACAGTACGGTCTTCCTTATGAATTCCCAGAACGCGTAGAGGAATTTACCCAGAAACTGGACAAGACCATTTCTGAAACAGAGATCAGCAAGCGTCGTGACATGCGCGATACGCTTACGTATACAATAGATCCGGCTGATGCTAAGGATTTTGACGACGCGCTTTCTTTCAAAAAGCTAGAAAACGGTCGCTACGAGATCGGTATTCACATTGCTGATGTTTCTCATTATGTACAGCCTGATACACCGCTGGATGAAGAGGCTTACGAGCGAGCTACTTCGGTTTATCTGGTGGATCGAGTCGTTCCCATGCTACCTGAGGTATTATCAAATGGTGTTTGTAGTTTGAATCCGCATGAGGATAAATTGTGTTTTTCGGCTGTTTTTGAGATGGATGAAAAATGTAAGGTTTATAAAGAATGGTTTGGCCGCACGGTGATCCATTCAGACCAGCGTTTTGCCTATGAAGAAGCGCAACATATCATAGAAACTCGAGAGGGAATTATCCCTGAAGAGATCTCGCTTTCGCGAAAGCGTACCACCATAAAACCCGAGATCGTAGAAGCTACCTTAAAACTTGATGAGCTCGCAAAAAAAATGCGCTCGCAGCGCATGCGTGACGGAGCCTTGAGTTTTGATAAGACCGAGGTCAAATTTACACTCAATGAAAATGCAGAACCTACCGGAGTCTACTTCAAGACCAGCAAGGATGCCAATAAATTGATTGAAGAATTCATGCTATTGGCAAATCGTAAAGTGGCTGCTTTCATCGGAAAACAATCACCCAAGAAAACTTTTGTCTATCGTATCCACGACGAGCCAAACGATGAGAAACTAGGCGCATTGGCAAAAGTGGTTACAAAATTTGGTCATAGACTGGATTTACGAGATCGCAAAACAGTTACAAAGTCTTTAAATAAACTCTTGAAGGACGTTCAAGGAAACAAGGAGCAGAATATGGTGGATACCCTTGCTATACGCAGTATGGCAAAGGCAGAATATTCAACTCAAAACATAGGGCACTACGGTCTAGCCTTTGACCATTATTCACATTTTACCAGTCCCATAAGACGTTATCCAGACGTTATGGTACATAGACTACTGCAACATTATCTGGATGGTGGCAAGAGCCGTAGTGAGGAAGAATATGAAGAGAAGTGCCATCATTCCACTAACATGGAAATCCTGGCGACCAAGGCTGAGCGTGACTCGATCAAGTATATGCAGATCAAGTTCATGAAAGACCATGCCGATGAAGATTTCCTAGGTGTTATTTCTGGTGTCACAGATTGGGGAATCTACGTAGAGATCATTTCTAACAAATGTGAAGGGATGGTACGACTGGGCGATCTGTACGATGATAGCTACGAGTACGTAGAAGAGGACTTTGCCGTTGTAGGCCGTCGTACAAAAAATACTTACACCTTAGGTGACGAAGTCTACGTGCGCGTGAAAAATGCAGATCTAGTGAAGAAACACTTAGATTTTTGGATGGTAGGTTCAAGGGAAGAGGTTGAGAAGTAGATTAAATCTTATGTGTCATTCTGAGCGGAGCTTTGCGACGATTCAGAATCTGCGAGTAAGGAACTAAAACTAATTCTAAATTGAGAAAGCTTTTCTGAGACCCTCGATACCTCGTGCCTCGGTTTCAGAGTGACAGCTGGGTATTATATACTTTTAGAACAACATTGAAAACAAAACTCTGCCATAATTGCAAAGAAGAACACACTACACTCTATCGCATCCAGATACGAGTGGGTAAGGAGTGGATTTTTTGCTGCAAAAGTTGCACGGAGAAATTCATGAATCTTCGAGAATATAGATATGGCGGTACTTGGAAGGGATACCGGCATTAATTTCAATGTCTGACGCAACCTTTATGAAATAACTGCATCTATCTAGTAGAATTGCCCTTAATCAATTCTAAATCTCAAAAAATAATTATGCATGCATAGTTTTTGGCACGGGATTTGAAACGTATAATAACGAAGATTAAGAGTAATTTTCATAAAGTTTTTTGGTTGGTTAGTGGGAAAGCGGTGATTAGAAATAGTCATCGCTTTCTTTTTGTAACAATCTCAAGTTTTGAGCATCTTTAATCCAAACTTACATCATGAAAAAGAGCTTATTCATCCTATCATTAGTTTTTGCAGGTCTCGCTTTCGCGCAAGCGCAATCTAACAGAGAAATCGATCTCAAACCTTTCCACACCATCAAAGTATTTGATCTAATCACAGTAAATCTCGTAAAATCAGACGTTCCAAGAATCATAATTAAAGGCCGTGATGCTGATTATGTCGAGTTTGTAGAAAGAGATGGCATGCTCAAAGTGCGCATGGAGACTGACATGATTTTCCACGGTGAGGATACTTTTGTCTATGTCTATTATACAGACTTAGACATTATTGATGGAAATGAAGGTGCCCAGATTTTATCAAACGAACTCATTGAACAGTCCAGCCTTGAGATCAGGGTTCAAGAAGGTGCTAGGGTTGAGGCTGCCCTCAAAGTTGAAGATCTTGAATTGAGAGCAGTCACCGGTGGTATTCTGGAACTCCAAGGAACCACGCATCATCAAAATCTAACCGTTAATACGGGTGGAATTGCAGAAAATGAGCGCCTAGAATCTGATCATGTCAAAGTTAAGGTGCAAGCGGGCGGAGAGGTAGAAGTCTATGCTTCTAAATCTGTCGATGTTGCGGTAAGAGCTGGTGGTGACGTTACAGTTTACGGTAATCCTTCCCAGAGAAAGAAAAACCGTTTCCTAGGTGGACGTATCGACTTTATAGATTAAATAGATTCCCGGCAAGTTTGTGAGTTGCTTTATGCAATGCCTACCTTTGAGCAACAAGAGTTTCCTTGATGCTGGCAGACATTTTAAAAGCACTTCCCTTAGGGTTTATCATGGCCTTTTTGATAGGACCCGTATTTTTTGCATTACTCGAGACTGCAGCAATTAAAGGTTTTAGAGCCGCTTTATCTCTTGATCTAGGGGTAATTCTAGCTGATATTATTTTTCTATTGGTAGCTTATTTTATGACTGCCAGTATTCTAGACAAGTTAAAAGACGATCCCAGCCTCTTTATTTTTGGAGGATCCATTCTTGCGATCTACGGTGTGATATCCTTTGTCCGTACAAAAAAAACCTATCTCAAAGAGGTAGAGACTGAGGTGCTGGAAGTCAAGAAAACAAATTACGCCCAGCTTTTCATTAAAGGATTTCTGCTCAATTTTATAAATATTGGGGTTCTAGGCTTTTGGCTGGGTCTTATTGTGGTTTTTAGCCCACAGCTAGATAATGATGAGAGTCGTATTGTAGTATTCTTTTCTACCGTTTTGATAACTTATCTAACGGTTGATATAGGTAAAGTTTTACTTGCCAAAAGTCTCAATAGATACCTCACGCCTTTTAGAATTTTCTGGTTGAAGCGCATTATTGCTATTATAATGGGAATATGTGGTGCCGTGCTTATTTTTAAAGGCGTTTTTCCTGATGCAACAGATGAGCTTGCCAAAGAAATCCACATCATGCCAGAAGTGGAACCAGTAGATCCTTCTCTAGAAGGACTGGATGACATCAAGCGTGATGAGTCACAAAATCCAGAAAAATAAAAAACCCCTGCTTTCACAGAGGTTTATTTGAGGTACCAAGCGGATTCGAACCGCTGTACTAGGTTTTGCAGACCCATGCCTAGCCACTCGGCCATGGTACCTTGTAAGGAGCGCAAAAATAATAAAAATAGCCTATCTACCTTGCAAAAATTCAGGTTTATCGTATTCTGTGGTAGAGATGATAATCTAGCTGTTGATTTGGGCGTTCCCTGCGGTCAGGCTTTCGCTGTAAGTCCTCGTCCCGATATGTCGGGACTGCGGGCTTTCCACTCAATCCTTAACGCGATCGGGACAGCTCAATATTCATAGAGGATACGCTCGCCATTATTGGCAATATTCAGAAACACCTGATCTCCATCAACTTGTAGATCTGAGATGTCAAATGAAATTTCTTGTGATATTACTGCTTGGCAAACTTCAATATTTCTTAGAGACAGCCTGAGATCACGTTCAGGTGGAAATGATTCGGCGATGGCCTCAGAATCTATCAATTTCACCTCCCAACTGTTTCCATCGCAACCGCTGGAGCTGAAACGGACCTTTAAACAATCACCGTCTATAATCAATTCATCAATTGAAACTTGGTCTGCTGGAGCATTTTGGAATTGAGCATTGCTTAAAACAACAATCATGTCACAATTGCTTGAAGTAGAACGCTGGTTGTCATCATCTTCTGAACAACCTACAAACGCAATACAAAGTGTCAAGAAAAAAAGTAGATTTTTCATTTTGATAGCCTTTTGGTTATCAGTAAGATGCAGGATTTTTAAAAAGGTTGCGCTACTAGCTCAGAACAATGGATCTTCTGATCATTGACTTCAGATTTGTCAGGAACGATCTTGTTTCATCACGATCACGACGCTTTCCACATCACCACCTATGGGCGGATTGATCTTCGCCACTTTGACTTCAGCGGTTTGCACCATCGATTCCTCCTTGAAAATGCGGTTTAATATGCGCTGTGCTACCTGTTCTAGGAGTTTAGAGCGTTTTGCCATTTCCTCCTTGATAATTCTATTTAGAGAAACATAGTCTACGGTATCATTAAGATTATCGGTTTGAGCGCTTTTGCTCAAGTCAGTTTCTACTTCCAGATCGACACGGTATTCACTTCCTATAAGTTCTTCTTCGGTAAGACAGCCGTGATTAGTATAGACACGTACGTTATTGAGTTGTATTTTATGCATCTTACAAAGATAGATGCATGGAGATAAGCCATGAAATAAACCCTAAATTTGTCGCGTAAATTGATTGTGATGAGCGAGGAAAGAACTCCCAAAAATTTCATTGAAGAAATCATAGACGTAGACTTGAAGAATGGTCTCCCTGAGGATAAACTGAGATTTCGTTTTCCACCTGAACCTAACGGATATCTCCACATAGGCCACGCGAGTGCCATCTGTCTCAACTTTGGACTGGGCGAGAAGTATAACAAACCCGTAAACCTAAGATTTGACGATACTAATCCAGCAAAGGAAGAAGCAAAATATGTTGAAGCCATTAAAAAAGATGTAGAATGGTTAGGTTATAAATGGGATAACCTTTGCTATGCCTCAGATTATTTCCAAGAACTCTACGACTGGGCAGTAGAAATGGTTCAAAAAGGTAAAGCTTATGTTGATTCTCAAACTAGCGAGCAAATAGCTGAACAGAAAGGTTCCCTCACAGAACCAGGTACTGAAAGCCCTTACCGCAACCGCAGCGTTGAGGAAAATCTAGAATTGCTGGAAGGAATGAAAGATGGAAGGTTTGGAGCTAGTGAACATGTATTGAGAGCCAAAATAGACATGAAGTCCAACAATCTACTCATGCGTGATCCCATCATGTACCGAGTAGTAAACAAAGCACATCACCGCACGGGAGAGGATTGGAAAATCTATCCTATGTACGACTGGACTCATGGGGAAAGTGATTATTTAGAGCAAATTTCGCACTCTTTCTGTACGCTGGAATTTTTACCGCATAGAGAGCTTTATGATTGGTTTCTTGATCAAGTCGTAGAGGAAGGTAAAGTACGCCCTAAACAGCGAGAATTTGCCCGTAGGAATGTCTCTCATACTGTGACCAGTAAGCGCAAACTGCAAAGACTGGTAGAAGATGGAGTGGTTTCTGGCTGGGATGATCCTCGCATGACAACCATTTCTGGTTTGAGAAGACGTGGTTATACCGCAAATGCGATCAAAAATTTCGCAAAAAGCATTGGTATAGGAAAAAGGGATAATCTTGTTGATATGAATCACCTTGAGTTTCATCTACGTGATGATCTCAACAAAAATGCAAACAGGGTCATGTGTGTTCTCGATCCGGTGAAGCTGGTTATCACAAACTATCCTGAAGGTCAGGAGGAAGTGCTTCAGGCAGAAAATAGTCAGGAAGATGAATCCCGCGGTTTTCGAGAAGTTCCATTTTCTAGGGAATTGTACATCGAGCGTGATGACTTTAAGGAGTCGGCAAACAAAAAATACTTCCGTTTAACCATAGGTAAGGAAGTTCGTTTGAAAAATGCCTATATCATAAAGGGTGAAAGCTGTATCAAAGATGAGGATGGTAATATTACTGAGATCCACGCCACTTATGATCCAGATTCAAGAAGTGGTAGCGGCACAGAGGCTAGTATGCGTCGTGTGAAGGGAACCTTGCATTGGGTAAGTGCAGCACACGTTTTAACAGTTCAAGTACGTCTCTATGATCGTTTGTTTACAGTACCATCTCCAGATACTGATAAGGAAAAGGATTTTATGGAGTTTATCAATCCAGACTCTCTAGAAACCATTACTGCTTATGGAGAGCCATCACTCAAGGATCTACCAGTAGGTGAAACGGTGCAATTTCAGCGTTTGGGATATTTCTCTGTAGATCCAGATTCAACTGAGGAGCGTCAGGTCTTTAATCGTACGGTGACTTTACGGGATACTTGGGCAAAGATTGACTCAGGAAACAACTAAGGTATAGATTGTAGTGATCTCGCTTTCGCGAAAGCGAGATTAACCCCATCACAATGCTGCAAAAAGAGCTACTAGATAGTGTTATCATATTGCAGTAATCGACAAATTTTAACATTATTTGGTATATAGTTTTCTTTTTTAAGAATGAATTAATAGGAGGTTTTTTAAGGTTAACCTGTATTTAACGACGGCCGCGATCTATTAAAATATCTTTGTAATCCATTTAAAGAAAGAATTATGTCTAAATCATCAAATGCTATAGTAGCGCTTGCAGCAGGAGCTGCCATAGGAGCTGCATTTGGTCTTCTTTATGCACCAGAAAGTGGTGAGAAGACTAGAAAAAAAATCAAAAAACAAGCAAAGAAAGCCCAGAAAGATATCGACGCACAAGCTCGTAAGACTTATGCTGATGTATCTGAAAAGGTGAATCAGTTTTCTAGCACGGCAAAGCACAAGGCTACGGACTGGAAAGGAACGGTAAGCGAGCGTATCGAGTCCGCACTTTCAAGTGCAAGTTATAAAGCTGATGATGCCATCGTGGCTCTTGAAGAAAAACTGGAGCAACTGCGTGAGCAAAATGCCAAATTACAGAAACCTAAATCAGTTAAAGATGCTGCTCAGACAACATCTGCATCTGTAAACGCATAAATAGACTGGGTCTTGGGAAAAAGTATTACTGAAAATTTTACCGAATTTACAAATGCAACTCAAGACTACATTGAGTCTACCATTAACTACCATAAACTAGATCTTTACAAAAAGGGTACAAAAGGAGCTGTATCGATAAGTTACAACCTCGTTTTGGCCTTTTTTTTATTGATCGCCTTACTTTTCTTGAGTGTGGCTGCCAGTATCGTTATAGGAGAAGCTATAGGAAGTCTTGCAGCTGGATATGCGATAGTAGGTGGTTTCTATATCATCGTAACCATCGTGTTAGCGCTTACGCTTAAGAGCAAATTAGAAACGCTTATCTTAAGAAAAACAAGCAAACAATTCTTCAATAATAATGAAGATTTAACCGTAACCCAGTATGAGGACGTACAGTAGTTTTGAAGAAGTAGAAAGAGATCTCAAATACTTAAAACTTCAGCAAGAGGTTCATAAGGAAACTATGAAGCTCAATCTGAATGAAGTTAAAGAGAGTTTGAGTCCCATATCTATTGTTACCAACATCATTGGTTCAATCGCTAAAAAAGCGGTCATATTGAAAGCGGTAAACAAAATGGTAGGCCTAAGAGGAGGAAAATAGAATAAATTGCTAGGAAAAAGGAAAATCCGCTGGTGAGCAATCACTAGCGGATTTTTTGTTCTCAATCTCTAGTTGATTAGTTGTTAAAACTATTTATAAGCTTTGTAAATACCCTATTTATACGATATAGATAACAATTGAGCGAAGTTAAAAGTATCAAATTAAATTTAAGTTAATAAGTCAAACTAGATTTAGAATGTAGGTAGATTTGACTTGTTCGAACTTAACCTATTTATTCAAACTCAAAAATTTTAATTATGAATTATTTCCGATTTAGTGCAATTTTTATGTTTTCCTTATGTGTAATATTCAGTTCGTGTTCTAGTGATTCGAATGAAATTCTCAATGATGAAAATGGTGAGGTTATGGAAAATAATCTCTTTAAATCCAATAATAAATTGAATGATTTATTAAATGATCAAATATTTCTTGAAGTAGTTGATGCACAAATAACTATTTCAAAACTATCTTATGATAGAACTGATCTTGAGGTTCTCGTCGCTGAAAACTCTGAAGATGTAGGTTCCTACGCATCTGCGATCGGTTTCGAATCACAAGAGGATTTCACAACATTTTTCAACGATTATAATTCAGACCTACTTTATTTAGAAGATAAATATAAGATGTCAGAAATAAGTATAGGGGAATTGCAAGGTCTAGTATTACAAACACCACAGTTTTCAACTGTAAGCAATGATAATTGCGATCGTGCAAGAAGGAATTGTGTTGGTTATGCAACCACAGTTTATGGTTTAGAAGCACTTGGCTGCTCAGCGCTGAATCTTACAGTTGTAGGAGGTTTAGTTTGCTATGGGTTAATAACCTCTCAATACTTGATTTCTATTGACGATTGCACTCTTACATGGGAACAATGTAAAGACAAATAGAATGTTCTTGAAAGCCATACCTTTAAGAGTAAAATGTGTCATCATTTATTTTATGGCCTTATTTTTTGGATTGACCTTATTTAAGACTGACTTTCTAAGGGATAATCTATTCAATAGGTTTTGCTTTTATGCTGTCATGCTAATCTTCGGTATCTCAGTAATCATTTACTTTAGGAATGAAATAAATATGCGGTCGTTTTGGCTTCAAATGGCTTTTGTTGCTGCCGTTATCATATCTGTTTTAATGATGATGAACTATGGATTTATTTAGTTCTTTCACCTCAGCTATGAATTAAAAGGAAAATCCGCTGGTGAGCAATCACTAGCGGATTTTTATGTAATCATAATGCAGTTGTTATACATCAAAATCCTCAGTATCCTCACTTTCTTCTATGTCTAGTCTAGATGTATCGATACGTTTTCTAGGACGTTCCTTTTTCTCTTTTTCAGCTCTGGCGCGCTTCATTTCTTCGCCTATTTGAGCACTTGCGGTAAAGCTGGCGATCATGTTGTTGAGCATGTCGCTACCGGCCTGCGGACTGTTAGGCAGTAGAATCAGATTAGAACTCGTTTCTTCACCTAGAGATTGTAAAGTGTCGTAGTGTTGGGTTACTACAATAAGAGCACTTGCTTCTTGAGAGTTAATCCCGACGTTATTCAACACATCAACAGACTCTTCCAGACCTCTTGCAATCTCACGACGTTGATCAGCGATACCTTGACCTTGAAGTCTCTTAGATTCGGCTTCAGCCCGTGCTTTTGCAACGATTTTGATACGTTCTGCCTCAGCTTCGTATTCTGCGGCAGTTTTTTCACGTTCTGAGGCATTAATACGGTTCATCGCAGCCTTCACCTGAACATCTGGATCAATATCTGTCACGAGCGTTTTAATGATGTCATAACCGTAATCCAGCATGGCTTCGTTAAGTTCACGCTTTACAGCGATGGCGATGTCATCCTTCTTCTCAAAAACGTAATCAAGCTTCATTTTAGGAACCTCTGCACGTACCACGTCAAAAACATAAGATGTGATCTGATCATGCGGATTTTGAAGTCGGTAAAATGCATCGTATACTTTTGATCTGATTACCTCAAACTGAACCGAGACTTTCAGGCGCACAAATACATCATCCTTGGTTTTAGTTTCAACTACAACATCAAGTTGTTGTATTTTAAGATTGATTCGCCCAGCGACGCGATCGATCAATGGAATTTTAAGCTGCAGACCCGAGTGTCGCATACTGGTAAACTTACCGAAACGCTCCACGACCGCAGCAGTTTGTTGTCTAACGGTAAAAAATGTTCCCAGTAACAAAAAGAAACCTAGAACCAACAATACTGGAACTATTAAATATCCTCCCATAATTTCTAAATTAATGATTAGCGGTTTATAGGTGTGGAAGATATGCTATTTGTTACATAATGACTGAAGCTTTGTCTAAGCGCGTTTTTATCTGTTCAATCCATTCATCTCGTTTTCCCACTACCAGATCATAATATTTATCCTTAGTGATTATTCTTAGACCATTATTGAAGATGTAGCCACTTTTACGAGTTTTCAAGTCGACAATGTCATTATACGGAATTGTTGTTTGACCTGTTTGAATATTCAGTTTGTGCGATTTGAAGATGATATTTTTATTTGTCAAAAATAGTTTGCCACCTACACCTTCGACACCTTTGAACAGGTTTGCAGGACCTGTTACCTGGATCTGCTCTTCCTCGCCCAACTCAGGAGTAATATTCTTTCCGAGATTGCTTGTAAGAATCTTTGGGAATTTACTCATTAGATAAGGCATCCCAAACCCCATAAAGAGTCCAAAAAACACCCCTTGAAATAGAAGTCCCGTAGGCGTTTGGAAATCATTATCGATAAACTGATCGATGAGCCACAACAAGAAAGCGTGTAAACTACCTATTACAACGGCAAAAATCGACTTCTGCTTCCAGTTAAAATGGTCAAATCCTGCTTTGATTTCCATCTTCTCTTAATTTCATTAGCTTAGTTTTTCCACCACGTTCTTTATCCTATCGACAGTCTCATCCTTCCCTATCATGGAGGCGATTTCAAAAACATCGGGTCCCATAAGGCTTCCTACTAAGGACAATCGTAAAGGCATCATCACTTTACCAAATCCCATTTCTTGATCTTTGATCCAGCCTTTAACGAGCTCTGCGTTATCTGTCGCGGTTTCCACCTCAGAATTTTTGATAAGTTCAGCAACTTGTGTCATGATATTTCCCGTATCGTCCTTCCAGCATTTCTTGACGTTCTTTTCATCGTATTCAGATGGTGCTACAAAGAAAAATGAAGAGAGATCAAACAAATCATCTACAAAAATGGCTCTTTCCTTTACTAATCCACAGACTATGTCAACGTATTCCTGAGAAGGGTAGGAGATGCCTTTTGCTTGTAACGCTTTCGCGAAAGCGGCACCCACAACAGCATCATCTTGCTGCACAAACCATTGCTGCTGAAACCATTTTGCCTTTTCAGGGTCATACTTGGCTCCCGAACTATTTACCTTATCCAAGCTAAACGCCGCTACCAACTCATCCAATGAGAAAATTTCTTGATCCGTACCTGGATTCCAGCCTAAAAATGCCAAAATATTTACCATAGCTTCTGGCAAGAATCCATCTTCTCTAAATCCGCTGCTTTTCTCGCCTGTTTCAGGATCTACCCAGTCCAGCGGAAACACGGAGTAACCCATTTTATCTCCATCGCGTTTGGATAATTTTCCTTTACCGGTAGGTTTTAGAATAAGCGGCAGGTGAGCAAATTTGGGAGCGGTCCAGCCAAAACTTTCATACAACAATACGTGCAACGCCATACTGGGCAGCCATTCCTCGCCGCGTATGACGTGGGTGATGTCCATCTCGTGATCATCCACCACATTTGCCAAGTGATAGGTAGGCATGCCGTCGCTTTTAAACAGCACTTTATCATCCAAAAGACTGGTGTCGATCTCGATGCCTTTACGTATCTCGTCATACATTCCCAGCATCTTGAGTTCAGGCTTGAAGCGGATCACGTAATGGTCACCAGCTGAGATGCGTTGATCTACTTCGTCTTGGGATAACGTGAGCGAATTTTTAAACTCATCACGATTCTTGTGGTTATAGATGAAGGTTTCTTTGTTTTCTTCGGCTTTTTTGCGGGCTGCGTCAAGTTCCTCTGGAGTGTCAAAGGCATAATAGGCAGCACCGTTCATAATGAGCTTTTCTGCATACTTGCGGTAGCGATTTTTACGCTCGCTCTGGCGGTAGGGACCATAATCACCTTCACGTCCTGGACCCTCATCGTAAGGAATGTTGCACCAGTCTAGAGCTTCCTTGATGTAATCTTCAGCTCCTTCTACGTAACGGTTTTGATCTGTGTCCTCGATTCGTAAAACGAAAGTTCCGTTATGCTTTTTGGCAAACAAATAATTGAAAAGTGCGGTTCTTACACCACCTATATGTAAAGGACCGGTAGGACTGGGAGCAAATCTTACACGTACGGGCTGACTCATGGCTATTTTATTTGCCGGCAAAGATAAAAAGACAGCATGGGCTTAGCGAGTAAGATTTGGTGAGAAAAAGATTGATGGTTTTCTACTTAATTGACTCAGAATTGCTAGATATTCTTCTGGTAAAAGGCTATCTCTAAAGAAAATCAACTTTCTGAGAATAGCATATCTGAATGTTGTTCTCCGCTGCTTACCAATATGAAAAAAAAGCTACCTATGTTTTTTAGACAGCTACTTATTGAAATTTTATGTGTTATAGTTAAAACAGTTAAAGCCTAACTGCCTGTAATTCTTCTCCTAAACTATGTAAACCCTTTTCTATCTCTTTAGCTCGCTCAAGCGAAACATATATATGGCCTTTTGATGCATATTGTCTTAGCAAGCTAGAGTTTATATTTAATCTCTCCGCAAATTTCGTTTTGTTAATAATTTTGAATTTTTCGAAAAGTTCTGTTAAATTCAAGGCGAACTCAAATTCTATGCTCTCATTTTTGAGGTCTTTGATTCTTGCTAATTCAGGATCACCAGCGCTTTCAAAATAAAGTTCAAGAGCATCTTTGAGATTTCTTTTCATCTCAGAAAAGGTCTTCCCATCAGCTGTGATAACACCAGGTATGTTTTGGGTTGTTCCCCAATAAACACCATCTTTGTTTTTTTCTACATGAATTTTAATTGTCATCTCAAATTTCTTTCGACTTGACCGTTGATCTAAGATTGGTTTATTTAAGTCCAGCCTGTTTAGCAATTGAATTGTAGGTTCCGATAGGAATATCTTTTTTAGGATGAGGAACAACAACTATTCCTTTTTTGCTTTCATGTTTGAAAACATGATGTGAGCCTTTAATTCTGTCAATTTTCCAACCGTCTTTTTTCAGCGCTTTGATGATCTCTATACTTTTCATTTAAGTAATTCGTTTTTAACATGATGTAAATCTTATTGACGCTGTAATTAGACAATTCAAATATATAACAATTATGTTATATTATTTTATCTTTTATTTTCAGAAATAAACTACATCTTCCAATACTACCTCAAATTTCAAGACTCAATGGATGCTCCATCTGCAATTCTACCATCTCCCGCGGCACTCTTTTATTAACTAAAGAAAACCACAACGGCGGGAACAGCGCAATCACCATCATTGTAGGATAACCATAAGGTAATTGCGGGCTGATCTCGTGATGATCCAATACTTGGAATTTTTTGCTCGCTCTAAAGTGATGATCGCTGTGACGGGTGAGTTCGTAGAGTAGGATTCTGCCTAATGCATGATTTGAATTCCAACTATGTATAGGTCGTACCACTTCATACCGTCCAGATTTCTTCTTTTTGCGCTGCAATCCATAGTGCTCGAGATAATTGATTATCTCCAGCAGCGTGAAACCCACAATCGCCACCGCGATCAGCAACAAGCTGACCTGCCTGCCAAAAATTAACCCAGCAATCAATAGGTAACTGAGCTGAATGATTTGATACCAGAGCATATCATTTTTGATGGAGAAAAACGATACGTTTTGAGATTTGAGTAATTGTCTTTGAATCTTCCACGCATTGATGTACTGATTAGGAACGGAACGTAACCAAAACGCATAGAGATTTTCATTGAATCGGGCGCTTGCAGGATCATCTACCGTGGCTGCTTTCTGATGATGGCCATAGTTATGCTCTATATAAAAATGCATGTAAAGACTGGGAAGCAGTAAGGCTTTACCTAAAAACCGTTCCCAACTCTCTTGACGATGGCCCAGTTCATGCGCCACGTTAATGCCGTTACTACCAGCTACGATACCTAAAGAAAATATCAATCCAATAGTCTCAGTTGTAGAGTAGGGTGAGAAAGCATAGCTATAAATACCATAGAACAAAACACCATAAATGATAGGCAAGTTTAACCAAAGCAGCACATCAAAGAACTTGGTACTTAGTTTTCTAGATCGTTCATCTTCTTCAAGATTATCTGTTATTTGAGGCATAACCAGTTCCAGCAAAGGCACTAAACCAAAAATGATGACAGGCGTCATAAATAAAAACCCGCCTTTTAAAGTAATACCAATGATACAGAAGACGGGAACCAGATAAGCGGTAAGGTATTTGAGGTCGTTTAGCACAGCGCAAGTTTAAGGAACACTCTAAAACAGAGACAATAAAGATACATCCTATCCATTATATTTACATAACAGTTGTAATTGCATGACAGACTACCAGATCATAGAGCAGAAACTCAAGAAGTTCATCAGCCGTTATTATCAGAATGAGTTGATCAAGGGCGTGATACTCTTTCTTGCCTTAGGCTTATTGTATTTTCTGTTTACGGTGGTTTTGGAACATTTTATTTGGTTCAACAGCACAGGTAGATTGATTTTGCTGCTTTTGTTCATTAGCGTACAGTTAGCCTTGCTTATAAAATTTATCGCTATCCCGTTGTTACGATTGAATCGGTTGTTTTCTGGAATTGATTTCCGTCAAGCGAGTTCTATGATCGGGAATCACTTTCCAGAGGTGAGTGATAAATTGACTAACATTTTACAATTACATGCTCAAGGTGGCGATAACGAGCTCACCTGGGCGAGTATTAATCAAAAAAGCGCTGAACTGAAGCCCATACCATTCAAGCGGGCAATCGATTTCAAAAAGAACAGTTCTTATCTCAAATACTTAGCGATTCCCGTGGTAATTGTCGCAGCATTATTTTTCACGGGAAACAATGATGTGATCACCAGCAGCGCTTCTCGTGTCGCAGACTATAAAACGGAGTACACTCCACCAGCACCCTTTACTTTCAAGGTGATGAATGAACAGCTACAAACGCTGGAGCAAAAAGACTTGAGAATGGACGTGCAGGTAATAGGAGAGAAACTGCCTGAAAATGTCAGCATTCATTATCAGGGCAAAACTTTCTACCTGAATCAAGAGGCGTTAGACCGCTACAGCTTTGTTTTTGAAAATCCTACTGAGGATTTTGAATTCTATTTAGAAGGTAACGAGGTGCGCAGTACTGACTATCAAGTCACCGTGGGTGCTGTTCCCGTGATTGAAGACTTCCAGCTCATTCTGGACTATCCCGCGCATACGGGTAAGAAGGATGAGATCGTGCGCAGTACCGGTAATGCTACGATACCGCAGGGAACGCAGGTAAGTTGGAAACTCTCGGCTCGTAATGCAACGGCTGTGGATTTTGTTGAGAATGATACGGTCATTGCTTTTGATAGGGCTGGTGATGAGTTCGCTTTCGCGAAAGCGGTATTGCAGCCCACACGTTACGCCATTTCTACCTCAAACGATAACATAAAAGATCACGAGCGACTTTCTTTCAAGCTCGATGTGACCCGTGATGAATATCCCGAGATTGAAGTAGCCATGAAGCAAGATTCAATCGATACAAACATTATGTATTTCAAGGGTCAAGCGGCAGATGATTATGGATTGCGCTCTATATCGCTGGTTTATTACAAACAAAATGATCAAGCTAGTAAGAAAAGATTGATGCTACGGTCTAACAAGGGGATTTTTGACCAATTTTTCTACACGTTTCCAGATCGGTTAGAGTTAGAGGGCGGCAACACCTATCAATTCTACTTTGAAGCAACTGATAATGACGCAGTAAATAACTTCAAAACTGCTCGTTCTGAAGTATTTTCTTTTAATAAGGTGGACAAAAGTGAAGAAGAGGACCAACTTTACCAAAAACAACGGGAATCCCTTTCCAATATTAAGAATGCGCTGTCTGAGCAAGAAAAGCAAGATCGCAAGCTTGAGGAACTGGCCAAGGAACAGATCGAGAAGAAAAATAGAAATTACAACGATCAAAAGAAGCTCGAGAATGCCTTAAAAAATCAGGAAAAACAAGAACAACTCATGCGCCAGCAAATGGAGCGGGTTAAAGATAACCTTGAAAAATATAATGCTGAAGATGATCCCATGAAAAATGAATTGAAGGATCGCATAGAAAAGAGCATTGAGGAAATCAAGGAGAATGAGGAGCTTCTCAAGGAACTTCAGAAATATCAGGATAAACTTAGTAAAGAGGAGCTCAAGGATAAAATCGAGCAATCCCAGAAGAAGTCCAAACAACAGAAGCGCACGCTAGAGCAATTACTGGAGCTTACAAAGCGCTATTATGTCGAGCAAAAGTTTGAGCAACTGGGTCGCAAGCTTATGGACATTGCGGAGAGACAAGAGCAGCAATCAGAAAAAGAGGGTTCAGAGAATAAAAAAGAAAATCAAGATAAGCTCAACGAAGAGTACAAGAAATGGGAAAAGGAACTTGATGAATTAGGTAAGGAAAATGAGGACCTAAAAAAACCTATGGATCTAGAATTTGATCCAGAAGATGGTGACGAGATCAAGGAAGATCAACAGGGAGCTAGTGAAGATTTGCAAGAGCAGAAGTCATCAGAAGCGGGTAAAAAACAGAAAAACGCTGCCAAAAAGATGAAAAAGCAAGCTCAAGCGATGGCAGCGCAGTCTCAAAGTATGAGTATGCAAGGTCAACAAGAAGACGCTGAAATGCTAAGACAGATTCTCGATAATCTTGTAACGTTCTCTGTAGAACAGGAGAATCTTATGGAGGGAGTTCAAGAAATTACTAAGAGCAGCCCAAGTTTTGGGAAGAAATTGAGGGTTCAAAAGGATTTGGAGAAGGCTTTCAAACATGTTGATGACAGCTTGTTCGCATTGGCTTCTCGTAATCCTAAAATTAGTCAAGATATTAATAAGGAGATAACTGATATTTACTATTATTTAGACAAAACTCTGGTTCAACTTGGTGAATTTGAAATGCAACAAGGTTCGGCCTCTCAACAGTTTGCTTTGAAAAGCGCCAATACGCTGGCGGCTATGCTTAGTAATTCATTAGACCAAATGAATAATGCTATGAGTATGTCTGGTCAGGGTATGGGTAAGCCCGGTCAAGGTCAAGGTGGCGGTTTCCAATTATCTGATATTATTCAAAAGCAGAAATCTCTTTCTAAGCAAGGAAAGGACGGGAAGAATCCAGGCGAGGAAGGTGAAGGTGAACAGCCCGGCAGTTCGGGTCAGTCCGGTCAGGAGGGAGAACAGGGACAGCAAGGTCAATCTGGTCAGTCAGGACAATTTGGAAAATCCGGTCAGTCTGGTCAGAGTGGAGAAGATGGAGGTCAGCAAGACGAAAACGGAAAACAAGGTGGCAAGAACGGCACCAACGGTTCTGGTAATGGTAATGGTCAAGGAAATGATGATTCTGACGAGAACACTTACCGTGAGTCTGAAGAGGAAAGCGCTCGCATTTACGAAATCTATAAGCAACAACAAGAGTTACGGAATCAGTTGGAAGATATGATCCGCAAAGAGGGTCTAGAAGAAAAAGTAGGTAATATTACTGACTGCATGAAAGATGTAGAGCGCAGATTGATCGATCAGGGCTATGATCGCGATGTGGAAAAGCGTATGATGCAGGTTACTCACGAGCTATTGAAACTTAAAGATGCTGGATTATTTCAGGGTAAGGAAGATCAAAGAGAAGCTGAACGTGGGAACTACAGCTTCTCAAACCCGGTTAATAAGCTTAATATTGATCCTGCTAAGTACTTCAATACCAAAGAGATTTTAAACCGCCAAGTATTACCTTTGCAGCCGCAATTTAAAGAGCGTGTAAAGGAATATTTTAAAGCCGATGATTAGCTTTCATTATCAGAATGATTATCCACATATTGATGCAAAGAATTATCGTTTTTGGTTGAATCAAGTTGCTCTAATTGGGAATAAGGTTATCCGGAAACTGGACTACATCTTTTGTTCTGATGACTATCTTTTAGAAATTAATCAGCAATTTCTTGATCACGATACGTATACAGATATCATCACTTTTGACTATTGTTCAGAAGGAATGCTTGAAGGCGAGATTTACATCAGTACAGATCGAGTGAAGGAGAATGCTGTTGCGTTTAAAGTGGATGAGTCTGATGAGTTGCGTCGCGTTATCGTTCACGGATTATTACACTTAATTGGTTATAGTGATAAAGGTCAACAGGAAAAAAATTTAATGCGCGAGAAAGAGAGTGAAATGATGCAAATGTTTCACGTGAAACAATAGCTATGTTTGAAAAAGAATACGATGTAATTGTAGTTGGAGCGGGTCACGCTGGTAGTGAGGCTGCTGCTGTTGCAGCCAATATGGGTGCTAAAACCCTATTAGTTACCATGAATCTACAGAATATCGCACAGATGTCTTGCAATCCTGCAATGGGAGGAATTGCTAAAGGTCAAATCGTGCGAGAAATTGATGCTTTAGGCGGTTATTCAGGTATTGTAAGTGATAAGAGCGCCATCCAATTCAAGATGCTTAATAAATCTAAAGGTCCTGCAATGTGGTCACCTAGAACTCAGAATGACCGCATGCGTTTTGCTGAAGAATGGAGACTGCAATTGGAATCTATCGAGAATCTTGATTTCTATCAAGAAATGTGTTCTGGATTGGTCATGGATGATCGTAAGTTATTAGGCGTTCGCACCTCGTTAGGTCTTGAAATAAGAGGTAAGGCCGTCGTGTTGACTAATGGCACTTTTTTAAATGGATTAATTCATATAGGTGAGAAGCAATTTGGTGGAGGTAGAGCTGGCGAGAGAGCTTCCACAGGAATTACTGAAGAATTAGTTTCTCTTGGTTTTGAATCGGGTAGAATGAAAACTGGAACACCGCCTCGTGTTGATGGCAGATCTCTAGATTATTCTAAAATGATACCACAGCCTGGTGATGCTATTACTTCAAAATTTAGCTATTCCAATACAACCAAATCGCTCAGTCAGCAACGTGATTGTCATATGACCTATACGAGTCCTGAGGTCCACAATTTGTTGAGAGAAGGATTTGATCGTAGTCCTATGTTTAATGGTCGCATTCAGTCCATCGGTCCTCGTTATTGTCCGAGTATTGAAGATAAAATTGATCGTTTTGCCGATAAAGATCGTCATCAAATATTCGTAGAACCAGAAGGCTGGAATACTTGTGAAGTATACGTCAACGGATTTAGTACATCGCTTCCAGAAGATGTCCAGTTCAAAGCACTCAAATCTGTTGCTGGTTTTGAAAAAGTGAAGTTTTTTAGACCCGGTTATGCAATCGAGTACGATTACTTCCCACCAACTCAGTTAAAGCATACGCTTGAAACCAAATTGGTTGACAATTTATATTTCGCCGGTCAAATTAACGGTACTACCGGTTACGAAGAGGCTGCATCTCAAGGTTTGATGGCAGGAATCAATGCCGTCAGAAAAATTAGAGAAGAGGAAGAGTTTATCTTAGGTCGTGATGAGGCCTATATAGGTGTGCTTATTGATGATCTTATCACAAAAGGTACTGAAGAGCCTTATCGCATGTTTACTTCTAGAGCAGAATATAGAACTCTATTGCGTCAAGATAATGCTGATTTGCGTCTGACGCCTAGAGCTGTTGAGTTGGGAATCATACCTGAAGCGCGCCTAAACAGAGTGGAGGAGAAGCAAGAAAAAGCGGATAATATGGTCGAGTTTCTCAAAGATACCAGCTATGATTTCAATGAGATCAATGAGTTGCTGCAACGCAAAAAAACCGCTACTGTTAAACAAAATGACAAGTTATATAAAGTCTTCTCTAGACCACAAATCACAACCGAGGATATGAAGACTATACCTCAATTTCAGAATTATATTACGGAATATAATCTGGATGAGGAGATCCTTGAACAAGTAGAGATACGTGTTAAATATGCTGGTTATATTGACAAGGAAAAAAACAATGCCGACAAACTTCACCGTTTGGAGAATGTCAAAATTCCCCCTAATTATAATTTTAAGAATATCGCATCCTTATCTTATGAAGCTCGTGAAAAACTTACCAAAATTCAACCAGTTACAGTCTCTCAAGCATCGCGTATTTCAGGTGTAACACCTAGTGACATCTCGGTTCTTTTAGTGCACATGGGAAGATAGTTTCACGTGAAACAATTTAATTTGAACTTCAACCAGCCATATTTAAAACTGCGAGACTATTTTCTTTCGGGAGAAGAGTTTGAACTCAAAAAGGATTCAGCAACGGAAATTTTGAAGACGTTTCCAGTACCTGAGAATTTGGATCCTTATTATGAAAGTGATGAATATTTATCGCACTCAAAGCAGACCGATTCCTTTTTTGCTCGTTGTTACGCTTTCGCGAAAGCGGTAAATCTCAAATCCAAGTCAAAACATATTGCTCAATATGCCGGTAGAAGACCCGTGCTTGACATTGGAGCTGGAGTAGGAGATCTTGTAAAGAAATTAAAAATTACCGGTTTAGATGCTGAAGGCTTTGAGCCCAATTCCAAAGCAAGAAAAATCGCTTTAGAGCAAGGAGTCAAATTGAAATCAAGCTTAGAAACTGAGGTGCAGAATCGTTATGGACTGATAAGCATGTATCACGTCTTGGAGCATGTTCCAGATATCATAGCTCAGAAACAACAACTACAAAATTTATTGATAACGGATGGAGTTTTAATTCTAGCATTACCCAATTATGATTCTTGGGACGCAAGATTCTTTAAAAAATACTGGGCAGCATACGATGTACCGAGACATTTGTTTCATTTCAATCGAAAAGCAGTAAGAAATTTCTTCAACGATGAATTTGAAATTATTAAAGAAAAACCGCTTTGGTTTGACAGTTTGTATGTGAGTATTCTATCTGCACGTTATAAGAAAATGCCTGCACCGTTTATAATTGGTGTCTTACTGGGGCTCTGGTCCAATTTACATGCTCTGTTGACTAAGGAGTACAGCTCTATCACCTATATTTTGAAAAAACGCGATTTAAAGCCGTGAGAGCCACGATCTAGTCACAAAGGTCTTCTACCTTGTGAAATTACATTCTGGCCTCAATTTCAGTTGTATTGACTTAATTGTTAATAGTTAAAAACTATTTAAGTAAGTTGAACTATATAAGATTCTTATACATCCTTTTATTGACGTGTTTCATCTATTTCGGTGATTAGAAGTTCGACCCGGCGATCCAGTTTATCAATACCCCCTAAAGGCTTTGTTCGGCCGAATCCAATGAATTTCATTCTTTTGTGATCAATTCCACGACTTCTAAGAATCTTAAAAACTGCTCTTGCTCGGTCCTCGCTTAAATTTGATTTTTTAGTATCCCTATTATAGGCATCTTTATAAACAGGATTGATACAACATACGTGCCCATGAATCTCAAATTTGATGTCTTCACGCGCATTAAGTATTTCTGCGACCCGGTCTAGCAGAGGTTGAGATTCAGCCAAAATTGTAGATCTTCCCTTTTTAAACAAGATGTTTTCTAGCCTAATAATCTGCCCTTTTTTCAGTTTCTTACTAAGTAAGGATTTGAAAGGCTCCTGAGAGTTGTCTATGGGCGGATCGATTTTAGTAGGAATGACTAAATATTCATCTTCAGATAAGGATTCATTACTTTCCTCTATCTCTGGTAATTCAATAGCGGCGATAGGCTTCTTTTTAGTAACGGCTTCAACAACTTCCTTTTCATAGCGGTCGATAACTTTAAGTTCTTTAGTGCTTAACTCTTCTTTATTGAGCTTTTTGACCGCCAGTTGGTCTGCAATTTCTTGCTTCAAGTAAAAAACTACGTCGACTCGTCTGTTTTGTGCTCTTTCTGTGGAGATGCTGTCTTCGCTATCGGTTAAAAGCGCAACTTCACCACGACCCTCTATCGTTTTTGTAATATGATCTAAAGCTATTTTATGCTGTTGCAACCATTTTGAGACGGTTTCCACACGTTTATTAGATAACTTAAGATTGTAGTCATATGAACCACGATCATCGCAGTAACCAAAAATCTTAACGTCCAGGATTGGTTTGTAGAGCAAATCATCAAAGAATGCATTGAGCGCCACCCCTTCTGATTTTTCAAACCTATATTGATCTACATCAAAGTAAATGGAATGGGTTTCTGTAAGCTGGCCATAACAGGTTTGAATTACCAGCATGGTTAGTACTGCTGATAAGACTCTAATCATAACCTAATATCTTGTTGTATCTGGAGGAATCGCTTAATACATCAATTGCTTCTCTAATCTCAGGATTGTTTTCTATTTGGTACTTATAAAGGCCATCACGGTAAAAGTATCGCTTAACGATTTCATCGCTGAGCAAGCTTTGAATTTCAGCTTGTTTATCCTTGATGTCCCGTTTTTTGGCTTTATTGATTGCCTCGACCATGTCGGTGTAGGAGCCCTTGATATCATCTTCTAACTCTTCTTCTACTGCGGTTTGGTACGCTTTCGCGAAAGCGGACTCCGTTACCGTCTCAAAGTCAAATCCACGATCTTCTACCCATTTCACGAAATCATTGAAATCAGAGTCAGAAAACTCAAACCTTAAAAGATCTTCGTGCTGGTGGTTGTAGTAATATTCTGTCGCATAGTCAAATATGGCATTCTCTTGCAAAAGTGATGTAGTGACCGGTGAGTACGCAGCACTCGCAAGTTCTATGTCTGGTTTAATACCGCCGCCGTCAAAAACCGTACGCTTGTTGGTAACCGTGGCAAAGGCGTTATAATCTTTTGCTTTTGTTCTAACCGCTTCATTATTTTCATCTCTGTTCCAGTAATCCAGCGCTTGGATACAACGACCAGAAGGCGTGTAGTACCTAGAAATCGTTATTTTCACCTGTGTTCCATACGACAGCTCTTTAGGTCGTTGCACAAGACCTTTTCCAAAACTTCTGGCACCTATAATAACGCCACGATCATAATCCTGAATGCTCCCACTTACAATCTCACTAGCACTTGCGCTGCGACCGTTAATCAAAACTGCGATGGGCATGCCTTTAAACTCTTCATCTTTTTTAGTCAAATAGGTTTTATTGTATTTGTCGACTGCTGATCGCGTGCTGGTAATTAATTTACCTTTTGGAATAAACAGATTGGAAACATTAACTGCCTCACTCAATAATCCTCCGGGATTTCCTCTCAAGTCTAGTATGATTTGTTCAGCCCCCTGAGATTTCAAATCCTTGATGGCTCTTCTAGTTTCAGTTGAGGCCTTCTCGTTAAATTTTGATAGTACCACATAACCGATTTTATCAGTAGCCATGGTATAAAATGGAACTGCTTTTACCTCTACAGCTGCTCTTTTAAGGGTGGTTTGATATTCTTTTCCCTGTCTTTTATAGATCAGCTGAATTTCTGAACCCGGAGATCCTTTGAGAAGATCACCGGCATTTTCTTTGTAGTCTGCGATTTTAAGATCGTCAATTTGGATTATTTCATCCCCAGCTTTGAGACCAGCTTTGTCTGCTGGATAGTCCTGCCAGGGTTCAACGATTATCACCTTATCGTCTCGAGTACTCACATTTGCTCCTATTCCCGTGTAGGAACCTCTGCGATTAATTTTCGAACGCTCCACTTCTTGCTCTGTCCAGTAACGCGTGTAAGGGTCTAAATCATCGAGCATCCCATCTATAGCACTTTCCATGAGCTCTCCAGGGTTTGTTTCATCAACATAGTTCATGTTGAGCTGCTTATACATCTCAGTAAAGATCTCAATCTGCTTTGCTATTTCAAAAAAGTCGTTTTTAAAACTAGCCAGCGATAGAAAAATACCAGATAAAAGTATGGGGATAAAAATCTTCCTGAACGAAGATTTTCTAGGAGAATGTTTCATCATTTTAAAATAAGGGGACTTAAATATAATGCAAAAATTAAGTTAACCAATATCTAAGTGACATCGGTTGAGGGAATCGCAAATAGCAAGCCGAAAACTCAGGAAGTTCGTTTTGCTAGCTCATTTAATAATTTACGCATGAGTGAGAACATTTTATCAAAATCCATTGTTTTTGGTGATTGATACATGATCATGCCTTGAATATAACGACCGTTTGAGGTTTGAATTAATTCTTGCTGCAAGCGATAGCTTTCTCTCATGAGCCTTTTCATTTTATTGCGATCAACGGCCTTTTTTATAAAACGTTTAGGAGCAACAAACCCCATTTGATGCTCAGAGCTTTCAGATTTATCTTGATTTATTAAATAAACAATTCTCAAAGGACCCTTGCGGAGGCTGTTCCCTTCTTTGAAGACGCGGGCTATAGTTGTTTTACCCTTGAGTTTTTTTGATTTTCCTAAACTTTGGTTCATTCTATAAAATAAAGCCGTCTCAAAATTACTTAGAGACGGCTCTTGTTGCGTTATAATGTAAAAACTATAGTTAGAATCGAGTTATTGTCCCATTTTCCAACTGTTGTTCTCTCTATCCACATCTGCCATCATGCCTTTAGGATCTATGGTGATGGATTTAACGTCGCTTAAGTTGACTCCATCTAAAACCATCTCATAGGTAGGATATGCCCATGCCCAATCAGCTAAGGTTTTGGTATTGGAAGAGACGGATTTCTCTCCTCTCATTTCCTCAAGCGGGATGTAATACATCATCTTCCTACCGCCGTTCAGGGTTACTTCTACATCGAGAGGCATTGGCATAAGACCTTTTCGCTCTAGTGTAACAGCTACATTATTCCCATCTTTTTCAGCGCCTTCTATGCTGTAATCGATCTTGTTTGTGGTCATCATGAAATCACGCATGTACCATTCCAGATCAAACCCACTTACTCGTTCTGCGACTCTTTTAAAGTCATTTGGGTCTGGGTGTTTAAACTTCCAGGTTTCATAGTATTCTTTAATTATTTGATCACGTACATCTTCTCCTACGACATATCCTAGCTGCGCAAGAAAAACCGCACCTTTTGCATAAGCAATGATGCTGTAGGTACGATTTGTGTCATATCGATCTGCATGGGTGGTAGCTGGTTGTTCGGTGCCTGAATTAGCTAGGTATATGTAATTACCGTACGAGCTCTCATGAGGGTTATCTGGGTTAGCACCTGCAACTTTTTGCTCTGCCAGCGTCGAGATGTATGTGGTGAAACCTTCATCCATCCACTCGTCCTTAGATTCATTAGTAGCTAACACATGATTAAACCATGAGTGAGCAAATTCATGAGCTGTAACTCCAGCGAGGCTTCCAAATGATCTTTTACCGGTAATCAATGTACACATGGCATATTCCATTCCTCCATCTCCACCTTGAATTACTGAATATTGATCGTAAGGATAATCACCGATATTCTCGTTGAAAAACATCAAAAACTCATTAGTCACCGGTTGAAGTTTTTTCCAGTTGTCTCTAATTTCATCTTGGTCTTTGTAAAAGAAATGAAGCTGTACACCATTGGCACCATCGTAGATATCATGGACATAATCTGGATCTGCTCCCCATGCGAAGTCATGAACCTTAGGAGCTTTGAAATGCCATGTAAGTTTTCCGTTTTCGCCTTGAGCGGGACCAGAATTAGGAGTGTCATATCCATGTCCTATTTCCTTAGGATTTTGTAAATAACCCGTACCGCCAATCGTGTATTCTTTATCAATGGTGATTTTCACATCAAAATCACCCCAAACTCCATGAAATTCCCTGGCGATGTATGGACTGGTGTTCCATCCATATTTGTCAAACTCTGCCATTTTAGGGAACCATTGCGTCATGGATAGTGCTACACCTTCTGCATTGTCACGACCGCTTCTTCTTACCTGAAGTGGGACTTGTCCCTCAAAATCCAGCGTCAAGGTGGTTGATTCTCCTGGGGCAAGTGATTTTGCGAGTGGAACGACTAGAATGGTACGCTCCTCTTGTGGATTCAACGCGACTCCATCTTGTTTCATATTCATTACGTGAAGGTGCCCTTGCTCCTCCTCACTTAAAGATTTTATCCTGGACTGTACTCTGCGATCTGGATCCTTTATAGTTCTGGATCGAGTATCCATCTCACTATCAGGCTGGAAGGCATTAAAGAACAGGTGGTAGTACACCCTGTCCAAAGTCTCTGGCGAATTGTTAGTATACACTAGTTTTTGTGTACCCGAATAGTTGAAATCGTTTACATCCATGTCCACATTCATTTCATAATCGACATGCTGTTGCCAGTAAGTTGAAAGTGGTGTACCGGTTTTTTGAGAGTTGTTTACCGCTGTTTGAGAAGTGTTGCAACTAGCTGCTATAAAAGCCGCGGTAAGGGCTAAAACTATTTTTTTCATAGAAGAATATTGTGACGCTAAGATAAGAATTAGAAAAGGCTCTGTGAGCTCTAACTTGCTTAAACAAAAAACGCCCGCAAACATTAGTTTGCGGGCGTCTGTATCTAAGAGAGTTCATTACCATCCTTATCCTTGAACTTATATTCAAGGTAGGTGTAGGCGTCTCTAGGCATTACTTTAATCCATTTTTGGTGCTTCACAAACCATTTGGATCTGACAGAGGGATATCCCTTGGTAATAAATGCCGCCACAAAAGGGTGGGCATTGAGAGTAATTTTCTTTACACCAGACTTAATATGTCTTTCTAAATCTTCTGTAATTCTTTGAATTACTGTGATAGGTGCTGGAATTTCCTCACCGTTACCATTAGGGTTTTCTTCCCTAGTTTTTATGTTAACTTCTTGTCTAACTCGTTGTCTTGTGATCTGGATCAGACCGAACTTACTAGGAGGAAGAATTTTGTGTTTGGCACGATCATCAGCCATCTCGTTGCGCATGTGCTCATAGAGTTTTTTTCTATTCTCAGCTTTGCGCATGTCTATAAAATCTATGACGATAATCCCTCCCATATCTCTCAATCTAAGTTGTCGAGCCATTTCTGTGGCCGCGATCAAGTTAGTTTCAAGGGCGGTTTCTTCCTGACTATCTGCTTTGTTAGATCGGTTTCCAGAGTTTACGTCTACCACGTGCATAGCTTCAGTATGCTCTATAACGAGGTAGGCACCTTTACTCATGGAAACAGTTTTCCCAAAGGAAGTTTTGATTTGTCTCTCGATGCCATGTTTTTCAAAAATCGGAGTGCGGGTGTTGTGAAATTTCACAATAGACTCCTTCTCTGGGGCTATACTTTTCAAATAGTCTTTTAATTCGTTAAAAATCTCTTGATCATCCACGACTATTGAAGTAAATGAGCTGTTGAATACATCTCTCATGAGAGAGTTGGTTCTGCTCAATTCAGTCATGACTTTTGTGGGATATTTTGATTTGTGGAGTTTTGCACACATCTGCTCCCATCTAGATACGAGATTTTGAAGATCCTTGTCCAGTTCTGCTACCAGTTTGCCTTGAGCTACCGTACGCACAATGACGCCGAAACCTTCTGGCTTAATGCTTTTTACCAATCTTTTGAGACGGCTTTTTTCATCACGATCTTCAATCTTTTGAGAAATTGAGATGCGATCAGAGAAAGGTACGAGTACCACATACCTACCGGGTATGGAAAGCTCTGCACTTAGGCGAGGCCCTTTGGTAGAGATAGGCTCTTTTACCACCTGTACAAGTACTGGTTGACCTGGTGCGACTACCTTGTCGATAGCGCCACCTTTGTCCAGTAGTTTCTCAGGTTTAATGTCTTTAAGCGCAAAATTCTTGCGCCTACCGGCTATAATTTGTTTGGTAAACTTTTGCTGTGTAAGAAAGCCTGGACCTAAATCGTGGTAATGTAAAAATCCATCTTTTACATATCCCACATCTACAAAAGCTGCATTGAGTCCGGAAAGAACTTTTTTAGGCTTGGCTATAAAAATATCACTTACGGCAAATTTGTTTTCATCTTCATCCTGATAGAGTTCGATCAGCCTACCGCCTTTGGTAATGGCATAATCGATCTTTGAAGCACCGGAACGGATAATAATTTCTTTATCCATAATTCCTGTATTGTTATGCATAGGAATACTGCGCGAGGCAGCAACCTAGCTATTTAATGTAATGTTGTTGCCTTTTCTAAGGCAACCCGAGCGAGCTGTACCTGCAGCCCTATTTCAAAGAACGCTGTAAAAAGAAAAAGTAGTACGTGACTACTTTTTCTTCTTGTGACGATTAGCGCGACGACGCTTTTTACGCTTGTGTGTTGCTACCTTATGTCTTTTTCTTTTTTTACCGCTTGGCATATCTCTTATATTTTACTTGACTTTTACGTTTTGTTTTACTCCTTCCACAAACACTTTTGCAGGTTTAAATGCTGGTATGTTGTGCGCTGGAATCTTAATTGTTGTGTTTTTTGAAATGTTACGACCAGTCTTCTCTGCTCTCGTCTTTACGATAAAGCTCCCAAATCCTCTCAGGTACACATTCTCTCCAGTTTCCAGAGATTCCTTCACTTCATCCATAAAAGACTCAACAGTTGCCTGCACGTCTGTTTTCTCCATTCCCAGCTTCTCTGAAATCTTAGATACGATATCTGCTTTAGTCATTTTAAAATTACAGTTTTATTATTTCTTTTTCTTTAAACAGGGCGCAAAGATAGTCTTTTCATTAATACCATAAATCTCTAAACGTTTAAAATTTAATAAGATATGAAGTCCTTGCTTATCTTGCCCGGTCCATGGAAATTTCACAACGTCTCATAAGCTGGTATGAAAACAATCACAGGTCCTTACCCTGGCGGCAAACTAAAGATCCGTATAAAATCTGGCTAAGCGAGATTATTCTACAGCAAACACGTGTAAATCAAGGTCTTCCGTACTATATTAATTTTATGAAGACTTTTCCCACGGTACAGGATCTTGCTCAGGCACCACAAGAACAAGTCCTCAAATTATGGCAAGGATTGGGCTATTATAGCAGGGCTAGAAACTTACATAAGGCTGCTCAACAAGTCGTTGAAAGTGGTGGAAGATTCCCTACTAGCTATAAAGACTTGCTAAAACTACAGGGAGTAGGTACTTATACAGCCGCTGCGATTGCCAGTTTTTGTTACAACGAGGTAGTTCCCGTGATAGATGGCAATGTCTACAGGGTATTGTCACGGCTTATGGGAATCAGTAGCCCTATAAACACAACGCCTGGCCAGAAAGAATTCAGAGCCCACGCCACTAAATTAATTTCTGAAAAGGATCCTGCGACCTACAATCAGGCGATCATGGAATTTGGCGCTACGCATTGCATGCCTAAAAACCCACTTTGTGAATCCTGTCCTTTTCAGGGTGATTGTGTAGCTTATAATACCGGTAAAGTTGCTGAGCTCCCTGTGAAGCTCAAGAAGACTAAAGTCAAGAATCTTTTCCATCATTATCTGGTGGTCTCAACGCCCGAGAACAAAACTATTCTTAAACAACGGCCTCAGACTGGTATCTGGGCGGGACTTTATGAGTTTCCCTATGTGGAGTCCACGGGCAATCTACTGTTTCATGAACTGCAAGAAGATGAAGCTTTTCAGAGGTTGTTAGGTGGTGTACGCTTTCGCGAAAGCGTATACAATCAAGAGCCCATCGTTCACAAGTTATCTCATAGAAAGGTTCACGCTTACTTCTGGGTGATTGAGACAGAAACAGAGATTCCCAATGCGATAAACCTTGACGAAGCAGCTGAAAAACCGGTGCATGTCTTGATCGAACGGTTCATGCGCGAGTTCTGGAAAAAAACTGCTCAATACCCATGAGGTTACATTTTTTCAAAAACCAAATTCTGAATCATGCCTGATCAATTACGTATATTTACACACTTTTTTAAAAGCAAATTTTAACCAAACAGACGAATCATGGCAGGAACAGTAAACAAAGTCATTCTCATAGGCCATACGGGCGATGAGGTGAAGATGAAGTACTTTGAAAACGGTGGTTGCATAGGTAGATTTCCTCTTGCGACAAACGAAGAATATATGAATAGGACTACCGGAGAACGTGTGTCAAATACCGAGTGGCACAATTGTGTAGTACGTAATAAGGCGGCCGAAGTCTGTGAGAAATATTTGAGCAAGGGTGATAAGGTTTATATAGAGGGCCGCATCAAAAACCGACAATGGCAAGGAGAAGATGGTCAGCAACGCTACACGACTGAAATTCAGGTTCAGGAATTTACTTTTTTGACTCCCAAGAATGAGAACAGTCGCCCGCAGCAAGGCAACTCTAATCCTGGAGAGTATCAACAGAACCAACAGAGACAGCAAAGCCAACAATCTCAACATAGCCAAGAACCGCAGAGAACGTATAACGCCCCCATCAATGACGATGATGAGGACGATCTGCCATTTTAAATATTAGAATTTGGATCCTGACCCCAGCAGTTTGATGATGCTTATGCCGTCCATCTTTACAGACGGCACGCTGCTTTATCTGATATTTTTCATACTTCTACTGGTTTGTAGTGCTCTGATAAGCGGTGCAGAGGTGGCTATGTTTAGTCTAACAAGCAATGAGCTGGAAGATGAGAATCTCGATTTCAGCCAGCGATCGCTTGTAGAAAAATTACTGGATCGTCCTAAAAAACTTCTGGCGACTATTCTGATAGCTAATAATGCGATCAACATTACCTCCGTATTGATTTTTGGGATTATTTCTGAAGTCTGGTTTGCTGGTCTGGAACCTGTAAGCTTAGATCTAGGCTTTATCTTAGAAGTTGACTTGAGGTTCATACTGGAAGTGGTGGTGGTCACCTTTTTGATATTGCTGTTTGGAGAGATATTTCCAAAGGTGTATGCTAATCGTAATCCAGTAGGTTTTGCCAATTTCATGGCGATACCGCTCAATGTTTTGGATAAGTTGTTCAGCTTTATGAGTTTGCCCATGCGGTATGTTACGCTCAAAATCCACGATCGACTGGGTAATCGCAGTTCTAATATTACCGTTTCCCATCTATCACAAGCCCTAGAACTTACAGACGATGAAGACACTACCGACGAGGAGCAACAGCTTTTACAAGGTATCGTAAGCTTTGGGAATACTGACACTAAAAACGTAATGCGTAATCGTACCAATGTTTTTGCTCTGGATGAAGCACTTGAGTTTAAAGAGATCATTCCGCTGGTGATCGAGCATGGGTATTCCCGTATTCCCGTGTACAAAGAAAGCATCGATCAGATAACTGGTGTACTTTATGTCAAGGATCTTCTTCCTTATATAGATCGTAGGAACTATGAATGGACTAAGTTGTTACGCGAGACCTATTTCGTTCCGGAAAATAAAAAGCTGGACGATCTTTTACAGGAATTTCAAGAAGAAAAGAAACACCTTGCCATAGTCGTGGATGAATATGGTGGTACCAGTGGTTTGATTACCATGGAGGACATCATTGAAGAGATTGTGGGTGATATAAGCGATGAATTTGACGAGGAGGACATTATTTATTCAAAGCTCGACGACAAGAATTTTATTTTTGAGGCGATCACACCGCTCAAGGACTTCTACAGAGTCGTGGATCTTGAAGATGAACAAGAGGCCTTGTTTAATGAACACCGTGGTGAATCAGAAACCCTCGCTGGATTTTTACTAGAGCAAACTGGATCCTTTCCTCGTAAGCTGGATAAAATAAGTTTTCATGGTTACACGTTTATCATTGAAGCCATGGATAAAAAACGCATCAAACAAGTAAAATGTACGCTGCCTTGAGGTTTATTCTAATCACCCTTTTTTTTCTCACATTGTGTGCCTCATGCAAAGATGAAGATGTATTGCCCAAACCAGCGGCTGAACTTGCTTTACAATACAATCGAGGTGATTACGGAGCGGTTACCAGGGAGCAGTGTCCCTTCATATTTGAGGCAAATGATTACGCAAGGGTTCTTTCCAAAAGAGACTGCTCCATGAAGATTGAATATCCACAAATGGAGGCTACGATCTATATCACTTATAAACCGATTGAAAATAATTTGAGGAAGTTACTCATTGATGGTCAAAAGTTGAGCTACGATCACAACCGTAAAGCAGACGTGATCGCTGAATATCCTTTTGTAAATCCCTTAAATAAAACCTACGGAATGATGTACGAGGTGGAAGGTGATGCCGCCAGCAACGCCCAATTTTATGTGACCGATAGCACTAAGCATTTTCTCACGGGAGCCCTCTATTTTTATTCAAAACCTAATTACGACTCCATCTATCCTGCGGTAGATTATGTAAAGCAAGACATGGTAAGGCTGTTAGAGTCGCTGGAGTGGAAGAATTAAATACCCTTTATTAGGTTTTTGAATTAAGATTTATTGCCGTATCCTTGCTATTCATTAAAAACAAACCAATGAAATTATTAAAAAACACATTTTTTGCAATTCTTACAGTACTCTCAATCTCTTCTTGTTCAAGTGATGACGATGGTGGTAGTAACGAGATCAGATTTGGGACAGGAACTGGTCAGGTAACTGTTAATGGCTCTGATTTCACCCTCGATAAAGGACTTATTTTAGATTATGGTCAAAATTTAGGTGAAGACACATACAACTTTGATATTGAGCTAGCATCTGGAGATTTGACAATTGACCAGAATCTAGGGCCACAGGGCGTGGGTAATTATTTATATTTAGAATTACATTCTGATCAATCTTCAAATTTAAAAAATGGTACCTACACGTATGGATTTGACTCAGTTGACCTAAGTCTTACCGATGCAGAACTTGAAGTCAATTATGATTTTGAGACAGGAGATTCAGATGAATTTTATAATGTAACTGATGGAACTGTGGAACTATCGAGAAGTGGTAATACTTACACACTCAATTTTGACTTAGAAGTCAACGGTTCTCAATCACTTACTGGAAGCTACGTGGGAACTTTGGGATCAGTAGATGCTACTGGTTTTTAAACAGAACTAAAGAATTTTTTTGAAACCCTTCATTCGGAAGGGTTTTTTTATGCTCAAATTTCAATTTTCCGTATTGAATCGGTCATAAGTTTGCAAAACTTATAATCTGATCATTGGATTCTTCTAAATTAAAATATGTCTACCTCGTAGTTCTGAGTCTTATCTGGGGTAGTTCATTCATACTTATTAAAAAAGCTTTAGGGCAGTCTGATGACGGACTCACCTTGCAGCCCTTGCAAGTAGGTGCTATCAGAACCATTATTTCTGGAATTATTCTAGTATTAATTGGTTACAAATCTTTCCTCAAGACTGAGAAAAAGTACTACGGCTGGCTGTTTGTATCTGGGCTTTTGGGAACATTTTTTCCAGCGTTTTTATTTGCCTACGCACAAACTGAAATAGACAGCGCTATAAGTGCCATACTCAACTCTACCGTGCCTCTCATTACGCTTATTTTAGGTGCTGCTATATTTGGTATAGCGTTTTCCAGAATACAATTGACAGGGGTCATCATAGGTTTGCTGGGTGCTGTAGGTCTTGTTCTAGCCGGAATGGAGAATAACCCTGATCAAAACTACCTATTTGCAGGATTAGTGTTTATCGCTTGTGCTTGCTACGCGACTAATGTGAATATCATCAAGCGTTATCTTCAAGATGTAAAACCCCTAGCGATCGCTACAGGAAATTTCATCTTTATCGTTCCTCTCGCTGCCGGTGTATTCTTTTTTGCAGATGGGCAGAATCTTGAGTTTAAGTCAGAGCCTGTTCTTGAAAGCCTGGGTTATATTTTAGTGCTTTGTCTCTTTGGTACCGTCGCTGCCAAAATCATGTTCAACAAACTCGTACAGATCACCTCACCGGTTTTTGCTAGTAGTGTTACCTATTTGATGCCTGTGGTAGGACTGAGCTGGGGAATGCTGGACGGTGAGGAATTCAACGTGTGGCAAGTACTGGCTACAGCCGTGATCATATTTGCGGTAATTCTTGTCACCAGAAACAAAAAACAACCGACTCCCAGTAGCTAGGAACCGGTTGCTTTTGAACCTCAATGTATATCGAGAATTAACATTGATCTATCAACCCCTATTTTTTGATAAATCGCTGTGCAAATTGTTGACCACTCATGGTTGTTACCCTGATCAAATAAATTCCTGCTTTGAGTTGCCCAACAGCAATTTGATTGGACTGCGCAGTAGCAACTTGCTGGCCTTGCAGGTTGAAGATTTCCGCTTTCGCGAAAGCGTAACAAAACAAAAAACCCGCTGCGGTAAGGCAGCGGGCTATTATTAAAGTTTAGATCTATTACTCAAAATCTTTATCGGTAAGACCTGAATTCACATCCATCTTCTTCACTTCAAAAGAAAGCGTTTGTCCCATCATATCTTGTTTTAAAATCATTGGGAATTTAACGCCATTTACTTCTTTATAGTCCTCAAAACGTAAAACGTTAGACATTTCTCCTTGAGGTGTTTTAATGATATTTTCTTCTGCTAACAAAAGACCACTTTGAATATCATAATACCGATTTTTTGTATCGCTCCATTTAATGATATAGACGTTACTGTCATCAAAACGCTCTGCCTTAACTAACTCTGCTTTATCTGCCGCAGAAAGTTCTGGGAACATCATTGCTTCTGCAGCTACGGCGACTTTATCGTCTCCTTGCAGTTCCATGGTTTGACCTTGGGCACTCATCATTGCTTTACCGTCTTTGTAAACCTGCTTTTGAACTACGTTACCAGCCATTTTCACCTTCTGGATGTACTTGTCATTATTAGCTCTTTTCATTTCGAGAACAAGTTCTCCCATAGGGCTCGTGTACACCGCAAACATGTCCGTCGACTTGACCTTACTCACAGCTTCCTGACCACCTATAGCCTCGATATAGCTGTCCAAAACATCTTGAGCAGTCAAACCAGCTGGGATTTCAACTGTAGACGGACGCTCGGTAGGCTCAGCCATCTTATCGTAAAACTCAATAGGTACTGGACGACCGTCGATTTGCATCTTTTCAAGATTCTCAAGAACATCTCCAGCTTTACCCACAAGCACGATACGAGCTTTTTCTGGCTTGATGTATTTGTTAGCCACACGCTTCACATCTTCTTTTGTTACTGCGTTGATGTTTTTAATAAAATCCTTGTAGAAATCTTCTGGAAGATCCATGGTTCTGATGCGTACCGCACGATCAGCTATTACTGACTTGTCTTCAGATTGCATGATGAAGTTTCCTAGGAATTTTGCTTTTGCATTAGCAAGCATTTCATCATCTACGTATTCATCTCTGATACGCTTGATCTCTTTCATAGTCTCTACTACTGCACTATCAGTAACCTCGTTGCGCACTTTTGCAGTAGCTCTAAAGGTAGACTTATAGTTTTTACCAGTTCCCAAAGAAGTACGGGCTCCATAGGTGTACCCATTTTCTTCTCTAAGGTTCATGTTCAGGTAAGATCCAAAACTACCTCCCAAAATATAGTTTGCAACAACAGCAGCGTGATAATCTGGATCGTTCATTTTTAGATCTGAAACCATGATTACCGCGAGTTCTGTTTGTACTGCGTTAGGAACATCTACAAAGTTGATCTGTCTTTGATCAACATCAGTTACTCTAGGTAGTTGCGGCATGGCAACTTCTTTTGCCTCCCAATCCTTAAAGTATTTCTTCACTAATTTTTTTGCATCCTTATCCTTGATGTCTCCTGTTACTACCATGTAGGCGTTTGATGGAGAGAAATACTTGTTGTAGTAGTCCTTAACATCTTGCAAGGTCACATTGTTAATGGTTTCTTCAGTTGCAAATTCACCAGCGGCGTGGTTTTTACCATAAGCCAATGCGCTTCTTACGCGACCCGCAATAGCAGCTGCACTATTATCACCTGATTTGATGTTCTCAATCAATTGAGACTTCTCAAAATCCAACTCTTCTTGAGTGAAGTTAGGTTTCAATGCAGCATCAGCAAACAACTCAAATACCTCATCAGTATATTTTGAAAGGGTACCAGCGTAACCACCGCCCATGCTTACAAAAATGTTTGCACCTAGAAAGTCAACTTTTTCGTTGAACTCTTCCTTAGACATTTCAGTAGTCCCTTTACCCATGATGGAGCTGGCAAGAGAAACTACACCTGCTTTGTCACCTTCTACGATAGGAGGATTATCAAGACTTAAGCTGAAACTTATTGTAGGAAGCTTGCGATCTTCAACCACGAGAACCTGCATCCCATTTTTTAATTCGAAGGTGTAGGGCTTTCCTAATTTGATTTCAGGTGTCGGACCCGACTTAGGAGGTTGTGATCGATCTATTTGTGCGGTTGCCGTTACTCCTATAAAGAGTAGGGCGATCATATATATAAATTTCTTGTTCATCATCATTATTGTTTGGTAACGGTAAATTCAGTTCTTCTGGATTGCTCGTATTCTTCGTCATTACATTTTTTTGACTCACAGTCTATTACTGGATTTTCTTCTCCACGACCTACCGCCTTGATACGGCTGGCCTCGACACCTTTCATGGTAAGAAATGCTTTTACATTATTTGCTCTACGTTGAGAGAGGTCTTTGTTGTAGTCTGCGCTACCGCGAGTGTCTGTGTAAGTTTCAGCAAGTATTTCCATCCCTGGATTCTTGATCATCATATTTGCTACACGAGTCAATTCTTTCTCTGCACTAGGAGTAATAGCGTCTTTATCGTCCTCAAAGTAAATCGTGTTGACCTGCATTTTCATATCCTTGATCTCGATGTCCTCTACCTCACCTTCAGCGCCTTCTGCTGGTGCACTACCAGCTAGATAATCAAGCTCAAGACGCTTGCTTGGCTTTAAGTATTGATTAGCTGCACGCTTGATATCTTCTCGTGTAATGCTTTTATAGATATCGAGTTCTTCATTGATGCGATCTGTATCTCCCTGAAGCATATAGTAGCTTGCAAGTGAAGCAGCGATTCCTTCTACACGGGAGTTAGAACTCACATATTGCGCTTCAAACTGGTTGCGTAGTTTTTGAAATTCACGCTCAGAGATCAGCTCAGTCTGAAGTTTAACGATCTCCTCGTCCATCACTTCGGCAAGTCTGCTCAATTCAACATCACCCTTAGCAAGCGCTCCCATGGTGTAAGTTCCATAATCTTGATTTGCTTGATTGAAAGCAAGTACCTGAAGTGCGATTTGCTCTTCCTCTACCATTCTCTTGTACATTCTTGAACTGTTCCCACCAGTCAAAACGGTACTGATGTAATCCATGATGTAGGCATCCTTATCAGTATTCTTTGGTGTTACCCAAGAGAAGATTTTTGCAGGGATCTGAATGTTTGCGTCGTATTCAGTTGCATAACGAGTTTCAGTAATAGGATCTTCCTTGATATTTACACGTTGTGGGACCGGCGCATTGTTGGGAATAGGACCAAAATAGTCCTTGATCATCTTCTTGGTTTCATCGATGTCTATATCACCAGCAACAACGAGCACGGCGTTATTGGGATTGTAATATTTATTGTTGAAATCGATAAATTCGTCCAGTTTGGCCGCGTTAAGGTCTTCCATAGACCCTATGACAGACTGCCCGTAAGGGTGCTTTTTGAACAAATGCTTATCGATTCCTGTACGATAGATGATTGCTCCATAAGGCGCATTATCGATACGCTGTCTCTTTTCTTCTTTGACGACCTCGTTTTGAGTATCGACGCCTATCTGCTCGATTTTAGGGTGTAGCATACGCTCACTTTCCATCCAGAGTCCCATCTCCAATTTGTTTGAAGGGAAGGTCTCATAATAGTAGGTACGATCTTGTGTGGTGTTTGCGTTATTGCTACCACCGTTTGCCGCTACGATATCAAACCACTCACCGCGCTCGATATTTTCTGTTCCCTCAAATAAAAGATGTTCAAAAAAGTGGGCAAAACCAGTTCTTCCTGGCTCCTCGTCCTTTGCGCCTACCTGATACATGACAGCAGTAGTCACTACCGGAGCGCTGTTTTCTTGATGGAGAATAACATGAAGCCCATTATCGAGCTTGTATTCAGTAAACTCCACCTCTTGGGAAAAACCGGTTACCGCGGTAAATGCAGCAGCCAGACTCAAGACTAATTTTTTCATTGGGTTTAGATTTGTTTATTATTCATCATAGGTATGAAAATTTATGATGATGTTACAATTATTTTGGTAAAGTTAGCTTTCGCGAAAGCGCAATACCGTTAAAGTAATTTCAATTGTTGGGAAAATAAGGAGACTAAATTCTACTTTTACTTGAAAACACTTAATAAAACCAAATGAATACCTTTAAATACGGAGTCTACCTAGCCATTACCCTAATTGCATATTTTATTTTGCTGGACCTATTGGGACTGGCAGATAATGTCTATTTATCGTTTTTCAATGCCGTTCTTACCGCCGGGAGTCTATTCCTAGCCGTGAGGGATGTCTACAGACATGAAAAAGATAAGTTTAAATATATGGAAGGTTTTCAGGCAGCGCTCGTTTCTGGATTTATAGGAACGCTCATATTTACCGTTTTTATGGCAATTTACCTTTATGAGATTAATCCTGATCTAGGCTCCGAGATCAGACAGCAAGTAGAAATCGCCGGTAGTGGTGTAAATGTTGCCATCTTGCTATTTATTTTCTTATCGGGTATCGCCACCACTATTGTGAGTGCATTGTGCATTCTACCTATCTATAAGAGGTCATGGAATACGCGACAGGTGCGAGCTGAGCAAAAGCCTATGAAGCACAAGGCATAGTTTGTAGAGGTTCTCGCTTTCGCGAAAGCGTAACAATTCAAACATATCCAGGCTATGGATCTCAATCCATTGACGTAGCGTCTACTAGACTTACATACAAACTTTTCTTGAAAATTTGTTGATAAGTTTGTAGAGTTTTGGAATAGAGGTATATTTGCAGCCCTAAAATCATTAGTTAATTCAAAGTTATGTATGCAATCGTAGAGATAGCAGGGCAACAGTTCAAGATCGAGAAGGATCAGAAGTTGTACGTACATCGCTTGAAAGAAGATGAAGGTGCTAGTTTTAACATCGACAAGGTTCTTCTTTTAGGTGACGGTGACAACATCACCCTCGGCGCCCCAGCTATAGAAGGAGCATTTGCTGAAGCAAAAGTTCTGGGACACCTTAAGGGTGATAAAGTGATCGTTTTTAAGAAAAAACGTAGAAAAGGATACCGTAAGAAAAACGGTCACAGACAGTATCTTACTCAAATCGAGATTACTGGAATTACTACAGGAGGAAAAAAATCTGCAGCTAAGCCTAAGGCAAAGAAGGCAGAAGACGCTCCCAAAGGTAAGGTAGCTGACAAGAAAGAAGCGGTTGCAAAAGAGCCTGCAAAAGGCGAAGAAGAGTAAAAGTTCAATTTGTCCCGCCTCGTGTGGGAGCTAAATAAAATATCATGGCTCATAAAAAAGGAGTAGGTAGTTCTAAGAACGGAAGAGAATCAGAATCGAAACGACTGGGTGTAAAAATCTTTGGTGGTCAAGAGGCTATCGCTGGTAACATTATCGTGCGTCAGCGCGGTATGGAGCACCATCCAGGTGAGAATGTATATGCTGGAAAAGATTATACGTTACACGCAAGAGTTGATGGAAAAGTGCAATTCACAAAAAAGCGTAACAACCGCTCATTTGTAAGCATCATCCCAGCAGAAGCTTAATAAAGCTTCCACTTAAATCTTATTGATCCCAACTTGATCTTTTGATCGGGTTGGGATTTTTTATGCCTCACCCCCAACCCCTTTCATGCATTCCTCTCCTTCTTGCCTCAGTCGTCGGATGCAGGTGGAGAGGGGAGTTACATATGTGGTCTTTAAAGTTTATTGAAATTTCCCTTAAAGAATCTTTCGATCTCAATGTGAGGGCTGAGGCACTCGAAGTTCATTCTAGTTGTTGAGAATTTCAACGCCGCCCTTCGAATACCTCATGGCTCGATCTCAATGTGAGGGCTGAGGCACTCGAAGCCCGATTTAGTTGTTGAGAATTTCAACGCCGCCCTTTGAGTACCTCAGAGCTCGATCTAGTTGTGATTGCTGAGGTGTCATGCTGAGCGTTTCGACTCCGTGGCCACTGAGCGGAGCCGAAGTGCTCAACGACCACCTGACGAAGCGCTCTCGAAGCCCGATTCATTTTCTGCACCAAACAACTGCACTAAGGATTAAAACTCCCTATATGCCACAAGATATTGCTGGGATCATGGAGAAAGAATTCCCTTCCCCAATCGGTGGTTACAATTGGTTTTAGTTTGCTGGCAGGAAATTGATTCTTTAGGTTGAGTGCGCTGATCCGATCATGCTCTTTTTGAACGTCTTTTACTTCTAGAAAGATCATGGAGTTATTGACCCAGTCTTCCACAAAATAATCTTGAAGGTAAAATCCAAATTCTTTTTTAGAGAAATAGGACATCTTTGGAGAAGTGACATACTCTTCAAACCCAAACTTCTTATAAAATGCACGCGAAACATTGTAGTTTTTAGCACCTATAAAAGGTCTTATGGATGTGATTTCACTCACGGTTTGAGCAGCTTGTTTTCCACTAAAATACTTGCAATTGAGTCACAAAACTCAATTTGCTCCAGCTCTCCCACATTGGCGATCTGGATGGTATAAAACCCGGGAAATTCAGATAGATCTTCAAATTCACGATCTAGAATCGTGTTGAGGTTGTCTGTAAGCCTGGACATGGGCCAGTCCGTCATTTGGATGCTGTCCTTAGTGATCTTAAGACCAGCCTCACCATAAACCCCACCGGCGTTACCTCCCTCAATAAAACCATTTAAGGATGCCGTCTCGATTGATTTTTTTGGGAAATCAGTAGAGCAGGAGGCAAGTGTTACGGCTGCAAAAATCAAAAGGCACAATCGCTTCATGGTCGAGGTAGTTTGTTAGATAACGAAGATAGGGTTTCTGTATTTTAATAAGATACACTAATTATCTTCCTTTAAGTGATCTCAACAGAATTGAAGCTTACCATTAAGATGGTCGAGATTACATTTTTTAAACTCATATCAATTAAATAATTCGGGAATTGTAGCCTGTGAAAATTGATGTCCAATATTACGAAACTGTTAATAATCTGATTAATTGACAGTTTTATCGAGAAAAAGATTTAGTTTAAGAAAACTTTTACAACTTGTGACACTTTAAAAAAGTGAATTCAACGTGCCAGCCAACCCCCATTCAAGCAGACGCGATAAAATTTTAATGATATGAAAAAAGCAGTCTATGTTCTGTCCTCTATTCTATTTATTCTGTATTGCTCCTGCAGCAACGACGATGACAACACACCACAAGACCCCATCTCACAACTGCCACCCGCTACAACCACAGGCGAGAACTCTTTTGGCGCTCTGCTCGATGGAGAGCCGTTTATTCCTAGTGGCGGGATAAATCCATTGGACGCACAATACCACCTCATTAATGATGAGTGGTTTTTTTATGTTGGTGGCTCTAAAAGAATCGAAAATTTCAATCTTCTCTCTCTCTCTCTCTCCACAAATGCCAGGGAATTGGAAGCAGGTCAGACCTATGTTCTAGTTTCAGAATTTGATGTTGGAGGTGTTTCTGGTGTTTACGGCTTCAATGGAGAATTTTATGATACGGATGATCAAAATTCTGGCGAGTTAACTATCACACGACTTAATCTTAATGCCCAAATCATATCCGGTACATTTTTCTTTGATGTGATTGACCAAAACGGTGAATTGCGAGAGATAAGAGACGGACGTTTCGATATGAGATTTACACGCTGAAACTTAAAATCAAATACAAATCCAAACACAAAATCAAAAAGTAATGAAATACATTATGCTCATATTATTTGTCGCAAGCTTTGTAGGCTGTTCAAACGACGATGATAACACTTCACAAGACCCTATCGCTCAACTACCACCAGCTACTATGACTGGGGAAAACACTTTTGGGTTTCTTCTAAATGGCGAGCCAATTAATGTTACAAATACAACGCAACAATTTGCTGTTTATCAACAAGGTCAATTACAATTTGGTGCTGTTGGGATTGGCATTAATTTAAACGACCCATTAAATACAAATATTTCTTTCAATCTTGTTGATAGAGCTAGATACCAAGAAGATTCAAATCCACAGTTAGGCTGTCAGTATCAATTTAGTGACACGTACCAAGGGTCGGTAATTTTCACAAAAATTGATACAGTCAATTTCATTATATCTGGCACATTTGAATTTTCAACAATCAATGAGGACTGTGAAAATATTGACATTACAGAAGGTCGATTTGATCTTCAATATATTCCTTAATCGATAAAACTAAAACAACTATGAAAAAACTAATGACTACTATCATGTTATTGACAGCTATGCTGTTGATGGCACAAAACGATGACTATTTTAGTAATATCTAATTTTTTTAACTAACTGAATATCAGTTTACAAAGTACAAATTGAATATCGCTTTCGCGAAAACAAACCATAACGCAACCTAAAAGTCTAACTGACATCTTAATAAGTAAGAACCCTAATATTTACATCATGAGAAACATACTTCTAATTTTAATTTCCTGCTTAGCGCTTTTATCCTGTGATAAAAATGACGATGACAATTCACAAGACCCCATTTCACAACTACCACCAGCTACTATGACTGGGGAAAACACCTTTGGATTTCTTCTAAATGGTGAGCCAATAAATGTTACGAATACTACACAACAATTTGCTATTTATCAAGGTGGTTTTCTTCAGTTTGGCGCAGAGCCAGAGTTCAATAATACCGAAATAAGAATAAAATTCATTCTTTTAAATCCTTTAGGTGAAAATATTCAATACGATTTAACCGACTTCTCAAATTACCGTTCACGTATTCAGATAATAAGTTCTTCCAATTGTTTTTATGACTATGAAGAAACAATTACAGGAAATGTATTTTTTTCGAAAATAGATTCAACAAACTTTATTATTTCAGGAAAATTTGAATTCACAACTTCTACAGATGGTTGTGAACAAGTTCAGATAACCGATGGCCGCTTTGATTTGCAATACATACCTTAATCAATAAAAACTAAAACAACAATGAAAAAACTAGTATTAATTATTGCAATTGTGCCTTTTCTAGCATTTGCGCAACTCAACGTCGATAATCAATGGAAAAATTCTATCAATCCTATTTTTAATGATCTAGAGAAGAATAGGATATCTTCTGGAATCCTGCTAGATTATGCGATGGAGTTTACAGATGTCTCAACATATAACGGTGTTTTGAATGAAGATAATTACGTCAATCTCAATGTGTATGGAAACATCTACAAAACGCTCTTTATAGGTAAGGTCATGGGAGATACCATCCACACACCATTAATACAAAAATACGGCTACAACTGGGCGCGGGAGCGGTACCGCAGCAATCAGGATAGTGCCAAGGTATACAACCTGGCGGGACTGTTTTATAAATACCAGCGGTTGGATACCCTGGCGCATGATCAAAACAGGATCATTGTAAATGGCGATGCGTACTATGACAAGTATATCAATGGCGTATGGCAAAATCTTATATAATACCGCTCCAGCCTGCCAGAGGCACGACAGGCAGGTTTGCAAAAGCAAACCAATCTTAATGAATTGTTTACCTAAATTTCATATCTTATCAAAATAATCATTCAATCTTCACATCATGAAAAATTTGGTCTCCGTTGTCAGCCTGAGCCTGTCTAAGGCGTGTATTTTGTCAATTTTCATTTTTGCGCTTTTAAGTTCCTGTGAAAATGATGATGATACCGGCTCCGACTGCTCAGGTATTGAGTGTCTGCCACTGGCCACACAATCAGGCGCCGGTACGTTTGGCTGTCTCGTAAATGGTGAGCCTTACGTAGATCTAACTGGTCGTTTCAACTGTTTTTACCAAAGGTCGAATGAAAGCTATACATTTAGTATAAGGACTAGAAGAAATCTCGATGCGCTCTCGCAAATGAGACTGGCCTCTGAACAGCAAACCATATCTGAGGAAGTGGTTTTTCCTTTGAATGAAAATACACCAGGAGAATTTTATGCTGAAATATCTTATCAAGATCAGATGGAAGGAGCTGAGACCACATCTATGAACGACGGTTATATTTTCTTTACCCGTTTTGACGACAGCGAAAATATTGTTTCCGGAACCTTTGAATTTACGATTGTAGACGAATTTGGAAATACCTACGAGGTCACAGATGGTCGTTTCGATTCTTTTTTTACAAACTAATCAATTAAAACTAAACTTATCATGAAAATCAATAAACTGTTACTAATTTTTCTTCCATTATTAGGATTTTCCCAGATCCATATAGATGAAAGCTGGGCCAACTCCATCAACCCCATTTTCGAAAACCTGGACAAATCAAAAATTAATTCTGGAATTCTTTTGGAATATGCTGCGAAGATTTCCCTATAAAAAAACCCCTCAAGCCTATTCACAACTTGAGGGGTTTTTATAAAAAAGGTAACCAAATCTACATTCTGATTCCCTTCAATCTCTTTTCAACTTTCTGCTTCTTTGCAGTCAGTTCCTTCATAAGTTCCATCAACTCTGGATCCTTGGTTTCTTTATAGATTTCATTAATGCCTAGGATCAATTCCTTGGCGCGGCGTGAAGAATGTACACGATCACTGGTGGACATATTGCTCATGCTGGCATTCAACCATTCATTAGCTTCTTCTACCCATTGTTTCTTGTCTTTCATTAATTCTATAATTATCCGCTAATAAATTAGCAAATTAATAATTTTGGCATAATAGGCTAAAATTCTGATTTAACCAATTAAAAATCCGTTAAATAAAAAACCGTCACTTCTATTTTTAGAAATGACGATTTTAAACAATTTAAAACCAGATTTTAGTATCTGTAATATTCTGGTTTGAAAGGACCTTCAACCTTAACACCTATGTAGTCAGCTTGGTAATCTTTCAACTCAGTAAGCTCAGCTCCTATACGCTCAAGGTGAAGCGCTGCAACCTTTTCATCAAGGTGTTTAGGTAACATATAAACTTCATTTTCATATTTATCAGAGTGGTTCCAGAGCTCGATTTGAGCAAGCGTCTGGTTTGTAAATGAATTACTCATTACAAAACTAGGGTGACCCGTTGCACAACCTAAATTCACTAAACGACCTTCAGCAAGCAAAATGATGTCTTTCCCGTCGATCGTGTATTTGTCAACCTGTGGCTTGATTTCAACTTTAGTATCTCCGTAGTTCTTATTCAAGAAAGCAACGTCGATCTCGTTATCAAAGTGTCCTATGTTACAAACGATCACTTTGTCGCGCATCGCCTTAAAATGCTCACCTCTAATGATGTCTTTGTTACCTGTGGTAGTAATCACCACATCTGCATTGCCTACAACTGTTTCCAGCTTCTTAACTTCATAACCGTCCATAGCTGCTTGAAGGGCACAGATGGGGTCGATTTCAGTAACTGTTACAATAGATCCAGCACCTCTAAACGAAGCTGCGGTACCTTTACCTACATCACCATAACCACAAACTACCACACGCTTACCGGCAAGCATAGTGTCTGTTGCACGACGTACGGCATCCACCGCACTTTCTCTACAACCATACTTATTGTCAAACTTAGATTTGGTTACAGAATCGTTTACGTTGATCGCTGGCATCACGAGTGTTCCATTTTTCATACGCTCGTATAATCTGTGAACTCCAGTAGTCGTTTCTTCAGAAAGACCTTTGATGCCTTTGGCAAGTTCTGGGTATTCATCAAAAACCATGTTTGTCAAGTCTCCACCATCGTCTAGGATCATGTTAAGCGGCTGGCGCTCTTCTCCAAAAAACAGAGTCTGCTCGATACACCAGTTAAATTCTTCCTCACTCATTCCCTTCCATGCATAAACTGGGATTCCAGCAGCTGCAATGGCTGCGGCCGCATGATCTTGGGTAGAAAATATGTTACAAGAAGACCAGGTTACATCGGCTCCTAGGGCAACTAGGGTTTCAATTAAAACTGCGGTTTGTATAGTCATGTGAAGACAACCAGCAATGCGAGCGCCCTTAAGCGGTTGCTCGTCTTTGTATTCTTCCCTTAGGGACATCAATCCGGGCATTTCTGCTTCGGCAAGTTCAATTTCCAGACGGCCGTATTCGGCAAGGGAAATATCTTTTACTTTGTAAGGAACGTAAGGAATCGTTTCTGTGCTCATTTGCTTGTTTTAATACGCCTGACCCCAAGTGAACCCTCACTATCAAGTCGTTGAGGCATTAATTATTTGTTAAATTGCGGTTGCAAAGCTACGAAAAACAAAGCCTTCTTATGCCGCTTTACAAAACACTTAACAACAGAGGTAATACCGCGGTATACATCTGGGAGATTGAGGAGAGTGAAGCATGGCTCCGCACAGATATTGAGCTATCTCAAAACTCAATGAATCGATTACTATCCATGAGTTCTGAACTGCACCGCAGGGGATTTTTAAGCATCAGGCATTTATTACGGGAGGCGGGATATACAGATAACGATCTCTATTATTCAAAGAATGGAAAACCCTTTCTCAGAGACGGTCGCCATATATCCATCACACATAGCTTTACATTCACGGCAATCGTTATAAGTGATTCACTTACGGGAATTGACATCGAGAAACAAAGGGACAAAATTCAGCGCATCGCGATTAAGTTCATTGGTTACGAGAACCAGTATCTTGAATCCATTGAAGAACCCACCCGAGAGTTGACGGTTATTTGGGGAGCAAAGGAATCCATGTACAAGTTATATGGCACAAAAGGCCTAGGTTTTAAGGCACATTGTAAGGTGGATCGGTTTCATATAGGTCAAGAAAACATAACTTGCTCGCTCCATTTTGAAGAAGACCATATAGATTTTGATGGTTTTTTTCTTGAAATGAAAGGCTTCACCATGGTTTATATCCTCCCGAAAGATGCATAAAATTTATGACCTGATCACTTCAGTTGAGCGTACGCTTGGTGTTCTGGTGGATCCGGAAAAGATGGCGCTTGATGAGGTTTCCGCTTTCGCGAAAGCGTTATCTCAACAATCCACTAAACTTCTCAATAAGCTAGACGTTCATCAACTGGTTTTGCTGGTGGGTGGCAGCACCATGGAAAATGTGGATTTTGACAAGTGGAATCAACACCTGAGAGGATCGACTGATCTGTCAATCATACTTTTCCCAGGTTCCCACAAACAAGTTTCCAGCGCCGCAGATGCCATTTTGTACCTTAACCTGATCTCAGGACGCAATCCAGACTACCTCATCGGTGAGCAGGTAGCCGCAGCTTTTGAAGTGCAAGAGGCAGGGGTTGAGGTGATTCCCACGGCTTACATATTGCTGGACGGCAAAAATGAGTCTGCCGTGGCGCGAGTTTCTAGTACAGCTCCCATGAGTCAGCAAGATGTCGATCAGGTGGTAAAGACGGCCTTAGCTGGTCAGTTTATGGGTAATAAACTGATTTATCTCGAGGCGGGCAGCGGCGCAAAACAACCGGTCACAGATGAAATTGTAAAAGCTGTACGACTGCGCGTGAACATACCTATGATTGTGGGAGGTGGCCTGCGCACCGAGCATGCGATCAAGTCGAAATTCTGCGCCGGTGCCAGAATGGTCGTGGTGGGCACAGCGATTGAAGAAAATCTGGAATGGCTGGAATATTGAGTAGTTCTCTTATTTACTTTTTCTTTTAAACTTATCTTGACCTTCTATCGTAAATCAATCTAAATCAAATATAATTTTGCGCTGTCATGAGAAATATCGATAAACAAAGCTTGCAGAAGGCTTATGATTTATTTGAGTCGGGTATAATAGACCGCATTGAAGTAGGATCTACACGAGGTTTACAAGAAATCCATCGCTATCTATTTAATGACCTGTATGATCATGCCGGCGTCATTCGCGAGAAGAATATTTCTAAAGGTGGTTTCCGGTTTGCCAATGCCATGTACCTCAAGGAGGTTTTATTGAAGATCGAGCAGATGCCTGAGGATGATTTTAAAACCATCATTGCCAAATACGTTGAGATGAACATTGCTCATCCCTTTATGGAGGGTAATGGAAGATCTATGAGAATATGGCTGGATATGATGTTGAAGAAAAAACTTAGAAAAGTCGTTAACTGGCAATTCGTAGATAAAACCTTGTATTTGCAAGCCATGGAACGCAGCCCTATAAATGATCTGGAATTAAGAACGCTACTATCTGAAAATCTAACATTAGAAGTCAACGATAGGGAAATCATTTTCAAAGCAATCGAGCAATCTTACTATTACGAGGGCTACAAGAAAGAAGATTGATCCTTTACAAAACGGGAGAACCTTAGATCTCACAAACTCATTAACTCAAAGACTCACAAACTCATTAACAAAACCCATGAAAGCATCCATAGAACTAACCATGTCACCATTGCAAGGAGATTATGAAGAACACATCATAAAGTTTATCAAGAAACTGCGCGACTCTGAATTTAAGGTCTTAGAAAACCCATTAAGCACGCAGATTTATGGCGACATTAAACCCATGATGCACTTTTTGAGCGAGGCGATGGAAGAGAGCATGAGAGAAACACAAGCCGTTCTTTTTTACATAAAAGTGGTCAAAACCGACCGCCATGATTACGAGCCGCATTTTTGATTTAGGCAATAGGCAATAGGCAATAGGCAATAAGCAATAAGCAATAAGCTGTAAGCTGTAGGCTCATTGCTGACCGCTCTAAACCTTTATCATCCAGTTCTTAACACAATTAAAAGCCCCCTTCAGGGGGTATGGGGGCAAAAAGATTTATTAATTGGAAATAATCGAATTCATTTTTGGACAATACAGTAAGTATTCTACCCTGCATATTGTTTTGGAGATTACCGCGATTGTGTGTGCGATAGTAAGTGTAATATTTTCCATGTTCAATAGTGTTCTGGTCTATCCTTTTGGAATTTTGAGCACGGGAATATTTGTCTATCTGCTTTTTCAATGGGAGCTTCCAGGCGACATGATCATCAACGCCTATTATTTTATCATGAGTCTGTACGGCTGGTACAACTGGAGTAGTGATTTAGGTGAGGAAGCGATTCCCGTGACACGAGTTTCACAAAAACAATGGCTTCAATCTCTTATGATCTTTCTAGGTTCTGTGATAGGCGTTTACATCGTATATCAGCTTTTTGAGATGCTTAGTTCCTATCTCAATTACATTGACATTCTTACTACAGGGATTTTCTTTGTGGGAATGTGGCAAATGGCGCTACGCAAATTAGAGCATTGGTTGATTTTGCTAGTAGGGAACATCATATCTATTCCCTTATATTTTATTAAAGGTTACAGTTTTAGCGCCTTTCTCTATATTTTTCTCGCTTGTATGGCTTACGTAGGCTTTGTTGCATGGAAAAAACACCACCTCAGAAAAAATTTAACGGAAAACGGATAGTACTTTTTGGACCTGAGAGTACGGGTAAGAGCACGCTTTCGCGAAAGCTTGCAAAACACTACCACACTACCCACGTTCCAGAATTTGCCAGGGAATATCTACAGGAAAAAATGGATCAAACCGGCGCCGTTTGCGCTCTGGGAGATTTGATGCCTATAACAAGAGGTCAGCGACGTTTAGAAAATGAGGCTATAAAAAACGCCCACAAATTCTTATTTTGCGATACAGACGCTTTGGAAACTTGGGTTTACAGCCAAATTTATTTTAACGAGGCACCCTTTAAACTGGAACAGACCGTTAAATCATCACACTATGACCTGTACTTGCTCACGGCTGTTGACATACCCTGGGTAAAAGATGATTTGCGGGATCGACCTGATGACCGAGAGCAGATTTTTCACCAATTTGAGAACGCGCTCAAGAAATTTGGCAAAAACTATAAAATGGTTTCCGGTACTGGAGAACAGCGACTGGAAAACGCCATCCAAATCATAGAAAGAACTTTTAAATGAAACTAACTGATATCCAGCAAAAACAACTTGAAGAAAAAGGAATTTCTCAAGAAAAACTCAAGGAACAGATACGCCGTTTTGAGGAGGGCTTTCCAACTCTACGACTGAATCGTGCGGCAACCATAGATGACGGGATCGTAAGCCTCAAGTCTATCGATGTAGCGGCGCTTAAGGATCAATATGACAATCAAAAAGACGCACTAGACATCTTAAAATTTGTTCCAGCAAGTGGTGCCGCGACGCGCATGTTCAAGTTTTTGCATGAATTTCTATCCAACTACGATCCCAAAAAAGAATCGGTCAACTCGTACATCAATAAGAATAAGGTAGATCAGCTCTTTACATTCTTTACGGCGCTGGAAAAGTTTCCGTTTTATGCTGAAGTAAAAAAATCCCTTGAGCACAAATATTCTAACTGGAGTTCTAAGGATGAAGGAGAGCAAAAGTTTCTGTTCGTGCGTGAAATGATGGAAAACAACGGATTCAATTATGGCGGGATGCCCAAAGGTCTTGTTCCTTTCCACAAATACAAAGATCACATCGCCACGGCTTTTGAAGAACATCTTTTTGAAGCCGCTATATATGCCTCATGTAAGGGAAAAGCGCGTCTTCATTTCACGATAGCTCCAGCGTTTAACTCAGATTTCAAGGAAGAGTTCAAACGCATTGAGGAACATGTAGAACAAAAAACGGGCATAAGTTTTGACGTGACCTACTCCTTTCAGCAACCGCATACCGATACTGTCGCGGTAGATGAGGAAAACAATCCTATCGTACTGGATGACGGTACCTTGTTTTTCAGGCCAGCTGGCCATGGAGCGCTGCTCGATAATCTGGACAAACAAGATGCAGACCTCATTTTTGTAAAAAACATTGATAATGTTACTGTTTCCAGTTTGGAAAAAGAAATCTGTGACTATAAAAAGATACTGGCCGGCTATCTCTTAAACATGCGTAATAGAGTTTTTGATTATCTGGAAAAACTGGATGCTGGAGGCGTGAGCGACGGCCTTCAAAGGGAGATAGAAGCATTTTTGGAAGAAGATCTGTGCACCGTATTGCCTAGAGATTACCATAAATATAAGACCGAACACCAGCACGCTTACCTTTTTGACAAGCTCAATCGACCATTGCGCGTGTGTGGGATGGTAAAAAATGAGGGGGAACCTGGTGGAGGCCCCTTCTGGGTCGAGGATAAATATGGTGAAATCTCCATCGAGATTGTCGAGGGCGTTCAAGTCGACAAGAACAGCAGCTCGCAGCAAAAAATTGCTCGCAGCGGCACGCATTTCAATCCTGTGGACATTGTTTGCAGCGTGCGCGATCACAAGGGAAATAAATACAATTTACACGAGTACAGCGACCCAGATACCGGTTTTATCACCTACAAGTCACGCAAGGGTAAGGAAATCAAGGCTCAGGAACTCCCTGGTCTTTGGAATGGTGGAATGTCTGAGTGGAACAGCATTTTCTTAGAAATGCCGCTTAAGACGTTCAATCCGGTTAAGACGGTAAACGACCTGCTCAAACCCGCACACCAGATGAATGGATAGGGACCAAATTCAAAAAGAGATCAACCTTAAAGCCGTTGCCAGCAGCGGTGCGGGTGGTCAACATGTGAATAAAGTGGCGACAAAGGTGCAGCTCTATTTTGATGTGTTGAACAGTCTCGCTTTCGCGAAAGCGGAACACTCAAGAATCATCGCCAGATTGAAAAACAGGCTCACAAATGATGGCGTGCTGATCCTTTCAGATCAGAGCTCACGCAGCCAGGCCACTAATAAACAAAGAGTGCTACATTCACTATTCTCCTTGTTGGAAGAAGCGAGAAAGCCTACTAAAGTCAGAAAGAAAACAGGCATTCCCAAAGCCGTAAAACGCAAGAGGCTGGAAAATAAAAAAAGAAACAGCGAGAAAAAAAGCAATAGAAACTACCGCTATGATGGATAATAAAGAGCTGCGAGTAAGTTTAATACAGACCTCTCTAGAATGGGAAAATCCTAAGGCAAATCTTGCTGCTTTTTCAGAAAAATTTAGACAGCTCAAAGGAAAGACGGATCTCGTCATTATACCAGAAATGTTCACCACGGGTTTCTCCATGAAGCCGCAAAGTATTGCGAGTGGCGAAGAAATTTATACGTATCTAAAAACCCAAGCTGCCGAAAGAAACTTTGCGATCTATGGAAGTTCCATGTTTAAAAAAAATGATGGGAGTTTTGTAAATAGAGGCCTATTTGCAACCCCAGAGGGAAAATTATTTATCTACGATAAGCGACACACTTTTACACTAGCGGGTGAGCAAAAAGTTTATGACAAAGGCGGTAAACCCGTCATCGCAGAGTACCTAGGCTGGAAGTTTAATCTTCAGATTTGCTATGACCTGAGATTTCCAGTTTACGCCAGGAATACTCAAGATTATGACGTGGTGATCTACGTGGCAAACTGGCCCGTGCCTCGTGTAAACGCCTGGGATGCCCTGTTAAAAGCTCGCGCCATCGAGAACATGGCATACAGTATAGGCGTTAACCGTGTGGGGACTGATGGAACCGGTATGGATTACAGCGGTCACTCCCAGATTTATGATGTTTTGGGTAATGAGATGATTGATCACCCTTGGGAAACCATCGGAGTGAAAACCGTGACCCTAGCAAAATCAGAAATTGAAAAATACCGCGAAAAGCTGCGTTTTCTGGGAGATCGGGATGGGTTTACTTTAAACCTATAGTTTCATTCACATCCCAATTGGGCTTCAAATTGATTTCTTTTCTTAAATATTCAACCCGTTCTGCTTGCTCGCGTTTGAGTATGTTCCCTGCGTCATACCTTCCATTCCCATTTGAATCATAAATCCACCGGATAAAATAGGTGTTTGGGTTTAGTAGCTCAAATGAAACCTCTTTATTAGAAGAAATAGATTCTTCAGCAACAACTTTAAGATCTTTAGTAACTACTTGAATGATAATGGGAAAGTCTTCACCGTTTGAAGTTTGGATAAAAATGTTTCCAAATTCTTTATTTGCCTTGGTAACTTGATTCAAGCTTAAAGTGTCCTTATTCTTTGAGCCATAGAAATCAGTAATGGCACCAGGAAAGACTTTCATCTGGTAGCGCTGGCTCTCTTCTTCTTTGTAATCGATCTGTACAAAATTTCTCAAACTATCAATTTTCAATGAAAAAGGAACTGACGTACTGTCTTTATCAATAACCTCAAATAAATTCTCATCTACAGATTCAATAGGTGTTGTGGCTGAGATTATCGAGCCGTTTTTGAAGAATTTCTTTTGATAATCATTTGCTTTAGCTTCTACATTCAATGAATCGATCTGCAAGCTATCCTTGATGGCAACCTCAAATTCCTGCTGGAAATCACCTAAAGAGGCAGACAAACTTAAAGTGTCAATCTGTGGCTTAGGCTTGACCCAGTATTGAAGCGTATCAGTAGCATCAAGTTTTGTAATTCTGCTCTCATAAGTCAGATTTTCATCTAATGGACTGATTTTTAAACTGTCGAGAATTCCTTTATATCCTATGTCGATTCTATTTTCTGAGACATGTTTAGCATTTTTAATTTCAGCATCTAAGGTCTGTTTGTATAGGTTGATAACATAGGTCTCATCAGAAGGTAGTGTAATAGGTTCTGGATAGAAACCTATTTTCTCTCTGGAAGGATCGTATCTATAATCGCTATTTTCCTCTTTGAGTGCCACCATTTGATAAGTCCCCTCCTTAAGGTTTTCCATGGTGAATGTGGTCAAGCTATCCAGCGTATTAAGTACGTAGCGCGGCTGCTCTTTGAAGACGGCACTGTCGGTGTAGGTAGAGTCCAGTTCGTAGAGCAATACATTCACAAATTCGTCAGTTTCAAATTCGAGAACATTTTTGATCTGGCCTTTAAGTTTCAAAGAATCTACATAGTCACCTGTACTAAATACATATTTTAAAAACGGATAAGGATTTCCTTCATTATTATCCACCACACTTTGACCAAAATTGATCACATACGTCGTGTTTTCTAATAGAGTATCTTGAATACGTATCGTAATTTCTTTTCCCACGCCTCCCTGTGGTAAAATAATGGGTGGATATTCCATGGGAGGAGAAATAACCAGTTGCTTGCGCAAATCTTTAAATTTGATGTACTCGTTAAATCTTATGGTAATTTCTTTTGCTTCAAAATTGGTTGAATAGTTTTTAGGATAAGCACTTACGATCATGGGTGGCAATTCATCTATGGGACCGCCGCTGGGACTCCCTCTTTTGGCACATTGCACCAGCAAAAACATCATTAATACCACGCTGGATAGAAAAGCTAGATTCTTTTTCACATTTTTCATTTCAAGTGCAAGTTAAGGTCTTGGATTTAATTGCGGTCAGCTGGCTTAAACAGATATTGACATGGTAGCCACGTAAAGTTTGACACTTTGAATTTTTTGCAGCTCGCGAGTACATAAGCTTAAAGTGGTTCCCGTTGTGATTACATCATCTACGATGAGAAGGTGCGTGTCTTCTGGAATTCGTTCGGGTTCATTCAAATTGTAGATAGATTTAGTTTCATCGCTACGTTTCACCTGACCCAGCTTGGCCTGGTTGATGGTATTTTTAGTCTTAACGAGCAGGTCTGGGAGATATTGAGCGTTCAGCGATTTTGCGATCTCCTTACCAAAACCATCTACTTGATTGTACCCGCGTTTCTTCAAACGTTTTGGATGCACGGGTACTGGAACTACATGGGTCACTTTCTGAAACTCTGCATCAGATTTCATGTATTCAGACATCATTTTTCCCAGGTAGTTGCTTATTTGTTCCTGTCCCTGATACTTTAACGCATGCGTGAGCTGCTGCACGATGCCTATTTTCTCATAGAAAAATAAACTACGGGCATGGGCGATCTCCGTGCGACCGTAAAAAAGCTCTTTGACCTTATCATCTGCATCGAGATGTTGATAGGCAATGGGCAGTTGAGATTTGCAGGTAAAACATAACAGCTTTTCATTCTCAAAAAGTGACGTTTTACAACCTTGGCAAACCTCAGGATAAATGAGATGCAACAGGTCATGAAACGAATTTTTAACGAGCCTTATCAAAATTCTTACTTTTGTATAAATATAAAAAGATCACGCATGACATCTTCCAGCGATAATCGTATTTACAAAGTTCTTGTAGTGGTACTTATTCTTATGCTCGCCGCTCTCGCCATCTGGAGCTATTCCACATTTAATGAAAATGAGGACATTATGGAAGCGCTGACTGATGAGAAGCTGGAAATTCAAAAAGAACTGGATAATATATCAAATGAATATGCGCTAGAGCTTGAAAAAGGGACTCTGCTTTCTAATGATCTTGAAGACGCCCGCGAGCGCATCAATAGATTAGTCGACAGCGTGGACAGGCTTGAGGGAAGCGTTGAATTACTCGCAAAACTACGTCGCGAGTTTGCTAAAATTAAGGTAGAAAGGGATGAACTGAGAGAAGAACTTGCCGTTCTAAAAAGTGAAAACGCCCAACTCGTTGCCAAAAATGACAGCACACTCCAAGTTCTAAATACTGAAGTTATCACTAGCCTTAAAAAGAGCGATTCCATTAACATGCTTACTGATAACATGAATAAGGCAGCCGTACTTATGCCGGTGAACTTTGAGACTAAATCTTATATCGTGCGTAGTTCCGGTAGACAGGTGGAAAATGACCGCGCTCGCAGAGTTGATGCGCTCAACACGTGCTTTACTTTGCCAAACAATACCCTTGCAGAACAAGGCGTTCAGACTCTTTATCTTCAAATCATCAATCCAGAAAATAATGTGGTTGGTGCCAAAAAGAAGATCAAATTTGGCGATCAGGAACTCACCTATTCAAAAGAGGTTCAGTTCAACTATAAGGGGAAGGAACTTAAAATTTGCGAATTGATCAATCTGCCCAAAGATTTACGTGAATCTGGCAACTACCGTATCAATTTGTTTAGAGACAGTACGCGACTGGCTACTCAAGTGGTAGAGTTGAGGTAAAGTTATCTCGCTTTCGCGAAAGCGAAATATTCAATAATCATCTTCTCAAGCAACAGCTTTTTCTATTTTTGCGGCTATGGCAAACAACGATCAAGACAAGTTCAAGAAGGTACTCTCACACGCTAAGGAATACGGTTATGTATTTCAATCCAGCGAAATCTACGATGGATTACAGGCGGTTTATGACTACGGTCAGAATGGTGCTGAGCTCAAGCGCAACATACGTGAATACTGGTGGCGTGCAATGACACAGCTCAATCAGGATATTGTGGGAATAGATGCGGCAATATTTATGCATCCCACGACCTGGAAGGCGAGTGGTCACGTAGACGCTTTCAATGATCCCTTGATCGATAACAAAGACAGCAAAAAACGCTACCGCGCTGATGTGCTGGTAGAAGATTATGCAGAAAAATACCGTCAAAAAGCCGAAAAAGAAGTGGCTAAGGCCGCAAAGCGTTTTGGTGACTCTTTTGATGCAGATATGTATCGCGAGACTAATCCGCGAGTGATGGGATACCTTGAAAAAGCGCAGGAGCCTGTGGAGCGATTAGCTCGTTTGCTGGAGGCAGAAGATCTAGCAGGCGTGAAGGCATTGATTGAAGAATTAGACATCGCAGATCCTGATACCGGTTCAAAAAACTGGACTGATGTGCGCCAGTTCAACTTGATGTTTGGGACTAAACTGGGAGCCAGCGCAGACACCGCAACAGATCTTTACCTGAGACCAGAAACGGCGCAGGGGATTTTTGTAAATTTCCTGAACGTGCAGAAGACCGGAAGGATGAAGATTCCTTTTGGAATTGCTCAAACGGGTAAAGCTTTCAGGAATGAGATCGTGGCACGTCAGTTCATCTTCCGCCAGCGGGAGTTTGAACAGATGGAGATGCAATACTTCGTAAAGCCCGGCACCGAGCTGGAGTGGTTTGACGTCTGGAAGGAAAAGCGCATGGCGTGGCACAAATCATTGGGAATTGATGAAAAACTCTACCGTTTCCACGATCATGAGAAACTTGCCCATTACGCAAATGCCGCGACTGATATAGAGTTTGATTTCCCTTTTGGTTTCAAAGAACTGGAAGGAATTCACTCTAGAACTGATTTTGACCTCAAGGCGCACGAGGAGCACAGCGGTAAGAAGCTCCAGTTTTTTGATCACGAAGAAAATAAAAATTACGTGCCCTATGTGATCGAGACCTCCATAGGTCTGGATAGGATGTTCCTCGCCGTTTTCTCTAGCGCTCTTGAAGATGAGCAGTTAGAGGATGGCAGCGAGCGTACCGTTTTGAAAATACCAGCAGTTCTGGCACCGGTCAAGGCTGCAATCCTGCCCTTGCTCAAAAAAGACGGTCTCCCAGAAATCGCTCAAGAAATTATTGACGATCTCAAGTGGTCCCTCAAGGTTCAGTATGATGAAAAAGATGCCATAGGCCGCCGCTACCGCCGCCAAGATGCAGCAGGAACCCCTTACTGTGTCACCATCGATCACGATACCAAAGAAGATCAAGCGGTTACCGTACGTGATCGCGACAGCATGACACAAGAACGCGTTGCTATAAAGGACTTACGATCTTATCTGGAAAGCCGAGTGAGCATGGAGGAGTGGCTCCAGCGAATTTAGAATTCAGAATTTAGAATTCAGAATTGATGAAGACCGTCTTCCTTTAGTCAATTAGCTAGAGGAAAGTTTTACTGGCAATTACTCTTTTTGTTGAAATTCTATTGGATTGGATGATTTTCAAGGACATCAACTCCTAGAAGGATTTTCTTTACATGACAATGAATCCCAATAATTTGTCATTTGTAATAGTCTTATCAGTCTTACTGTGGGTTTTAAACTAATTTAGGGTTCAAACTTAGATATCATGGAATGGATTTATAAAAGTGGTGACCCGTTATGGGAAACCGTGGTAGGTAGTTTTCTCATTTTTGTTGCTGTAATTCTTTTTACCAGAATCATAGGCCTAAGATCGTTTGCCAAGTTTACCGCTTATGACTTTGCTTTTACGGTAGCGATAGGTAGTATTATATCCTCTACCTTAACGAGTAAAACATCCATCGTTTATGGAAGTGTAGCAATAGGTAGCTTATTACTACTCACGTGGATATTTTCATTCCTTCAACGCAAGATTCCCGCATTGAGTAGCGCTATATCAAACAAGCCTTTATTATTAATGAAGAATAATGAAATCCTCGAAGAAAATCTTGCACATGGGCGCATTGAAAGAACTCAGCTTATTGCAAAGCTGCGTGAGGCAAATGTCTTGAATTTCGATCAGGTCTTTGCGGTGATTTTAGAATCTACGGGTGATATTTCTGTTTTACACAAGTCAAATTCTGATTCTGATGAGCAATTAAATGATAAACTCCTGGAAGGGGTGAGGGAAAAACCGTGAAGCTTTTTCTAGGTTACAGAAACTCTTCATTTTAAATTCAAATCATAAGCTACCTTTGCAAAATGGTAAAGATTGCCGATATAGAATTGCCTGACTTTCCATTATTGCTTGCACCTATGGAAGATGTGAGCGATCCTCCTTTCCGTACGTTGTGTAAAGAAAATGGAGCTGACGTCGTTTACACAGAATTTATCTCTAGTGAAGGACTCATACGCGATGCGGCAAAAAGCACTATGAAGCTTGATATCTATGAGACGGAGCGTCCCGTGGGAATTCAAATTTTTGGTGCTAATCTCGATTCCATGCTGCAGTCTGTGGAGATCGTGGAGCGTACTAATCCAGATATTATTGATATCAATTTTGGCTGTCCCGTCAAGAAGGTAGTTTCAAAAGGTGCCGGTGCCGGAATCCTAAAAGATGTAGACCTGATGGTTTCTCTTACTGAAGCTATGGTCAAACACACAAAGCTTCCCATTACGGTTAAAACCCGTCTGGGTTGGGATCACGATAACATTAGAATCGTTGAGGTGGCTGAGCGTTTACAAGATGTAGGTATCAAAGCCATTTCCATCCATGGCCGTACACGCGCACAGATGTATAAAGGCGATGCTGACTGGGCACCTATAGCCGAGGTAAAAAACAATCCACGGATGCACATTCCAGTCTTTGGGAATGGTGATGTGAATACGCCTGAACGAGCTGTGGAGATGCGTGACAAATATGGCCTGGATGGAGCGATGATAGGTAGAGCCAGTATAGGTTACCCTTGGTTTTTTAGAGAAGTCAAGCACTTTTTTGAAAATGGCACACACATGGAAAAACCTACCATGAAAGAACGAGTTGAGGTAGCCCGCAGGCACCTTCAAATGGCGATCGATTGGAAAGGGGAGCAACTGGGAGTTTTTGAAACTCGCCGCCATTATACCAATTACTTTAAAGGCATTCCCAACTTCAAGCAATACCGCATGAAAATGGTAACCAGCGACGATCCTGAGGGAGTTTTCGCTGCTTTTGATGAGGTGCTGCAGGAGTTTGGTGACTACAGTTTCGCCTGAGCCAGCAAGCGATCGTTGATACGTCGTGACCCTATATAACTAGCGATAATTCCTAATACGGCAATCGTCATGAATGAGATGACAAAGTTTTCCCATTGCAACGCAAAAGGATAGGGTATTCCCGGCGCGATATATATGTATTGGTACTTGATCTGAGAATAAACAAAACAGGTCCCTATTACAATCCCTATAATCCCACCCGTTACAGTCATGAGCGATCCTTGCATAAAGAAAACCTTCCGTAGGGTAGTGACCTCTGCACCTAGATCAAGCAGGGTTTTGAGGTTCTTTTTCTTGTCCAAAATCATCATGATGATGCTCCCTACTACGTTGAACAAAGCAATAATGAGTACCAAAGTAAAAATCAGGTACACCGCAAGATTTTCAGAATTCAGCATCTTGTAGAGCGCATCGTTCATTTGGTACTTATTCTTGATCACGACTTGTTTATCAAATAGTTTTTCAATTTCCTCACGCACGAGATCTTCATCTGCATCAGGGAGGAGTTTAATTTCTATGGCAGTAGCTTTTTCCTTAGGGTAGTTGAGTAGGTTTTGCGCTGCGCTCAGCCGGGTAAAAATGTATTTACTGTCGATACTCTCCACGTTGACCGTAAAAATTCCCGTAGCGACCATATCCATAGAGTTGAAAGCCCGATTGATATTCAGCTCGTTGATAGCGCCTTTTCCGGGTTTGGGGACCATAACCTGTAAGAAAGATCCATAATTACTGACTGTAAGTGATAGTTTGGAAGCAATCGCGCTACCGGCCACGATTTGAATATCACTATCAGTAAGCCAGGTGCCATAAAGCAAAATAGAATCGGTAGGGATGATTTGAGAAAAACTCTCGTCCACTCCTTTTATAAACGCAATCTCATTCTTGTCCTCATAACTTAAGAATACTTTTTCTTCAATGGTTAGACTGACCGCTTCGACTCCGGGTATCTGTTGAAGATCTCGCTTTCGCGAAAGCGGAACCTCCACACTCTTCCCCTCATAGCTTGATACCCTAAGATCTGGATCAAAGTAACTGGAAAAGCTGGTGCTGAAATCCTTGAGTCCAGAAAATCCTGAAAGCACGATAAACAGCGCCGTAGTGCCTATGATCGTGATGATGAAACTGAGGATATTGATAATGTTGATCGCGTTGCGACCATTTTTTGAGACCAGGTAGCGCCTAGCGATGTAGAGGGAAAAATTCACTAAGATTTTTTGCGTCTGGGAAGGATGTCTGGATTTTCAATAGGATTGTTTTCGCCTTTGAGCTCCCGGTCGATGGTGTCCATGTATTCCAGCGAATCGTCGTTGTGAAACTGTAGCTCTGGCATGCGACGGAACTGGTGGCGCACGCGGCTGGCAATTTCATGCCTGATCTGGTTACCCATGTCCTTGATTTCCTGAACGATTTGCTTTGCCTTATCCGCTGGGAAAACAGAAAGAAAGACTTTTGCATAGCCCAGATCTGGAGTCACGGTTACTTTTGTGACAGATATGATTAGGTTTTTGACACCGTTTTTACGCATCACCTCTTGGATGACGGAGCTCATATCTTCTTGCAGTATCCCTGCAATTTTCTTCTGTCTGTTGCTTTCTTCCATGCTGCAAAGTTACTAAAAGGAAGGCTGTTGCCGTTTGGGCTTTATCTCAATAAATCATTGGGCGGGCGGCAGTTTCCTATTATTTTTGAATCTAAAGACCAATTATGTTTGGGAAAATAGAACATTTGGGAATTGCGGTGCGCGATCTAGAGCAGGCAAACGAGGCCTACTCAAAGCTTTTGGGCAGGTCACCTTATAAAGAAGAAGCGGTCGCGAGCGAAAACGTCACCACCAGCTTCTTTAAAAGTGGTGATAACAAAATCGAACTCCTCGCCGCCACAAGCGATGATAGCGCGATCGCTAAATTCATCGAGAAAAAAGGGGAGGGGATCCACCATGTGGCTTTTGCCGTAGAGAACATCTATGCAGAGCTGGAGCGACTCAAAAAAGAAGGATTTCAGATTCTCAACGAGGAACCTAAAAGAGGTGCAGACAACAAGCTCATCGCCTTTGTTCATCCTAAATCCAGCAACGGTGTTCTGGTAGAATTATGTCAGGAAATCGCTGAATAGTTCTTGAATTGCAGCTTGTAGAAGGCAGAAATAAAGAAAACAAAAAAGCCGTTTAGATACTTAAACGGCTTACTTACATTGTTGTGGGCCCACCTGGGCTCGAACCAGGGACTTTCTGATTATGAGTCAGATACTCTAACCAACTGAGTTATAGGCCCAATGCTAAAATCTTATTTTTCAGCAGGCTGCAAATTTAATACAATCTGTAGTTCTACAAAACCTAAATCTAAACTTTCCTGACCCGTTTAAAACTCAAGCTCAAATTAAGAGAGCTACTTGAATAAACTCTTTCTACAGTAAGGGCAGATTTAAATCTGCTCTTACTTAGCTTGAAGCGTTCATACCATCACTCCCCCTCAACCCCTACCGGCGCATAAGACTCAGAAATTCCTTTGAAGTAAGTCTCCAGCTCGTGGAAGGTACCCTCAGTCTTGACGATGTCTTTGACCACTCTACCTTTTTCTAGCAGCACCACACGCTGCGCGACTTCGGTCACGTGTACGAGGTCGTGGCTGGAAACGAGAACGGTGACTTTGGGATCATCTGCAAGTTGCTTGATGATTTTTTTGAGGCGTATCTGTGTTGAGGGATCTAAATTGGCAAAAGGCTCGTCCAGAATCACTACACTAGGATTTCCTAAAAGTGCCGCAACGATGCCTACTTTTTTCTGGTTTCCCTTGGAAAGATCACGCAGGTATTTTTTCTGGCCCAGCGCTTCACCGTTGAAGAAATCAGAGAAATCAGCAATGACTTGATCCACGGCCGCCTTATCCATACCACGCAATTCTCCAATGAAATAAAGGTATTCCTCTGGAGTCAGGTAGCCTATTAAAAAGCTCTCGTCCACAAAGGCGCTGGTGAACGGCTTCCAGTCTTCGCTCTCATCCACGCGCACTCCGTTAGAAACGATATGACCGGTAGTAGGCTCAATAAGATCAAGCAACAGGGAAAAAAGGGTCGTTTTACCGGCACCATTATTCCCTACCAGGCCTATCGCTCCACCCGTATGGATCTCCAGATGATCGATGTCCAGAACTTTTACGTCCGTGTATTGTTTGCTAAGATTTTTTATCGTGATCATATCTTGTGTTGTTTCTGTTGAGTTCTCGCTTTCGCGAAAGCGAGATAATTTATTTCTTAATTCATTTACCGTAATCCATTGTGCTCCCCATTAGGGGCTGGAGGATTTCCTTTCTCAAAACCTCCCTCCATTTCCACTCCCACGACAACTTCCCTCCCTCGGAGGGATTGAGAGAGGCCTCTAATCCTTCTGAGCGTAAGCCGCTATGGTATCGTACTTTTCATTTTTATAAATATTCTCGATCCATTTGAAAATTAGATTCCTGAATGCTAGTCCCAGCAATCCCGTAACTGCAATGGCGATAAAACCGGCCTCGCTGTTGAAAGGAAGCGCAAATGCGTAATAAATCCCGATAGGGAGCACCATTTTAGGGATGACAAGCAAAAGGGTTTTGACATTGAATGCCTTGGAATCGCCAAAGGCCTTCTTATTGCTCGTCAAATCTATGGGCGTTTTTACGAATGCGCCGCTCAGCAGAACTACGGAAGCGTTAAGCCCGATGTTATAGACAGATCCTGCGAGTATGGCATACAACCACTCGACACCAAAATAAACATACCAAACGCTCAATACCGTACTGATGGCAGTCGCGATGACCATGAGCCACCACTTGCTGAGCAGATACTCTCGGTATGGGATATTTTGGGACATCATGAGCTTGAAATAGCTGCTGTCCCAAGATGGAACCAATCCACCAAAACTGAACAGAAACCCTCCCGTACAAAACAGCGCGGCAAAGATTTTCCCAAAACTGTTGTCGCCATAAAGTCCCGAGGTGAACAACAGGCCGTAGAGGATAAAAAAGAATCCCATAAAAAAGGTCGTACGGGCCCGTTTATTGCGCTTGATAAGCTTGATGTCATTCTTTAGGTAAGTAGAGATCTTTCCAAAGCGATCGAGGAAATCGAGATTTTCTGAGCTGGCCTCTTCGGCTTTGATGCTTAGGCCGCCATCGAGATAGAGCTCGCCGAGGAAGTAGCGATACGCAATCACACAAAATGCTACTGCAATCCCCAGTGGAATCAAACAACTCCACGGCTGGTCAAAGAAAAAATCAAAAATAGGTGCCGTATAGACGGTAATGTCAAAATAACCCTGATACTGCGCAAAGGCAGCCGCAACCACAATCGCGGCGATCGGGTAAAAGATCTTGTCTGAATTATTGAGAAAAATGTTCAAGAAGTTGAAGGAATAGGTAATACCCAACGCAGCAAGATGCCAGCCTAAAACACCTACGGGATCATACCCCTCTATGAGCAATACTACGCTGAACGGCACAAAAAAGAAAGCCGGTAGAATGTTGAAGAAAGAAATACTGGTTTTGGCTAGGGCGTATTTTACAATCTTGCTTTTGGAAAACGGCAAATAAAGTAGCGGCTTGATGTTGGTGACCGGCATTTTTTGAAAGAAATACCGCATGATAAGATCTGTGGCAAACCAGTAGATCAAAAATCGATTGACCAGCCTGAAAGGATTGCGCGCCACTAGATCGCCATCTTCTATTCCATTTTCAATTAGATAATAACTTCCAGCGCCTATAAAGGCAAATTCTATCAAAAACAGAACGGCAAAAAATCCGATAAAAATCTTGAAGAACAGGTTTTGCTTGAACGCAGCAGATCTAAAAAAGCTTTTCCATTCTAGATTGATAAAATATTTGAACATAGATCAGGTCGTTTGCAGGTTAGTGAACTTGATATTGAAAATGTTACAAAAAACTAAAGTTATGTTTTTTTGGTCAGGTTCACAGGTTGAAATCTGATAAATCTTTAAGAGCATTTTAAGACCTTGATTTTAGCTATTACGACTCACTCGCTGTAGGTTCTTTATTTTTGCAACCATTGAAAAAGTGATATGATTTTCCATAACCTTACGATTAAAGAAGTTACCAGAGTCACGCCACAGGCCGTGGAGATCTGGTTTGATATTCCAGCAGACTTGTCTAGCGATTTTAAATATACCTCGGGCCAATATTTAACGCTCAAAGCAGACATCAACGGCAGCGAAGTGCGCAGAGCCTACAGCATCTCCAGCACGAGCGATGATTCTGGAATCAGCGTGGTGGTCAAACAGGTGGAACACGGCGTGTTTTCAAACTACGCGATGAGACTGAAGGCAGGAGACACCATCGATGTTGCCGCTCCTGATGGTCTGTTTATTCTAGAGGAGTCGGCAGAAGCTAAAACCTTTCTTGCCGTAGCTGCCGGTAGCGGGATTACTCCAATTATTTCAATCATTAAAAGCACCCTTAAAAATTCGTCCGAGCATAAAGTAGCGCTGATTTATGGTAACCAAAGTGTAGCCCAAACCATTTATTACGAGCAGCTCAATGATTTAAAGGATGCTTATCCAGATCGATTTATTCTTAAATACAGTTTTAGTCGGGAAGAACGGGACGAGGCGCTTTTTGGTAGGATCAACAGGGGAAACCTCAATTACTTTTTAAAGCAGGATTGCAAGGGCTGGGAATTTGACACCGCTTTCTTGTGTGGGCCTGAAGAGATGATTAACGAGGTAACCGATAATCTGGTAGAAAAGGAATACCTGCCCAAAGATCAAATCAAGTTTGAACTGTTCTCGGCCAGCGACGCAAAAGTTGAAATCACCGAAGACGGTCACCTTTCTGAAATAGAGGTTGTCCTCGACGATGAAGAATTGTCATTCACCATGAAAAGGGACGAGAACCTGCTCGACGTCATGCTTCGCAATGATATCGATGCACCTTACTCATGCCAGGGCGGAATCTGCAGCTCCTGTATCTGTTTGATAGAAGAAGGCGATGTGACGCTGGCCAAAAACTCCATCCTAACCGACAGCGAGCTCGAAGAAGGCTATTCCCTGGCTTGTCAAGCCTATCCCAAATCAGCTAAGGTGCGGGTGAACTTTGATGAGGCTTGATTGCCTTAAAGCTGGAATACAGGTCACTTCGGCTTCGCTCAGCGACCTTTTACTATCGACCAGGAAAGTCATTGAGCGGCGGTTGCTTAGCGTAGTCGAAGCGAGTCGAAATGACCAGCATATAAATCACAAACTCAAGTACTCACAAACTCACATTCCCTACCTTTGTACCTATGCTAGATATCAATAAAATACGAGCCGATTTTCCCATACTCAACCGCAAGGTAAATGGTCATCCATTGGTTTATTTTGATAACGCAGCAACCTCGCAAAAACCACGACAGGTAATCGATAAAATCACCGAGTACTACACGCATTATAATGCAAATATTCACCGTGGGGTGCACGCGCTCAGTCAGGAAGCAACCGATCTTTTTGAGGAGGCTCGTGAGAAAGTGAGGGCTTTTTTCAACATTCCTGAAACGAAGCAGACGCTTTTCACTTCAGGGAACACGCACAGTATCAACGCGGTGGCATCTGGCGCGCATGTCTTTGTAAAAGAAGGCGATGAAGTCATTGTAAGTGCGGTGGAACATCATTCAAATATTGTTCCATGGCAAATGCTGTGCGAGCGGGTGGGAGCAACGCTTAAAGTCATACCAGTATTAGATAATGGTGAGCTGGATATGGACGCTTTCGCGAAATTGCTGAATCCCAAAACTGCTTTTGTAGTCGTGAACCATATCTCCAATGCGCTCGGTGTTCAAAATCCCATTGAGGAAATTATTGAGAAGGCTCATAAACAAGACGCTCTTGTACTGATCGACGGTGCACAATCCTGCGGCCACATGAAAGTAGATGTTCAAGCCCTAGACGCCGATTTCTACACTATGGCGGGCCACAAAATGTGCGGTCCTACTGGAATAGGTATTCTGTACGGGAAAGAAGAACTTTTGGATAAATTGCCTCCCTATCAGGGCGGTGGTGAGATGATCGATCAAGTCACTTTTGAGCATACCACCTATGCAGGTCTGCCTCATAAATTCGAAGCGGGAACTCCTAACATCGCTGGAGGTATTGCGCTTGGAGCAGCAGTTGATTATTTGGAGTCTGTAGGTATGGAAAAAATTGCTGCCTACGAGGACGAGCTCTTAAAATACGGGACCCAAAAAATCAAAGAAATTGAAGGAGCCGTTATTTATGGCGATGTGGAGAAGAAGGCAGCTGTAATCAGTTTTAACGTAGGCAAGATCCACCCCTATGATTTGGGAACCATTGTGGATAAATTGGGAATTGCCGTTCGCACAGGGCATCATTGTGCACAACCCGTGATGGATCGTTATCAGATTCCGGGAACCATACGTGCCAGTTTTGCCTATTATAATACTAAAGATGAAATAGACGTCATGGTACAGGCTTTGCAGCGAGCAGTCATCATGTTATCCTAAATCAGCATCATTATGAAAAATGCAATTAAAAGTCTTGTTTTGATTTTAAGCCTGAGTCTAATTTCCTGTGAAAAGAAGAATCTTGAAGGTAATTATAACGTGATTGAAGTTTCTGGTGAAGATATGTCTGAACACGGTATCACGCTTAATATAGAGAATCAAGAGGGTTTGAGAGTAGGAGGTAACAATTCCTGCAATACCTACGGAGCAGATATTACAAACGATGGCAGCAACAATATTGAGGTAGGACCTATTATGTCCACAAAAATGTACTGCCAAGAAAAACGCGATATTGAACGTGGTTACATGCAACAATTGGCTAATGTAAAAAGCTACCGATTTTCACAGGGTGAGCTCCACTTAATGAATGAGTCTGGCAAGGTCATCATCAAGGCAAGAAAAGCAGAAGACAAATAATTATGGCGAGTATTCAAGAAATTCAAGAAGAGATCATCGATGAGTTTTCCATGTTTGACGACTGGATGCAACGCTATGAATATATGATTGATCTAGGCAAGAGCTTACCGCTCATTGAAGAGCAACACAAAACTGATGATAAAATCATTAAGGGTTGCCAGTCTAAAGTCTGGGTAAACGCAGAGTTAGAAGATGAAAAAGTCGTTTTTACGGCAGATAGTGATGCGATCATTACTAAAGGAATCATCGCAATTCTGGTGAGAGCTTGGTCGGGACAAAAACCCGCTGATATCATTGCCGCTGATACAGGATTTATTGACGAGATCGGTTTGAAAGAGCATTTGTCACCCACCCGAGCAAATGGTCTGGTATCGATGATCAAACAACTTAAAATGTACGCTGTGGCTTATCAAGCGCAGCTCAACTAAAACATTATGGAAGAAGTAGATGGACAAGTAATAGGGGAAAAGGTCGTAAAGGTGCTCAAATCCATTTTTGACCCAGAAATTCCCGTAGATATTTATGAACTGGGCTTGATCTATGATGTCATGGTCAGCAGCGATGCAGACGTGAAGATCCTCATGACGCTTACCTCACCTAACTGTCCCGTGGCTGAAACCCTGCCGCTGGAAGTTGAGGAAAAGGTAAAAAGCCTCAAAGAAGTCAATGACGCCGAGGTAGAAATCACCTTTGACCCACCGTGGAACAAAGATTTGATGAGCGAGGAGGCAAAACTAGAACTAGGAATGCTGTAGGCATCATGGCAGAAGAAATCATCAATCGTGTAGCGAGTTCCAAACTCAAAACCTTTGATCTAGAGGAATTTTATCCGTCAGGTCAGCGCTCGGTCATTGATATTTCTCAATGGTTGATGGAGGGAATAGTGCTGGTAGAATCCCGCTTTCGCGAAAGCTTAAAAACCACAGACTTCACCGCATATCATGATCATTACGTTGCCATCAACTGTAGTACAGATGCGATCATACCACAATGGGCGTGGATGCTGCTCCAGTCGCAACTTACCGGCGTTGCTAAAAAGGTGGTTTACGGTTCACTTGAAGATTTAGAAACAGCTCTGTATCAAGAAATCATCAACGATCTAAACGTCTCAGAATTTGAAGGGTTGCCCGTGATCGTCAAAGGGTGTTCAAATAAACCAGTTCCTGTTTCGGCCTACATGATGATCACGGAGAAACTGCAAAAAGTGGCGCGCTCCGTCATGTATGGGGAGGCTTGTTCCAGCGTTCCTGTTTTTAAAAAGAAGAAAAGTTAGACAAATTGTCACGTTTCAAGAAGTTTTTATCGCGGCATGCCTATTGACTATGAACATCCCGTAAATTAATTCATGTCTTTTCTAGGTTACATCGTCCTATTTTTTATTCTGCGCTGGATCTATACATCATTTATAGACAGTTCTCCACGTGGCACCTATCAATCTATGGGACAGGATTCCTATAGGCGTAGTGTGAATGTGAGTCCGCAAGACTTTGAGCTGAATTTACTTTCTCTCACCTCAGTCGTCATCAAAGCCGATGGTAAAGTAAGTCAGAAAGAGCTGGACTATGTGCGACAATATTTCGTTAGTTCGTACGGTAGAGAAAGAGCTAATGCGATATTCAGAACGTTCAACGATGTAGTTAAAAAGCGTGAGGTAAACGCTGCGAGAATCTGTCAGTACTTAAATGCCAGAACGAGATACGAGTCTCGCCTTCAGATCTTGCATTTTCTATTTGGCATCGCTAATGCCGATGGGCACGTAAGCGATCCAGAAGTGCGGGTTCTAGAAAACATAGCGGGTTATTTACGCTTAGCTCAAAGAGATTTTGTCTCGATCAAAGCCATGTTTGTCAAAGATCAGGACAACGCCTACAAGATTCTTGAAATTGATAAGACCGTTCCCGATCACGAAGTAAAAAAAGCCTACCGTCGCATGGCTAAAAAATACCATCCCGATAAGTTGATGGATATGGACGAGGCTTACCGAAAAGGAGCCCAGCAAAAATTCCAGAAGGTCCAAGAGGCTTACGAGACCATTCAGAAAGAACGCGGAATGAACTGATCCCTAAAATGTTCAAGAAACATTAAGGTATGGGTATTCTCACAGCCATTTCCCTATTTTTACAAAAAAACAACCCATGGGCTTACTGATCATCTATGCGATCATCTCGATATTTTTTTCTTTTTTGTGCTCTATTCTTGAAGCAGTTCTCCTAAGTATCAATCCTACATTTATTAAGGTAAAAGAACAAGAGGGTGCCAGTTATGTAGATACATTAAGAAGTCTTAAAGAAGATGTAGATAAGCCTCTCATCGCGATTCTTACCCTAAATACGCTCGCGCATACGGTTGGAGCGATTCTCGTGGGTGTTCAAGCAGAAGCTATCGTACAAGAGGGCTATCCAGATTACCTCTGGGGAATTCCCATGGTAGGTGTTGTTTCTGGAATAATGACCGTCTTGATTTTGGTCTTATCTGAAATCATCCCAAAAACGATAGGAGCGACCTACTGGCAATCGCTTGCAGGGTTTTCCACGAGGGTTCTACAGGGCATGGTGATCGTACTAAAATATACTGGAATTATGTGGTTGCTCCAGTTGACCACAAAGGCGATCGGTAAAAGTGCACATATGAATACCATGACGCGAGAGGATTTTGTGGCGATTACTGAAACCGCCCAGCAAGATGGTGTTTTTGAACCTAGCGAGGGGCAGTACATCAAGAGTTTGATGAATTTCAACAACATTTTGGTTAAAGATGTAATGACGCCACGTTCCGTAATGTTTATGGCTCAGCAGGACACTAAAATCAAGGATTTTTTTGAACAGAACCAGGAGTTGCGATTTTCCCGTATCCCTATATACGGCGACAATAGAGACGATGTGAAAGGCTATGTGCTCAAAGATCATATACTGGAAGATATCATCCACGATAAGCCCGCAGAGACGCTCAAAGACCTCAAAAGAGAAATTGCCATCGCTCCCGTGGACCTACCCATTCCCCAACTTTTTGAAAAAATGATAGCTACAAAGGAGCATTTGTCCCTAGTTGTAGATGAGTATGGAAATGTTCAGGGCGTGGCGACTATGGAAGACATTATAGAAACCATGCTGGGACTTGAAATCATGGATGAGAGTGATAATGTAGAAGATATGCAGCTTTTGGCAAGGAAAAATTGGGAGAAGCGCGCTAAACGACAAATCATTCAGGAGCCGCCTCAGGATTCTTAGCATTTGGTATGTTCCGCTTTCGCGAAAGCGTAACTTTTCAAACTAATCTACCCGAACCATGGATTTCAATAAGCAACTTAATAACACCACAGGTTTCCAAAACCTCGCTCTGCTAGCCAGTCAGGTGGTAGAAGGTTTTATAAGCGGTATGCATAAATCGCCGTTTCACGGTTTCAGCGCAGAATTTGCAGAACATAAAATCTATAATCCAGGTGAAAGTACACGGCACATCGATTGGAAACTTTATGCTAAAACTGATAAGCTCTATACAAAACGTTATGACGAGGAGACCAATCTTAGGTGTCACCTCATCTTGGACAATAGTGCCTCCATGCACTATCCCAAACTCAAAACACAAAATCTAGATCATTTAAATAAGATAGGTTTTAGTGCTTTGGCCTGTGCTGCGGTCATGAACTTATTGAAAAAGCAGCGTGATGCGGTAGGGCTCAGCATCTATTCAGATACCTATGAATATTATGCGCCTGAAAAAGGAAGCGATCGCCATCATAATATGTTGCTGCATGAATTGGCTGCGGTTTTAGAACATGGCAATAAACAATCCAACACCGATACCTATGGATACATCCATCAGATCGCTGAAAATTTGAAACGTAGATCGCTCGTCTTTCTCTTTACAGACATGTTTCAAAGTGATAAAGCTCAAGACGAGATGTTTGAGGCGTTGAGGCATTTGAAGTACAACAAGCACGATGTAGTGTTGTTCCACACTTACGATAAGCTTACAGAAATTGATTTTGATTTCTCAAATAAGCCTACAAAGTATACTGATGTTGAAACCGGTGAACAAATCAACCTCTATGCAGATAATGTAAAAGATGCTTATAAGGAAGCTGTAACGCGCTATTTTAAAGAATTAAAAGTGCGTTGTGGTCAGTATAGAATTAAATACGTTCCAGTAGATATCAATCAAACTTTCAATGTGGTCTTGACTACGTTTCTACTGGAACGCCAGATGTTTAAATAAGCAGGGAGAGATTACGAGTTATCGTCAGTCTTTACCTTTTCGATTTCTCCGTTTTCGTCGTATTTTACTTTAGTTTCTGAACCGTCTGGGCTTTCAAGTTTTACCTTGTCTTCTTTTACCTCTACGTTATCAGCTTCTTCGATAAGCGCTTCAACCTCTTCTTCCTGAGCGGTTTCCTTATCATCCACGTCGCGGCAGCTTACAGCAAACACAAGCGTTAAAGAAAGGAATAGAATGCTTAAAATTGACTTTTTCATAATGAATTAATTTGGGCGAAAAGTAATAAAGTTAATGTGATATTTTTATTAAAATTTTGATACTCATGAAATACAAATGCTCGTTTTTGATTAAAACACTTGTTCTTTTTACATTATTTCCATTTTTCATCTGCGAGGCCCAAACTCAATTTGTAGTCAAAGATTCACAATCTTTAAAGCCAGTTGCAAAAGCATCAATTTATTTTAATGATGGGAATCTCATTTATTCCTCAGAAAATGGAGAGGTCTATATTTCTGAAGAGTTTCAAATTCAAGATATAGATATAGAACGTCATGGTTATCAGTTGAAGAAGATCAGGATCAACGATATTAATGACGGAGTAATTCTTCTCGATCCCATAGACCTTATTTTGCCAGAAGTTAAGTTAGGCCGTATAGATAATGAAAAGAAATTCCGTCATAAGCCTTCTCGGAAAAGATCATGGATGGACGGTGCTGCGCATTACCATGGTTATGAATATGGCTTATTTATAACAAACCCTGACCCAAAGACAAACCTACAACTGACCGAAATAACTATACCCGTTATTTCCAAAGCCGCCGATTGGAAGAGAGCTGAAAAAGACCATAGAGAATTAGTTAAACGAGGACTAGACGGAAAACGTGGCGTAACCATTCATAAGCTGAAGAATAAATTCACTTATCTCTACGAGATCAACTTTTATCACATGGAAAGCGATACCATTTTTAATCGATTGTCGATAGAGCCTGTATATCAAATCGTAACCGAAAAAGATAACCTTTACGACATCGACTTGTCTGAACAACGAATTTTTGCTGATGAGAAAGGAATTTTGGTCGGTGTTAAAAACATGGGACCTTGTGATCCTGATGGAAACTTACTGGGAACTCCGAGATACTCACCTGATAAAATAGTTTTACCTAATGGAAAAGAGGGACGACGACTTTCAAATCGAGAAACTATGCCATTAATAGGTGTGACAAATAAGCGAAAGGATAATTCTAAAAGCTTTTTAAACTATCATTTAGGCGATAGCTCTCAATTCATAGACTTATCAATAAATGCAGCTCCGATGGCTTCTGATGACAATCGACAGCTAGGAATTGGATATAGATACAAATTGATCACTTACAAATAAAAAAAGCCTCATAAATTATTTATGAGGCTTAAGTATTCTAGCTGTTGTAATTCCTAATAGAACTCGTCGCGATTGTCTTCAATCTCAGCTGACTTTTTCAAGGCTTCAACGAGTTGCGTTGTAGACTGATTTGCTATTCTAGTAGCGATCTGCTTAGCATTAGAACTGTAGTTCTGCAGGTCTGGTGCATCTTCTATAGCAGTAACTTTTACTACAAATACACCACTCTCACCTGCTATAGGTTTAGACGTCTGATCTTTATCAAGTCCAAAAACAGTTCCCACAACCATAGGCTCAGAACCTGGGCCCGGAATATCTGGATTCTTGCGATTCACCTTGCTAGCACTCCTCACCGATTGTCCTTGAGCAGTTGCGATGGCCTGAAGATCGGTGTTAGTGATCTTATCCATGATCATTTTAGCCTTCTTTTCTTTTCTAAGGATAGGAGTGACGGTTGAACTAGCCTCTTGAGTCGTTTTGATTCCTTCCTTGCGCTTAGCGGTGAGTTTTACAATGATATAACCTTCAGTAGTTTCAAAACGCTCTATATCGCCTATCTCGCGTTCTCCATCAAAAGCCCACTTGACAATCTGACGGTTTTTCTTAACCCCTGGAAGAGATTCATCCAGCGGCTTCAAGTTTTTTACCGGCTTAACCGTCACCTCATTCTCCTCAGCCAGAGCATTGAAGTCACCAGATTCAGCTGCTTGTTGAAACTTAACTGATTTGGTAAACAACTTCTTACCAGTCTCCTTAGAAGAAGCAATTTTGTTTGCGATTGTAGCAAGCTTGATCTGATCGATCGGGCTGGTGGTCTCATCAAGTCTTATGATGTGGTAACCAAAAGTAGACTCTGCAATACCTATGGTACCTTCTTCATTTTCATACAAGAAATTACGGTAACCTTCAGCAAGTGAGTTTGCGTTTCTTGTGTAAACCGTCCATCCTAGGTCTTCACCCTTGGCAAGCTCTGTGTTTTCTTCAAAGTACTCAAACTTAGCATCAAACTTTGACTTATTCTGACCTATCAGGTCAAAAATACTATCAGCAGTTGCTTGAGCCTCTTCTTTAGTGCGGGTAGCAGTCGATCGTTGTGCACCGGCATAAGCAACAAGAATGTGGCGGTTATAAACACTGTCCATGATGGTTCTTTTATCCTCTACGAGCGATAATTTCATGTACCCGTTGTCTTGATAAGGGCCAAAAACGCTTCCCTTTTCAAAATCGCCTCCTACATTTTTCTGTGCAGATGATAATTTGCTCTCCACCATCCAAGTCCCATCGTAAGGGATATCTGAAAATCTGTTCACATAATTTTGCTTATCCTCTGCATCTTGAATAGATGGAATCTCCTCAGCTTGATTTGTGTTAATGTTATAAGTAGAGTTGTCCATGGACTTTCTTAGAGAAAGTTGTTTTCTCATCTCAGCTAAATCTTCAGCTGAAGCCTCATCCTTAAAAAGAACATACTCGATGTCGCGCTGCGCATCAGTTTTGAATTGCTCTTTGTGATCATTCATGTACTTCTGAATCTCTCCAGAGGTCACCTCAACCGTTGAGTCTGGGATGGAAGAATAAGGAATCTGCACATACTGGAAACTGCGGTTGTCGTTTGCCATGCGGTAATCCATTTCACCTTCGGCATTTGTCCCTACGATTCCCGATTTCAATAGATTGAAGAACTTTTCTTGTCTTGCGGCATCAGCCATTTGCTGGATGTAATCATTCCATACATCAGCATTTCCAGTTTCCATTTGCTTTACAAACGCAGCAAATTTGGATTCAGAAAAGTTACCATCAGCATTTTGATATTGTGGGTTGTTGCGGTAAGAAGCTTTTACACGTTCTGCAACTTCCTCGTCAGTCACTTCGATACCAGCGGCTTCCATTTGCTCGTCCAGCACCGCGCTTCGTACCATTTGTTCCCACACGCTATTTACAGCCTGGATGGTAGTCATTTGTCCACCACGCTGGCGTTGTGTGTTGTCCACCATGCGCGCAAAAGTCCTCTGGTTGATCTCCTCATCACCTACGTAACCTATCGCGTCACTCTGCGTCTGACCGCTGCTGGTAAGCACTCCCTGAATTATAAATGCAAATAGGGCAAGCGCGATCACTAGGATCAAGATCGCTCCTTGACTTCTAATTTTGCCTAATACTGCCATTTTTTAAGAATTTTTAAGAGGGCGAAAATAACCCTTTCCGCCTAATTATTAAAGGTTCATGACCCACTCTGATTGATTTTAACGATAGCTTTTGGCATCTGGTGTGACGAGATACATAAAATCTACCGATTAAAGAAATTTTATAGCGGGCTGATTGTGTTTTTTACGCTTTCGCGAAAGCGGAATAATCAAACACTCCTGCAATAAAAACGAGCAGCCTGGATCACTCTTGATCCTCGATTTTAAGCAGGACTAAATCGATCTTGTTGTTTGAAGTCTCAAGAATGGTAAAGGTGTAGTTTTCTATACTGACTTCTTCCCCTTCCTTAGGAATACCTTCAGTTTCATGGACAATTAATCCACCTATGGTTTCGTAATGCTCACTTTCTGGAAGGTCGAGTTTGTGGTTCTCATTTACCTGATCTACCTCTAGACGGGCGCTGAATTTGTATTCGGTTTCTGAGATTTGTGAATCGATGAAAATATCTGAATCGTGCTCATCTTCAATCTCGCCCAGTAGTTCTTCTACAATGTCTTCTACGGTAATCAAGCCGCTGGTACCACCGTACTCATCCAGCACGATCGCGATACTTTTATGACGTTTGATCAATAGGTTCAAAACATCTTTTGCAAGCATGGTCTCTGGCACATTGATCACCGTGCGCTGGATATCCTTGATTTCTTCCGGATTCTTAAACAGGTCAAAACTGTGCACGTAGCCTACGATGTCGTCAATGGTCTCCTTATGTACTACAATTTTAGACAAACCCGTGGCAACGAATTTTTTGCTTAAATCCTTAATACTGGTTTCCAGCAAAACCGACACGATTTCAGTACGCGGCACCATTACCTCACGGGCTTTCAAGCCTCCAAAATCAAGTGCATTTTGAAAAATCTGGATCTCGCTGTCCACCTCTTTCTGCTCTTGGGCACTTTCCATTTGCTCTGTGATGTAGTTCCCCAGTTCCATTTTGGAAAATGTGAGCTGGATCGGGTCGCCATCAGTCTTGAAAAAGGTCTTCAAGAAAAAATCTGAAATCTTTATACACAACCATGATAAACTCGAAAACAGCACATAAAAAAGATATGCTGGCAAGGCAAAGAACTTGAGCAGCTCATTTGCGTAGATTTGAAAGAATACTTTAGGCAGGAATTCTGCTGTTAGCAAAATCACCAGAGTTGAAATAACCGTCTGGGTGAGCAGGCCTTCAAATCCATAAGCTAGAGACGGGTAAAACTCAGCCAGTTGTTGCGTGAGCAAATCGCCCATGGCAAAACCGTAGATCACCAGCGCGATGCTGTTTCCTATAAGCATGGTGATGATGAACTTGGACGGTCTAGCCGTCAATCGTCCCAAAACCCTACCTATAATATCGCCCTGGCGTTTCTCTAGCTCTATATGAATCTTGTTTGAAGAGACATAAGCGATCTCCATTCCTGAAAAGAATGCGCTCAGGATGAGCATGATAATAATAGTGATGATTTGCTCGGTCACTCCAGTTTATTTGTTACGCTCTTCAAATCTACGTCTGAAACGCCTCTTAAAGAAAAACATAAGTATCGCCACGACTCCCATGGCAAAAAGCATGTAAGATCTATTGGGGGAAATGTTGTACTCATAAATTGCCGTACCGATAAATATTACTGCAAAAACAATGTATGCGTATTCAAAGTATTTAAAAAACTTACTCATTTGTGTTGTTGTTAATGAACTGATCGTCGGGTTCCCCTACTTGAGCATTTTTGAGATCCTGATCTGCATCAAATCGTACTCCAGAGGTCTTGCCAAATTCCCCTCCCGTATCATTATTTACTAGAAAGGTACGGAATCTATCATTGGTAAAGATCCACTTATCGCTCTGATTAAAAAACAGTTGTTCACCCATCAGGGTATTTCCGTCGCTATCTTTTACGACAACATTACCTTTAAGATCTATAATGTCAGTAGCATCATAAACGGTGGCTATATCTGCAACAATAGTCGTCTTGGTCGTATCTTTTTTATTAAAGAGTTCTACATAAATTCCCTCAGGAAAATGCGTATAGGGAAACGCATCATTACGGAAATCCAGCATTTTTTTTCCCTGGAGCGTCATTTTTATCGAGCCACTATCAGAGTATTTCAAAAGCATATTTTCTGCCTCTCCGATAGGCTCATTTGAGGAAAGCTCCATTTTCTGGACTTCTTTGAGATTATCCTCACACGATGCCAAAAAACAGATCACGGCAAGTGCCGTGATCGTGATAAAACTTGTATATTTTTTAGAATTCATCTTATGGTATACGTACCGATTCCCCTACCCAGCAGTTAAAAGTAATGGTATCTCCTGAATTATACTTCTGGCTCATAAAGATATCCTGTTGACCCGGAGCCGTTCCTTCGTAGCTTTCAGCATATTTGTTGGCGGTACTTCTTATAGAAGGATCTATTGCTGCCGCTTTACGAGCATAACGAGCCGCTAACCAATTCACGGCTCTTTTTTCAATTGGAGTGCTTCCACAATTGTTCCCACTTTTTGCGATCATTTCAGCAATTTTCAAGTAAGGCATTCCAAAGGAAGGCTTAGCTTGATTAGAAAGAATGTATTCTCTCTTAGCTTTTGAATAAGCGCCTTGACTCTTATAAACATTACCTTTTTTATAGTGGATAGAAGACTTCAAGTCATTATCTACACCTAGTTCAATCGCTTGATCCCAGTATTTGAACTTTTCAGCAGTTGACTCAGCAATGTTACCTAAACCGTAAGCTGTTTTTGCACTAGGGTTGATATCATGCAAGGCTTTTACAGACTTGATGTAAAGAGGATCATCTGTACAATCTTTCTTTTGCAACCTTACCAATACATTACTCAACCAATTTTTATCTGTTTTTTTGTTTTCAAACTCGACATCATAAAGGGGTATGAGTTTATCACAGTCAGCAAGAGCTCCGAGAGTACCATTTACGGAACCTTTTACGATACCATAGTTTTTAAGATTGATCTCTTGGTTCTTGATCTCTTTCTTTTCCTTATCAGTAAGTTCACCTTCAGCCTCTTTTTCATTCAGCTTTTGAATAACTTCAGAACGCTCGTTTAGTAGGGAATCTATCTGCTCAGTTAGAGCATCATAAATGTCAAACAGTTCTTGAAGGGTCATTTTACCTTCGTTGTAACGCTCCTCAGCAAGTTTGAAATAAGTCATCATACCTCGAGGATCTGTAAAGTTCTCACGGTCATTTTTGAAGACACCATCTAGAATATTAAATACCTCATCGTGCGTGCCGATGTCATATTTATACATAGCCATAGCTTTTTCTATAGTCTTCTTTGCATCGTTTACCTTATCTGGAAACATGGTGATCTGCGCATCTAGCATTTTAATCAAGCCTTCAGCATTTTCCTTTTCAGCACCTACCTTCTTTTTCAAACGGTGTTCATAGATACGCTCGCCGTACTGATAGATCGCTGCGCTCAACTTTGGGCAGTTTTCTACTAGTTGAGGGAGTTGCTTATATGCTTCATCGTATAGCTTTGCTTTTGCATTTTCTGCATAGATGCTCAACATTTGTCGGCATTGCATATCGTCTTGCGCTTTCGCGAAAGCGAAACTAAAAACAGCTACAACGAGAATTATAGAATTCTTGAATTTCATGTCAATTTATTTCTTAGTTATATTTTCTTTTCTGGAACCAGCGATCGTTTAATGAAAGGCCTATACTAATGGATAGAAAATCTTCCTTGATTAGCCCGCCACTGGTAGTTCCTCTTTGCCCGTATTCCAGGCCGAAGGTCGCATTTGAAAAACCAGTTCTGCGTCCCACAGGTAGACTCATTCCAAAAGATATGCCAAATTCATTTATATCCTGACCATTGATATTAAGACCATTTTCTTCATAGCGTATACCCGCTCTATAAGTGACACGGTTCCAGTAGCTTGTGATGCTATTATAGTCTGGAACGAGAAATCCACCCACCCGGTAAGAACTTGCAGATGTAAAGTTTGCGCCATTAGGTACAAAGCTGCGTGAGGATAATGAACTCTCCTCTTGATAACTGTACTCGGCACCTAGAGACCAGTTCAAAGGCTTTCCAAAATTAAGGCCTACTGTTAAACTGGATGGGAGTTCCAGCTTTTCACGGAAACCTTCTCCCTCGCGCACGTTGAACAAAGATTCAGAAAAATCACTATTCAATCTGAATAGGCTGGTATTTCTTGTTCCTTCAGCGGTTAAGTCATTTGAAGGACTGTAGATAGCACTAGCCTGAATTTCATACTTATCATTCAGCATTTTTTGATAATGCAAACCAAAATTGAATGATGCACCTGAAAAATCAACCTCATTAGTCTGGTTTGTCCCAAACTGCACGTTTGACAAAGCAACACTCGACGAATTACGTTCTGTTCCAAAATTGTACCTAAATTCTCCACCTAAGGTCAGTTCATCTGATATTGCGTAGCCCAAACCGAAATAGGCTCGATTCACGCTTCCCTCTCCGAAGAAGTTGGTATAACTATCATCGGTGCGCTCTCCAATCTCATAGCCAACCGATCTGAAAGGTATGACTCCGAAGCCCATACCAAACTTTCTACCCAGGGGAATTCCTATACTCACATATTCAATACTTGTGGCGTCATAGGTTCCATTGAGATCATCAGTAGACGCCCAGGTTTCTGTATGAACAGCTCCAACCGTGTAGGTGGTAAGTCTGAGCTTTCCGTAACCGGCTGGGTTTCTTAAATTGACATGAATACTGTCTGTAAACGTGCTCAAACCTCCCATAGCCCTATTTTCAATAGTTCCCTTGAAGGTTTGCTGACCGATACCGTAAAAAGAATAAGGTGAGGATGTACGAGATTGCGAGTAGCCTAAAAATCCTGTAATAATGGCTATCGTAAAAAGAAAACTTTTAATCATGTGTTCTAGTTGATCTGGTACAAATTATATATCCCGCTCAATGTCAAATTAGGAGCGGCAAAGAAACGATTTTTTAGCTGTTTGGACAATAGCGGAGCGTCTCCACCTGTTAGGAAAACCTTAAGTTTGGGCTCTTTTTCAAGATAGGTATCAATCATGGAGTCTATTTCCATGGTGATTCCGTTTTGAACGCCGCTTTGAATCGATTCTATAGTCGTTGTACCGATGGTTGATGGATTATTTATTGCTTCTACTAACGGCAGTTTAGCAGTAAAAGTATGTAGGGCTTTGTATCGCATGTAAAGTCCTGGAGAAATTGCACCTCCTTGATACACTTGTTTTGTGTCCAAATAGTCATAGGTGATGCAGGTTCCTGCGTCAATGATTAATAAAGGCTCATTAGCTTCACTCATTTTCATGGCTCCTGCTACAAGGGCAATGCGGTCATTTCCTAATGTGGTACTCTTGTAATTATTTGAAAAGGGCAATTGATTTTTGATACTCACCTGAAATAAATCGGCCAGAGATGCTAGTTTATCTAAAAGTTTAGCATTTATCGTACTTACGGAGCAAAGTGCGATGGCATCAATTTGGTTCTTTGAACACAAATTTTCAATTTGTTCAATAAGTTCTTGATGAGACAGGATCAGGACTCCTAAAGGATCTCTAGAATCCATCAAGGCAAGTTTACTGCGGGTGTTGCCTATGTCTATAGCTAGAATCATTTTTTCTAGATAGTGTGGGATACTGGATTCGAACCAGCGACCTCTACGATGTCAACGTAACGCTCTAAACCAACTGAGCTAATCCCACGATTTTAATGCTTTGAACAAAAAACCCGATCTATTGATCGGGTTTCTGTGGTACCTCCAGGAATCGAACCAGGGACACAAGGATTTTCAGTCCTTTGCTCTACCAACTGAGCTAAGGTACCTTTTGCTCTAAAGCGGTTGCAAATGTAACAATTTTATAGAATTCAAACAGTAAAAATCAGTTTTTTTAATCAAATAATTCAAGGCACCTCTCGAGCTTCATACCTCTTGAACCCTTTATAAGAAGAGTGCCTTTAAAATGTAACTTCTCGTACTTTCTTTTGAAACTTTCAAAGTCTTCAAACTTTTCTTGATTTCCTGAGGTTTGATAAAAATGTTCACCTATCAAAATGATATGGTCTATGCCAAGTTCCTTAGTAAAAGTAGCTATTTTTTGATGTTCGTCCTTACTGTATTCCCCTAGTTCAAACATATCGCCAAGGATAGCAATTTTGGGGTTCTCATCTTGACGGGATAAATTTTCAAGGGCTACAACCATACTGCTAGGATTGGCATTGTACGCGTCAAGTATAATTTTGAGATCTGGCTTATTTATAATTTGAGATCGGTTATTGGATGGAATGTAGCTTTCAATTCCGCTCTTGATTTGCTCTTTAGAGAGATCAAATTTTTCACCCAGCGTGATGGCAAACAAAATATTTTGGTAATTATAAGAACCTGTGAGGTGAGTGGAGATACTTATGCCGTCGTACTCCATCTCAATGAAGGGATCACTCTTTAATAGACTTGCTTTTGAAGTAGTGAAAATTCTATCTAATCCTTTAGATCTTATTTCTTGTTCTTCATCCCAAGTTGCTACGATCGCTTCGCCAGAACTTTGTCGCAAGTAGTCGTACAGCTCACTTTTCCCCTTTTTGATACCTTCTATTCCGCCAAAGCCTTCCATATGTGCTTTACCGTAGTTAGTGATAAGACCTATATCAGGTCTAGCGATTTCACACAACTTTGCTATCTCTCTTTGATGGTTTGCTCCCATTTCTACAATACCGGCGTCTAGATTTTCAGGGAAACTCAGAAGTGTTAGGGGTACACCTATGTGGTTGTTGAAATTACCGTTTGTAGCTCTAACTTTTAACTTTTGAGAGAGTATACTGAGGATTAATTCTTTAGTTGTGGTTTTTCCATTGCTTCCTGTCAAAGCAATAATTGGGAATTTAACTTTCTGCCGATGGTGACTGGCTAGATCTTGAAGGGCTTCCAGAGCATTTTCTACTACGGTCACATCTGGTTTATTTTCAAAATCAGGATCTGTGCATATCACATGAGCAGCCCCTTTTTGTAAAGCTTCATCCACAAATACGTTAGCATCAAAGTTTTCTCCAGATAAAGCAAAAAATAGCTGTCCCTTTTTTAGTGATCGGGTATCTGTATTTATCCCTTCTGAGTTGACAAATAGATTGTATATCTTTTCCATTAATGAAATGTAAAAAAAATGCCCTCCTGAAAAAAGAAGGGCATTTAAAAATTGTTTAATAGAATTTATCCTCTTGGGCGTTTTCCTTTTTGAGATTTTGATCCCACTCTAGACATAGCACAACGGAAACCTAAGTCATCTCTAGCCATATCTTGTGGATAGAACCTTCTTTGTGCTGGATCTAACCAGTAAACTCGATCTCTCCATGAACCACCTTTGTAAACTCTTACTTGATTATCTATAAGAGTCGTTCTTTTTGCAGAAGGATCAATCATAGCGTTAACTCCTAAGGAATCAACCTCAACTTGTCTAACTGGGCTGTCATACATTCTATTTTCTTCAGCTGAAGCCTTGTTAGAATCACCGAAATATCTGCTGGACTCAATATCACCATCTCTAAAGTCCACGTTGTCACTTCGATTATAATTGGTTCTGAAGCGGGACTCCTCTTCAGTAATTGGAACTTCTTGAATCTCACCTGGTAACGCTCTAGCGATTACCTTACCATTTGATAGTGTATCATAAGGAATAGAGTCAGCACTTACGACAGCTATCATACCGTCTGGACCTATTTTGTTTTTAGTATAAACGTTACCTCTATAATAGTTAAAGTCGCTGAAGTCATCATCGATGATAGGGCGATAAACATCTGCTACCCATTCAGAGACGTTACCTGCCATTTCATAAATACCGAAATCATTTGGTTTGTAGCTTTTTACCTCTGCGGTAATGTCAGCTCCATCATCACTCCATCCAGCTATACCACCGTAATCACCATCACCTTGCTTGAAGTTTGCAACAAGCTCCCCTAGGTTTCTACGGCTTCCACTACGTGTGTACTGACCGTCCCATGGAAATTTTTTACGGCCTCTGTAAGAGTTGTATTCTCTCACACTTACTAAGGCAAGAGCAGCATATTCCCATTCTGCTTCTGTAGGAAGGCGGTAATCAGGTAAAATGATACCTTCTGAACGAGTTACATAGAGACCGGTTGCCTCACCAGTTCCATCACCAGATTTTGCGGTACGTTTCTCGCTTTGTTTTTGAAGTTGCTCTGAGCGCTTTCCTCCTTTAATTTTTTCCTCATCGCCACCATAGGTAAGCGTAGGAGCGTTCAGGTAAGTTTCAGTATTAAAAGTAGAGCCAGGCTCTTGATTGGTTAAAGCATCCTTTGACGTGTAACCTTCACGATTCAAGATCTTTTCATTCACGCGGTCTGTTCTCCAAGAAGCATATTCAACTGCTTGAATCCAAGTCACCCCTACAACTGGGTAGTTTTGATAAGCAGGGTGTCTCAAGTAGTCTTTTACTAACTGCTCATTAAAGCCCAGCCTATTTCTCCACACTAAAGTATCAGGAACGGCTCCATTGTATATGTTTCTGTACTCTTCATCTTCAGGTGGGAAAGTTTCCTTGATCCAGTAAAGCATTTCAGCATACATTCCATTAGTCACTTCAGTCTCATCCATGTAGAAGGACTGGACGTGCTGCTGGTTAGGAGTATTGTTCCAGTCATGCATAGGGTCATCCTTAACCCTTCCCATGGTGAAGGTTCCGCCTTCGACAAAAACCAGTCCAGGACCAGTTTCCTGCTCCTTATATTTTGTCTTTAGCTCAAAACCGCCATCTCTACCGGTTACATCCCATCCCGTTCCTCTGGAGGTAGTCGTGTAATCGTTACCGCCACCACATGCAACCAAAGCTATTGCTGCGATCACGGCTGATAAAGATCTCAAGGCTGTGAATTTGTTCATCTTGAAAATGTTTGTAAAAAGAGGTGCAATATAATATTTTCGGTATAAATCAAAACTTTATCAGTTGATAATTACCTGAAATTTTACTATTTGAACTAGATTAACGGAGGTTAGTGAACAATATTATTATAGATTTGAACTTTAACATCTGCCTGAATTCATAATAACAACAAGCTATTCACGTTACCTTTTTCATGAGATACTGCTTAACTATTCTAACGATTTGGATCGGCGCTTTTTCTGTTGCTCAGACGGGAACATTACAACTGGAGTGGGACGGTAGCAAAGCCTACGCTATAGGCTCACAATCTATGCGCGTACCCGCTTTCAATAACGGCATGAGTTTTAACGGTAGCATCCTGAAGTTTTCGTTTACCATGGAAGAAGGTCCATCAGCAAATACAAAAAGTTTTCGTGTTAAAAATGTACTGTCAGAGATTATTCCTCAACAAGATCTGGGAGACTTGCCGCTGGAAACTATTCCCGACAGTTTAGATATAGGGATTTATAATGCGCTTTCGCGAAAGCGGAATTATAAAATCATCACCGCTACTCCTATATATAAGGACGGAAATACCTACCGCCGGCTCTTATCGTTTAATTATTCCTATGAACAGTTACTTCAAACTAAATCCTTTAAACGCGGAAATGAATACGGAAGCTCTATTCTAGCCACCGGGCAATGGTACAAGGTGCGAGTTACAGAAACAGGCATCCAACGCATGACGCGTGATTTTCTTTCAAATCTAGGAATTGATGTGAGTGATCTCGACCCTCGCAGGATCAAGGTTTATGGACATGGTGGGACTTCACTTTCCTTAATAAATGGTGAGGATCAATTTTTTGACCCTCCAGAATTAGCAATCAGAGTACTGGGTGAAGATGATGGTAGCTTTGACAGCGGTGATGCCGTGTTATTTTATGGAATTGCTACTGATTCTGAATATTTGAGTGATAACGATAGTTTCATCAATCCTTATACAAATGAATCTTTTTATTATATAAATGTATTAGGTGCTCTAGGAAAACGTATTCAAGATGCTGCCGAGCCGGCCGGAGCCGCTGCGGCTAGCTTTAATTACTACCACTCGAGAAACCATCATGAAATTGATGAGGTGAACTACGGGCAGTTAGGCCGCCGCTGGGTAGGTGAACGTTTTAGTTTTGAACCTGAGCAATCCTTCACTTTTGAAGCGGAAAATGTGGTGTCTGATCGACCGGTTAGAGCCAGAGTTACTTTTGCAGCAGTTAGTGATGGTGATACTTCTGTAAGTGCAAGCTTAAATGGACAGCCGATAGGCTCAACAAATCTTAGAGGATTACGGAATCCCGATGGATCCACACGCAATATTGCTGGAAGCCACCAAGTGATCGTTAACAATAGTCTGACTATAGGGAATGGTGAGATAACGGTAGATGTTTCTTACAATAATAATGGAAACCCTAGTTCCAGGGCCTTTCTCGATTACATCTGGCTGGACGTCCCACAAAGATTAAATGGGGAGTTGGGTCAATTTCAGTTTAGAAATCTTGATATCGTTTCTAATTCGGGTCCAGTTGAGTTCAACCTTTCCAATACTTCAGAAATCACAGAAGTTTGGGATATTAGTGATCGCTGGAATATATCAAGTTATAGAAATACTGACGGCGCGGCAAATTTCTCGATTAAGATAGATCCAGCCACTCAAAGTTTATTTCACACGGTTTCAAGCTCTGATTTTATCACGCCTTCTGTACCTGCAGATCCAAGAGTAGCTAACTCTAACTTGAAAGGAAGAATATTCTTAGATCAAAGCGGATCTTTCAGAGATATCGACTACCTTATAATAACACCGAACTTTTTGCGGTCAGAGGCGCAACGTCTGGCCAATTACCACATAGAGAACAACAACTTAAATACTAAGGTTGTGCTACTTTCAGACATCTACAGAGAGTTTTCAGAAGGGGTTCAGGATATAGCTGCGATTAGAAATTTTGTCAAGTATGTTTACGACAATGCATCAGACCCGTCGCGGAGAGTTCAATACCTCAATATGTTTGGAGACGCGAGTTTTGATTATAAAAATCGTATCGCTATACGTGATAACATCGTTCCCACGTTTCTATCAAGAGAAAGCTCCTCACTTGTAAATAGTTATTGCACAGATGACTTTTTCACCATGATGGACGATGGCGAGGGGAGACTTTCCAGCAGCCTTATGGATCTAGCTGTGGGTAGGATGATTGTGAGTAATCAGACTGAAGCTAGAGAAATGATAGATAAGGTTATAAGCTACACAAGTGAGCCCGCTTTTGATGCCTGGAGAAATCGGGTGACTTTGATAGGGGATGATGTAGACGAGACTGGAGATGCCATCTTGCAAGTGAACGTAAATCAACTAGGAGATGAGATTACTCGTAACCGACCGGTTTATAACGTGCGTAAAATATTACTTGATAGTTATAATCAGGTCTCGAGTGCCGGTGGGCCTCGTTATCCACAAGCGGTAGAAGATATTGAAAACGCATTTGAACTAGGCTCTTTGGTAATCAATTACTTTGGCCATGGTAATGAAGATGGGCTAGCAAGAGAATTCATAATTACCCAATCAGGGGTTGAAGATTACCGTCATCCCGATAAACTCCCATTAATGATTGCGGTTACCTGTGATTTCAGTAGGTACGATAATCCTTTAAGGGTAAGTGGAGGTGAAAAATTGTATCTGAACCCTAGAGGAGGCTCTATAGGATCTGTAGCTACAAATAGACTCATCTTTATAAGTACAGGTGCAGGCCTTAATCAAGTTCTGGATGAATACCTTTTTGCTTATGACAACGTTGAGCCCGTATCAATGGCTGAAGCCTTAAGACTAGCTAAGGTCGATCCAGGCTTAGCTAGCGATAGCAATAAACGGGTAATTGCCTTTATAGGAGATCCAGCATTGAAAATAGCATTACCGAAACCCGAAATCGTACTGACTACAATCAATGGAAATCCGCTGGGATCCAATACTGATGTTTTGCAGGCTCTGGCAAACGTTACATTAGGTGGAGAAGTAAGAGGCCTTGATGGGAATCGAATAGAAAACTATGAAGGTATTGCTAGTATCACACTTTTTGATAAACCTATCGAGCGCGAAACTCTCGCAAATGATAATATTACAGATGGCGCGGGTGATTTGATTAAAATTGACTTTGAACAACAAGGCGAAGTTTTGTTTAGAGGTCAAGCGACGGTTCAGGATGGTAGGTTTGAAGTCAGTTTTGTGATGCCCAGGGATACTCAGATTCCAGTAGGAAATGGTAGGGTCTCGTTTTACGCAAAACGCAACAATGCCCTTGAAGATCAAAATGGTTTCTCTCAAGATATTCTTATAGGAGGAATCGATAGAAATGCTCCAGAAGACAATACCGGGCCTGAGATCCAGCTGTATATGAATGATACAAATTTTGTCAATGGTGGTATTACGGACGACAGTCCATTTTTACTCGCATTGCTTAACGATGATAATGGGATCAATACATCTAGTGGTATAGGTCATGATATCACAGGGGTTCTCGATGGCGATGATGCAAATCCTTTTGTTCTTAATGATTATTATGAGGCCTCAGTAGATGATTTCACTAGTGGACAGGTGTATTTTCCTTTGCGTGACATTGAGCCTGGACTTCATACACTTACAGTCAAAGCTTGGGACACCCACAACAATAGTGTCGAGTCAGATATTCAATTTGTAGTTTCAGAGTCTGAAGGCATAGAGCTTACCAGAGTCCTTAATTATCCTAATCCGTTTAATAATTATACAGAGTTTTGGTTTAATCATAACAGACCTTTTGAACCGCTGGACGTGCAGGTTCAGGTCATGACTATTTCAGGTAAAGTGGTGTGGAGTACGGTTCAAAATGTAACCACACCAGGTTTTACTTCTAGAGAAATTACTTGGGATGGAAAAGATGATTTTGGTCAGCGTCTTGGAAAAGGAGTGTACGTGTATAAGATTCACGTAAAATCCACGTTAACAAACCAAAGCGCCAGCAAGATCGAGAAGTTGGTCATCCTTTAATTATATTTGCATCCCTTAAAAATCATTGATGAAAAAGATTTTAGTACTTAGCATCGCGGCGACATTTGCCTTTATAGGACGCAGCAATGCACAGACTAATAATGATACAAGAGTTATTACAACTGCGCTGCCATTCTTACGTATTGCAGGAGATCCACGAGCGGCCGGTTTAGGAGATATGGGAGTGGCTACCAGTCCAGATGCATGGTCCCAACAATGGAATCCAGCTAAATATAGCTTTTCACTTAGGCAGCAAAAGTTTGGTGTGGCATACACTCCATATCTTGGGAATTTAGTGGACGACATCGCTATCGCTCAGCTGGCTTACTCAAACCGTATTAGTGAACAAGGGGCTTTTGCAGCCAGTCTCAGGTATTTCAGTTTAGGTGAGATCAATTTGACCACCGGCCCAGACGACCCGGGTAGAACTGAAAACCCCAACGAGTTTGTTCTTGATGCTACTTATTCATTAAAGCTGGCACAACAATTTAGTATGGCGGTAACAGGTCGTTTTTTGAGATCTGATTTACGTATTCAGGGAGTAGATAACGATGCTAGTGCAGCAAACAGCTTCGCGGTGGATATTTCGGGTTATTACCAGTCAGAAGAAACAGCATACGCAGACTTTAACGGTCGCTGGAGAGGTGGATTCAACATAAGCAACATAGGTCCTAAAATTCAATATGATGAGGGGGGTCAGGAAAATTTTCTGCCTACTAATCTAGCGCTTGGAGGTGGTTTTGACTTCATCCTCAATGATGGCTATAGTAAAATAGGAGTTACTGCCGAGGTTAATAAGCTCCTGGTCCCTACACCGCCGATAAGAGATGAAAACGGTGAGATCGTTGAAGGTGAGGATGATGATGTAACTTTTATTAATGGTATCTTCCAATCGTTTGGTGATGCTCCAGGGGGATTTGAAGAGGAGTTGAAAGAATTTACCTGGGCATTGAGTGCAGAATATACCTACGACGATGTTTTTGCCTTAAGAGCAGGTTACTTTAATGAGTCTGATGAGAAGGGAGCACGTCAATTCCTCGCACTAGGTACCGGATTTCAATTTTCAAGTATAGGTATAGACCTCTCTTACCTATTCTCAACAAGCCGAATTAACAGTCCGCTGGAGGGAACTTTAAGATTTGGGCTTACCTTTAGCTTTGGTGACGAGTATCTAGAGTACTAAAATCAAAAAGATCAACATACATACCACGCTGGATCATTTTGAGGATCTGAAGGAGCTTTCTCAAATGGATCAGGATTTACTGCGTCGCGCTCAAAATGCACGATTGCGGGCTTATGCGCCTTATTCCAACTTTGGTGTGGGTTGTGCTATTTTACTTGACGACGGTACGGTCGTGGAAGGAAACAATCAAGAAAATGCCGCTTATCCCTCAGGACTTTGTGCTGAACGTGTCGCGATTTTTGCGGTAGGAGCAAACCACCCTGGAAAGTTCATTGAAAAATTGGCTATTACTGCTGGTCCCCTCGATGGAGAATTTGATAAGCCTGTGCCGCCTTGTGGCTCCTGCCGTCAATCCATTGCTGAATTTGAGAACAATCAAAGGCAGCCCATTGAGATATTGTTTATGGGCACTACGGGTTCAGTCATGCGTGCCAGCTCGATCAGCGATCTGTTGCCGCTTATCTTTGACAGGGATTATTTGTAATACGCAAACGTTTTCTTACGCAATTCCCTGCTTTTCAGCCTAAACTATAAGAGCTTTTTAAGGCAATAGGTGTTTCTGTTTCTCTTATTTTGGTCTACTTTTGTTTTTCGTTTTTTGCCTGAACGGTATATGTTTATAGGTTATTAGTGTTAGATGGTTTATCGCTTTCGCGAAAGCGTAACAACAATAATCACCGCTCACTAAGCACGGACACTGAGAAGGCTCTTGATTACTAATAATACGATCAATGAAAAAAGTCACAAAAGACGTTTTACTCAACTGGTATGAAGAGATGCTCTTCTGGAGAAAGTTTGAGGACAAGCTCGCACAGGTTTACATACAACAAAAAGTAAGAGGCTTTCTACACCTATATAATGGTCAGGAAGCGATTCTAGCAGGTGCGCTTCACGCGATGGACCTTGAAAAAGATAGAATGATCACGGCTTACCGTAACCACGTGCAGCCTATAGGAATGGGTGTGGATCCCAAGCGAGTCATGGCAGAGCTTTATGGTAAGGCTACGGGAACATCTCAAGGTCTAGGTGGTTCCATGCATATTTTCTCAAAAGAGCACCGCTTTTATGGCGGTCACGGAATTGTAGGAGGGCAAATTCCTCTTGGAGCTGGTATCGCTTTTGGTGACAAGTACCACGATCGTGATAATGTGACTCTTACCTTCTTTGGCGATGGTGCGGCCAGACAAGGTTCTCTTCATGAAACCTTCAACTTAGCAATGTTATGGAATTTACCGGTCGTATTTTGTGTTGAAAATAATGGTTATGCCATGGGAACCAGCGTGGCGCGCACGGCAAACCATCCAGATATATGGAAATTGGGACTAGGGTATGAGATGCCTTGTGGACCCGTTGATGCCATGGATCCTGAAAAAGTGGCTGAAGCCATGCATGAGGCGATCGAGCGAGCACGTAATGGCGGTGGTCCCACATTCCTGGAATTAAAGACCTACAGGTATAGAGGCCACTCCATGAGTGATGCGCAGAAATACCGTACTAAAGACGAAGTAGCCGAGTATCAGAAAATTGATCCAATTACACAGGTAAAAGATCGATTGATGGAAGAGCATGAAGTTTCTGAGGCTGATATCAAGGAAATAGACAAGAGAGTAAAATCTCGTGTAGCAGAATGTGAGAAATTTGCTGAGGAATCTCCATTCCCAGAAATTTCAGTCATGTATGACGCTGTTTACGAGCAAGAAGATTATCCATTTTTACCCGCAAAACTTTAATTAGATGGCAGAAATCATAAACATGCCCAGGCTGAGCGACACCATGGAAGAAGGTGTAGTAGCAACCTGGTTAAAGCAAGTAGGAGATAAAGTTGAAGAAGGCGATATTCTTGCCGAAATTGAGACAGACAAGGCCACGATGGAGTTTGAGTCCTTTTCTGAGGGAACACTCCTTCACATAGGTGTTCAAGAAGGTGAGACGGCTCCCGTAGATCAATTACTCTGCATAATCGGAGAAGAGGGAGAAGATATTTCTGATTTGCTTGACGGTAAGGGAACCAGTCCTGACGATGATTCCGAGAAAAAGAAGGAGAGCACCGATTCAGACGCTGATTATGATTTAGAAGATCAAGAGTCAAATGACGACGATTCAGATGAAGAATCTGAACCTGAAGAATCAAATGATGATACTAGCGGTAGTGATGACTTGCCAGAAGGTGTAGTGATCGTTACCATGCCACGTCTGAGCGATACGATGGAAGAAGGAACGGTAGCGACCTGGCTGAAGCAAGAAGGCGATCAGGTAGAAGAGGGTGATATCCTCGCTGAAATCGAGACCGATAAAGCCACCATGGAATTTGAGTCTTTTGAGAGTGGTACGCTTCTCAAGATAGGAATTCAAGAAGGGGAAACCGCAAAGGTGGATGCCTTGCTAGCCATTTTAGGTCCAGAAGGAACTGATGTTTCAAACATCAAGACTGATTTTGCTGATAAATCTGCGCCAAACAAAGAAGCAAAAAAACCGGAGCCCAAACCAGAAAAGAAAGAGGAGAAAAAGGAAGAGTCAAAAGCTGAAAAATCGGAACCAAAAAAATCTACTGAAACGGCACAAAAGCCAAGTTCCAGTAATGATTCAGGTCGTGTGTTTGCTTCACCTCTTGCTAAGAAAATGGCAGAGGAAAAAGGCATCAAACTGAGCAATGTACAAGGTTCTGGTGAGAATGGACGTGTTGTAAAAAGCGATATAGAAAATTATACCCCTTCTGCCGGGACAGGAACAGCCGCTGGAGCACCGTCCTACCAGCCGGTAGGAGAAGAAGCGTTTGAAGAAGTACCTAACTCTCAAATGCGCAAGACTATTGCTAAGCGATTAGGGCAATCTAAGTTTACGGCTCCGCATTACTATCTGGGTCTTGATCTAGATATGGATAACGCGATCGCCAGCCGCAAGGCAATCAACGAGCTTCCAGACACTAAGATCAGTTTCAACGATATGGTGATCAAGGCAGCGGCGATGGCACTTAGAAAACACCCTAAGGTGAACACGCAGTGGACGGACAAAAACACCATCATTGCAAAGCATATCCACATAGGTGTTGCCGTCGCGGTTGAAGATGGTTTGTTGGTGCCAGTATTGCCATTTGCAGACCAAATGAGCATGCAACAAATAGGTGCAAAAGTGAAGGATCTAGCAGGTAAGGCGCGTAGTAAGAAACTACAGCCTAAAGAAATGGAAGGCAGCACATTCACCATTTCCAACTTGGGGATGTTTGGAATTACTGAGTTCACTTCCATCATCAATCAGCCTAACTCTGCAATCATGTCAGTAGGCGCGATCGTGCAGAAACCTGTCGTAAAAGACGGTCAGATGGTGATCGGGAATGTTATGAAAATTACTCTTGCCTGCGACCACCGGACTGTAGATGGAGCAACAGGAGCGGCTTTCTTGCAAACTTTCAAATCCTACATTGAGAACCCAATCGTGATGTATGTATAAACGCGATTGAAAATGAATTAGAAAGCCCTAAACATTGTGTTTAGGGCTTTTTTGCTGTTCCGCTTTCGCGAACGCAACACCAAGAAAACTACCGCATCGATTTCAAAGTATTCAATCAACCAAAATGATTATCAAATAATCGACCTGACGATAGGTACAGTCTGCACCTAATGAGAATAGCATCCTGTTAGGAGTCTTTCATCTTTAATCTTTCAGCAGGTGGCTGAACGGAGCCGAAGTCAAGCGATCTTATGTCTTATTTGCGAAGCATGGATAATTTGCGACTTCTTGACTACCTTTGAAAGGCTATGAAACAACCGCCTATCGACGTACAGATCAAGACGCTCCCGCTTTCTCCTGGAGTCTATCTTTATTACGATAAAAAAGACCGCCTGCTTTATGTGGGAAAGGCAAAAAAACTCAAGAAAAGGGTTCAATCCTATTTTACCAAAAGCCACGACAGCTTTAGGATACGCACGATGGTAAAGAATATACATCGCATTGAACATATCGTGGTAAATACAGAGACTGATGCGCTGCTCCTAGAGAATAGTTTGATCAAAAGTCGCAACCCACGATACAATATCATGTTGCGGGATGATAAAACCTACCCATGGCTCTGCATTAAAAACGAGCGTTTCCCCAGAGTTTTTCTGACGCGTAAAATGATCAAGGATGGCAGTGAATATTTTGGGCCGTACACGAGTGTAAGAACGGTAAGAACGCTGCTAGAGCTAGTGAAATCGCTTTATCCCATACGAACCTGTAAATACGATTTACAACAAGAAAAAATCGATGCCGGCAAATTTAAATTATGTCTGGAATATCACATAGGAAACTGTAAAGGGCCATGTGTGGGACTTCAAAGTGAGACTGCCTACAACCGCAGTATCGAGGCGATAAGGGGAATCGTAAAAGGAGATTTCAAGCAAGCTGTTCAGTATTTTACGGAACTCATGCAAGAGCATGCTGAAAAAATGGAGTTTGAAGACGCCCAGCGCATCAAAGAAAAGTTGGATATCCTTACAAGATATCAGGCCAAATCAACCGTAGTGAACCCAAATATCTCAAATGTAGACGTATTCACAATTGTAAGTGATGAAGCCGCAGGTTATGTAAATTACCTCCAGATCAACCATGGAGCAATAACCAGATCACACACCTTAGAGCTTAAGAAACAGCTCGATGAATCAGATCAAGAGTTGCTAGAGCTTGCTATTGTTGAATTACGCAATAGATTTGACTCACAGTCTAAGGAGGTTTATACTCCTTTTGAAGTAGATCTGGGTGAGGAACTCAAAGTTACTGTACCCAAACTGGGAGATAAAAAACGGATTGTCGAGCTTTCAGAGCGTAATGCAAAATACTACCGCCAGGAACAATTTAAAACGATCAAAATCGTTGATCCAGATAGACACGTAAACCGACTCATGGCTCAAATGAAAGCAGATCTACGACTGGATGAAGAGCCTAGGCACATGGAGTGTTTTGACAATTCAAACATTCAAGGGACTAATCCTGTTGCGGCTTGTGTGGTTTTCAAAGATGGTAAGCCTAGTAAGAGCGATTACAGACATTTCAACATTAAAACTGTAGAAGGTCCCGATGATTTTGCGAGCATGGAAGAAGTTGTATACCGCCGCTATAGGAGACTGCTAGAAGAAGACCAGCCCTTGCCACAACTTGTAATCGTAGATGGTGGAAAAGGCCAGCTCTCAAGTGGAGTTAAGGCACTCGATCGATTGGGTCTGAGAGGAAAGGTGCCGATTATAGGTATCGCAAAACGATTAGAAGAACTCTTTTATCCTAATGATCCCGTCCCTTTGTATCTGGATAAACGCTCTGAAAGCCTTAAAGTAATCCAGCAGATGCGCAACGAGGCGCACCGTTTTGGTATTACCCACCACAGAAACAAACGCAGCAAGCAGTCCATTGAGACAGAGCTGGACAATATCCCTGGAATCGGTGAAAAAACGACCATTCAGCTATTGCAGCATTTTAGAAGTGTGAAACGGATTAAAAAAGCTTCTTTCAGAGAACTGGAAGAAGTGGTGGGAACTTCTCGCGCCCAAAAAATCGTAGATTTTTACAATACAACCTCCACCTCATGAAGAAAGTGTTCTTCATATTGTTCTTTTCGATAGCCTATTTAGGCATAGGTCAAGACGATGTTCAAACACCTTCGAAAGATCATAAAGTTGGGCTGGTACTTTCTGGTGGTGGTGCTAAGGGCTTGGCTCACATCGGCGCGTTGAAAGTGATCGATTCTCTAGGAATTGAGATCGATTATATTGCTGGAACAAGTATGGGTGCGATCGTAGGTTCTCTATACGCAAGCGGCTATACTGGAAAGCAACTGGACTCGATTTTTGAAACAACAGATTTTGACGACCTAATCTCAGATGATATTCCCAGAGGAGCGAGAACACTTAAGGAACGTGTACGATCTGAGCGTTATGCTGTGACCTTGCCATTCAAAGACTTCAAGGTTGAACTGCCCAGTAGTTTGAGCAAAGGTCAGAACGTCTATAACTTTCTTTCAAGATTACTGGTGCACGTGAGGGACGTTCAGGACTTTAACAAGCTGCCTATACCATTTTTTTGTATTGCGACTGATATTGAGAACGGAGAGGAAATCGTGCTGGATAGCGGCTATCTGCCCAGAGCAGTAAATGCGAGTGGCGCCTTGCCCAGCATATTTGCTCCCGTAGAAATTGACGGCAGGTTACTTACTGATGGTGGAGTTGCAGATAACTATCCCGTTGAAAAATTGCGGGAAAAGGGAATGGATTTCATCATAGGAGTAGATGTTCAGGACGATTACAAGAGTCGAGATGAAATTACAGGTGCGCTGGATATCCTTACACAGATCAACAACTTCCGCACAATTCAGGATATGGAGGTGAAGCGTCCCAAAACCGATATTTACATCCATCCAGATATCAAAAAATTTACGGTAGTGTCATTTGGCGAAGGGCGAGAGATCATTAATTCAGGTGAGAAGGCCACCATTGACCACGCAGATGACCTGAAAAAACTGAGTACTGGATATGTAAAAGAACCACTTTTAGGTACTGGACGTGAAGGCATTTATATCAATTCTGTTTCAGTAAGCGGTAATTCAAACTATTCAGACAATTACGTGACCAGTAGGTTGAAACTCAAGGCTCCTGGATATATCTATTTTGAAGATTTGCGCAATGGGATCAACAACCTACAAGCAACTCAAAACTTTACCAAAATCAATTATTCCATCAACCTGACCAGTAGAGGGAACCAGTTACAGATCAACGTCATCGAGACTGATGTTAAAAACTCTTTGAACCTGAGCCTCCACTATGATGAGTTGTTCAAAAGTGCCGCATTAGTGAACCTTACGCGTAAGAACATTCTCTTTAAACAGGACATGGGATCCATTGATTTTATAGTGGGAGATAACCTCAGGTATAATTTTAGTTACGACATCAATCTGGATAGCTACTGGTCCATAGGCTTCAATAGCGATTCCCGTAGATTTACAAAAGATGTTAGTACTGATCTTATTACGAGCCTGACTTTTGCAGAATTTCCCAATGTCAACAACATCGACCTGAGGTATCGGGAGTACAACCAGAGGCTGTTTTTCCGCACAAAGGTGGATCGTAAGTTTAATCTGACCTCGGGTCTTGAGCTCAAGTCATTCAACATTTTTACGGAAACCCTGGCAACAGATGATCCTGATGACGTACGCACGATCTTTGACAGGAGCAGCACGACAAGCCTGTACGGTGACCTGGAATATGATAGCTACGATCATCCTATTTATGCAAGTTCGGGCTGGTTCATTAAGGGAGGCTTTAATTTCTATTTTTTGAATACCGAGTTCAAGCAAGATTTCAATAGGTTCTCGATTGCAGAGCTTCAGGTGGGCCGCGCTTTTGGTTTCGGGAAATTCAGCCTGCGTACAGAGGGTCATGTGGGAGTGACCATAGGCTATCCAGAGCGACCCACATTAAATTTCTTTTTGGGAGGTTACGGGAATCAGCGGTTTTCAAACTATATACCGTTTTATGGCTACGATTTTATAGATATAAGCGGCGATACCATGATCAAGTTTTTGGGAGAGGTGGATTATGAACTCTTTCCAAAAAACCACCTTTCATTCCACGTGAACCTTGCCAGCGTGCAAGATGAACTTTTTGAGCAAGACGATTGGTTCACAAACGCGCGATACACGGGCTATGCTCTGGGTTATGGAATAGAGACTTTTCTAGGCCCGGTAGAATTGAAGTACAGCTTTTCTCCACAGCGTGATGATGCTGAGGTTTTTGTGGTCATAGGATTTAGATTCTAGGTATAAACGGTTGATATATTTTTTTGTGATCTCGCTTTCGCGAAAGCGTAACATTGAAAATCCTTACCGCAGCCAAGAATTACCTAGAACTAACTGGGTGCATTTACAGAATTTTACGAAATTTACAGAATAGCAAAACTATAAGATGCCTTTTTACCATAAACTGGGGGAAATTCCACCCAAACGACATACGATTTTTAAGAAACCTGACGGATCGCTCTATTATGAGCAGCTCTTTGGGACCATAGGTTTTGATGGGATGTCTACAAACTCCTATCATATGCATCGACCTACAATGGTGAAAGAAATAAAAGGTTCTTACAGCGTTGCTCCAGAAATTGCACTTGACAACCACTTAAAATCCTACCGCTTAAAAGGTTTTCAAATCACACCAGCTCCAGATTACCTGGAAAGCCGCAAAACGGTTTTGACTAATAGTGATGTGAGCATCATTCTGGCTGCACCGCAAGAATCCACAAAAAATTATTTCTACAAAAACTCAGATGCAGATGAGCTGATTTTTGTGCACAAGGGATCTGGAGTGCTGCGTACCCATCTGGGAAACCTGGAGTTCAAATACGGAGATTATTTGTTGATCCCTCGTGGGATTATTTATAAAATTGATTTTGATACAGAGGTGAACCGCCTGTTCATTGTAGAAAGCCGCAGACCGATCTATACACCTAAAAGATACCGCAACTGGTTCGGGCAGCTGCTAGAGCATTCGCCCTTTTGTGAGCGCGATCTACGTAGGCCAGAAACGCTTGAAACCCATGATGAAAAGGGTGATTTCTTGATGAAGGTAAAAAAGCAGGACGAGATCTTTGACATGGTTTATGCCTCACATCCCTTTGACGTGGTAGGGTATGATGGTTATAATTTCCCATATGCATTTTCCATTCACGATTTTGAGCCCATAACAGGCCGCATACACCAGCCGCCACCAGTACATCAAACCTTTGAGACTGATGCGTTTGTAGTGTGCAGTTTCGTGCCTAGATTGTATGATTACCATCCAGAAAGTATACCGGCGCCTTACAATCACAGTAACATTGATAGTGATGAGGTACTCTATTATGTAGATGGTGATTTTATGAGCCGTAACGATATAGAAGCTGGGCACATAAGTCTACACCCGGCGGGAATCCCTCACGGGCCTCATCCTGGCGCCGTAGAGCGTAGCATAGGTCAAACCGAGACTGAGGAACTTGCCGTCATGGTGGACACTTTCAAACCGCTCAAAGTGACCAAAGATGGCCTCGCGATTGCTGATGACAGTTACCATAAGAGCTGGCTGGAATAAAATTTTAATATTTACTAACTAAATCAATACATCATTGGAAAATTCTACAAATTCTGGGTTTGATAGCTCAAACTCAAACAATCCCGAAAGAATGCAATCTAGTCAAGGTGGTTTTGGGAACGATAACCTCAATGCAAAGCTGCCAGCAGATCCTACTTCTATGACGCTGGCCATCATCGCGCTTTGTGTGTTTGTAATTTGCTGTTGCTTTGGAGGCACTTACGCGGCACTAGTTTTAAGTATAATTGGCTTAGTGCTGGCTAACAGTTCCATACGTAAGTACAATGAATCTCCTCAGGATTTTGACCCGAATAGTTTAAGAAAAGTCCGGAATGCTAAAACGTTCAATCTCGTAATGTTAATCGTGAGTGCGGTATTTGTTTTCTTAGGTTTGTTGAGTTTGATGATGAACTTTGCCTTCCTGGATCGAGATCTTTTAGAAGAAATAATGGAACAACAGGGTATTGAAATAGATTCCATGGATGAGTTTGATTCTGAAGATGCTGATGAAGATACTTACCAAACTACCGAAGATGACTGGGAGTATGAGGAAGATGCAGAACCAGAACCTGTAGAAACTGATTCAATTTCAAACTAACCTATCTACATAAAGATGGAAAATTCTTCTTCAAAAGAAAACAACTACGGCAATAAACATCCCTATGAGGGTCAAAAATTGCCTGGTGACCCGCTGGCCTTGACCTTGGGTATTGTTTCGTTAGTGATTTTTCTAGTACTGTGCTGGTGTTATGGAGTCGTTGCGATCATCACGCTAATTCTAGGAATCATAGGTTTGATACAAGCAAATCGTTCCTTGAAACTGTATCGTCAAAATCCTGATAAATACAGTCAGACCACATTGAGAAGCGTACAAAATGGACGTATCCTTAATATGATTTCTGTGATCCTCTCCAGTATCGTGGTTTTTGCCATGTTGATACTAGCAATTTTCTTTGGTAGCCTATTTTACTCGATTCTCGACGGCGACTGGGATAATATCAGAAATCCAGACCAGTTTGAGCAAGAGGTCTATGGAGAGGACGATGACGTTCTTGAAGAAAATGCCGAGGAATGGATCTATGAAGACGAGATGGAAGACATCGATGTGGAGCCAGATACCACCGCCACGCCAGAACCGCCAGAGGAAGTCATTATAGATAATTAGTTTTAGCACATTAATCAAAAACAGCATTTATGCCTGCAGAAATAAAAAACCTACGCGATTTAAAGAATACAGAATACGGACTCAAAAAACTCTTTCAGGAGGCTGAGGACTTTTTGCCTCTTTTGGGTACTGATTATGTAGAACTATACGTGGGAAACGCTAAGCAAAGTGCGCATTTCTACAAAACCGCTTTTGGGTTTCAGTCAGAGGCTTATGCAGGACTTGAAACAGGACTTAAAGATCGTGTGTCTTATGTATTGCGTCAGGGCAAAATAAGATTGGTTCTCACAACGCCCCTTCAAAAAGACGGTGAGATCAATAGGCACATCAACGAGCATGGAGATGGAGTAAAAGTAGTTGCTCTGTGGGTGGAAGATGCGGTGAAAGCGTTTGAAGAAACTACCAAGCGTGGTGCAAAACCCTACCAAGAACCTCAAATCCATGAAGACGAAAACGGTAAAGTCATCACCTCGGGAATTTATACCTACGGAGAGACTGTTCACATGTTTGTGCAACGCAATGAGTACAACGGTGTTTTTCTACCTGGATTTGAGAAATGGGAATCGCACTATAATCCAGAGCCAGTAGGATTGAAATTTATCGATCATATGGTAGGGAATGTAGGCTGGAACGAGATGAATTCCTGGTGTAAATTCTATGGCGAGGTCATGGGGTTTGCACAGATTATTTCTTTTGCTGACGACGATATTTCTACAGAATACACCGCGCTCATGAGTAAAGTAATGAGCAATGGTAATGGCCGCGTCAAATTCCCGATCAATGAACCTGCGGAGGGAAAGAAAAAATCACAAATCGAGGAATACCTGGATTTCTACAACGGTCCGGGAGTACAACATATCGCCGTTGCTACCGATGATATTGTTGCCACGGTAAGTGCCATGCGCGATCGTGGTGTGGAATTCCTTTATGTTCCTGATGCTTATTATGATGATTTATTGGAACGTGTAGGCGACATTGATGAAGATGTTGAGGTGCTTAAAAGGCATGGTATTCTGATCGATCGCGATGAGGAAGGCTATTTGCTACAACTGTTCACTAAAACCGTAGTGGACCGCCCCACCATGTTTATAGAAGTGATCCAGCGTAAAGGAGCACAATCCTTTGGTGTAGGAAATTTTAAAGCTTTGTTTGAAGCCATCGAGCGTGAGCAGGCGAGGAGAGGGACCTTGTAAACTTCATCAATGCTAAGATTATGTATTCTACTTTTAGCATTAGGCGCCATTGTTGCTTCTTGCTCTCCTGCTAATACTCGTCTTCAAAGAAAGTCATTTTATATATCATTAAGTTCAAGACAGCAAACAGAGACTATTTATCTTCAAATTAATGATTCTTTAATTATCAATAACGAAGATGTTGAGTTTGGACAATTTGGTGCAAAAAACTTCAATCAAATCAGGTTAAAAAAAGATACGATACACCTAAGCGCAAGTTTTTATTCTGTGTTGGATAGCAATTTTAATTTAAACAGAAACCTCTCTATTGACACGACCCTTTACATTAAAAATGGAAAATTCGTGAATATAGGTGCAAATTGTTGTGAAGTAATTATACTTCAACATGATAAAATTATTAATGTGGAATAGCCATCATTAAACGTGTTTGACCTTACAAAGTAATATTTTACAAACAACATCGCATCTAAAATTAATAGCTTCCTTAACATCGCTAACTTCAAATCTTAAACCAAAATTTTATTGCATTGAAGAAGAATGGGATGATGATGTATTTGAAAGATTACTTGAGTCTGATCTAATAAATGCTAAAAATGAAGTTATACCGTGCATTTGCCAAGTCATACATGCTTTTACATCATAGAGGAATTTTCACCCCTCCGGCAACTCACCCACAAACATCCAGGCCGTATCGTAACCTAAGTTTTTGAGCTCTGTAAGAGCGTTTGAAGCTTCTTCACGGGTAGCGTAGCTGTCAAAAGCGACATTGTGCAATCCATAAGAGTTCACGCCTATTACTTTTGCGTTGTACCCTTTGTTTTTGAGTTGGCGTACACGCTTTGCAGCGTTTGCAGGTTCTCTAAAAGCACCGGCAATGATGTGGAAGTTTTTGATCTGAGGTGCCGCGGTAAGCTCGATACTCGGTAAAGGATCGCTTATAAAGATATTAGCCTCTTGAATCTTGGTGCGCAAGTGTTTGTCTGCTTTTTGCTCGATGGCGATGGCTTCTTGCTGTTTTTGGTTCTCGTAACCTCTAAAACCCACATAACTCAAGCCTATAAGAACAGCACCAGCGGCGGCATAACGCAACCAAGGCGTTGATTCTTTAGTGGTTTTTGATTCTTCCGCTTTTTGAACCGGTATCGGGATAACGGGAACTTGATCGTCCTGTTCTTCAACTTGTGCTTCAGGTTGCTCAACAGCATCTTTTTGAATCGCGACCAGTTCTTGCGTACTCAACCCAAAAGCCTCAGGCAGGTAGTTCATCACATACATGGGCGTGAATGAGATCGCCTGATCTGAATTGCGAGTAAACCGGCCGATTTTATAAAGCGTTGCACTTCCTTCCTCGTCCATTTGACTTTTGAGCGATTGAACGGCCTGTTCTACCTCAACACGTGCATCAGAAAAAGGGATACTCAGGTCGCTGGCAATATAGTTTTCCAGGAGGCCGTCGCTTTGAGTGATCTGAGCGTTAAAGCTCAGACCCTTTTTGGGTGGGTAGATCGTATGCGTACTTTCAAAATACTGCGCGGGAACACGTCGTGTGATCAACGCGCCAAAACCTGGAATCACCACACATTCATGGCGATACAACAATTCAGAGATGTATTCAGCAATATTCATCGCTACAAACATAAAAATTTACGGCTTTGATCAAAGTCACTCTGGCTAGAAGTTATCAAAAATGAGAAAATTCATCGTGTCACTCTGAAGCCGACTCTAGAAGTCTTCCGATAATTATCGGAACAGAGTCTCTAGAAAGATATCTCGATAAGATTTGACATTGAAGATTAGATTTAAGAGATGCTGTCCCGACAGATATATGGGACCCGCTCTGCTTGTCCAGCATGACAGAGAATAATTATTGTTCCGCTTTCGCGAAAGCGCACCTATTTAAATACATTTTAACTCAAAATACAAGCCTCACGCCCGAAATTTGAAATTATACCTTTAAAAATGAGCGACTGGTTACAAGAAGTGCAGGACAGCGGGCCGATCTATAAAGAGACGGTACTCAACCGTTTTCCCGTAGAGCCGTTCAACACCGTGAGCAATTTCATTTTTCTGGCAACCATTCTTTACTTTTCCTATCTGATTTACAAAAGCGATAGAAAACATCTTTTCCTGACTGTGTGTATGCCGGTCTATTTTATCGGGTTTGTGGGTGGTACCGTCTATCACGCCACTCGCAGTTCAGAGATCTGGTTGCTCATGGACTGGGTGCCCATTGTGGTGCTGTGCCTGGCGTGCAGTATCTATTTTTTGATTCGTGCCAAAACCTCGATCTTGAGCAAAATCGTGTTGCTCGTAATTATCCTACTGCTCAACCTATTGCCGCGATGGATAGAATTGCCACCGCGATTCAGTACCTCGATCGGGTATGTGGGGACCGGCGCTGCGGTAGTGTTGCCGTTGCTTTTTTACGGGCGCAGTACGCGCTGGAGGTATTTTGGCAACATTGTTTTTGCCATTCTTGCTTTCGCGGCAGCGGTATCCTTCCGTACGCTGGATAAATTGCAGGATCTGGATATGTTCTGGATGGGTACGCATTGGTTGTGGCATACCTTTGGCGGTGTGGCCGTCTTCTTTTTGATGCGTTACATCTATCTGGACCAGGAGAAAACAGCCGTTCAAGAAGCCGCCCGACAGCGTAATTTGGCTTAAATTTGTCGCCCTATATTTTTTGCATGTTAGACAAGGTAAAAGAGCAATTAGAACGCGTTGAACAATTCACGGCCGACTCAAAAGAGGCTGTGGAACAGTTTCGCATCGAGTTTTTGGGCAGTAAGGGCATCATCAAGGATTTGTTTGCCAAATTCAGAGAAGTGCCGGCAGAGCAGAAAAAGGCTTTCGGTCAGGCCATCAACGAGCTCAAACAAAAGGCAGGTAATAAACTGGCCCAACTCAAAGAACAGGTAGAAGACAGCGGTCAAGATCAGCAATTGATCAATGACCTTACTCGACCCGGTAATCCTATTAAGGTGGGATCCAGACACCCCATAAGCATCGTGAAAAACCAAATGATCGATGTGTTCTCCCGCATCGGTTTCAACATAAGCGAGGGACCTGAGATCGAGGACGACTGGCACAATTTTACCGCGCTCAACCTGCCGGAGCACCATCCCGCTCGCGACATGCAGGACACATTTTTTATCCAGACAGACCCAGATATCTTGCTGCGCACGCACACGAGCAGCGTACAGGTGCGCTATATGGAAAACAACCAGCCGCCCATAAGAACAATCTCACCCGGTCGCGTGTTCCGTAATGAGGCGATCAGCGCGCGTTCACATTGTATTTTTCATCAAGTAGAGGGATTGTACATCGATAAAGGCGTGAGCTTTGCCGATATGAAGCAAACCCTGCTTTATTTCACCGAGCAGATGTTCGGAAAGAGCAAAATCAGGTTGCGGCCTTCCTATTTTCCATTTACGGAGCCTAGTGCAGAAATAGACATTTATTGGGGACTGGAAACCGAGACCGATCATCGCATCACAAAAGGTACCGGCTGGCTCGAGATAGGCGGTTGTGGTATGGTGGATCCAGCAGTTTTGACTAATTGCAAAATCGATCCAGAGGTTTATAGTGGTTTTGCCTTTGGAATGGGTGTGGAGCGCATTGCGATGCTTTTGTACCAGATAGGCGATATACGCATGTTTTTTGAGAACGACGTCCGGTTCTTAAAACAATTCTCAAACGCACTCTAGAGTGGCACGGCGACTCATTTTTGTGTATAATGCAAATTCAGGTAAATTCAATGCCTGGCTGGACAGCGCCCACAAGATCTTGAGTCCCAAAACCTATCAATGCCGTTTGTGTGATCTTACCTATGGGATTTTTAAGGAGCATGAAGATTGGGCACGCTTTCGCGAAAGCGTGGTAAAAACTAACCCTGATCTTGAGTTAGAGTTCCTTCACATAGACGAGTTTGAGAAAAAATACTGGTCCAAATGGCTGCCGAAATATGAGTACCCCTGCATTCTGGAAAAAAGTGAGGAGCCTCAAGACTATAACGACGGCTTCGGTACCAATTCTGGGCTGGATGTATTTATGGATCGAGAAGAAATGAATGGGATTGAAAGCACTCACGTGCTCATAGACTCCATCACTAAAAAATTGCAATCATGAAAAAATATCTCTGGGGCTTTGTCATATTCATCTTGCTGATCATAGGCGGAGCTATCTCAATCATCGCTGAAATTCTAGAATTTTTTATGGGCGTTATGCTCATCGGTTTTGGAGTTTTAGCAGCTGCTGTGCTTTACTTCTACGCAAAATTGAAAAGTTGAGAAAATGAAAAAGGATATCCATATTCCCAAAGTCAAGGACATTTACATCGCAATTGCAAAAGAATGGAATGAGGACTTCTCATCAAATGATTGGAACGTGTACCTCATCAATGATTCTAGAGAGGCTATGGAGTCTGTTATGATCATGAGTCGAGGAAAACATGAGGACGGTCGCAAAACGGCAACCTTTAGACATGCTTTTAAAGTCGTGGCTTCAAAATCAGCAATCAAGGTGGAATTGATCATGCCCGAGGTTTTTGGTTTTGAAAATGAGTTCATCCTCACCTATTTCCTAAACGGAAAGCTGTACGATACCGTTTTCACGGCGCCGGCGCATTCTATTAAAGAAGAGTCAGCAATTACGGCTCCCATCATGGATATTGAAGCGGTTGTTTTGAACCCTTAATTATCTTTTAGAAGTGATGGCCTACAGGTTTTCATTTCTCTAAAAAAGAAGTCATGATTAAAAGTTTGATACAAGTTCTTAGGTACCCTAAGGAATTTTTCAAGAAAACTTCTGGACGTTATTCTGAGCATTTACCCTATATCCTGGTAGGTGTCGTAGCGCTAGTTGTTTTTGTGGGAGGTATTCATCTTTTTATAGGGCTTACAGACTCCGTTCGTGATGATGCTGTTGCACGTTACGATCAATCGATCAGTAAATTCATCACATCATACCGCTCACCATTTCTTACAGATTACTTCACCTTTGTGACAGAAGTAGGAGATGCGCTGGGCTATTTGATTGTATTTGTGGTTTGCACGATCGTGTTTTACCTGATTTTCAAAAACTGGAAATATGTAATTCAGATTTCTGCAGTTTTGATTCTTGCGCTGAGTTCCAATTTGATCTTAAAACAGATGATTAACCGTGCGAGACCCTCGGTAGAGCATCTCGTAGAAGTCAAGACACTCAGCTATCCAAGTGGCCATGCGATGATGTCGATGGCTTTTTATGGGTTTCTAATTTATTTGATTTTTCATTTTAGGCTGTCCAAGACTATAAAATGGGTCAGCGCTCTTTTTCTGATCGTTCTAATTTTAAGCATAGGAATCAGCAGAATTTATCTGGGCGTTCATTACCCAACCGATATCGCGGGCGGATTCATCGCTGGATTTTTGTGGGTTGTGTTTTGTGCGACAATCTTTAATTTGATCCGCATTTTCAAACGGGATCCTAAAACCTGAAATAATTAAATTGGGAATGGAAAAGTGTTAATCGGTTATTCTCCAGGTTGGGTTCAAACGGTTTTCACCGGCATAATATAGAATGAGCTGGTTCCCATCAGGATCTTTTAATCGTGCTTCGCGCCACAACCAGCTGCGATCTTCAGGATCTTCGTCAAATACGATTCCTTTTTTCTTTAAGTCTTTTACTTTTGAATCCAGATCATCACATTCAAAGTAAATAGAAGTTCCGTTTGGCTTAATCTCATGATCTACATGATGTAGGGAGAAAGAGGCATTTCCATCAGGACATTCAAACCTTGCATACCTCGGTAACGCTTGCACGATCAGTTTTAAACCTAGTGTTTGATAAAAAACGATGGATTTTTCTACTTTGCTGACCGGTATGGTGACTTGGTTGAGGTTCATGGGTTCAATTAAGAATGCAGAATTTCAAGTTCTCGCTTCAGATTTTCTCTAGCTTGAGACTCAAATCGGTCAATGAAAAATTCGGTTTTAAAAATTGTCTGTTTGCCTAGGACGGTTTTCAGAAACTTGGTGCGCCCTCTGCGGTACATGAAATCAGGATAGATCTTGAATTCCTGGCGCACATTTGTTGTATAGCGCTCATAATCCTGCCGTCTAGCACCAAGAATACTCAAGTCCAAGTCTAAGAGGATATTCGTATCTGGATCTTCAGACAATTTGTGATTTTTAGTAGCTTCAATTTGACTTTTGCAATGATCGATGTCAGCAAAACGGGTTTTCCCGAGCGATTTTTCTAGGAAACGAGCACTCTGACGCTCATTATCTGACCTAATAGCTTTATAAATTATGTCGTGATAAAATACAGCAAAACTCAAACAATCAAGATTATCGACTTGATCTTCTACAGGTTCAAGATGATCAAATATATTTTTAAGGTGGGATAAATTGTGATAGTGTCTGAATGGTGCACCGTACTTTTTGGCAATCACATTCCAGCAAGATTGATTGTATTCAGAATCTGTAGAATACTTGGAAATCAATGCTAAGAATCTGCGCTCAACAGTCATATCGTAACCATCACTCAATTCTGCATTCCACATTCATAATTCTGAATTAGCCTAACCCACAAACCGCTCATCCGCTTCCATCAGGGTACCACAATTATTACAAGTGCGCAGCTCAAGTGAACCATAAAACTCACGGAATCGCGGCAGGAAATCCTTCTCGATGTCATTCAGCTTAAAATAAGTCTCGTGTAGCTTATGGTTGCAATTGTCGCAAAACCAAAGCAGTCCATCAACCGCATCTTCTGAAACGCGCTTGCGCTCAATCACGAGTCCTATACTGTTTTCATGGCGTACCGGTGAGTGCGGCACTTTTGCGGGATGTAGGTACATATCACCCGGATCCAATTTCATGGTGCGTTTTTTTCCCTCGTCTTGCACGTGAACCTCGATCTGACCTTCCAGCTGAAAAAAAAGCTCTTCAGTCTCGTTGTAGTGATAGTCCTTTCGCGCATTGGGACCCGCGACGATCATAACGATATAATCTCCTGAGTCCACATAGAGATTCTTATTTCCTACCGGTGGTTTGAGCAGCTCACGATTTTCATCGATCCATTTATTGAGGTTGAAGGGTGCTCGTATAGCCATATCGTGGTGCTTTTAATAAGTGACTTGATCGTTTTGTTTGCGGTGTATCTTCAACAGTTCTTCTAGATATTCCCTGCTGTTGCTCAATCTAGGGATTTTATGCTGCCCACCCAGTTTGCCTTTTTGCTTGAGCCAATTGTAGAAGACATCTTTCCCAGCTTTGTGAATCACGGGTGATCTGAGTGTGGTATCATTATACCTTTTTGCCTCGTAGTCACTATTGACGCGTTGCAGGTTGAGGTCCAGCGCTTTCGCGAAAGCGTAAAAATCATCAGGCTCCTCGCCAAATTCCAGCATCCATTCATGCGCACCTTTATTTTTACCTTCCATAAAAATGGGTGCCACGGTATAATCCTTAACGGTACAAGGGAAGTCCTTAATGGTCATTTTAAGGGCGTTTTCTGCATTCTCGATCACGAGCTCCTCGCCAAAAACATTGATATGGTGCTTAGTTCTACCTGTCACTTTGATGCGGTAGGGCTCTCGGCTTGTAAAACGCACGGTATCACCCACATTGTAGCGCCACAGACCGGCATTTGTGGTGATGATCACCGCATAGTTCTTGCCCAGTTCCACCTCGCCCAGGGGAATCACATTTTCATGCGGTGTCCCGTAGGTGTCCATGGGAATGAACTCATAAAAAATCCCATAATCCAGCATGAGCAGCAGTTCCTTAGTGTCGTTTGTATCCTGAATCGCAAAAAAGCCCTCGCTGGCGTTATAGGTCTCGTAATATTTGATGTGATTTGCAGGTAGTAGCTTTTTGAAGGGCGCAGCATAGGGCTCAAAACTTACCCCACCGTGGAAGAACACCTCCATCGCGGGCCATACTTCAAGAATATGGTCGTAACCGGTCGTTTCCAAAACGTTGTTGAGCAGCACCATCATCCATGAGGGCACGCCGGCAAGACTGGTCACATTCTCATGAATGGTTTCTTGCACGATGGCCGGCATTTTCACCTCCCAATCAGCAAGCAGGGCGATCTCGTTACCGGGTGTGGAACTGTAATCTGCCCAGAAAGGCATGTTGTCGATCAGTATGCTGCTCAAATCGCCAGCAGCCGTACCTGCCCGCTTATCCAATTTTTTGCTCCCGCCCAGACGCAGGCCTTTGCCCTTGAAAAGTTTGGAGTCTGGATTATTGTTGAGGTACATGCACAGCAGATCCTTAGCGGCGGCATAATGACAATCCTCAAGCGATTCTTGACTTACGGGAATAAACTTGCTTTTTGTGTTAGTCGTGCCGCTACTCATCGCAAACCAGCGGATGTCCGTAGGCCAGAAGATGTTGCCCTCGCCGTTTTTGCTGCGTTCTATATCGGCCCGTGAGTTTTCATAATCGGTAAGTGGGACGCGCTCTACAAAGTCCTTATAGGTCCTGATGCTCGAGAAACCGTATTTTCTACCATATTCAGTATAGCGGGCAAAATAGACCAGGTCGTTCAGGACGTTGAACTGCAAGTCTTGAGGGTGCTTCATAAACAGCTCCATATCATGAATACGCTTCTTGAGAAACCATGATACGACCGAATTGAGCAGGGCATTTGTCATTTATGCGATGGGTTAGTGGTATTTTTGAGCTAAAATAGTCCTATTGTGCAATTAATAGGAAAAATACGAAATTGAGCTAAAACCTCCGTCTTTTTCCTCTTATCCTAAAGGATGAGACGAAGATTTTCGCGATAATCCCTTTAGGGTTTGGGAAATATTACGAAAATCTGGGTGCCTCGATAAAAGGTAGCAATAAACTAAATTAAAGATACTAAAATGGTCATAACGGGCACGCTGCGCAAGATGCAAACAGAACTTAAGGAAACCGTCCAGTATTATGAGGTTTTCAGGGATGATTTTGTGCACGTGAACGCGCTGCTCAACCAGAAAATCAGCATCAAGCACGTGGCAAATGAATGCCTCAACTGTGGTCTGGATAAAAAGATCTGGCGACAGGGGTTTTGTTTTGACTGCTTTTCCCAGATTCCGCAAGCGGGTGACTGGATCATGAAGCCCGAATTGAGCCGCGCTCATCTCGATGAAGAAGACCGCGATCTGGAATATGAAAAACGCGTGCAGTTGCAACCGCACATCGTGTATCTCGCAAACAGCAGCAATGTAAAAGTAGGCGTGACCCGCAAATCCCAAATTCCCACTCGCTGGATCGATCAGGGCGCGCACGAGGCCGTGATCATTGCCGAAACGCCTAACCGTTATCTCGCTGGAATCACAGAAGTTGCCCTAAAAGACCATGTAGCCGATAAAACCAACTGGCGCACGATGCTGACCAATAAAATTGAAGATGTGGATTTGTTACGCTTTCGCGAAAGCATACTTCTTCACATTCCCGAAGAGGCTCAAGAGCACATCGTCGAAATCAACGAAGAAACCCACATCCATTTCCCGGTAGAGCAATACCCAAAAAAGGTAAAATCTGTCAACCTCACAAAAACTCCTGAACACAGCGGCGTTTTAAAAGGCATCAAAGGGCAGTACCTCATTTTTGAAGACGGTCATGTCATGAACGTGCGCAGCCATGAAGGATTTGTGGTGGAGTTGCGAGTGGGGTGATCACTCAGTATCTGTAGGAAGAAGAACTTCACGTGTTATGAATCTATGTCGTGAAGATCCTAAAACAGATCCTCCACAAATTCTAAATTCTTCAGGCTGGGGATTACGATAATCCACAAAAACTTCTAGCCCATCCAATTGATATTCCTCAGGCCAAAAAAAGAATCTAAAACGATCTGTAGGAGTATTATCTGGAATACTATCAGTAGGTATTTCAAAAAGCTCCACCATCACAGAATCTGGACCACATTCACCTTCAGATAGAACTCTTGCATTGGCTACGATAGGTTCAGGTTGGGGTTCAGAGTCGCTTTGATTATCATCATTTGATGAGCAGGAGGTAATCAGCAAGAGGCAATAAAAGCTAAAATGATGGGCTAATTTCATGACTAAATGATTTAATATTTGACAAAGGTTTTTGAATCCACGACTTGACCGTCACAGATCAATCCCTCCAAGTGTAAGCTAAGCTTAAAGTTAACCAGTTTTCTTTCCATTCCTCACCTTCTGTGTTGAATTCTTGACTTCTAACATCGGTAACGCCTAGGTTGTATCTTAGATTGATGTCAATATTATCAGATATAATCACACCTACCCCAAAGAATATGCTGGCATCAAGAAAAGAAACTACTTCTCGTATGTCGACATCATTGGCACCTATGATAGTAGACGACTCATTAGACTCGGGATAAGAGCCAAATAGGTTCGTACCAAGCTCACCACCTATGAAACCTTGAAACTTATTTTGATAGGTATAATGCAGACTTATCGGAAAATTTATAGAGTGGATAATAAAATTATCTTCTGCATCATCAATTTGCACACCCAGATTTTGATAAGTGGTTCCGGCTCTCAAAGCGAAAGAATCACTGATCCACCTATAATTAAAATAGCCGATATAAAACCCTGTTTTGGAACTGGTATTATCAAAACCGTTTATACTGGAATTAACTCCTCCCACCTCAACACTAGGGTAACAGTCTACGCAAAGTTCACCAAATTGGCCATAAGCACTTGAAGTTAATAGAACGAAAATCAGAAACGAGAGAGCTTTCAAATTTCTAATCATTTTTGGAGTTTTTACAATCTGTATACTCTTGAATTATTTCATTAATTCCATCTAGGGTAGTTATATCTTTAGTCAGTTTTTCTATGATGATGGATCTGCATTCCTCTGAAGTAAAAAAATAATTTATTGCTCTTAATCTAATCTTTTCTTTCTTCGATTGAATATCAGACAGGGGAATCATTTTCTCGTCATCAATGTGGGATATAAATGAGAAATATCCAGCATTATAGACAGTAAAAAATTGCTCCTCGCCTCTTTTCCTCTTTATTTCATATGATGCTCCATGCCTAGTAAGAACTAAATCATCATGAATACCAAAAACATGACCAACATTTCTCCAACTTTTACCACCATATCCAGGTTTATGCCAAACAAAGTCTTTTTTTCTTTTAGAATACTTAGTGGATTTTCCTATTGAAAGAAGGGCTTTGTTTCCTTTACCATAAGACACTTCAATAAACTTAACTTTTTCAATTGGGATTCTATCTTTATCACCATCGACGTATTTCAAGACTATCACTACATCAGTTTCCATAATAGGGAATCTAACTTTACCATTTTTTTCAGTACCATCATTAAAAATCACTTTACCATCAAATGATTTAGGTGGAAATTGTGAATGAGCGGAAATAGTAAACAATAAGATAATGGGAAAGAGAATAGTTTTTGCGAACTTCATTTTGATTGATTTTTATAAGTGATAAAGATATACAACTTAACGTATTAATAATTTTTGTAAAAAATCAATAACTATAAATATTGTTCACTCTGAACTATTCCACCCTAAACTCATAAAATCCTACAACCCCACAAAAGCTCTTGAACACAGCGGCGTTTTAAAAGGCATCAAAGGGCAGTTTCTCATTTTTAAAGATGGCCACGTCAATGAATGTGCTCAGCCATGAGGGTTTTGTGGTGGAGTTGAGCGTGAGGTGAGTAGTTAATCCACTACTTCAAACTCAAAATTTCCTGATGGAAAAGATGGATCAAGAGTGCTATAAATATCGACAATGATATTTTCTGCTCTAAAATAATTATTTAATGGGAAGGATATTCCTTGATCATTTAACTGCCCTCCTAGACTATAATTACCGGCGTCTCTAAGAATAATACCGTAGCGGTTAGTAAAACTATTGTTTTCTATAACCGTCAAACCATTTATATAATTGCTGTTACTGAATGTTGAGCCCTTTTGCTCAAAGAGGTTTTCTTGTCCGATATTAATTGTTGAAGGTGCGCCAAAGTCAGACAGTCTGCTCAAAGCCATACCAAATTGGAAATAACCCTCGCCATCCTCTGCTTGAAAAGCGTCAAGCTCTAAAGTCACGCCATCAAAACTTTGTTCTATATCAAGCGTGGTTTCAATCATTAGCGTATCACCTATATTATAGACATCCTGTCTGTTTACGATACGACTTACTTCCTCTATATTTTAGAATAATTGGTGTAGTTCCAATCGTCTTCTTCTGTACAACACATAGATGCACATAAAGGTAGGGTGAGATATAAAAATCTATAGAAAAGTAGTGTGGTTTTCATGGATAAAGTTTCCATCAAGACGCCTTAATCCATAAAAGGTTACGTTACTCCTGCTCGCTATAATCAGGATATAAAAAGGAATTGTACGGGAAGCGCTGTACATGAATCTCGCGCACCTTGTCGTAAACCAATTTCCTAAAGTCTTCCATATTTTCCTTCTCGATAGCCGAGATAAAAATCGCATCGACATCGCGGGCCATCCAAGTTTTTTGCCATTCCTCCAGCGAGTAATGTGCCGTGGTTCGCTCGGTCATCAGGTCGGTCTCGTCATAATCCTCCGCTTTGTACTGATCGATTTTATTGAAAACCATGACCGTGGGTTTGCTCAACGCCTCAATTTCTTCAAGAATTCCGTTTACTGATGCGATGTGATCTTCAAAGGACTCATGAGAAATATCTACAACATGTAATAATAAATCGGCTTCACGTACTTCGTCCAGGGTTGATTTAAAGGATTCTACCAGTTGTGTGGGTAGCTTTCTGATGAATCCTACGGTGTCCGTAAGCAAAAATGGCAGGTTGCCTACCACGACTTTACGCACGGTAGTGTCTAGTGTTGCAAAAAGTTTGTTTTCGGCAAAAACGTCACTTTTTGATACCACGTTCATGAGGGTGGATTTACCCACGTTAGTATAACCCACTAACGCTACACGTACCAGTTTGCCACGGTTACCGCGCTGGGTCGCCATTTGCTTATCAATCGTGACCAGTTTTTTCTTGAGCAAGCTTATGCGGTCGCGCACAATACGACGGTCGGTCTCGATCTCAGTCTCACCAGGGCCGCGCATCCCGATACCTCCTTTTTGACGCTCGAGGTGCGTCCATAAACCTACCAGTCTGGGTAGTAAATACTCGTACTGAGCTAGTTCAACTTGGGTACGCGCATAACTGGTCTGCGCACGCTGGGCAAAAATGTCCAAAATCAAATAAGTCCGATCGATGATCTTTGATTTCAAGATCTTCTCGATGTTTTTCTGCTGAGCAGGAGTGAGTTCGTCATCAAAAATCACCGTTCCCACATCATGCGTTTCTACATAAGCCGCTACTTCTTCCATTTTACCCGATCCTATAAAAGTCTTGGGATTGGGGTGCTGCATTTTTTGAGAGAACCGCTTTAGGACAGTAGCTCCTGCGGTATAGGCGAGAAACTCGAGTTCATCGAGGTATTCTTCCTGTTTTTCCTCGGTTTGCTGTTGGGTAACTACCCCTATAAGAATCGCTTTTTCGTAACTGTGATCGTCCTGTTCTAGCATAAATTGTTTAAGATGAAAACAAAGATATTGGTTTCCGCAGTTATATGTAGCGGGTTAGAAATTGTTTAGGTTTTGAGAAAAGAAATGTTTTGAATTGTTACGCTTTCGCGAAAGCGTATTACCCTTAACACACCTTAAACTTATAGGACACCAGCTTGTTAACCAAATCCTAAGACAGCATCAAATCCAGTATATTTGCACCCTAAAGATATGCAATGAGCAAGAGAATTTTAATTACTGGTGCGGCTGGGTTTTTAGGTTCACACTTATGTGATCGATTTATAGATGAAGGTTATCGCGTGGTGGGAATGGATAACTTGATTACTGGAGATCTCAAGAACATCGAGCACCTTTTTGCTCTCGAGCAATTTGAATTCTACCATCATGATGTGTCTAATTTTGTGCACGTGGCGGGAAAGTTGGATTACATATTGCATTTTGCCAGTCCTGCAAGCCCTATTGACTACCTGAAAATTCCTATTCAAACTTTAAAAGTAGGGTCTTTAGGAACTCATAATCTGTTGGGACTAGCCATGAACAAGAAAGCTCGGCTCCTCATCGCAAGTACGAGTGAGGTCTACGGTGACCCATTAGTGCATCCACAAAGTGAAGAATATTATGGGAATGTAAACACCATTGGCCCACGCGGTGTTTATGATGAAGCGAAGCGTTTTCAAGAATCCATGACTATGGCCTATCACAGGTTTCATGGGCTGGAAACTCGTATTGTGCGTATTTTTAATACGTATGGTCCTCGCATGAGACTTAACGATGGTCGTGTGATCCCAGCCTTTATGGGACAAGCATTGAGGGGTGAGGATTTAACCGTTTTCGGTGATGGGTCCCAAACGAGATCCTTTTGCTATGTAGATGATCAAGTTGAAGGAATCTACCGCTTGTTACACAGCGACTATTCGGATCCCGTGAACATAGGGAACCCGCATGAGATTACTATCTTAGATTTTGCTCAAGAGATCGTAAAACTGACTGGTACAAATCAAAAAATCATTTTTAAAGACCTGCCTAAAGATGATCCCATGAGAAGAAGACCAGATATCTCTACTGCTAAACGTTTGTTAGACTGGGAACCTAAAACATCTCGCGAGGAAGGAATGAGGAAAACCTTTGAATATTTCAAATCTCTGTCAAAGGAAGAACTGGAAAAACGTGAGCACAAGGACTTTGCTAAACATATCAGAAGATAAGATTGCGTATAGCAACAAGCGGTTTTCAGGCTTTATCAAGCCTGTCTCCTATCTTGTAGATCTTGCGGTAATCACAACATTAGCCTACTTTTTCTTTCATGAGGATGTAGAGATATTTACGTTTGGCTTATTCGTAGGAATTTGTTGGGTGGTGATCTCCATGCAGATTGATTTTTATAAAATCAGGCGTAATACGGAGCTGAGCACCTTACTCATTAAAATTGTGAAGCAGGGCTTTTTCTTTTTGTTTGTTGTATTTGCCTTTTTTGGATATTTCTACCAGATCGATCAAGAAAGCATTTTTATCATTAATTATTTTGTGACTACCATGGGCGTGATAGGCCTGTTGAAATTGTCCTTATTCTTTTTTCTTAAAAACTACAGAAGTGTCTTAGGAGGTAATTATCGTACGGTGGTCATATTAGGTAAAAACGCAGAGACAGAGCGATTACACCAATTCTTTCAGACCCACGATGATCTGGGTTATCGCTCCATGGACTTTATAGATGTCAAAAAAAGTAAATTTGATCTCATGAAGTTCATGGAATCCGTGCTGGAACAAAATATAGATGAGATTTTTTGTAGTGTGAAGGAGTTGAGTAATGAACAGCTTCTGGACCTTACTGATTTTGCTGATAACAACCTGCGGACGCTAAAATTTATCCCAAATACGGAGGAGGTGCTTTCAAAACAACTGCAATACGATTTTTACGGATTGACTCCGGTGTTGAGTTTGAGAGAAATACCTCTGGACGATCTTGCTAACAAAATTTTTAAACGTTCTTTTGATATCATTTTTTCGCTTTTGGTAATTGTAGGATTGCTCTCATGGTTGATTCCTTTAATTGCTATAATTATCAAGCTTGAATCTAAAGGACCAGTCTTTTTCAAGCAAAAAAGAAATGGACTGGACTACCGAGAGTTCACTTGTTACAAGTTTAGATCAATGGTGCCCAATAAAATCGCCGATCTCAATCAGGTGACGAGAGGCGACAAAAGAATTACAAAAATTGGTAAGTTCTTGAGGAAATCCAGTATTGATGAACTACCTCAGTTTTTTAATGTTTTGATAGGTGATATGAGCGTAGTTGGACCCAGACCACATATGGTGAGTCACACTAATATGTACGCACAACGTATTGATAAATTTATGGTGAGGCACTTTGTAAAGCCAGGTATCACGGGTCTCGCTCAAGTAAGCGGTTATCGAGGTGAAGTTGAAACCGAGGAAGACATCAAAGGCCGCGTGCGCAATGATATATTCTATATTGAGAACTGGAGCCTGGGGATGGATTTGAAAATCATTTTCAAGACTGTTTCAAATGTGTTTACGGGAGAGGATAAAGCTTATTAAAGCTTTTCTACGAGTTTCTTAAATTGGATATTAAAATCAAAACTTTCAATAGCTCTGTCTTGAATTTGTTTTTTGCTCATTTCTTCAAATGAAATCTCCTTGAGTTGATCAAGGAACCGCTCGAGCTGCTTGTAGTTACCTACCTCAATTACCCATCCTATTTTATTATTGAGAACTATATTGCCGCCTTCACCGCCGCCCATGTACAACAGAGGCAGCCCCAGTCTGGAATATTCAAAAATCTTAGAAGGGACTGATCCATAAATGCGTGTCATGAGCGGGACAAAAGCAAGATCATAATTTTGAAGTTCTTGATGTAGAACCTCTCGAGTTACTGATCCGTGAAACGTAATTTGGGTTTTTTTGAGGTTTTCTAAGGAACTCATATCTGGTCCATCACCATAGATATGGAATTCTATATCGCTTGGTATGGTTACCTGCGAGAAAATCTTTGAAAGCCCCTGGGCGACACCTACCAGTCCAGCATAAACTATTTTGATAGGTTTTTGGATCGGTTTGACCTCAGGATCAGCTGGAGTAAAGGTGGGGTAGTTGCGATAGAGGAAAAGTTCTTTTTCTTTTGTTTGTTTCTTGACGTGCTCTAAAATTTCTTCTGACTGTCCTAAAACCAAATCACTTTTTTTGTAGCAGAACGACTCCATTTTCTCAAGCAGGTTGTAATAGGTTCCTTTATTCAACAAACCGATTTCAAGACCCGCCAGTGGCCATAAATCAGACACGTTCAATATCACCTTTTTGCCTAAAAGCCAGCACCAGAAAACACCAGCAAATCCTACAAAAACAGGAGAGTATTGAATAATAACTTTTTTGGGAGTTTTAGCAAATAATAAAAACACACTCAAGCTGAAGGCAAATGAAAGCATGCTGAAAAGACGAACAAATTTATTCTCAGATTTGCTGGGCCACAACCACAGCCTATTCACCGTAATAGAATCTTCTTGAGTTTTTGAGAGAAGCTTGCCGCTAAATCCCTTGAAAATTTGACCAGTAGGGTAATTAGGCAACGGACAAACTACCTGTGTGTCAAAATCACGATCTCTCAAAGCATGAGCAAGCGTTTGAATTCTATTTGCTGCAGCGCCACTTTCAGGCGGATAGTAGTTTGAAATGATCAGTATTTCTCTCTTTTCCATTACAAATGAGAAATGAATTGTTTGAGTTTGCCTCGTGCTCCACGATCTAGCAGATCTACTTTTTCAATGGAGATATGCAAACCAGAGCCTACATATTTTTCCAAAGCCTGTTTTATGGCTTTCTCTTTCTCGGAATTTATGGTTTGGTCAGCAGTATAGGTCACTTTGAACTCATTTACTGCAAGTTGCTCGACAATAAATTCCTTAATATTTGCAGTATCATCTATCACACTTTTAGTAACATAGTAGAAAGTGAGTCCGGGCACCTTTTTATTATCAGCAAGAACGGCAACATCATTTGTACGTCCAACTAGTTTTTTCAAGATTTGATTTTTTGCAGTACTAGATGGATCAATAATCCCTAAGTCTCCTATGGCATATCGTATCATAGGGTGAGCCTTGTTGTATAATGAAGAAACTATAATATTTCCTGGCATACCATGAGGTACGGGCTGATTATTATCGTCCACTATCTCAATGAACAATGTCTGGTTGTTCAGCTCAAATTCATTGTTTTTATTTGTGAAGGCGATTAGATCCAGTTCGCTCGCTCCGTATTCATTGATCACAAATACACCGAAGCTCTCCTCCAATAGTTTTTTGTCTTCTGGAAAGAGCATCTCACTAGTCACGATACAATTTTTAAGAGTTGGGCAAGCCTCATTGAGTACGACACTCTTAGATTTTAGATATTTTGCAAAAAGCACTAGAGAGCTGGTGTATCCGTAAACATATTCAAATGCCTTTTTCTTAAAGGTTTTGACATATTCATCCAGAACTTTATCAGAAAGATCAAAAACAGGAAAGCGATACCGTTTACTTAAAAAATCTTTGAGCCTTTCTTTTCTATAACCTACAAAATCCAAAGGAATTCCGTAAAACCGAGCCTGCAGGGCTTTTCCAAAATCAATATTGTAATTATCGTAACAATTTAATATATAAGCCCAAGTTAAGGCATGTGAAAACTTGTCCTTAGCAAAAATGAAAGGCGTACCACTAGAGCCAGAAGTCTTATTGATATAAACTCCCTTTTCATATCCTTTGGATAGTCTATTTGATAAAGGTGCTTGTAGGTCTTTTTTGGTTAGGATGGGAACATCGTTCCAATTTTTAGGGAGCTGCCCGTCTAAGATGTTTTTATAATATTCGTTATTCTCAAAATGAAATTTGAGTATATCATTTTTTCCGTCCTCAAGGTAATCTTCGTATAAATGATCAGGTATGGATTGAATTTCCTGAAGCCGCTGGGTCGCCAGATCTATGGGAAACCCTTTAAATTTCAAAACGCTCTTAAATAAGTCCAATTTACCTTCAGGTTTATAGGCAAATGTACCAATTCTGCTATCGGGAACTACTATTTTTGTTATTCATTAAATCATAGCTTCATGAACGTTTTGATACTGGGTGCGGGAGGTAGAGAACACGCATTTGCTTATTCCATAAAGAAAAGTCCGTTGTTAAATCAGCTATTTGTTGCACCTGGCAATGCTGGGACCGCTCAAATTGCTGAAAATGTGAACCTTTCCGTGACAGATTTTCCGAGTATCAAATCTTTATGCCTAAAGTCAAATATAGAGATGGTGCTTGTAGGCCCTGAAGCTCCTCTTGTGGAAGGTATCTATGATTTCTTTTCGGCAGATGAAGAGCTCCATCACATAAATGTTATCGGTCCCTCAAGAGAAGCCGCGCAGCTAGAAGGTTCTAAAGAGTATGCTAAGCAATTTATGGTAAAGCATGGTATTCCCACCGCTGCTTACGAGAGTTTTACGGCCACTACTCTTAAGCAAGGTATGGAATTCATAGATAGGCTCACACCCCCCTATGTACTCAAAGCTGATGGACTAGCAGGTGGTAAGGGCGTTTTAATCATTCAAGATAAAAAAGAGGCGCAACAAGCCCTTGAGGATATGCTGGTCTCTGGAAAATTTGGCGCTGCTTCAGAAAAAGTAGTGATTGAGGAGTTCTTGGACGGGATCGAGATGAGCGTCTTCGTCATGACAGATGGTAAAAGCTACAAAATCCTTCCTACGGCAAAAGATTATAAAAGAATAGGAGAGGGAGACACAGGCTTGAATACGGGCGGTATGGGAGCTGTTTCACCCGTACCATTTGCTGATGATGAACTCATGCAAAAAATCGAGAAAGACATCGTCAAGCCCACGGTAAGCGGACTAAATACAGATCAATTAGATTATAAAGGGTTCATTTTCATAGGTCTAATGATCGTGAACAATGAGCCTTATGTGATTGAATACAATGTGCGCATGGGTGACCCGGAGACTGAGGTTGTTCTGCCGCGTATAAAAAGTGATTTGCTGGAACATTTGCACGCTTTCGCGAAAGCGGAATTATCCAAACAACATCTAGAAATCGATCAACGATCAGCAACAACTGTAATGTGCGTCTCAGGAGGTTATCCAGAAGCCTATGAGAAAGGGAAGGAGATTAAAGGTCTTGATGAGGTGGACGATTCCATCGTATTTCATGCAGGTACCACAAACGGCGAGAATGGAGAAATCGTTACCAGCGGCGGTCGTGTTCTAGCCGTCACCAGTTTTGCCGATGATTTTAAAGAGGCACTAAAAAAATCCTATCAAAATGCTTCTAAATTGCACTATGATAGGATTTATTATCGCAAGGATATAGGTTTTGACCTATAAACTTGTTATTTCAATGTGGCAAAACCTTACTGCTGGTTCTTTCCTAGGAAGGAGTGAGCAGTTTGAGTTTTGTCCTCTTCACCATTTTGTTCAAAAATGCGCAGTTGTTTCATCCAGTAACCTACGGCAACACATAAAATGATAATGCAGATCCATGAAATAGCATTAGCTAACCACCAGTTATCATTCTCCAATTCTCTCAAAGCATCAAAAGGAACGAAGAGCACCTCCTCGTGAAACCATGCTACCGCCTCAAAAACTTCTTTCATCTTGTTTCAAATTCTTATTGGAATTGCAAAAATAATACATAATAAATGGATTTGATCATTTTTTGAGACTCGCCACAAGTTTTTTGCAGGAGCTTAATTCATTTGTAAAGTATTCCCGTGCTGAAATGCCGGTCAAGAACTCTTTATATTTGTATTATAAAATTGACTTATGTTTTCAGAGAAGGCAAATACCATTTTTCAGGAGGTTATTAAAAAATACAAAGAGATGGACTCTGTCGATCAGGGTTTTCATAATCCATATAATCGCAATACAGAGTTAATTGAACATTTATTGTATCGCAAATGCTGGATTGATACTGTTCAATGGGCTTATGAAGACATTATAAGAGACCCTAATATCAAGCCTGAAGCCGCTCTCAAGCTCAAGAGAAAAATCGATGCCAGCAATCAAGACAGAACAGATACCGTAGAATACATTGATAGTTATTTTCTTAAGAAATATAGCGATGTTACGGTTAAAGATGATGCGACTATTAATACAGAAAGCCCTGCCTGGGCGGTGGATCGACTCTCTATTCTTGCGTTAAAGATCTATCATATGCATCTGGAGGCCACAAGACAAGATGCAACTGAAGAACATAGAATTGCGTGTGATGCAAAATTGCAGGTTTTACTGGAACAGCGTAAAGATCTGAGTTCTGCTCTCGATCAATTGCTTGAAGATATCTCAAATGGAGACAAGCACATGAAAGTCTATAAGCAGATGAAAATGTATAACGACGACGAGCTTAATCCAGTATTGCGCAACAGCAAATAAATACTAGATGTCTATTCCCAGAAGGATTTTAGTCTCCCGTCTTAGTGCGATGGGCGATGTTGCCATGGTAGTGCCTGTGCTTCTGGCATTCAGTAAAATGTATCCATCAATTGAGATTTTTCTGCTTACTCAAAAGAGGTTTTTTGCTCTATTTGAAGGTATGGAGCAAGTAAACCCTATAGAGGCAAGTTTAAAAGGACGACACAAAGGTTTACCCGGATTAGTTAAATTATCTCGAGAGATCAATGCGCTTGAAATTGATGCCTTTGTAGATCTGCATGAAGTCTTGCGAACTAAGGTTCTGCGCAACCTCATTACAGGATCAAAGGTTTACACTATCGATAAAGGTCGGGCAGAAAAGAAAAGACTGGTCAAGGATCCCAATTTCTTTGAACCCCTAACCCACACGACTGATCGTTATGCACAAGTTTTTCATAAAGCTGGGTTTGAGTTTCAATTAGAAAAAAACCAATTTTTGTCGAGGCGTAAGCTATCTGCTAAGGTTAAAGATCTTATTGAAGATAAATCCACCAAGTGGATAGGTTTTGCTCCTTTTGCCGCACACAAAACCAAGGCACTTACGGTCAAGCGTGCTCGTAAAATTACCCAACGAATTGCTCGTGATTTTGATGCAAAAATCATATTGATAGGTGGTGGGGCAAAAGAAGAAAAAAAACTCGACCTCGTCGCGGCAACCACTTCTCAAGTCTTTAATATGGCTGGCAAATTTAGATTTGAAGAAGAGTTAGAGATCATTTCTAATCTAGACGCCATGATCGCAATGGATAGTGGCAATGGCCATCTCTCCGCAATATTTAAAGTACCTACAATTACGTTATGGGGAAATACACACCCTTATGCCGGTTTTGCTCCATACGCTCAACCAGATGAAAATCAAATTTGCGCCGATAGAGAAAAGTATCCTCTACTTCCCACTTCTATTTTTGGGAATAAGAAAATCAAAGGTTATTTGAAGGTGACTAATTCAATTAAAATCTCCCGTATTCTGAATAGACTGAGAGAGGTTTTATAAATAATATTGCTTCAGTATTTCTTTCAATTACAATTCCTAAATCTTTATTCTAATTACTTCTACAAAAAAAGCCTGATTTAAATCAAGCTTTTGAGTTTTAAGGTTTGAAGTGATTGATCTCTATAGATCAAAACCTATATCCACGCCTAGTTTCTTTGCGATCAATTTTGTCACCTTAGTTTTTATTTCCGGAATTCTCACACTTTCCAAAACACTATTTGCAAAAGCAAACATGAGCAGTGCTCTTGCCTCTTTGAGTGGTATACCACGAGATTGCATATAGAATAAAGCATCATCGTCCAGCTGGCCTATGGTGCAACCATGCGAGCAGCTCACATCATCAGCAAAAATTTCTAGTTGGGGCTTTGCATTGATCGTTGCTTTATCACTTATTAAAACGTTGTTGTTCTGCTGGAATGCGTTTATTTTTTGAGCCACCTTATCTACGAGCACCTTACCATTAAAAACTCCCACAGATTTATCATCAAAAATTTGTTTATACTCTTGGTAGCTGGTGCAATTCTCAGCAGTATGATGTACCAGCGTACTATGATCCACGTGTTGCTTGCCTTCAATAATGGTAACACCGTTTAAAAGTGAGTTGCAATGTTGACCTTTTTGATAAAAGTTGAGGTTATTTCGCGTAAGCGCACCGCCAAAGGAAAAAGTATGAAGTCGTACTTCACTACCCTGTTGCTGCTCTGCGCTTGTGTGGTCTATTAAAGAGGCTTCTAGCTTATCGTTCTGAATTTTATAGTAATCCACCACGGCATCGCGATCTGCAAAAATCTCGGTTACAGAGTTGGTAAAAACTGCATTGCTGGTTAGACTCTGATGACGCTCAACGATTTGGACTTGAGAATTTTTACCTACAACCACTAGATTACGAGGTTGAACTATCAGATTATTTTCTTTACCTGTTGTAAAATACACAACCTCGATAGGCTTACGAACTGATGTATTATCTCCTATTTTAATGTAAGCTCCCTCTTTTGCAAAAGCTGTGTTTAATGAAGTAACGCCGTCCTTGCCCGCAATTTTATCGTAATATTTTTCAATGACCTCAGCGTACTTTGCATTAGTCAACGCACTAGACATCAAGCACACATCATATTTATCATGTGTGGTCTGAGATAAGTAAGAACTGTAAACACCATCGATAAATACCACTCGATAGGTATCTATATTATGAACAAGATACTTTTGAATGTCTGAGTACTCGAGAGAACTTTCATGCTTTGGAAACATGGTATACTCCTTGTTGAACAACGCTTTTAATGACGTGTATTTGTAAGCCTCATCCTTCTTTTGCGGGAGTCCTTTTTTCTCAAACTCTCCCAGAGCTCTATTTCTTATTTCGTGTACATAACTTTCCGTATCCACTTGATCTTCAAGTGCCATAAAAGAGGAAAGAACGTTTTCTTTGAAACTCATGCTGTTGATTTTATTCCGCTTTCGCGAAAGCGTATCCCATTTAATCTTTACTGGACTGTTTTCTAAACTGCCGCAGCTTCTTCCTTAATCCAGTCGTAACCACGTTTTTCCAATTCTTGTGCAAGATCCTTGCCTCCAGATTTAACGATCTTTCCATCATAAAGCACGTGTACGAAGTCCGGAACGATATAGTCTAGAAGCCGTTGGTAGTGGGTGATTACAATAGTTGCGTTTTCCTTGCTGCGCAGTTTGTTGACACCATTTGCCACGATGCGCAATGCATCAATATCAAGACCAGAATCTGTCTCATCGAGTATAGCGAGTTTAGGTTCCAGCATCGCCATCTGAAAGATCTCGTTACGTTTCTTCTCACCGCCAGAGAACCCTTCGTTAAGTGAGCGCGATAGAAATTTGCGATCTATTTCCAGCATTTCAGACTTCTCGCGTATCAATTTGAGCATGTCTTTTGCGCTCATGTCATCTTTGCCCTGAGCCTTGCGAGTCTCGTTGATAGCCGTTTTCATAAAATTAGTTACGCTCACCCCTGGAATCTCTACAGGGTATTGAAAAGAAAGAAAAACGCCTTTGTGTGCTCGTTCATCTGGATCCATTTCACTTATATCTGCTCCCTCAAGAACAATTTCACCTTGAGTCATCTCATAATCTTCACGACCTGCAATCACGTTTGCAAGCGTAGACTTACCAGAACCATTAGGGCCCATAATGGCATGTACTTCACCTGGATTGACTTCAAGATCGATCCCTTTTAAAATATCCTTGTCCTCGATTGAGGCGTGTAGATTCTTTATCCTTAGCATAATTACTTTGTGTCGTTTATAGGAAGTTTACGGTTTCCTGTAGTAATTACCTGCGAGTTGTTTGCAGGAGTTACTTCAATTATTTTTTTGATAGTGATCATTCTTTCCCAGCCCTCTCCCGTTTCCACGCGCATGGGATTAGGTTCTTCAATACCGTGTATGACCACGTTAACGGCATCATATTCATTTTCTTTGAGAGCTTCAGCTATGCTGTTGAGCTTCATCATCATGGAATCGATCTTTACAGCATAAAAATTATTGTTTGCCGTGAGCACGGCCGCGTCTACAGCATAAACAAAATCCCCTTCATAGCGTTGCTGACCTTCAGGAACAGGAATTTCCTTGATCTCCTGAACTTCGATTATTTCTTCATCTGATTGTTCTGAAGTGTTGTTTTTACAACTGGTCAACGTTAATAAGACCAGCAAAACAGAAAATAAGTTTTTCATGATAACGACTTGTGATTTATCCTACTGATCCCTCTAAGCTGATTTCTAGAAGCTTTTGAGCCTCAACCGCAAACTCCATGGGCAGTTTGTTCAAGACTTCTTTAGAAAAACCATTTACGATCAATGCTATAGCCTTCTCCGTATCGATCCCACGCTGATTACAGTAAAATATCTGGTCTTCACCTATTTTACTGGTAGTGGCCTCATGCTCGACTTTGGCGCTGTTATTCTTTGTCTCGATGTAAGGGAACGTATGTGCCCCACACTCGTTACCCATTAATAAGCTGTCACATTGCGAGAAGTTGCGCGCATTAGTAGCTCTAGGTTGTATTTGAACCAGTCCACGGTAACTGTTTTGAGACTTCCCAGCACTTATTCCCTTAGATATAATGGTCGACTTAGTGTTTTTGCCTAAATGCACCATTTTAGTTCCTGTATCAGCCTGCTGAAAATTATTAGTGACAGCAATCGAATAAAACTCGCCTACAGAATTATCTCCCTTGAGTACACAACTAGGATATTTCCAGGTAACGGCACTACCGGTTTCTACTTGTGTCCACGAGATTTTTGCGTTTTTCTCGCAAAGACCTCTTTTAGTTACAAAGTTGTAGACACCACCTTTTCCTTCTTTATTACCAGGATACCAGTTTTGCACCGTTGAATACTTGATCTCAGCACCTTCTAATGCAATTAACTCCACACAAGCCGCGTGCAGCTGGTTTTCATCCCTCATGGGAGCCGTACAACCTTCTAGATAACTCACGTAACTTCCTTCATCTGCAATAACGAGGGTACGTTCAAACTGTCCCGTACCAGCTTGATTGATTCTGAAGTATGTGCTCAATTCCATGGGGCAGCGTACACCCTTAGGTATGTAGCAAAATGAACCGTCTGAAAACACGGCGCTATTCAATGCTGCGTAATAGTTGTCCCTTTGAGGGATTACAGTTCCTAGATATTTCTTTACGAGCTCTGGATGTTTTTGAATCGCTTCGGAAATAGGACAGAATATGATTCCCTTCTCAGCGAGAGTCTCTTTAAAAGTCGTTGCTACCGATACTGAATCCATAACAATATCAACTGCTACCCCAGCAAGTTTTTTCTGCTCATCCAGTGAAATCCCTAATTTATTAAAAGTATCCAGCAGTTCTGGATCTACCTCGTCCAGGCTGTTATACTTAGGCTTTTTATTAGGGGCCGAGTAGTAGGATATGGATTGAAGATCTGGTTTCTCATAATGAACATTTGCCCATTCTGGCTCGTGCATGGAAACAAAGTGCCTGTATGATTCAAGTCGCCATTCCAGCATCCACTGTGGCTCCTCTTTTTTTGCAGAAATCGCTCTGATGACATCCTCGCTTAACCCTATGGGTATCGTATCTGACTCTATATCAGTATAGAAACCATACTCATATTCTTTAGTCTCCAGTTCTTTCTGTAACTCTTCTTCTGTATATTTTGACATCTCTTTTCTTAGTTTTTTGTTAGCGCTTTCCCATCGACTCCGTGGTCATTGAGCGGAGTCAAAATGCTTGGGGACTGCGCGAAAGCCTAACAATCCAATCATCCTCTTACAAACTGAAACTTTCTCCACATCCGCAGGTGCGCTGTGCATTAGGATTGTTAAAGACAAACCCTTTCCCATTGAGTCCGCCACTATATTCCAAGGTTGTCCCTACTAGATAAAGAAAACTTTTCTTATCGACGGCAATTTTCACATCGTTTGCCTCAAAAATTTTATCAGTATCAGCCGATTCACGATCAAACTTCAGATCATAGGATAAACCGCTGCAACCACCGCTTTTAACCCCCACGCGCACAAAATCTGTGTCTATCGCATACCCCTCCTCACTCATGAGCTGGGCAAGCTTACTTTTTGCAGTTTCTGAAACACTTATCATCGTAATAATTTGAATAATTACAAATATACAATACAGGTTAGGGCTTAGTCGATTGATTAATGGTATTCTTAAATGAGTATATTGTATTTAGTTATAGGTCACGGTGATAAATTTTTCTTGGCTTGATTTTACATAGAGTGAGGGCTGAGACTTTTATTTTTGCAGTATGATAGAAGACAGAAATCCACAACGTACTCCCGTGGAGCAATTGGGAGAATTTGGGCTGATCGATCACATCACCCAGAATCTTGAGATCAATAATGAAAGCACGTTATTAGGTATAGGCGATGACGCCGCGGTGATCCACCATAAGGAGGCCACCGTGATCACTACTGACATGCTCGTGGAAGGCGTGCACTTTGATTTAAGTTATGTGCCACTTAAACATCTGGGATATAAGGCGGTCATTGTAAACCTTTCTGATGTATATGCCATGAATGCCGCTGCAAAACAGATTACGGTATCCATTGCTATTTCTAATCGTTTTCCTGTGGAGGCAGTTCAGGAATTATATGAAGGCGTAAATCTTGCTTGTAAGATTTATGGGGTAGACCTTGTAGGTGGCGACACTACTGCCTCAACATCTGGCCTCATGATTTCTGTAACCGCGCTGGGAGAACAAAAGAAAGAAGATATTGTAAAAAGATCAGGAGTTCAGGATGGCGATCTACTCGTGGTTTCTGGTGATCTGGGAGCTGCTTATATGGGACTTCAAATTTTAGAACGAGAAAAGGCAGTTTTTAAAGAAAACCCTCAAAGCCAACCAGACATCGAGGCATATACCTATCTCATAGAGCGTCAGCTCAAGCCAGAGGCTCGTAAGGACATTACAGAGTTGCTCAAGAAACTTGAAGTAAAACCTACCGCAATGATTGATCTTTCTGATGGTTTGAGTTCAGAAATCATTCACCTCTGTAAAAGTTCAAATGTAGGAATGACAATCTATGAGGAAAAAATACCTCTCGATCCCACGGTGATCAACGCCTGTGAAGAATTTAACCTGGACAGTACAACCATAGCCTTAAGTGGAGGTGAAGATTACGAGCTGCTTTTTACCATTCCACAAAATGACTATGAGAAAATCAAAGGCAACCCAAATCTAAGCGTTATAGGTCATGCTTTACCCGCATCAAGCGGTATGCATCTCGTGACCCGCGGCGGTGAGCAAGTAGAAATCAAAGCAATGGGTTGGAACAGTTTCAATGAAACTGAAGAATAGGTTTCAATAGATCAATAATCTCCTGCGAGTGTGTCAAGATTCCCATGTGGCCAGAATTTAATTCACAAACATCTGCGTTTAACAGTTGGGCCTCACTTGTGACTATTTCATGGTCGATTATAGGGTCGTCTTTGCTGTATATGTAGGTTAATGGTTTCAAAGCGGGCCATTTTTTAGTTATATCCTTACGATCTCGCATAGCGATAATCGCATTTTTGACCGCTATTTCAGGAATTTTGGCTGCCTGAATTTTCATTAATTTGATTGATTCAGAGTGACTCTCATGTTCGCTAGCAAAGAACAAATTGCTGATTGCCATACTTGTAAACGCTTTATGATAACGCTGGATCAATCGCAATGATCTGTTGCGGTGCTCCCTCCTTGCTGTGGAATCCGGACCGGCAATGCTATTGATTAAAATGGTTTGGGAAAAAGCGTCTGGATAGCGGGCTGTGAGCGCCGCTGCAATGTAGCCACCCATGCTGTGACCTATCACATGAACCGATTTAGAAAGTTTGTTTTCAATTTGGACAAAGACCTCATCGGCAAGCTTTTCAATAGAGTATTCATAAACTTCATCATAGCGATTGCCGTGACCTGGCAGTTCAAATTTTAAAATGTCGAAGTGAGGTGCTAACTCCTTATGGATCAAATCCCATTGGTAAGCACTACCTAGAAATCCATGGATCAAAACGACTAGAGGACGATTCATTTTTAGAAATTTCGGTATTAAGATAGATGTTTGTAGTGAGTACGCTTTCGCGAAAGCGTAATTCTCCACAAGCTATTTTACAAAACAAAGATACCTAGGGCAAGTACACCAAATGATAACGGCACTAATCAAATGTTTTGAACAAACAAGACTGAATGCGAGTTGTGCTTTATATTGTACCCTTCTTACTTATACGATCCATAAAATTAATGTTGAGTCCACAGGCCTTTGAGCAATATACCATAGCCTTCTACAATTTAGAGAACCTATTTGATTACACCCGCAACAAGCGTATCCTCGATGCAGATTTTACCGAAGAGGGCAGGTTGCAATGGACCCGAACCCGATACAGTAAAAAACTAGATCGCATGGCTAGAGCTCTAGGAAAAATAGGTTTGCGTGAAACTGGCAGACTGCCCCACATTATAGGTGTTGCAGAGGTCGAAAATGATAAAGTGATCGAGGACTTACTGAAACAGTCCGTTTTTAAAGGTCATGATTACGGCTATGTGCATTACGATAGTCCAGATGAACGAGGCATAGACACGGCACTTTTATATGACAAGCGGCATTTTAAAGTGAAAAAGTCAGAAGCATTGCATGTTTACCTTGAAGACGGGAATGGCGTTAAGGATACCACGAGAGATATTTTGTACGTGAAAGGTGTTTTGGCAGGTTTTCCAATAAATATCTATGTCAATCACTGGCCATCACGACGCGATGGAGCAGATTGTACTAATTTCAAACGTATAGAAGTCGCTCGACAGTTGCTTCAACAAATCTCAATGAATAAAGCTGCTGAAAGCAACACCATACTTCTGGGCGATTTTAATGACGAACCAGAGAATGATAGTATGCAGATGCTGAGTTCAGCAGGTTACAAAAATGTCACGCGGCAGCTCAAAAACTCAAGACGCGGAACGGTTAATCATAAATTTAAATGGTATCTCTTTGATCAGATGCTCATTTCACCTGATTTTGAAAATGACCTGCCCGATCATCTGTATTTCTACAAGGCAGATATTTTTGATGACATTATGCTACGACAATGGAAGGGACGGTATCGCGGTCAGCCTGCTCGTACATTTGTAGGGAATAGGTATAAGGGCGGTTATAGCGACCATTTTCCCGTATATATGATCTTGAGACGAAACTGAAATCTGGGTTATATAATCCTTCTTATGCATGAGCTGATTAGATTTTTTTAAGAAAACTGCTACGAAATAATCAAGGATTGTTTAGCTTATTTTTAAGAAAGTTGTTATCCTTGTTCAAACTTTTGGTTTTGACATGTTACTTAGACTCCAAACAAAAGTTTTACCAAGTAATTAACCCCTAAATCCCGATTTTGAGGATGAAAAAACTTTTACTCTCAGTAGTGGTGGCAATGCTTATGGGCTCGTTTATAACGCAAGCGCAGCAAGACCCTCAGTATACCCAGTACATGTATAATCAAAATGTGATCAATCCTGCCTATGCGGGAACAAACGATCTTCTTACAGTCACTTCACTATACCGTCAGCAATGGTCTGGTGTAAATGGTGCTCCAGAAACTTTCACTCTTGCCGGTAGTAGTCCCATAGGTGAAAATGTAGGGGTTGGCCTGTCATTTATTTCGGATCAACTAGGGCCTTTTAAAGAACAGAATGTTTACGGAGATTTTTCCTATAGATTGAGGACTGGTAAAACGACTCAGCTTGCCCTGGGACTTAAGGCAGGTGTAAGTTTTTATCAACTAGGTGATGTTCTGTTGCTAGAACCCAACGACCCTTTGAATGAAACATTTAGTGAAAGCAGTTTAAATTTAGGTGCTGGAGCCTTCTTCTACAGCGATAATTATTACGTAGGATTCTCAGTCCCTAACATGCTCAATGCAACCCATCTCGACGATAATGGTCGAAACATCGGTAACGAAACCCAACATTACTTTTTAACGGGTGGATATGTTTTTGACTTGTCTGAAAGCGTTAAGTTTAAACCACACTTTTTAGTAAAAGGTGCGTTTGAATCACCAGTCAGTTTTGATATAAATACAAACTTTCTTTTCAGTCAAAGAGTTGAACTGGGTGTTTCTTATCGTTATGAAGATTCTTTTAGTGGTTTGATAGGCTTTTACCTCACAAAAAATATCAGAATGGGCTATGCTTATGACCGCGTAGTATCTGATATTTCATTTGCGGCTCAAAGCTCTCACGAGGTTTTCTTGAGCTTCGATCTTTCATTCCCACGTAGGGTTATGCAATCTCCACGATTCTTCTAATAATACAGCACTACCATCATGAAAAAAATATATGTTTTAATTTTTGCTTTGATCGCCACTTTAGGTAATGTAAATGCGCAGAGCAAAGCGACAAAAAAGGCAGATAGGCTATACTCTCAATTACGTTATGTAGACGCTGCTGAAGAGTATGAAAAATTGATCGAGAGAGGAGAGCGTACGCAACACGTTTACACTAATCTTGCTAACGCCTATTATTACAATAGCGATTACAAAAGTGCCGAGAAATACTATGCTCGCGCAGTTAAAGATAATCCAGATGCTGAAACATTGTATCGCTATGCGCAAACTTTGAAGTCAAATCAAAAATATGATACTTCAAATACGATCATGGATCAATTTGCTGCGGCCGCTCCAGACGATAAGCGTGCAAAATTGTATGTATCTAACAAAAATTACATCGACGATATCTTGAGCATGGAGCCAGGGTATGAGGCAGTATCTTTTGATATTAACTCTGAGGCTAGTGATTTTGCATCCATAATTATTGGTGACAAAGTTTATTTCTCAAGTGCCCGTAATCAAGAGCGTAAAAAATACGGCTGGAACGAGCAGCCATATTTAGATATTTACGAAGTACAGATTCAAGAAAATGATAGCTTGGGAGAACCACAGCTTTTGAAAGGTGATGTTAACACTAAATATCATGAGGGTACGCTAGACATGACTCCTGATCAGCGTTTCATGTTTTTTACTAGAGTAGACTACTTTGACGGTGACTTCAATAAAGCAAAAGACGGTCAGAGTAAATTGAATATTTACCGTGCCTTGAATGCTAACGGCGAGTGGAGAGACATCCAAGCCACAGAACTGGACTCTAAAGAATACAGCGTGGGTCACCCCTCTATTTCTAAAGATGGTAAGACCATCTATTTCGCCAGCGAGGCGCCAGGAGGTTACGGAGAGTCTGACATCTACAAGGCTACACTTGTTGATGGAATCATTTATGAGCCAGAAAATTTGGGACCTGAAGTAAACACTTCTGGAAAAGACAGTTTTCCATTTATTGCAGATGATGGCACACTTTATTTCTCAAGTAATGGTCATTTAGGGATAGGAGGTATGGACATCTTCATGTATAAAGATGGTGTGGTGACTAATCTGGGAGCACCTGTAAATTCAAACCTTGATGATATCGCTTATACTTATGATGTAGAAAATGACAAAGGTTATTTTTCATCTAATCGTGAAGGAGGTAAAGGAAGTGATGACATATATACCTTGAAGAAGATCATTCCTGAAATTGAGGTTACCGTGGTAGCTATCAATGCTGAAACTGGTGAGCCTGTTCCTTCTGCCATTCTGAGTGTAGCAGATGCAGAGGGCAACAGCATGCCTAGCCAGACTGCAGATGAGGATGGTCAGGCAATGTTCACCATTGTTGGAGAACAAATGATTACCGCACGTGGTACAAAAGTGAAGTTTGAAAGCGGCGAGGCACAGCTTGACGTTATGAAGAATGGTGATGCAATGGTAGAAGTTATGTTGACTCCAATCGAGCCTGCACTACCTAAAATCGTACTTGAAAATATTTTATTTGACTTTGACAAAGACAACATACGTCCTGATGCAGCACTTGAACTGGATAAAATTGCAGACTTGTTGAAGCAATATCCTAACATGCAACTTACCGCAGAGGCTTATGCCGATGTACGTGGTAGCAAGGAATACAACCTAGACCTTACAGAGCGTAGAGCACAATCTATCGTGAAGTACCTTACAGAACAAGGAATTGACGCTTCAAGATTGAGCGGTGAAGGTAAAGGTGAAGAAAATTCAGTATTTGACTGTGCAAACAACAACTGTACAGAAGAGCAATATCAAGCTTCACGTAGATCTGAATTTACATTTAAATTGAAATAAGTTTTTCAATATATTATTTAAGAAACCCACCCATAGCGGTGGGTTTTTTCTGTATTATATTTAAGGTCTTTAGTTTCCCATCAATGACCGACAACTCCTTCATCAGCCAAGTTTTAAACGACCTAAACCAAAGAAATCTAGACGTTACCCAGCTTACTTATGTCGTACCCTCTCGCAGGGTGGCGACCTTCTTGACTAAATCTCTGGCTACGATGATCTCTAAGCCCATTTTTCTGCCGGCGATATATAGCGTGGAGGAGTTTATCGCAGAGTTGTCAGGAATGGAAATTGTTCCCGATCTGGATTTGATGCCTTTGTTTTATGAAAGTTATCTAGCGGTACAGCCTGGGGACGAACAGGTATCTTATGACGACTTCCTAGGATGGGCACCTACGATTCTCAAGGATTTCAATGAGCTGGATCGTTATCTCGTTGCTCCAGAGGATTTCTTTAATTATCTAGGTAATATAAAAGAACTGGAAAATTGGCATTGGTCGCTGGGCGGTGAGCCTACTACCATGATTTCTAGTTATTTGAAATTTTGGAAACGACTCGGCGCTTATTATTCCCGCTTTCGCGAAAGCTGCCTCAAAAAAGGCACCCTCTACCAAGGTCTGGCTTATCGTGTGGCTTATGAAACCCTCACAAAATCTAACCAACTCCCTGATAGACTAAGAAATGTCTCTAATGAATCCCCAGTAGTGTTTTTCGGGTTGAATGCCTTGAATACAGCAGAATCAGAGATCATCCAGAAATTACTTGAAAAACAAATAGCTCGCATTTATTGGGATACAGATAAGTATTTCCTGAATCGGCCGTATCATGATGCTGGAAAATTCATCTCAACGTTTCAAATGAAATGGGATTACTATAAGACACAGCCCCTCGATATCGTTTCCGATCAGTTTGCAAATGAGAAAAATATCGAGATTGCTGGTATTAATGGTACGATGGGTATGGTTCAAGTCGCTGCTAGAAAACTGGCACAATTACCTCCAGAAGAAATTGAGAATACCGTCGTCATCCTAGCCGATGAAAATTTACTACTACCCTTGCTTACCTCACTCCCTGATAGTATTCCCGCTTATAATGTGACCATGGGTGTTAGTTTGGATAAGCTACCCGTTGCAGCTTTTGTGTTAGACTATATTAAGCTGATTGTAGAGAAAAATGAAGTAGGTTTTTACTTTAAGAATTTGATTCGGTTTCTGGAATCTCCCTTTACCCACTCGCTGATTGAAGCAGATGGGTATGATTATAGAGCTCAAATCAGAAAAGAAAATTTGGTTTATGTGACGCCTGAAGATCTGGGTCATAATAATGGCAGTATGCTTTTGGATGTATTGGATGTCAAAAATGATATCCCATCTATTCTTGAAAAGCTTGAGAAAATGATTCTCAAATTGAGAGACCTTTATTTCAAAGAAGGTAATCGCTCCTTAGAACTTGAGCAATTACAGGGTTTGCGAGAAGTCTTAGGAGGCGTTAGGAACCTCATGCGATCAGGTCACAAAATTCAAGATGAACGTATTTTAAGTTATGTATTCAGGCATCTACTACCCCTCAAAAAACTTGATTTTATAGGTGAGCCAGTTAAAGGATTACAGATCATGGGACTGCTGGAAACCAGAGCGCTGGACTACAAAAATCTGATCATGCTATCAGTTAACGAGGGAACTCTACCAGCAGGAAAAAGTACGGCTTCTTACATTCCTTTTCACATGAAAAAGCGTTTTGGTCTACCTACTTACTCAGAGAAGGACAGCGTTTATGCCTATCATTTTTACAGGTTGCTTCATCGATCAGAAAACGCCACATTTATTTATAATACAGAAACTGGAGGGTTAGGATCCTCTGAGAAAAGTAGATTTTTAACCCAACTGGATACCGGTAGGGATACGGCACATAAAATTCAGGAAGTCAATTATATCTATAAAAATGAAGCAATCACTTCAGAATTGATAACGCTCAATAAAACCCCAGCCTATTTTACCAGATTAGAAGACATTGCTCAGAAGGGTTTTAGTCCTAGTGCGCTCACCAGCTTTATACGCAATCCGCTAGATTTTTACAGGCAAAAGATTCTCAGCATCAATGAAGTCGAAGAAGTAGAAGAAAATATGGCGTTGAACACCATGGGTTCCATAATCCACGAGGCTTTGGATAAACTTTACGCTCAGCATCTCCATAAACCACTCCATGATAATGATTTCACAGAGATGCGACAACGCAAAAAGACAGAACTCGATCTTGCCTATAAAAAGATCTATCCGGCTAAGGGAAAGCTTACTGGTCGCAACCGCATTATTTATGAGGTTTCAGATTCATTTTTGTCCCAAATGATCAGTATGGATCATCGGTTGGTTAAAGATGGTCGAGAACTGATTATTTTAAGCACAGAACGTGACCTTTCCACCCATATCAAAATACCGCAGATAGGTCTGGTAAAACTTCACGGTACGGTGGATCGCATCGATAAACTGGATGGGGTGCTCCGTATCATCGACTACAAATCGGGTAAGGTGGAAAAAGGAAATTTGGGTCTGGATCCAGATGGGTATGATTTATTGCTTGAGGATTATGGAAAGTCCAAAGCCTTCCAGATCTTGATGTATTCGTATTTGTATTTCAGCAATGAACCAGATCAAGATCAGGTGACGGCAGGGATGATTAGTTTCAAAAATTTTCAGAGCGGGTTTTTGTCCTTCTCATTAAAACATAAGAATAGATATCATGAAGAACCCGTGACACGTGAGATTCTTGAGAAATTTCAAGAGCAGTTAAATGAGCTGTTGATAGAACTTTTTGATCCTGAAAAGCCTCTTGAAGAAAAAGAGGTTTGACAGCTGTCACTTCGAGAAGTGCTGTTTTCCAGATCGTTTCGGTTCTCGATACTTGTAAAATTCAACGATAGGAGGATTTCACAAACTCGAACTGACATAAAATTAAAAATTAATGAAAATGAATATTGCTAGAAATATAGAAATAGAGGGAGAGAATGGTCGGCCCATTTTAATCGATACTTCCCATCAGGAAACCTCTGAAAATCTGCCTGTGATCATTTTCTGTCATGGTTTCAAGGGATTTAAAGATTGGGGTGCGTGGGATCTGATGGGTCTCGCTTTCGCGAAAGCGGGATACCTCTTCATCAAGTTCAACTATTCACACAACGGCGGTACACCTGAGCAACCCATAGACTTTCCCGATCTGGAAGCTTTCGGAAATAACAATTATAGTATTGAAGTGCGGGACACAATAAGAGTTCTTGACTGGCTGGGATCAAGTGATCTGCCGGCAGGTCAAGAAATCACGCTAATCGGTCATTCACGTGCCGGAGGAATTGCGACAATTGTTGCCTCACAAGATGATCGAGTTAAGAAGTTGGTAACTATGGCATCCGTTGCGCATTATGACCAACGATTTCCGCAAGGTGAGGAATTAGAAAAATGGAAGGAAAACGGCGTTTATTATATCAAAAATGGCCGTACCAATCAAGAAATGCCGCTGTACTATCAGTTTTACGAAGATTTCATCGAGAATAGAGCTCAACTGGACATCATCACAGCCGCGAAATGTCTATCGATACCACATTTAATAATTCATGGCGATGCAGACCCTACGGTAGATGTTCAAGATGCTCACGATTTGAAGATAGCAAGCCCTCAAAGCGAACTGAGAATTTTAAGAGGCGCTGACCATGTTTTTGGCGCATCACATCCATGGAATCAAAATCATTTACCCGCTGACTTAAGGCAGGTGGTGCAGTGTGTGGGGAATTTTATTCAGGTAAACTAGGACTTTTTCTCAATTTGAGCTCTTAGCCATCTTATGGTTTCATCTTTCTCTTTCAACCTTTCTTTGTATAGCTCCCGCTCAGATTGAATAACATCTTTATATATTTTCTGAAAATCATCAACGCTAGAATAAAAAACTCCTGAATTTATTTTACCGCAAGCTTCTGGGTTTTGATTGGATATGGAAACTCCTAGTGCTTGGAGAATCTCTGACGGTTCGAGTCCCAGTACTTCTCCTATCTGCAAGGCATTTGGAACTCTGGGTTTACTTCTTCCACTCTCATAATTAGCATAAGACGCTTGCGATATGCTGACCAGGTCAGCAACTTCTTGCTGGGATAGACGCTTTTCCTCTCTATATTTCCTGAAAATTCCACTTAGTTCCATTTGGCTAGTATTATGTTTAAAATTATCAGTTTTGTAATAATTAATATCAAGTAAGTGTTAGGTTTTAACAAACTATATAGATCATATTTGGATATCCAAAAACAAAGAATTCCTTCAACCAAAATAATTCAATGGGTAACTTATATGATCCATTAATGTTTTTAGTCGATAAATATAACCATATCATCGATAAAGATACACTAAGAATTCAATTTGAGTCAGATCCCTCAAAAAATTTTCAAACGCTCTCAAATACGTGTGATTATTTTGATATTGAAAACTTTAGTTTATTGCTTCCTAAAAATACTTTTGAAAAACTACCCAATTATTTTATCGCTGAGATTAAGAATGAGCGTCAGCAACGGTTGATACTCGTTGACAAAACCGCTGACGACGAACTTAAATATTCAAAAGATGCTTTACAATTCAATACTATTTCCAAAGCCGATTTTCTAAAAGAGTGTAGCGGAGTCGTATTTGCGATTGAGCAATCGACAGAAAAGCGATCGGTCGTTGAGAAATTGAGCGACTATAAAGAATACTTTTTCGCGACGACTTCAATTATTCTGATTCTTGTCAATATGACCCTAAAAGGTTTCGTAAATAGGGAAATCACTAGCCCTGAGGTTCTCGAAGGGAATTATAAACTCGAAGCCTTCTCAATAGTATTTTTTTTTAATTTCTGGCATTCTTGCCTCTTTTCACCTCATTAAACAGAAATATGACGGTAAGGGAAACTCTTTTATTTGTAAACTGGGAAAATCAAGTGACTGCAATCAAGTGATCAACTCAAAACAGGCAAAGCTTTTTGATAAAATTGAGCTGACTGATCTCTGTTTTCTGGCTTTCGGGTCTTTTTTGATCAGTTTTATAATTGCAGGACAACTTTCCTTCATTCAACTCCTTTCTTTAGGAGGTTTAGCAATATTGCCTTATTCGCTCTATGTTCAAGGATTTGTTTTGAAAAAATGGTGTCCCTTGTGTTTCGTCATTTCAGTTTCGCTTGTGGGAATAGCGGTTTCGGGATTCTGGAACCCAGATTTATTTGAATTCTCCACATTATCAATTGCACCGCTTTTATTTGGAGTCCTGACGAGCTCATTAGTCTTAAATCTATTAAAAGAGGTTTACAAAAACCGAGGCCAGCTCTTCCAGCAAAAATTGCAGTATAAAACATTATGGCGCTCTTACGGCGTTGTAAGTAATTTACTGGATTCATTTCAACCTGTTGAAGTAGTTTGTGATCCAGAAAAAGTAAGTCTGACTATTGTCACCAACCCACTTTGTCCTGCCTGCAAAAGATTGCATGATAAGATTAAGAGACTAGAGCAGGAATTTGGTGATGCCATCATAACTAGCTACAAATTTCTGGTCAATCCAGAGGATCCAGAGCGACCAGCGGTGAAGATAAGTGCAAAGATTTTGGGTCAATCTCACACAGATCAAAAAATCGCTTTAGATGAATGGTACGACACTACGGATCGAAAAAACTGGTTCAAAAAGTGGCATGAAAAAGCTGATGATAATCATTATGGTCTATCCAAGCTACAGAATCAACTAGACTGGGCTTATACTAACAAGATCAATTACAGTCCGGCTCTGATCATGGATGGCAGGTTGGTACCTAGTGATTACACGCTAGACCAGTAGAAAGATTTGATAAAGGTATTTCAAGATAAACGCAATAGCACATTAGAAAAAGCGGTTGCAAAACAAAACTCATTCCTGCAGGATGATGGACAGCTGGGCGTGGCGCTGTCCTAAACAACGAGCCACCGTATTTTTAACTTCATATTTTTCAACTATGTTACAAGAATTAAAGAACATGGAAGGAGTAGCTGTGCTCTCTAAAGAACAGCAAGGCGCCATTCAAGGTGGTGGAAGTTGTACTTTATTCTATAGTAATCCGGATGGAAGTTCCTATGAGGAGAGAGTCAATTTCGGATCACAGATTAACGGAAGTGCAGCGTCCAATGCCGCATCGCAAAGATGTGCTTCTAGTATGTCCAACGAAGGTTGGGGTAGGTGTCAGTACGATTGCGATTATGATAATCCTGGCGGGACTCCCAGATCTTATTTAAGTGAATGATGTATAAGTTCAAGTTTTTTACCAGCGGCGATTCTTATTTGCTGCTGGTTTTTATCATGGTGATATTCAACTCTTGTAAAAACGACAAGGACGGCGGTAGATTGGTCAGTATTAAATCTGAAGTCTCGAAGAGCGAAACGGGTGGTAGAACTAGAGATTCAGCTGTAGTCAAGTTCATCTTACCTCCAAAGGAATGGGCGCCGATGATTAATGGACATAACTACTTGCCAGAGGAACGATTAAGATTTAAAAACCAAACAGACCGTGTTGACACAGTAGCCTTAAAAATTTCTGTGGGGCCTTATCATCATTTACGTTATAACAGCGGTGCGGTAGATGAGAATGGCAATAACATTCATTATTCGAACACCATGCTGATACGTCCGGAAATGGATGAAATTATACTTGAAATGGATCAGTTTTATAAACTTGTCGATTTTTATCCTCCAAATTTAATGAGTATAGACAGTATTGCGAATGACTATCACAAGCTAGATTTTAGTGGAAAGCAATATACTTCTGATGAACGATTTGATCTATATAAAGAGGTTCACAAGAAACATTTATCCAAAGTCCACGACGATAGTATTGCAACATTGTATAACGACCTGAGATATTATACAATCGTATCAAGAAAGAATCCAGGAAAATCTGATGTTTGGAACTTTTTTGTAAAATACAATAACGATTTAATAACGGGAGGATTATCTAGAGGTTTAAATTTTTCAATCGCTAAACATTACGGGAGTAATATTGATAGTTTACTTAATTTAGATTCTTTCGATCTTGACCTTCAAGCAAAGTTCGCTCAAGGTAGTATAGCCATGTTAAGTAACCCAGATTTTCAGAATAAGCCAGAGTACGATGATTTGAAATCTTGGCTAAAAACAACAGAACTTTATAAAAAAAATAAGGATGTACAGAAATTAATAGAGCCGTTGTCAAATGATAGATTTATCGAGTTTCTCAAACACACTATAACGACTGATGGCGAGAAGTTAAATCAACAACTGATTTCGGAAAAGCCATTCTACCTTATTGATTTTTGGGCGACTTGGTGCGCCCCATGTATTCAAGGTGTCCAAACCATGAAAGAAATGGACATGCTCAGATATGTTCAAGTAGTCAGCATTAGCGTGGATAAAGACAAGGATCATGAGAAATGGCAAAAAATGACTAAGAAGCTAGGGCAAGAGGTTTCTTTTAGGCTCTCCGATTCCATCAAGGAAAATCGTGAATTTCTCAAGTTTATTGAGCTGGAATCCATTCCAAGATATATTTTAATGGATAAAGATTTTAACTTGATCGATCAAGCTTTCTACCACCCTCAAGAACCCCAATTCCTATCCAAGCTCAAAGACGTAAAAAACCATAAACGCTGGTAAACTTTTGTGATCAAATCATTCAAACCCTACAAACAATCAGAAGCCAAAGACTGCGGTCCCACCTGTCTTAAAATGATTGCGCGCCATTATGGCAAGTCCATTAGTATAGAGCGGTTGTGGCATTTGAAGTGTTATTCATAATTAGTTCAATCGCAAGAGTTGATTATACTTTAAATGATAATCAAGTACCGATCGTAACAGTCAAGAAATTTTAGGCTTAATGATGCTCATCTATATTTGCTGATGGTCGTAATAGGAACTAATAATTCATTGATAGGTTTTAAATATTAGTATTGTGATTATAATTATTACAGAAATGTTTGAAACAATTATTTTCTTTATAGGAATTAATATTGCTTAATTCTAACTTTATCAAGGCGGAATCTGAAAAGCCTCGAATAGAGTAGGAAAAATTAATACATTTTATATTATGAAAAAATTCTCAAATCTCGGAAAACGATTGTCTCGTTCCCAACAGGCTCACATTAAGGGGGGTGGTGACCTTGGAGGGCCATTTATTGGTAGTGGAAGATGTTATACTGATTGTCAGTCAAGAGCAGATAATCTAAATCAGCAAAATAATACATTTAGATATACTTGCAATCCTTGTCAAGATCCCACTCAACAAGGTATGGAACTTATTTATAGATAAACAAATATCTATATCAAAAGCCTCATGATAAGATGAGGCTTTTGTTGTATTTAACAAGCATGGAGGAATTGTTACAGAGTTTTACGATGCGTCACAATTACGTGGTGGATTTGAATAAACTCAAATTTCTATACAAACTGCACCCTAGAAAAGATAAGGCCTCATATATAAGTGATGTTTTGACTCTACTGGGGGTTAGCAATATGTGGATTAGAATTGAGCAAAGTCAGATTATCAATCTTCCCAGATTTTTTATTGCTTCAGAAAGAAACGGATCAATTCGTTTTGTAAAAAAAACTTATTCTCATTTTTCTTGTATTGACGAGCCTAAACAAGGCTTTCCTATATCAGAATTTTCAAATAAATTTAGTGGAGACATACTCGTTCTTCAGAAAAATGACTCGAGATCAATAAATAGTTTGCTCTATTTTATTTCGTTTTATTGTTCCAAAAATTGGCCTTTAGTCATACTGGGAGTTCTGTTTCTTTTGAACTATATCGCATTGCCTTTACAATTAATGCCAATTACGACAGCGTTATTAATTGGAGCATTGATCAGTAGATTAGCGATTTTTATGAATTATGATGAAGAGACTTTCATTACTAAGAAATTTTGTTTTGGATCAGAATCCTCTAAGAATTCTTGCAAAACATTGATTAATGCCGATTCATCTAAAATATTCGGTTTTAAGATCTCGGAATTGAGCTTAAGTATATTTCTATGCGCTCTTCTTTTTCTTTACATTCCAAATTCAACGAATATTCTAATATCAATATTAGCAATATGCATTGTCCCGATGTTTTTATACTCGGTCTATCATCAAGTTATAAATAGAACATTTTGTTCGATTTGTACTATTCTATTCGGAATTCTTTTCTTCATCATACTCTATGGGGTGACAACATATGAGTTATATCCAAAATCTTATGACGAAAATGATTTAGTTAAGATTGCTATTTTCACTCTACTATTCCTGATTGTTTTTACTCTAGTAAATAGAATTAGTTCAATTTATTCAGTTAATAAAAGTTATGACCTAAAGTTGATTAGGCTGAATCAATTAAAATTTTCAATCAAGACATTTTCTAGTATTCTCACTAAGTCAATGCATTTACCAACATTTATTGAGAAGAATGATAACTATACAAATAGAAGGTATTCGGTTGATATAGTTTTAAGTAAACAATGTCCTAACTGTATAAGTGTATACAAAGAATCTCTATCTCTTTTATCCTCCTTTTCAGAGAGCCTCAATTTGAATTATTATTTCATGGATTCAAATGAGTTAAGTTTGAAGAGATCTTATCATATGGCCGAAGAGGCAAAATCATTAGCATTAGAAGGTGAAATAGCTAAAGCACATATTTTAGTAGAAAATTGGAAGCGTACAAATCCGTCCTTTCGCACAGAATTGAAAGAGAGGTATAAACACATGGATGTGCCAATATCTTCAAATGATCTGAAGACCTGGACTCAGAAAAACTCAGTCGATTATACACCATTAGTGATCATAAATGAACGAGAATTACCACTAGATTATACCGTGATGGACTTTTTTTTCTATTTAAGCCAAAAACTTTGAATTTCAAATTATTCAAACAATCAGAGGCCAAAGACTGTGGCCCCACTTGCTTAAAAATGATTGCTCGCCATCACGGCAGGTCCATCAGTATTGAGCGGTTGCGGCGCGTGGCAGAAACCACCCGTGAGGGCAGTAGCCTGCTGGGTGTAAGTGAAGCTGCAGAAAAGATAGGATTCAGGACACTAGCCGTGCAATTGAGCGCTAGCAAGCTTGCCAAGGCACCTTTACCCTGTATTTTGCATTGGTCTCAAAATCACTATACGGTTCTCTACAGAATTAAACGAGGGAAATACTATTTAGCAGATCCTGCACATGGTCTTATAAAATATACCCAGCGTGAGTTCATTGATGCATGGATCGGTAAAGATGCTAATGAAGATTCCCAAGAAGGAATTGCCTTGATGATGGAGCCCACCGCAGCTTTTTACAAGCAAGAAGATGATAAAGAGAAAGCAGGCTACGGTTTTAATGTGCTCGCCACTTATGTAAAACAATACAGCCATTTAATTTGGCAGTTGGCTCTAGGTCTGCTCGCTGCGAGTTTGTTACAACTTGCTGTACCTTTCTTGACCCAGAGCGTCGTGGATATTGGTATTAAGAACCAAGACCTCAGTTTTATCTATCTCATCTTATTTGCTCAGCTCGCTTTGTTTTTGGGTAGGGCGTCTATTGAGGTAATTAGGAGTTGGTTGTTGTTGCATTTAAGTACACGGATCAATATCTCGCTGGTCAGCGACTTTTTTATCAAGCTCATGAACCTACCCATAGCTTTTTTTGACAGTAGGGTCACCGGAGATATTTTGCAGCGCATCAATGACCACAAGCGTATTGAAAAGATACTGACCACTTCATCCTTGACCACATTATTTGGACTTTTTAATCTATTGGTATTTGGTTTTGTACTGGCCTACTACAGCTGGACGATTTTTGGGATTTTCATGACAGGGAGCGTGCTTTATTTTGCCTGGATCGCTTTTTTTCTCAAAAAACGCAGGGATCTTGATTACAAGCGTTTCTCGCAGGTAAGCGATGAGCAGAGCAAGGTCATTGAGATCATTAACGGCATGCAGGACATTAAACTGCATAATGCAGAGAAGCGCAAGCGCTGGAACTGGGAATACACGCAAGCGCGTCTTTTTAAAGTTGCTATGGAAGGGTTAAGACTTGAGCAATGGCAGGGCGTTGGTTCTTCCTTTATAAATGAGCTCAAGAACATCTTGATCACCGTTTTTTCTGCAACTCTGGTAATCTCTGGAGACATTACGCTGGGAATGATGCTTGCCATCGCCTACATTGTAGGCCAGCTCAACGCACCTATCAGCCAACTGATCAACTACATTAGGGAAGTTCAAGATGCGCGTATTTCCCTTGAAAGACTGGGAGAGATCCACGATCGGGAAGATGAGGAACCCGCAGAGGAACAGCGTATCAACACCATTCCTGTTAACAGCAACATAGAGTTGGAAAACGTATCGTTTAGATATACCGGTAGTAATCAGATGGTCTTGCAAAATCTTGATCTGGTCATACCTGCAAATAAGGTGACTGCAATCGTCGGAACTAGTGGTAGTGGTAAGACCACCCTTATGAAAATGTTGCTGAAGTTTTATGAGCCGCAGGAAGGTCATATCAAGATTGGCCGTTCAAAACTACACCACCTTTCCCATGCGGCATGGCGCGAGGTGACGGGTACAGTAATGCAAGAAGGTTATATTTTCAATGACACCATCGCATACAATATTGCTGTAGGCGAGGATTACATCGATCAAGAAAAGCTAGAACGTGCGGTGACTATAGCAAACATTAAGGATTTTATCGAGATGTTACCGCTATCGTACAATACTAAAATAGGTCAGGAGGGAACTGGACTGAGCACTGGACAAAAACAGCGACTTCTGATCGCCCGAGCGGTGTATAAAGATCCCGATCTTTTGTTTTTTGACGAGGCAACCAGCGCACTCGATGCCCATAATGAAAAAATCATCATGGAAAACCTTAATGATTTTTTCAAGAACAAAACCGTGCTGGTCATCGCCCACCGTTTAAGTACAGTTAAGAATGCGCACCAGATCGTCGTGCTATCTGAAGGCAAGATTGTCGAGATTGGATCACACGAGCAGCTTACGGCTCAGCGAGCCGCTTATTATAATTTGGTGAAGAATCAGTTAGAACTAGGAAAATAGGTCAGATTAATTCCCTTCCCTTTGGGAAGGGCAAGGGATGGGTATATGCCGCAAACAACGAATAACACAAACCAAGAGCTGCGCAGCGATGTCGTTCAGGAGATCATCACGCGGGTACCACCATTTTTACTGCGCTATGGTAGCGTTGCCATTTTGATTTTTATAGTCGTCACTCTCGGGCTTTCCTATTTCATCAAGTATCCCGATATCATCATTGCACCAGCGGTGGTGACTACGGTAAACGCACAGCAGCAAGAAATAGCACAGGTATCTACAAGAATCGACTCGCTTGCGATTGCAGACAACAGCCAAGTCAAAAAAGGGGATATGATCCTGCTTTTGCAACATAACGCCCGCTTTCAGGATGTCTTGTTTCTGGAAAAATTGCTGGACTCGCTGGACATAAATGATCAACAACTTGACTACCCCATTTACGATCTGCCGGTGCTGCTTCTGGGAGATCTGGAGAGCGACTACGCCGCATTTGAGACGGCTTATCTCAACTTTGACCTAAACCGCAATTTGAAACCGCTAGATAACGATGCTTCGGCACAGGAGTTTACCCGTCGTGAGTTACAGATACAATTGGAGAATACGCTTTCGCGAAAGCGTAACAACCAAAAAGAATTGGAATTAAAACGGGCAGAACTCGATCGCATGCAACAGCTTTTTGATAAGGGCGTGATCGCACGTCAGGAATTGGAATTTAAGCAACTCGATGTGATCCAGTACGAGCGCAATTATAAAGGCTTTGAAGCCCAAATTTCACAGTTGCGCAATCAATTGAGCAATACGGCTGGAACATTGAAAAGCCTTGACATTGAAAATGAAACGAATAATTTCTCACTACGCAGGCAAGTCAATCAAGCTTATGTAAATCTCAAACGCGCCTTGAACAATTACAAAAACACCTATCTAATTACAGCGCGAGAGGATGGTAGGATTTATTATAGTAACCATTGGGATGAGGGAAACTTTGTTCAGGCAGGAGATCTTCTCTTTACAATTTTCCCAGAAAATCCAGACGGCTATCAAGCCCTGTGCAAAGCTCCTGCTCTAAACGCAGGAAAGCTTCAGGAAGGTCAAAAAGTACGACTGGATATCGCCAATTTTCCTGAGGCAGAATATGGAAGCGTCATGGGAACTTTAAGTGGCATCGACACAAGACCCGACGAGGATGGAAATTATACGGTTAAGGTCGCGTTGCCAGATGATCTGGTCACCACTTATAAACGATCTATCGACATTTCTCAAGAATCACTAGCTACCGCAAACATCATCACACAAGACCTAAGATTGCTAGATCGGTTCACGATCAAGTTCAGGGAGATTTTTGATCGATAGTATGTCAGAAACCTTTCGCATTTTCTAAACAGAACTTTACTACTTCATTGAGAGTGAACAACTTTAAAGGATTTTAGTTTTGATCAAAATCAAAATTGAAAAACTATGAAACGAATGAAAAAATTAAGCTTACTGTTGTTCATGATGATTGGAATAACAGCATTGGCACAAACAGACGAAGAACAGGAATTGATGAAGGACGCCGCTGAGGCCAAATCAGAATTAATAGTATCCTACGAAAAATTAGTTCCATTTTTTGATGATTCAGCAGGATATGTCATTTTCCCAAATGTAGGAAAGGGAGGCCTGATTATAGGTGGAGCTTCAGGTAATGGGATCGTTTATGAAAATGGTGCGGCAGTAGGAAAAGCCGGACTCAAGAAATTGAGCGTTGGTTTGCAAGCTGGAGGTCAAGCCATCATGGAAGTCATCTTTTTTGAAGATGAGGAAAACCTTAAGAACTTTAAGGAAGGTAATTTTGAATTTGCCGCGGGAGTTTCTGCGGTAGTGCTTAAATCAGGAAAAGCCGTCAACGCAAAATATAAAGATGGTGTGGCTGTTTTTGCCAAGCCCAAAGCAGGTATCATGGCAGATGCCAGCGTAGGTGGACAAAAATTCAGCTATGACGCTTTTGAAGACTAATATGCCTCTATAAATTTTTATCAAGCCGGTGACTTTCATCGGCTTTTTTGTTAAAGATAGTATGTGATCGCTCAAATTATTGGTGACTCATTCTTCGGACTCTCCCTTTGTGCTACATGTAGATCTTGAGAATAGGAGTAATTACTTGAAACTATAAATGGACTTTGTGATTTTTGTTACAGGAATCAACTTAACCTGCAAACTATCTTTGTAATATGAAGATAGAGGACATCATAAAAGAAGCACTTAAGAACGCAATTCCATACTCGCAATACCGCGCACTTGTAGAGGGGCATGTATTAAATAACTCTAATACTGGAGCTGAAGTCACAGAGGCCCTTGCAAATTATACCGCGCTGAACCACCAGCGCATGAAACGACTGGACAAGACGGTTAAGCTGACTGCAGAAAATGTGGATTACTTAGAAACTTTTAGCTTCAAGTATTCATTTTTAGTAATTACTGAAAGTTGGTGCGGAGACGCTGCTCAGGTAATTCCGGTAATCAACAAACTAGCAGAAGCTGGGAATATTGACCTAAAACTGGTCTTGAGAGATGAAAATGACGCTTTGATGAATAACTTTTTAACCAATGGAAACAAGGCCATCGCAAAACTCATCGTTTATAATCCTGAAACCTTTGAGCCTATAGCTTCTTGGGGCCCGCGACCTTCCACGGCGACTCAAATGGTCGCTGAAGAAAAAGCTGTAAAAGGCAGCCTATCTCCCGAATTCAAACAAGAATTGCAGGCTTGGTACAACAAAGATAAGGGATTGACCACTCAAAATGATCTGGTCGAGCTTATGAAAACAGTATCCTGATCAGTTTTTGCCATCCACCACTAGAACAAATTCTCCCTTCGGCTTTTTGTTTTCAAAATAGGTGATGGCCTGAGCTATCGTTCCCCTGAAATGTTCTTCAAACATTTTGGTGATCTCACGTGAAATACTGATTTGTCGATCAGATCCTAAGACTTCCTTGAATTCAGATAGGGTCTTGGGCAGTTTGTGCGGCGATTCATAGAACACCATAGTTCGGGTCTCTTCGCCCAGAAATTCCAATCGTTTTTTACGCCCTTTTTTAACGGGCAAGAACCCTTCAAAAACAAACTTATCGCTAGGCAGACCGGACACGGTAAGTGCTGGCACAAATGCGGTGGCGCCAGGAAGCGCCTCGATCGGGATGTTATTTTCTATGAGCTTTCGCGAAAGCAAAAACCCAGGGTCGCTTATGCCAGGTGATCCAGCATCTGTGATGAGTGCCATGGTTTCTCCTTTTTGAATACGCTGGACGATGGAGTCGCTTATTTTATGCTCATTGTGCATGTGGTAGGACAGCATAGGCGTTTGTATCGCATAATGCTGTAGCAACTTTCCGCTGGTGCGCGTATCCTCGGCCAGTATGAGATCTGCCTCTTTTAGAACTGTTACCGCGCGGTAGGTCATGTCAGCAAGATTGCCGATGGGAGTAGGGACGAGGTAGAGTTTCATGCGAGATTTTTTACAAAGATAAACGGTGTCTCTCAGCTTGCTTCAAACAAAAACGCCACTCGTAACGGAATGGCGTTCTTGTCAGTAAAAAATCAGGAGTTTAGACTTGCGCCATACCGCCATCCACCTGAATTTCATGGCCGGTGATGTAACTAGCATCTGTGCTCGCCAGAAATAGCACCGTCTTTGCGATTTCTTGAGGCTCACCAAAACGGTTGAGCGGCACCTGTGACAAAATCTGTTCTGCCATTTGTTCTTGTTGCTCCTCGGGAACTCCAGCTTCATTAAAGAAATTAGTTCCAATAGGTCCGGGACTTACTGCGTTGACACGGATTCCCTGCTCTTTAAATTCGTTTGCAAAGCTTTTGGCAAAATACTTCACGGCACTTTTTGCTGCTCCATAAATGCTTGCGCCGGGCATTCCCAGTTCTGTGACCACGCTGGTATTGTAGATGATGGAACTACCTTCTTTCAGAAAAGGTAGGGTTTTTTGAGTCGTGAAATATCCGCCTTTTACTAATGCATTGAACTGGCTGTCAAACAGCTCTTCGGTTGCTTCATTAAGCGAAGTGAACTTTCCAAATCCAGCATTGACAAATAGAACGTCCACATGATCCGTGAATTTCTCGAGCTCGCTATCAAATTGCCGTAAGTGGCCCCAGTTCCCGGCATCGCTCACAAATCCGTGCAGATCGCCACCTAGTTCTGAGATAGTTTCATTAATATTCTCCTGTTTGCGACTGGTAATAATGACTTTTGCTCCCTTTTCCAAGAAAGCTTGTGCGGTCGCTTTTCCGATTCCGCTAGTGCCGCCGGTGATTACTATGACTTTGTTTTTAAATGTACTCATGATTATAAAATTATGATCTGAAACGATCGTTCCAAATCTGGTTAAAAAAATTTACTCTAATATTTTTAGTGCGTTTTGTACTATAGATTTCAGGGTTTTCTCATCTTTCTCCATCATTCCGGTCATTCTAAATCCCTGAAAAGAGTTGTAAACGTGCCAGGCATAGGTGCGGCAGTCTTGGTTTTTATTGATATGCCCTGATTGCTGGCCCTCGCGCACGAGTTTTTGGAAAAGGCTAAGCACTTGCTCTTGAATGTTTTCCAGCCAGGATTTGATATTTCTTTCAGATGCCATTTCTGATTTACAATTCATTCCCATGCAGCCACGAGAATCATATTTGATCTCGGGTAAAAAACTGTAGAAAATATTCCTGATTGCTTCGAGTGGATTTTGTGCACCGTTAACCGCCAGTTCAAGCTGTTTCCCAGAACCTTCAGTATAAACGTTTAAAGCCGTTTTATATAAGGTCATTTTATCGCCAAAACTATTATAGAGGCTGCTGCGATTCAATCCGGTTGCGTCAACAAGATCCTGCATGCTGGTCCCATTATATCCCTTGCTCCAAAAAGTCTGCATTACTTTTTGAAGCGCCTGTTCCCTATCAAATGTTTCCAATCTTGACATCGTGGACAAAGCTAAACTGAAACGATCGTTCCAAAAAGTATTTCAATTGATTTTAACGTTTAAGATCTGTATTCTGTCCGCTTTCGCGAAAGCGGGATTATTCAACTATCACAATACACCATTGCTAGCGATCTTCTGATCAATTAATTTTGCCGCATGACTAGAGACGAGAAATTAAAAGAACGGTGGGTGCATACAGTAGCCTTTTTTCAGGAGCGGTTTGGTGATGGAGAGGAAATGGATCTGGATTCCATTCTTTTTATAATCGGCGTACAGGAACTGGGGCAACTGCACCGCAAGTTCAAGAAAGACGAGAAACTCCAATTAATGCACATTGCAATTTGCAGAGTGCTGGAACCTTACGGGTACTATGAGTTTTCTCATTTTGATGATGAAAAATGGCCTCACTACGAGCTGAAAGAAAACTTGCCGCCCCTCAAAGCAGGAGAACAGGCACTATTGATGAAAGAGGCTATCGTGAATTACATGATGGCGAGTGGCGTGATTGAGTGACTTACCTCTTCCCAGCCCTCTCCGTCGGAGAGGGCTGGGAAGAGGCCTTCCTACTGCATCAACCCAGCTACAATCGCGATCAATCCCACCGCAAAACAGTAGTAGGAGAAGTAGTGCAGTTTTGCCTTTTTGACCAGCGCGATCATCCAGGTACACGCTAGTAAACCTGTAATAAAAGCTGCAGCAAACCCTACAACAAGAGGCATACTGGACTGCGATTCCATTACAATATCTCCGCTTAAAAGATCTTTGGCAATCTTCCCAAAAATGAGCGGTACCACCATGAGGAATGAGAACCTGGCCGCTTTGGTACGATCATTTCCCAGTAGAACTGAGGTAGAAATGGTTGCACCACTTCTTGAAATTCCAGGAAGCATCGCGATGGCTTGTGAAATACCTATGATCACAGAATCCTTCCAGCTGACATCCTTCCCGGTAAGTTTTGCCCGCCCGGCCAGAAATAATAATAAACCAGTTACGATCAGCATGAAGCCGACCAATATCACACGGCCTTCAAATAAAGATTCCAGATAGTCCTCAAAAAACAGTCCTACAAACACCGCCGGAATCATAGAAAGTACGATCTTAAAGGCAAATTGAGTTTCTTCATTCCAATTGAAGGACAGTATTCCTTTGAACAGATCAATGATATCTTTCCTAAAAACGATAATGGTACTGAGTGCGGTAGCAAAATGGACTACTACCGTGAAGAGTAGGTTTTCTTCTTTGGTAGCAATTTCAGTTCCCAAAATTGCTTTTCCCAGTTCAATATGCCCGCTGGAGGATACGGGTAGGAATTCAGTAAGTCCTTGAATACAGCCTAGAATAAAGGCGTCTAGAGTTTCCAATAAATCAGCTTATTTATCAGGATTCAATAAAATAGCATACGCCTCGATCCCGAAACCTATGAGCACTAATGTAGGAGCGAGCCTGATACGTCTCCACGAGAAGATGTCTTCATTAAATACATTGGGATCATCACTACCGCCGCCTGCCATGAGTGCAAACCCTACAGCAATCACCACTAGACCTATGATCATCCAGGTGTAATTTTTCTTTTTGAACAAAAACTCAAATCGAGGCTCTAGGTTTTGTTCCTCAGGTTTGTTCTGGGCGTCTGTGTTCTGATTGCTTTTTTTCATGACCTCTTGATTCAGAAGGGATGTGCAAAGTAAACAATTAAATAGCTAAATAATTGTGTGTTGCGAGTTATGATAGGTTAATAATACAATTCGTCCGTCCTCAAGTTGAGGTAGCGCGTGGTGGCAAAAAACGTGCTCAACAGACTGATGAGGATACCAAAAGCTAATACGCCCACAAACAGGATTCCCAGCGTTTGATAATCCGATAAAATATTCAGTTCGGGAATATATTGATCGGCATAATAGATGACAACGGCTAGAAGTCCCAATGCCAGAATCGCTGCGATCATGCCCAGCTTGATGCTCGTGCCTATGAACGGTCTCCTGATAAAGCCTTTAGTAGCACCCACCATTTGCATGGTTTTAATCGTAAAACGTTTGGCATAGACACTCAGTCTGATCGAGCTGTTGATCAGCAAAAAGGCAATCAAGACAAAAATTCCCGCGACCACCAGCATCCAGAACGTGATGCGCTTCACATTATCGTTAAGTAAGCTCACGAGCGGTTTGTCAAAAATCACTTCTTGGACAAATTCCTTTTCGGCGAGTTCATCTGCGATCTGTTGAACCTCGCTGGCCGTTACAAATTTTGCATTCAGGCGCAGGTCGATTGAGTTGGGAATCGGATTGAAACCGTCCAGAGTGGCGACAAAATCTTCTCCCAGGTCTTCTTGAGTTCGGCGCGCACCTTCTTCTGCACTTACAAAAATGGCGCTTTTGGTATAATCTGCCATTTGAAGTGTTTTTTCCAGTTGCTCCATTTCAACTTCTTTAGCAGTATCCTTGAAGTAGATGGACATAGGCACCTGTTCCCTAAAGTAATCGGCGAGTTTCTGGCTATTGAGCAAGAACAAGCCCAATATTCCCAGCATAAATAACACAAGAAAAAGACTCACCACGACCCAAAAATAGGAACTGAATACCCGTCGTTTCTGATAACTGGACTGCGATGCCATATAGTGCGATACTTAATTTAATGAACAAATGTAATAAAGTCCTCAATCAAAATTTTAATTGTCACCCTGAACCCGAAAAATGAGGGTCCCGATAGCTATCGGGACAAGGTCTCATTTTTAAACTCTCGAACAAAATTTCACCTCTGAGGTCCCAACCTATGAGATGCTGTCCCGACAACTGTACGGGACTGCGCTATGCTTGTTCAGCATGACAACATGTATTATATATTGATCTGTCACTCTGAACGCGACCTTAGGAGCGTCCCGATAGCTATCGGGACAGAGTCCCCACAAAGACCTCCCGATTAAGATGGAACTTCTGACCTTCCCATCTTTGAGATGCTGAGTGTCGCTTCACTCCTTCAGCATGACAAGTTAATCCCTAGCAAACCCCACCGCAAACTGCTATTTTTGCACCTCACAAAACGCGCACATGTTACTTTACGACCACAAGGAGATTGAGAAAAAATGGCAAAAATTCTGGGCCGAAAACAAAACTTTTAAGGCTCATAATGATTCTGAAAAGCCAAAATTCTACGCCCTCGACATGTTTCCCTACCCTAGTGGTGCCGGGTTGCACGTAGGTCACCCGCTAGGCTACATTGCCAGCGATATCGTGTCGCGTTTCAAGCGCCATACCGGTCACAACGTCTTGCATCCCATGGGTTACGATAGTTTCGGTTTACCGGCAGAGCAGTACGCCATCCAGACCGGTCAGCACCCAGCAATCACGACGCGTGACAATATTGCCCGTTATCGTGAGCAAATGGACCGCATTGGGTTCAGTTTTGACTGGGATCGTGAGGTCAAGACCAGCGACCCAGATTATTATAAATTCACTCAAGAAATTTTTATCCTGCTTTTTGAGAGCTGGTACGATAAGGATGCAAATCGTGCGCGTCCTATAAGTGAGTTGGTATCCCGCTTTCGCGAAAGCGGAACAACTACCATCAACGCTGCTACAGACGATGATCTGAAGTCATTTACAGCCGAGGAATGGAACGCGATGACGGATGAAGAGCAACAAAGAATCCTGCTCGATTACCGCCTCACCTACCTTGCCAATACTGAAGTGAACTGGTGTCCAGCTTTGGGAACCGTACTTGCCAATGACGAGATCGTAAACGGCGTTTCAGAACGTGGCGGTCATCCCGTGGAGCGTAAAAAAATGCGCCAATGGATGATGCGTATTTCTGCATACGCCGAGCGATTGCTCAATGGTCTGGAAGATCTGGACTGGAGCGAAAGCATCAAAGAAGTCCAGCGAAACTGGATCGGGAAATCAGTCGGTGCGATGTTGAGTTTCAAACTTGATGAGTGTAAAATAGATGTCTTCACCACCCGCCCAGACACCATTTACGGCGTCACCTTCATGACCCTAGCGCCAGAACACGAGCTAGTCGATCAAATCACGACCGATGCACAACGCGCGGCCGTTGAAGCCTATAAAAAAGCCACCGCAGCGCGATCAGAACGCGAGCGCATGGCCGATGTGAAGACCATCTCTGGAGTATTCACCGGAGCCTATGCGATCCACCCGTTGAGCGGCGAGCAAATACCGGTGTGGATAGGCGATTATGTTTTGGCAGGTTATGGAACAGGCGCTGTCATGGCCGTTCCCTGCGGTGATGAGCGTGACCATGCTTTTGCCAATTATTTTGCAGGTCAGGAAGGCATGCCGCCGATCAAAAACATCTTCAAAGATGTGGACGTGAGCAAGGAGGCTTATGCTTCTAAGGAAAATATTACGATTACCAACAGCGATTTCCTCAACGGAATGAGCTACAAAGAATCGATGGCAGCTGCTATCGCAAAGCTGGAAGAAATAGGCGCCGGAAAAGGCAAAACAAACTATCGATTGCGCGATGCCGTATTCTCGAGACAGCGTTACTGGGGAGAACCCTTTCCTGTGTATTATAAAAACGGACTGCCGCAAATGATCGATCGTGAGCATTTGCCACTAGAATTGCCTGAAGTAGATGAATATTTACCTACGGAAGATGGTGCGCCGCCGTTGGGGCGTGCCACTATCTGGAGTTGGTGCACCAAAGAAAACAAAGTCGTCTCAAATGACGATGATCGTGATTGTGTCTACCCGCTAGAACTCAACACCATGCCAGGCTGGGCGGGAAGCTCGTGGTACATGTTCAGATATATGGATGCCGGCAACGAGAATGAAATGTTCTCTAAGAAAGCTCAAGAATATTGGCAAAATGTAGATCTCTATATAGGAGGAAGCGAGCACGCGACGGGTCACTTGTTGTACAGCAGGTTTTGGGTGAAGTTTTTGAACGATATCGGAAAAGTTCCCGTGGACGAGCCTTTCAAAAAGCTGATCAATCAGGGGATGATTCTGGGGGAGAGTGCGTTTGTAAAAGAACTTGAAGTTGAAGTCGAAGATGAACTTGAAAATGTCTTTATTTCCCAAGGCATTAAATATGATGGCAAGATTAACTCTGGTCGTAAGCTATATACTGATGTTTCTTTCGTAAATAATTCAAATGAACTTGACGTAAAAGCTTTTCAAACTTGGAGAGCAGATGCACAAGGCAAGAAATTTATCCATAATAATGAAGGCGTTTTCAAAGTCTCTCGGGAGGTAGAAAAAATGTCCAAGTCCAAATACAACGTCGTCAATCCAGACGATATCTGTAATCAGTATGGTGCTGATACCTTACGTTTGTACGAGATGTTTTTAGGTCCGCTGGAGCAGGCCAAGCCATGGAATACAGCTGGAATTACTGGTGTGTATGGTTTTATCAAAAAACTCTGGAAACTGTATCATGATGAGAATGGTTTTAACGTGAGCGATGAAAAGGCATCACCAGAGAGCATGAAGACTTTGCACAAGACCATTAAAAAGGTACGCGAGGACATCGAGAATTTCTCTTTCAATACCAGCGTGAGTAGTTTTATGATTGCTGTAAATGAGCTGACGGCTCAAAAATGCAATCATCGTGAAGTGCTGGAGCCCCTAGCGATATTGGTTTCTCCATACGCACCACATATTGCAGAAGAGCTCTGGTCGTTATTTGGGCACAAAGAGAGCATCGCCTATGCTGATTTCCCGGTTTTTGAAGAGCAATACCTTGTGGAAAGCAGCAAAACTTATCCCATTTCCTTTAATGGCAAAATGAAATTCACGCTGGACCTGCCGGTAGATGTGAGCAAAGATGAGCTGGAAAAAATGGTTTTGGAAAATGATAAAGTTCAGGAGCAACTGAAAGGCAAAACGATCAAGAAAACTATCGTTGTACCTGGCAAGATCGTGAATTTTGTGATGGGGTAATTTTATTCAAATTCGTATTATATAAAGGCGACCCAATCAGGTCGCTTTTTTTATGTGAGCGGTTTTGGAGATCTTACTTTTCTTCAGTCGTCAAAGGCTTGCCTATGTTGCATCGCGAAAGCAGTAATATTAAGAATCTACTCTACTATAAGCTTTACCGTGCGCTGATCTATTGAAAGAAAATATACGCCGCTATTCAATTCCTCAAGGTTTACCGTTTGATCTTCAAGTATAGTTTCTTTAAGAACGACCTGACCTGAAAGATTCATAATTTGATAGAATCTATCTTGAATTTCAGCTTGAATCACGATGTGATTTTTTGCAGGGTTTGGATAAAAGTTGATGGGTCGGTTAACACCTGCAATCGATGCGGCGGGCGCTGTCGTACGCGTGTAACTAAAGCCGCCCTGACCTCCGGAACGACCGGCAGACCAAGAATCAAAAGTAATATCTATATAAATGTCATCAGTAATTAAGTGTAGCACCATTGATTGGCCTATAGTACCAAGCGGGTCGCTACCATGCGTGTTTTCCCAGCTATCAAAAGTCAAATTAGAGAGGTTTGCGGTAGTTCCAAAAGCCCACTCCGTATCTACCGGACTGACAAAATCTGTGTAGGTCGATTCTTGGGCGATATTATACAAGCCTTGATTATTGCCTCGTGTAAGCGCCACATTTGCGGTAATCTGATCCTGATTTGCAGGCAGGGTAAAATCAGCACCATCTGCTTTTGTGAATGTAATTGAGCCAGAATCCCAGACGGTTTGGCCAAAAGTTGAACTCGCAATTAAAGCGATTGATAAAATAGGTAGAGATTTTTCATATTAAATTGACTTGACGATTTGTGCTGACTTTTTGGTTAGCTAATATTCAAATAAATTTCGCTTTCGCGAAAGCGGAATAATTTACTAATAAAATGAGGTTTTTATTTTTATGCTCGCATGAGATAGTGCATTGAACGATTTTTGTTGATTATGAGTGAGTTAAATGTAGGGAACTTGTATTTTTAACTATAATTTTTGAATTGCTAATGTGATGGCCAAGTCGATTCTAGTTCTTTTTTCTCTGCTGTTTACGCTTGCATACAGCTATGCTCAAATCAATTTTCAGGATGCCGCTGTTGCATCAGGTTTGCCGGTCAGCGTAGGCAACCCAAGTTTTGGGAGTGGAATGTCATTAATAGACTTTAATGACGATGGTTGGGATGACATCACGCTCGCTACGGACTCAAATTCAAATGTGCGGTTTTTCCAAAACAGCAATGGAGTTTTTACAGAAGTGTTCTTTCCAGCAGTCAATATGATGTATAGAACTAAAGCAGTCACCTGGATTGATATAGATAACGATGGCGACAAGGATCTTTTTGTGACCTCTGATACGGATTCTAACAAGCTTTTTGAGAATTTAGGATCAGGAGTTTTGTCAGATATCACGTCCACGAGTGGTCTTGCTACAAGCAATCTAGAGTCGTTTGGCGCTAGTTGGGCAGATGTCAACCAAGATGGTTTTCTCGATTTGTATGTGTCAGTGAGAAGCCATTCTAATCCAAACCGACTGTATGTAAATAATGGTAACAATACATTTACGGATCAAACTGTTGCATCAGGCTTTCCCATGCAGGCCCGTATGTCATTTTGTTCTGCCTTTTTTGATTTTGATAACGATGGGGATCAAGACCTGTACGTTTCCAATGATAAGTATTCGTATGAAAATTGGCTTTTTGAAAATGATGGCACAGGGTTTTTTACTGACTTGAGTGTTGATTCAAGTTCCAATCTGCTCATTGACGCTATGACCACTACCGTGGGTGATTATAACAACGATGGATTCTTTGATATTTATGTTACTAATACCCTACAGGGAAATGTTCTCCTAGAAAATAACGGCAATAGAATATTTACTGATGTTACAGCAGCCACGGGAACTTCATTTGATAGTGTAGGCTGGGGAGCAGTTTTTGTAGATGTTGATAATGATGCTGACCAAGATTTGTACGTAAGCGGTATGTTTGATGGAAGTGATCCAAACCTATTGTCAGCTGCTCTTTATGAGAATAACTCAAACATATTTACCATACCTTCCATTTCTGGTCTCGCTGCAGATACGGGTACTAGTTTTTCTAATGCTACTGCTGATTTTGATCAAAATGGCTTAATGGACATTTTTGTGACCAATGCGAACCAAGAGAACATTTTTCTCTGGGAAAATACAGCTACAGGCGCTGGAAACTGGTTTAAGGTAAATCTCACCGGCAAGCTCTGTAACAAGGATGGAATAGGAGCAGTAATTGAGATTACTTGTAATGGGCAAAAACAATTCAAAACATTGCTTGCGGGTGAGGGATATTTGTCACAAAATTCAAGTACGATTCACTTCGGTCTGGGTAATAACAACGTTGTGGATCAAATGACGATTTACTGGCCTGATGGTACTTTAGACACTCTTAGCGGGCTTGTTGCAAATCAAACCGTAGATATTTTGCAGGCAGAAACGCTGTCTTCAAGGATTTCAATAACTAATGGGATTAACTTAGCCGGATCGGTGGTAGAAGATTATCTTGAAATAATTACTCAAACATCGATTAAAAATATGCTTCTTTACAATCATTCTGGGGTAGTTGTAAAAGAGTGTGATGCTTGTAGGGTTATTGATGTTAAGGATATCTCATCAGGGATCTACTTTCTTAAAATTTATACTTCAGACTTTAATAAAGTTTTTAAAATAGTCAAGCGTTAGGATCTTTATCGTAAAAAAAATGATGTTCATCGATAATATTCACATTTTTTAACGTACGTTTTAAAATAAATTTATATTTAGAGGTACTAATTCTCTCAATATGAATCGAATAATTACTCTCGTTCTAGTCAGTTGTTTGTTAAACTTATTTCAAGTTAGCGCTCAAACGCTTGATCAACCTGCCAACTGGCCCAATGCTAGTTGGGCTCTGAGCGGCTCCTTTAATGCAGGAGGGCTTTCAGGCGATCCTACAGCATCAGATGCCACATTTATTTTTGATGATGATGCCGCAGGCAACGGTTCTTCTGACAATCTCATACTCACATCACCTGTAATTGATCTTACAGCAGCAAGTGGAGCAGGCGAGACCTGGATTACCGTAAGTGGTAATTTTACCTATTATGCTTTAGGGGGAGATTTTTTAGGTATTGAAACCTATGATGCAGATACCATGACCTGGTCGCAACTAGAGCAGTTCTCAGGAAACACCACTACTGTTGCAGACTATCAAAACTGTCTTGTTTCAGAGGCCTATACTTCTCAAGTTTTAGATATTTCTAGCTTTACCGCTACACAGCTATCTGGATTTCAATACCGTTTTCGTTATAATGATCAAAGTGGATGGCAATATGGGTTCTGTGTCGAGTCACCAACAGTATCATCTGCAGCCCCTCCATCATGTCTCGACCCTACTGCCTTAACGGCTACAAGCATAACTGATACCAATGCTACTTTGGGATGGACGGAAAACGGTACTGCTTCATTATGGGATGTGGAAATTATAACACAAGGGACGCCGTCTACCGGAACCCCTACCGCAACTGGTGTAGGTAATCCGTATGTGGCTACTGGATTGACTGCTGAAACTGCTTATGACTTTTATGTACGTGCTGATTGTGGTGCGGGAGGAACTTCAAATTGGAGCGGGCCTTTTACTTTTACGACTACCTGCGCCCCTGTCGATGCTCCTTATAATGAAGACTTCGAAACTTTCACGCCAAGCTCTAGTTCTTTTGATAACGAAAATTGTTGGGATGCAACTAATGCTAGCTCAAGTTATTTTTGGGAATCTGCTCTAGGTACGGACACTAGTTCTGGGGGTACAGGACCTGACCCCACGATTACTACAGGGAACTATTTCTTTATTGAAGCCTCTGGTTCTAGTGTAGGCGATGTCGCAGAATTAAATACTCCTATCGTAAACCTATCGCCATTAACTGCTCCATCTCTGACGTTTAATTACCATATGCACGGAGACCAGATTGGAACTCTTGAAGTTATCGTGAATGGTACATCAACTGAATGGACGCTTTCAGGAGAGCAGCAGACAACGGCTACTGAACCTTGGGAAACTGCGATTGTGGATCTGAATGCTTATTCTGGTCAAAGTATAGCCTTAACTTTCAGAGCAACAGGAGCTGGAACTTTTGAAGGGGATATCGCCATAGATAACGTAGCCTTTGATGAACTACCCGCTTGTCCGGCCCCTAGTTCTCTGACAACCTCAAATATTACTGACACAACTGCTGATTTGGGCTGGAATGAGAATGGAACAGCCACCGTGTGGGACGTGGAGGTAGTTGATGTAACTGCTGGTGGAACCGTTTCAGGAACACCTACGGCGACTGGAATATCAAACCCATATACTGCTACAGGATTAACTCAGGATAATGATTATGAATTTTATGTCAGAGCAGATTGTGGATCAGGGACGGTTTCTGATTGGGCGGGTCCGTTTTCATTTACAACTCTAGAAACTTGTCCGTCACCATCTGCATTAACAGCCGCCAATATTGCGGAAACCAGCGCTGATCTAAGCTGGACAGAAAATGGAGTAGCCACGGTTTGGAATATAGAGCTGGTGGATGTGACTGCTGGAGGTTCTGCAACGGGAGTTGCTACTGAAACTGGTGTGTCGACTAATCCATATTCCATAACTGGACTATCAGGAGATAATAGTTATGAATTTTATGTTCAAGCCGACTGTGGAGGGGACGGTACTTCCGCTTGGGTGGGTCCCTTTGCCTTTTCTACTCCTTATGTAGCTGTGCCGCCGAATTGTTCTAATGGTACTTTTCTAGACTCAGGTGGACGCAGTGGTAATTATGCATCTAGTGAGAATACTACCTACACAATTTGTCCAGATAATCCAGGTGAAATAGTTTCAATAAACTTTACAGCATTTAGTACTGAAAACAATGGCTCATCAGCTTGCTATGACGGTTTGACCATTTATAACGGAGCTGATAATACTGCTTCGACCATTGACCCACCTGGAGGGGGAACTATATGGTGTTGGGATAGAAATGATTCCCCAGCTGCGGGTACTGGAGATTTGCAAGGAATGACAATTACCTCTACTGACCCCTCTGGATGTATCACATTTGTGTTTACATCTGATGGTTCTGTTACACGATCTGGTTGGGAGGCAGTTGTTTCTTGCATTGCAGGTCCATCTTGCACAGCACCTTCAACCTTGACAGCTTCTAATATAACTTCATCATCTGCTGATCTAGGCTGGACAGCTGGGGATTCTGAGACGGTTTGGGATATTGAATGGGGTGCTGATGGATTTACTCAAGGCATGGGCACCATGATTGATGATACTAGCGACAATCCTTATACCTTATCTGGATTAATGTCAAATACAGCTTACGAATTTTATGTGCGAGCAGATTGTGGTGCAGGTGATGAGAGTACATGGACAGGACCTTTTGACTTCACTACGACTCCAGCAACCGTTGCTCTTCCGATTAGTGAAGGTTTTGAATCCGGTTTAACGGTTTTTGATAACGCTCCAGGTAACTCAACAGATTGGGTAGTAAATACCTCTTACTTTAAGGTTGGTTCACAAAGCCTTAGTAATGCTCATGGTGGTAGCAATACAAATACTCTTTTACAAACATCAGTTTTCGATTTGTCCAGTACACCAGACGCTGTATTGCAATTTTGGCATATAGCTAAGCTAGAAGGAGGATGGGATAAGGGTTTTGTTGAAATATCTACCGACGGTGGAGCAACGTATAGCCCATTGCCGGCTTCAACCTATTTAGGTCACTCTGATGATTACGATACAGAAGGGTACTTCCATGAAGACTCTTATGAAATTTGGGGAACCACTAATACAACTCCTGATAATTCAACTTGGTGGAAAAGAGAAACATTTGATCTATCAGCTTATTCAAGTTCTAGCATGAGATTAAGGTTCAGATTAACTTCTGATGGTGGAGTAAATAGAGCGGGTTGGTTTATTGATGATATTACTGTTAAAGAAGCTTTTGTTTACGAAGGTGGAGCTTGGAATACCAGTCCGGTAGGGGTTAGTGACGCTTCTAGTACGACCATTATCAAAGATGGTACTGTAATTCCTAGCGGATCATTTACAACCGGCGATCTTATTATTCAATCTGGAGCAACTTTAAATACAGGAAGCGGTTCGACGACCGTTTCTAGCTATATGGATAATTCAGGACAAATTAGAGGCGGTAATAGATTAATAATATCTGGTATGTCGTCTAGTGAAGTCGTCGGAACAGGTTTAATCGGAAACCTTGAAATCAATAATTCTAATGGTGTTGTAATCAACGGAGAACAAAGTGTATTAGGTAGACTATTTCTTAATGCTGGAATCCTTACCACAAATGATGGCCTCACTCTTAAAAGTAGGTCTAACAACACGGCGGCATTAGCAGATCATGACCCTTTAACATCTTCTATTTCAGGAAATGTAACGGTAGAGCGCTTTATTCCAGCGAGCAATAGAGCCTATAGATTCCTCACTACATCGGTTAGTGGTCAGAGCGTTTTTGACGCTTGGCAAGAAAGTGGAGATAATTCTAATGGGTTTGGTACTCAAATTACAGGTACAGTAGGATCTGTTGGAAATGTTAATGCTACAACAGGTCATGATGAAACTACAACTGGTAACTCAAGTATGTTTGAGTACGATCCTATTTCAAATAACTGGTCATCTATCTCAAATACAAAAGCTGAAATATTGAATGCTGGAACGTTTTACCGCCTTTTAATCAGAGGTAATAGAACAACCGACTTATCTACAAATACAGGCACCGTTACAGATGTAACCTTGAGGTCAACTGGAACATTGATTGAAGGAGCAGTGACCGTTAATGGAACGGGTACGGGTAATTATTTGGGAATTGGAAATCCATATCAAGCTCAAGTTGACATGAGTGCAACTACGAGAAGCTCTATAGCAGCAGACATGTATTATTATGACCCTACCCTAGGCTCTCAAGGAGCTTATACGTATATAGAAATTGCTACGGGAGCAAATACTAATGGCACGACCAGTAATGCCGCAAATATTTTGCATCCTGGACAAGCTGTATTTTTATTAGAGTCTGGAGCATCCGCCTCGATTGAATTTAATGAAAATGACAAGACCACTGCAAGCACTCAGAATATAGGGATTTTCTCTAACCCTACTACTGCTGTATACCTAAATCTTAGACTTTTAGCTGTACCTCCTGGAGCGTCAACACCTACTAATTTAGATGGTTTGATGATGAAATTTGATGCTACTGAAAATCTAGCGCTTGATTTTGATGATGCTCGTAAATGGCAAAACCTTGATGAAAATCTCGCAATAGACAAAGGAAACAATGAATTGTTAGCTATTGAAAGGAGGCCTCAACCTATTGCAGATGAAATTGTCAATCTAAGCCTTACTCAATACAGAAGTACAGATTACCAATTTGAAGGTACATTAGACCTTCTCCCAGGCTTAAAAGCTTACATCAAAGACAATCTTAACAATACCATGACTGAAATCATTCAAGGAGGCGCTTCTGCAACGACTTCTTACAGCTTCACGGTAGATCCCAATAACCCTCAATCGGTAGCTTCAGACCGTTTCCAGCTTGTTTTTGAAACGGTGACTCTAGGTATAGATCCAGATAATGTTGGAGCAATATCAATTTACCCAAATCCGGTAACGGCTGATGAGTTGACCATTGCCCTAGGCTCTAACATGAGCGGACAAGATGTTCAAATAAATGTTTACAATAGTGTAGGTCAATTGATCAGATCTGTTTCTGAGAACACAGGAAGCTCATCCATGATAAGCTTATCAGGAATGGGAGACATGGCAGACGGTATCTATTTCGTTTCGCTCAAAGGCGAAAACTTAGAGCATACCGAGAAAATCGTCATTAAATAATAGCGATTACATTATTAAAAAGGGATCCTGATTTTCAGGATCCCTTTTTTATTGGTTGTTAATCAAATTCTAGGTTGAAGTGGTCTCTGAATAAAACAGTATTTTTACCCGCTACGCAATAATTGCACAGCGTGTTAGTTAGTCATTAGAAAGTACCTATTTTGAAGATTTGTTGTAAAAGTATCGGTGTAGTGGTTGCGCTCTTGCTCATCGTGGTGGGCTGCAGTCGTAAATCCAATAGTTTTACCAGTCGCAATCTTCACGCGTTAAGTACTAAATATAATGTGCTCTACAATGGTAATCTTGCCCTAGAAGAAGGCTTGCAGACTCTTGAACAAACTTATCAAGACAACTATTGGGAGGTTTTGCCCGTTGAGCGATTTGAAGTTTTGGAAGAAATGCAGGCTCCTGGAGCCAAACCAGAAAACTCCAGCTTTGAACGTGCAGAAGATAAAGCTATTAAAGCCGTACAGAAGCATAGCATGCTCATTGATCAGGAGGAATACAATCCTCAAATAGATGAGGCCTATCTGCTTCTTGGGAAAGCCAGGTATTACGATCAGCGCTTCATTCCTGCCTTAGAAGCATTTAATTACATATTACAGTTCATGCCAGAAAGCGATCAGATTCTTTCTGCCAATATCTGGAGGGAAAAGGTGAATATGCGACTCGATAACAACGAGACCGCAATCTATAATCTCAATAAACTTCTAGCCTCCAGCCGTGACGACATTGAGCAAGAGGACCTTGCAACGCTCAACGCAACCTTGTCACAAGCGTATCTCAACATGGAAAAGTTAGATAGCGCCCTAGTCTACATGTATAAGGCAGCAAATCTTACGGAAAATAAAGACACAGAGGGTCGGTATAAATTTATTGCAGGACAGCTTTACGCCAGAGCTGGTGAAAAGGATAGTGCGCTCGTTTATTTTGATCGCGTTATTGAGATGCATCGTAAGATTCCTCGCAACTACTATCTAAATGCCTTTATAGAAAAGGTAAAGTTGCAAGATCAGGACTCTGTAAACCGCGATCAGCTTTTTATGCTGCTCGATGAGCTTGCAGAAAATAGAGAGAACCGCCCATGGCTTGATGACATTTATTCTCGTAAAGCCATATTGTATGAGCAGATCGACAGCGTGCAGACTGCTGAAGAATTTTATAACCTATCATTAAGATCCAATGGACCTAAAGACCGCTATTTAGTAGCAAATAACTACTCTGCTTTGGGAAGAATCAGTTTTGATCAAGATGAATATGTGAGGGCAGGTAAGTATTACGACAGTGCACTAACATTCTATCAGGCCCGAACAAAAGAGCATCGAGGTGTTAAGAAAAAACGTGAAAACCTTGAAGATGTGATCACCTACGAGTTGAGAAGACGCAGCGCAGATAGCATTTTTGCCGTAAACGCAATGAGCGAGGCAGAACGAACTGCTTATTACCAATCCTACATCGACAAGCTCATCGCTGAAGAAAAGAGGCTGGAAGAGCAAGCAGAAATCGCAGCCGCAAACGAAGCTCAGAATAAAGCTGGCGTTCAGAATTTCAATAGCATGAGGTCTCAAAATACTAAGAGCAATGGTCGGGCCCTAACCGCGCCGCCATCCTTGGGGCCTAGTTTTGACAACACAAAATCTAAAGGAAACAGCTTTTACTTTTACAATCCTCAAACCGTCGCCCAAGGTAAGCAAACCTTTCAGAGAAAATGGGGGAAACGGGAACTGACAGATAACTGGCGTCGCAGCAAGAGGCAAAAAAACGATCTGCCCGATGTGGAAGATGTGTTAGATGAAGAAATCGTCGAGGAAGAACTCAAGCCAGAACATACCGTTTCTTACTATACTGATCAACTCATTACCGATCCCGTGGCGCTTGATAGCATCGCTGCGACTCGCGATTTTGCCTATTATCAGCTGGGAGTCATTTATAAGGAGAAATTCAAACGTAACGATCTCGCGATTCAGCGGTTTGACAAGTTGTTGACCTTCGATCCAGAAGAAAAACTGGAGCTCCCTACATACTACAACCTCTATTTAATCTATAAGGAAGGTGGTGATGACGCTTTCGCGAAAGCGGAATACTTCAAAAACCTGATCCTGAACGAGTACCCTAACACCCGTTACGCTGAAATCTTGCGCAGTCCAGATGCTCAAATCGACGACGAAAGCAGCCCAGAAGCTATCTACAGTAGGCTCTACCGTCAGTACGAAAGCAGCAACTACGATTTTGTAATTACCGAAGTAGACCGCTACGAGACTGTTTTTAACGGTAATCCTATCTTACCAAAGATGCAGTTGCTCAAAGCTTTTGCATCGGGTAGGTTGTATGGAGTGGAGGAATATCGTAAGAACCTTGATTATGTGGCCATGAGTTTCCCAAACTCGGAAGAAGGTAAGGCTGCTCAGAAATTAGCTAATGAATCTAAAAGCCTAAGCATTTCAAACGGTTTTGTAGATGCTTCAAAGTCTACAGATTTTAAGTTGATGTATCGATTTGACCGTGCACTAAACGAAGAAGTAAAACTGATCAAAGGTCAGATCGATAGCGTGTTTGTTCTGAATAACTACAGCTTCCCGGTTTCCATAGATGTTTATGATAAGAAAGATAATCTCCTGTTGATTCATGATATGCGTTCACAGCTATCTGCTGAAGGGGTAGAAGAATTGCTTGAAAAAAGCGATTTTAAAATTGATTTACCTTTTGTGATTATCTCATCTGAAAATTATCAGGTGATTCAGGCTTACAAGAAACTAGACGAATATCTAATGAACAATAAATAACAACACCCATGCTCAAGTCCAAGAACCAAGACAATAAAAAGAATTCAAATGCTTCTCAAAATAGAATAGGTCAAGGAACCGAAATCGAGGGAGACATCACGAGCAAAGGTGGTTTCAGAATTGATGGCTTGCTTAAAGGAAGTCTCAAAACTACTGGTAAAGTAGTGATAGGCAAGGAAGGGAAGATATTAGGCACTTTGATTTGTAGTAATGCTGATATAGAGGGAGCTTTTGAGGGAGATATGACCGTTGAAAACTTACTTTCTTTAAAAGCAACTGCGGTAGTTAATGGTGAGGTTGTTACCGCAAAGCTCATGGTGGAGCCAGGAACTGAGTTCAATGGAAGTTGTACCATGAACCAGGGTGTCAAAAAACTAGATGCTTCCAAAGATTCCAAGAAGTCTGGAAAGACTGCCTAGATCACTTGTTCATGAATTTTTACCTGAAGGCTTTTCTAGTCACCGCTGTTTTGAGTGCTCTTGGTTACTTTGTGCATGAGGCATTGGTTTCTGATTCAGTAATAAGCGTTGCGAGTACATATATTTTTTTGGGCATAGCAACTTTTTTGACAGTATCTGCACTCAAGTTTACCGCTAGAATCTCTCCAAATAATCTGGGCTACGTATTTTTAGGTTTGGTGTTCATGAAGTTTGGTGCGATCTTGATTTTTTTTCCGGAACTGATCGACGATGAACTCCAACTTACCCGCCGCCAACTCCTAGGCTTTCTCGCGCCATATTTCTTGTTTCTTTTTGCCGAGATAGGTATTGTACTCAAGTGGCTTAACGATAGTTGATTATAAGATTTTTTGTGATTTTACATCACTTAAAATTTTAACTGTATCCGCCTGATTTTTACATTCTTTTTTGTCATACATTTGCACCCGAATTAGGAGACCTAACTTTTTAAGGTGTATTTCATGTTTACAGTACAGGCTAAAACAGCTTTTTTCACATTGATTTTGTTGTTTTCCTTAGGCTTAAATGCCCAGGATGTTCTCGATGGCGAAGCAGGTCCCGCACACGATGAAGTTATGGATAGCGACCATGACGAGAAGCGGGATAGAATTGACACTCCTGAGGAGATCAATGAATACATCAAACACCACCTTAAAGATTCTCACGACTTCCATTTATTTTCCTATACAAACGATGAGGGAAGTGCCGTTCATATAGGTTTTCCATTGCCAGTAATTGTTTGGACGAGTGAAGGTTTAAAGGTTTTCATGTCTTCTGAGTTTCACCATGATGATGCTGGTGAGATAATGGTAGATGCTGGAGGAGTAAACCTAGTAAAGCTTCATAGTAAGATCTATGAATTGGAAGACGGAGCGACATCTGTCAGTTTCGATGAAGAGCACCATCCTACAAATGCTGCAAAACTTCTCGATTTTTCTATTACTAAATCGGTTTTCGGACTGTTGGTTATCGGTTTGCTGTTAGTCTTCATGTTTGGAAGATTGGCTAAGCAGTACAAGAATAAGCAGATCCCTAGTGGTTTTGGTCGTGTTTTAGAGCCACTTGTAATATATATACGTGACGAGATCGCGCGGCCTAATATAGGAGAGCACAAGCATAAGAAGTTTATGCCATACTTGCTAACCGTATTCTTCTTGATTTGGATTGCTAACCTTTTAGGCTTGACACCATTTGGATTTAATATTACTGGTCAGATTGCGGTGACGGCTTGCTTGGCAATCTTTACTTTGGTGATTTATCTAGCGAATGGTAATAAAGAATTTTGGGGACACATTTTATGGATGCCAGGTGTGCCTTATATCTTGAGACCTATTCTAGCCGTAATTGAATTGGTTGGTTTTCTTTTAATCAAGCCTTTTTCGCTTTTAGTACGTCTTTTTGCAAACATTACTGCAGGTCACTTTGTGGTGATGAGTCTGATTGCATTGATGATTACATTAAAGGATCAGTTTGGTCCAGTTGGGTCAACAGGGATGTCACTAGTACTGGCGACATTTATTATGATAATAGAATTGTTAGTAGCCTTCCTACAGGCGTTTATCTTCACGATGCTGTCTGCCTTGTTCATAGGTATGGCGGTGGCTGAGCATGATCATGAGGAGCATGCTGGTGCTGAAGAGGACGATATAGATGAGGTAAGAGAGCGTTTTATATAAGTAGAAGAGTTTTTTATTAATTTTTAAATCGATTGTTATGTACAATTTAATTGGAGCAGGTCTTATCGTTATCGGTGGTGGTATCGGTCTTGGTCAAATTGGTGGAAAAGCGATGGAGGCTATCGCTCGTCAACCAGAAGCAGCTGGAAAAATTCAAACTGCGATGATCATCATCGGTGCACTTCTTGAAGGACTTGCATTTGGTGCACTTATCTTGGGTAACCCATCATAAGACATTACAAAAACTAGAAACACTTTCCTGTAACGGTTGGTTACAGGAGGTGTTTTTAAATCCTAAAACAATCATTTCATAGAATTAGATAAATGAATTTATTAGAAGATTTTTCTCCAGGCTTATTTTTCATGAACGCGATCATTCTTGTGATCTTGATCGTGTTGCTAGGTAAGTTTGCATGGAAGCCTATTCTTGCTGCACTTAGTGAAAGAGAGGAAGGGGTCGAGAACGCATTGAAATCTGCAGAGCAAGCTAAAGTTGAGATGGCTCGTTTAGAAGCGTCAAATGAGGCTGCGGCTCAAGAAGCAAGAATGCAGCGTGATGAGATGCTTAAGGAAGCACGCGAGATCAAAGAGCAAATGATCGCAGACGCGTCTGCTCAGGCTCAAGAAAAAGCAGACAAGATTATCGCAAACGCTCAAGAAGCTATCGAGGCAGAGAAAAAAGCAGCTCTTGCCGATATTAAGTCTCAAGTAGCAGAACTTTCTGTTGAGATCGCAGAGAAAGTAACGCGCAAGGAACTGTCTGAAAAAGATGCCCAACTTGCACTAATTGATAAAATGCTTGCCGAAGCAAATATCTAAAACATGAGATTATCCAGAGCAGCTTCTCGTTATGCAAAAGCCATTCTTTCTCTAGCTGTGGAAAAGAATGAGGCCGCTGCTGTAAACGAGGATATGAAAAACGTGATGGTTACCATCTCAAAAAGCAAGGATCTTCAAAATTTCCTGACCAGTCCCTTGATCAATTCCAAGAAAAGAAAAGCTGGACTTGGAGAAGTATTTAAAGGTTCTAATGCATTGACTCATGGTCTTTTTGACCTTCTTGTTGATAACAATAGGTCAGAAATTCTTCAGGACGTGGCCATGAGTTACGTGGTGCTTTTTGAGGAGATGAACAAACGTGAGATCGCAACGGTTACTACAGCGGTTGAAATCACGCCCGAGTTAGAGAAGAAAGTTTTGGCTAAGGCTAAAGAACTAGCCGGTAAAGAAATTACTTTGCAAAAGAAGATCGATCCTACCATTATAGGTGGTTTCGTGCTACGCGTAGGAGATAAAGAAATCAATGCGAGTGTTCAGAATAAGTTCGGTGAGCTTAAAAGGACGTTTGCGAGTTATTAAATAGATTATTAGAAATTACGCTTTCGCGAAAGCGAAACTTTAAAAAAAGTTCATACTGAGTGTCAGACTGGGCTTGTCGAAGTACAAAAGCGTAAAACAATAAAGAGAATAAAAAACAAAAGATGGCAGAGGTAAATCCAGCAGAAGTATCTGCAATACTCAAGCAACAATTATCAGGTTTTGACGCTACCGCTTCTCTAGACGAGGTGGGAACCGTACTTACCGTGGGTGATGGTATCGCTCGCGTCTACGGTCTTTCTAACGCCCAGTACGGAGAGCTGGTTTCTTTTGAAAGCGGTCTTGAGGGAATCGTATTGAACCTTGAGGAAGACAACGTGGGTGTGGTTCTATTGGGACCTTCTACGCAGATCAAAGAAGGTGATACAGTAAAACGTACACAGCGTATTGCTTCTCTAAAAGTGGGCGAAGGGATTGTAGGCCGTGTGGTAAATACTCTTGGAGAGCCTATCGACGGTAAAGGAGCTCTTACTGGTGAGCTTTATGAGATGCCTCTTGAACGTAAAGCGCCCGGAGTAATCTATCGCCAACCTGTAACCGAGCCTATGCAAACGGGAATCAAGTCGATTGATGCGATGATTCCAGTAGGTAGAGGTCAGCGTGAATTAGTAATCGGTGACCGTCAGACGGGTAAGTCAACGGTATGTATCGATACGATCATCAACCAGAAAGAATTTTATGACGCAGGTGAGCCGGTATACTGTATTTATGTTGCTATAGGTCAGAAAGCATCTACTGTAGCAAACATCGCAAAAGTACTTGAAGAAGCTGGAGCACTTGCTTATACTACTATTGTAGCTGCAAACGCATCTGATCCTGCTCCTATGCAGGTATATGCGCCATTTGCAGGTGCTGCGATAGGTGAGTACTTCCGTGATACGGGTCGTCCTGCGCTTATTGTTTATGATGATTTATCTAAACAAGCGGTAGCTTACCGTGAGGTATCATTATTGCTACGTCGTCCACCAGGGCGAGAGGCTTATCCAGGGGACGTTTTTTACCTTCACTCTAGATTGTTAGAGCGTGCGGCAAAAGTGATCAACGATGACGCGATCGCTCAGAATATGAATGATCTTCCTGACAGTTTGAAACCATTAGTTAAAGGTGGTGGATCGCTGACGGCATTACCAATTATTGAAACGCAAGCGGGTGATGTATCTGCCTATATCCCAACAAACGTAATCTCGATTACTGATGGACAGATCTTCCTGGAGTCTGACTTGTTCAACTCGGGTGTGCGTCCAGCTATTAACGTAGGTATTTCTGTATCTCGTGTAGGTGGATCTGCTCAGATCAAGTCCATGAAAAAGGTATCGGGTACGTTGAAACTCGATCAAGCTCAATATCGTGAATTGGAAGCTTTCGCGAAATTTGGTAGTGATCTAGATGCTGCGACACTTAACATCATTGAAAAAGGTAAGCGTAACGTTGAGATCTTGAAACAAGCTCAAAACAATCCTTATACTGTAGAAGATCAAGTAGCGATCATTTATGCAGGTTCTAAGAACTTGTTGAGAAATGTACCAGTTGATAAGGTGAAGGAATTTGAAAAGGATTATCTAGAGCTTTTGAATGCTAAGCATAGAGGAGTTCTTGATACTATTAAATCTGGTAAGTTGACAGATGAAGTAATCGATACGCTTACTTCTGTTGCTAAAGATCTTTCTTCGCGTTACTAATTATGAATGCTGAATTATGAATTCAGTATTTATAAATGGGATATCGTAAAAGAAATAATGCCGTAGTTGATAAAACTTTCGAGTTTACTTGTCAGATAGTATTTCTAAGTGATAAACTGAAAGAAAACAAAGATTATGAACTCGCGTCTCAGCTTCTAAGGGCTGGGACAAGTATAGGTGCCAATACTAGAGAATCTTAAAGAGGTTCGAGTACTAAAGACTTTGCAAATAAGTTAAAAATTGCACTAAAGGAGGCTGAAGAAGTAGAATTTTGGTTGGATGTTTTAGATGTTACAAGAGACTATAAAATTGAGAATTACTATAAGCAGCTCGATGAAATTATCAGGTTGCTCGTTAGTATTATCAAATCAACCAATTCTTAATTCAGCATTCTAAATTCTTAATTAGAAAAAATGGCAAATCTAAAAGAAATAAGAAACAGAATCTCCTCAGTATCCTCTACGATGCAGATTACATCTGCTATGAAGATGGTGAGTGCGGCAAAGCTTAAGAAGGCACAAGATGCCATAACGGCTATGCGTCCCTATTCTGATAAGCTTACAGAAATACTGCAGAATTTAAGTTCAACTCTTGAAGGTGATGCCGGAAGCGTCTACGCTGAGCAAAGAGATGTGGAAAGAGCGCTTGTAGTAGCTGTTACCTCTAATCGTGGACTTGCTGGTGCGTTCAATTCTAATATTATTAAAGAATTGATTCGTCTCAACAAGCAGGAGTTGAAGGGTGTTGCTGTATCCTATATGACTGTTGGTAAGAAAGCTAATGATTTCGTTAGTAAGGATGGTACTGTTTTATCAAACAAGAGTGATCTTTTTGATGATATCTCATTTGAGAATGTTGCCGTCATTGCAGAAGAGTTGATGGAACTTTTCGCAGATGGAGAGTTTGACAAAATTATTCTGGTTTACAACAGCTTTAAAAATGCCGCAACCCAAATTGTGCGTACCGAAGATTTTCTTCCATTGAAACCAGTAGCTCAAGATCCTGAAGCTCTACAGAAGCAAAAGGAGATGGATTATATTTTTGAACCATCAAAAATGGAAATTATCGAAGAGCTGATCCCAAAGTCTCTTAAAATGCAACTTTATAAAGCGGTAAGGGATTCATGGGCTAGTGAGCATGGTGCACGTATGACGGCTATGCATAAAGCTACTGATAATGCTACTGAATTAAGAGATCAATTAAAACTCACCTATAATAAAGCACGCCAGGCTGCGATTACTAATGAGATTTTAGAAATTGTAGGAGGTGCAGAAGCTTTGAACGACTAAGTTGTCACTTTAAATCTTCACTCAATAATATATAAATGCCTTCAGGTTGTGAGCCCGAAGGCATTTTTTGATTCTGTAAACCAGATTGTTCACGTAGGTCCTAGGAAATGATTGAAATTCAAGAATTCAAACATCGAGGTCAATGAATATGACTTAGTTTTTTGTTTAACATAGGCTTACAACGAAGTTAAGAAAAAACCTACAAATTATCTTTATACTTAGGCAAAACAAGAATAAAGATGAAATTATTGTATTTGAATATCCTTATCATATTAATTTTAGCTGCCTGTTCTCCCGCGAGGGACTATCAGCATAGCGAGGGTTTGAAGTTTGATAAAGAAGACTGGACGAAGGATGGTCGATTTGAACGTCCTTACATACTCAATTCTGAAATGAGTCAAGATGTCAAAACTGGTGAAGAAGTTCTTTATTTACCTGCTGAATTATTTAGAAACACATCTATTAATACTGTTTATTATGAGGACAAGAAAAGTAGAAATATTCAGTATAATGAAAATGGAAATCCCAAATTCATAGTAACTTTTTCTCCTGAACATAAAATGGATGAAAAATCACCTTATTCCTTAAATAAGGATGAGGCCGTGCTCGATATATCTACCGAAGGTATAGACCGGACTATTTTAATTGATGACATCAGGATTCCATCCAAAGCTCAGACGCCTTAAATCATGGACTGAAGCCAGAATATTTAATGGCTTTTTAAGAAAGACAGCCGTTTCATTCTGAATGAAACGGCTTTTATTATCAGTTCACATGAATGATCTTTAATCAAATCGACTTTCCTACAGTTCTCAAAAGAGATACAAGGATTTCGACAACATGAACAAATGATAATTCAAAATTGTTATACTTTGATTTGATGTAATTCCCTCATATTATCTCCGCTTTCTTGAAAATGATTTTGGAATAGCATGGCTGTGCACTTTATCGATGGTTTGTTTAAGAAAAAGCACTCTCTTGTAAGAATTTTATGTTGAATTTATGGATTTTAAATGGTTTTGTTAAAAACGTTTGTAGGAAAAAATACGCATTTATTATGTTTGCATAATAAATTTATCATTAACCATACACTAACTTAACAATGAAAACTCTATTACTCCCCATAGTAGCCGTTTTACTGATTACCTCCTGTGCGACCAATTATGATTACCATTATCACAAGGGTCTTACATTTGATTCTCAAGACTGGTTGAAGGATAAAAAGCTGGAACGTCCTTTCATTATTAATTCAAGTGTTAGCCAAAAATGTGAAGACAGCGAGGAGTTCCTTTATCTTCCTGCTAAACTTTTCAAGAACACCACTATTGAAGAAGTGTATTTTGAAGATATGGTAAGTAATGAGATTACTTTGATAGATGGCGATAAGCCTAGATACAAAGTCAGATTTTCGTTTCCCGATCATATGAATGAGGAATTGACTTACGATTTAAACAAAGATCAGGCAGTTATTAAGATCAACTCTGTAGGAAAGAACAAAACCATTCTAATTAAGGATATTAGAATTCCTTATGAGAACATAACGGTTGCTAAAAACTGATTTTATCTCAATAGTAGTATAGCGTTGGATAAGGAGGTCAAAATTCAAGTTAGTTAACCCGCTACTTATCTAAGCCATTTTGAGATTTATTAAAATTTCAAAATGGCTTCTTACTTGATTATATGGGTGATTCTCGATGAAATACATCCTAATTATTTTGTAGGAAAAAAGTTGCCGATTATCTGCGCAAGTACTCGACAAACTACATTATTTAGAATAAATTCAAATATTAATGCTTTTATACAATTGGTAAATACACGGTTTGAGTACATTCGTGTCTTATAAAATTTAAGATATGAATCGATTTCCCCTATTCGTATTTTGCATACTTATTTTTGTAGGATCCTGCTCACCGGCTGACACCTATCAAAAGCACCGAGGGCTTACCTTTAAAAACATAGATTGGTTGAACGATGAAAAGCTGGAACGCCCGTTTTTAATTACCTCAGAAGTTAGTCAGAGCTGTGATGAAAATACTAAGCGCCTTTATCTTCCAGCCAAACTATTCAAAAACTCCTCAATTGAATATGTTTACTTTGAAAACATGAAAAGTACCACAGTCGAATTTGTTGACGGAGAAAAACCACGTTACAAGATTACCTTCAATCTAAAGGAGAACCATCTAGAAGATTCTCCCTATCAATTAGAACCAGATCAGGCCGTAGTTGGGATCAAGCTTCCTGATCATCAGAAAGTTATAAAAATTGAAGATATAAGAGTGCCATTTTATACTAAACCGGGCGTTTAACGATTAATCTTATTTATTTTATAAAGAGCGAGGAGGTCCCTCGCTTTTTTATTTACTTTTAATTGTAGCAATATTGAAAGTTATGAAGGTATCAACAGTCTTTTATTTAATCGTGACAATATTTTTAATCTCATGCTCTAATCAGAATTATAAAACCAGTAAAGGTTTGGTTTTTGACAGTCGTGATTGGGGAGTCAGGTTTGAGCAGCCCTATATCATGACGGGAAGCGATGCGGCATCAGAAAATACTAAAGTCTACAGGATGTACTTATCTGCACTCATGTTTGAAGGTGTTGAAATAGACTATGCCTATTTCAGACAAATGAAATCATCCATGATCAGCAGAGTAGGAACTAAAAATCCCCAGATACTAGTTGTTTTTGATGAATCCCAGCACATGCTTGATGACAGTATGTTTGGTATAAGTGATCGCCAGGCCGTAGTGGTTTTGAAGACTAAGGGTGGTCAAAGTAAGATAGTGAAATTGGAAGACATCAGAATCATCAAATAAACAAGTCTTAAAAACTTCTAAAGAAAACTAGGTTCTCACGACGCAACAATATTTTTGCCTTCATAATATTACATTCATGAAAATAGCAGTTGTAGGCGTCACTGGCATGGTGGGACAAGTCATGCTCAAAGTTTTAGAGGAAGAAAATTTCCCGATAAAAGAAATAATCCCTGTGGCATCTGAGAAGTCGGTGGGAAAGGAAATCCACTTCAAGGGTAAAGCGTTTAAGTGCGTTTCCATGGAAGACGCCATCGCTCAAAAGCCTTCGATAGCCCTTTTTTCAGCTGGAGGTGATGTCAGTAAGGAGTTTGCGCCCAGATTTGCTGAGGTTGGAACAACGGTCATTGACAATTCTTCTGCATTCCGTATGGATCAAGATAAACCTCTAGTAGTTCCAGAAATCAACGCCTCGCATCTTAAAAAATCTGACAAGATCATTGCAAATCCTAACTGTAGTACCATTCAAATGGTTCTTGCACTTTCTGGCCTTCATGCGGAATATAGAATCAAACGATTGGTTATTTCTACTTACCAGTCCATTACAGGTACAGGAGTAGCTGCCGTTAAACAGTTACAAAACGAGGCAGCCGGTATTAAAGATAAGATGGCCTATCCCTATCCCATACATGAAAATGCATTGCCTCATTGTGATGTCTTTGAGGAAAATGGGTATACAAAGGAAGAAATGAAGCTGGTGCGAGAGACCCAGAAGATTCTTGGAGATAAGACTATTGCAGTAACTGCGACCGCCGTGCGTATTCCGGTAATGGGCGGGCACTCAGAGTCGGTAAACGTGGAGTTTGAGAAAGAATTTGAATTAGGTGATGTGCGTAAAATTCTTTCTGAGACCGCTGGAGTCACCGTTCAGGATAATACAGATGTCAATTTATACCCCATGCCACTCACCGCACATGGTAAAAATGATGTCTTTGTGGGCCGCATAAGACGTGACCATTCCAGAGAAAACGCCTTGAACATGTGGATTGTTGCAGACAATCTGCGCAAAGGCGCTGCCACAAATGCAGTTCAAATAGCCTCGTATTTAGTGGCAAACGAGCTCGTAACTAGCTAGTTCAAGTTTCCTATCTTTAGAAGGTCAAATAATCCCAGTTCTAAAATCGATGACAATGAAAAAATGGATCGCCCCTGCGTTTGCAATTCTCGCAATCGTTTCCTGTAAAGATGAAGACAAAGAAATGTCAGAAACCCAAATGGCAGAAAATAAAATAATGAAGTATCCAGAGACAAAAAAAGTGGATACCGTAGATGTCTATCACGGCAACGAGGTCGCAGATCCCTACCGCTGGCTGGAAGATGACATGAGTGAGGAAACGGGAGAGTGGGTAAAATCACAAAATGCCGTGACTCAGGATTATTTGTCAGATATACGCTTTCGCGAAAGCATAAAAAACCGACTGACTGAGCTCTGGAATTATGAAAAGGTGAGCGCACCGTTTGTAGAAGGTGACTACACCTATTTTTATAAAAATGATGGTCTTCAGAACCAAAGTGTGATCTACCGTTACAAGAATGATGATGACGTGTCAAAAGCGGAAGTCTTTCTTGATCCAAATACCTTTAGTGAAAAAGGTACAACATCTCTTGGAGGCTCTAGCTTTTCTAAAGATGGATCTCTATTTGCTTATATGATTAGTGAGGGGGGTAGTGACTGGAGAAAAATAATTACCCTCGATACTAAAACCATGCAAAAGCTGGGTGATACCATTATGGATGTGAAATTCTCTGGAGTTTCTTGGAAAAATAACGATGGTTTCTATTACAGCAGTTATGACAAACCAGACGGTAGCGAGTTGAGTGCCATGACTGACCAGCATAAACTTTATTACCATCAACTGGGCACTCCGCAATCTGAGGATAAAGTAGTTTTTGGTGGCACACCAGACCAGAAATACCGCTACATTGGTGGAGGTGTGACTGACGATCAAAAGTATCTTGTGCTCAGCGCGAGCACATCTACAAACGGTAACAAAATGTTCATGAAGAAACTGGATAGCAAGGGTGACTTCATTGCTGTGGTAGATAATTTTGACACAAACACTTATTTATTGCATAATGAAGGTGACAAATTGTGGCTGGTAACAGATTACGATGCTCCCAATCAAAGAATCGTCACTACGGATTTAAATAATCCCAGCTCTGCTAACTGGAAAGACTTGATCCCTGAAACAAATCATGTTTTATCACCATCTACGGGCGGTGGTTATATTTTTGCTGAATACATGGTTGATGCCGTTTCACAAGTGAAACAGTATGACTATTCTGGAAAGCTGGTTCGCGAGGTTGAACTCCCGGGAATAGGAAATGTAGGTGGTTTTAGTGCTAAGGAAGATGATACCTCATTGTATTATAGCTTCACTAATTATACGACACCTTCCAGCATTTATCAATATGACATAGAGAAGGGAATTTCTGAGCTTTACAGAAAACCAGAGATCAAATTCAATAGTGACAATTTTGAAAGCAAGCAGGTATTTTATACCTCAAAGGATGGTACTAAGATCCCGATGATCATTTCGCACAGAAAAGGCCTGGAGCTTAACGGGAAAAACCCCACGATACTCTACGGGTACGGCGGATTCAATATTTCACTCAATCCATCATTCTCAATTACTAGAGCGGCGTGGATGGAAATGGGAGGTGTCTATGCTGTTGCTAATTTGCGCGGTGGTGGTGAGTATGGTAAAAAATGGCACGATGCCGGAACTAAACTTGAGAAGCAAAACGTGTTTGACGATTTTATAGCCGCTGGAGAGTGGTTAAAAGAGAATAATTACACTTCTACAGACTATCTGGCGATTCAAGGAGGTTCAAATGGCGGTTTGCTGGTAGGAGCGACAATGACCCAAAGACCAGATCTTGCCGGTGTAGCTTTTCCGGCGGTAGGGGTTCTGGACATGCTGCGTTATAATAAATTTACTGCTGGTGCTGGATGGGCTTACGACTATGGTACAGCAGAAGACAGTCCGGAAATGTTTGAATATCTTAAAGGTTACTCACCTGTTCACAATGTCAAAGAAGGTGTTGAGTACCCTGCTACAATGATAACAACTGGTGATCATGATGATAGAGTGGTTCCAGCGCATTCCTTTAAGTTTGCTGCAGAACTCCAGTCAAAACAAAAAGGTGCTAACCCCACCCTTATAAGGATTGAAACAGATGCAGGTCACGGAGCAGGTAAGTCCACAGAGCAACAAATTCAAGAGTGGACGGATATCTATGGTTTTGCTCTATATAATATGGGATTTGAAGAATTACCAGAAAATAGCAAACTAAAAATGTAATACTAGTTTTAGTTAGTCTAAGGATGCCCGATGATAGAACTTCATCGGGCATTTTTTGTTAAAACACGAGTCGTTTTGGTTAAGGAATTTAGTACAATTCAGTTATTCTAAGATTAACTGTAAATAGGGTGCTAAACTTATTTGAAGATCATGCTAATGAGGGTATTTGAAAGCTTTACTGATAGTAAATTTAGATCAACTTAAAAACTAGAAAAATGAGCTATACAAAAGAAGTTTCCAACAAGTTAAATAATTTACTTGAAAAAAATTATGACGCTGAGGCTGGATACAAAACCGCAAAGGATAATGTAAAAAGTACACGTCTGAAAGATTTTTTCGCATCACAAGCGCAGGAGCGTTACAACTTCGGTCACGAGTTGAAAGATGAAATCAAAAGTTTTGGACAGGAACCAGATAAGGGAACCTCTATCGCTGGAGACGCGCATAGGACATGGATGAACATCAAATCTACTTTTAGTACAGATAATGAAGAGTCCATTTTAGAGGAGGCTATCAGAGGTGAAAAAGCTGCTGTAGAAGAATATAATGAAGTAATTAACGATAGTACGCTACCAGCATCCACGCGTAATGTATTGACAAAACATAGAGACAACATTCAATCTGCTTTGAACAAAGTCGAGCAGATGGAAGACATCGCATAGGTTAGTTAAGTTGATTTAGTTGATGAAGATCCCACTTGAGAAATTGAGTGGGATTTTTCTTTGTATAATTTTTAAGACTTAGCTTAGCATTTTGAAAATCAACCAATATGAAAAATAGCTACTTTCTGCTCCTGTTTGTTCTATCTATTTTTACAGCAACCGCACAAGATTATCTCATGTCAGATAATTCAATTTCTGCTTGCTCGGGAACTTTTTACGATACGGGTGGTGCGAGTGGGAACTATTCTGCGGGTGAGACTTTGACATTTACAATTTGTCCGCCATTCCCTAATAACAAAATTCAAGTTGATTTCACCTCATTTGATTTAGCTGTGGGAGATGCTCTAGTGGCTTATGACGGTGATAGTATCAATGCGCCACTTATAGGCGCTTATGGTTCTTTTTTGTCCCCTGATTTAATTGAAGCCACTAATTCAAATTCATCTGGGTGCTTGACCTTTGTGTTTACCTCTAATTCTTCGAGTATTCTGGGAACGGGTTGGCAGGCATCAATTTTTTGTGATACCGACTGTCAAACCATTACAAGTAGTGTAACCACAATTCCAGCCCCAAACGCTGATGGGGTTTTGCGAATTTGCCAAGGCGATCAAGTAAGCATAAATGAATCTTCTTCTTTTTCAATTGATGGGTCTAATTCAACTTCAAGGTTTGAAGTTTCAGATGGGCGAGAGGTTGATGGACAGAATGCTGATTTGATTTTTGACGATGAAGGTGTTTATAAAATTGATTTTGTGGTGACAGATAGCTCAGGCTGCCGTGATATGACTTTGGAAGATGTCGTGATATACGTTTCTACCACACCTGATTTTAGTAGGTTAGAAGCGAACCCAACTGTCGTAGCTCCAGGGGAAACATCTGTATTGTCTGGGAGTGCAAGTGCTACTGAATTTCAAAATCCTGAAGGTTATTTTACCGCAGCAGGTCAAACTTTACTGCCAGACGGTTCTGGGGTGGTTTATACCAGTTGTATTGACGTGTTTGGTTTAAATCAAACTACATTTACAGATGCATCTGATTTATTCAATGTATTTATTAACATTGAACATAGCTATGTAGGAGACTTAGACATTCGATTAGTGGCTCCTAATGGCACCGAAGTCTATTTTTTAGAATATCCGAACGGCGGTGGGGGACGATTTTTAGGGGAGGCACTTGATGATAATACAAATAATCCAGGAATCGGGTACGTATACAACTTTACAGAACTTACAACAGCGACTCAAACACTTTCGCAAGGATTTCAAAACGTAAGTACAGCAACCCCAGTACCTGCGGGAGACTACCTTCCTGAAGATTCATTTAGTGATTTTGTAGGCTCAGATTTAAACGGTTCTTGGTGCTTAGAAATAGTTGATAATCTTCGCGTTGACAACGGCTATATTTTTGAATGGGGAATCGCCTTTGAACCCTCACTTTATCCAGATTTAGAAACCTTTATTCCACAAGAAGTAAGTCAAAACTGGCTACCTGATCCAGATGTGATCAGTACAAATGCCAATGGAACAGAGGTAACGGTCATGCCATCTGACTTAGGACTGAATTGTTATGATTATGAGTTTGTTGATAGCTTCGGTTGTATCTACACGGAGCAGGTATGTGTCAAAGTGTGCGATGCGTCTATAATTCCGACCGTTATCGATGATCTAGATATTTGTGTTGATCCTTATGGGCCATTCACGATTAATTTGTCTTTCAATGAGTCTAACCTGAGGCAGCCAGACCCTGAAGCGATTACCGTAGAAGACTATTTTGCAACTCTTTCTGATGCACAGAATAATACCAATCCCATAGGGAATATCTTAGACCTGACAGATACAAATCCTTCACAAACCATCTTTATCCGTTTCTTGGTAGATGATTATTGCCCTGTGATAAGACCTTACAACGTAAGTATTACTCAAGATTTCACGCTGAACCGTCCCGTTGATCTTACCAGCCCAGATTTTGACGGAGACCAAGTTGCTCAATTCGATCTGACGGTCAATAATAATGTCAACGTTAATGATCCATTTTTTAATCGTGCTTTTATCAGGTACTTTTTGACTATAAGTGATGCTGTATCAAATTCCAACCCAATCGATAGTGTTCTAAACTTTGAGAATACGTCAAATCCACAAACAATTTTCATGGCGGTTGAAAGGTATGGTACCTGTAGGAAAATTGATTTTTTCGATATTTCAATAGCAGATAACTCAGCAGTAGATACTGATTTAGATGATGTTTCAAATGCCCTAGAAGACCTCAACAATAACGGCGACCTTACCGATGACGATACTGACGGCGATACGATTCCTAATTACCTCGATACGGATGATGATGGAGATACGGTTCCTACAGCTGTTGAAATCGTAGGTTCAGGTGCTGGTCCTTCTACAAATTCCTACACCTATATTGATACAGACGGCAATAATGTGGAGAACTATCTGGATAACGACGATGATGGCGATGGAGTGCTAACAGAAGATGAGGACTACGACCAGGATGGATCACCGCTAAATGAAGATACTAACACTAATAATATTCCAGATTATCTAGACAACACGGTTGCATTGAGCAGTCAAGACGTAGAATTATCACTAATCGAGATCTATCCTACATTGGTTGACGATTTGATTTTTATCGATGTCCGTGCGGCTACTTTAAACTTAAATTCAATCTCAATTTTCGACTTAAGCGGTAGATCAGTCAAAAATCAAAAAGTAACTTCTGAAAGCGTTGTGGAAGTTTCGGTTGCTGATTTAAAACAAGGTATTTATTTCATTGAAATCAAATCTGAAGATGGAAATTATTTAGTAAAGAGATTTGTGAAAAAATAGAACTGCAGTAAACTGCAGATTGTTCAAAACCATAAGACTACTCTGCGTTAAAAGTTTAGGCAAAGGCCATCAGATTTTATAATTTCGAAGCGAGACAGATGCAAATCTAGTCTCGCTTCAAGTATCTGCACCTCAAGCCCTTGCCTATGTACCTTATTTTTGACACCGAGACTACCGGTCTACCCAAACGCTGGGACGCGTCTTATAAAGACATTGATAATTGGCCTCGCGTTATACAGATCGCTTGGCAATTACACGATGAGATGGGGCACATGATCGAGCATCGGGATTTCCTGATCAAGCCCGATGGTTTTGACATCCCTTATGACGCAGAGCGTATCCATGGTATCTCCACCGCACTTGCCGAAAAAGAAGGTGTTGCTCTTGAGGAAATGCTTGCTGACTTTAATCTGGCACTCGAGAAGACTAAATTTGTCGTAGGTCAGAACCTCAAATTTGATCTCAATGTTACGGGAGCTGAGTTTGAGCGCACTCAAATAGGCAATAAACTTCAGGAAATTCCGGTGCTGGATACCTGTACCGAGCACACCGCACAACTCTGCCAGATTCCAGGCGGTCGTGGTGGTAAATTCAAGTTGCCTACACTTACAGAGCTTCATGAGTTTCTTTTCAACGAGCCTTTTGGCGAGGCGCACAATGCCACCGCAGACGTTGAGGCGACCACACGCTGTTTCTTGGAACTCATCCGTAAACAGCAGTACACGGCTCAGCAATTAGGGGTGCAGCCCGATTATTTTGCACGCTTTCGCGAAAGCAACCCTAATACCATCCAGCCAGTAGGCTTAGAGCACGTCAATCTCAAAAAAGCTTCAGAAAAGCTCAAGACGGACGACACGCCCGCAATTTCCAAAGCTGAGATCAAGGAGAATCTCAATGAGATCAGCGATGCACCTTTTGCGCATCTGCACAACCACAGCCAGTTCTCTATCCTTCAATCCACCGCCAGCGTTCAAGATCTGGTGATGGCCGCAGCGGCAAACGATATGCCCGCCGTCGCGATGACTGATCATGCAAACATGATGGGTGCTTTCCACTTTGTCAAAGCGGTAAAGGCACACAATGCCAGCCTCGCAAATCAGGAAGAAGGCCGCGAGAAAGAACCCATTAAGCCTATCATAGGCTGTGAGTTTCAGGTTTGTGAAGACATGCACGATCGCAGTCATAAGGATAACGGTTATCAAATCGTAATCCTCGCCAAGAACAAAAATGGCTATCACAACCTCGCAAAAATGGCGAGTAAGGCCTATACAGAAGGTTTTTACTACGTGCCGCGTATTGATAAAAAACTGATCGAGCAATTCAAGGAGGGTCTCATTGTGCTTACCGGTAACATGTACGGTGAAGTGCCTTCTAAAATTTTGAATGTAGGAGAAAGTCAGGCAGAGGAAGCCTTGATCTGGTGGAAAGAGCAGTTTGGCGAAGATCTGTATGTCGAGATCATGCGTCACGGTCAGGAGGATGAAGATCGGGCAAACGAGGTGTTGATGGCGCTTTCGCGAAAGCATAACATAAAAATGGTCGCCTCAAACAATACCTATTACATCGACAAGGCAGATGCAAATGCTCACGATATTTTGTTATGTGTTAAGGACAATGAGAAACAAGCGACGCCCATAGGTCGCGGTCGCGGCTATCGCTATGGACTGCCCAATCAGGAATATTACTTCAAGTCCAGCGATGAGATGAAGGAGATCTTTAAGGATCTTCCAGAGGCTATCCTGAACATTAAGGAAGTCATTGATAAAGTTGAGGCTTATGAACTGGCGCGAGACGTTTTGCTTCCTGCCTTTGATATTCCTGAACAATTCATCGATCCACAAGACGAGATTGATGATAAAAAACGCGGTGAGAACGCCTATTTGCGTCACTTGACTTATGAAGGTGCAAAGAAACGCTACGGTGAGATCACACCCGATATTCAGGAACGTTTGGATTTTGAACTCGACACCATACAAAAAACGGGTTATCCGGGTTACTTTCTGATCGTATGGGACTTTATCAAAGCAGCTCGCGAGATGGGAGTTGCCGTAGGTCCAGGTCGTGGATCAGCTGCTGGGAGTGCAGTAGCCTATTGTTTATGGATTACAAATGTAGACCCCATCCATTATGACTTGCTTTTTGAGCGTTTCTTAAATCCGGATCGTGTCTCCATGCCCGATATTGACATTGATTTTGACGACGAGAATCGAGGGAAGGTCATGGACTATGTAATCGAGAAATACGGTTCTGACCAGGTAGCACAGATCATAACCTACGGTACCATGGCGGCAAAGTCATCGATTCGCGATACGGCTCGAGTTCTCGACTTGCCGCTCAATGAGGCTGATCACGTGGCTAAGTTGATTCCTGACTTTGCCAAGCTGAAAAAGATTTTTGCTCTAGCACCTAACGAGATCAGTTCAAAATTCCGTGGAGATGATTCTTCAATGGTGGAGGAACTCGTTCAAATTTCAGAAGGTGACGATCTCGCAGCAGAAACGATCAAACAAGCAAGAATTCTAGAAGGATCGGTAAGGAATACGGGAGTGCACGCTTGTGGAGTCATTATTACTCCAGATGCGCTGACCAATTTTGTCCCGATCGCCACCGCAAAAAACTCAGAACTCTACGTCACCCAGTTTGACAATGAGGTCGTAGAAAGTGCCGGTCTGCTTAAAATGGATTTCTTAGGATTAAAGACGTTAAGTCAGATCAAGGATACCATTGCGATTATTAAAGAGCGGCACAATATAGAGTTAGACATCGAGGCCATACCGCTGGATGATTCCAAAACCTATGAATTGTTCCAGAGAGGAGAAACTGTTGGGATTTTCCAGTATGAAAGTGCCGGTATGCAGAAATACATGCGCGAGCTCAAGCCTACCCAGTTTGCAGACCTTATCGCAATGAACGCATTGTATCGACCTGGACCGCTGGAATATATTCCTGATTTTATTGATCGTAAACATGGCCGCAAAGAGATCTCCTACGATCTTGAAGCGATGGAGGAGTATCTGGAAGAAACCTATGGGATCACCGTATATCAGGAGCAGGTGATGCTTTTGAGCCAGAAACTAGCCAATTTCTCTAAAGGTGATGCAGATGTCTTGCGTAAAGCAATGGGTAAAAAAATCTTTGCTTTGCTGGAAAAACTCAAGCCTCAATTCTTGGATGGTGGTGAGGCAAATGGTCACCCGAGAGAGGTGCTGGAAAAGATCTGGAAGGACTGGGAAGCTTTTGCCGCCTATGCATTCAACAAATCGCACAGTACCTGTTACGCATGGATTGCGTATCAAACCGCTTACCTAAAAGCAAACTATCCTGCTGAATTCATGGCAGCCACGCTGTCCAACAATATGAATAACATCAAAGATGTAACCAAATTCATGGATGAGTGTCGACGTATGGGACTGGACGTTCTCGGGCCCGATGTGAATGAATCCAATTATAAGTTTACAGTAAACCCTCAAGGCGCTGTTCGTTTCGGTATGGGTGCTGTAAAAGGATTGGGTCACGGTGCGGTGATGACGATTATTGAAAACAGGCAAGAGGCACCTTATCACAGCATTTTTGATATGGCAAAACGCATTGATCTACGCGCGGCAAACAAAAAATCATTTGAAGCGCTGGCGTTGAGTGGTGGGTTCGATGGTTTGGGCGGACAAAATAGAGCCCAATTCTTCCATCAATTTGAAAACGGTCAAATTTTCTTGGAGCAAGTGATCAAATACGCTCAGAAATTCCAGGAAAATGAGAACAGCGCTCAGGTAAGTCTTTTTGGTGAGGCCAGCGAGGTTCAGATTCCAGAGCCACAACTGCCGGTGTGCGAGGACTGGGGAACCATGGAGAAGCTTAAGCGAGAGAAAGAAGTCGTAGGAATCTACATCTCAGGCCACCCGCTGGACGATTATAAAAAAGAAATTGAGTTCTTCTGCAATTCAAACTTAGCCTCGATGAATGATCTGCAAAGTTTGGTGAACAGGGAATTGACTTTTTGTGGTGTAGTTACCGAAACCAAGCACCTCGTGAGCAAATCAAACAAGCCTTGGGGTGCATTCACAATCGAGGATTATGAAGAAACTTACGAGTTTAGGCTCTTCGGTGAGGATTATTTAAAGTTTAGACATTTCTTAGTTCCTAATACCTTTCTATACTGCAAAGTGAAAATTCAGCAAGGTTGGATCGATAAGAATACGGGCAAACCACGCGACCCAAGAATTCAGTTTCTACAAATGCAGCAATTGCAAGATGTGATGGCGTCAAGTGCTAAAAAACTAGAGATCGAGCTACATGTAAATGAAGTTCTTGAGCCTACCATTGAGCGACTGAAACAAACTATGGAATCGCATCAGGGTGATCATCATCTTTCCTTTTGTTTGAAGGATCACGAAGAAAAAATCTTAATTAACATGAACAGTAAATCAACTAAGGTCAATGTTACTACAGATTTATTGAACATGCTGGACGATCTAGGCATCACCTACGGTGTATCTTGATCTATGAAGATATAAGCAAGTTATATGAAGCTGCGGCTGTCATGGTTGCTTTTTTCAATATTTTTGTATTTTAATAATTAGAAATTATGGCTTTAGAAATAACAGATGCAAATTTTGAAGAAACAGTTTTGCAAAGTGATAAACCAGTAATGGTTGACTTTTGGGCAGCATGGTGTGGACCATGTAGAATGGTAGGTCCTATCATTGATGAAGTATCAGACGAGTATGCTGAAAAAGCAGTCGTAGGTAAAATGGATGTAGACGCAAACCAAGAGTTTGCCGCTAAGTATGGAGTAAGAAATATACCTACGGTTTTGATTTTCCAAAACGGTGAAGTTGTAGGTCGCCAGGTAGGTGTAGCGCCTAAAAACGCTTATACAGAAGCATTGGACTCTCTTCTTAATTAGAAGAAAGAGTCACAAAATAAAAAACGGTCTCAAGTTATGTCAATAAAGCTTGAGACCTTTTTTTATGCAATTTTTGAATCAGGCCTGCGCTTATGCAATAGTTCCATGGCTTTTACAGCGACAGCCTCATTCCCTGAGGACCTAAACGCCCTGAGGACCGTGATGGAGTAATCTTTTTCCACAAACTCGATGAGATCCAGCAGTTTTAGGTTAATGGATTGATCACCTATTTCAGCCAACGATTTGAAACATTCCTCTTCATTCATCAGATTCACTTTAGAGTGATAAGCATCTGAATCCAGATCTGCATTGATGATCCCACTCTCGATTATTGGAAACAGCAAGCCTTTCAAATTACGCCCCAGCAGTCCGTCTAGATATTCCAGCGCATTCAATTTAGACTCCCTTCTATTACTTACAAGACCGCGATAGGCGATGAATACATCTTCTGGTTCATAAAATAGGGACAGTAGGTGAAAAATACGCTTTAAACCTTCATCCATAGCTGCTTTGAGTTGATTGATCAAGTGGGTACGAGCTGTTTTTTCAGGCAATGAGATGACCTTATCAGGATTCAGAGCGGAACGTTCAATAATCTTCAGAGAAAAATAATTATTCAGTAGTAGCTTATGTAGATTGACCTCTTTATTAACTGCAGTACGTAAAATTCTGGGTCTGATTTTATAGGGGCAACCCCTTTCCCGCCATTCGTATAGCAATTGACTAGATCGTGTACGCGCCTTAAAGTGTCCTCTCAGACACATTTTTACGAGTGTTTTAAATGAGCGCTCGGTTTCGATAATCGCAACTATTTCAGGAATCAGTAGCCTTACTTGATTTGGTTCATTCTGGTCCAGATATTTCTTTTCCAGTCTCGGTATGATATGGTTACCGTATTTAGCTATTGCTGTTGTTACGCTTTCGCGAAAGCTAAAATCATCAAGCTCCCTAAATAGAACAGGCAAGAAGCGATCTAAAGCCAGCGTTCCAGCGGCATGGATCGCAGCAGTTTTTAGCAACGGGTTTTGATGTGTTAGGTATCTCTCAATAATACCATGATATCTAGAATCCTTCACAAATCCCAATGTCTCGATCAACCTTATGATCTCGGGAATTCTAAGATCGCTGTCAGAACTTTCCAGCTCATTGATGTAAATATTTACGCGCAGTTCGAGATTGTATTTTTCAGCAAGTTTGGGGTTCTCTTTAGCGTTTCTGGCGAGAGCGAGAAGTGCAGCCGTGGCTGTAAAATCATCTTCGTCGTTCAGATAGTTCTCATAAAAATGATAGGCAATGCGATCTTGGGAGATGAGGTAATCCATCACCGCTATTATAAGATCATCATCACGGTACTTCAATAGATCCTGAATTTCGGGAATGGGTCTGTTTGTAAGGAATTCTATTTGTTCAACCGCTTTGGCCTTGATTTTTAGATTGTCGTGTTTCAGTAAAGCTCTGACTGGATCGACTAGGCTGGAATGAGCAACCTCGGGAACACGCTCCAGCATATTGAGAATGTCTTGATCTGAACCGGTTTCAAAAATCAACCGCATATTTTTCCTGATCTGGGCGGTAGACCGCTTTCTTTTATCCAGAGCCTCGCGACTCATGATGCTTTCTCTAAAAGTACCCAGATAGGTATCTCTCACACGATAGACGATATATATCCACGCCACTACAAGAAAAATGATGAGAGCGGTGATGGTTTCTGAGGGCAGTTGTAAACCTCTTATAATGAAAATAAGAAACAAGCCGGCCAGACCGGTTGCAAGACTGTCTACAACCACATCAATAAAAGTTTTGGTTTTGTTCTTTACATCGCTGGGAATAGGCAGAGCGAGCAGCTCAACGGAACTTTTGTGCAACGATTGTTTCAAACTACCATCCAGTCCCTTTAAAATCACCACGATCCACAATTCAGGAAAAATGAGCAACAATAACCCAAAAGAAATAACGCCCAGCGGCAAGATCACGAGGCTAAAACCTATATCTGTCCTTTCAAGAACCTGACGCGTCACAAAAAGCTGGATGGCAAGGGAAGCAATATTAAAGGTAGAGAACCAAAACCCAAAAAAAGCCGCAAGTTCCTTAGGATCAGGAAACTCCCGCGATGCAATATGGCTGAACTGATAATCTATGAGCTTTGCTACCAGAACGCCTAGACCTATCGTTGCCGCAAGGTAGGCTAGATGTTTTGATTTGAAAATCAACTTTACACTTGATTCCGTAGAAACGGTAGCGCGTTCCCGCCTTTTGTATTTGCTAAGGTTCTGGACACGATTGCGCCAGATTTTTTGAAACACAAAGGAGCAAGCCGCAAGCATGATTCCCGCAAAAATGATGAGCGTGCTGTTACCTATGCTCTCGGCAAGCAACGAGGTTAGGTAACCGCCCACGATACCTCCCAAAATTCCTCCTGAGCCTATCAATCCAAAAAGCCTCTTTGCCTCACGCACGTTAAAGACCACGTTTGCCAGGACCCAGAATTGACTTGTGGCAAGCAGGGCAAACATCCCCACAAAAATGTAAAAGAGATAAGCGACCACACCAGTTACAAGTCCCAGCGCGGCACAAAGCCCCATTACACCAAAAATGGAGGAAAAAGTTATGAGCGTGATCTTGATCACATGACGCAGGGCATAGTGTTCCAGCGATTTGTTATAGACGTAGCTCAAAACGACCGCAACTATGGCGGTAATTATAAAAGCCTCTGCAAGGGCATCTGCGCCTAGTTCAGATAAAAAAAGCGCATTAACTGTAGGTTTGACTATCAGTAATGCGCAAATGACCAGAAAGAGGTAGAAGAACATCCATAAGCTAATGGAAAGCTCTCCCTCTCTTACATCAAAAAAATTATGTACCTGCCGTGATAACTGTTTCATTCATGTCTGGGGTCGGTGCCAAAATAGCACTTTGATCCAGAGCAAGTTCGGCAGGACGTACTAAATTTCTTATAATCTTTTCGCCATTGGGATGTTCCACCATGGCAACAAGAATATAATGCTTGCCACGCACTTCATCATAAACCATGACAGAATCACAATGCCAGTTTCTCCATGAGCCACTTTTTCTAAACAGCGTCGCCTCCGGAGCAATTCGATCCAGCGTATTTACAAATTTGTGGTGTAAGCTAGGGTCTTTAAGATACTTGAGCATCTGCTCGCTACGCTTCTCATTGATCAGCTGACCGGTAGCTAGTTGATAATATAATTTTGCGACAGAACTTGTGGTAGCGGCGTGACTCAAACCCTTGATAGGCTCAGGATTGCGCTTGCCTTGAGCAGCATAGCGCTTACCTACCCATAAACCACCTATCCCTTCTTTATCATAAAATGGGTTTTCAGGGTTACACATCAGGTCTTCAATACGCTGAAAACCAACACGGTCGATCATTCTAGTAGACGCGGCGTTATTTGACTTTGAAATCATGAGCCACATATCTTTCTGAATTTCTTTTGTAAATGGAAGATCGCCTTCTTCAATTGCATCAAAAGCGGCATAGAGCACCGCAATCTTGGGCATGCTGGCCGCATACATCATGTGATCGCCATTTATGGCCGCATAATGTATGTCGCTCATATCGTTGAGATCCACAAGACTTATGGACATTCTTTTCTGTTTGATAAGCGCGCTCCATCTAGGATTTGCCATAATTTGATCTTGCAAGGCAAGTTGTAGCGCAGGATTCTGATAAGTAACTACATCTGCCGCGAGTTCTTCATCACCCGCATTGCTTTCTTCATATGAGAGGGTTACCTTGTTAGAGTTCGCTTTCGCGAAAGCGGATTTCAAAGGCATGCAAGTCATAAAAACAGCGATGCAAAAAACAACAGAGATATATCGATTCATAGAATTTCTTAATTTATTCACAATAGTGCATAAACGATGCCAACTTACAAAATTTAGTCGCTTATTTTCAAGCAGATAACGTTAAAACTACAATCGTATTGTGTAAGGATAAAATTACATTTTGTTGCGATTCTGAGATCTTTAAGCCTAAAAATTTTACTGTTAATATTGCACTTACTTAAATAGAACTTTTGAGCGGAATTTACATCCACATACCCTTTTGCAAGCAAGCCTGTCATTATTGCGATTTTCATTTCAGCACGAGTGACAAATACAAATCGCGCATGGTGGACGCTCTAATTAAGGAACTGAAGTTGCGCAGCGAGGAGCAGCCGGGTACTGTGGAGACCATTTATTTTGGTGGAGGAACGCCTAGTGTGCTCACGGTGGAGCAGATCGAGAAAATCATTAAAGCGGTTTATGATAACTACAAGATAACTTCAAACCCTGAAATTACGCTAGAAGCAAACCCTGATGATCTGAAACCTGAGAAAATTCAAGGTCTAGCCAGTTCACCCATCAACCGATTGTCCATAGGGGTACAGAGTTTCTATGAACGCGATCTCAAGCTTATGAACAGAGCGCACGATCAACTAGAGGCCAGAGAGTGTATTGAGCTATCAAAGAAACACTTCGATAATATTTCTATAGACCTTATTTACGGAATACCAGGTTTAAGCGATCAGGAGTGGAAGGAAAATATACAGACAGCGATTGAACTGGAAATACCTCATATATCCAGCTATGCATTAACTGTAGAGGACCAAACCCCTTTGAAATCTTTTATCGAAAAAGGTATTATTCCTCAAGTAAAAGATGAAACAGCGCAGCGTCATTTTGATATTTTGCTGGAGATGATGGCTGAGAACGGCTATACGAATTATGAATTCTCAAATTTTGGGATGCCAGAGTATTTCTCAAGAAACAATACGGCATACTGGACCGGTAAAAGTTATTTGGGGATAGGTCCCAGCGCACACAGTTTTGATGGAAAAAGAAGAGGCTGGAACATCAACAATAATGTGAAGTATATGAAAGCTATTGAGGCTGAAACATTACCTATTGAGATCGAAGAACTTTCTACCGTAGATCGCTACAATGAGTATATCATGACAGGTTTGCGTACGATTTATGGTGTTTCCCTAGACAAAATCGAGCATGATTTTGGCGTAGAATTTCGGGAATATCTTTTATCACAAGCTCAAAACTATTTGAAGGATCACTATCTATTTCTGGATGGCGATATTTTACAAGTTACCCGTAAGGGGAAATTCTTAAGTGATGGTATCGCAAGTGAGCTGTTTATGTTGAATTTGAGTTAGCACGCTTTCGCGAAAGCGTGATTCACAAACTATCTGCATCAAAAAAGCAGCCCGAAGGCTGCTTAAATGTGATTTGATAAAAGGCTAATTCTATAAATCAAAACGTACTTGAAAGTACACGTATCGTGGCAGCACGAAAGTGCTGGAAGTACTGGAAACAATCTGACCAAAGGAGTTGTTTACTCGAGCATCACGATCCAGTATATTTCTTGCAATCAAAGAGTATTCCCATTTTGACTCGGGCTTCTGATATCTTAATGTAGCATTCAAGAAATCAAAAGTGTTTTCAATATCACCTGTTGCTCTGAAAATGTTATAATCATAATCTGCCTGAAGGAACCATCTTTTACCTATTTGCCAGTCTGCATCAAGGTTAATCGTATTAGTTGTGGATTCATTGGTAAACTGACCATTGTCGTTATCAGCAAATCCCAGCGTATATCGCACATTGAAATTCACTCCTTTTTGAAAGTTAGATCTTCCAAATACGGAATAGCTATGATTAAAATTCACAGATTCTTGATTATTACCATTGATAACGTTATTGAAGATGTTATACGAAGCATTTGCAGATAACCCTGTCTGGATTTTTTTGATTTCTCGGCTATAGGTGCCACCACCGGATAGCGATTCATTTGCAAATACAGAATTTATACTTTGACTTACTGTGTTGATACCTCTTAGAACCGTATTACTTTGAATAGCATCTCTAGTTTTCGTGTAGGTAAGGTTGGCATTGACAAACTGGTAGTTGAACATATTGAAGTCGTTATAACGCAGTCTGATACGATCATTTATGACGCCTTCTAATTGATTATTTCCTACTCTTAACCCGTTGAAGCCGGAGAGTATCAGACCTTCTGCATAAGAATCTGCATCATTGAATTGAACAGTTTGATTGTAATCTAAGGTTAGAGATTGCGAGCTACGTAGGTCGTATCTGATATTTAGCTCAGGTAAGATGTGCTCTGTGTTGATTTTATTTTCTGAACCGTTTTGAAAGTCTTTTGTTTGAAAGCTGTGCGCAATAAGACCTGGTGTAAAAGTGAATTTTCCAGTAATAAATTTATACCGAAGACCTGCATACAAATCCCTGAAATCAAAATCCACATCGTTACCTACCGTATCGCTATCCAATGAGTTATTTGAGCCATCATTGAGCGTCTGAAATATACTGGTATTGAAATCTTGGTTTGATATCGTTGTACCAGTAATGACGTTAAGGTTGCTTTTTTTGTTCAAAACATACCAGTAGTCCAGTTTAGCGTCAAATTTATTAGTACGCACCAGTCTGTTTTGATTGAGGACATAAGGATCGGCTTCTTCTAGTCCTAGTTCATCAAAAGGGGCAGGATCGTCTATTCCCAATAAATCTCTGGAGGCATTGAAAAATGGATCTTCTTCTTGATTTAAAAATCGAGTTTCTAAGGAAAAGACATTCTTCTCACCTAGAGTGTAATATCCATTCAGAGATTGATCAAAGGTGTAAGGATTTTGATTACGCAATTCATCAACTTCTTCAGTACCTCGCTGAGATTGAGAAATTCTTTGGGTCATGGATTCCTCGTTTGTTATACTGAATTGCCCGTCGTAGTCAAGCGTGAGATTCTCGTTAGGCTTAAAATCTGCGCCCAGTTTGAACAAAGCAGAATTTACCTCCTCTTGAGTACTCTGAGTTCGCGTTTCTTCGAGCCCACTATCGATAAAGATGTTTTGATTAATGAATGCGGCATCTGAATCTGTTCGATTGAAGATTCCGAACGTCTTAATATCCAAAGTTCTTGAAGCATTCCAGATGCTGTTGATCGCGGCAAATTTTGTTTCCACATTTGTTGCGTTGCTCACCTGTATAGGCGAAAAAGCACTTGCTGTTCCTACATTGATTCCACCACCAGCATCTTGCGTGTTCCCCCTTCTAAAACCTACAAACCTGAAATAATCTCTGCTGGTAAAAGCTGGCTGTCCCAGATTGTTGAGGTCTGTAAGAATATTTATAGACAGTTTATCACTATAGTAAAAGGCTTTTGGTTGGATTAAGTAACGTTCATCTTGACCTCCATAACCCACGGCAGCGGTACCATCCCCAAACCAAAAATTTTCTTTTCCTTCCTTTAGTCTAATATTTATAGCAATACGATCTTGATCGTTTCCAAGTCCTTTCAACTGACCTACGTCGTTGTAGTTTCTGAGTACTTCAACTTTATCAATAGCGTTTGCAGGTATGTTTTTAGTGGCTAATCGGGTATCGCCTTCAAAGAAATCCTTACCGTTTACTTTAATTTTCTCGACGGCCTTACCTTCTACTTGAACGTCACCATCCTCATTGACTTCTACTCCTGGAAGTTTTTGCAAGACTTCTCCCAGTTTACGCTCTGTTCCATTTGTAAAGCTGTCGCTGTTGTAAACAATGGTATCTCCCTTTATGGAAACGGGCATCTCATAAACGATGTTGACCGCATCGAGTTCATCAGGGCCCTCTAGTAGAACATAGTTGCGCTCTAGATCGGTCTGAATATTCTTTATGGTATCTTCAACGGCTTTGAGTCCTAGGAAAGAGACCTTTACTACGTACGTACTGTCTTTTTTCAGGTCTAAGAGTTGGTATCTACCAGCATCGTTTGTGATACCAAAGGCTCCTAGATTCTTATCTTTTTGATAGGCAATTACATTTGCCATCTGTAGTGGTTGCCCTAAGCTGTCCACCACGATACCCGTTATTTTCACAGATTGCGCTTTTAGTGCGCCAGCGAGGCAAAATAGGGCCAGGAAGGTGAGTAGAGTTTTTTTCATTTTGAAATTTTTTGGATGTAAAAAATGCGAGAACCTTTGGTTAGGTAAACGTTCTCGCACTAGTATGTGTTTTTTGAAATTTTATCTGCGACCGCGACCACGACCTCTCCATCGCTGACTCATCTCTTCCATTTTTTTCTTGAACATGGCATTGTATTCTTCCTCACTTACCACCTCGCCTTTATCTGCCGGATCTATTTCTTCTTGCTCTTCAGGATTGACGACGATCTTGTTACAGAGTAGGGTAGTTCTACCTGCATTAACTTCCAGAATAAGTCCTGGTAAACCAGAATATTCTCCAGGTCCGTGCTGGACGGGAATCTGAGGAGTGAACCATGCCGTAACTTGCGTAGTAGGATCTTGCTTAAATACTTCGTCTATTTTTCCTTCTGCCAGAGCAACACTATCTTTCTTTTTCTCTTCGTCGTTATTAGGACGACGACGTCTGAAAGAAGACCAGTCCAATTCATCATTCTTTTTGGTACCGATGGCTTTGATGACTTGATACTGACCTATTTGTTTAGTCTCTCCCGTGATCTTCCATTCCATTTGCGGGATGGAGTCTTTTACGAGAAACACCTTGCCAAACATGTCTCTTTGCTCCACCCATTGACCATCAGCTAGGTTTTTATACTTGTCACCACCCATGGCAGTTCCCATCATATTTCCCCAGCCGCCACCGCCACCGCCTGGTGCAGACAGCTCGCGCTCCTCTTTGTAGACGCTCTCGTTGCGATTGAATTTGAGAACGTATGTTTTCTCACCAAATTTTTTCATGCGCTCTTCGATTTGCTTTCTGCGCTGTGGTGACATCTCACGACCTTCTGGTAACCAGCTGGTATCCATGGTTGTTTTTGACATATAGGTGGCCTCTCCATAAAATTCTTGAGCAACTCCACTTAAGCTCATGATCAAGGCAAAAATTAAAACTAGAAATCTCATAATTGATTTTCTTTAAGATATGATTTGCATATGCGCCTATGAGACTCTATTATGAGCTAATAGTTTCGTTCATTAACGTTACTTTAACTTATCCGCCAAAGAATACTCCGCCGCCTTTTTTGCTCTTAAACCGCTCCATCTGCTCTTTCTGCTTCTTGTCACGTAGTTCTCTGAAGTCTTCTAAACCTATCTTTTTACCAGATTTGGGCTCTTTGAGTTCAAATTTTTCTGGATTGAGCTCGATCTTGCTGCATAGAATCACCGTGTTGCCCTCATTGAGTTCTAAGATGAGACCTGGTAAGCCGTGGTATTTTCCAGGACCATTACTCACGGGAATCTGGGGTGTGAACCATGCGGTGGTTTCTTTAGTTTCCACCTCGATCATACTGAAGAGCCCATCATTCTCTCCGTTTTCCTCTTTTTTCTTGGCTTCTTCTTCCTTCTTCTTTTCTTCAGCAAGTTCTTTTTCGGTTTTGGGCTTAGGCTTGAGTACAGCCTTTATCGCCATATAATTTCCTATTTGTTTGGTCTCGCCAGTCACTTCCCAGTTGAATTCTTCTAGCTCATCAGTAATGAGAAATTCTTTGGTCATGATCTGGTCTTCACGCTTAAAAATGCCTTCTTTTAGGTTTTTGTAGGTGGTTCCGTAAGTACCGCCGCCGCCAGTTATTTGAATGGAGATACCTGAACTAGGCTTTGGTTTTGCCAGCTCTTCTACTTTTTCATAAAGTGATTCATCCTTGGTGAAACTCAAGGTAAATTCTGCCTGTCCAGCACTTTCCAGCGCCTTTTTCATGGCGGCCTGCATCTCTGGACTCATTTTGGAATTGGCTTTGGCTTTTTCCTCGCTGTCACCATCTTTCTCCTTTTCTTTAAAGATCATTTTGCTTTGGTAGGTAGCAACTCCTTTAAAGTCTTGCTGCGCTTGTGCTGTTTCCGCTTTCGCGAAAGCGAGAACAAAACAAATCAAACTAAGTAGTAAATTATTCATGACGTTTGTTTTTTGATGATTCAAAGATGAGAGGATTCTGAATACAAACGAGTTAAGCAGGGTTAACAACTGTTAAGCTGTTTTTTACAATGCTTAAATAGGCGCACCTTTGAAATATGAGAGACCGCAAATACATGTATCTGCTTGTTCTGATCACACTCGTGATTTTGACCACGCTATGCATACAGCTCTACTGGAATTATAAGACCTACAAGGAATCTGAGCAGCAGCTCGTCACAGATGTCCAGTCTACACTGGATCAAAGTGTGGACCAGTACTTCACCAAAAAGGCAAAGGACAACACGTTGGGGATTTTTTTTGAAGGAAGCCTCAAGGAAGGAGCTATAGATGATGTCTTTGAACAAATCGATCTTGCAAATGATGAAAACGGCGGCAAAGCTGCAACACTTAGGGGTATAAGGTTTGAAAGCAGACAAGGTCTGACCGTTTTAAAAGGAGCTGACATGGATTCTCTGAAAAAGTTTCAGGAACGGTTTAAGCAAACTAGGGAAAATGAAATTGAGAGTTTTGAGATTCCCATGACGGTTGAAGACAGCTCACAGGTAAAGCCTGATAGTTTTATAGAAAGCCTTGAATATTCTCAAACTGAAATAAACGAAGATGCCAGTGATACCATTGTCACCCGTTTTTTACCTGAAGTGACTAATCAAGAGCAGACTGCCAGACTCCAAGAAGAGCTTACCAGCCTGACCAGCCGTATCGTGGTCAGCATGACAGATGATACCTTAGATCTGGCAACTATCGACAGTATCTTTCACAGTAATTTGAAAAGTAAGAAAATTGATCTTGATTATACGCTCTTGGCTCATGAAGAAAATCACTCAAACGATCTTAGAATAGAAGCTTTTCCCGATCTTCCTTTTAGTGCCAAAGCCAACAGTAGCCTCCTAAAGAAAAACCAAGAGGTCATCATAAATTACGGAAATCTTACCATGCAGATTTTGAGACGAAATCTCACCGGGATTCTCTTGAGTTTTTTACTGGTAGGAAGTGTGATCTTTTGTTTGTTCTATTTATTGATTGTGATTAACAATCAGAAAGAGCTCAGCCGCATGAAAAATGATTTGATCTCAAACATCACCCATGAGTTCAAAACGCCTATCGCTACGGCGGGTGCTGCTCTGGAAGGAGTGCAAAGTTTTACCGATAGTGGCGATGTGGAGAAAACAAACAGGTATCTCGCGATGGGTCGCGACCAGTTGACTAAACTCAACATCATGGTGGAAAAACTACTGGAGACTGCAACGCTGGACAGCAAGGACCTTGCCCTGCAAAAAAGCCACACAGATCTTGAAGAACTGCTCACTTTGATCACGCAGCGCTTTTCCAGCCAGACCACAAAAGAAATCACGTTCTTAAACAACCTAGTTAGCGAAGCCTCCATCATGGCCGATGCTTTTCACCTTGAAAATGCCATCAATAATCTGGTCGATAATGCGATCAAATATGGAGGTGACCGTATCACCATTACACTAGGCCAGTCGGGTTCCCAATTTTTGATCAACGTAGAGGATAACGGGTCTGGCCTCGACACAAAACACGCTAAGCGTATCTTTGATAAGTTCTACCGTGTAGGAAGCGGTAACCAACATAACGTGAAAGGTTTTGGTATCGGGTTATTTTATACTAAAGCCATTATCGAGAAACACGACGGAACCATAGAACTGGAAACTAAACCTCATACCAATTTCAAAATAACCTTGCCCTATGAATAATGAAGCAATAGATATCATCCTTGCAGAAGATGAACCGGCACTAGGCATGATCGTTAAGGAAAGCCTTGAAACCAGAGGCTTTAAAGTGCGCTTATGCAACGATGGGGCAAAGGCTTTTAAAGCATTTGAAGAGAGCGAGCCGCATGCGCTGGTCCTAGACGTGATGATGCCAGAGCTGGACGGTTTTTCACTCGCCAAAAAAATCAGATTGGAGAATGAGCAAATCCCAATCATCTTCTTGACCGCAAAATCACAAACCGAAGATGTTCTGGAAGGCTTTGATGTAGGTGGGAACGATTACCTCAAAAAGCCGTTTTCCATGGAAGAGTTGATTGTGCGCATCAAGAATTTGCTCAACAGGCAAGAAATTCAAAAAACAGCTGCCATCTATGAGATAGGTGATTATAGCTTCAACTTTCCCAAACAGCGATTGACCTACAAAGACGATGAAGAAGTAAAACTTACTCACCGGGAATCGCATTTGCTCTATCACCTTTTGCAGAAAAAAAATAAGGTGCTCGATCGCAGCTTTGTCCTTAAAAAACTTTGGGGTAATGACGACTTCTTTTCAGGGCGTAGCATGGATGTTTTTGTTACGCGCCTTCGTAAAAAATTGGCAAAAGACGACCGCATCGAGATCATCAACGTGCGTGGTTATGGTTATAAATTGATGGTACCTTAGAATCTGGATGGTAGGTGACCTGCTAACTATTCGTGTTGGTAGGTCTTAAAGAGGAGTGGGGAAACTTGATTCACTTATGATCAAACCTCCGAGGTTTCGCTTTAAAGAGAATACAAGCTTTACCTATTCGATCTTATTCGCAACATTAACAAAACCTCGGAGGTTTGACTGACACTATTTTAATCTCGATTCCTCTGAAACATGCCAAGAGAAATACTGGACATGTTGAGTTGTAAAGATCTATTGAGCGCTGACCTGCTGACTATTCCTGTAGTCATGATTACTTATATATTTCAATAATCATCTGATTTAATCGTTGTACTTTTCAGCGATGCGATGGATTTCAATTTTTCTCGTGCTAACTTGCTTATCCGCTCGGGCTCAATCAGATTCATTTGTTTTAAAGGCAGATGATTTCTATGGTGTGGATGATTTTGAAGCGCTTTATTACTCTGTGAACAACACGTTGTATAAGCAGGTGGGCAAGCAGCGGTTGCAGTTTTACGACGTTCAGCTGGGCGATCTTACCACCGTGGATTTGATCAATCCCCTCAAAGTTTTACTGTTTTACAAAGACACGCAAACCGTCGTGTTGCTGGATAATCGCATGAACGAGAATCAGCGTATTGTGCTAAGCGATCTGGAGCCTTACCGTTACATTGAGCATGTGCGGCTGGCAGGCGAGCGGCGACTGTGGCTGCACGACCTGGATCAGAACCGGTTGCAACTCTATAATTATGTAAATAATACCGTAGTCGTTTCTACGCCCAGTTTGAAGATCACGATTGACCGATTGCATACAGACTATAATTTTTGCCACATCAAGACCGTTGATGCGGTCCACAGTTACAACAGTTACGGCAGTAGGACCGCGGTTCTGGAGATGGAGGCATCAGATCATGTGGCCTACGATTTTGAGAAGCTGGTGGTGGTTCACGACCGGGAGGTGACGGGTTATGGTTTTGGTAAGGATTTCCGCTTTCGCGAAAGCGGAACTAAAACAAACCTTCACGATTCACAAGAGGTCAAATCCTTGTATCTAAAGGCTGGAAAACTTTATATTTGGGACGGTAAAAAAGTGACGATTTACCCGCTTAATCCAGAGAAAGACTAGACATGCACGTTGCCATAGCAGGAAATATAGGGGCTGGCAAGACGACCCTCACAAAACTACTTGCCAAACATTATAAATGGAGCCCTCAATTTGAGGACGTGCTGGAAAATCCCTACCTCGAGGATTTTTATACAGACATGGAGCGCTGGTCTTTTAATCTACAGGTTTACTTTTTGAATAGCCGTTTCCGCCAGGTGCTGGAAATACGTGAGAGTGGCAAGAAGATCATTCAAGACCGTACGATCTATGAGGACGCCAATATTTTTGCGCCTAACCTGCATGCCATGGGGCTGCTTTCCCAGCGAGATTTTGACAATTATAGTTCGCTTTTTGAATTAATGGAAAAGCTTGTTGCAGCTCCAGATCTGCTGATCTACCTGCGCAGTTCCATCGCAAATCTAGTAAGCCAAATACACAAGCGCGGTCGCGATTATGAAAACACGATCAGCATAGATTACTTGAGCCGCCTTAATGAGCGATATGAAGCGTGGATTCATGGCTACGACAAGGGGAACTTACTCATCATAGACGTAGATAATATTGATTTTGTGAACAATCCAGAAGACCTGGGTGATATCATAAACAAGATCGATGCCGAGATGGGTGGGCTTTTTTCTTGAGAATTTCTCAAAATTTATTAGTTAAATTTACAGATAGAAACCAGTAGGGGTTTGCAAAACACTCTTACTCAAATCTGTTTGTATGTATAAATTTTTATTTGCATTGCTCTTAACTGCTAGTTATGGCTACGCCCAGCAAGGAGGTGTAGTCGCAGCAGGCTCGGCTGAGACAAATGATTATAAGATGACCTTTGTAGTAGGGCAGCCCTTAAGCGGAGGGGTCAATAATACCTCTCTCAAAGTTTCTCAGGGATTGTTGCAGCCCTCAACCACAGTTCTTCTGAGCGAGGAAGAAGTCTATGATGATCAATTTGTAAAGGTCTTCCCCAATCCGGTTAATGAGCTTTTGTACTTTCAGTTTGGTCGAGAGTCAAGTTATTCGGTTCAGGTTTATAATTTACAGGGTCAACTACTTAAGAAATTTCAGTATGATCAAATTAACAGTAGCTTGAATTTTTCGACTTATTCTAGTGGCACCTACGTACTTATGGTAAGAGATATTATAAATAATAAAGTTAGCACCTTTAAGGTCTTAAAAAATTAATCCATGAAACAATTTTTACTTCTAATAGCCTTTATTGTTAGTTATTCTGTTTTTTCTCAATCGCTACCTTATGCAGCGGTTGTAAGAGATGGCGCTGGGAATCCAGTTTCAAACTCTAGTGTAGGTGTGTCCATCAATTTGAGGGAAGGTTCTGATAATGGTCCCGTAGAATTCAATCAAAACCTAAGCGCAAATACAGATTCTAATGGATTGATCAGTTTTGCAATAGGTCCTTTGTCAAATAACATTGACTTTTCTGCAACAACTTATTTTGTTGAGGTGGCCATTGATATAGCAGGCGGGACTAACTACAGTACTGTCAACAACCAGCCTTTGCTTGCCGTACCTTATTCCATCTATTCTGATCGTGCTCTAACTGCTGATTCAATCGACTATTCAAATGTCCAGAATACCCCTTCAACTATTACCACAGCAGAACAAGATAAACTGGCTCTAATCAGCGTAACGCAAAATGTGGATCTCGACCAGCTTGCCACAGATGTTGTGGCAAATAATGGGAAGGTAAGTTTTCCAGGATTCGGCACAACTGCAGGTACAGCTCTGGAAGGGGATAAAACAGTCTGGATTAAAGATGCTAACAACAACATCTTTTATGATCAAGGGGGACTGGGCATAGGGCTATCGCCAGGAACTGACCTCAACGATGCTAAACTGGTGGTCAACGGGAACATTAATTTCCCATCAGTTACTTCAATACCTACAGAGCCTGGAACTCTTTTCTATGATGCAACTGCAAATAATGGAGATGGAGGATTCTTCTTTGTAAATAATTCAGGTACAGCGATTGCGGTAGATGCTTCTGGTCAGAGTTTTACAAATACAGGGTCACCGTGGCAATTAATTGATGGCAATACAGTAGCTTCTGGAAATGCAGGAGTATTTGGATCATTTGGTATTGGACTTGATTTTGCCAACAACTACGATTTTGGTTTCAACACATTTGTGATGAGGGAAAATAATACAAGGATTCTATTTGATGATACTGATACTGATCCAGGCGTTCCTAACAACGACTGGCAAATAGAGGCTAACAGCTCTTCTAATGGTGGAGGCAACTATCTAGCAATAAACGACATTACAAATGCCACGCAACCTTTCAGGATTGATGCGGGTGCACCTTCAGAATCTCTGGTAGTTTCAAGTAGCGGTAACGTGGGAATAGGTACCGCTTCACCTGGATCTAAGCTTACCGTTAACGGTAGCGTAGAGGCAACGGCATTTATTGGTGATGGAAGCGGATTAACCGGTCTTACTGGAAGTACTGGAGGAATATCAAATCCAGATGACACGGTAATAGAGGCTGATAATGATGCTGATTCAATTGGAATTATTGCCTTACGTACAGGCAATGCGGATAGAATGGTAATCAGTAACAATGGGAATGTAGGTATAGGAACGACCACCCCCACGACAGAGCTTGAAGTTGCTGGATCCATCAAAACAGATCAGTTAGACATTCAGGGATTTGCAAATCCTGTATTGCTGACTAAGAGGTCAGGCTCTTTTAATGAAAATGACATCACTAACGATCAATTAAATGTTGCCAATGAAGCAATTTTGACATATAATTCATCAAATGTAGCAACTTTAAATAGTTTGATGGGCGGTGTCGATGGTCAGCAGATCACCATCGTGGTTGTAAACCAAGGTGGTCTTAGTTTGATACACGGTGCCACGGGAGTAACTGCTCCTCTTCAATTACCTCAAGGAAGCGATCTGACTCTGGGATTCGGCAGTAGTGCTACGCTGATCTATATTAACAGTACTTGGATTCTTATTGAATTAAACAGCTAGACTATGAGAAAAATCCTGATCTTACTCATCGGTTTTCTAGGCGCTCATTTCAATGTTAATGCTCAAGCCCCTAATAGCATACCCGTCGATCTCATGATCTCTGATGCCACCGATAGACTCGTCACGCTCTCACCGGTAGGTGTGAGATTACGCTTTCGCGAAAGCGGAAATACAGGCATCATCGCTTATGAGGAGACACACATTACATCCACAAACAGCTTGGGTCAATTGCGCATTGAAGCCGGGAACGGTAGCACGGTTATAGGACAATTCAGCAATCTGGACTGGGCGGCTACAGATTATTTTTTAGAAATAGATGTCGATCCTGCGGGTGGGACTAATTACGAATTGAACGATACCGTACCGCTAAAAGAAATCGCTAAGTCACAGACCACCGGAAGGTCGGGAGCTATTGATCAGATTGACTATGGTTCAATTATCAGTACTCCAGTAGTGATCAGCACCACGGAAAGAAATAAGCTTGATAATATCAGTATAACATCAGGAAAAGATCTTGACGCGCTTACGGTAGATGTGGTTCTTAATAATGACAAATTAGGTTTTCCTGGTTTTGGCAACACTACAGGGACCGTTTATGAGCGGCAATGGACAGCTCAGGAAGGTAACCACTATTTCAATGGTGGTGGTGTCAACCTGACCAATCTCTCAGACGTATCAAACTCTGGATTAAAAATCGACGGGAACTTAAATTTTTCAACTCGTGGTTTTGGCTCAGAACCAGGCACTTTATTGTATGATAATACGGGTACTTCATCACTTCTTTTTTATGATCAAAATGGAGAGTTGAAAAGCATCGCAGCTCAATCATTTATCACAGGATCTAGCAATCCTAACGGTGATGCTTTTACAAATGAGAGACTTGTGATTGGAGACGGATTTGAAAATTTTGATGACCTACCTGTGGATAATCAATTTATCATTCAAGATGGTGAGCCTGATATACTTTTTGATGATACTTCAAATTCCAGTAGTTTTCCCAATAATGACTGGTCTTTGTCAATAGATAATGATGCCGAAGCTTCCTTTGATATCATCGATGTTAGTAACAACGATACAAAGGTCTTAAAAATTCAACCTCAAACTCCAGATAACACTTTAAGTGTACTAAATGGTGGTGTCAACATAGGTGATTCTACCGCTGCCTCAAGATTGTCAGTTGATGGATCTGTCTCTGGGCTTGCATTTATTGGGGATGCAGCAGGACTCTTAGGCCTAAATGCATCACCTACAGGTTCAATTAGCAATTCAGGCAGTACAACCATAATTGCAGACGATGATGAAGACTCAAACGGAGCCATATTATTTAATACAGCTAGCACTACTAGATGGGTGATTACAGCAGGTGGCAGCTTCACAAATAGATCTATTTCTACCAGTATTCTAGATGTTCAGGGAACACTAAAAGCAGATGTCGTGGATGTAAATAGGATAAATTTGAATGGCGCACGCATCAGAAATGTGGAGACAGTCAGTACTTTACCATCTGACTACTCTGATAAAGACGTAATTCTATATAATGGTGCTGATACTTCAATTTTCCAGATATTTCTTCCGGCGGGTCGAGAGGTTACAATAATAAATACAGGAACTGATACTATATCGTATAACACGCTGTTTACCAGCCTCAAACCGGCCGGTATCTCAGGAACGATAAATTTGGAAAACTCCGATAGCGTTACTTTTATGGGAACGTCTAATGGGACGGTATTAAAAAGTCTGATACAATAAGTAGCATCAGAGAAGCTAATACCCTACTTTCTTACGTACCCGCTCAAGAACCTCATTTGCGATAAAAGAAGCCTTTTCAGCTCCTTGAGCAAGTGCTTCATCAATCTCATGTCTATTCTCCATGAAGTGGTTATACTTATTTCTAGCTTCTGAAAAACGCTCAACGATAGCCTCAAATAGCGCTTGTTTTGCATGACCGTAACCGTAATTCCCAGCTAAGTAATTGGAGCGCATCTCCTCCACTTTTCCAGCTGATGCGATGATATTGTAGAGTGCAAAAACATTACAGGTGTCTGGATTTTTAGGCTCTTCAAGAGGCGTGCTGTCGGTCTCGATGGACATACATTGCTTGCGCAACCTTTTATCCGTTTGGAAAATATCAATGATATTTCCTTTGGACTTGCTCATTTTATCACCATCTGTACCTGGAATGAGCATGGTGTTTTTTTGAATTTCAGCTTGTGGCTCAACAAAGGTTTCTCCCATCTGGTGGTTGAAGCGACCCGCAACATCTCTTGTAATCTCAATGTGCTGCAGCTGATCCTTACCTACGGGCACAATCTCTGCATCATATAAAAGAATATCTGCAGCCATGAGCATGGGGTAGGTGAATAATCCCGCATTTACGTCAGACAATCGATCGCTTTTATCCTTAAAACTATGGGCCAGAGTCAATCGCTGATAAGGATAATAACAAGCTAGATACCAGTTCAATTCTGTCACTTGTGGTACATCACTCTGTCTGTAGAAAGTACTTTTTTCTACGTCAAGGCCACAAGCAAGCCATGCCGCTGCAGTAGAATAGGTGTTTTCTCTGAGCGTTTTCCCATCTTTTATCTGGGTAAGGGAGTGTAAATCTGCGATGAACAAAAAGGAATCATTTTCTGCCTTTTTAGACATTTCAATTGCCGGAATGATCGCACCCAGTAAATTTCCTAGATGCGGTGTTCCCGTAGATTGTATCCCTGTGAGTATTCTTGCCATAGATGTTTAGAATTGGTGCAAAAATAAGGTAGTTGTTATGAAGATCTATACCAGTTCTGGCGCGAGTCAAGTACGACTGATTTTCACGCCTTAATCATCGTGCTGCTCCATCTCGTTCCCAAAAGGCTTCCAGATAATACCAGCACTAAGAATAAAACCATCATTAGGTGCATAGAGTTCATTAAATTGAGGATTAGTTATTGTACCTTCTACCACTGGTGAAAATCGATCTTGCCTTTGATCGGTAAAGTTTTCAAAGTTTATATAAAGTCCTCCCCATTCAAAATTTCGCATGGCTAGAAAGCCAAGGGTAATGAAATCCTCAGATTCTGTTCCGTTAAAAAGGAGCTGTTTTCCCAAGTAATAAGATTCAAATCCTAAACGCCACTCGGGAGTTTCATACATCACTATATTTCCGGCACTATGTCTAGCCGTGAGCGGTATTTGCGGATTGCTATCCAAATAATTAAGCTGCGTATCGATAAAGGCGTAATTCAAAAACCATTTAAAATTACCAAACTTGATCTTCACATTGGTTTCTGCTCCACGGCTCAAGGTTAAATCTGGGGCATTTCTGTATTCTAGAAACCCGTTATCTATGCTATTGAGTGTCAATCCGTTTTCGATAGCTGTAAAATAGAACAATTGATTGATGGAAACCGTAGTTCTACCGCCTAGAGAAAATTTATAGTCAAAATCCAAATTGACCCCATAGCTGGTTTCAGCTTCCAACTGATCTTTATCGATACCCAATACATTTTGAAAGTTGACCCGCTCAGCATCTTCCGTAAATATATCAGGAATCTTATACCCTAATCCACCACCCAGCCGACTAGTGAAGGCTCCATCGCTTTTGTAAAGCAGGGAAACTCTTGGAAGTGCAAAAACGCCCCAATCTACTGCGTAATCAGTCCTGAATCCCGTTTCAAGTATGAAATGCTCATTAAGGTCATACACATTGTTGATAAAGACACCGATCGTGGTATCGTTTTGATCTCTAGGTGATTGTGTGTCTTGCTCATCAAAGCTACTCGTATAAATATTAGCTCCTAACACCCAATCCGTGCGATCTGTTGATAAGTTGAAGTTTGCCTCTGTGAAGGAATTTGACTGATTTCCAGTAAATTGATAACTTCTTGTATGAAGATCTCTATCAAAATAATTGATACTGTTTTTAACTTCGAGCGATGAACGATCTGAAAATGATGTTCTGAAACTTGCCTGAGAACTCAATCTTCGAGAGATGTTATGTTCTTTGTAGGTGTTGGCATCGTTGTCGATAGCTTCTATACTTCCACCTAATCGATCATCAAAAGTTCCATTCAAACCTAGCCAAAATGTAGTCCGATTTGATGGATAATAAAATAGGCGTGGGTTCACGGTAATCGTCTTAGCTTCTGGCAGGTTTGAATAACCATTATCATCGGGATCATAGGCTTTCTGCAAGTTTCCCGATGCAAAAAGGGTCGTTCCCCAGCGATCATTACGTTTAGAGTAAAATGTATTTGCTGTAGCTCCAGAAGCCTGTGTTCCCACCAGCATCAAATCAAGTTCTGCCTCTTTTTCTGGTCGTTTGGACTGCATATTTACAAGTCCGGCGATGGCACCACCCCCAAAAAGGGTAGAAGAACTTCCTTTGATTATTTCAAATTGGGCAAGATCAAGAGGTGGTATTTGCATAATACTCAAACCTCCTGCAAAGCCTCCATATAAGGGAAAACCATCTTTGAGCAGCTGTGTATAACGACCGTCTAGACCTTGAATTCTTATGACTTGGTTGGCGCTACTTTGTGAGGTTTGTTGCATTTGAATTCCTGTACTTTCTCGCAGAACCATGGAAATATTAGTACTATTCATTAAACCTTTTTCCATCAGTTCCTCACCACCTATGAACTCAACCCTGGTAGGTGTTCTCGCAAAAGTTCTAGTGCCTCGTGTAGATTGAATGACGATTTCGGATAGTGCGTTTTCCTCAGGCTGGAGTAGAATTTCAATCCGATTTTTTTGTGTGAGATCTACATCGGTTTTGTAGGTTTTGTAACCTACGTAGCTTATTTGCAACTCAAACGTTTGTTTGTCTAGATTGGTAAAAGTAGCTTCACCGGAGCCGTTAGTTGTCGTTCCTATTTCTAGTTCTGGAACATAAATACTCGCTCCTAGTATGGGTTGTTGATCGACAGCGTCTTTAACGCTTATATATAAAATATTAGATTGTTTTAAATCAGCTTGAATTTGAACTGGAGTTGCATTAGTAAGTAACTGAAACATGCATAAGCCGATCCATATAATTTTAGAATATCGCATAGATTGAGATGCCTACAAAGGCATTTTTTAATAAGAAATAAATAATGAATCGCTAGCTTAATTTGAAAAAGCTAGAAAATGAGCAATGAGTTAATCTATGCGATTTGGGGAGGTTGAAGGATTCCAGAAATAAATTGGCTTTTTAAATCTATTTCAATAGTATTAAATCTTTCTCGCGAAGAGATTTCAAATGTGGGGTTTGAAAAGGTAGTTTCTGTTGTGTTGAAAGAAACAATTAGGCAACAACTACAAGCGCAAATAGAAAAGCAAGGATCTCCATCTTCGTTACTGTCATCGTGATCACCACAGCATTCTATAACCACATCAAGGTTTGCAGATTCATCTTGACAGTAGCCAAAACTTTGACCTAGTAGAAAAAATGATATAACAAATACCAGAAACTTCACGGTGCAAATATATCTAGATTGAGTTTTAACCTATCTCAGAATAACCTCTAATTTGTGGACTCGACTTTCAAAACCTTAGAGCTGTGACTCCCTACTGTGCAAAATCCTAGTCAGTCCTATGGCGAGGTCGCTTAAAACGATCTTGCCATTTACATTACGATCTATGTGATAGATAGCAGTATTGATTTGCTTATATACTTCTACAGCCCTATTTCCAGAAATAAAAGGTGCAAATTTGGCGAGTTCAAAATTATTTCCAGGTTGCAGGAAAACCGCTTCATGAGCTTTATAATTCAGCAACATCGCCTGGCGGAAGAACTCTGAACAATAATTCAAAAAACGCTTCTGTGTCTCTCGATTAAGACTTGCGATGTCATTTGCCCAGTTCAGCAGCTCCGTAATGGCACTAGGCTTTTTCTTGGCTTGAAACGCCGTGCGCACCCATGTGATGAACCATTTTTCAAACTCTAGATCCTCGCTGCTTTGCTCATGTAATTGCAATGCCTTTTGAAAGTCACCGTTACTCTGTCGCGCTACCGTTTGAGCACTTGAAGTACCTATACTTAGACGCTCAACCAATCCATTTGCAATATCTGCCGTACTCAATTTGGGGATATGAAGAATCTGACAACGGGATTTAATGGTATTCAAAATGCGCTCTTCGTCTTCTGCGAGCAATAGGATAATAGTACCGGTAGGCGGCTCTTCAATAATTTTGAGCAGTTTATTGGCAGCCTCCGTATTCATTTTATCAGCGCCCCAAACGATGAGAATCTTGTTCCCACCTTCATAAGATTTGAGGCTCAGTTTCTTCATGATCGCCTGCGCTTCGACGACTCTTATTTCAGCATTTTTTTTCTCAATGCCACTTTTTTCATACCAGTCTTGGAGTGCGCCGTAGGGAAACTCATTTAAGAATTCACGCCATTCTGCAATGAACTGGTCAGAAGTAGGTTTAGAGCCCGAGGCTGGAGTGGATGCCACGGGAAAGGAAAAATGCAGATCTGGATGCATGATGCGATCCATCTGCACATCGCAGTTTTCATTACCCTGAGAACAAAGCACGTTACGTGCATAAGCTATGGCGAGTGGCAAGACTCCACTACCTGTGCGCCCCACAAAAAGCTGGGCGTGGGCAATACGATCATTTTCAACCGTGGTCTGCAAGTGCTTTTTGACATAATCGAGACCTATGATCTGGGAGTATCGCATGCTGCAAATATAAGAACGCATATAAGCTTTATATTTGCTTGAAAACACGATAACCAATAAAAATGACGCTAGAAAATATAGATTTTGAAGGCAAAAAAGCTTTGATAAGAGTTGACTTCAACGTACCATTTAATGATCAGCAAGAAGTGACTGATACCACGCGTATCAAAGCTGCAAAAGACACCATTATTCACGTTTTGGAGCATGGTGGAGCTGTCATCTTAATGTCACACTTGGGAAGACCCAAAAACAAAGAGCAAGAATTCTCACTTCAGCACGTGGTGCCTACAGCGAGTGATATTCTGGGCGTTGAGGTCAAGTTTTGTTCTGAATGTACGGGTGAAATCGCCCAACAGGCCGCTGATAAGCTTCAGCCGGGCGAAGTTCTTCTACTGGAAAACCTGAGATACCATAGCGAGGAGACTGCTGGTGATCACGCTTTCGCGAAAGCGTTATCTCAACTAGGTGACGTCTATATTAACGACGCCTTTGGAACCGCACACAGGGCTCACGCGAGCACGGCGATCATTGCAGAATATTTTGAGCAGAAATGTTTTGGGAAGCTCATGGAAAAGGAAATCAGCAGCCTTCAAAAAGTCATGGAGACTCCTGAGCGACCGCTCGTTGCAATTTTGGGTGGCGCAAAAGTATCTTCTAAAATTACTGTGATCGAGAACATTCTTCAAAAGGTTGATGATCTGATCATTGCCGGTGGAATGGCTTACACATTCATCAAGGCACAGGGAGGCCAGGTGGGCGATTCCTTAGTAGAAGATGACAAGCAAGATCTAGCGCTAGAAATCTTAGAAAAAGCTAAGGAGACTAACACCGCGATCCATCTGCCAGTTGATGTAATTACCGCAAATGCGTTCTCTGAACAGGCCACGATCGATAAAGCACCGATCAATAGTATTCCAGAGGGCTGGATGGGACTAGATATAGGTGAGAAGTCCAGAGAAAACTTTGACCGTGTTCTGCTTGATGCAAAAACGATTTTGTGGAATGGCCCTGCAGGAGTATTTGAAATGGAAAAATTTGCTGAGGGAACTAAAGCATTGGGTCGTTCCGTTGCAAAAGCTACTGAAAATGGAGCTTTTTCCCTAGTGGGAGGTGGTGATTCCGTTGCGGCGGTGAAGCAATTTGGTTTTGACGATCAAGTAAGCTACGTGTCAACTGGTGGCGGCGCCATGCTGGAAATGCTGGAAGGAAAGACATTGCCAGGGATTGCTGCGATTAAAGGTGAGTAAGACACTTGCAATGAAAAAAATGGAGATTGGTTCAAATATTGTAGCGACTTAAAACCTATAAATCGATACAGAAAAAACAAGATTTGAAAATAAAGAAATGGATTCCAGCCGCATTTGCTCTTTTGAGTAGTGCGGTTGTTTTTTCACAAGTACAACAAGATACGGTTCAGGTTGAACAGCCAGAGATTGCTGTTCTCGAGATCACTACAGATTCTCTGGGTGGAGAACTTCCCGTTCTCAAAACTGAAATTGATTCGCTCGTGGTGGATAGTCTCTCGTGGAAACGCTTCACCTATCCAGAAGTGGATGCTTATGAGGAGAACTTCCTCACGGAGCTGTACAATAATGATCTGTACGACTATATGCACGATGAGATCGTCCAGATGGATTACAGCGAGGTCGTTACCCAAAAACTTGATACCGACACACTCAAGGCGCGACTCGCAAGCATTAATGCTGAAACGCCCTTCCAGATCGACTATAATCCGATCCTAGAAAAGCTGATCAATAAAAAACTAGGGTATCAGCGCGTTTATTTGGAGCGATTGATGACGCTGAGCGACTACTACTTTCCCATGTTTGAAGAATACTTGGACAAGTATGACATACCTCTTGAGATGAAATATCTCGCGGTGGTAGAAAGTGCCTTGGATCCACGTATCAAAAGTAGGGTAGGAGCCACCGGTCTCTGGCAATTTATGTTTACCACGGGTCGCAATTATGGTCTGGAGGTCAACAGCTATGTGGATGAGCGCATGGATCCCCTCAAAGCGACTGAGGCCGCCTGTAAATATTTACGCAGTCTGTATAACATCTACGGCGACTGGGATCTTGCCCTTGCCGCCTACAACTCAGGACCGGGAAATGTAAACAAAGCCATACGCCGCAGCGGCGGTTATAAGAATTATTGGAATCTGCGGCCTTATCTGCCACGAGAGACGGCGGGTTACGTGCCGGCTTTCCAATCGATCATGTATCTTTTCAAATATGCTAAGGAACACGGTTTCCAGCCCGCGCGTACCACGGTTAAAAGTATTGCTACAGATACCATACGCGTGAAGCAAATGATAACGCTGGAGCATGTCGCCCAGTTTACTGATGAAGATCTGGAAGTCATCCAGTTCCACAACCCCAGCTATAAATTAGACATCATTCCGGTGATCAAGGGTAAAAACTATAATTTACGATTGCCGTTGTATGCAGCTGGTAGATTTGTGAGTAATGAGGATAGTGTTTACGCTTTCGCGAAAGCGCAATTTGAAAAGAGAGAAAAACCATTACCAGAGCTTCTCAAGGCACCAGACCGCGTGCGCTACACCGTGCGCAAGGGTGATTACCTGGGCAAGATTGCCCGACGGTACGGAGTGCGTGTGAGTCAGATCAAACGCTGGAATGGACTGCGCAGCAATAACTTGAGAATAGGTCAACGACTATACATTCATCCCAGAAAACCCGTCGCAACACAGACTATCAAAAAAACTGATGATGCCACGTCGCATACCGTGAAAACTGGAGATAGCCTCTGGAAGATCTCGCAAGCTTATGGCACAAGTATTGCAAACTTGAAGAAATTGAATCCTCAAAAATCAAAAGACCTACAGCCCGGCATGGTGCTGAAACTGAAATAACCTGATCATGAAGAAATTACTACTGCTGCTCCCTTTATTTATCATTTTTATAAGTTGTGATGATAAACCTGTTGTTATAAAAGATAGCGCGGGTCGACTCAATGATATTCTAGTTGTAGCCACAAATAAAGATTGGGAAGGTGAGGTAGGCGATAGCATAAGAAGCGTATTAGCACGTCCTATAGACGGTATTGTGCGCGAAGAGCCACTTTTCACGCTGAATCACATAAAACCGAAAGCTTTTGACGGTCTGCTGCGTAAAAACCGCAACTATTTAATCATAGAGCAGTCTGATAGCGCGGGAGTGTCGGTCAAAAAAGATAAATATGCCAATCCCCAAATAGGAATTGTAATCAAAGGTTCTAACAGTCAAGAAATCGCTCGGGTGATTTCAGAAAATGGAGATAATATCGTGGACGTTTATTCACGAGGTGAGGTAGCGTGGAAAAACTACCTTATGAATAAAACTAAGCTGAACACAGATCGGATCAAGGAGCGTTTTAATATTGATATTACGATACCACGCACTTATAGGTATGCTGCTCAGGATGATCCCGATTTCTTCTGGTTGAGAAGAAGTATTGAAGCAGGGACCATGGATATTATGATCTACGAGGTGGACTATGCGGAGGTGAAACGAGACAGCAACACTATAAGAGATATCATCAAAGTACGCGATCGAGTAGGTGGCGAAAAGATTCCCGTAGATGAAGGCGGCTTGTTCAAAACCGAAGCCAATTTCACCCCCTTACTCAATGAAACACAGATCGACGGCAGATTTGCCTTTGAGACGCGAGGCAACTGGGAGGTCGTGAATATGTTTATGGCTGGACCTTTTATCAATTACACGGTCTATAACAAAGACAGAAACAACTGGCTTGTTCTAGAAGGCTACGTAAGTGCGCCTAACAGTATTCAAAGAAATTACCTTTTTGAACTGGAAGCGATTTTGAGAAGTGCGAGATTTGGAAAGAATTCTTCAGATTAAATAAAGAGCTTTTTTTGAAGCTCAACTGAAATGTTCCCCCTTCGACCTGTGCTGAGCCTAGTCGAAGTATGGAAGGGGCTGGGGGTAGGCCAACAAAAAAAGGTGCTGGAATTCCAGCACCTTTTTTGTTTTCTATGTCAGGATTTTACTCCTCGACTTTTTTATTTGATTTGTCGCTATCTTCTTTAGTAGCGTCTTTAAATTCTTTGATACCGCCACCTAGACCACGCATCAATTCTGGAATTTTTTTACCTCCAAAAAGTAAAAGTACCACCACAACAATAAGGATGATGCTCCAGACTCCAGGTACAGCTAAGATATAATTTGCGTACATAACAATCGCTTTAATTGAGTGGCAAAGATACGATAAGCATATAAGTGGCAAGAATTAAGTGCGTTAATGTTTGCTGATGGTTTATTTTACTCCCGTACTCCCAAAACCGCCTTCTCCGCGATCTGTAGAGTTCAGTTTGTTTACTTTATGCCACTCGATGCGCTCATGTTTTGCGATAACCAGCTGCGCGATTCGATCTCCGTTCTGAATGGTAAATGGCTTTTTTGATAAATTGACTAAAATCACACCTATCTCGCCACGATAATCTGCGTCAATGGTTCCTGGTGCATTCAAAACGGTAATTCCCGATTTTGCAGCCAGTCCGCTGCGTGGGCGTACCTGAGCTTCCAGTCCCACCGGCAATTCCATGAACAGACCTGTTTTTACAATGGCCCGCTCAAGAGGTTCTAAAACGACGTCTTCTTGAAGATGTGCTCTTAGATCCATTCCTGCACTCGCCTCTGTTTCATAATGCGGCAGGGCGTGATCTGATTTATTGATAATTTTTACGTTCATCAGCTTCGTTTTTTGATTAGGGAATATATGGATTCACGCTCAACATACAACACAATGCCTGCAAGGAGCAATAGCATGGCTGAGCCTATCCCATAGGTTTCAATAGTTTCTACCCCATATTCATTCCTAACGTAATAGAAGAAAAAGACCGTCGCAGCGATTCCAATAATCAGAAATCCGACCAGTTTGCCCACTTCATAAGGTATGGGAAAATGCTTGCGGCTCCATAAATAGGATATTAACATCATTAAGCCGTAAGCGGCACAGGTCGCTGCTGCACTTATGTAATAGCCGTATTTGGGTATGAAAATGATGTTCAAGGTGATGGTCAGCACCGCAGCAATGGACGAGATGATCGCGCCGTAATATGTTTTATCATTGATTTTGTACCAAACGCTCAAAGTTTGATACACTCCCGAGAATAGGTAGGCAATCAAGATAACAGGTACAATATCCATAGCAGTAATGAACCCATCATCTACCAATAAAGGTCGGATCAGATCTACGAGTAACACATAAGCAAACAACGCGATAACTCCTAGAGAAACGTAAGCCTTAGTAATCAAAGCATATTGTTCTCGAGCATTTTTATCCCCAGACTGGCTAAAAAAGAAAGGCTCGACACCCAATCTGAAAGCTTGGGCAAATAGCGTCATCCCCACCGCAAGTCGATAACCAGCGGTATAGATTCCTACAGTAGCCTCTGCATCTTCTTCACTCATGGGAAGGAATTTTTGGAGCAGGATTTTATCTACCGTTTCATTCACCGCAAACGCTAGTCCGGCGATCAAGATAGGCCAGCCGTAGTGAAGCATCTTTTTCCATAAACCTTGATCAAAATCCCATGACTTGAAATAAACACCGCAAATCAATAGGAACGTAATCAGGTTTGCAGCTATAAATGCAAAGAAGAACAGCTCAATCCGATCTGTAGGTAAGTACTGTGCTACATCTGGAAAACTAGGCAAAGCGGTAAAGAATAAAAATGCCGTCCCAACAGAAAGGACTACGTTCAACATTTTGATCAATGCGTATTTTTTCGGCTTTTGATCCGCTCGCATCTTAGCAAATGGTATCACCATAAGGGTGTCCAGAGCTATTACCGGAACCACCCATTTCAAATATTGGGCATCGATTTCCATGGCTCCAGAGATAGGTTCAAGGAATAAATAGGCTAGCAACACAAAAAAAGTGGTAGTTAAAAACAGCGAAACCATTGCGGTAGAAGTCGTTTTCTCTCGATATCGTTCATCGTGTTGAAACCTAAAAAACGCCGTTTCCATACCGTAAGTCAAGATCACATTGGCAAAAATGATGTAAGAAAAAATAATGGATACCTCTCCAAACTCGACCTCTCCAGGAAGGTACTTGGTTAATAATTTAGTGAGTAATACCGTCAGCAACTTTGGGAGTACGGTTGCAAGACCATAGATAAACGTATGCTGAAAAAGTCTTTTGATGGATCCCAAACAACGGTAGATTGATTTTCAAAAATACAATAAAGTAAGAGCTAAGGGCTTCGGCTAGATAGCTGGATTTTTGTAGTGCTTCTTATTTTTCTCGGCTCGAAATTATGATACGCTGTTAAATTATTCCGCTTTCGCGAAAGCGTACTACATAAGAATGCTCTTCATAAATTATAGCTTTATCGATATAGCAGGGTTTCTTATCAATGTTTTGCCAATATTTTTTAGGACTTTTTTTACCGTTCTACCTTTGCAAAAATTTTCAACCTGATGGAGACGAAAACGCCACAACAATCTTTTACAACGGTGACTGATATGGTTCTGCCTAGTGAGACTAACCCTTTGAATAATCTATTTGGGGGAGAATTGCTCGCGCGTATGGACCGTGCCGCCAGTATCGCTGCTCGTAGGCATTGTAGGCGCATAGTGGTTACAGCATCTGTCAATCATGTCGCATTCAACAGAATGGTACCATTGGGTAGTGTCGTGACTATTGAAGCTCAGGTCACTCGCGCCTTTAAGACCTCCATGGAAGTACACATGGATGTGTGGACAGAAGATCGTGAGAGTGGCGAGCGTACCAAGGCAAATGAGGCCATCTACAGTTTTGTCGCGGTTGATGATACGGGACAACCTGTTCAAGTTCCTGCGATTCATCCAGAATCTGAGGAAGAAAAAAATAGATATGACGGCGCGCTGCGCAGAAAGCAGTTAAGCCTGGTCCTAGCTGGTAAAATGAAAGCTTCAGAAGCTACAGAGTTGCGTGCTTTGTTTGAGGATTAATATTGTAAATCCGTTTTGCAGTATCGGGTGCTTAGAATGTCTTAAGTACAAATCGTAGTTTTGGAATTCTAACCTCAATAATTTTTGAATAATAAGGAGTTCAATTAAAATTTAATACGATCAGGGTTTTGCCTACCATCCCAGAACGAAATAATTAAGATGGTATTGAGATCTACTATTTCATAAAAAATCAAATAGCTATCAATAGGGTGAACCCTCACACCAGTTACATCAGTTGCTTTACCTAGTTCAGGAAACACTCTTTATATGTGTAGAAAACTTTGAATTCGATTGTTGAGTTTGATATTATATGTGTTCGACTTGTTTCTATTCGACCAATACTCAAAAATATCTTTCAGTTCAGTACTTGCACGAATGGACCAGACTATTCTTCTAGCCATTTTTTTGATGTTGACTGTATTTCCTCATTGGAAATTATTTCTCCTTTGCGGTACTGCTCTCTAGCTTCTGCAACGGCTCTTTTTTGTTCAGCTGAAAGTTCAAATACATCTCCTTGAGGGGAATTTTTGAAAAGTAACTGGTACAGATCTTCGATAAAACCCTTATCCTTTAAACTACTGATTTTGTTGATCAGCTGCTCTTTCATTATAGAGGTTTCCATGCTAATTGATTTTACTCTTTAAAGATATAAAAGTTATGCTATCCCTTCAAAATCCATCGCGCTGGATCCAGCGTCTGGCTTTCTTCTAGTAGAACAAACTGGAGTTCAGTCACGCCAGCGCGATCGGTAAAGACTTCTCCCAATGTGTCGCTGGTGGACACTTTATCACCTTTGCTCACCGTGGCAGATCTTAGATTATTGTAGATGCTGGTGTAGTTACCATGTCGCACATGAATGGAAAGGATTCCATATTTGTTTCTCAATACATGAACCACCTCGCCATCAAAAACGGCACGCACTTTTGCGCCTTCAGGAGTTTGAAACCTCAAACCGTTGGATTTAATCTTCAAAGTCGGGACAATAGGGCTGGGCTGCGTTCCATAACGCATGCTTATAAAACCTCGCTCCACAGGCCATGGAAGTTTACCTCGATTACCTTTGAAATTTGCCGCGAGCACCTTGGCTTCAGGTGAGAGAAAGAATTTAGTGGCTTTTGTGGCGGTCGTGGATTTTCCCTTATTGGACCTCGCGATATCAGCTTCGATCAGTTTTTTGATTTCGCGGTCTATGTCAGCACGTTCTTTTGCTTTTTTCTCAATGCTCGCTATATAATTGGACTCGTTTTCACGTACTTGAGCAAGTAGTGCTTCCTGTTCCTTCTTGTCCTCTTTGAGCTCTTCCCGCTGCTTTTTATTGGCGGCAAGAATCGCTTCTTTTTCTTGACGCCCCTCGTCTAAATGCTTGTTTTTCTCAACCAGCAAGTTGGATTTTTCCTTGATTTCAGTTGCTTGCTTCTTGCGATAATCTGCATAGGATTTCAGGTATTGAACCCTTTTATAGGCCTGCAAAAAGTTTTCAGAGCTCAGCAAGAACATAAGTCGACTGCGCTCATTGTTGCGTTTATAGGACTTCACGACCATCTCTGCATAATCTGCCTTGAGTTCCTTGACCTCCTCGTCCAGTTCTTTGATCTGGGCCTTGTTTTCATTGATGCTGCGGGTGATCAGATTAGCTTGCTTGTTGGTAATATTTATGATTTCTTGCGTGCTGGCGATCTTTTTCTGTGTGGTTTCTACACGCAACTGCATTGTGGCTTCCTCTTTTTTTACGGTTTTGAGCAGCTGTGAGAATTGATTGATCTCGGCCTGTATTTCAGCTTTTCTTTTCTCGAGGCTTGCTCGGGTCTGCGCTTTCGCGAAAGCGGAAACCATCAAAATAAGACCGATAAACAACCCAGCTTTTTTCATCTACAACTCAATTTTTGTATAACCGTCTGGGATCTCAAACGGGAAACTCAGATCCTCATCCAGCTCCACGCGATTGAAATCCAGATTGACTTTTGAAAACCGCTGATTGCGCTTCGCATCGATATTGATCACCTGCGGAATGATAATCTTGCCCACCTCTTGATATTCAGGATATTTGATCATCAAGAAACTGTTTTCTTGAGGTTTTGAAATCGCCTGCTGGGAGAGTTTAAAATCGCTGGGTCGTATTCTGAACAACTTACTAAACGCGCCGTCAGCTCTGAAAACGTAACTATTTTCTGCAACGCTGTAATCGTAATTCAAAAGTGGTTCTACAGCCTGACCCATGAGAACTTTTTCCAACTGTTCAAAATTCAGTTCCTCTCCTAAAAAGTCGCTGATCAGCCTAAAATCTCCGTCAAAATAGCGCTTGTTGAGTTTCTCATAGAACTGAACACGGTCTGGTGTGATGTGGACCTTGGCGAGCGTGAAGCCCAGTAGACTCGCACTCATCCAGATGTGCTTGCCTTTTTCCATGCGCAGGCTCATGGTGATGGAGCGTGACTGCTTATCGTCTTGATAATCTACACCCAAACGCGCTTTGAGGGTTTTAAAATCGGCAAAGCTGGCCTCGTGAGATTTTACCACACGCGCTTTTTTTGCGGCCTCGTTTGCTTTGTTTGAGGGTTTGAGATTTGGGTTACAACTCGCAACGAGTAGTCCGAAAAATAAGAATATAAAAAATCGCTTCAAGTTCATGTTTTGCTGAGTGCCTCTGCTTTAGAACGCATTTCTGCGGCTTTAGTTGTGTTGCCCTTTTTCTCGTAGGCTCTGGCGAGTTGCTGGTAGATATCTTGCTCCATTTTAGGCTCGTCTATGAGGTAGCTCAAGCCCGTTTCCAGTTGCATGATCGCGTCATCATAGTTCTCCAAATGATTTTGTGCAATCGCATTGAGTAAATATAACAGGGGCTGGGCAGGATAAAGCTCCAGAGCGCTAGAAGTGAGGCTTTCTACACGATCATAATCCTTCAAATCTATGGATAACAAGGCAACGTTCTTGATTAGATCATAATCATCAGGATTGTTTTCCAGTCCTTTTTCATAAAAAGCGATGGCGTTGCTGGGATCTTTGCGCTTTAAATAATAGTCTCCCAAAACCTTCATGGCTTGCGTGTCGTCTACCTCTGCAGAGAAATTAGTGATCGCCGTTTCAAGCAAGGAACTGTCGTCTGTCGCATCCACATTTTCCACCTGGATAAAGTCGTTAAGCACCTTGATTTTTGTTTCTAGATCAAACTCTTTTGATTCAAAGATGCGCTGCATGCTCTCCATGCCGTTTTCAACCATGCCCTGGTCAAAGTAAATTTTATAGAGCGCCAGCTGTGCCTTATCGCTTTGCGGGAGGTTCTCTTCCATTTGCGCGGCGATTTGCAAGACCTTGTCGCTTTCATTCTGCTTACCGTAGAGGTAAATCAGTTTTATGTAAGCTTCTTCGTTTTCTGGTTGTTGCTCGATTTGATCAAGAAGCGCCCGCTCATCGAGAACCGGTTCTTTGCTTTGAAACTGTGATCGCAACTGCCGTTTGAGCAAGTTGCGATTGGCACTTTCTCCTATACGTTTATCGATTTTCTCTAGAACTTCTAATGCCTTGTCAGGCTGGCCGGTTTTAATGTATTGCAAGGGTAGGAGTTCCTCATAATTCTCGTTGATCGCGACGAGTTTTTTAAGCGTTTCCAGCGCCTTATCCTGATCATTATTTTGTTGATAGACCTCAAGCAAGGTGTCGAGCAGCCACTCGTTTTCTCCCTTGCTATCTATGGCACGTAGTAGGTAGTCTTCCGCTTTCGCGAAAGCGTTATTACTCAAATGATTCTTGCCCAATTCAAACAAAACCGCAGCATTTGACGGCTGCAACTCTAGACAGCGCTCGAGTAGGGCAATGGCGCGATCGTAATTTTGCTTGCCTTTCTCAGCCAATGCATTAAAAAAAGTCTCCTTAAACTCATCATTTACGTTGCCCAGATCATCGACATTTACCTCTTGCTCAGCGACCTCTTCTTGAGCAAAGAGAGGTGTGGTGAGTAGTAGCGAGGAAAGTAGGACGAAGTTTCTGATCATAGCAGATTAAAGGATAAAGATAACATTCTTATTACCAGTCTGAGGAACTTTTAGCAAAGCTGGTAATTTCATTGAACAACTTTTCTAATCTGGGGATGTCGTTTTTAATGAAGCCGTTTTTGAACTCGTCCGTACTATTTCTTAAGACTTCGTTTTCAAAGGGTTTCAAACGACCCAAACCTAGACCCTCGTTGTCAGAGTAATTTTGAACAAGATTTATATTCTTAATGGTTGCACGGTACTTCCCTTCTTTTACTTCGATCAGCACAAATGCATTAATTAGGTGGTTTTTCACGCAAGAGTTTGAGAACAAAATAGGTTGATAATCTCTATAATCTACCGATAGGTCAACGATTTCTGCAGTCAAGGACTGATTGATGACGATAACATTGGTAAAATTTCCAGACTCAATCATGAGTTGCTCGATGTCCTCAACTTGTAAATTTGATGAAAAAATTTTTTGCCAGTAAACAGAGTCATTTTCTATTTTGAAATTTCCCTGTGAGCTGTTTAAAATTATTAAACCAAATAATAAAAGAAACCTCATGCTGGTTGATTTTACCGGTACAGCATCAACTTTTATTCCATCGTGGTGTAATCACCTATGCTGATTTTAGAAAAGTTACCGTCGTATTTCACATGATTACCGATCATCGCCTCGTCCAGTTTAGCATTTTTGACCGTAGAGTGGTTTTGTATGAGCGAGTTGCTGATGGAACAGTTCTCAATGTGACTGCCAGCACCTATAGATACGTGAGGACCTACTGTACTGTTTTTGATAACTACACTAGAATCGATCACGCAAGGTTGGATAATGGTAGAATTATCAATTTCTGGACTGGTCTCAAGCTCATCGCTCTTATCCTTAACCATAAAATCCAGAATGCGCTGATTAGTCTCGATGGCAACTTGCTTATTGCCACAATCCATCCATTCATCTACGGTTCCTGTTTTGAAAACGTTCCCGTTTGCCATCATGCGTTTGATTCCATCATTGATCTGGTACTCACCGCCATTGATAATATCATTGTCAATCACATATTGCAGTTCTTTCTTGAGATCGCCTATTTCCTTGAAGTAATAGATCCCAATAACAGCCTGATCGCTCACAAAAGTTTGCGGTTTCTCGACCAGCTCTACGATCTCTTCATTTTCATTTAGTTTAACGACACCGTAAGCTTCGGGACGCTCAACCTGTTTGGTCCAGATCACGGCATCTGCGTCAGGATCGAGTTGAAAATCAGCTCTGATGAGGGTGTCGGCATAAGCTACTACCGCTTTTCCAGAAAGCGATGGCTCTGCACACATGATCGCATGTCCCGTCCCCAGCGGATTCAGTTGTCGGTAAATACTGGCTTTAGCGCCTAAGTTTTCGGCGAGTTCTGTGAGACTTTTTACCACATCATCACCAAAAAACGCTGGATCTCCCAAAATGAAAGCAATTTCCTCCACCGGTTCATCGAGTATTGCTGCAATATCAGTCACCAGCCGGTGAACGATAGGCTTATTTGCGATGGGAATAAGTGGTTTGGGAACGGTAAGTGAGTGGGGTCTCAATCGAGAGCCACGACCAGCCATGGGAACTATAATTTTCATATTCTTTCTAGTGGTTTAAGTCTGTATTAAAACGGCTAAAATAAGAATTACGCTAGTGGTAATGGTTCGATAGGTTTTAAGTTCTTCATTTTATTGAGATCAATATTATTACGCATAGCAAAATGCCAACAATAAAGAACCGCCACTATTCCAGAGAATAGGGACGGTTCATACAAAAAACTAATTTTCTTACACAGCTTGTGACAACTGCACTTTATTTACTTCATTATCAAACTGTTTTGAAGTGTTGTTAGCTCCATCTGCTTTAAGGGCCTTCTCACCTGCAAAAAAAGATTTATGATCATCACCGAGATCTGATCCAGCCATACGCTGATGTTTTACACAGGCTACTCCCTTTCTGATTTCTTGACGCTGGACGTTCTTCACGTAAGCAAGCATTCCCTCCTCTCCGAAATATCCTTGCGACAGATCATTCATGTGAAGTGCTGTTGTATGGTAGGTAGGTAGCGTAATTAAATGATGGAAAACTCCTGCTTGAATAGCCGCGTCTTTTTGAAAGGTCCTGATCTTTTCATCTGCACGCTGACACACTTCTGAATTATCATACAAAGCACTCATGAGGTTTCCCTGATCATAACCACTTAAGTCGCAGTCTTCATCTAACATTTCTCGATAGACTTGCTGACGGAAGTTGAGCGTCCAGTTAAAAGATGGACTGTTATTGTAAACCAGTTTTGCGCTGGGGATTACCTCGCGCACTCTGTTTACCATCATGGCAATTTGCTTTAAGTCTGGTGTAGGTGTCTCTATCCACAGCAAATCTGCGCCATTTTGTAAGCTGGTAACACAATCTAATACCACTCTATCGATATTACTTCCAGGTTTGAATTTATAAAGTCCGTTAGCTAATCTAATCGGTCTCACCACCTTCCCATTTCTTTTAAGGAGGACCTCGTCTTCATTCACATTGTTTAAAGAAACTTCCTCGGTTTCAACAAAAGCCAAATATTGGGAGGCTAGATCACCAGCTTCTTTGCTTACAGGTAATTTTTGGGTTAAACCAGCACCTTCAGAGTCGGTACGGGCGACAATTATGCCGTCCTCAATCCCTAATTCTAGAAAAGCGTAGCGCACGGCTTTTAGTTTTGCGATAAAATCTTCGTGCGGAACCGTCACCTTTCCGTCTTGATGTCCGCATTGCTTAGCATCAGAAACTTGATTTTCTATTTGAATAGCACAAGCACCTGCTTCTATCATTTTTTTAGCGAGCAGATAAGTAGCTTCTTCATTTCCAAATCCTGCATCTATATCTGCAATGATGGGTACTATATGGCTTTCATAATTATCAATCAAATCCTGAACATTCTCACCGGCATCCTTTCTACGGAAAAGGTCATTCAGCTCGATAGCATCTGCCTGCTTCAAAAAGTCGTATAATTCCTTGATCAAATTTGGTACGGCTGTTTTTTCATGCATGGACTGATCGGGAAGCGGCCCAAACTCTGACCTCAATGCAGCAACCATCCATCCAGATAGGTATAAATACTTCTTGCGAGTGGTTTTGTGGTGCTTTTTAATAGCAATCATTTTTTGCTGCGCCACAAATCCATGCCAGCATCCCAAGGATTGTGTATAGTTGAGCGGATCAGCGTCATAAGCAGCCATATCCTCACGCATGATCGCTGCTGTGTGTTTAGCAATGTCTAATCCTGTTTTAAATCGATTTTGCAACATCATGCGGCTAGCATCTTCAGCATTTATATTGTTCCAGCTGCTACCAAACTTTTCTTTCAAGGTCTGGACGGTTGATAGGGCACTTGCATAATCGGGTTGTGATAGATTTTTCATTTCTTTGTGTTTAGATTATTAGTTACGGTAATTAATAGTTGCCTCCCAGGCGTATGCCAGTACGCTTGGGATTTTTTATAGATAAGGTTGTGCTTTGAGCGTTAGAAATTCTTCAAATTCTTGAGAACGGATCATTTCATCAAACAGCCTGCTAGCTAGCTCAAGGCGGCTTTCTGGGCTCTGGTAAAACGGTGATTTCTTTATAGATTCCAGTTCGTCCTCAAAAAGTGATTGATAAAGATCTGTTGAGAATATCCTACCATCTTCTAGCCTAACTTGACTGTGCAGCCATTGCCACAATTGTGTCCTAGATATTTCTGCGGTTGCCGCGTCTTCCATGAGATTGTATAGTGCCACGGCACCGTGACCTCTCAACCAGGCTTCTAGGTAGAGAATTCCCACATTGATATTTTTGCGAGCACCTTTTTCGGTAATGGTGCCTTCTGGAAGCGCGACTAGATCTATTTCTGTGATTACGTCATGTTCTCTTGTTACCTCTTTCTGATTTGCGCCAGGCATGTGCTTGTTAAATTCATTGAGAGCGATCGCTACCAGAGCAGGATGAGCTACCCAGGTCCCATCATGTCCATTTTTTACCTCACGTTCCTTATCCAATCTGACTTTCTCAAAAGCGTTTTCATTTGCCTGCTCATCATTTTTGATAGGTATTTGTGCGGCCATGCCGCCTATTGCGTGAATAGCTCTTTTATGGCACCTCTGAATGACCCGTTTGGAATAAGCATCCATAAATGGGCTGGTCATGGTTACTTGATCGCGGTTAGGCACTACAAAATCGTGATGGTTACGGAACTTTTTGATGTAAGAGAAAATATAGTCCCAGCGCCCACAATTCAATCCCACGATATGATCTCGCAGCTCATAGATGATCTCGTCCAGTTGAAAACTCGCGGTTATGGTCTCAATCAAAACTGTTGCTTTGAAAGTGCCTGTGGAGACTAATAAGTATTCTTCAGCAAAAGTAAAAACCTCATTCCACCACCTAGCTTCTTGATAGTGTTCTAATTTTGGTAGGTAGAAATAAGGTGCTGAGCCTTTATTCATCAGAGTCTTAGCGTTGTGAAAAGCATACAGACCAAAATCGATCAAACTCCCACTTAAACTGGTTTCATTAAATTCAATATGGACCTCGTCTAGGTGCAAGCCCCTAGGTCTTACGAGCAGTATGGCAGGTTGCTCCGTGAGCTTATAAACTTTACCCCTTTTTTCATCTTCAAGCTTTATGGTACCTAGGTTTGCATCTCTCAGATTGACCTGGCCCTGCATACAGTTATCCCAGGTGGGAGCATTACTATCTTCAAAATCTGCCATGAAGGTTCTTGCCCCAGAATTAAGCGCGTTGATCACCATTTTACGATCTACGGGACCTGTAATCTCTACTCTGCGATCTTGTAGATCTTGCGGTGTGTCTGCAGCGGTCCAGTCACCATCTCTTATCGCTTTAGTTTCTTGGGGAAATGATGGGAAGTTACCCTCATCAAAATATTCTTGTTGCTTTTTTCTGTTGTTCAGCAGTTGAATACGTTTACTGTTGAACCTGTTGTGAAGCGCTACTAGGAACTCTTGAGCCTGTATGGTCAAGATTTCTGGATAGTGATTAGTTACGCTTTCGCGAAAGCGTAAACCTTTTTGTGCAACCATTTCTACCATGACGTTTTGATTTAGGCTTCAATATTAAATCATAAAAACGTTTCCTACAAGCGAACGTTCGCAAAAAAGTATAGATCTTCAAATTTGAATTGGTTCGCAATAGGCTTACATTTGTATTATGGATGAAGAATACATAAAATTGATTTTTGGGCTCAAGTTGCGTCAGATAAGGAATGATAGTAAGTTGTCGCTTTTTGGATTGTCCAAAATAACAGGTATGTCAAAGTCCTATCTCAATGAGATAGAGAACGGAAAAAAATATCCCAAACCTGATAAAATCGCAATACTTTCAGATAAACTTGATGTTCCCTATGATCAAATGGTGTCCCTTAAGCTGGATAAAAATCTTGCTCCCGTGGGTGACCTGCTCAAGTCAAATATTCTTAAAGAAATACCGCTGGAGCTTTTTGGTATCAAAGAATCCACCCTTATTGACATCGTCTCAAACGCACCTGCTAGAGTCAATGCCTTTATAAGTACTATTATCCAGATTGCACAATCCTATAACTTGAGTAAGGAGAGTTTCTATCTCGCATCCCTGCGCTCCTATCAAGAGGCAAATAATAATTATTTTCCTGATCTCGAGAAAAAGGTCCTGGACTTTTCACGTTCTTATCATTTAGATCTCGACCGGGTGATCAAATCTGAAGAACTAGAGGAAATACTTACTGAGGAATACGGCTATAGCATCATAAAGAATGAGCTGGAAAAGTATAAGATGCTTGGGAAACTGCGATCCGTTTTGATTCCTAAATCTAAAACACTCTTACTTACCGAGGAGGTAGATCACTCGCAGCTCAATTTTATCTGTGCCAAAGAATTAGCTTACAATTTTCTAGAAATAGAAGACCGCTTGAATACCTTTCCCTGGATTAAATTTGAGAGTTTTGATCAGGTACTCCACAATTTCTACGCGAGCTATTTTGCAGGGGCGCTAATTTTACCCAAGCAGAAAATTACAGAAGAAGTGGGAGCGTTCTTTGGCCGGGAAAAATTAGACTTAGAACTATTTAAAGACACGTTGATTGAAACTGGCACCTCGCCTGAGACCTACTTCCAGCGATTGACTAATGTTTTACCCAGTTCATTCAACCTTAAAAACCTGTTTTTTTTAAGATTTACACATAAAAAGGAGACCAGTCGATTCTCGCTGAACAAAGAATTACACCTCACCCACCACCATTCTCCCAGGTCTAATGAATCCAATGAACATTACTGCCGTCGCTGGGTTTCCCTTCGGGTGCTTCAAAAAATTGCTAGACTGGAAAGTGCTATTGTTTTTGATGCGCAAATTTCCCATTTTCCCGATCAAGGCTCGAGTTACCTGGTTATATCTGCCGCTACGGCTGATCCTTTTAAAAAAAACACCTACCGAAGTATAAGTATAGGGCTGCTGGTCAACAGCCAGCTACGTAAAAAAGTAAAATTTTTGGACGACGGTACTTTAAAAACCTATAGTGTAGGAGTGACTTGTGAACGCTGCGCGATTCAAGATTGTGAGGTAAGACAGGCAGCACCCATTCATGTACAAAAAAAGCAATTTGATCAAGAGATATCTAAATTGGTCGATGAGCTAGAAGTTAAATACAGCTGAATTCTAATCCGCTTTGTGCCTTGAGCAAAAAAGTTGCAGATATAGATAGTGAGCATATCGATCTCGGGATAAACAAGACATCAACATGCCAAGTATTTCTCTTGGCATGTTTGAAAAATCTATAAAATATTAAAAGAAATAGGTGAGTGCCACCCTGAAATCTGATGCGTTTAAACTTGCAATGAATCCTTGTGATTCAGAGTTTTGGAATTCTAGTTCACTTTCACGTTTTTCTGAACGATAACGAACGAATCCAACCTCTGCGCTAAAACCAAGACTTGGAGAAAGTCGATAGTTCAAACCTGGTCTGATACCGATAGATATTATATCTGTCTCAGCATCAAAATTGTCATTTGAGGTCGCTAGCTCAAACTCTCCCTGGAGATCAAAGGCAAATTTTTCTGTGATCGGAAAGTACTTTTTAGCAAAAGCAGCAATGGAAAAATATCTCGTAATTAGCTCATCAGTATTATCCCTTTTATTTTCAAAATAAGAAAAACCCAATCGGGATCCGAGAACAAGATCATCATTGATAGCATAACCTAATTCTGGAAAAAGCCCTATTGAAAACACATCGTCTTCTACACCGAGATCCTCATTCTCAAAATTTGTAGTTCTGAAATTGATTCCACCAGTCAGCTCAAAAGTGCCCTTGGAAATGAAATTTGTGTCAGCCGTGTCATCTTGAGCAATAAGTGAAAATGATAACAGAGATGCAAGTAAGAAAGTGGATAGTTGTTTCATGTTGATAGTTTGTTTTTACCGTGACACCAACATTTATGCCTTTGATCAAATCAAATGTTACCTAATCGTTATCAAAACTGAAAGTATATGAACGGTTGCACGCCACTCGTTGCCGTTGCGCTGATCAACCAAATGATAGCCGCAAACAACGCTACTTTCCCGACCAGCGGAGTTTTATGATAGACTCTCAATTGCCAGTCCTGGACTTTTTGTGGAACAAAATGCCACGCAAACCCCAGTAACAGCAAAATTGTGATGTTCTGGTAGCCTTTTAGGATTTCTGCAAATTGAGAAAGATTCCATTGCAGCTCGCCTATATTTTCAATCACGTCCATCGCATTGGTAAAATCGCTCGCCCTAAAGAAGATCCAGCAAAACGCTACAAAATGAAAGGTAATGATTCCTAAAATGAAACGGTTGAGGTACCGCTTTCGCGAAAGCGTATTGCCCGTAGTTAATCTAGGAATATTAAATGCTTTTTCCACCGCCAGAACCGTCCCGTGCATGGCTCCCCAAAGTACAAACTTCCATGATGCGCCGTGCCACAAACCTCCCAGTAACATCGTCATGAACAGATTAAAGTAGGTGCGGATCTTTCCTTTGCGATTGCCCCCCATGGAAATGTAGAGATAATCCCGCAACCAGCTGGATAGTGAGATATGCCAGCGCCGCCAGAATTCTGTGACACTTGCACTTTGGTAAGGTGTTCTAAAATTGGGTGGGAGTTCAAAACCCATAAGTAATGCCAGCCCTATAGCAATGTCAGAATATCCCGAGAAATCACAATAGATCTGCAATGTATAACCGTAAACGCCCAGCAAATTTTCAAAGGGGCTATAATTATCTGGAAACTCAAAAATACGATCGACGAAGTTCACGCTTATGTAGTCAGAAATCACAGCTTTCTTGATCAGGCCGCCCATGATGAGGAAGAGAGCGTAGCTGAGTTGCTTTCGCGAAAGCGTGACCCGTTCATAGGTCTGCGGTATAAAATCTGCCGCCCGCACGATGGGGCCTGCCACCAGTTGCGGGAAGAATGAAACAAAAAACATAAAATCCCAGACGTTGCGAGCCGGTTGGATATTGCGACGATAAATGTCGATGGTGTACGACATGGTCTGGAACGTGTAGAACGAGATCCCGATGGGCAGAAAAATGGTTCCAAAGCTCAAGTCTCCAGAGAAGATCGCGTTGAAATTCTCTGCGAGAAAGCCGGTGTATTTAAAATAGGCGAGCAGACCTAAATTGATGATGCACGATAGAATCAATAAACTTTTTCTGCGACCTGGATTTTCACTTCTATAAATCTGTTCAGAGATATAATAATCTACAAACGAAGAGAATATGAGAAGGAAAAAATATAGACCGCTACATTTATAATAGAAAAAAAGCGAGAAACCGATTACGTAAAAAATGCGTGCACGCCTGGTGTCCAGCAAAAAAATGTAAAGCAGATAGAATCCTAGAAATAGATAGAGAAACGCGCTGCTGTTAAAAAGTAACGGGCGCTGCGGATCGTAGCTCAGCCATTGCAAGATGTCCTGTACTACATTCAATTTTTATAATCGTTGTAAGATTCCAACAAAGTTTGCACCAGCAATTGCGCCTGAAGTTTATAACCGTTTTCCAAAAAATGGATCTTATCCCTTGCTGTAAGTCCAGCTTTGTACCAATCTTCCATAGCCTTGCTGGTTCTTGAAACTGAGTGCAAATCGTAAAAGGCCCACGAATTTAAATTGGCAAAAACTCCCATCTCGTAAGCATATTCGGTAGCAGTTTCATTTGCTGTACGCTTATTTTTAATGGATGGTGGTGGGCTGGTGAGCAGGATATTTCCTGTGATGTTGCGGCTCAATAAATTGCGGTTAAAGGCATCCATATCTTCTCTGAGTTTTTCAGCAGAGTAGTTGGTGTAAAAACTTTCATTAGTTCCCAAAGAGATAATTATCAAATCGGGTTTGAGAGCTGCGAGCTGGTCAAAAAATCTGGGAAATTTAGTGTAGTCATTAAATTTAGTTCCATTAACGCCTATGGCGTGATACAGAATCCCGCCTTCATTATTTGAAATACTCAATCCGTCTAAAACATAACGTTCGGCAGTTGTAGCGGGTCTTATGTAAAACTGTTTGTTTTCCGGTGGCAGGTAGTAGCTACCATCAACGAGTTTTTTCAGATCTGAAAAGCCTACGTTTTTAGAACTTTTCTCACCAACTTGCTTCACCGGAATCTTTATAGACTGACCTGCATTGATATTATCGCTCCTTAAGTTATTCAGCTTTTTTATTTCGCTCACGCTGGTGCCAAATTTGTTGGCGATCTTACCTAGGTACTCACCGCTTTGCACGGTGTAATTCTTAAATCTGACGGTTGTTTTAATAATGTCCTTTTCACTAGCGAGACTCAATTTGAATCGTTCCGGGTGTTGCGATACTATCTTGACGATTCTGGAGTCATCGATGCTTTCATCCAGATTCACTTCCAGTAGAAAGTCAGGCTCTGTTGTTTCTAGATAGATCCCGCTCAATCCCACGTCATCGCTACCATCACTTTTTACGTTGCGCATGGATTTCCAGTCCACATCGCTTTTGAACCTGACATCTACGCTGCCGTTTGTGTTTGCCACCCGATAAGGAAAGACAAATCCGCGGCCGGCGTTCCCAAAAGCTTCTTGCAATCCCTCACGAGTATATTGAGGAAAATAGGGTCCCTGGACATGAGAGTCACCTATATGAACCACCGTGAGCTGATTGAGCTGACCATTTTTAAGTGAGTCCAGTTTTCTATAAAATGGATGGAGAACTCGATCATATTTTATCTCAAGAAAAGTAGAATCAATCAGTTTTGGGTTGATTTGTAACCCGGTCTGTGCCATTGTCAAGAAGCCAATCAAAAAAACTACGATCAAACAGCACATTTTATTCATTTTCTGTCTGGGCATTTCGGCTCCGCTCAATGACCAGAGAGCCTCTTCAAACCGTCTTTTAGTCATCAATTTGATTTTGATTTTCAGTTTTAATTTCGCTTTCGACTTCGTCTTCATCTTCAACTTTCGCGAAAGCGGCATACCCCTTCATCAATTCGTCATAAATCAAACGTCCCATTTTTCTTGAACCTTTAGGACTGAGGTGCGTGTAGTCTGCATTGGCAAGTTTGTGATCGCGCCATGCTGTCATGGAATGGACGCCTCCCATAAGGTCAAAGAGATTCATAAACGCACTATTTGTTTTTGCCGCATAACGCTGTTGAGCGCTAAGAAGCCTGACTACTGTGGAGTCGGTTTTAACCTCTTCTTCAATTTTAGTGCCCTTATCAAGCGTACCCATTACTAGTACCGGTGTGTCTGGAAACAGCTCGTTGAGGTGTTGGATCACGCGCTCCATGCGGCGCGAGTACCAATTGAATTGAGAGGTGGACGTACTCAGAACATTGGCGCCAAACTGTAGCACGATCAAATCGTAATCCAGCTCATTCTGAAATTGTAGCATTAAGTCTTTTTTCAACAGACTTAGCGGCATTCCTGAATTTCCGCGATGAGAGAAACCGTCTATAGTGATGCCCTGACCATCAAAAAAGTCTACCGCATAAAGTGGAACGGCTTCAGCGTTTTTGAATTTGACGTCCAGACTCTTGATCGCATCGGGATCAAGGATGATTTTGTTGAGTTTTCCAGAACTGTTGAGCGGTAAGGATCTAGTGACGCTGTCTATTTCATTTCTTACGTATACAAAAGCGCTGTCATTTCCCTTCCCGTAATACAACCTTGGCGAGTAGAGTCTATAACTATGCTTGATACCGCTAGCTTTGAAGCTAACTGTAGAAGTAGAATCGACTGCATTGAAAACAGCTCCGCTCACCCCAAAGTCCAAACTATCTGACCGCGTTTTCATGAAGCTTATGTCGTTCCAGTTCCCAGTAGTTTTATGTTTTACCGAATATCGTGAACGAGCACTTTCTGACTGCATGGGAACGAGGCCTACACCACGACCACCAAACTTCCCTTGAAGCGCACTACGCAGATCTTGCACAATTAAATCTCCATCGATCATGCTGTCACCATAATATGCGATACGCACATTTGAGATGCTGTCTTGCTCTAGGGCATTTAACTTCTCAAAAAACGAATTTAGATGGTTGTAGCCGGTGTATTTTTTTTGCTTTCGCGAAAGCGGAATCATTCTCAACCCCAAACTATCGACCTCCAGTTCCTTATTGAAATCATAATCATAGACACTCAAGAATTCAGAAGGCAGTCTTGTGATAACTTCAGTTTTGGGTTGATTTAGTTCTGGTAAGGTTTTATTTTCTGAAGTTTGAATGGAAATGTGGAGTGAATCTCGATCAGGCTTCTCATTTTGAGCAACTTGTGGGGTGTTCATGGCTTCCAGCATAAGGCTGTCCATGATAATTGCGGTTCCGGTTGCCTTTTCAGAAAACAATCGTTCAGGCAAGTAAGGTTGAGCCAGTAGAAACAGCCATCCACCCGCTGCAATAACTACTAGAGCCCAGAAAAAATTTGTACGGCGATCCTCAGTCATGAAAATTGAAACATGATGCGCAAATTAAAAATTATAACGCTGTTTTCACGGTATTCGCTAACTCTCAACCAATTATTTATGAACGCTAAAACTAAAGTGAATGCATGGTTGAAGTTGGTAGCAAAGATCCAGCGATCAGATTAAATCGTGAGAAGCAATTCATAGCCTCAATGTCTTTCGATTTTAAAACCTAAATTTGAGCAAACTCGACTTTTGAATACCAGAAATCTGATATTTTCACTTGCTGCAATAAGCTTGGTCTCCTGTAAAATTGAACCTATGAAAACGTCTTTGCAAATAGGCGATGAGTCTTTGAACATAAATTTATCAGCGCCCATCGACATCAGCACGACCATTCAACACGATGCCGGAGTGGGAGCGTGGTACATAGACCAGCCTAAAATCACGCATGTTGAAGTAGACGGCTACGTAGGGAAAGTTGCTCTGGGTGGCTCGACTAATTTTAATGACGTGTTTTTTAACCCACACAGTCATGGGACACATACCGAGTGTATAGGTCATATTACTGAGGAATTCCACAGCGTTCACGATGTACTTAAATCTGGAACTTTTTTTAAAACGCAATTGATCACGGTTCAACCAGAACAAAGAGCTGATGACTTGGTAATTACTAATCAATTAGTGGGTGAACTGAAAGATGGTATTCAGGCGGTCATCATTCGCACGTCACCCAATAATGACGGTAAACGGAGTCGTAATTATTCAAACACAAATCCACCCTATTTATTGGAGGAGGTGGCGTTACGCTTTCGCGAAAGCGGAATACAACATCTTCTTATAGACCTTCCCAGCGTAGACAAAGAGAAAGACAACGGTAAATTACTGGCTCATAAGGCATTTTGGGATTATGACGGGAATCAGCGTCTGGACGCTACCATCACGGAACTGGTTTACGTGCCCGATGATGTCGAGGACGGTGTTTATATAATGGATCTACAGCTGGCGCCTTTAAAAAATGACGCAGTTCCATCTAGGCCTATTTTATATGCAATTGAATAATTTAATATGAACCAGAACTCCGAGATTGCAAGTAAATTATCGAGTTAGTGTTCAATCTATATAGAAACAAACTAACATTAAACCTCAAAGGTCTCAACAAAGCAAACAGCCTGTTTAATCGTAAATTAGCAGCATGGAATTACTCTTCATAGGTCTTGCAGCTGGAGCTGTTGTTGCGTTTTTTGTTTTTAGGCTTTTTGGAAATTTTGGTAAGAAAGAGGATCGCCACCAGCAGAGCGTCGTGCTCATGGAAAAAATCAGGTCGGTGTGCAAATTCATAACCGTCGAGGGCGACTTTTCTGAGATATACCATTACCAGAATGTCAAGGACAAGATTGCAAATTTTCTCCTCGGGAAGAAAAAGGCAATTATTTTAGTAAATGCCAAAGCTCATATAGGTTTTGATCTTTCCAAGATTGAAATGTCCAGCGATACAGAAAACAAAACGATCAAACTCACTAATTTTCCACAACCTGAAGTGCTCAGCATTGAGACTGATTTCAGCTATTATGATAAATATGAAGGCTGGGCAAATTCCTTCACCAGCGATGATCTCACAGAAGCAAACCGCAATGCAAAGCAGCATATCGTGGATAAAATCCCAGAAAGCGGTCTCATGAAAGCCGCCCAGCAAGAAGCGCTGGGAGCCATCCAGATGATGGAGGGCCTTGCAGCAACCATAGGCTGGAAACTTGATTACAGCGCGATGGTGATTGATGGAACTGGTGAACAGCAAAAAAAACTGACTTAATCATGTTCATAACTGATCTTCAAGACTATTGTGAGTCCAAGAAGGGAGTTACCTCTCATTTTCCATTTGATAATGATACGCTCGTGTACAAAGTCATGAACAAAATGTTTTGCCTGACCAGCCTCAAGAAATGGGAAAGCGGCGAACCCTCCGTAAATGTAAAATGCGATCCTGAAGTTGCCTTAGAACTGCGTGAACAATTCAATGAAACCGTTACGGGCGGCTATCATATGGATAAACGCAACTGGAACACCATTTGCATCAATCGGGATATGCCTGATGGTCAAGTCCTCAAATGGATCGACCATTCCTATGATCTCATTGTTGCCAATTTGCCCAAAAAAGATCGCGATCTATTCAAAAGCCTTTAAGTGAACGACACCCTTATCCAATTATATCAAAAGCGAGCAGAAGAATTCACGCTTGAAAAGAACAAATTGCAACAACAGTTACGCGTATCCAGTCTTATAAGACTACTGGTATTTCTTGCTGGTGCTGCTGCTATATATTTTTTATGGGAAAACTGGCAACTTGCCGTGGCAGCGGTGGTTTTGTCGCTGGCGACCTTTCTTTACTTAGTTTCTAGGCATAGTGATTTAAAGCGAGATCGTGATTTTAAACAGGCGCTTATTGATATCCAAAACGAAGAAATTAAAATAGGTACGAGAGATTTTCTGCATCGCGATGACGGTTCCAGGTTTCTAGAAGATGATCATGAGTACAATCGAGATATCGATTTATTCGGTAGAGGATCCATTTTTCAATACCTCAATCGTAGCATTACGCGTGAAGGTGTGATTACGCTTGCGCGAAAACTCAATAGTAACGACATCTCCCATATTACAAAAAAGCAGAAAGCCGTAAAGGAGTTGGCTCAATTGCTAGATTTTAGGCAAGAGTATTCTGCCACCGCGACCTTGCTTGAAAATAAACAAAGCCCTAACGATATTGCCAGCTGGTTAAAAAAGCACCGTTCTTTTGTCCCTAAAATATTTTCATGGTTGCCATGGCTGTTTTTTGCGATCAATATAGTACTAGCGACCGCTTACTTTCTGGACTTTATCAACGGTTATATCTTCTCAGTAGGTTTTTTTCTGGGTCTTGCGATTACGGGTCGTTATATTAAAAGGATCACTCAATTCAGCAATGAGATCAGCGAGTTGGAATTGTTTTTCAACCAATATGCCAGCTTACTCCTGCAGATCGAGCAACAAAAATTTTCAAGCGGATTGCTCCAAGAACAACGCAATCAGATCTTGACAGATGGCAAGCCCGCTTCTGCTCGATTAAAAGAGCTCTCTGCTGCCATCGGGAGGTTAGATCAGCGGAATAACATGTTGTTTGGGATCTTAGCAAACGGTTTCGGGTTGTGGGATTTGAAACAGGTTCAGACCATCGAAACGTGGCTGGAAGACAATAAAATACACCTTGCAAAATGGCTGAAAGTTGTCGCTGAAATTGATGCAATGAATTCGCTTGGGAATTTTACCCACAACCATCCCAACTACATTTTCCCAAAAGTAGAGACAGGGAACTTTCACTTAAAAGTCTCAGAGGCGATTCACCCTTTGCTTGACCCTAAAAAAGCAGTAGGAAACGATGTAGATATATCTTCTGGAGCGTTTTTTATCATCACGGGAGCTAATATGGCTGGAAAAAGTACCTTCTTGCGAACGGTTTCCACACAAATCGTTTTTGCAAATGTGGGTTTACCTATTTATGCAAAATCAGCTTCCTACGCTCCCACAAAACTCATCACTAGCATGCGTACCAGCGATTCCCTGACTGATGATGAGTCTTATTTCTTCAGCGAGCTCAAGAGATTGAAGTACATTGTCGATAAGATTGAGCAAGAAGCTTATTTTATAGTTCTGGATGAGATCCTTAAGGGGACCAATTCCCAGGATAAGGCAAACGGATCGAGGAGATTGATAGAGAAGCTTTCGCGAAAGCGTGCCACGGGAATCATAGCCACTCATGATTTGAGTCTTACGGAGGTCGCCAATGAGTACGATCAAATCTCCAATTACTTTTTTGATGCAGATATAACCAACGATGAGTTGACTTTTGATTACAAGTTCAAGGATGGTGTGGCGACAAATATGAACGCCAGCTTTCTGTTGAGGAAAATGGGGATTGTTGATGGATAGGAAGTCTCAGCAAATTGTATTCAGATGTTGAAGATTTATAATATATCGTACAAGGTTTCTACTAGAAATGGTACGACCCACATGCAGCTCCTGAAGAACATTTCTATAGAATTAGGTCAAGGTAAGTCTCTCGCAGTAATGGGCGAAAGCGGCTGTGGAAAAACCACCCTACTCAAATTCATCTATGGTTTGTTGCCCTATTATGATGGGCAGGAGGTTTTATGGAACGGTGAGCCTTTAAAAGGAGCCGAGGATAAGCTCATCGCAGGTCATGAAATGATGAAATACGTGCCTCAGGAATTTGAATTAATGCCTTTTACTACTGTATTTGAAAACGTAGGTGAACACCTGTCCATTCAAAGAGATGATCGTGAAACTCGGATTCATGAGTTGCTGAATGTAGTTGATCTAGCAGCTTACGGTTCTCGTAAAGTCAAAAACCTCTCGGGAGGTCAAAAACAAAGAGTCGCGATTGCAAAGGCTCTCGCTCAAGAACCACAATTGTTGTTGCTTGATGAGCCGTTTTCACACATCGATAATTTTAGAAAGAATGATTTGAGACGGAGGCTGTTTGAATATCTCGATGCTAAAAACATAAGCTGTATTATCGCTACTCACGATAAAGACGATGTGCTTTCTTTTACTGATGAGACGTTAATTCTACGATCTGGCAAAATAGAAGACTACCGGATGACACACGAAGTGTACTCTGATCCGAAAAATGTGTATTGCGCGTCACTTTTTGATGAGGTGACAGAGCTGGACGGATCACTTTTTGGAAAAGAGGGGAAGCTGATTTTGTATCCACATCAACTGGTTGTTGTTGAAAAATGCGGGATAAAAGTCGAGGTTGAGAAAAGTTACTGGACAGGGAGAGACTATTTAGCAGCAGCCAATTGTAACGGGAACAAAGTTTATATCAAAAGCACTAAAAAACTTGAAACAGGCCAAAATATTAGGATAGACCTGAACAATTAAATCTTGTAATCCATATCATTTTTCAGATAGTACAGCTTGCGCTCACTATTATTGATACCCAGCAAACCGCACAAAGCAAACACAGCTAGTGATAATAAAATGAGGCAGTCGTTAGGGCTGAAGGATGCTCCTTGATGTTCCCAGATGAAATAAATTAGAGCTGCGCTGGTCATAATCACCGTAGCTAGAGCTACTAACTTGATGATTCGGATTTTGTACATTCTTTTCTTGAGATCCATAGCCTGAATTTTTAAAGTTAGAATCTAATTATCTTTTTGGAAAAAATAGATTTCAACCCGTACTCCTTGCCACTTTGAGATTGCTCTACGTGTGGTTTTGGCGAGAATATCATGCTTGCTCCTATGGGAATGATCGTGGTCCAGATGCTTTCTTCCACAAACTGAACCGTTATAAATCTTACAATCAGAAAAATTGCTAAGAAGCTGATCCCGTAAATCAGAAAGACGCGCACTTTAGGACTCATAGCTGAAGGTTTTTAATCTGCTTTTCTCCATAAAATTAACGCTCAATTCAGAGAAATGTTATTCCAGAACTCTTTAGTTCTTAACAGCTTTTTAAGTAAGAATTAGGCTATAGGGTCGTTCAACCAGCCTTGAACTCTTTAAGGTAGAATGGTTCAAAGTAGGCAATATATTTCTCGAATTCTTGATTGTGGAATTTTTCCACAGCGAGATCACACATGGTTAAGGCTGTAGGACGACAGGTTAAAAAACTTACGTTCTGATTTTTGATAATCTCCTCAAACTTGGAAACTCCTGTTCCCATAATTACCGCAGTCTCTTGTAAATGTTCTGAAAAACTGTTTTGATCCAAAACAACAGCCTTAATTTCTGTTACAGGATTGTTTTTCTGGAATACTCGAGCATACACCTCCATGCGTCTGGCATCAAGAAAAGTGATGCATTTTTCAATACCAGAGTGGTTTTGATGGGAGAGGGCGGTAAGTGTATCAATAGATATTAATGGTACATTCAGGGCGTAACACAAACCTTTTGCCGCTGAAACACCTATACGTAATCCAGTATAAGATCCAGGTCCAGCACTAACGGCTATTGAGCTTAAATCTTTGGGTTGTATTCCGTTGCGATCTAAAATTTGCTCTATGAAAATATGCAGCTGTTCACCATGAGAGTAACTGTCACTTTGATCTTCTATGAGATCGATACAATTAGAGATCCCAAAAGAGTTTGAAAAGCTCCCGTTTTCGCCAGCGAGCGCAACACTACAATTTGTAGAAGTGGTTTCTATACAAAGAATGTACATGCTTACTCTTCTTCTGACGCTGCCTCTGGTTCAGCTTCCTCTTCACGAGAGGAGCGATCGTTTTTACTGCGAATTTCCTTCCCAGATTTCAGGGTGTTTGTGACAGTACGGTAAGGACCCGTTATTACCTCGTCGCCCTCTTCAAGACCTGAGAGTACTACGATATTTTTATCATCCTGAATTCCGGTGGTCACGACCTGAAGGTCAGCTTTCCCATTTTTGGCCAGGTAAACACATTCAAACTTCTCCGCATCTATGCTGATGTCTTTTCTACGTTTCTTTTCGGTTGTGTCATTTTTCACTACAATCGAGCTGATGGGAACTGCAATCGCATTTTCAGCCACTTCTGTGATGATGTCTACGGTTGCCGTCATTCCTGGTTTGAAGGGGCTGTAATTATCGCCTTTGCCTTCAAGAAGATCTTTGTAGCTTTCTGATTGTATCAAGACCTTGACCTTAAAATTGGTTACTTGATCTGCGGTAAGTTGTCCTGTTGCGGTGTTAGCAATTTCAGTAACGATTCCACGGAATTGTTTTTTCAGATACGCATCTACTTCAACAATGGCCTCGTCACCTACTTCAATCTTTACGATGTCGTTTTCATTAACGTCAACTTCAACTTCCATGCGAGAAAGGTCTGCAACGCGCAAAAGTTCAGTTCCCGCCATCTGTTGGGTACCTACCACGCGTTCTCCTAGCTCCACCGCGAGCAGAGAGATAATTCCGGTCATGGGAGCATAAATCGTGGTACGGCTCAAGTTATCAGCAGATTCGTTTACAGTAGCTCCCGCACTTTGAACCGAGAAGTAGGCAGATCGTTCAGCTGCGACAGCACGCTCGTAGTTTGCGGTGGCGGTATCGTAATCAGCTTGGGAGATCACTCCTTTTTCAAAGAGCTTTGTACTACGCTGATAATTTGCTTTAGCCTCAGCTAAAGAAGCCTTTGCCTGTTCAAAGCCGGCCTGGGCGCTTGCTAGTCCAGCTCTAGACCTGCTCACGCTGGATTGTAGTAAATCTGGATTGATGCGCGCAAGAATATCGCCCTTTTCCACCTTTTGACCTTCCTTGATAGGCAGTTCTATGATCTCGCCCGGAACTTCAGGAGAGATGCTCACCTCAACTTCTGGTCTGATTTTACCGGTAGCACTAACCGTCTCGGTTACATTCATTGTTTCTACTGGCATAACTTCCACCAGTATTCCATCTTCTTTACTTCCAGAGGAAAATGCAAAATAGCCCGCTACTGCAAGCACAGCTATAATTGCTAGAATGATTACCGTTTTTTTCATGTTATTATAATTTCAATTCACTTGGTTCTACCCCAAAGTAAAGTTCCAGCACTTTGAGTCTAAATAAATAGTCAAACTTAGCCTGGTTCAAGCTGATTTTTGCGTTGTTGTATCGCAATTTGCTCTGACTGAAGTCAAATGCATTTGTAAGTCCCACATTATAGCGCTCTTCAGCATAATCGTAGGCTAATTCTTGAGATTCCAAAGCTTTTTGCGCCGCCTCATAAGCTTTTTTAGAACCTTGTGCATCAACATAAGCCTGATAAACATTACTCTCAAGATCTAGCTTAGCCTGCTCCAGTTGAAATTTTGTCCTTTCTAAGTTGACCTTGCTGCGTTGCACTCGACTGCGGGTAGTGAAACCATTGAAAATAGGCACGTTTAACGAAAATCCATAAGCAATACCATCGTTTTCCCATAATTGTTCAAGGAAGGGATCAGCTCCCACCACGACAGTTTCTGTATTACGTACATCGGTAACCACCGCTTGACCCGTTGCGCGCACACGACCTATTTCAGCTTCTATAAATGGATTATCAGGATCCACAAGTCTTGTATCAAAATCTTGCGCATCTGTGTATCTCGTGTCGTAGCCGAAAAATGCACTCAGAGTAGGGTAGTAAGCTCCTCTTGAAATTTGGAGGTCTTTTTCAGCCAGTTCAACATCTTTTTCAGCGATAATCACTTCAGAGCGGTTTTCCTCGGCTGCGTTAATCAATTCATTTACAGATTTCTCAGAAAAACTTTCGTCTATGATTTCAAAATCACTATCCACCACATCAAAACTCGCATAATCGTCGAGAAGCAGTAATTGAGCAAGACTTACTTTGCTTATAGTTACGGCATTTTCTGCCGTAATAATTTGTTGCTGTTCAGTAGCATTTTGAGCCTGGATTTCCAGTAGATCTCCTCTGGGCAATTGGCCAGCGTCGACCAGTTCTTGCGTTTGATCAATTTGCTGTAAGGTCACCTCATTCTGTGCTACCAGGGTCTTGAGGTTTGCCTTGTTAGTAAGTATCTGTAAATAGTTATTTGCTACAAATAACGAGATGTCGTCCTTCATTTTATCGAGACGGTACTGGCTGGCGAGCTTTGAAATTTCAGCTCTTTGAACCTGTCTTATGTTTCTAAGTCCATCAAAAACATTGTAGCCTACATTTACATTTCCTGAAACTGACAAGAATGTAGTGGTCTGCGCATTGTTAGTAATAGGGTTGAAGTTCAGACCGGTGTTTTCTCTTACTCCTGCTCCACCGTTCAGGGTAGGTAGAAGACCTCCTAAAGCGTTTAACTTATCTGCATCTGCTGCTTCTAGATCCAGTTCACTTTGTTTGATGGAGATATTGTTGTCAAGTGCATATTCCACACACTCTTTTAATGTCCATTTCTTTGTATTGCTTTCAATTGTTTGAGTGGTTTGCGCTTTCGCGAAAGCGAGACCCAAAAAAGCTAATCCGTAAATTATATAGTTTTTCATAATCGTACTCTGGTTGTTTGTGTCGGGAAATTATTTTTTGTTACAAAATTAGCCACCATATCCACCACGGCCTTGTGGAGCCTTAAGTGGATTCCAGATCTTGAGCCTGTCTTCTTTAGAAATTCCATCCTTGATCTCGACATAAATCCCATCGCTAAGACCCAATGTGACGTCACGACGCTCAAAAGTTTGATCGCCGGTTGCGATCTCTACATAAGGCTGTTTAGTCTCTGGGTCATACTGCACCAGACCTTCTTTAATGGAAAGAACCTCGTCTGCCTTATCGAGAATGATGCTTGCGTTTGCACTCAAACCTGCTCTTACAAAGGCGCTGTCTTTCTCAATTTCTTTGAGTGTTCCTTTTATAGAAAACTGGATCGCACCATTTTCTGCCACACCCTTAGGGGCGATGTAGTCTAGTATAGCTTCATATTTTCTGTTATCATAGGCTCCAACTGTAATTTCTAGGGGAAGACCTTCTTTGATCTTACCTACCTCGCTCTCATCCACCTTTCCTTCAAAAATCATTTTAGTAACGTCAGCAATGGTGGCGATAGGAGTACCCTCGTTGAAGTTGTTTGCTTCAATAACTTGGTTTCCTTCTTTTACGGGAACGTCCAGTACCATTCCAGAAACGGTGGCACGCACATTTGTATTTGCATACTCGCTCAAGCCAGAAGTCGTACCTGTCTTGATAATGTCAAAGTTTTGGAGATTACCGGTGAGAGCAACCTGTTCTTGCTTGTAACGTTGAACCGCATTATTATAGTTGTTTTGCGCAAGGTCAAAATCATTTGCAGAGATCACTCCCTTGTCAAACAACGTTTTCTGGCGATCGTAGATTGCTTTCTGATTTTCCATGGCAAGGCGAGCCGTTTCAACCGCAGTACGTTGAGCCGAGATACTGTTTTTTGCGCTTGTCAAGGAGTTGATGTTCGGTACAACCTTGATTTCTGCAATTAAATCACCAGCTTCTACAAAGTCTCCGGCTTCCACATGGATCTTGTCGATAACTCCAGAGATGTTAGGTTTTATATTCACCTCTTCCTTGGGCACAATATTACCTGTGGCTACAGTTTCCTTGATGATTGTTTGCTCGCTGGCAGTTTCGGTTTCATAAACTACCGGATCTTCAAGATCTTTGGAATAGATATACCAGATTCCCACAGCTGCTAAAGTTGCGATAATCAGAAGGGTGATGATGGTTCCTGTACGTTTCATTCTAAATAATGGTTGTTACTTGTGTTATTCTGTTCTTAATGCATCCACAGGTTTCATGGTGGTGGCCCTTGAGGAGGGTATGAAACCAGCTAATAATCCAGCTACTATCAAAATAGCCAGCGCTATAAATATTACGTTTATGTTTACGGTCGGGTTGGCAAAGTTGTCTACATCTCCAGCCTGGGCCAGTAAATAATTCATAACCCAAATTACCCCTGCAGCAAATGCAATACCCGCTAAGCCAGAGATTAAAGTCAAAACGATGGATTCCTGAAGGATTTGTGCTTTAATGTTCCATGGAGTAGCTCCTAAAGCTCTTCTTACTCCTATTTCATTTGTACGCTCTTTTACAACGATAAGCATGATATTGCTGATTCCTATACCTCCAGAAAGTAATACCAGACCTCCTACGAAATAGCCTACAAAGCCTAAAATATCAAAAAGACCCGTGAACTTAGCAAATTGCTCGGCGAGGTCAAAATTTCCTATCGCTCGCTCATCATTAGGATGAACGCCTCTTTGTTCACGCATTATGGAGAGCACTTTTGGCTTAAGGTCGGTCATGCTCACGTGATCATGAGCTGTTATCGCCATCCAGCCTACATTATCGCCAGAATTAAAAGCTTTACCAAACGTAGTAAACGGCACAAAAATATTATTTGCCTCTTCCTCGCTGTCCCCTTGACTATTTGGGTTGTTGAATACTCCCACTACTTTAAAATTTACGCCTTGAATACTGATGTACTCTCCTATAGGATCCTCACCTATATCAAATAAACCTTTCTCGACTCCCGTTCCTATTACGGCAGTTTTCATGACCTTGTTGATGTCAGAGTAATTGATCCAGCGGCCTTTGAGAATATCCATGGGCTGCTGTTGTTTGAACTCCGGATAATCACCATTCACTTGAAAAGCTCCTGTTTTATCACCTCTCGTGACATTATTGGCCCCACGGTAACCGCCCAATTGTAGTCTAGGGGATACAATTCTTAAATCTGGTATAGAGTTCTTTAAGGCATCAACATCGGCCAGTTTGAATTGAACGCGACGGCCTTTGTTCATTCCTTTATACGCCATGGAAGTGCTCTGTCCCCACATAAACATGGTGTTTGTAGCACGATCGCCAAAATCTGCAGAAACACCATTGCGTAAACCATTAGTCAACGCAAGTAGAATCACAAGGATAAATATTCCCCAGAAAACTCCAAATGCCGTAAGCATAGTTCTCAACCTGTTTGAGTTGAGCGCTTCCAGTATTTCATTCCATCGATCTCTGCTAAACATACTATTCGTCTCTTAAAGCTTCTATGGGTTTGATATTTGCTGCTCTACGTGCTGGAAAGAAGCCGGCTAGGGCTCCAGCAACCACTAAAATGACGACCGTAGAAATAGCGGTATTGAAATCGACTTTTGGAAATTTGATAAAATCAGTCTCTACCATGGGTGAGACTAATTCTAACAATCCCACACCCAAAAACAGACCGATGAGTCCTGCGATGCTGGTAATAAAAATGGACTCGTGTAATACCATCCATATGATCTCACTAGGTAAAGCGCCCAGCGCTTTTCTTATACCTATTTCTTTGGTACGTTCCTTAACAACGATCAGCATGATGTTTCCTACACCTACCACACCAGCGATAATGGTACCGATGCCTATAAACCAAAAAACCGATCGAATCGTAGCGATCAGTCCAAATACTTTTTCTGCTTCTTCTAGGGTGTCGTAAACGCCTATGGCAACACGGTCGTCAGGAGCAACTTGAAAACGTGTCCGCAAATCTTGTTCTATGGCTTCTCTCATCGCAGCACTAAGTGCGACCGTTTCATCAAATGTGTCAGCCATTTTGATAGTGTAGGCAATCCTATTGAGATTTTCACCAGCATTGAATACTTTCTGTGCCGTCGTGATAGGCATGAAAAGTCGGGTTTCCTCTCTAGTTCCTCCTGGGTCGGTATAAACCCCTACAACAGTAAAGTTGACAGTATTGTTGAGGATAATGGTTTTTCCTATAGCATCTTCATCTTTAAAAAGATCTTCCTTCATCTGGTATCCTATAACGGCTACCTTTCTAGAGTTATCGATGTCGCTTTGATTGAGGTAGCGTCCATTAGTCATGGTAGCATTTTCAATCCATTGCTGGTCAGGAGAAGCTCCTTCTATGCGATAGTTTCCCTGCTGATTCTTATAGTTGACTTGTCCTTGCCAGATGTTGTAAAGCGGAGTTTTATACTCAATTTGTTCCGCATATTTGGCATTTAGATTTTCATAGTCTGAATTGCGCAACTGCAGTCTCCTACCTGGATTGAGTCCTTTGTATTCTTTGGTAGTACTGCGCACACTTACCTGAATTCTATTAGTGGCATCTTGTTCAAATTCAGTACGCACACCAGTTTCAATTCCTGTAGAAACGCCTAGTAGGATGACTAGAATAAATATACCTGAGGCAACAGAGAGGCTAGTTAAAAAAGTACGCAATTTGTTCTTGCGTATGGTCTCAAATATTTCTTGCCAGCGCTCTAGATTAAACATGAGCTGCAGCTTTAATTTGATTGACCAGCGTGTCATCTATGATGCGACCATCCTTAAGGTTCACGACGCGCTTAGTCATCTCTGCTATATCGGGCTCGTGGGTTACGATCAAAATGGTACGGCCTTCATCATTGATACCTTGTATCAGATCCATGACTTCATAGGATGTTTTAGTATCCAGAGCTCCAGTAGGCTCATCAGCAAGCAGTACTTTTGGGTCACTTGCCAGAGCACGCGCTATGGCAACTCGTTGTTTCTGACCACCAGAAAGCTGATTAGGTAAATGGTCTGCCCAATCTGCCAGCCCTACTTTCTCAAGATAATGCAGGGATTTTTCATCACGTTCCTTGCGACTCACACCTTGATAATAAAGTGGTAGAGAAACGTTATCAATTGCGGTTTTATAGCTAATGAGATTGAAAGATTGGAAAATGAACCCTAAAAATTTGTTGCGGTATTTTGCAGCGATCTTCTCATTGAGATTTTTTATCGGGACGCCATCAAGCACGTAACTACCTTCATCGGCCTCATCGAGCATTCCTAAAATGTTTAATAAAGTGGATTTTCCTGATCCAGAGGAACCCATGATGGAGACCAGTTCACCTTCCTTAACAGAGAAGTCGATCCCTTTGAGAACGTGCAATGAGTTGTTTCCCGTTTTATAGGACTTGTGCAGGTTTTTTATTTCAATCATGGTTAGTGCATTGTTCTGTCCGAAGACTGCATATTATACAGACCTCAAAATTGCTACCATGTTACACCCAGCTGCCTTAAAACTATGTTAAGAAAAATGTTTAAAGAATTTTCGTTCAGATCTGATTACGACTCAACAGAACTTTTGGCTGGCTTCTGCGTGCTTCTATAAATCATAAAGATTATCCCTCCTACGATGATGTAGGGAAATGCCATAAGATAGGTGATGCCATTATTGAGCCCTTCAGCGGTTGCGTTGTCACCACTACTTTCTATGACGGCGCGGCACATGGCACATTGCGCTTTCGCGAAAGCGGAAACAGATACCACCAGCAAAAAACAAAAGAGTTTTTTCATATCGACAACTTTTCTCGAGGTACAACTACTTAGACTTGATCTTATAGCTGAACTTACATTTAGTAATAGGGTTGCATGAATAAATATACAGCTACACCTGTCACAGCTACATAAAGCCAGATCGGGAAAGTCCATCTAGCAATTTTACGGTGTCTAGCAAATTTCTTGTTCCACGCAAAATACATAGTATATAGGACCAATGGTAATATGATTCCTGACAAAACAATGTGGGAAATCAATATGAAAAGATATAGGCCACGCAGGGGTGCATCTTCTGGATAGGGTGTAGGGTCATTACTGATTTTTGAGATCACGTAGCTTACCAGAAAAACGGCGCTTACAACAAATGCAGAAGTCATAACTGCCCTATGCTGTTCTTTTTTGCCTGATTTGATAAAAGTTATGCCCGCTATGAGTAGTAATGCGGTTGCGGCATTGAGGACTGCGTGAAACAGAGGAAGTGTACCGGCGTCGAGGTTTAAGAAATTGTATCGCTCAGGTAAATACATTAGAATAAGCACTACGATAGGCACGACGATTGAAATCGCTAGAATGATGGCTGGCCCTCTTTTTTCTAACATGATTATTTGTTTAAAAGTGTTTTTGCATCTGCGATGAGCTCAGGAAGCAATGGCTCTAGATCGTTTGGGTTTTCCTGCACGGCCCGATAAACCATGATCCAATTTCCATATTCATCCTTACGTGAACGAATAAACCCCTCACGATCGACCAATGCGAAATTGCCACTATGTTCAAATTTTATGATACTATCTTGACTCTCGCCCACATACGAGCTGAAACCTTCTCTCGCTAGTTTGTAGGTGGCCTGTTTATCTCCTGTAAGAAAATACCAAGAGTCGTCGTTCTCAACATATCTGGAAGCGTATTTTTTTAAGACCTCTGGAGAGTCGTAATCAGGATCGATACTTATGGAGACTGCCTGAAAATCTGGATAATCTTCAAGTTCTTTAACTATCTTAGACATGTTTAAACTCATGGGAGTACAGATAGTAGGGCATGTAGTGAAGAAAAAATCTACGATATAGACTTTGCCCAGCAGATCTTTGTTGGTGATCGTGTCGTTGTTTTGATTAACAAAAGAGAAATCAGGAACTTTGTTGAATTTCTTCAAAAATTTATCAGCTACTGGATCGCGGTCTTGACTGCGGTTGCTATCAACTACTTTGTCCTTTTCAATATAATCGATCACATTAGTTACAGCAAAATATCCAAAAATAAGAATGATGATGCCCAGACCTATATAGTAAGGAGTGTCTTTACTCTTTGCCATCTTTTTGAATTTTTTGATCTCTATTTTTTTTGAATGCAAATCTATACTCAGCAAGAAGAACGCGTACATCGTCTACCATGACTTTTTGTAATGCTGGTATAGAGCTGGTATCGTAGCCGTAGACAATAGGCTCTTCAGGATCACTATCATCACGCCCTCTTAATGATGCATTTTTATCTATTACAAAGGCAAAATCAGAAGATAAGTCTTTATTGAGGTCTAGATCCGAACCCAAATTATCAAAAAACTCCATAATATCTTGATCGTCACCTACTAGAAAATGGAAGTCTGAAATGTCTGTAGTTTCAGACATCTGGTTTTTTATTTCTTGCACATCTTTTACCCCAGCTTCGGGTAAAATTGCTACAAGTTGAAAGCTGTCAAATTTATGGAACTCCTTGTAGATTTTTTCGTTGACATTTGAGACAAATCCCAGACGTTCATAAGGGTTGTTGCCTAGAAAAGTAACGATGGTAATGCTGTCTTTGAGTTGCAGACTACGTCCTTCTAAGGTTTTGAAATCCTTGAGTGTGCCTATTTCTTCATTAATGACCGGAAGGGTATCAAAGTTGTGTTTACCTTGAAGAAAAAACAGATAGGCTACTAGGGGTAAAGCAAATAAGATCACGAGCACCGAGTATTTTGCCACCGGATTGACCTGCTTAATTTGATTATTTGATAGATCTTCTGTCATTATCAGGTATAAAAAAGGACGGTAGAACCGTCCTATGTTTATTTAGATATAGTAGTCACTAGAAGTCAAAACTTACAGCATTGTTTTTATATACCTCATAAATATAATCTCCTTCAACAAGAAGAATTGCGATAAGGTATATGATTAAGAAAACAGCGGTCCAGACTACAGCTCTTCTCAATCCGCTTACTTCATCTCTCATGTGCATAAAGTCCCATGTGATGTAGTAGGCCTTTACCAAAGTAAGTATGATAAATATCCAGTTGAGCCACTTTAAAGCTAAAAATTGTGCGTTTAGAAAATCTGGTTTGATATAACCCAGGGCAACCTCAATGATGGTTACTATGGAAAGAAAAATCAGGACTCCCCAAATCTTCTGAGTATTGTTCTTGAACTTAACCAGTCCTCTGAAGATTTCTAGTTTATGCTCGTGATGGTGTTCTGCGTGTGATGCGTGATCTGCCATGATGATTTGTCTCAAAAATTTTTAAACGAGGTAGAAGAAGGTAAATACAAATACCCATACAAGGTCTACGAAGTGCCAGTAGAGTCCCACTTTTTCGACCATTAAATAACTGCCTCTGCGCTCATAAGTTCCTAAAATCACATTGAAGAAGATGATGATGTTGATCAAAACTCCAGTAAAAACGTGAAAACCGTGAAAACCTGTTATAAAAAAGAAAAAGTCAGCAAAAAGCGGTGCTCCGTATTCATTTTCAGTCAGGTTAGCTCCTTGAACTACTGAGACGCCTTCTCTTTTGATTTTGGCAAGTCCTTCTTCTCTAGAAAGCACCGTTTTCTCACTAGCGCCGGTTTCTTCATTAACGACAAGTTGCTGTGTACGTACAGTAATATTATCGTTAATTTCTAAACCAGCGATAACTTCTTGCAATGTGTACTCAGCATTGTACTCTCCTGAGGTTTCATACCATATTCCCTCACTAGGGCCATAGGTGTCTACATCGCGTTCACCTTCTACAACAAATTCTGATAGACCTACTCTTTTACCAGACTCTGTGTTTACAAACTGAAGAATGTTCCCGCCTCTAGTCTTTACAGCACCGTACTCACCATTAATAAAGTTTGCCCATTCCCATGCTTGAGAACCCACGAAGATCATACCGCCGATGATGGTAAGCAGCATGTAGAGCGACACCTTTTTTCTGTCCATTTTATGACCAGCGTCTACTGCAAGCACCATGGTTACCGATGAACCGATAAGGATAAAGGTCATCAAAGCCACATAAAACATGGGAGCATCTACGCCATGCATGAAAGGAAAGTGGTTAAAAACCTCGTCAGCTATAGGCCATTCCTCAATAAATTTAAATCTTGAAAATCCGTATGCGGCAAGAAATCCAGAGAAGGTAAGTGCATCAGAAAGGATGAAGAACCACATCATCATCTTTCCATAAGTCACCTTTAAAGGCAAGTTACCGCCTCCCCAATTTTGTCCTTCGGTACCAGTAGCAGCTACTGTTGTATCCATAGTGTGAGTGTATTGCTATAAGTTGCAAAAATAGATGAAAAAACTTTTTAATAAAAGAGTAAAAAGCAAAGCAGGAAAATCCATAGAAAATCTACAAAATGCCAGAATATCGCTCCCAGTTCAAAACCTAGGAAATCAGTACTGGTATATTTTCCTTTTACCATGTTAAATGTAATGACCATCAGGGAGATAAGGCCGGCAACGATATGTGCTAAGTGCGCTACCACGATCAGGTAAACAAATGAGGCACTCACACTACTTCCCTTGCCGGTGAAAAAAATATCTCTGTTAGTTAGGGTGTCAAAACCTGCAAATTGCATGTAAACAAATGCAACTCCGAGAACAAAAGTGAGGATGGTCATAATGGTAGCTCCCTGACGATTGCCTTTTTTTATGCTAAGTTTTGCCAATAATAAGGTTAGCGAACTCAAAACAATAACACCCGTGCTGTAATAAAATTCGCTAGGCAATTCAAAATCTACCCAGTCCCTTCTACTTGCACTTACAATATAAGCACTTGTAAGTCCTGCAAACATCATGATCAAGCTTGCAATGGCAAACCACATCATCTGTTTTTTGGATCGGGCCCTTTTTTCTTTCTCAGGCAATTGAGTGATATCTACCATGTATTATCTCAAAAATTTATCGACTACGTAAATAATCTGTACTAGTGTTATATAACTCACGCTTACCAGCATAAGCTTGCGCGCGATGGTTTTGGTTCTTTTTCTGAAAAGCTCCATACTGTGATACAAAAACCACAATCCCAGCGCCCCTACAGCAATTGCACTATAAATAGTAATATATAAATCACCCGTAACTTTAAATACGGGTATGATCGATACAATTACGGTCCATACCGTGTACAGTACCGTCTGGAAAGCAGTACCTCGATCAGCCGCTCCTGTAGGAAGCATCTTGAAACCACCTGCCTTATAGTCGTCTTCAAGCATCCATCCTATCGCCCAAAAGTGAGGAAATTGCCAAAAAAACTGAAGCATAAACAAGGTTCCAGGCTCAATACCAAAATTTCCACTAGCAGCTACCCAACCCAACATATAAGGAATAGCTCCTGGAAAAGCTCCCACAAATACACATAACGGTGAAACGGTCTTGAGTGGAGTGTATAAAGCTGCGTAAAGCAAAATACTTAATGCGCCAAAAAATGCAGTCGCACCATTTATGAGATAGAGCAGATATACACCTGTCAGTGCCATCAACAAGCCGTAAATCCAGGCTGTAGGGATCGATATTCTTCCCATAGGTAATGGACGATTCATGGTGCGCAACATGAGAGCGTCGCGATCTTTTTCAATGATTTGATTGAAAACATTTGAGGACCCAACTAGAAAATATCCTCCCACACATAAATATAAAAGCGTGATCCAGTTTATGGATTCTGCCGCTAAAAAGTAACCAGCTAGAGAAGAAAAAACCACCACTACCGAAAGCCTAGGCTTAGTAATCTCGATAAAACTTGAGATCATACTGGGTTCTTTAGTAAGGGTTTCTGCTTCTTTCACAGTTGTTTTTAAGGGGTTGCAAAGATACTTTGTGCTTGTTTTGTAGCAAAGCAATTGACTTGCTTTCAGAGTGTTTTGCTAAATGAAACAAAAACCTTTGGAGGATGGGCTTTTTACGTGTGTTAAAGGGTTTTGTGATATCTCGCTTTCGCGAAAGCGGAAACACCACAACAATATCGTCAAGTAATGGTCCTCTAGCCGTTAATAGCTACCACCTGGTTGATCTTGTTAGGGATCATATCCTTGAGCATGGTTTCAATGCCATTTTTAAGGGTCATGGTAGAGGAGGGGCAGCCACTGCATGCACCTTGGAGAATGACGTGCACGTTACCAGATTCCTGCTCGTATTCTTTAAAAACAATATTTCCTCCATCGCTGGCAACCGCTGGCTTGATGTACTCGTCTAGAATTTCTACGATCTTTTTAGAAACATCATCTAGGTTTTCAAACTTGGGAAGGTTAGTAGGCTCGGCAGCTTTGTTAAGCTCGATCCCTTCACTTTTTACTTTTGACTCGCCTATTTCTAGTCCGTTTTGCAAAGATTCCCTAATAAAGGAGCGCACTTGATTAGCTACCTCATCCCACTCAACGATTTCATGTTTCTGGATGGAAATGTAGTTCTCGTCCACAAAAACCTCTTTGATGAATGGGAATTCATACAGTTTGCGAGTCAGGGTGCCATCTTCTGTATCGCCTATGCTTTTAAACTCCTTGCTTTGTACGACCAATTTTTTGTTGGCCACGAACTTCATGTTATTAGGATTGGGAGTGGCCTCTGCATAAACAGTTACCGGTATTTTTTTATTAGGTTGGGCCTCCACGTGAAATAGAGGTTCTCCGCTATTCAGATAATTGCTGATTTGTTCTGAGACTTCATCTTGAACATCGCTCCATTGTACAATATCATAGCGCTCAATGGCTATAAAGTTCTGAGCGATGTAAACTGTCTTGACAAAAGGTAGGTAGAAGAGTTGTTGAGCGAGTTTAGATGGTTTAGCTTCATCTATGTTATTGAATTCATAGCTATTTCCCTTAACCAGAAACTGGTTGCTTTCAAATTTGACTATGGCCTGATTAGACGTAGGTATAATGGTTATTTTATGATCGCTCATAATAGAGAATTTTTGCAAAAATAATGATGATCTGAAAGCTGGCTTTGATTTAATCATAGATTGTGGGCATAGTGTGTCATACAAAATATTATGGCTGCATAATAAATTCAGGTTTTAGTGCAACTCGCTGAAAATTAACATGCTTTGAACAATTTTTTTGAAGTAGCAGGGTTTATTGTTAATTGAATCGTAAAATGTATATATTTGACCGATTGGGATGTGTCCTCGAGCCGTGAAAGTCACGGTGGCAAAAAGCGCAGCTTAACCCCTGATGCTGTACTAGGAACACGTGCTGGAAAGGAGAGACTTAACGACGCATGAAAAGAATTTTTGTATTAATAGTTGTTGCAGCTATATCACAACTATCAATAGCGCAAGAAGGTGTACCAGTCTATTTAGACTACCTAACTGATAATTATTATTTACTTCATCCCTCAATGGCTGGTGCCGCTAATTGCGGTAAGGTGAGAGGAACGGCAAGACAGCAGTGGTTTGATCAAGAAGATGCCCCTAATCTTCAGACTTTAAGTTTTAATACTGGGATAGGTCAAAATAGTGGTATAGGAGCCATTATTTTCAACGATCGTAATGGTTATCACTCTCAAACAGGTGCTTATTTATCTTATGCATATCACCTCAAAGTAGGAGGTGGTTATGGCGAGCTCAATAGACTTTCATTTGGAGCAAATGTAGGTATGGTTCAGAGCCGTCTCGATGAGACAGATTTTGACCCTCTCGATTTTGATCCCGTCGTAGCTGGTGTGCTCGTGAGTGATTCCTATTTTAATGTAGACATAGGAATGTCTTATTTCTATAAAGAGTTTTATGGACACTTTACTGTTAAAAATGCCGTCTTCCAAAATCGTGAGATCTATACTGAAGGGTTTGAAAGTTCTAACCAACGCCGTTACATTGCTACATTAGGGTATGTGTTTTCACCTACAAAGAGCGCCTGGCAATTTGAACCATCTTTATTGTATCAGCGCACGGACCAGACTGACGAGCAGTTTGTAGATATCAATGCAAAGGCCTATTATGACATGAACGATAACAGCCAGTTTTTCGGTGGGTTGTCCTATCGTCAGAGCTTTGAAAGTGCAGAATTTGTGAATGGAAATGATGTTAACAACATTCAAGAGCAAAACCTTTCTTTGCTTTCACCCATCGTAGGTATCAAGTACAACGAATTCACCTTTGCCTACACCTACAGTTACCAGTTTGGAGATATCAAGTTTGATAACGGTGGTTTCCACCAACTCACCATAGGAATAGACTTCTTGTGTAGAAAAGAGCGCTGGAGTTGCAACTGTCCGGCTGTAAATAGATAAACTTATGATTCCGCTTTCGCGAAAGCATAACAAATACAACATCTAAGCATTAACTAAAACCATAGCTGAGCTATGGTTTTTGCTTTTAATAGCGCTACACATGAATAGAAAAACGAGAAATGATGAATTAGAGCGATTGTCTGATCAAGAATTTCGCGAAAGCGAAAAAACACCCTTGACCATCGTGTTGGACAATGTGCGTAGCCTCAACAACGTGGGTTCCGTCTTCCGCACGGCAGATTGCTATAGGATTGAGAAAGTCATTTTATGCGGCATTACTGCCCAGCCCCCTCACCGCGAAATCAGAAAAACGGCTCTGGGAGCGACGCAGACTGTAGCATGGGAATATTATGAAGACACCGTCGAGGCGGTAACTGATTTGAAAAAAGACGGATATCAAGTATGCGCTATCGAACAAGCCGAAAACTCAACCAGTTTACATTCATTTGATCCGGTGAGAGGGTCTAAAATTGCTGTAGTTCTAGGGAATGAAGTTCAGGGTGTGCAGCAAAAAGTTGTAGACGCCTGTGATCGAATTATTGAGCTAGAACAATATGGAACTAAGCACAGCCTGAACATATCAGTCTGCGCTGGGATCGTGATTTACGACCTATTCAACAAAATCCATAGGTTACAATGAAATTAGGCACTGGCCTGACTCACATCAAGACTGCGATCTATTTTTTTGATCATGCCCTGTAAGGCTCTCCCAGGACCTACTTCGATAAATTCCTTTGCTCCATCCTTGATCATCTCCTGAATAGACTGAGTCCATTTAACCGGAGCGGTGAGTTGATATATAAGATTGGTTTTGATGGTATCTGTATCCCTTACCGCAAAGGTGGATACATTTTGGTAGATCGGGCAGATGGGATTCTTAAACTCAGTCTGCTCGATGATTTTTGCAAGTCGCTCACGTGCTGGCTCCATTAAGGGAGAGTGAAAAGCGCCTCCTACTGGAAGAACAAGCGCTCTCTTAGCACCGTGAAGTTTTAGCTTTTCGCAAGCAGCTTCTACAGCGGGAACGGCTCCTGAGATGACTAGCTGACCTGGGCAATTATAATTTGCGGCGACCACAACACCATCTGTTTCCCTACAGATCTTTTCAACCATGTCGTCTTCAAGCCCTAAAATTGCAGCCATAGTACTTTCTTGGATCTCACAAGCCTCTTGCATGGCTATAGCTCTTTCTGATACAATTTTGAGACCATCTTCAAAAGTGAGACAACATATTGCCGTAAGCGCACTTAGCTCGCCTAGAGAATGACCTGCGACCATATCTGGCTTGAAGTGATCGCCCATCATTTTTGCAAGCACTACGCTGTGTATGAAAACAGCCGGCTGAGTAACCCTGGTTTGTTTGAGTTCATCAGCTGAACCCTCAAACATTATTTTACTAATGTCAAAGCCCAGGATCTCGTTAGCTTTATGAAACATTTCTCGCGCTTCCTCATATTGATCATAAAGATCCTTACCCATTCCTGTGAATTGTGCTCCCTGTCCTGGAAAAACGTATGCTTTCATGTTGTGATCTACTTAAGTCTTGGCAAATATAAGATATGAGTAAACTAAACTATTTCTTTACTCGCTCCCAAGTCTCGTAATCAAAGTCATGTTTGTGCCTTTCATCTTTAGGATGATGTTCTGAGTTGATTAGTTTCCATTCTGATTTGCTAAATTCTGGGAAATAAGTATCCACATCAAATACTTCGTGTATGCGTGTGAGCTCCAACCGGTCTGCAAAAGGAAGCCCCAGTTTGTAAATTTCACCGCCTCCTATGATAAATGGTTGGTCATCACCCGCAGCGGTTGCTAGTGCGGTTTTCATGTCATGAACAACAATGCCTTGAGTGGTTTTGTAATTCTGGTCTCTTGTGAGAATGATATGGGTTCTGTTTGGTAACGGCTTAGGGAAGCTTTCAAAGGTCTTGCGACCCATGATGATATTATGACCGGTAGTCATCGCTTTAAACCTCTTGAAATCATCGGGTAAATGCCATACCAGCTCATTGTCTTTTCCTAATCCTAGATTGCCATCTACCGCGGCAATCATGGTGACTACAGGTTTGACTGGAACTTCAGCCTCGACTTTTTCAAGTGGGGCAGGATGTTCTTTTGCCACTTTCTGTTCCAGTTTTGAGATGCGCTCCTTTTGTTTGCCAACTAAACGATCATACTGTCGTTTTTCCCATTCAGGTCCTAAAAGTCTTTTGGTAACAAAAACATTAAAGGTGTGGTAAAGAAGTACCAAAAACCAAGCAAAAATCACCCAGATCCACCAGTCGATGCCAAACCATGGTTCTGGTTTACTTTCCATAAAAACCTGACTGATAATGATCAAACCTACTGACCCTACTAAAAAAACGACAAAATGAGTGAACAATCCCCTTTTTTGCTTGATACGCAAGCGCGCGTTTTCAATCATCTCTTTTTGTACAGGGTCTATTCCTTGTTGCTCTTTTTTCTTGAACCCAAACATTTTCTACCTATTTTTAACGATCAAATGTAATTCATACCTGAAACAGGTGGCATTAATAAAGCTATAAATGACTCTCACTTTTCCTGTTTTAGAAGATTTTGTTTACCTCAATACGCCAGAACAAGGACTTTTATCACAGGAACTCAAAGACTATAAAACTCATTTTGGGAATCAGCTAGCGACAGATCCTCTTTTTATGATGCATAAAAGAGGGGAGTTTCTGAATGATGTGCGCAGGACCGTAGCCCAATTCTTAAATTCGGCAGATCGCTTCACGGTACTGAGTCCTAATTTTTCATTAGCTTTTAATACGCTGCTAGAAAAACTGCCCAGATCCAAGAAATTTTTGTTGATCGATGGCGATTACCCTTCGATTAATTATCCTGTAATTTCAATGGGTTTTCCTGTAATTTATGTACCGCTCGATGCTGACCTAGAACAGCAAATTCTGAATGCCGTGAAAAAACATGAGCCTGATTTTCTGTGCCTTTCCATAGTACAATACATTTCAGGAATTAAAATTGATCTTGATTTTCTTAAGAATTTAAAAGCAAGCTTCCCTGATGTCATCATTATAGGAGATGCTACTCAGTATTTAGGTGTTGAAGAATTTCGCTTTCGCGAAAGCGGGATAGATATCCTTGCCGCCAGTTGCTATAAATGGATCCATGCCGGTAACGGCAATGCATTCATGTGTTTCAAAGAAGAAGCAGTCGCTAGACTCAAGGATTTTTTTCCCTACAGAGAAGATCCAGAAACTATTAATGAGCGTGGTAGCTTTATAGGTACTTTTGAACCAGGGCATCATGATTTGTTGTCTTTTGGTGCTTTAAAAAGGGCTATAGAACTCATTGATTCTTATGGAATCCATAAAATCGGAAATGCTGTAAAGAGTATTTCCAAGCAAGCAAAAACAGCATTTGCTCTACGCAATTTAATTGCGAGTGAGGTGTTAGAAAGAGATATTCATTCCTCTATTTTTAATTTGAAGCTGGGTGACAAGGTTCTGGAAAACTTACTTAAAGAGCAGATTTTGTGCTGTAAAAGAGGAGAAGGAATACGGGTAGGATTTCATTTTTACAACAAGTCTGAAGACTTGGAGCAACTACTAAATATTATCGATAACCATTTATGAGAAAATTGCTTTTCTTTTTATTCCCCATATTCCTAATCGCACAGAATCCTAATGATTGTGTGAATGCAATCAGCCTCTGCGGAGACACAGACCTTGCGATAGATCCATCAGGATTAGGGACAGATGAATTTACCTTACCCAATAATCCTGCGCCCGACTGTTATAATTTCAGAGCAGATCAAGTGTGGTTTAAGATTGAGATTGAACAAACAGGTCAATTTACCTTTACCCTAGATCCCGAGCAAGATCAAGCTGATTATGATTTTGCGGTTTTTGGTCCCACGACAGATTGTACAAACTTGGGAGCTGCGATACGCTGTTCCAGTATCAATCCAGCAGCTGCAGGAATTAGCGGTGCTACGGGACTGAACGATGTGGCCACAGAGGTAAGCGAAGGTCCTGGGGCCGTGTCCAACGATCCTGCCAATGATGGTTTCCTAAGAGCGCTGGACGTGGTCGCTGGTGAAACCTATTATATCATTATAGGACTGGCAATAGGCGATGGAGGGTTTACTATGAGTACGGGTGGCAGCGCACAACTCCCACCTCCCCCTGAACTAAATCCTTTGAATTTTGTGGAATTCTGTGATGATGATCCTGCCCCAAATGATGGAATTGCTAGTATAGACCTGACCCAATTTGATGCAGATCTCATTGCCTCTCCCAATACTGTGGTACGTTATTTTGAAACAGAAAATGATGCTAACGTCAACGAAAATGAGATCGTAGGACTCTATAGAAATGACTCGGGTAATGAAACGATTTACGTTCGTGCAGAGCGTACCGATTCTGATTGTGTGAATTTCTCTGAATTTGAATTGAGAGTAGATCAAGATGACGCTGATTTTACTGCCGAAACTGAATTCCTCTGCTCCACCCTTGATTTTGAAACTCTAAACCTTTCTAATTTTCTCGATGTGATTGAGCCTGATGCTGACCAATTCCAGATATCCTATTTTGATACGATTGACGACGCTTATATCAACGCAAACCCCATCAGTCCCGATCGTACAGCAAATACCACATTACAACAAGATGTAATCAAATTTGTCGATCCTACCGGAGAACGCTGTGAGTTTTACGTCACTTTTCCTTATCAGGTAGCCCCACCTCCTGTCTTTGATATAGACGATTCGGTAGGGCAGTTTTGTGATGATGACTTTGACGACTTTCTCGATGCGAGGCTTTCAGATCTTGATCTAAAAATTCTGGATGATCAAGATGCATCCCTCAACAATGTATTCTACTACGAGACACCTCAAGATCGCGCTGATGATGTGAATCGTTTATCAACTTATGGAGTAAGTTCCACACCCCAAACCCTGTTTGTTTTAATTGAGGATGAGGTTACAAAATGCACCGCTGCTGGCCAGGTTTCTGTACGTCTCAACCCTAAACCATTTCTAGAAACTCAAGATCCTAAACAAATTTGTCTTGATGCTACCTCGCCATTGACTCTTGAAGTGGAACAGGGTTTCGACTATTATGAATGGAGCAATGGTGATGAAGGTCCCGACGCTTTCCAGACCCAGGTGACTACTTCTGGTGATTTTACCGTAACGGTAACTAATGAATTTGACTGCACTACTGATCTTACCATTACCGTAGAACCGTCTGAAGCGGCCACGATCGTGGATATCATAACCGATGGATTTAGATCTGGTGGCAATAGTGCGACCATCGTGGTAGAAGGCACGGGAGATTAGGAATTCAGCATCGACGGGTTGCCTTATCAGGATGAAAATATCTTCCAAGACCTATTTAAGGGTACCCACATTGTTGATGTGAGGGATAAAAATGGCTGTGGCATAAGTACTCAGGAATTTCTTGTTTTGGATTTTGAGCCATTTTTCACTCCAAATGAAGATGGCTTCAACGATACGTGGAGTATTGAGGGAATCGATGAGTTTCCTCAATCGGTGTTGACCATATTTGATCGTTACGGGAAGTTGCTGTACCAATTTACCAGCCCAGGAATAGGTTGGGACGGGACTTTTAATAATCAGCCTATGCCTTCCAGCAGTTACTGGTTCACACTAGAGATTCCGGATCAGGAAGTGGTGAAGGGATTTTTTGCATTGAAGCGTTAAAAATATAATTACGTTATAATCCGTTATATACGATTATCCATTTGGTTTAGGGGATGATTTATTGATATTCCGCTTTCGCGAAAGCGGATTTTCAATAATAATTCATATTAAAATCATGCAGAAGTCTTAATCTAATAGCTACAAAAAAAGCGCATCCTTATTTGAGATGCGCTTGATAATTGTAATTTGACGACTACTATTTTTTAATCACTCTTTTAACCGCGCTTCCCGAATCGGTATCAACTTTTATGAGATAGACACCCTGTTGCAAGTTGCTTAGGTCCAGCTGGCTTGAATGTTGTGCTTTCATGACGATCTTGCCTGCCATGTCCATAAGGGTTAGCTTGTTGATCCTGTCACCGCTTAGGGTTACATTCAGTATCCCTTTAGTAGGATTAGGATAGATTTTAAGAGTTGCTTCTAGACTGAAATTGTCTATAGATAGGGTAGAGTCAAAGGTCAGTTCCAAGTTAGTCGCGTCACTAAGACTTGCACCGGTTACGTCGCTTACCGTTGCGATAATCTCAAAGTCTCCATCGCTGAACATTCCTAGAGTTCCATTATCAGGTGTCGCAGTCTCGGTGTCAAGACTCCAATTTCCAGAAGCATCAGGGATTACGTTATAAGTCGCACCATTTAGGGTGACAGTTAGCGTTTGTCCAGCGAGTAGCCCTTGACCAGTTCCGGTTGTACCTGTAATTACAGGAGTCTGGTCACCTGTGGTAAGCGCATCAACTGTAGGAGCCGTGAGCGGCGCAGTAGTGATATCTGCCATGAGCACGGGTTGCGTAAGACTATAGTTGCCTGAGTCTGCTCCTGACAAGGTATATCCAGTTGTGGTGATGACGATATCGGTGCCCGGTGAGGACTGCGCAAAGGTAAAGACAGGAGTGCCGGCCAATAAGACATCATCAGCACCAAAAACACCTGCAAGAGCTGCCGTTCCAGAGGCGGTAGCATCGGTGGTTCCATCAAAAAGCTTGTCATTACCAGTCAGCCCTGTTACGGTCAGTTCTGCTGCTGTTATATCTGCATTGCTTGGCAATGCTCCGGCATTATAATTGGCAATGTTAAATCCGTTGGACCCTGTTATTCCGGTGCTATTTCCGGTGACTGAGATATTTGTACCGACTTCAGCACTCACAAAATCAAACACACCAACTACTGAGTCGATCGTCTCACCATTAGGCAAAATGGCGTCTCCATCCAGATCGACTACAGTAAAAGAGGAAGGTGAAACCGTTGCGGTCGTGGTCCCGTCATAAACCTTATCGTTTGTATTTAGATTGATAGTGATATCACGTGGAAGTACCAATAAATCACCAGCTTCATAAGTGAAGGAATAGTTAGCCGCAGTAAGACCACTTAATACGATTTCATCAGCGTAGTTTGTTGCATTGGCCGTTGTACTGGTATCAACTCCAGTAGAAGAGTTAAATATCGGTGTGCCCAGTCCTATTGAAGCTGCAGTCTCTCCATTTACAAAACCGGTAATTGTGAATGCGGTATCGTCCAGCGTAATCATATTTCCATAAAACTTGTCCTGATCGCTTGCTGTTACGGTTAGTCCAGCAGCAGTAATATCTGCAGAGAGCATGGGCTGTGCGAGTGTATAGTTTCCAGCATCTGCACCTGTGAGGGACCATCCTGTCGTAGCTATTGTGATGCCTGTTCCCACATCAGCAGAGGCAAATGAATAATTTGGGGTGCCGCTCAGCGAAACATTATCCATTACTTGTACTCCAGTAAGCGATGGGGTACCCGAAGCTGTTGCAGCTGTTGTGCCGTCATAAATTTTGTTATCACCTGTGAGTCCGGTTACGGTAAGTTCTGCAGCAGTTATATCAGCATCGCTTAGGTTGAAAAAGGCATTGTAATTTGCAATATCAAAACCATTAGATCCACTAGGTGTCACCACACCTGAGACGGCGATATCCATTCCCACGTTTGCGGTTGCAAAGCTGGGTGACCCGCTAAAACTATCTATGGTTTCACCATTGGGAAGAATGGCATCGCCGTCAAGATCGATAATCGTGAAATTTGTTGCATCTACAGTAGCATCTGTAGTTCCGTCATAGATTTTATCATTTACGTTGATATTCACAACGATATTACGCGGAAATACCAGTAAATCTCCAGCCTCGTAAGTAAAGGTATAATTAGCCGAAGTAAGTCCGCTTAAGACGATTTCATCAGCATAATTTGCAGCATTTGCTGTAGTACTTCCGTCAACTCCTGTAGCCGAATTGAATGCCGGCGATCCGAGTCCTATAGAGGCTGCAGTTTCTCCGTTTACAAAACCGGTAATTGTGAATGCGGTATCGTCCAACGTAAGCATATTTCCATAAAACTTGTCCTGATCGCTTGCTGTTACGGTTAGTCCAGCTGCTGTTATATCTGCAGAAAGCACGGGCTGTGCTAATGTATAATTTGCTGCATCTGCGCCGGTGAGGGTAAACCCTGTCGTATTAATTGTGATGCCTGTACCCACATCGGCAGAGGCATACGTATAAACAGGTGTACCACTTAAGGAAACATTATCTCCTCCTTGTACACCAGAGAGCGATGGTGTACCCGAAGCTGTTGCAGCTGTGGTGCCGTCATAGACTTTATTGTCACCTGTCAGACCTGTCACAGTAAGTTCTGTTTGTACTGTTACTTGAACGGGAACTCTATTACTACCTGGAGCGAGACTTATGCGCTTGATGGCATTATTGCCAAAATCAGCAACTAGAATATCTCCATTAGCCTCTACCGCAATACCACGAGGATCAGAAAACCCCATGCCTAGATTCTCAATATTGATCCCGCTGGGATCCATACGCTTTATAAAATCGTTAGACCTATCAGTTAAAAGTATATTGCCATTAGCTTCCACCATGACTCTAAAAGGCTCAGAAAATCCGCTGCCTAGGGATTGTATATTATTTCCGCTAGCATCCATGCGCTTAATGGAATTGTTGGACCTATCTGCTATAAGGATGTTGCCGCTGGCATCTAATGTGATGCCGAAGGGAAATAAAAACCCGCTGCCCAAGGTCTGAAGATTATTGCCGCTAGCATCCATGCTCTTTATAGCGTCATTCCCGGAATCAACTACAAGAATATTGCCGCTGGCGTCTATTGCAATGTCTCTAGGACGAGAGAACGTGCTGCCAAGAGTTTGTATATTGTTACCGCTAGAATCCATGCGCTTAATGGCATCGTTATTAGTATCTGCTACTAAAATGTTACCATTTGCATCTACTGCAACACCTGCAGGTCGCACAAAACCACTTCCAAGCACCTGAACATTGTTACCACTAGCATCCATACGTTTGATGGCATCATTAGATCTATCTGCTACAAGAATATTGCCGCTGGCGTCTACGGCAATGCCAATTGGTCCTGAAAAACCGCTTCCTAAAGTTGTAATCGTTGGACTTTGTCCTTGTTCTACATAATAAGTTTGGGAAGACAAGGCACCTGTGCTAGAAAGTGCAATTCCACCGTTATTCAAGGTAAACCATGCTGTGTTATAACCGCTAGATGGATTTGCGACTAGATCAGCAACCGTTGCATTGGGAGCCACTATCTGTGTAGGAGCGCATATTTCATTTACTTCAATTGTAATTCTATTAATGTTTTCTATACTATTAAAAATTTGAGCTGCAAAAACAGTTGAGTCATCTAAGAGGTTGGAACCACTTGTAATTTCATTTCCGCCTGTTGCGGAGTCATAGACTTTAAAACTTGATCCAGCCCCTCCTGAGAGTAGGGCGGTCAAACCATCAACATTTGCATTTCCTGTAGTGAATATATACGTATCAAACGGATAGGTGAATTCAGGACTTATGGTTACAGAGCGTGTTGTGCTACTACAATTTTCTACATAAATATCATAGGTGATATCATATGTGCCAGGACTGGTATTCTGTAAGTCAATTTCTCCTGTTACAGGATCTAAGGTAATTCCAGAGGTCGCTGCACTAAATGAACCGCCTGAAGTTCCAGAAATTGCAGGTGTTGGATTAGAATCTGAGACACTATAGAGGTTTTGAGTATAATCAAACGAACTGTCCAGCGCTGAGTTGATGGTGACCGTAACGTCACTCGTTAAGCCACATGTCGCTGGAGAGGTATAGGTAATTATATATGTTCCGGGAGTTGAAGCACTTAAGTCTATAACCCCACTTGCTGTATCAATGGCCAGGCCTTGTGAAGATGAGAATGTTCCTCCTGACTCGCCCAAATAAATGGGGCTGGGATTATTGTCAGTAAGGTTATAATTTGTTGACGAAGTTTCGGCGGTTTGATAGATCTCTATCTTATCGATACTGATCCCATCCGTATTGATTGGGAAATTATCATTTTGCTGAAATCTTATCTCTGTTGTTGAAGATAGCGTTTGTCCCGCAGCTTGAAGAGCTGCATCAATGTCCACAATTGCGGTAGACCATGAGCCGTTGTTACTATTTGTTGCATAGTCGTATACTTCCACCCATGCTTCGGTTGGCGCTGTTCTGATTTCAACGACATCAAGAGCATCGCCTTCATCGCCATGATCGTACCATTCATGCTGGAGTACAAGATCTTTCGCGGAAGCGAAAGCCGAAAGGTCTAAAGTCAGAATTAAAGCATTAACGCTCTCTCCATCTGGATTATCCATAGATAGCATATTGCCTCCGTCAGGTGTAAAATCATTTCTTAATGATGCTCTTCCTGCGGTTCCAGTAATTGGAGCATAGTCCGTCTCGTATCGCCATTCTGGTAAGCTTGGGATATTAGCTGATGCTCGGAGAGGAAAGTCTGCAGGATCAGTACATTCAAAGTCTTCCTGATAAATCATGCTTTTATAGGTGAATCCAGAACAATCAGTTTGAATCATAATGGCGCTATTTGCACTTAAGCTACCCGTGAATCCTGTTCTCGGCAACACAAGTCGAGCCGGTAAAGTCGTGCCACTTTCAGTAATGACAGCTCCGTTATCAAGCAATGACACCGCACTCGTATAGTCTAGATCGCGGCTATTATCTCCTGCTTGCACGGTATAGGTAAATGTCAGTTGGTTGGTTCCGTCGCCACCGGTATAAACGGCTTGTCGATTGACAGCTCCTGTTTCCATTTCGAGTACAGGAGACCCATTAGTGAGATCAACATCGAGCGTACCATCAAATTCAACCACAATATCTATTACGTCGCTTACATCATAGGTTCCATCAGGAGTGGTGGAGGTAACGTTTGTCACGACTTTAGGTTGATATACGGAAACATTCCTTGAAGAAACGCTACAATTAGGTGATAAGAGTTTGTAAGTGACCACGTAATCTCCTGGGCTACTTGCACTAAAATTGATTTCACCAGTTGTTGAATTGATATTCAGTCCAGATGGTGAAGCTGTGAACTCGCCACCTGTTAAGCCTGTAATCGTGGGAGCCTCGTTTTCATCAAAAGTAGAGTATAAAGTGTTTGAGTAAGAAAAAGCCGTATCAGCAGATGGATTTATGGTGACAGATACATCAGATGAAGAACCAGATACTGTATAGGTTACGGTATAGGTTCCTGGCTCTGATGCGGAAACATCTATTTCTCCAGTAAAAGAATCTATTGCAAGTCCTTGTGACGAGCTGAATGTACCCCCAGTAGTACCAGAAATTAAAGGAGATGGGTCGTTATCAAAGGTATTGTAGGATGTAGAAGTAGCATTTCCTTCAAGATAAATTTCAATTTCATCAAACGATGCTCCATCAGTTGCATAGGGAAAATTATCATTTTGTTGAAATCTAATTTCGGTTGTTGCAGATAGGGTTTGACCAGATGCTTGAAGAGCTGCATCAAGGTCCACAACAATATCCGTCCATATACCTACTGAAGCACCTGTGTCATAATCATGTATTTGTATCCATGGGGCAGTAGGGGAGGTTCTTATTTCTACTCTGTCCTGAGGGTCGTCTTCGTCACCATGACTTTGATATTTATGAGCTAATACAAGGTTAGTTGCAGCAGCCTGAGCTGATAGATCTACTGTCCAGACCAGCGCGTTGCTACAGTCACAATTCGGGTTGTCAACGGTAAGAGTGCCTTCGCCATTTCCTGCGGTAAGTCCCCAAACATTCAACCGCCCGACACCACCATCAAAATCGGTTTCATAGCGCCACCCTGAAATATTGGGGATGGGACCTGAAGTAGTAATTGGATAATCTGTAGGATCGATACATTCAAAACCCTCTTGATAGATCACGTCACGATAAGTAAACTCTGAAGGGTTGGATAGCACGTTGATATTACCAATATCACTTAAACTCCCAGCTCCCCAGTAGAGGGTCTGAGATTGCAGTAATGCGCTAGATGTAAGCCAGCAGCATAATAAGAGGAAAACTCGCAGAAGTAGATTGTTTTTCATAATTCTTGTGTTGTTTGGTGTAAGTAGTATTAAGACCATGTCACTTTATTAACATAAATCCCTGATCTTTATAAAACTAACATAAAATTTTGTAAATTTTTTATTTTGAAAGTAATTAGCTACAATTTCATTGTCTTAAGATGTTGCGTATTGCACATCATCGATTTTTCCAAAATCTGATGTCATAGTAGAGGCTTCAATAGTGTTCGCTTTCGCGAAAGCGGAATCAGAACCATCACTTCATCTATTGTAGAGGCGATAAGAAGTCGTTAAACTTTTCACAGGTTGAGTTCATGTTGAGGTCGTGAATTAATGAAAACGATGTAGTTGCGACTACATTCGTAGAAATTGCGATCATGATGAGAAATACGATAATGTTGCTGTGTCTTGGATTTTTATCCTGGAATCTGATAGCTCAACAAATGCCGATTGAGTTTGAAGATTCACAAGATGTTTTTACTGGTTTCAGCGGGACAACTTTTACTACAGTTAATGACCCATTAGATAGTACTAATGAGGTAGGGAGTTTTCAAAATTCTGGTGGTGCGCCGTTTGAGGGAGCCTTTATCGATTTGATACGCCCGGTCGATACAGACGTGGACAAGATCGTAAACATGCGCGTTTATGTGACCGATAATAGCGCGCATACAGTTCTATTGAAGTTGGAGCAGGGTAATGGCCAGGATGTAGAGGTACCCGAAGGCATTCCTGCCGGCAGTCAAAACACCTGGGTGGACCTGAGTTTTGACTTTGCCAATGCCATCGTGAGTGGAACAAATACAACCATCAATGCAACTGCAGCGTATAGTAGGGTGACGCTTTTCTTTGATCCCAACTTCAACCGTGCGGGCATCTTTCTAGTGGACGACATTGATGACGGGAGTACTCCCACAAATCCCAATGTGATTGACATCGAATATACCGATCTGGTATGGAGCGATGAATTTGACTCTCCTGCGGCCTCGCGAGTTCCGATCAATGCTGCCAACTGGTTCCACCAGACGCAACTGCCAGCAGGTGGAAGCTGGTTCAATGGTGAGGTACAGCATTACACAGATCGCTTTGAAAATTCCTACATGCAAGATGGATTTTTACATATCGTTGCCAAACGAGAAATTTTTACAGATCAGGGAGAAACCAAGCAATTTACATCTGCCCGATTGAACTCCAAATTTGCATTTACCTATGGGAGAGTCGATGTGCGTGCCAAGCTGCCACTAGGTGAAGGCACCTGGCCCGCGATCTGGACTCTGGGCAAGAACATCAATGAAGCCGGTGGTTTCTGGCAACCGCAATTTGGCAGCGTGGACTGGCCTTTTTGTGGTGAACTTGACATCATGGAGCACGGTTTGGGAACAACAAATCATGTTTCCAGCGCGATCCACACGCCCAGCAGTTTTGGAAATACGGTGAACTTTAGAGAACGCGTTCTGACCGATGTCGCAAACACATTTTACGTCTATTCCATGAACTGGTCGCCTAACCAAGTGACATTTTTAATTGATGACATCCCGTTTTATACCTATAATCCAACAGTAAAGGATCCCAACACCTGGCCATTTGACGCCGATCAATACCTATTGCTCAACGTAGCCATGGGCGGAATTTCAGGAGCGATAGACCCTAACTTTCAGGAAGGCGATATGGTCATTGATTACGTGCGAGTGTTTCAAAACACGGCCAGTATAAAAGATGATTTGAGATCAGAAATAAAACTATATCCCAATCCCGTTCAAGATGTTCTGAATGTTCAGTCTATTGAGCCTATTAACAGCGCGAGGCTTTATGATCTTTTGGGAGCTCAAGTTCTAGAAATAGATGATGTTGGTAATCAGATTGATCTACAATCGCTGGATTCTGGAATTTATTTGTTGCAGCTGGAGATTGTTGGACAGGTGATTACGCGTAAGGTGGTGAAGAGGTAAAAAAGTCCTTATCAGTTTAAAATTAAATACACCCCTCTGAACTCCTGCGAGAGCTAAGGCGATAGTACGTAGTAAGGGCAGACTTAAGTCTACCCTTACGGAAATAAGTAATGTGATTTTGTCCTCACCCCAGCCCTCTCCTAAGAAGGGGGAGCAACATAGATTTTCAAAATCTTTCATACTCTCAACTAGCAACCGAGAACTAACTCAATGCGTCTCTAACCAGTTCATTTCTACAATCACTTTCACATCTAGCGGTACGTTTAATTTGTAGGCATTCTGCATCTATTTTCCTCACCCCAGCCCTCTCCAAAGGAGAGGGAGCAACCCAGTTAAAAAAGATCTAAGAATCAAGAAAACATTTTTCTTAAACCCACGATTGATAATTTCGCTAACAGCTAACAGCTAACAGCTAACAGCTAACAGCTACCTCAATGCGCTTCCAACCAGTTCATTCCCACACCCACTTCCACATCCAGCGGCACGCTTAATTTGTAGGCATTTTGCATCTCCTCCTGAATCAGTTTTTTCAGATCTTCCAGTTCGTCGTTGTGGATGTCAAAAACCAATTCATCATGCACCTGAAGCAACATTTTTGACTTGCAGTTGAGTTCCTTGAACTTTTTGTGAATGTTGATCATCGCGATCTTGATGATGTCAGCTGCGCTTCCTTGGATGGGAGCGTTGACCGCGTTACGCTCGGCGGCGCCTCGCACGACATTGTTTGAAGAGTTGATGTCTTTGAGATAACGACGACGTCCCAAAACGGTTTCCACATAACCGTTTTCACGGGCAAAAGCTACCTGATCGTCCATATAGGCGCGCAGTTTTGGGTAGGTTTTGTAATAAGTGTCTATGAGGTCTTTGGCCTCGCTGCGATCCAGATCGGTCTGATTGCTCAGTCCAAAAGCACTTACCCCATAAATGATCCCAAAATTGACCGTTTTGGCATTGCTACGTTGCTCGCGAGTCACTTTGTCAATGTCCACATTAAACACGCGTGCTGCGGTAGAGGCGTGGATGTCCTCTCCGTTTTTAAAGGCAGCGATCATGTTTTCTTCCTCGCTCAGCGCTGCGATGATGCGCAACTCAATCTGGCTGTAATCGGCCGCCATTAAGGTGTAATTTTCATCACGTGGTATGAACGCTTTACGCACCTGTCGACCGCGCTCGGTGCGGATCGGGATGTTTTGCAAATTAGGATCGGTCGAGCTCAAACGGCCCGTAGCCGCCACCGTTTGCATGTAATTGGTGTGAATTCGTTGGGTTTCAGGATTCACCTGATTGGGCAAAGCATCCACATAAGTCGATTGCAACTTGGTCAGTCCTCGATATTCGAGAACATCGGCGATAATCTGGTGATCGTTTGCAAGGTAGCTCAGCACATCTTCAGCGGTCGAATACTGCCCTGTGCGCGTTTTCTTTGGCTTGTCCACGAGCTTCAACTTACCAAACAAAATTTCTCCCAGCTGCTTCGGCGACCCTATATTGAACTCTTCCCCAGCTTCTTTGTAAATATTCTTTTCTAGCTGGGCGATGTCTTCTGTTAGCTTTCGCGAAAGCGTAGCCAAATAATCCTCATCCAGATTGATACCTTCTATTTCCATGTCAGCCAGCACCTGAACAAGTGGCATCTCGATCTCATTAAAGAGCTTGTTAGTTCCGGCAGAGTCGAGTTCTTTGACAAAATATTGCTTGAGCTGGAGCGTGATATCGGCATCCTCAACCGCATATTCCTTCTGCTTTTCCAGCTCTACATCGCGCATGGACTTTTGGTTCTTGCCCTTCTTTCCAATCAATTCTGTGATGGATTGAGGCGTGTAGTTGAGGTAGGTCTCTGCAAGCACATCCATGTTATGCCTCATATCCGGATTGATCAGGTAATGGGCGAGCATGGTATCAAAAGCTGGCGCCGCGACCTGAACGCCGTATTTGTACAGCACTTTGATATCGTATTTGAGGTTCTGACCTATTTTTTCTATTTCGTTACTTTCAAAAAATGGTTTCAGCTGATTGATAATTTCTTGGGCCTTGTCTCGATCTTCTGGAAAGGGCAGATAAAAACCTTTCCCAGCCTCCCAAGAAAACGCAATCCCGACCAGCTCTGCCACCAGCGGATCCAGACTCGTGGTCTCCGTATCAAAACAAACGCTTTTTTGCTGCATCAATTTCTTAAGGAACAAGCTCATGCCCAATCCTTCTTCCACAATCTGATACAAATGATCTGTTGTAGCTAGTGTTTTTCTGCCTGTGGCATCTGCTTCTGCAGCGGTTCCCGATCCTGGAGTGTCGAAAAGCGAGAATTGTCCATTAGGGTCTTCGGCTCCTTTTGATCCACGGTCCCTGAGCGGAGTCGAAGGGTCTTTGTAGTTCACACCAGGCACCCCATCTGGAGCAAAGATCTTTGCCATGGTTTCTTTGGCGCGACGGAATTCCAGCTCGTCGAAAACCTCGTGTACTTTCTCGACATCTGGATCGTCGAGGGTGTAGTTTTTTGCGTTGAATTTTACATCGCAATCCAGTCTGATGGTCGCGAGTTGTTTGGAAAGTCGGCCCAGCTCGGCATTATCAATAACTTTTTCCTTCATTTTGCCCTTGAGTTGATTGGTATTTTCCAATAAACCCTCCATCGAGCCAAATTGCTTGATGAACTTCTTGGCAGTTTTATCACCTACACCGGGCAAACCAGGTATGTTATCGCTGGCATCGCCCATCATCCCGAGGTAATCGATAACTTGCTCTGGTCGTTCTACTTCAAAGCGTTTTTGTACTTCAGGAATTCCCCAGATCTCAATACCATTACCCATGCGTGCCGGGCGGTACATGAAAATATTCTCAGAAACGAGCTGCGCATAATCCTTATCAGGCGTGACCATATAAACTGTGAAGCCTTCTTTCTCTGCTTGTTTGGAGAGCGTTCCAATCAAATCATCTGCCTCCACGCCAGCAATCTCCACTATGGGAATGTGCATGGCTTTCAGAATCTGCTGGATGTAGGGAATCGCGATGCGTATGGCTTCTGGGGTCTCATCGCGGTTTGCTTTGTAGTCTTCATAAAGTTCTGTACGTTCTGCGCTTCCTTCTTTATCAAAAGCCACGGCGAGATACTCAGGCTTTTCACGGCGTATCACGTCAAAAAGCGAGTTTGTAAAACCCATGATCGCGCTGGTGTCCATGCCCTTGCTGTTGATCCTGGGGTTTTTAATCAAGGCGTAATAACCCCTGAAAATCAAGGCGTAGGCGTCCAGTAAAAAAAGTCTCTTGTCGTCAGTTCCGTCGTTAGTCACGTGTAAAATTTTAAGGACGTTAAAGATACAGGTCTATGGGCGGAAAGTAAGATTTAAGGTTGGTTATCTTATTAGGACTTGACTCCCTGGACACGACGGTAGCAGAGATTCAGGGTCTCTGTAAGGTTGAAGTGAAGTCTGTTGAGAAAAGGTTTCAATCAATGAGATGCTGTCCCGACAGCTGTACGGGACGTCGCGCGGCTCCGTTCAGCATGACAAAAACTATTTTTCTTAACACATTAGCAACGTTTTAAGGTTGAGTTGCTCATAATTTCGCGTCATGCGTTGGATCATTGCATTCTTAATCTTTTTGGCACTTGAGGTCTATGCTTTTCAATTGATAAGGGTATTGTCCCGAGGCCATTGGTGGAAATGGGTTTATCTAGCCATTTCTCTAGCGGTCATCGCAAATCTGATCATTCAATTTGCAATAAATTCTGACCGGGCGGCAGTTTCTAGTTCAAGAGATTTTGCAGTCACGCTCTTCCTTGCATTTTTTGCTTTAAAATCTGTATTCATACTGTTTATGTTTGGTGAGGATATTTACAGGTTAGTGAAAGGTGTTGTGGTCTCGCTTTCGCGAAAGCGGGAGCTCGATCAAGCATTTCTACCCAGCAGGAGATCTTTCATTGCAAAGGTGGGACTAGCGGTGGCTGCATTACCCTTTGGGGCAATTTTATACGGAGCATGGCGCGGTAAGTACAATTATCAGGTAAGGGAATATGAGCTGAGTTTCAAAGATCTGCCCGAGAGTTTTGACGGCTATAAGATTACTCAGTTGAGTGACATTCACGTGGGTAGTTTTGAGAATAGGCAAGAAGTGGAATATGCGGTGAATCTCGCAAATAAGCAACAAGCAGATACCATATTATTCACCGGCGATCTGGTCAATAACACGTCTAGCGAGATGTACGGCTGGGAAAATGTTTTTGGAAAGCTCAAAGCTCCCGATGGCGTGTTTTCGGTCTTGGGTAATCACGATTACGGCGATTATGTGAGTTGGGAAACTCCAGCCGCTAAAAAGGCTAATCTGCAAGAGCTTTTTGACATTCAGCAAAACATGGGCTGGCGCCTGCTGCTGGACGAGAATGAAAAAATTACCCGCGGCACCGATTCTATTTCAATTGTAGGCGTTCAAAACTGGGGTGGCGGTCGTTTCCCAAAATATGGTGATTTGGACAAAGCCTCAAAAGGACTTGATAAAGATGACTTCAAAGTACTGATGAGCCATGACCCTACACATTGGGACTTACAAGTGAAAGAGCGTGATCTCAACTACCAACTGACCCTGAGCGGCCACACCCACGGTATGCAATTTGGTGTAGAAATTCCTGGCTTTATCAAATTGAGCCCTGCCTGGTTTGTCTATAAAAAATGGGCAGGGATCTATAAAGAATACGGTCGCTTTTTAAATGTCAATCGTGGTTTTGGGTTTTTGGGGTACAAGGGTCGTGCAGGCATATGGCCAGAGATCAGCGTGATCACCCTTCGTAAGTTTTAACCTTTGTTTCTCAATCGTTTAAGTGCTTTTCTTAAAGGTTTAACGGTTTGGTCTGAGGTGTTTTTGTTCTTTTGCCAACTCAAAGAAACACCCCATGAACTTGCAAGATCTACGTCTTACGATTATAGCCGTTTTTATTCTCATAAGCTCCCAGGCACAAGTCGGTATCAATACAGATACGCCTGATGATAGTTCCATCCTACATATAGAAAGCACGGATAAGGGAGTGTTGTTTCCTAGAATGACCACAGCGCAGCGAGAAACGATTAGTGCAACGCCAGAAGATGTAGCAGACGGTCTTACCGTATTTGATACCGACCTAGACGGATATTATTTCTGGGATGCAGATAGTGGTACCGAGGGGCAATGGGTCAGGTTATTGACCACGGTAGAAACACGGGATAATTATGTGGTGGTAAAGTCTGAAGCAGATTTTCCCGACCCTGAAAGTGGGGTTATAACTCTTGAATCCAATACGCTCTATGAGATCAATGGTTCAATCCTCTTGACAAATCAATTGAACCTCAACAATGCATACCTAACAGGTCTGGATACTAATGAAGATCGTTTGATTGTAGCTTATAGTGCAGGAGCAGGAACGGCACCTATGATTACAGGATCAAATGGGGGAAGTATCAGAAATTTGATCCTAGTGGGAACTACGGGAACTGTTTCACCTCAACCCATTTTTGATCTTGACACGACTTCAAACCCTGATGACATCCTGCTGGTGACTAATACAATTATTGCAGGTTCTGCAAGTGTAGGCTCTATCTCAGGTTTAGAGACTTGTCTCTTTAATGTTGTTCAGTATGATCAAAATGGAACAGGACTGACCTTTTCTGATATAGACCAGTTGTTTATCACAAATAATGTATGGAACAGTTCTAACACAGGAACTTACCAAACCTTGACCGGCACCTTCAATACCGTTGCTCAGGTGAGTGGCGTGGTAAATGCAGACTCTGGTGAGACGGGATTAAATGTTTCTTCGGGACCTACGATCAGCAATAAGGCATTAGTTAATTCTGTTCTTTATGTAGGCGATGGAACAAGAGTAAACCCTTATCCTCTGGCGCAGCGTTATGAAGGTTTCAACCTTAGCAACGATTGGGACGTAAGATCACCTGGTCTGCCTACAGAAACTGATGCCGTAGCAACTGCTGGATATGGTTTCTCTGGTAGCATCACAATTCCTACGGGCAACAATGCAACAAACGGTAATAACTCTTATTCTGGTATTCAATTAAGTTATCCTTCTGGGGAGGCCATGGGAAACTTTAAAACAGTTACCAGTACTTCAATCGATCCGGGTAACTTATTTAGGTTTTCAAATAGCAACGGAATCCTGACTTATGAAGGGTCTGAGGAAAGAATTTTTAATCTGGAAGCAAATATTTCCGTTTCAGGAGGGCAAAGTGATGATATTTATGAGTTCAGGTTTTACAAAACCCCATCGGGAGGTAGTGCAGAACAACTTAACAACTTCGGCGCACAACGTATCGATAGCTCTTCTGACGTAGATGGCGTGGCCTTTTCAGAAAATGTAAGTTTGGCAAATGGTGATACGATTGAACTAAGGGTAGCTAGGGTGCGTAGAGATGCTAATAATACCGCAACTTTAAGATTGTCTGCCATTACTGTAAATGTCAATTAATGACAACCTATTGACTATTAGACAGATTTGATTTACATTTACGTAAATCTTCTAGGTCATGTCAAAGTTTGGTGAGCTTATCAATGTAGAAGTACCGGTATTATTTAATTTCTTTACCAACTGGAATGAAGATTCCATTTCAATGCAACCTATTATCAAGGATGTTGCCGCGGTAATTGGAGAAAGTGCAAAGGTCATCAAAATAGACGTCGACAAAAACCCTGAAATTACTGAAGCCCTGCGTATTAAAGGACTGCCCACCTTTATCCTCTATAAAAGTGGAGAAATGAAATGGCGCAAAAGTGGTAGGCAAGACGTGAATACACTCGTTCAGGTGTTGCAGCAGTATAAGTGATGCAAAATCATTTGAGGTTTGAGCTGTTGTTATAATTTTTGGCACTCGTATCCTTCACCACCCAAATAGTCCAAATATCTAGGCAAAACTGTAAACAACCGCTCTTGAGCTTTTTCACTATCGTGAAATACGATGACACTCCCATTACGGGTGTTTTTTTTGAGATTGTCTAAACAACTAGCCGCAGTTCGAGACGTATCAAAATCACCCGATAAAACATCCCACATCACGACATTATATCCTTTGGTTTTCAATTTTTTGACCAATCTAGGAGTTATTTTGCCATAAGGCGGTCGAAATAAATTTGAGGAGATCAGCTGTGCAGTTTTATCTACATTCTCCAAATATTTTTGCTGCCTAGTTTTCCAAGCATTCAGGTGATTGAAGGTATGATTCCCTACACCATGACCTTGGTCTACTAATCGCTTGTAAATTTCTGGATGCCTCTGCACGCAATCACCGATGCAAAAAAAAGTTGCCTTTACATCATAATTCGTTAAAATCTGCAGGACACGATCCGTGACTAGGGGAGTAGGTCCATCATCAAAGGTGATATAAACCTCTTTGCTAACTCGGCTTTTATGCCATATGAGCCCTTGAAATACCTTGGGAATCCAGTAGGGTATGCGATCTGGATACCAGCGCATCAATCATTATTTAATACGCTGGTATCAATCGCTTCTGGTGCATCAAGATTGTCGATATCACTTTCTAAAAGTTGTCGAAGCTCCATTTCAGCGGCGCTGTCTGGAAATTGCTCTCCCGGAGCACCTGTTGCAATCAAAAAATCTTGATCAAAAAATCTAGGGAAAGCTCTCACGTAGGTATTGTAAGTTTCTACATGTTTGTCGAGCATTTCTTGATCTTGATAAAAAACAGCCGTCTCCACGAGACTATTGTAACGTACCACAGCCGCTTGAAGTTCCATGCGGGATTCTATTTGCTCCTCGAGAGTCAGTACTTTATAATGATCAAGTTCATCTGTGTATTTTGCGATGACTGCAGTCAGTAATTCACGAGCCTTCTCTTTTCTATCTACTTCGTAATACCCAGAAACGAATGGCTCAATCATAGAATAGTGCCCGTAGTAATCTAATGGCATTTTTTCCATTCCTAAATCAAGTAGATTTTCAGCTTTTTTGAATTCGCCTATTTTCGTCAAGGCCTCAGCAACTCGAGTGATGTTACTTCTGTAACCTACACTATTGCGACGCGTCTCGGTGTCGTGATAGATATCTGGACTACCGCCATTACCCCAATCCCAGTTCATGATTACATCATAGCTGTACTCTGGATCAATTCTACCCATGTCAAACGGGTCACGTGGATCTTCTGGTTGTGTTTTGATGGGAACTAGACGGTAAGCACAACCGTCCATTTGCAGATAATCCTTCATCCAGATATAGTCATCATCTCCAAAGGCACCTCCCGAAAAGTATATAGGACGCTCCCAGTTATTGGCATTGATGATATCCAGCATAAACATGCGGTTCTTATAAACGATGCTACTGTTGATGGTAATCACGATTTCATCAACGATCTTATCAGCATCATTTTGAGCCACCACACCATTTTTGAGAACCCCCTCTTTATCTACGGGAATACGTATGTGCTTGGAAGGGAAAGTATAGTCAGCATAACCATTGCTGGCAAAATAGCCTTTGGTAAACTCCTTTTCACTCTTGACCCAATTCATCCACGAGGCAAGATCTACCGTATCTGGAACTTGATAATTGGACCCAGCTCTTTTTACGATATCTTGAAGTCGTTCTTTCCCAGGGAAAATCAGCGCGTCTCTAGTTCCATAAGTATACTGATCGTGCGTCATGGTGCTGGGTACCGGCTCACTATCCCATGCCTGTTTTTTCATGTCGTCCATGTACCAATCCGTACTTAAAAGTGAGGTACAGACCACTCGTACATCGGTACGATAGCCCTCTACTTCTTGAGCATACCATAACGGGAAAGTGTCGTTATCCCCTATGGTAAATATGAGCGCATTGGGCAGGCAACTGTCCAAATATTTTTTAGCACTTGCCAATGCGGTGTATTTTTCAGACCTGTCGTGGTCGTCCCAGTTTTGATAGCCCATCAAAAGCGGTGAAGCAGCAAAACAAACGGCTAGCGCTATGATTTGTGCCGGCTTTCGCGAAAGCGTATCCCTCAAAATCTCATAAATCCAGTACACGCCCATTCCTATCCACATACTGAAGACTAGGAAAGAGCCTACATAAGCATAATCACGCTCGCGTACCTGGAACATGCTTTGATTCAGGTAAAAAATGATCGCGAGTCCGGTAAATAGGAAAAGCACGAGTGTAACGTAAAATGATTTAGGATCTTTTTTGAAATGAAAAAGTACGCCTATCAATCCTAAAATCAGCGGCAGGAAAAAGTAGGTATTGCGACCCTTATTATTAAGCATGTCATCACTCAGTTCATCTTGAGTTCCTAAAAACATAGAATCCACGAGAGTTATCCCACTTAACCAGTTGCCGTTGTAACGATCCCACTCACCCTGAATGTCATTTTGCCTGCCTACAAAGTTCCACATGAAGTACCTCATATACATGTAGCTGATCTGGTACTGAAACAGATAGCGCATATTTTGGGTAAATGAGGGCTTGTTGATCGTGATCGCACCTTCTTGCTCCAGATAACTCAACACTTCTATATACTCACCTGCATCTATGCGTTCACGCTCAAACTGTCTCTGGTAGTCGTCCAGTATGCCCAGCAGCTCAGGATTTGTCTCCATTTCAGGATCGATCGTGTAATCCAGACCACCCATGAAACGCACGTAGTTTTCTGCCCGGGAGCCGTCTGTCATTCTGGGGAGAAAGCCCTCGTGATCTTCGTGGGTGTTTTGAAGCGCGTCTTTGTAATTGTTGACGATGACATACTTGCCTTTTTCATAATCCTTTTCATATTTGGGCGCCTCATCACGATAGGATTCATTATCATCCGTAAGCGGGTCGTCAGGATTGAGCCCTGCATAAATGTCTGTAAAGGCTTTACCGTAAAACAGCGCTGGTTGCGGGTATTGCTCCCTGTTGAAATAAGCCAGTAGGGCCCTGGCATCGTTGGGATTGTTTTCGTTGATAGGCGTTCCGGCATTGGCACGTATGGGCAACATCACCCATGAAGAGAAGCCTATCAATACAAACATGGTGCAGATCGTGATGGTGTTGAGTAGTGGTTTGTTACGCTTTCGCGAAAGCGAGATCAAAAACACAAACAACCCTATGATCAGCAGTAAGGCGATGATCGTACCTGAGTTGAATGGCAGGCCGATCTGGTTGACAAAAAATACTTCTAGATAACCAAAAATCGCCAAGGTAAAAGGCAACAGAAGCTTAAACACAAACAGAAGCACCGCGACCACGGCTATGTTTGCCACGATAAAATTGAGGGGCGTGATTTTCTTGTAATGTTTGAAATACCAAAGCAGTCCTATCGCCGGTATGGTTAAGAAGCCCAAGAAATGTATTCCAGTAGATAGCCCTATAATAAACGATATCAAGACGAGCCAGCGGTTGCCGCGAGGTTTAAACATATCGCGCTCCCATAAAAGTCCTAGATAGAAAGTCGAGCTCATAAGAAGTGCGGCGGCGGCATAAACCTCAGCCTCTACGGCGTTGAACCAAAAGCTGTCAGTTACGGCAAAGGTGAGTGATCCTATCGCGGCAGATCCCAAAATCATCACATCGTCTACACGGTTTTTTAAAAGGTGTCTTTTAAGAAGCAATGTGAGCGACCAAAACATAAATAGGATGGTGAACGCACTAGAAAAAACGGACAAAAGATTTACCGTGTATGCGATATCACTTTTTTCAAGGGCAAACACGCTAAATGCAGCGCCCAGCATCTGGTAAAGTGGTGCGCCAGGTGGGTGACCTACTTCTAATTTAGAAGAGGTGGCGATGTACTCGCCGCTATCCCAGTAGCTTGTTGTAGGCTCTACCGTGCTCCAAAATATGGCTAGGGCTGCCGCAAAAACCAGCCAGCCTACTATTTTATTTGATTTATCGTAGTTGATCGTCATCTCTAAACTTTACCGTAGGCGAAAATAAGAAATCTTAATGCCTTAACTTTAGTAACGAGAAGATGTGTGTTAACGTATGAGAACGATCAAAAGTTTTGAGCGCTAACCTTGTTCGATAAGGCCTACTTTCTTGTAAAATTTAAAATGCAAAACCGCAGATCTACCCACCATCCAGAGAAAGAAGGCAGCCCAGACTGCTTTGAGTTCCCAGCCTAGATAATCTGAAATGTAAATAGTAGGAATAAATACAAAAAAGGTAAGGAGAATGAGCAAGTTACGTAAGTACACCGCTTCACCCCAACCTTTAAAGATGCCGTCATAGACAAAGGCTACCGCGTTGACCGGTTGCATGAGAATAACGATCCAAAAGGTAGAACTCATCAAATCTATAACGGGCGCTTCATCTGTAAAAAACAGCGGAATCTGGTCATAGAGCGCAAAGCAGCCTAGGCTCAGAATAAGAGCAACGCCCACGCCGTAAAGTAAAGTTGTTTTGGCAAGGTATTTCAATCCGCTGGCGTCTCTCGAGCCGAGCAACCTACCGCCGATCGCATTTCCTGCATTTGCAAAACCATCAATAAAAAAAGAGAAAAACAGCCAGATATTCATCAGGATGGCGTGGGTTGCAGCAGCGCTTGTGCTGTAGCCGTTGGCAAATCGATAGGAGAGGTAGATCGCGATATTGATGGCTGCTGTCCTCAAAAAGAAATTGGCTGTCAGGGAAAGGTGTTTCTGAAGTTTTTCGTGAGGCAACCAGAGTTTCAGAGCAAGTGAAAAATCGGTTTTTTTATGTAGAAAGTAAACGGCAATACACATAAGACTGAATTGCGCTACAAGACTGGCATAAGCAGCACCTTCAATTCCCATTGCGGGAATCAACTCAGGAATACCATGAACTAAAATAATGTCAAGAACCACATTAATGGCGGCACCTATGAGGCTTGCCGTCATCGCCCAAGATGTGTTTTGTAAACCTCTGAATAATCCAAAAAGAGCAAAAGCGCATAAAGTCATGGGAAAACCTATGGCTCTGATTTGGTAATAATTGACCGCTTGACGCAACACATCACCTTCGGCTTGATACAGCGTAAAAATCCACTCGGCTAGGGGAGCGGTGATGAGGTAAATCAAGCTTCCAGCAATAATATTGATCCAGATAACTTGCGGGACTAATTCTTTTGTGGAGTCAAGCCTGTTTTCTCCCAGAGCGTTTGAAATGATGGAAGAAATTGAAGTCTTGGTTTGAGCCAGCGTCCAGATAATTGCACTCAAAAAAGACCCGACCAGCCCCACGGCAGAGAGCGCCACAACCGCTCCCTCCTCCATGCGACCTATTACCGCCAGGTCTGTGATACTGATTACCGGCTCGGCAATCCCAGCAATTATTGCAGGAATGGCCAGCTTCAAGATATCTTTGACGGTAATGGATGGCTCGGGCATGGTGCAAACTTAGCTCAAGTAAAGATTTGAAAAGTATCAGGTTTAGAAAAGAAACTGATTTGAGTATGTGATAAACTTATATATTTGCGTCTCTGATTTGGGGGATTAGCTCATTTGGCTAGAGCGCTTGCCTGGCAGGCAAGAGGTGACCGGTTCGAATCCGGTATTCTCCACTAAAAAACGCAGCTGAAAAGCTGCGTTTTTGTTTTGATCTATCTTCAAATTCCTACCCCACCTGCACATCTTTCCAATAATTAGGAGGCTTATGGCCTATTTTTCCATCGGGAGTGATACGGCTTTGCATCTCTGGCTGGAAAAACGTATAAGGGTATTTGACTTCTCTTTCGCTGGCATCGTCCAGTTTTTTCATAAGCTCTGCTGGGATGTCAAAATCTAAAGCCTTCATATTACCCTCGATTTGAGACATTTTAGTAGCGCCTATAATGACGCTGGCTACATTGTTTTTGTTTGCCGTCCAGTTTAGGGCAACACTTGCCATAGGCTGGTTGATCTCCTCGCTTACTTCATGCAAAGCTTTGACAATATTCCAATTGCGCTCGTTGTCTTTTGAGCTTACCTCGCCACCGTTATCAGTTATGTGTTTTAAGCGTCCTTCTACATCTTCCTGATCGTTGATACCCGGCTTATACTTTCCTGAAAGTAGGCCGCCACCTAGAGGTGACCACGCCATGATTCCTGCATTTGTATGTTGACCTAAATCGATATATTCGTTCTCTATCTCACGCTGAATCATCGAGTATTCTAATTGAAAGGCAGAGATAGGCTCGTAATCATGCGCTTCTGCAAGCGCTTGTGCCCTCGAAGCATACCAGGCAGGTACATTGGAAAATCCTATATGATGGATTTTACCTTCAGTAACCAGATCGTTCAGGGTACGCATCACTTCTTCCACAGGGGTTAATTGATCCCAGCAATGCAAGATGTATAGGTCTATGTAATCTGTTTTGAGGCGTTGAAGAGATTCCTCGAGCGTGCGGCGAATGTTTTTACGTGAGTTACCGCCGCCATTTACATCATTATTCTTACTCGTATTGAAGGTAAACTTTGTGGCAAGAACAATCTCATCGCGATTGCCGCGCTCTTTCATAAAATCGCCTATGAATTCTTCGCTCGTACCACTGGTATACATATCAGCCGTATCTACAAAATTGCCGCCGTGGTCGAGGTAATAATCAAAGATTTTCTGAGACTCCTGCTTTGTGTTTCCCCAGCCCCATTCCTTGCCAAAAGTCATCGTTCCCAATGCCAGGCGGCTCACTTTTAAACCGGTTTTTCCAAGGGTGTAATATCGATCTATGCTCATTTTCAGTATTCTATGTGAATTTGTTAATTGTTAAAGGTAGTTACGGTGGGCTACTTCGGCAAGCGAAGTGACGATTTATACATCGCAGAGTCGCCCTTCGAGAACCTCAGGGCTCGAATTAATTCCTGATCTGTGGGCTGAGGTACTTGAAGCCCGATTCTGATCAGGGCGCAAGTTCAAGATTATACTCAGTTTATAATCTTGTTCCGCTTTCGCGAAAGCGTAACAAAAAACAATCTCATGATACCTGCAGAATGATGGCGCAGTTATTGATCGCTTGAAATCCCTACATTTACCTTTCATGAAACTGTACCGCAACAGCCTGCGCAACCGCATCTTCTTTTCCATGATATTGATTACCCTGCTGGCAAGTATTCTCATTGCTGGGATGAGTATCTATCAATTTAGGGAACAGACTAAAGATTACCATGAAGAGCGATTGATGCGCAAGGAACAGAACATTAAGGAGAGTATTAATTATACCCTGCGACAAACGGATTACGAGGTAAAAACCGAAAACCTGGCAAATATCTTCAAAGATAAAGACGAGATCTACGAAGTGAGCAATATTCACGGTATGCCAGTCTACGTCTACGATCTACAGGGTAATCTTTTGATCAGTTCCAGCGCCCTATTTGTCACCCAGCCTCATGAGAAGACTATTTCTGCCGAGACCTTGCAAAATCTTACCGATTCAAATAGTAGGCGCTATGAAATCATCGTCAATCAAGAGGGGGAGAATTACCGATACAGTTACACCTACTTAACTGATGCTCAATTCAAGAACATAGGTATTCTCATGCTGGGCTATGAAGAGAACGATGACTTCATGGAGTATGAACTGCAGGAGTTTTTACAGCGATTGGGATTGGTTTATATCCTCATGTTTGTCTTTTCCATATTCCTCGCTTATGTATTATCTAAATATATTACCAAGTCTATAAGAGGTATAAGCGACCGACTGAAAGAACTCAACATTGCAAAAAGAAACCAACACATCACCATAGACAGCTCTGGGAGTGAAGAGATCAATAGCCTGCTGGAATCTTATAACGATATGGTGGATCAGCTGGAAGAGAGTGCGGTACTGCTGGCAACTAGTGAACGCGAGCACGCCTGGCGCGAGATGGCAAAGCAGGTCGCCCACGAGATCAAGAACCCGCTGACTCCCATGAGGCTCACGGTTCAAAGTTTTGAACGACGTTTTGATCCTGAAGATCCCGAAGCTAAAGAGAAAATCAAAGAATATTCATCTTCCCTCATCGAGCAGATTGATGTGATGAGCAATATCGCAAGTGCCTTCTCCACATATGCCAGCATGCCAGCCCAGAAGGACGAGGAGACCAATGTTTCAATGGTGACAAAACTGGCTCTAGACATCTTTAATGAGCCTTACATTTCATACAAAGAAGACAACACGGAACTGTTTGTGATTTTTGATAGAACGCAGTTGATACGGGTGGTGACGAATCTGGTCAAGAACGCCCTACAAGCGACCTCTGGAAATAGCAAGCCTGAAATTATAGTCGAGGTAACGCATGATGAGAATTTTGTTTTCCTCAAAGTACAGGATAACGGTACCGGTATCCATCCAGATCATGAGAATAAAATTTTTGAGCCTAAGTTCACCACAAAAAACAGCGGTATGGGACTGGGTCTCGCCATGGTCAAACAGATTGTAGAAAACTATAATGGTAAGATAGGTATGGAAACCACCTATGGAAAGGGGACTACATTTTGCGTGACTTTGCCGCTGGTTTCTAAATAAACTTCACACCATACGCAACGATCTTTGGCGTGTTGCATCTACCTTTAAAAGACGACTATGAAAAAACTAGCCATTCTGCTTATACTGACCCTAACGGCTTGTACAAACGATGATTCTGCCGGTGAGGAAAGAGTAAATATGATCATCGATCATCATTACGAGATGGGCGTGGGAGTTGGGCCCGTACCCGTACTTAGGGTTCAAGAAGGAGAACAGGTTGCAGCAGATCAATTTCAAATATTTTATGGAGGTATTGCGGGTTTTGACTTTGAACCAGGGTTTGTTTATGAACTTGAAGTGCTCAAGAGAAATGTCGAGAATCCGCCAGCAGATGCACCTTCAATTGAGTATGTTTTGGTTAATGAGATTTCAAAAGTACCCGTTCCAGCAAAAACGACTTTTGAGATGACGATTAAAGGCTTCGGGACTGAATTTGTTATTTCTGAAACTGATGGCACCTACAACTTCTTAAGTTTCATCCCTCTAGATTGTCAACAAAGGTGCAATGAACTGGAGCTGGCGATAGAAAATAATTCTCAAGTTGCTGGAGTTTTTAAACATGATGGTAATGGAGGTGTGGTCTTGATTGATATCTTATAGTTAAATCCTCCACGGATATTTTCTACCTCAAATAACTTTTTAAATTTACGGAACAGACTTTGTAATTGTGATTACAGAGTAAAAAAAATCTGTTGACAACCATGAAAAGATCAATTCTATTTATAGCTTCCTTATTACTGCTGACCAGCTTTCAAACAGGTGTGAAAACCCCACCTGTTCAAGACCCGGCATTTGAAGAAGGGGAGTGGTTCAAGTTCCGTATCCACTATGGGATTTTTAATGCGAGTTATGCAGAGCTGCATGTAAAAAACGCTCGGCTGAAAGGTGAAAAGGTCTACCATATCAAAGGAACGGGAAAATCTACGGGTCTTTTGGACTTATTTTTTGAAGTGGATGACCGTTATGAGACCTACATAGATCGCGAAGAGGTGAAACCTTATCGATTTATCAGAAAAATAAATGAAGGTGGGCATACAAAAGACATTCAGATCGATTTTGATCATGAATCGGGTACTGCGCTCTACCACGATAAAAAGCACAAAAAAAAGAGCACTTTAGATATTAAGCCTCAATCGCAAGACATGATGAGTGCTTTTTATTATTTAAGAAACGCGGTTGATATCAAAACCTTGGAAATAGGTGATGAATTCATTCTCCCCATGTTTTTTGATGAAGAGAACTATGATTTCAAGTTGAAGTTTCTGGGACGTGAAGTGGTCGATACCAAATTTGGCGATGTCGCAGCCCTAAAATTCAGGCCTTACGTGCAATCTGGGCGTGTGTTTAAAGAAGAAGAGAGTCTTACCGTCTGGATCAGCGATGATGATAACAAAATACCTTTAAAAATCCAGGCAAAGCTCGCGGTAGGTTCGCTTACTGCAGATCTTGACGCCTTTAAAGGTTTGAAGCACAGCTTCAGAATCATTCCTAACTAATCCGTTGCAAATCGAGTTTCTGCTGATAGATTTGTAAAGGACTGATATCGTTTATAACTCTGTTCATGCTAAAATCATGACCTATTGATAGACTGTTATGAGATTGTTATTTTTGCGTTTAGCCTAAATAACGTCCATGCAAGACACGCTTAGTCCCGAGATCACGGATCGCATCAAGCTCCTCGAGGAGAAATTCAGGAATTCTGGTCAGGATATGCTGTCCTATATGGACGGCTTATTGTACGATACTTATACAACTTACTGGGATTATATAAGACTGGACACGCTCTTAAGCCTTCAGGTCCCTAGTACGGAGTTTCCAGACGAGATGATCTTCATAGGCTATCATCAGATCACGGAGCTCTACTTCAAACTGATCATCCACGAGCAGAAACAGATCATAAACAAAGAAGATCTCACGGCAGATTTCTTTGAGGAAAAGATCAACCGCATCAACCGCTATTTTACCGTTTTGATCAACAGCTTTGAAGTGATGATCAAGGGAATGGAGCGCGAGCAATTCCTAAAGTTTCGCATGTCGCTGTTGCCGGCGAGTGGTTTCCAGAGTGCGCAGTTCCGGATGATTGAATTGTATAGCACAGACCTTTTGAATTTGGTTCATGCTGGTGATCGAGTACGCTTTCAGTCTGGTTTACGCTTTCGCGAAAGCGGAAAACGGAATGAAGTTTATCCCGAGGAATCGAGGGACGAAAGCGGAAAACTGAACGCAGTTCATTCTGAGGAAGCAAGAGATGGAAGTGAGCATAACCCAACTCAAGATGACCTATTTGAAAATATCTATTGGAAAAAGGGCGGTATAGACAAGGCAACGGGTGAAAAAACACTTACACTAAAGCAATTTGAAAAACGTTACACTCCTAGGTTCTTGAGAATCGCCAAGGAAGTGCAGCATAATAATATCAACCGGAAATACCACCTGCTGCCCGAGTCAGAAAAAACGGAGCAATTGCAAACTGCCCTAAAAAATCTGGATCAAAACGCAAATGTGAATTGGTTGCTGATGCACATGGGCGCGGCGCACCGTTATTTACGGAAGGAAGGAAAGGCGGTAGATGCAACGGGAGGGACTAACTGGAAAGAATTCTTGCCGCCACATTTTCAAAAGATCTCCTTTTTCCCTGAGTTGTGGAGTAAAGAAGAACATGATAACTGGGGAAAACAATGGGTAGACCATGTTTTGAACACAAAATAAAGATGACAAAAACATTAATCTATTTTCTGGTCGCGGCAACATTCTTGTCGAGCTGTAAAGAAGATAAAGAAGTCGTAATCGTAGAGGAGGAGCAACCGGTAGAACTGGCTGAGGTGCTTCCCGTTATGAAGTACGGTTACAATCTCAACGACTATGAGATCATTGCAGATACCGTAGAACGTGGCGATACATTTGGCGATCTGATCGATGCTCACTTAATTACTGGTCAGAGTACCTTCAGAGCTGCGCAGGCACTAGACGAAGTTTACAGCGTTAGACGCATTCAAGCGGGTAAACCTTATAAGATTTTAAAGCATCGAGATAGCCTCAATTCCATGGCGGCTTTTATTTATGAGCCTAATAGAATGGAATACGTAGTGGTGAATTTTGCCGATAGTCTGAACGCATTTAAAGGTAATCACCCAGTATCCTATAAACGCAAAACCGCCAGCGGAATCATAAAGAGCACCCTTTCTGAAGCTATGGAAGATGAGGGGCTGGGTATCTCTGCCATTAATGAGCTTTCAGATATTTATAGATGGTCCATTGACTTTTTTAGATTGCAAAAAGGCGACCGATTCAAAATGATTTACCGCGAGCGGTACATTAATGATACCGTTTTTGCTGGTATTGAAGATGTTGAGGCTGCCGTTTTTGAAACAGATGGAAATCCTTATTATGCTTTCAGCTTTGTTGCCGATAGCACAGCCCAGGTACATGATTATTATGATGAGACAGGTAAAACCCTGCGTAGTTTCTTCTTAAGAGCTCCGGTTAATTATACGCGCATTTCCAGCCGATATAGCGGTAGACGTTTCCACCCGGTACAGAAGCGATGGAAAGCCCATTTGGGAACTGATTATGCCGCAGGTTATGGAACGCCTATTATTTCTACGGCAAACGGTGTGGTGATAAAGTCTGGTTATACCAGAGGTAATGGTAATTATGTAAAGGTGAAGCACAATGAGACTTACACCACACAATACCTACACATGCAAAAACGACTGGTTAAGGTAGGACAGCGTGTGAAGCAGGGACAAACCATCGGTTTGGTAGGAAGTACGGGTCTTGCAACTGGTCCGCACGTGTGTTACAGATTCTGGGTGAATGGAAGACAAGTTGACCCCTACAAGCAAAATCTTCCAGCAGCAGAACCTCTGCCAGAAAATAAAAAAGAAGAATACCTAGAATTTATACAGCCGTTACAAGAAGAGATCGATCTTTTACCTTTCAAAGAGCTGGATAACGACTTGCTTTAAAGCCACTCCCACATGAAAAATATCAATCCTACGCAAACTCAATCTTGGAAAAAGCTTGAGGAGCATTATCAATCGGTTAAAAATTTTGACCTCAGAGAAGCTTTTGCTCAAGATGCTGATCGGGCTAAAAATCTAACTATAGAAGTTGAAGACTTCTATGTAGACTTTTCAAAAAACCTGATTAATGAAAATACAGTTGCCTTACTAAACGATCTGGCAGATGAATGTAGGCTTAGCGAGGCTATTGAGTCGTATTTTACGGGTGATAAAATCAACGCAACAGAAGGTCGAGCGGTTTTGCACACAGCATTACGTTCTGATATAGGTGGAGCAAAAGTTTCGGAAAATGTACAAGCTGCTGCACAGAATCATCAGAAAATGTATGAATTTGTTGATGGTGTACATCAAGGCAGGTTTGTGGCACAAAACGGTAATAAGTTTGATACGGTGGTAAACATCGGTATTGGCGGTAGTGATCTAGGTCCTGTAATGATCTATGAAGCGCTTCAAGCTTACAAAACCGACATCAACGTGCATTTTGTATCAAATGTAGAAGGTGATCATGTAGAGGAAGTACTCAAAAAAATTATACCCGAAAAGACGCTTTTTGTAATCGTTTCAAAATCCTTTGGCACTCAGGAAACTCTAACCAATGCGACCACGATTAGAAATTGGTTTGAGCAAAAAGTAGGTAAAGAAGCGGTCAGCAAACATTTTATTGCTGTGAGCAGCAACGTTTCGCGAGCGACAGATTTTGGAATTCTTGAAGAAAATATCTTCCCTATGTTTGATTGGGTGGGTGGTCGCTTTTCACTCTGGAGTACCGTAGGAATGTCCATAGCGCTTGCTTTTGGTGTGGACAATTTTAAGAAGTTACTTTCTGGCGCTGGAGCAATGGATCAACATTTTAAGGAGGCGCCATTTGAGAAAAACCTTCCCGTACAGCTCGCGCTCATGACGATCTGGTACAACAACTTTCATAAGGCAGAGAGTGAGGCCGTTTTACCCTATTCCCAATATCTTCATAGGTTACCGGCATACTTGCAGCAAGCCATCATGGAGAGTAATGGTAAGAGTGTCGATAGAAATGGCGATCGTGTAGATTATCAGACCGGGAATATCGTTTGGGGCGAGCCGGGTACTAATGCCCAGCATGCTTTTTTCCAGTTGATCCACCAGGGTACCAAGCTGATTCCCGCTCATTTTATCGCTTTCGCGAAAGCGAAATACCATCAACCGGACCACCACAATAAACTCATGGCCAATTTTTTTGCGCAGACCGAAGCTCTCATGAATGGTAAGAATGTCAAGGAAGCGAGCGCTGATATGGTTCAGGCTGGGAAATCAGACGCTGAAATCGAGAAGTTATTACCTTTCAAAATCTTTGAAGGAAACAAACCTACTACTACCATTTTAATTGACGAACTGACTCCAGAAAGTCTAGGTAAGCTTGTGGCGATGTATGAGCACAAGATTTTTGTAGAAGGAGTTATCTGGAATGTTTATAGCTACGATCAATGGGGCGTAGAATTAGGAAAGGTGCTCGCAGATCAGATCCTTTTTGATATAGAAAAAAAGGATGCTGGCACTCATGACGCAAGCACAACAAATCTTTTACGCAGATTTTACAAACTGAATTAGATAGTTAGCTGATTTTCAAATATATATTATTATTCAAGGCATAGCGTTCTTAATGTTCGCTTAATATACAGACTGGAATAGCGGAGTACTTTTGCAGAATCAAACACTAAATAATTCTGCGATGAACAGAACATTACAATTATTCATAACACTAGGGCTATTGCTAAGCTCTTTGTTCATGACTGGACAGGTTACGACTTCCAGTATTAATGGTCGTATTTTAGAAGGCGAGGATGAGCCTCTTTTAGGTGCAACGGTTCAAGCGATACACACACCTACAGGAACTCAGTACGCAACTTCTACAAACATTGAAGGGTACTACCGTATTCTAAACATGAGAGTAGGAGGTCCCTACACGATTACGATTACTTACGTAGGTAAGAAAGAAGAAGTTTTGAATGACATCTTCCTTCAACTAGGTGAGTCTGAAAACATCTCTCTAACGCTTACTGATGAGCAAAATGCTCTTGATGAAGTGGTAATTAACGCTGTACGTGACGGAATTTTTGATTCCAGCACAACAGGAACTAACACAAACATCTCTACAAGAGACATCAACACCTTACCTACTGCTACTAGAAGTTTAGGGGATATACTTCGTAAGACTCCACAAGCTCAAGTAAGTGAGGGTGGTGCGATCTCTGTTGCTGGTCAAAATAACCGTTACAACTCGATCTCTATCGATGGTGCTGTAAATAATGATGTTTTTGGTCTTGCAGGTACTGGAACTAATGGAGGCCAGATAGGTATCAATCCTATTTCTCTGGATGCAATTGAGTCTATACAGGTAAACGTCGCCCCTTTTGATGTAAGACAGTCTGGTTTTACAGGAGCAGGTATTAACGCAATTACCAGATCAGGTACTAACAATTGGGAAGGTAGTGCTTATTATTTCACAAGAAATGAAAAGCTAGCAGGTAAGACTCCACAGGCAATCATAGATCAGGTAGATGAGAACAATGGTTCTGAGCCAGCTCCAGATCGTGAGCGTCTTGATGAATTTACTACTAACCTATATGGAGCCCGAGTAGGCGGACCTATAATCAAGAACAAACTTTTCTTCTTTGCCAATGTAGAGGTAGAAAGAGAAGAAACACCAAGACCTTTTGACGCTGAGAACTACATAGGTTCAAGTTCCATTGATGACATTAGAGCTTTGCGTAACAATCTCATTAATACTCCTGGCTTTAACTATGATCCAGGTAATTTTGAAAATACGGTCAGAAGTTTAGATACAGATCGTTTTACGGTAAGATTAGACTACAACCTGGACAATAAGAACTCGTTCACGCTCAAGCACAACTATGTAAAAGGGGAGTCTACTTCGCCTAGTACAAGTGGTAACACATCAATTAACTTTGCTAATGCTGGTATCTTCTTCCCGTCAGAGACTAATTTTTCAACTTTTGAGTGGAATAGTAGCATAACAAATGAGCTATCCAATAATTTGATCGTTTCATATACGACTGTGAGAGATGACAGAGATCCTATAGGTGGTGCGTTCCCAAGAGTTTCAATTAACGATGGTCCTGGTACGATTACTTTTGGTTCTGAGGCTTTTTCAACTGGAAACATTCTTGATCAAGATGTTTTCACCATTACAAACAACTTCAATATTACTAAAGGTGCTCACAACATTACCGTAGGTGGGAACTTTGAAATGTATGACATTCGTAACGTATTTATCCGTCAAAACTTCGGACAGTACAGATTTGACTCTCTAGCAGACTTCAATACTTATTTTGATAATGATCCTACAAACGATGCTGCGCCTACTGATTATGATTATTCTTATTCATTGTTAGACCCAGCTGGTACAACTGGTGATGACGCTACAGCAGCAGCAGCTCAGTTCAGATATTCTCAATTAGGTCTTTATGTTCAAGATGAGTGGAGTCTTGCAGATAACTTCAACTTGACTTATGGTGTACGTTTTGACCTACCATTCTTTGAAGATGGTACAGTAAACGATGACTTTAATAATCGCACGATTCCATTGCTTGAAGCTGCTGGAAAAGACCTTGAAGGGGCTCGTGTGGGTCTGCCTATCAATACTGAGGTTCACGTATCTCCACGTCTAGGATTCAACTGGGATGTATTTAATGATAAAAAGACGCAGCTACGAGGTGGTCTTGGAATCTTTACATCTAGAATTCCTTTAGTATGGCCAGGTGGTGCTTACAACAATAATGGACTTTCTGTAGGTGGTGTTAATGAGGGTGACTTTGATAATGGCGATCTTCGTTTTGTGGCTGATCCATTCAACCAACCTATAGGTAATGGTCCAGCGCCAGGTTCAGGAACTTTAGGTGGACAAATTGATATTTTCTCACCAAATTTCAAGTTACCACAAGTAGCTAAGTACAACATTGGTATCGATCAAAAAACAGGTATCTGGGGCTTAATCGCGAGTGCAGACTTCTTGTACAATGAGACCATCAACAATGTAACTTACCAAAACTTGAACCTTAAAGAGCCAGTAGGCACTCTTAACGGTGCTGATAACCGTCCGTTCTACAATAGATTTGATAGAATCGACAGTCAGTATACTGGTATTTATCTAGGAACGAATACAAATGAGGGATGGTCTTATACAGCTTCTTTTGTTTTGACTAAGCCTTATGATAATGGTTTCGCTGGTCAGGTAGCTTACTCCTATGGACAAGGTAAGTCTGTGTTTGAAGGTACTTCCTCACAAAATAGTTCTCAATGGAGAAACTCAGTTACCGTAAATGGTAAGAATAGAACTGAAATTGGAAATTCTGCCTTTGCCTTAGGTCACAGAATTAACGCTAACGCTTCTTACAGAATGGACTGGAATGAGAATATCGCTACAACGGTTAGCTTATTTTACAACGGTGAGCAAGGTCCTACTTTGAGCTATGTTTATCAAGAGGGTAGAGATCTTCTAAACGATGATTCACGTGACAACGCTCTTATTTATGTTCCAAGAAACCAGAGCGAGATTAACTTAGTCCCTTATACGGATGGTGCTGGAAACGTAATCAGCGCTAGCCAGCAATGGAATGCACTTGATGCATATATTTCAAGCAACGATTATCTTGATGGAAGAAGAGGTCAATATGCAGAGCGTAACGCAGACCGTGGACCATGGAATCACGTAGTAGACTTGAAATTGATCCAAGACTTCAGTATCGACTTCGGAGGTAAAAAGCACACGCTTCAAGCAACTGCTGATATTTTCAACTTCTTCAACTTCTTGAACAAGGACTGGGGTCGTCAGGAATTTGTTCCTAACAGTTTTGGAGAGGTAGCTCCACTTACTACAGTAAGCGGTGGTCCAGATCCCGCTTTCAACTATGACATTGATTTTGCTCAAGGGCAGGAGCAGTTCGATGACAGCGGCATCCGTTCTTCAAGATGGCAAGCACAAATAGGTCTTAGATATATATTCAACTAGTATTTGTTGAATTAGTTTCAAGAACCCTGCTCATTTACGAGCAGGGTTTTTTGTTTTGCTCTATTTTTGAAAATCAAATTTGATGCTATGTACAATATTCTCAAACACGCACATTCTGGCTGGGCCTATCTTTTAGTTTTGGTTGTTTTGGTGGCCACCATTAATGCGATGATTGGCCTTTTTGGTAAAAAAGATTTTGGTAATAAGGACTTCAGCCTTGCTCTAGTAGGTCTGATCGTGACTCATATCCAGCTATTGTTGGGGCTCACGTTATGGGCATTTTCACCTTATTCAAACATGTTGTTTTCAAATACCTCTGAAGTGATGGGCAATGATGGTCTGAGATTGCTGGCGCTTGAGCATCCACTTACCATGATTATAGCAACTGCAGTTTTAACCATAGGATATTCTAAGCACAAAAAGCAACGCGTGAGTCAGGCTAAGTTCAAGAAACTAGCGATATTCTATACTATCGCGTTTATTCTCATATTGTCCCGCTTGCCTTGGAATCAATGGCTAGCATAGGAGAATACCGCGCCGTTATAGTCGGTGCTACCGGTTTAACGGGTTCTTATGTTTTGAACCTATTGCTGGAAGATGAGGGTTATAGTGAGGTAGTTACGCTTTCGCGAAAGCGAATTAACATCAATCATCCCAAGCATAAAAACCATCTCGCAGACTTATTTGATCCCAGTACTTACTCCGAAAACCTAAATGGAGACCATCTATACATCTGTACGGGAACGACGCAGGCAAAAACACCAGATAATGAAGAGTACTACCGTATAGAACATGACTTGCCGCTGCAGGTGTCAAAAACAGCCCTTGAAAACGGTGTTTCAAAAGTAATCGCCATTTCCGCATTGGGAGCTGATCCAAATAGCCGTTTTAGGTACAATCGAGGTAAAGGGGAGATGGAACGCGATATTGAGCTATTGGGATTTGCAGAATCTTATTTTGTCCAGCCCGCTTTAATAGGTGGTAACCGTGAAGAAAAGCGAACTTTTGAAGCTGCATGGAAGAAATTTCAGAAGATTATTGATCCATTGATGATAGGTTTTCTGAGAAAGTATAGAACCATTCACCCAAAAACCATCGCGCAAGCCATGATCTTTATTGCAAAGAATGGTTACAACGCCTCACGCATTGAAAGCGACGAGCTCAAGCAAATCGCTCAAAAATAGTAGTATTAATGCTTCAAGAAATCGAGCGTAAATTCAAAATTCAGGATTCATCATTTCTCAATGGAATGCAAGGAATTGAAATTGCTCAAGGTTACCTCTCTGCCGATCCAGAGCGAGCCGTACGCATCAGAATTAAAGGCGATCAAGGATTCATTACGGTAAAGGGTAAAAGCAATGCATCTGGAACCACTCGGTTTGAATGGGAAAGGGAAATTGACGGTAACGAGGCACAAGCTCTTCTGGAACTTTGCATTCCTACGGTTATTTATAAAACCAGATTTGAAGTCCAGCATGACAGCAACAAGTGGGAAATCGATGTCTTTCATGGAGCAAATGATGGCCTTCTAATCGCCGAGATCGAACTCAAAGATGAGAACCAAGCCTTCTCTAAACCTGATTGGTTAGGAGAAGAGATAACCGGAGATCCTCGTTATTACAATTCGTACATCAGTCAAAATCCTTTTTCAACATGGTAAGAAATTTATTTTCAATCATTCTCGTTATTATGCTGACATCCTCTTGTAAACAAGATATTGAGCAGCAAAAAGAGAAGTCGCCAGATACGACAAATACTGATTCATTGGAGCTGGTAAAACGCGCAGATTCTCTCAAAAAAGCTGGTTACAATGTGTTTACCTATGAAGAAGGTGGCGAGCAGTATTTGATGCAAGAATATTATATGGTGCAATTACTGACTGGTGAAAACGATTCTTTGCCCAAAGAAGAGATCACACGCCTGCAAGCGGAACACCTCAAACATCTTTCACGCATGTATGAAGAAGGTCATGCCAGCCTGATCGGGCCTATGAATAATGGTGGTGAGTGGCGTGGTATCGTGGTTTTCAATACGCCTACCTTACAAATGGCAGATAGCCTGGCTAACCTCGATCCGTATGTGAAGAGCGGCGTGATGAAAGTAAAAACCACCGGCTGGTGGACCGCAAAAAATGGAAAGCTGAGGTGATCACTCAAAATTCACGTAAATTTTAGCTGAGTTCCCGTCTTCATCTACGGCAGAGATAAGATGCCTACCGGCTTCAGCTATGAGAGCTACCTCGTGTATTCCCGAAGTAGTTTTTATGAAAGCGTCATCTACATACCAAAAAACTTTTTTCTCCCGATTTCTATGAGCCAATTCAAAAATAGCAGGATTTAAATTGCCATCTCTGTTTTTGGTGATGCTTATCGTAGTATTATGAGAGGGGTAGATGAATCGCATCATTTTCTCATCTGCCGCTGAGCAATTTTTAAGATAATCAGGTAAGCGCTCATAAGATGCATGAGATTTTGCGTAGTAATAAGACATAGCAGGTGGTAAAACCAGATGGGTTTTATGCTGCATCTTATCAATGGGATAACAACCTGCCTCAACCCGATGAGAACCGTTTTCACTTAGGTGGATGATCTGATGATAAGGACACGGAGGCGTGCGTTCTCCCTTTACTGGAATGTATTGCTGCAGCGTTTCTTCACAATTTAAACCTGCGAGATGTCCACTCGCAGCACAGACTTCTAATTCTATGAGATCATCGTAAGGCTTTTCAAACCAGGCACCTGCCGGGAAACCGTTGAAGACGTCAAATAAAATAGGAGCCGCACTATCGATTCCCGTGAGGTCAGCGCGTCCTTCACCGTCTGCATTTCCTACCCAGACGCCTATAACATATTTAGGCGTTATCCCTATCGCCCAGGCATCCCTGTTCCCAAAACTAGTTCCGGTTTTCCATGCGATCTGGCGGTTGGGGTTGAAAAAATGCCATATTTCTTCTCCTTCTGGTCTGTTGACCTTTTTCATGGCTTCAAAAGTGTGGTAAATACTGGCTGCACTAAAAACGTTAGGATCTTGAGACCATTTTTCACTCGATTTGGGTCTTTGAGATTCCGCTGAAAGCCCTAATCTGCGGTCATTGAGCGGAGTCGAAATGCCCGCTGTCCCCTGGTCGTTGAGCGGAGTCAAAGTGAAAGCGGAATCACCTAACACATAAGTAACCGGTTTGTACTCCTCTGGATCGTACTGGCTACTTTGGGAGGTGTAATTCTTGAGATCTCGTGCCAGGTGTAAATAAGAGCCAGACAAATCCCACAGACTGCTCTCAGCACCACCTATGATTAGGCTCAAGCCATAAGTAGAAGCACCGCGATTGATATCTGATAAGCTCAGATCTTGCAACCTGCTGTAAAATTTTTCTACTCCATAATCTTGTAACATACGCACCGCAGGAACATTGAGTGATCGAGCGAGTGCTGTTGAAGCTGGCACGGCACCGCGGTAGGTACGGTCGTAATTCTCGGTTTTATATCCGTCTATGGTAGTGGGAATATCTTTGACAAACGTGTCTGGTAAGAGCAAACCCTCATCAAGCATGGAAGCGTAGAGAAAAGGCTTTAAAACGCTTCCCGTAGATCTGGGGGCCGTGGTGATGTCTACATCTTTACCGTGCTCAACAGTAGTAGGTCCATTACCTACATATCCTGCGACACTAGCATTCTCTACATCTAGAACTAAAATGGATAGATTGTAGACACCATTTTGAGCTAATCTATGGTAATGATTCTCTGCAATTTTATTCAGGCGTTGCTGCAATCCATACTCTATGGTTGAAGTGATTTTTTGAGTGCCATATTCCTTGCGAGCCCTTTGCAGCAAATGAGGCGCCAGTTGAGGTACACGGTAATCTTTCAACGGAATCTCCTCGAGCAAAGCGAGATCATACTCCATATCAGAGATGATTTTTTCTTCATTAAGTCTGGAAAGTAATTGATCTCTTTTGTCCTTGAGAATCGACGAGCGCTGCCCAGGATAAATCAGTCCAGGAGCATTGGGAAGTACGGCGAGCATGGCGCTTTCTGCCCAGCTAAGATCATGAGGTTTGCGTCCGAAATACCGCCACGACGCCATCTCCAGACCCACCACATTCCCTCCGTAGGGAGCGTGAGAAGCATAGAGTTCTAGAATTTCTTCTTTAGAATGCCGTAGTTCCAAACGAGTGGCCACAATGAGCTCGATGATTTTCTCTAGGTAGCTGCGATCTCGCTTTCGCGAAAGCCTGATTACCTGTTGCGTGATCGTGCTACCGCCACGTACCACCCGGCCTGCATCAATGTTTTGTTTCAGAGCCTTTAGAATCGAAATCGGATTGAAACCTGGGTGGCTGAAGAAATGAGCGTCTTCATATTGCAAGACACATTGCTTGTAACGATAAGGCACGCTGTCCACTTCTGGAAAACGCCATTGCTCGTCTGCAGCGATGTGGGCATCCAGCAGCTGACCATCACTACTTTCTAAAACCGTTGAATAAGTCACGTCAAAAAGCTGTTCCGGAAGGCAGAAATAATACCAAATCCCGAGCGCGAGTAGGATCAAAATTTTCAATTTGTGTCTTTTGATCATTTTTAGACAGTCAAATGTTTTAAAATTTGCAACGACAGCGAGAGTTTGTGAACCGATATTTTTCTAAATATCCTATTTTTATTGCAGCTTAAATGAAAATAGCTCTAAAAATGGAAGAGGTTAAATTGTTTTTAAATGCTTAAGAAATAAAGTTCATTAGAAAAAAGCTCGATGCAGCTGAGAAAAGTGGTTTCACAAAATTAACAAAGGACCAAATTTTAAAAACAGCTAAATCAAGGGGAAATTTAGCAAAGTAGATTAGGATTTTTTTTGTGAATTATGTGTTCACCGTAAAATAGAGACCAATCAATAACCCGTTCTGTAAGCCGGTCATAAATTTCATCTCCCGTTTGTGGCTCTTTCTCTATGCTTAAAAGGTTTAGCTCTTCATTTATCTTTTCAATTACATTAATTTCAAACACGTCTTTATCGCTCAACTTGTCTCTTAAAAAATTAATTAAGATCAGATGACATTGATCGTTAAAGTTTCCATTCCCATTCCGATTTGCCTCATCGCGCAGTTTTTCAACCGCTCGCAGGAGTTCGCCGACCACAAATTTTGATTGACCTGATTTGGGTACATATTTCTTCCAAATATCCTGAGCACTTCGTTCGTAATCAATTTTGATCTTTTCAGTCTCAATTTCTCCTTTTCTTTGATTGAGTACGTTCAATAATCTTCGAAATAGCTGCATAAGAATTAAAAACTTGTATTTATAAATACCTTACTCAACAATATCTTCCCTTTACTATTTCCTGACCCATCAAATTCTGGAATTTCTAAATTCCTTTCCTTAGCAATTCTAGAATAATAATCTTTCCTAGACTCGTGCGGCTCGCTGATCGCATGGACAATTTTTGGAGGATTCTCGGCAGAGATCAACTCTGCCATCAGTAGGACGAGGTATTCCTGAGAGACCAGATTCACCGGAGCGTCTGGGTTGGGCAAACCTTTGCGGCCTGCTAAATATTTGATGGGATGCCGGTCTTGGCCTATTTGGCCTCCGGAGCGTAGAATGATATTTTTAAAACCACTCTCTTGAATGATGTTTTCAGCTTGTACGAGCTGCTGAGCAGAGGCGCTGGAACCAGTAGGTGTACTATTTTCATCATATTTAGGAATATCTTCTCGATCCTCAAAAACTGATGTGCTCGATACAAAGAGGATCTCATTCAAATCGTAAGATCTTATAGTGTCAATCAGTAATCTGATGCTCCCGCTGAAGTCGTACTCTGGGTTTTTTCTCGTTCCGGGAGGCAATGAGATGATCAGCGTATCAAGGTTATTAAAAAATTCATGAATCTCACCATCTACTTTATCTGGACTGAGTTCCATCAGAAAGGGTTGAATGTCTAGATTCTGAAGAGATTCAAAATCCTGCTTTTTCCTGACCGTGCCCTTAACTATATATCCAGACTTGACTAATTCAATCCCAAGAGCTTTGCCCAGCCAGCCGCAACCTAATATCCCTACTTTATGATTCATATCAAGGGCTTTCAGACATTTCTGAATCCTCGATTTGATTCAGTACCACCGATTTTTTTCTGATCACAGCGTCGTTCAATACAAAGGGCATGGGAATTTGATTTTCGGGCCTTGCAGAGACGTTCAAGGCCTTGTTCTCAAATAAGTCAAAAGAGGCCGCGTAAATCATCAACTTAGGTTCTTGATCGCTCGAGAAACCCATTTCCAGTTCCAGCGGTTTATTCTCGTTCACATAATAACTGATCAGTCGATTGCCGCGGCGGTATGGGTAAACCAAGCCGGTTTCTTCATCAAATGGGGCTGGCTTTTCATTTGCGATCAATTCGGTAAATTGATAGGCGGTATCTGCAAAGACTTCGTAACGGTTGACCTTGGAGTTACTGGATATGCTCAGTTTTATCCGCCTCTCTTGATTTAAGAGCGTGTCGCTCAAAATCTGGATGTTCAACGAGTCCATTGCTATAAAATCGGCTGGAGCGGTGTGTTCTATTCTCGTTCTGTATTTAGAATCTGCGACGTTATTGCCCAATTCCTGAGCGTCCTCGGGAGCTTCTCCCAGTTTTTCTCGTGTCCAGTCAGTCAGGAAGGTGTCGTAACTCGCCCATTTTGCGGTTTTAGTGTCGAGGTCGGCTATATAGAGGAGGCTTGTGGATTGCGGTTGTGACTGTGAGAATTCCGCTTTCGCGAAAGCGGTAACTATAAAACCACCTGCTACTAGCAATGAGGCTACTGCCAGTACACCTTTCTCGCGGTAATGCCCAAAAATAGGCATCATCAAACCAAAAACGAGCACCGTTAAAATACCTGCCACAAAGAGGATGCTCACACCTAGCGCAACCGGAAAGGCTTTGATAAAGGGCACAAAAATGAAAATCGTGGGAATCGCCAGTAAAACGGTGAGAATATAGCTGGGACGTTTTTGATAAATGTTGAGCCAGACAAGGACCAATCCCATGAAAAAGGGAACCAGAAAAAAACCTGCTCCAGGAAGAAAAACACCGGGTATCAAACCGCCGTCTCCCACCGGGAAACAAATAAGCAGCGCAATGAGCCAAAGGAAAAATAGCGGCCCAACCGAGTGACTAGCAATGCGATCACGATGGTAGACCCGCTGGTACAATGCAAAGCAAATGGCGAGTGCAAGTGCGCTGGCAGCAGCGATCCACCAGTAACCATTGTACGGAAATACAGAGCCTTTATCCACATAAAAAACGTCGCCCGCCACCACCTGAAATCCGTAGGTGATCAACAGGTAACTCAAAATTAAACTCAGTAGAAATGGTACAAATCCTATGAAAACATCCTTGACTTTGATGCGGGATTTTTTCACACCGAGTAGGATCAAAATCAATAAACCTACTCCCCCCACAATAATCATGATGGGTAACCAAGAAAAAGGAAAACTTACGAGGTCCAGACCTGGTAGCGGGAAATAAACGAGGTCATCACCCTTTTCTGCCTTGTAGTCTCTTTTCATCGCATCGCTGGCAAAGAATTCAAGTTGCGGCATAAGATAGGAACCTTGATGCGCGAGCGAATTTCGATCCAAGCGTTCATAATTATCCAGTTGCGTGTGGTAGTCAAAATGGTCGCCTATAAAGGCAAAGTTGAGTCCATTAATATCTTTATCGACCCTAAAGACGGTTAGATCGGTACTGTTGGGCAGCATTTTGTAAATAGAGTAGGCGAGTGAGTTGGCAACGGGATAATCAACTCCAGCATCGCTGAAGGCTTCAATGATCTTTCGGTTACCACCGTTAGTTTCTATTAACATGTAACTAGGGCCTCCACTTCCTCTGGATTCAAAGTTGAGCACCATGGCAACATCATCAGCCCAAGGATGTTCATTTACAAATAGAGAAGCACCATTGAGACCCAATTCCTCAGAATCGGTAATGAGAACGATCACATCGTTTTTAGATTTTTTCCCGCTATGTAAAAATGTTCTGACGCCTTCAATAATGGTAGCCACGCCACTTGCAGCATCACTGGCTCCCAGACTGGAATGGGGATCACTATCATAATGAGTGGAAATGACTACAGCTCGAGCTTCAGGATCTGTTCCCTCGATACGTGCCAAAATATTGATGGGTTCGGCAAGATTTCCATACTCATCGAGTGTAAATCCTCGCTGGGTTTCTACGCTCAGGCCAAGGGATTCTAGCTGTGTGATAATGTACTCTCGTGCTTTGGTATGACCGGGCGATCCTACATAATGAGGTTCATGAGATAAGGCTTCAACATGTTTGAGTGCCCTGTGAGTAGACCACTCATCTAGGGGGACGTTGTCATCTACGTCTGCAGAAGGTGTCTGACTGTTAAATGCGTACCAGCAAAGCAATAAAATCGCAATAAATGAAATGGCTGAGGTGAAATGTGACTTGGGCCTCATAAGTAGGGCGGTTTGTTTAGGGAAAGTGAAAGTTACACAAAGTTTTCCACAGGGGAAGTAGATACCCGGTATCTTAAACTAGATGGTAGTACAGAGAAGGCTAAAAACGCTTTTGATCTCGATATGAAAGCTGTATAAAAACTCACTACTTAAATGGTTAATCCGTAACAATAAAATATATTTGTAAGTCACGCTATTTACATTGAAACTAGATCCTAATAAAATATCAACGGCTGAACTTCACGGCATTATGCTGGGAGCGGTTCAACCTAGACCTATTGCTTTTGCCAGCACGATTGATAAGGAGGGGAAAGTAAACCTATCACCTTATTCCTTTTTCAATGTGTTTAGTGCAAATCCGCCGATTATGATTTTCTCGCCTGCCAGAAGGGTAAGAAACAATACGGTCAAGCATACTTTGCTCAATGCCCAGGCAACAAAAGAGGTTGTTATCAATATTGTCAATTACGATATGGTCCAACAGATGTCTCTCAGCAGCACAGAATATGCAGAAGGTGTCAATGAGTTTGTAAAGTCAGGGTTGACTGAGATTGCTTCAGAAAAGGTGCGACCACCACGAGTTGCTGAAAGCCCGGTACAATTTGAGTGTAAAGTGAAGGAGATTGTAGAGCTGGGACAAGAAGGTGGCGCTGGAAACCTGATCATTTGTGAAGTATTAATGGTGCACGTAGACGATGAGGTGCTGGATGATAACAGCAAGATTGATCCATTCAAGATCGATACGGTAGCGCGCATGGGAGGCAACTGGTACTGTAGATCAAAAGATGCCATGTTTGAGGTTCCCAAACCTCTAGCTTCTCTAGGGGTAGGTGTAGATACTATTCCAGAAACCGCTAGAAACAGTACGGTGCTTACTGGCAATGATTTGGGAAGATTAGGAAACGTGGAGAGGATTCCTGATCAAGAGGAGGTGAAGGAATATGCTATTGAAAATGATCTCATGAGCTTTAACGAGGTTCAAAGACATGCAAAAGCAAAGGAATTTATAAGAAAGAACCAGCTGGAAGAGGCTTGGAAAATAATATTGATATAAGTGAATTATGGAAGTACAAGGAAAAATCAAAGTAAAAGGGGAAACTAAAACATTTGGTAACAATGGTTTTCAGAAAAGAGAACTAGTCGTAACGACAGAAGAGCAATACCCACAACACCTCATGATCGAGTTTGTGCAGGATAAGACATCTTTGTTGGACGCTTTTAATGTGGGTGATCAAGTGAAAGTAGGAATTAACTTGAGAGGACGTGAGTGGCAGAGTCCACAGGGCGAAACAAAATATTTCAACAGTATTTCTGGATGGCGTATCGAGAAGTTGAATGCAAATCCGCATCAAGGAGCTCCAGAAGTACCACCATTTGATGAGTATGAACCTATTTCAAATTCAAAAGATGAAGATCACGACGATCTACCTTTTTAATTGAGAAAGTAAATTTTGCAGTTAGAATCAAAAAATCCCGACCGCGAGGTCGGGATTTTTCTAATTAAATGGTTCAGTCTTCAAACAAACTCAAAAAAAGCAATGATGAAAATAAAATTAAATCCGAAGACTGTTCAAAGATTGTTAATTACTTTCAAATGTGCAAGTTTATACAGTCAATCTTTGTAAATCATCTTATCTGCAATCGTTGGAAATCTAGTTGATAGCTTTGAAATGTGTTTAAGCTAAGGTGTAATCAAGTAAAGTGAGTATTTGTATTTGATCGATTTCAATAAATTCTTCTTAGAAATTCTTAAGCATATATGATTCCATTTTTACAAGCAAACGATCCTTTTCCTGACCCCACAAAAGCTGCAGATCATGGTTTGCTAGCCGCTGGAGCAGATTTAAGTACGGAGCGTTTGATGGATGCTTATAATAAAGGCATTTTTCCTTGGTATGATGATGGTGATCCTATTTGCTGGTGGAGTCCGGATCCCAGAATGGTCTTTGACCTGAGATCTGAAACGCCCATGAAAATCTCCAAGTCATTAAGGCAAAGTAAGCGAAATAGAGGTTACGAGATTAGAGAAAACACTTGTTTTAAAGACGTAATTCAAAGCTGCAGCAAAGTCCATCGCAAGGGAGAACATGGCACATGGATCAATGACGATATGATTACTGCATATGTCAATTTATACAAATTGGGATTTGCCAAAAGCATTGAAGTATTTCAGGGAGATGGTCTCGTCGGTGGTCTTTATGGGATTGATTTAAATCAAAAAGGGATTTTCTGTGGTGAGAGTATGTTTTCCACAGCAACAGATGCCAGCAAAATAGCGCTATGGTACCTGATTATTAAATTGCAGTCTCAAAACTACAAGCTCATTGACGCTCAGATCTACAACGATCATTTAGCAAGTCTCGGCGCGATTGAAATGGATCGGCAGGTATTTTTGTCTCAATTGAGCGAGTAATACAATCCCAGTTCTAGAAATAGCAATCGTTCAGGAGCTGCGGTAAAATCTTCAATCCTATAGGTGGTAACAAGTTGAAGCTTAATGTTGTTGTTTAGTTGCTGTCCTAGACCTATTGAGAACCGTTGGTCAAATTCTGGGGATGCTCCATTTTCTGCAATAAAGAGCGTTTCCCAGCTTCCCGTCAGATAAAACTCTGAACTGTCTGTTCTAAGACCGTTTAGTGGCAATGAGCTGGAAAGGCGGTAGCGCCACCTGTGCGTGAGGCGGTCTGCACGCCAGCGTTGATCCCACCTGCCTCGATGAGCAATTTTAAGAGCATTGTATTTGCGCGCAAACACATATTGTTGAGTAGTGCGCAGTTCCTCTGGGCGATCATCATCAAAAAGCTCACGGTACATGACTCCCATACCTAGCTGACTATAAAAACCTACTTCATAAGTCACAAACTGGGCTGCTTGAACATGCAGCGCTTGCCCTTCCTCGTAAATTACACTACGCTGATTTACAATCGTATTGAATCCCCATCTTGAACCTTTCTGAAATGAAAATGTGATAGAGGGATCCACCAGTACTTCATCAATCTGACTGTAGCAGCAGATCGGGAAAAGTATAAATAAGGCCCACCTAGAACAGCAAGAAATCATATTCCAGACGTTTAATATCTCGTGAGTTCAAAAGCTTGCCATTACGGTCGAACTGTAATTCCTTCCGATAGATTTTACGTTTCTCCTTAAAAGCTACAATCAGTTCATAACCATCTAGGTCAGCGTTTTTGATTCGGAGCTTGAATGTATCTGGAGATCCTGATTTTGGGAAATATTGTTCTTGGATTTTCTCGATGCGGTTTTTTGAAGTGATGCTGTCCAGCGTTTTTTGTATACTCTTTAGGACTGATTTGTTGATTTTTTTGGCCCTGGCAATAATTTCAACGTCTTCTAGCGCTCCCTTCTCGCTAAACTCGATGCTACGCTTGCCATCATCACACTTACATTTCAGCTCGTAGCTGGTTTTATCACCATCCACTTCTTTGTAGAACTTGAGGTTTTTGCAATTTTGGGAAAGAGCCCTGACCCATCGTTCACTCTCTGCCGGGAAATCTTGAGATTCTACTCTAGACTCCTGCTCTTTCTTCACCTCTTGTGCTTGTATGGGTAACGCTTTCGCGAAAGCGAGAACCATCAAAATCCATAAAACTTTAAACTTCATCATATCTAAAACAGGTGACCTCGTGATCATTTACCATTCCTATAGCCTGCATATAAGCGTAAATGGTGACTGACCCTACAAACTTAAAACCATTTTTTTTGAGGTCTTTTGCAATACGATCAGAAAGAGCAGTTCTGGAAGGCGCATTCTGGTAGGACTTGACATTGTTTTTGATGGGATTATGATCTACAAAATTCCAGAGGTATTCTGAGAAACTACCATATTTCTCTTGAATTTCTTTAAAAGCTGTTGCGTTTTTTATGATGGATCTAATTTTCAATTCATGGCGTATGATGCCTGAATTCTGCATCAACTCTTGAATTTTGCTTTCATCATATTGAGAAATTTTATCTACATCAAACTGATCCAAGGCCTTTCTATAATTATTGCGCTTGCGTAAAACCGTAATCCAGCTCAAGCCTGCCTGCATGGTCTCAAGAATAAGAAATTCAAACAAGGTCTGGTCTTCATGAACAGGTACGCCCCACTCGGCATCGTGGTATTGTTCATATTGAGCATCGCCCAGGCACCAGCCACACTTTTTTTTGTTCATGGGTTATGAGATGTTTCCTATTTTTAGGCATGCAAAAATCGTATTTTCTTTTCATCTTCTTATCGTTTTTATTGACAACATCTGCACAGACAGACTCAAGGTCTCAAGCAGTTTCTAATACCTTGGATAACTGGCATGATGCGGCTTCACGAGCGCAATTCAATGATTATTTTGACTTGATGACCTCAGACGCTGTCTTCATAGGAACAGATGCCACAGAAAACTGGCAGCGCAAAGAATTTGAGGAGTTCTCAAAACCATATTTTGATCGTGGCAAGGCCTGGTCCTTCACACCCATTGAGCGCAATATCTATTTCATAAATGGGGTAAGCTATTTTGATGAATTACTAGATACTCAAATGGGAGTTTGTAGAGGTAGCGGTGTCTTAAAAAATATCAACGGAAACTGGAAAATTGCTCATTACGTGCTCTCCATTGCTGTTCCTAATGATAATGTCAAAGCGCTTACTGAGATGAAGCAAGAATGGGACGAGAAATTTATCGAGAATAAAAAGTAACTAGAAAATTGTTTAATGAATCGTAGAAAATCTCGATTCATTTCGAAATATTTAGTTTTTTCAGAGCTTTTTCATAACGATATCTTAATCTTTTCATGATTGCGAATTATATTGCGCACCGCATGAAAAGATATTCTCTACTACCGTTCCTACTTTTTTTTCTAATTTTTAACCAAGGTAATTCCCAAGCGTTACTTGAAACGCCCTGGATGCACGAGTTACTTCTTGAAAAATCTGCCGAGCAGCTTACCTATCAAGAAATAAAAACTGCTGGAGACGCCTACTGGGAATTACATGACAAAGATGCTAAAGGTAGTGGATACAAGCCTTATATGAGGTGGCTGGAAACTGCAAAAGCTTATCTCAAAAAAGATGGAACCCTTCAATCTAATTCTGAAATACTGGCTGAGCTTGAAAAGACTCAAACCTTAGGAGTGCAAAGTGATGATTCTAACTGGATGCCTATGGGTCCGTTCTCTTACACAAATGCGGGATCATGGTCTGCTGGTCAGGGACGTGTCAATTCCATGACCGTTGATCCTAACAATCCTAACATTTATTACATAGGTACCCCAGGCGGCGGCACCTGGAAATCAACTGATGCTGGGATCACCTGGAATCCACTCAACGATTTTATCTCTAGGGTAGGGAGCAGTGCTGTAGCGGTCGACCCTAACGACTCAAACATTATTTATGTGGGAACAGGTGATGATGATGCCGGTGATGCGCCTAGCATAGGTCTTTTAAAAAGTACTGATGGAGGTGTGACTTTTAGTACTACCGGGCTTCAGTTTTTTGACACTTTTGCAAATATTAGTGAAGTCTATATAGATCCTACTAACTCAAATAAGATTGTTGTCTCTTCTAATCGCGGTCTATACATAAGTACAAATGCTGGGACGACTTTCAATCGCACGTTCTTCGGAAATGTGAAAGATTTGAAGTTCAAGCCAGGCGATGTAAACACTCTTTATATCTCAACGCTCGACTCTTTTCACAGATCTACAAATGGTGGTCAGACATGGACTGAAATAAGTAATGGACTTCCTTTCAACAAGGGGAGGTCGGTAATAGGTGTATCACCAGCAAGTGCAAACTACGTATACCTATTAATCATTGATTCACAAGCTCAATTATTGGGAGTATATCGATCTACTAACTCTGGATTGAGTTTCTCACAACGAGATAGGGGTCAGGATATTCTAGAGAGTGGACAGGGCTGGTATGACCTAGCTCTTGAAGTAGATCCAAACAATGCAAATACCATATACACCGGTTGCCTTAACATGTGGAAGTCTACTAACGGAGGGTCAAACTTCTTTAAATTGAATAACTGGAATCAGCCTAATGATCCAGCCTACGTTCATGCTGATGTCCATCAAATCAGACAATTTGGTAACGAACTTTTTGCTCTTACTGATGGTGGTGTTTATCGCAGTACTAATGGAGGGAGTTCGTTTACTGACCTTACGGCTGGTGCGCAAATAGGTCAGTTTTATCGCATAGCGGTGGGACAGTCTAGTGCTGATCTTGCGGGTGGACTGCAGGATAATGGTGGTTTTTTAAGAAAAAACAACAATTGGACAAACTACCATGGTGCCGATGGAATGGATGCTGGAATCGATCCCAATAATTCTGATTTGCGTTACAGTTTTACGCAATTTGGTGGCTCATTGAATATTACAACTAATGGTATAAGCCGAGCAGGTTCAGTCCAAGGTCCAGAACAAGGAAACTGGATAACACCTCTCAAAACCGATAGTCAAGGAAACATCTATGCAGGTTACTCTAGGCTATATAAAATGGATTCAAACTTCAGCTGGCAGTCAGTATCTCAGTCTTTTGGAGGGAATATTGATGTGCTGGAGATAGATCCTAACGACGATAATATCATTTATATAGGCTACAATTCGTTCTTATATCGCAGCGATGATGCTGGAGTAAGTTTCAATTTTGTCCAGAACTTTAACGACAACATCGCGGCGATCGAAGTGAATGGGAATGACAGCAATACATTGTATGTATCTACGTCAGGCAGTTTTGGTGAAGTTTATCGTAGTACTAACAGCGGTAACAGTTTCAGCAACATCACGTATAATTTGCCTAATCTGGGCAAAAACGCGCTGGCACACCAGCCGCTCAATGCAATTGAGAATCTGTATGTGGGAACTTCAGCAGGCGTATTTCGTTTAGAAGATAATGCGACTAGCTGGGAACCCTTCCTGAACAATTTGCCCAATTCAAGCATTAGAGACTTAGAAATCAATACGAGCGATGGGATCATGACGGCGGCTACTTATGGAAGAGGTGTGTGGCAAACAGCAGTACCTATCGCAGCTCCAGCGACTGATGTTGCTATTTCCAGAATCATTGCTGATGGAGGAGATCTAGCTTGTGCAGCTTCACCACTCGGTCTTGAAATAAGAAACAATGGAACATCTACAATTAATCAAATTGATTTGACATACACGTTGAATAATCAAGCAGCTATTACGAGTCAGATTGCTGTAGCTGTTGCTCCTGGAAATAACCAGATCATAAGTCTGCCTAATCTCAGCCTGAGTACGGGTACTAATAATCTATTGGTAGAGGTAAGCGTTCCTAACGATGCGTTTAGCTCAAATAATTCTCGCAGCACCGAGATTTCTATCAATCAAAGCGGCGCTTTCAATGATACCTACACTTTTGAGACCAGAGACTTTCTGACAAACGATAGCAACACCTGGCAGCGTGGAGTGCCTAACGGCTTCGTATTAAATTCTGCCGGTGCAGGAAACGATAGCTTTGCCTATGCCACAAACTTGAATGGAAATCATGATAATGAACTTAACAGCTATTTATATTCGGGTTGTTATGATTTTTCAAATGTATCTACAGCTCAACTGAGTTTTGAAATGGCGTTTGAGATTGAGCAGGATTGGGACTTGTTGTACATGGAATACTCGACAGATCAAGGTGCTTCTTGGGATATTCTAGGTTCCTCAAATGATCCTAACTGGTACAATTCCAGTCGTTTCCCAAATGGATCCAACTGTTTTAATTGTGTGGGAGCGCAATGGACGGGTAGCGCAACTACCATGGCGACTTATTCTCATGCACTTGATTTCTTGGCAGGGGAATCAAATGTGATTTTTAGATTTTCGTTTGTGACTGATCAATCGGTTACAGAGGAAGGTGCAGTAATTGACAATTTTGTGATTTCAGGAACAGCGAGCAGCGCTCAGGCTCAGTTGGAAAACGACATCAAAATCTATCCGAACCCGTCTTCAGGAACTTTTAATGTTTCTTGGAGCTCAGGTAATGAGTTTACATTTAAGGTTTTTGATCTAAGCGGGAAATTGATTTCTGAACAAAAAGTAAATGGAAATTCTACTGTTCTTCAATTGGATCACGTATCTCAGGGAGTTTATCTACTCGAGATTTCTGATGATGATGGAGCAAAGACCACACATAAACTGATTAAATCCTAGTTAAAGGTCTCGCTTTCGCGAAAGCGTAACACCTCACAAAATTTTATACCAGCTAATAATTACGGAGTCGAACGATCAAATTTTGATTTCCTTGTCAATACCTTAACATAATTTTTATAGCAAAGCGGTATTTTAGGGAGTTCAAAATTTTAGTATCATGAAAGCCTCAAAATTACTACCCGCACTAGCCATAGTGGGAGCATTGACTTTCTCTTGTAAAGACGAGAAGGAAACTACCGAAGTGGTAGAAGAAAAAGACTACCCAGGTCTAGAACTGGGCTATATGGACACGAGCGTGTCTCCTAAAAATGATTTCTACCGCTATGTCAATGGAAGATGGCTCGACTCGGTTCAAATTCCGGAAGATGAAACCGTATGGGGTGGCTTCAATAAATTAGCAAAAGACACCAGATCTGACGTATTAGCAATCCTCGATAAAGCCAGAAATGATGAAAATCTAGATCCTAGTTCTGATCAGGCCAAGGCAGTTTATGTCTATCAAAGCATCATGGATACTGAGAATCGTAACAAAACAGGTTACGAGCCCATCAAACCATACATGCAACAAATTCAAGGTGTGCAATCGCTTGGAGAAATGCAGCCCCTGCTGGTGGAACTTTCCCGAAAAGGATTAAGTCCCTTCTTTTCATTTTACGTAGGCGCAGATGCCATGGATACCGATAAGAATGTAGCTAATCTGGGAACCGGAGCTCTGGGAATGTCAAGGGAGTACTATGTGGAAGATGATGAGGATAGCAAAGAAAAATTGGCTAAATATGAGCAGCACATCGCACGTATGTTCTCACTCGTAGGAGTGGACGCTGCACAAGCTAAAAAAGATGCTGCAGACATCGTAGCCTTTGAAACTAAAATGGCTACACCGCGTCTGGACAAAGTACAGAGCCGCAAGCCAGAGCTGACCTACAATCCCATGACGGTGGCAGAGTTGAAAAAACTCATGCCGCAAATGGAATGGAAAGCTTATTTCGATGGTCTGGGAGTGGCTGAATTTGATAATCTTATCGTGAGCCAGCCCAAATACTTTGATGCATTGAGTGATCTATGGGTGTCAAAAAACCTACCCATGATGAAAAAGTATTTGAAGTGGACTTTGTTAGACAACACCGCTGGATACCTTTCTACAGAACTTGAAGATGCAAACTGGGATTTCTACAGTAAAACCATGCGTGGTGCAAAACAACAACGTCCTCAAGAAGAGCGTGCGCTGGGAACCGTAAATGCCGTGGTGGGTGAAGCTCTAGGTAAGTTATACGTAGACGAGAAATTCCCACCAGAAGCAAAAGAAAAGGCGCTGGAGATGATCGATTATGTGAAGAAAGCCTATGAAAACCGCATCAATAACCTTGATTGGATGGGTGAGGAAACTAAAGAGAAAGCCATCGAGAAATTGAACGGTATGACCATCAAAATAGGATATCCAGACAAGTGGAAAGACTATTCTGAAATGGAGATCAAAAGCCCTGATAATGGAGGGAACCTATTTGATAACATGATGGCGGTGCAGGAATGGAGTCATGAAGACAATATGTCTAAACTGGGTGAACCAGTAGATAAGAGTGAGTGGTTCATGGCACCACAAACTGTTAATGCTTATTACAATCCATACTACAACGAGATTGTGTTCCCAGCAGCAATTCTGCAGCCACCATTTTATAACTATGAGGCAGATCCAGCGATCAATTTTGGAGGAATGGGAGCCGTTATAGGGCACGAGATCTCGCACGGCTTTGACGATTCAGGAGCAAAATTTGATGCAGAAGGTAATATGACTAACTGGTGGACTGATAAAGATAAGGAGCAGTTTGAAGCTCGTGGGAATCAGCTTGCCGAGCAATTTGACGCTATTGAAGTGATGCCCGGTGTGAACATAAACGGTAAGTTCACTTTGGGCGAAAACATTGGTGATCTAGGTGGTGTAAACGCCGCTTATGACGCACTTCAATTATGGCTCCAGGATAAGGGTAGTCCAGGAGAAATCGACGGTTATACGCAGAACCAGCGCTTCTTCATGAGCTGGGCAACTGTATGGAGAACCAAGATGCGTGAGGAGGCACTTATGCAGCGCATCAAGAACGATACGCACTCACCGGGTATGTATCGTGGTTACGCGCCGCTTCTCAACATCCCAGCCTTTTATGAGGCTTTTGAGATCACAGAGAAAGACAGCATGTACATCGCTCCTGAGAAGCGGGTGGTTATCTGGTAATTTACAATCTATTCCCTGCACTCTTTAACGTGCAGGGATTTTTATTTCTAATTATATGAGATCAATTACATTATTTCTGGTAGGTTTTTTAGTTCTCGTCCCGATAACTATCGGGATCGCAAAAGCGCAAGAATCCAGCAGCTACGTTGAGAAAAACTACACAAAAACCGTTCATCAAATCCCCATGCGAGATGGGATCAAGTTATACACCGTGGTCTATGCGCCTAAGGACACCTCGCGTAAATACCCAATCATGCTGCAGCGCACCTGTTATAGCGTGAGGCCGTATGGTGAGAACGAATTCAAGAGATCGCTAGGGCCCAATAAATACATGATGGAAGATGGATACATTTTTGTCTATCAAGACGTGCGTGGTCGCTGGATGAGCGAGGGCGATTTTGATAATATGCGGCCGCACATCCCGGGCAATAACGTGCGCAATAAAAAGGATATCGATGAGAGTTCTGATACCTATGACACGATCGATTTTTTAGTGAAAAATGTCCCTAATAATAATGGAAAAGTGGGTCAATGGGGAATATCCTACCCAGGATTTTACACCGCTGCAGCCCTGCCAGAGGCCCATCCAGCACTCGTTGCGAGTTCTCCTCAAGCACCCATAGGAGATTTCTTTTTTGATGATTTTCACCACATGGGAGCGACTTTGCAGAGCTATTTGATGGCTTATCCAGTTTTTGGTCACCAGACAGAGCCTACGACTGAGAGCTGGTACAGCGACAAGTGGAATGCCATGCGAGAAATGGGCGATATGTCAGACTCTTATGCGTTCAACATGAAGATCGGACCATTGAAAACCGTGACCGAAAAGATTTTTCCAGATAACTTTTTTTGGCAGGATGTGGTCGAGCATCCCAACTATGATGAATTCTGGCAAAAGCGCGCCATCATCAACCATCTTGACGATGTAGATCATGCGGTGATGACCGTGGGTGGCTGGTTTGATGCCGAGGATTTGTATGGACCTTTAAATATTTACAAAAATGTAGAACGACGCAATCCTAAAAATAAGAACAACACCATTGTTATGGGACCCTGGAGTCACGGGAACTGGGCGCGCGAACCTGGCACGCAGATGGTGAATCATATCGTTTTTGGCGATAGTATTTCGACCTTCTACCAGAAGAAAATAGAGACGCCTTTTTTTGAGCACCATTTGAAAGGAAAGAAAAACCCTGAGTTGCCAGAAGCCTATATGTTTGATACAGGGAAAAAAGAATGGGATCAATTTGCAGAATGGCCACCCAAGAACAAGGCTGTGGTTTTAGGGTTTGAAAAGGATGGTAAACTGACAATCAATGAGGCTAAGAACCAATCTGTGAGGTTTACCTACACTAGCGATCCTTCAAAACCAGTACCATTCAGAAGTGAAGTGACACCGGTAACTTTTACTCCAAGAGCCTACATGACTGATGATCAACGTCACGCCAGCCGTAGACCTGACGTGCTTACTTTTCAAACCGATGTACTTAAAGAGGATATGACTCTGGCTGGAGAGATTCAGGCACAGCTGGACGTAATCCTCAACGGCATCACAGACGCTGACTTTATCGTAAAGCTCATTGATGTGTACCCAGAGGATATGGAAAACGAGGAGAAAACGCCTAAACACGTAACGCTTGCAGGCTACCAGCAACTCGTACGAGCAGAAACCTTCAGAGGCCGATTTAGAAACAGTTTTGCAAACCCTGAGCCTTTTAAAGAAAATAGTCAGGAGCAAGTGCGTTTCCCGCTGCAGGATATTTTGCATACGTTCAAAAAAGGACACCGCATCATGATCCAGATCCACAGCACGTGGTTCCCCTACATAGATCGCAACCCGCAGAAATATGTAGACAACATCTTTGAAGCTGATGAAGAAGACTTTACGGTAGGACAGGTTACGATTTTGGGATCAAGTGAAGTAAGAGTAGGAGATGAGGCTGGAATCGAGCAACAACTCCCACCGATCAAAAATTAGTACAGGGGTCCAAATTTTTTCTTGAAAATTCGTTGGAATTCTGAAAAGATATTATATTTGCCCTCGCTTAAGCAAACAGCTTTGCTAACCGTTTAAGTTTGTGTATATCACAGTCCTCCTTAGCTCAGTTGGTTAGAGCATCTGACTGTTAATCAGAGGGTCCTTGGT
>CAZVYO010000002.1:0-248313 GCA_964631155.1 uncultured Flavobacteriaceae bacterium
GATGGATGATTTCATGGCGGAGCAACATGTCCCTTGGGCAATCACCGACAACGGTCTAGGCTATGAACAGTTGCGTGGGTTGGCACGGACTTTTGCAAGTACAAGATAAGCTGAAAATTCCTGCGGAATTTCCAGGATAAGCCCGTAAAAGCAATTGTTTATAGCCATTGTTGTAAAACGTTTTTTATTCATTCGGTTCGGTTACCAATTCTTCAATTTCTTCTTGCGTATAGACTATTGGCTTTTCTGTTTCTCCACAAATCATACTTAAGAAACTAAGTATTGGAACATCTGCTTCTAAATCTAATGAATTTGCAAATTCGAATGCGGATAAAGGTTTTCCTTTAGTCTTATCGTATTGATAATCGTGTGAACTTTCAAAATCATAAACAGAAACATATCGTTTTGAAAGATTGTCCGTCATCTCATTTCCGTTAACTAATTCATTCCATATATTTTGGTTAATTGTCCAAGCGGAATTATTCTTAGGATTTCCATCATTATTGGTTTTAACGGTATAACTTAATTGGCCGTCTAAATCTTTCGTTTTGTCATAGTTGTAACGTGTATCGCTATCGTGAATTATATGTTGTTTAATACGGAAATGGTTAAATATCTTTTGGAAAAATGGAATATTGTTCTTTGAACCTGTATTTACAACGAATATATCACTTGAAGGATATTTTCTTTCTAACAATTCTCTTACAACTATTGCTTCTGTGTCGCCTTCTACTAAAATAACCTCGTTAGAAAAGAATGATTCACAAATATTTGGGTCAAATCTATTAATCATTTGAACTTTGTTCTTAATCTCCTGAGAAGTTGAAAACAAGTTATCTCCAGCTTGGAAAAGCCGTGTGATTCCATCTTCTTCTCTAATCAATCTGACTAAAGTAGTATGTGGTTTAGAAATATCAATTAGTGCAGGGCTGTGTGATGCACAGATAATTTGAAAAGGGGAATCTGCACATAATTCATAAAGAACTTTTCTCAATAGATTTATTGCCTTAGGATGTAAATACACTTCTGGTTCTTCAAACAATATGATGTATTCTTTTGAAACATTTTTTCCCTCGTTATTTGTTGGTAAGTCATTTTTGACTATTCCTAAAAAATTGAATAATGCTTGTCTAATAACTCCGTGACCGTGATGAGAGAAATCCTGTTTTGCATCTGGAAATCTATCATCTTTGATAATAACTGAAAACTCTTTTTCAAAAGTAGAAGCCAAATTGAATTCTTGTCCCTCTATTGGGCTAATATCCAACGTTAGATTTGGAAAGATTTTTCTAAAATTGTCATTTGCTTTTTCACTTTTAGAGGTAATATTTTCATTAGACAATATTCTTTCTTGTAAATTTTCTATTTCATTCATTACATTTTGATAAGCTTCAACTTCGTCATCTTTTAGGCTTTTCAATACGCTTTTTTGAATCGTATCTTTAATGAATTTCGTTAAGTCAGCAGGTGTTGGAAATGCTGGAATTCTAACTGGTGTAGGTGAATGTTTGGTTAAATATTGCTCCAAACCTCCAAAACCATTGTCAACATAATCGTTTACTTCTGGATTAGGGTCAAAAGTTTCTTTTTTTCCTTCCACATTGACATCTACCCAAGTTTTCCTAAACTTTATTGTTCCATCTTCTGCAACCCATTTGTTAAACCCTTTGTTTTCAAACATCTGATTGTCTCCATCTTCTTTCAAAAATGTCGTTTTAATTTCAATGTTGTTATTTGTGTCAAAGCCAAGAAAGTCGCTTAGAACTGCTTTCTTTTTCGGCGCAATCATATATTCATAAGCAGACAATAAAGAGGATTTACCTGAATTATTTTGACCAAATAAAAAAATTATATCTGAATCTTTAAGGGATAATGTGATTCCCTCTCCTTTGATTGAGCGGAAGTTTTTTATTGTAATATCTAATAATTTCATTGGTTGGTCAAAATGTTTTACAACTAGTATATATCCGCAATATATCAAAAACACCATATATACACCTCATATTGAGGGTATATAAGCATGTTTTTGACTAAAATTGCATATTGCAATATATACGGTATATAAGCATGTTTGACGATTTTACAACACTACTCGAGATACAACGCTACAGTCCCAACACGGTGAAAACCTACCAGGGGCTGCTGGTGGCTTTTCAAAAATTCATAGGTGAACATGTACCCTTACATCAGGCTGAGTCCAGTTACCTGCGCAAGAAGTTTATCGAGAAAAACCTCTCCCAGAACCTGGCCTACACCACGCAAAAACAACTCGCCAGCGCTCTGAGACTATACCTTTCACTCGTATACAATCGCCAGCTGGACCTTACCACCGTCGCACCGCGCAAGCCTCAAAAAGTGCAACCAGACATACTGAGTATCGAGGAGATCAAGAGGCTGCTCGCCACCATAACAAATGAAAAACACCGCATTGCCATATTAACCGTATATGCACTAGGCCTGCGATCTGGAGAGTTACTCAACCTGAAAATTGAACATGTAGACGGCGCGCGCAACCAGGTCAAGATCTCTTGTTCAAAGGTAAGAAAGACCGCATGCTCCCACTTCCCCATGACCTCAAGATATTATTGAGAATCTATTATAAAAATTACCAGCCTAAGACCTATCTTATTGAAAACGCCCAGCACGAGCAATATTCTGCCTCCAGTCTGCGGGTGATATTCAAGAAAGCGGTACAGCGAGCTGGCATCAAAAAAAACGTGACGCTGCACTCCCTGCGCCATTCACATGCCACGCACTTATTAGATAAGGGCATTAATATAAAAGCGATTCAACAGCTGCTGGGGCATAATGACATCAAGACCACGCTCATCTATACGCAAGTCACCACAAGTCAGTTGAATCAACTGCCTAACCTGGTGGACCTGGTTATTTGAGCACCATTTTAATAGTATATAGGATTTTTGTGATCTCATTCTTTTTCATGATTCCGCTTTCGCGAAAGCGTAATTACCCAAAAGCCCCACACCACCATAACGATCCCAGGCTTCATGGAACTATAGCTGGTCTTTGCTCTTACTGGAATAAAGGCCACTTGCCGCTAGGGAGGCGAGCCCGAGCACAAGAAAGATCTCCAGCTCAAGGGTAAACAAGACTCGCAGGTCACCAGCCTCACCTATAACACTCTCCCGCATTTTTATGATGCCGCCATCTGAGTAGAAGTAGATTAAGTACAACATGATCAATGGGTAGAGGAAGACACAGGTAAATACGCTGGTACGCATCGCATAAAAGAACAATTTTTTAAAGGAAAATATATGCTTAGCGTGTGCTGCGATGTTGCGCGTATAGTGCAAGATACTCAAAAACAGAACGGGTATGTACATGATCTTGATGTAGCTCTCCTGCCTTAAACCCACGCCGTAGACGATAATGGTGAGCAAAAGGATCAGTAAACTGGTCATCAATGCGTATTGCCAACTGAGGCGGAGCTTGCGGCGCTTTTTCATTTAGAATGGATTCTTAACCGTATTAAACCTACAAATTCATTCTTGAGCTTGTTGAAGTTTAGTAATTATTTAGTACTCATATGGTGCACATAAGAGATACATTTAGTCTGTAGTTCCTTACTTATGGATTTAGAAATTATACTGGTATTTGCCATCTTGGGAGTGACGATTCTGCTGTTTTTGACAGAGTGGTTTCCCATTGATAAGATTGCTTTTTTGATTATCGCGAGCCTGATAGTACTGGGGCTGGTGGAGCCAGAAGATGCCATAAGTGGTTTTGCAGACCCGGCTACGATCACCGTTTTGTGTTTGATGATTATCGCGATAGGACTGGAAAATAACGGAGTGATCGATTGGTTGACCCGCGGCATCAAGAAGGTCAGTATTCTCCCGTTGATCCTGATCACACCGGTCTTCATGTTTATAAGTGCAAGTATTTCTGCTTTCATCAGTACCACGGCAGTCGTGATCATTTTTATACGTATCGTTTCACAGCTGGCCAGTAAGTATGGCTTTTCTACTTCTAAATTGCTTATGCCTATTTCCTTTGCTGGGATCCTGGGCGGTAGCTGTACCTTAATGGGAACCTCTACAAACTTGATCGTGAATTCTGTGGCTCAAAATCTGGGAGCAGAGCGGTTGGGCTTTTTTGAATTCACCGTTTACGGCCTCATTTTCCTCGGTATAGGGGTGGTTTTTATGACCCTTGCCTCGCACTGGCTTCCCAAAGATGCGCAAATGGATCCAGCAGATACTTTTGGGATCCAGGAGTATCTTTTCACGGTCACCCTGACAGAAAATAGTGATCTCGTAGGCAAGAAACTTTCTGAGACCTTACTCAATGACAATCCAGAAATCAGTATCATTAAATTGATTAGGGATCAGAACGTGATCAACGCTCCCGGCAAATACATCACTCTTAAAAGTGGCGACGAGTTGGTATTGATGGGGCAGGTGGATGATTTGGCAAAATTCATTCAAAAAGACGACCTCATACTGCACAAAAAAAGAAAGCTAAAAGGTGAGAAAGAAGAGGAACCTGCTAAAAATGAAAAAACAAGGGAATCTGCTATATTGAAATATGTAGAATTACTCATTCTACCAGGTTCTAATCTTATAGGGAAGACCTTACACAAGGTGCGCAAGTCCAGAATCTACAACGCGCTGCCACTCGCACTACAGAAACGTAAGAACATACGCAATACAAAGGCGCGACTTATCAGAAAAGACATCAACGACATACGCATCAAACCGGGCGATAGATTGCTGGTAGAGATGCAGGGAGAATCCCTACGCGATCTGGAGCGCCTTGAAAACGTGGCCATTCTCAATGAACATGAAATTGAGGACACTATTCCCAGTTTCAACAAATTTTCTACGCTATTTATTTTGCTGGTAGTCATAGGTCTTGCCAGTAGTGGGGTGCTGAGCATTTTGGCAAGTTCCATTACGGGAGTAGGTTTGTTGCTGGTGACTAACAACATCTCGCTGGAACAAATCTACCATAAAGTCAACTGGCAGATCGTATTCTTGCTGGCTGGAATGATCCCGCTGGGCATCGCCATGAGCAACACCGGTACTGATGCGTGGATCACAGAACAGCTTATGGAACTGTTGAGTGGACAATCTTCAATAATTGTTCTGGGTCTTATTTTCATCTTTACCATGTTGCTGAGTGGAACCATATCTAACAACGCTACGGCCATCATCATGACGCCCATAGCGATAAGCATCGCAGCAGGCTTTGACGCGCCGTTAAAACCTTTTATTCTGGCGGTCATGTTTGCGGCAAATTTTAGTTTCTTCACGCCAGTAGGCTACCAGACTAATGCCCTGATTTACGGCACAGGCATTTACAAATTCAAGCATTTCTTGTTTGTGGGAGGTATCTTAAGCATCATTCTGGCAGTAACCGCCACACTATTGCTTTCCACCTTACTCTAAATTTATGATGATGAGAAACTATATTTTATTGATACAAGAGCCTGGCATGTGGTCCCGGTTATCTGATAAACTTTACGGCTGGTGGGATGCCATAATCTTGCGCTTGCCTAATCTCGCTCTGGCCATCGTGGTCATGGTGGTTTTTTTCTTTATCGCTAAGGGGCTCTCAGCGGTACTGAGGCGGATTTTTAGAAAATACCTCAAGAACCAGTCGGTACGGCGCATCATCGTGAAGATCATCTATGCGGTCATCCTCGTCATAGGGTTTTTTATTGCACTGGGAGTCATGGATCTGGATAAGGCGTTAACTAGTTTACTGGCAGGGGCTGGAGTCGTGGCGCTGGCGATAGGACTGGCACTTCAGGGAACACTTAGCAACACATTTTCTGGAATCATGCTGTCCTTCCTGCCTAAAATAAAAATAGGAGACTATATTGAGACCAGTGAACACAGTGGTTTTGTCCACGAGATCAGTTTGCGCAACCTGGTCTTGCGGCGACCCGATAACCAGTACGTGATCATGCCCAACTCCAAGTTTATTGAGGAGCCCTTTGTGAACTTTTCGCTGGCGACTCGTTCTAGAATCAGCGTGACCTGTGGCGTTGCTTATGGTTCAGATTTAAGGCAGGTGGAGAAACTGGTACGTGAAGCAATCGCATCTGAATTTGAGCAAAAAATAGGGGAGCGTATCGAGTTTTACTACACGGAATTTGGCGACTCATCCATCAATTTCATGCTGCGTTTCTGGACAGAGTTTGTCAAGAAAAGCCAGATGTATGATGCCCAGCACAAAGCCATACTGCTTATAAATGATATCTTTTCAGAACACAACATCACCATTCCTTTTCCTATCAGAACGCTTGATGTTTCAAAAGAGGTCTTAGACAGGCTGGGAGGTAGTTCCAGGGCGTGATGGTGTTTTACCGATCTCGCTTTCCACCGGCCGCCAAAGGCTTGCCGACGGCACGGCGCGAAAGCGAAAAAATCCAATTACACTCATATTTCAAAATTTTCATTATCAATTTATTGAGCGTTCTAAACAGCTAAACTGGCTTTATCTCAAACAAGAATGTACAGAAGGGCTGAATCCTGAAAGTTTAACCAATTGTCAAAGGGAGTGTTCCTTCAAATTTGACCAAAACCATTAGGAGTTTTTTGAAATTTAGCATCGGCATTGCTTATGGACTAGTGGTGCTTATAATAATAATTGTTCTGGTTGTTTGAGTTATTATTTTCTTTATTAAAAATAATTATTTATTGAAATCCCTACCGTTCAAAACTACTGATACTGCTCTTAGATATCGCAGATAATCCCAGAATCCACCACCTTAAAATCACCACCATTTCCTTAAATTGCGTGTAAGAAATTTTGATTTGAAGATACTTAGCGCACAACAACTTGCCGAAGCCGACAATTCCACTATTGAAAAACAACAAATATCCAGCATAGACCTTATGGAACGGGTCGCCGCGCTGGTCGTGGAGCGATTGCACGCCCGTCTCAACGGTGCTCCCGTCCCCATTAAAATCTTTTGCGGTATAGGCAACAATGGCGGCGATGGCCTTGCGATTGCTAGACTTATGATCCAGCACGGTTATCACGTCACTACTTATGTGACCAATTGCAGTAAGAAACGCAGCAAGGACTTTCTCGTGAATTACGATCGCATCAAAGACGTGACTAAAAATTGGCCCATTTTATTGAGCTGCAAGGAGGATTTTCCTGAGATCACGCCTAAGGATATTGTGATAGACGCAATTTTTGGCACGGGTTTGAATCGGCCGGTGACGGGATGGATGGCAGACCTTTTTAATTATATCAATTCCATACCTGCATTTACCGTGGCCGTGGACATGCCCAGCGGGCTTTACGCAAATGAGCCCCACAATAGTGATGACGCGATTCTTAAAGCAGATCATACGTTTACGTTTCAAACGCCTAAACTGTCTTTTTTCCTACAAGAAACCGGCAATCAAGTAGGCACGTTTGAAGTGATCAACATAGGTCTGGATCCTGAGTACATCATGCAGGCGCAACCGCTGGCACAGTTGATCGCTCGTGAGGCGGCGCAAAACATGTACCGCCAGCGCGATAAATTTGTTCACAAAGGCAATATGGGTCATGTTTTGTGCATGGGCGGTTCCCAAGGCATGATGGGCAGCATTTCACTTACTGCAGGCGCCGCGATCAACACGGGTGCCGGTAAGGTCACCGCCTACATTCCCACAAATGGAACTACGATCATCCAGTCGTTGTGTCCAGAGGTCATGACCCTTTCGGGCAAGGGCGATTTGCACCTTACTGATTTTGATCACGCGATCGAGAACTACGTGTTGTGTGTAGGTCCCGGAATGGGGCAGGAGGAGGAAAGTTATTCCGCTTTCGCGAAAGCGATACAGCAACAATCGGCTCCCATAATTATAGATGCAGATGCCATCAACATGCTGTCCAAGCACAAAGAATTGCTGGAAAAAGTACCCAAAAACAGCATACTCACGCCACACGATGGTGAGTTGAAGCGACTCATGGGAGATTGGAAAAACGACCATGATCGGCTGGAAAAGGCAAAGGAATTTTCTGCAAAACACGATTTGATCCTCGTTCTCAAAGGCGCCTACACAATTACGGTTGCAGAAAATCACCTGTATGTGAATGATAGCGGTAACCCTGGTATGGCAACTGCTGGAAGTGGAGACGTTCTCGCTGGTGTGATCGCGTCACTCGTGGCTCAGGGTTACGACCCACTTATTGCGGCGGTCTTCGGCATTTATCTGCATGGAGCAAGCGGCGATCTTGCAGCGCAGACTTATGCCCATGAGGGACTCAAGGCCAGTATCCTATCCAACTTTATAGGCCCAGCGATCTTGAACCTGTTCAGAAGCCCAGATAATAATCCCAAAAACGCATAATGGAACACCACATATCAACTAAAAAGCTTAAGCTTAAGGATTTTAGCACGATTGTCAACCAAGTGGATCGTATCACGCTATCACAAGAGTGCAAGGATTTAATCCAGAAAAGCAGGAATTTTCTTGATGAACGTTTTGGTAAGGAGTCTGACCAGACTTCTTATGGGATAAATACAGGTTTTGGATCCTTGTGTGACACCCGCATCTACGCTAAGGATCTACAGGAGTTGCAGCACAACCTTTTAAAATCCCACGCTTGTGGAACCGGTGATGAGGTCCCAGCCGAGATCGTAAGGCTGATGCTTTTCCTGAAAGCCAAAAATCTTTCATATGGGTATAGTGGCGTGAGCCTAGAAGTGGTGGAGCGACTGATTTATTTCTACAACCACGATGTACTGCCTATTGTGTACCAGCAGGGATCGCTGGGAGCTTCGGGAGACTTGGCACCGCTGGCACACCTTACGTTACCTATAATCGGTTTGGGAGAAGTCCGGTTTCAAGGTGAGCGCATGCCGGCAGCAGATTTTTATAAAAAGGTAGCAATAGAACCTCTAGCGCTTAAGAGTAAGGAAGGTCTGGCCTTGATTAACGGTACGCAGTTCATGCTGGCTTATGGTATTCACGCATTGCTGAGTGCTTATAGAAATATGTACTGGGCGCATATCACGGCTGCGCTATCAGTAGATGGTTTTGATGCCAGCAAAATTCCCTTTGACCAGAAAATTCATTTGATCAGACCGCACAAAGGTCAGCTCAAAAGTGCGCTATTAATGGAGGAATTGCTGGAAGATAGTGAGATATCAGACTTCATCAAGCCTAATGTCCAAGATCCTTATAGTTTTAGATGTGTTCCCCAAGTGCATGGTGCGACCTATGACACCTTACGTTTTGTTGCAAATACCTTCATGACAGAGGCAAATGCGGTTACCGATAACCCCAATGTATTTCCAGATTCTGGAGATATTCTTTCTGGTGGTAATTTTCATGGTCAGCCGCTGGCACTCGCACTAGATTACCTAGCTATAGCCATGAGTGAAATTGCCAACATCTCAGAGCGCAGGACCTTTCAATTGCTTTCAGGAAAAAGAGGATTACCGCCTTTTCTAGCAAAAAACGCAGGTCTCAATAGTGGCTTGATGATTTTACAGTACACCGCAGCGAGCATTGTGAGTCAGAACAAACAACTATCGGCTCCATCGTCTACAGACAGCATCGTTTCTTCAAATGGTCAGGAAGATCACGTGAGTATGGGGGCCAATGCTGCCACCAAGAGTTATCGAGTTGTGGAAAACGTTACTTCTGTGCTCGCCATTGAATTGATTACTGCTGCAGAGGCCTTAGAACATCGCTCCATGAAGACTTCTAGCTTTTTGGAAAATATAAAAACTCTGTTTCGGGTAGATGTTCCAGCTCTTGAAAATGACCGAATCATGCACGATGATATCGAAGCCTCTAAGAGATTTATTAAAGAATTAATGATAGAGGATGAGTTACTTTTTGGATGATAAATTTCTCGTTATGCTGTGAAAACCTTTTGGTACATCTTGCCCATCTTGATTTATATTTCTTGCTGGATAGTCATGGAGAAGTACATACTTACTCCCGTCTTTCTCATATTTATATGGTGTATTGCGTGGAGCTTAGTAAACCATTTCAGAATTTATAAATCAACCTTTCAATTGCGTAGAAAAGTGATAATCGGGCTTATTACACTTCTACCATTGTTAGATATCGGCTTAGGTATTTCAAACTTAATTAGAGATCAAATAAAAGGCGAGATCGTTTTAAGCATTATAGATAATGGAGTTGTTGCCACTTCTGTTTTCACTATAAGGCAGAAATACCAAAAACTAGTGGGTTATCTAGATCAGTCTGCTGCAGGTTTTGGTGAGCTAGAAACTGCTGAAGTAGAAATTGTAAATGATTCGACTCTGACCTTTAGATTATTAGAAAGAGATTATTCAGAAACACTAATTTATTATAAAGAGCGTCAAATTTTTAACGATACTTCTAGCTTTAAAACATATCGCATTATGAGGAATGAACTAATGCCTCAACAAGATTAATTATCTACAATTTTAATTGTTGAATTTCAAAACATTTTTGAAATCCACATTCCCAAAAACACAAACAATAATCCACCGAGGATAGAAATCAATAAATAGGTCAGCATTCCCACGTGATCTTGCTGTTTCATAAGATTGAAAACCTCTAGAGAGAAGGTGCTGAATGTAGTTAGTCCACCACAAAACCCAACTCCCAACACTAAATACCAACTTTGTGTAATACTTTGCTTATCAAACAAACTAAACAGCATACCTAAGGCCATGCAGCCTAAAAGATTTACGGTAAGTGTAGGTAACCATTGAATTTCTTGAGAATTCACAACGACAGAAAAATAGTAGCGCAAAGCACTTCCTAATCCCCCACCCAAAAAAACAAGAATTAGGTATTTGATCATTCCACGGGAAGATAAACTTCGGTGATTTGCTCGGCTGGATTGTAGACGTCGCTCGCATCTTTGCGGTAGACTTCCCAAGGTGCATAGCTTGATCTAGATAAACCTTGTTGCTCTATAAATTTACTGATCTTGGTCTTTGCAAGACCTAGATTTTTAATGTCGCCCACCAGCGTGCACCGCACAGCCATCACGGGATTTTTATAGGCACAGATGATTGAGCTGTTTACTTCTGTGATGATTTTCTCTGCAACAGGTATGCCGACGGTAATTATTGCGGTTCCATTCTGTAGATCTACTTGATCATAAATTAATTTAGTAGGACCGCTAGCGATAATATTCTGTCTTCTCATGTAATTGACAACCGCCGCCTCCAATTTTTTTCTGAGTTCTTGAACGTAGCCTAAATTGGTGCTTTGGGTCATCATCAAGTGGTATCCACCGCTGGTTGTGGTTTCAAAAGGTTCAGATATCTCATATTGCGCCATCATTTTTTGCAAGGCACTGTCGAGCGATTTTTCAAAGGGCTCTTGAAGCGCTGGAATCATTACATCTGTTATCTCATCTTTAAAAAAATCAGCTACAATTTTATCAGTCAGATCTCGATCTCCGGTTACTGTAGTCTTTAATTTGGTTGCGTTGCTTTCAGTCGTATCTATCCGAACATTGAGAGTAAGTGAAGTCCCATTTTTACTTACAAAATCAAATTCTGCCGAACTCAGCGAGTCGAGCCTAGCAATCTTAAGCGTTCCTAGCTCATCTTCATCATACTGGTAGTCCACGATGGCATCCACATCGTTTAAAAGTATTCTTTGATCGTCATTTAAATCTTCCAGATTGACATGATCATTCCACCGTCCCCAAGATGATAAGTCAGAAAGAGCGTCATAGACAAGGGGAGCGGGTGCATTAACCGTATTTTCTTGTTGATGCTCAACACTTCCATCTTTCAGGGAATAAAACACCGCACCTCCTATAAATATGATGCACAATAAAATAACTATGTACTTGAACGCTTTCATACACCTTAGGCTTTAGGTCAAAGATACAATTTATGACAATCCTTAGATATACTCTGTGTTTAAGATATGTACGCTTTCGCGAAAGCAAGATCAAATTCAATCTACTGCGCAAGTTGCACTTTTGTAGTTCTAAAGCTAATCACGGTTTTAGAACAGCTGATTTATACCGACGGATAATGCAAAATGATCTAACGGCTGATTCCACTGGGAAAGCTCACGATACTTTCCATGCCATTTTTACCCACGGCAGCAACTCCAAAGAAGTAATTATCGATTACAATCCCTTCTAGAGTGAATTCAGTCACATCGCCCACATACCTGCTGTTGTCCCAGGTAGGACTGGTGGTGTCTCTCCAGTAAATTTTGTAACCTACGGCGTCTGGGTGGGCGTCCCATTTCAATTTTGCGCTCGGTTCTACAATCCCGCCAATTTTTACGTTTTTAGGTCGGGTGGGAGCGTGCGCGAGTTGTGCAAGGTTGATGGCATTTACGGCGGTCAGTTTTTTGGCATAAGGGAAATTTACGTGCTCCACTACATCTCCATAGGCTATTCCATTCTCCGTACGGATGTCCTGGTGTTGCTGTGTGTAATTTTCATGAGCTTCCATAATTCGAATTCCAGCAAAGCCTAGGTCGTTAAAAGGTCTATGGTGACCACCTCTACCAAAACGGTCCAGACGATACACCATCATCGGTTGCATTTCAGGCATATAGGTATTAACAGATTTGTACACATATCGGGCAAGTTGACGAGATATACCATCAACTTCTCCGCCGTAGAATCGGCGTCCGGCGCGTTGTCGGTCAGTTTCTGTGGGATCCGTAGGTTCTGAAAAGATGCGGAATTCCCTATTATCAATCACGCCGTCCACCCCCTGGATATTTCCAATCATGTCATTATTGAGCACGCCTATGATATCCCATTCTTTTTCCTTAGCGTATTCTGCCAGGCCTTTCCCACCAAAAAGTCCCTGCTCCTCACCGCTCAAGCCGGCATAGACTATAGAATTGCTGAATTTGCGCTTGCTCAACACCCTAGCAGCTTCAATGGTACCAGCCATACCGCTGGCATTATCGTTTGCTCCGGGAGCATCTGTGGTATAATCCATGGTGTCGCTGGCACGGCTGTCTATATCGCCACTCATGATCACCATGCTATTAGGATTTTTGGATCCACGCTGTATGGCGACCACATTCACTACATAAGCATTTTTGGGAACGCGGCTTCCCATATCAGTAGTTACGAGATCGCGCTGGTAGAACACTTCAAGGCATCCACCACACTCGGAAGAAATCTTATCAAACTCAGCTTTGATCCATCGTCTGGCAGCTCCTATTCCTCGAGTGTTAGAAATCGTATCAGAAAACGTATTACGGGTTCCAAAACCAGCCAGTTTTCTCACATCGGCCTCGATACGTTCTGCGCTCACCTCATCGATGATGTTGTACAGGTCCATTTGGGCATCGCTGGGAACTTGCCCGAAGGCTAGACCGGTAGCAGCGAGAAAAAGAAGGAGTGATTTCATGATTTTTTCTTTAAATATAGCGGTTGTTACGCTTTCGCGAAAGCGAAATTCCTCAACTCATATCAAATCAGCTGCTTAAAAAAAGGGAAGGCATAAAAAAACCACTTTTTCTGGATCACCTCAAGACTAAGAGGCAATCTAAGAAAAAGTGGTTTATTACCGAGGCTCTGAGGTCTCTATTACTTTATTGCTGAGGTGCCATCATTTTCATTTCAAAAACCAAGTTACTGTTTGCGGGAATAGGACCATTTGCACGGTCTCCATATGCTACTGCGGCTGGAATAAACGCAACAATCTCCTGACCATATTCCATGGCAAGTACAGCGTCTTTAAATCCTTGAACGGCAGCCATTTCTGGAGTAAATTTCACGCCTATGGGTCTATAAGCTTGAGCACGTTCTTTCATAGGGTTCACGGCGTTGAAATTTTGTGCCATTTCTAAGTCGGAACTGTCAAACATGACACCGCTTTCTAGATAACCATTGTAGTCCAGCATTACCTGAGCTCCCATTTCTGGCTTAACACCAGTTCCTTCTTCTACCACATATATTTTGATCTCACTATTCGGGACGCTTTTAGCCTTCTTTTTAAGGTTCATGAGTTCCTCTTTTTTATCAGCGATGAAAGCCTGTGATTTTTCAGCGCGTTCTCTTGCGATACGTTGCTGCTCCATGCGCTCTTCTTCAGCCTTTTTCTCTAGCTTTTCAGAAGCTTCTTTAAATACCTTCATGGCGTCAAATGTTCTGGCCTCTTTTCCTTTACGTATAATACGTACGCTATTCATCACGACGCTATCAAGTGGTTTGTCTCTAGGATCAGTTTCTACGGTGGCGATGGAGTCAACTACCTCGAGACCTTTAATTACCTTACCAAATACATTGTAATTCATATCTAGGCTAGGGTTTGCCTTATGCATGATAAAGAACTGGGTACCATTAGTTCCGGGACCTGCATTTGCCATGGACATGATTCCCTTTTCATCGTGCTTCAAACTGTCTTGTACCTCTTGAGGGAATTTATAACCCACGCGACCCCCACCGGTACCGGTATAGTCTCCACCCTGAATCATGAATCCTTCAATCACTCGGTGAAAGATTAACCCGTCATAGTAAGGCTTGCCTTGCAGGCTGTCAGTAAGTTCTGTATGCCTACCTTCAGCAAGCGCGACATAGTTTGCTACGGTAGCAGGAGCCTCGTCGTAATAGAGCTCAGCGACCATGGTACCTTTTGTAGTGTTGATTTCTGCGTAGATTCCGTCTTCCAGCTCTGGATACTTATCTTCTTCACATCCTGCAGACATGAGTATGAGCGATAAAAGACAAAGAAAGGATTGTAATTTTTTCATTTCTAAAATTTGGACTTTATAAAATTATTTCTGTTAGAATATTTACGCTTTCGCGAAAGCGAGATACACAAAATCTATACTTCAGATTTAAGGTTTCTCGTTTTTTGGTTTTTTGATTTCCAGCAATTTGATTCTGCTTTTGAAAGGAATGTTTGCTCCTATGCGATTTTTGTCGCCTATGTAACCGTAAGCTGAGTAGGAGGGGAAATAGGCAACGATCTCATCACCATCTTTCATAAGTTTTAGTGCTTCACGCATTCCTTTGAAGATCCCATATTCTTGCTCCATGCTTTTGGTTACGGGAGATAATTCTTCTCTCTTGTAAATGGTGTCCCCATTAAGCGCGACCACATCATATTCAAAAGTCACACGGTCCCCAAAAACAGGTGATGGTGTATCCACACTATCTTGAGAAACAAAATAGTAATAGAAACCATCTCCACTACGTAAATACTCGACACTATCGCGTTCTAGAAGTGTTTCAATAGCTGCCTCTTGAGTCGCATTCAATTTTTTGTTGAACTCAACTGATTCTTGATTGTTTGAGGAACTACCACGAGTAATGGGGCGTCTTGCCTCAATTTTTTGGCAACTGGAAACCACAAGGGCCATGCCCATTCCCAGGCTAAATATCAGTCGCCAGCAATTCTTTTTCATAGGCGGGCAATATACTAATTAATTTGGTCACCGTGTCCTTGAGAGAAGCATCGCTCTTACCGCCGGCGGCGTTATTGTGGCCGCCACCCTGCCAGTGCTCCCGCGCCATTTTGTTTACATTAAAGGAACCTTTTGAGCGCAAAGACGTCTTTATGATGCCCTCCTTTTCATTTTCAAGAAATATCTGTGCAAAAACGATGTCATCTATGCTCAAAGCATAATTGACAAAGCCTTCTGTATCTCCCTTCTTATAATTGTTATCGTCTTGCTCTTGCTGGCTCAACGTGATGTAGGCGGTACGATACTCTGGAAGAACAACCAGATTATTGAGAGCTGTTCCCAGGAGTTTCAATCTGCTGGGAGTATTTGTATCATAAATACGTCTATTGATCATTTCTGGATCAGCTCCTTTATCCACGAGTGCCGCCGCGACTCGCAATGTTGTTGAGGTCGTGGAACTGAATTTAAAACTACCGGTGTCAGTTAATATTCCTGTGTACATACTAGTGGCCATCGCAGGAGTTATATTCTCGGTAGCTTCCATCATTTCTAGAAAATGAAACACCATTTGACAAGTGGAGCTCATCGACGTGTCGCTGTATGTGAATTTTGCAAAATCTCCAGGTTGCTGGTGGTGGTCAATCATGACAAAATCAGCTCGGCTTTTTTCTAGATATTTTTCCAGCTCACCGGTACGGGAAAGGTCATTGTGATCCAAACAAAAAATTAAATCAGCTGAATTGATAATTACTTCCACCTTTTCAGGTTGTTGTTCTACATTGGTAAATAGATCAGCGTCTGGAAGCCATTTTAAGAATTTAGGGAAATCATTAGGGGTAACGAGACTTACTTCATGCCCCAACTGATCTAAATATCCCTTCAGGGCAGTAGTAGATCCTACCGCATCGCCATCAGGGCTTTTGTGGGGCACGATGACGATTTTCTTGGGTGAAGACAGTAAAGTTCTGAGATCTTTGATTTCATTTTCATTCATGAAACAAAAATAGGGGGAAGATCTCAGATACCTATTAAATAATACTGGTATGTTAGGGTCGTAAACTCTGCATGTTAACCAGCGCATGATAATGACCCCTTTGAGCCAATAACTCTGCGTGGGTTCCTTGCTCGACGATCTCGCCCTGTCCCATCACCACAATATGATCTGCATTTTGAATCGTGGAAAGACGGTGGGCAATGACGATACTCGTGCGGTTTTTCATGATGCGTTCCAGCGCATCTTGAACCAATCGCTCACTTTCAGTATCTAGCGCGCTGGTAGCTTCGTCGAGAATAAGTATGGGAGCATTTTTAAGTACCGCTCTAGCAATGCTCAAACGCTGTTTCTGACCACCACTTAGCTTATTACCGCTGTCACCTATATTAGTGTGAATGCCTTGATCAAGGTCTTTGACAAATTCCCAGGCATTAGCTACTTTTAAAGCTTTGATGATTTCTTCTTCAGTAGCATTTTTATCACTCAGAGCCACATTTACCGCCACGGTATCATTAAAAAGAATACTGTCCTGGGTGACGATGGCCATTTGATCTCGCAGACTTTTCAGGCTCACATCCTTAATATCGTGACCGTCGATCAGGATACTACCGTTTTGGACATCGTAAAAACGTGTGAGGAGATTAGCGATCGTACTTTTCCCTGAGCCGCTCTGGCCTACGAGGGCGACGCTTTTTCCTTTTTCAACATTAAGCGTAAAGTTTCTAAGCACAGGATTCTCGTTGTAGGCAAAGGTGACATTTTTGAGTTGTACCGCTTTTGTGAAAGCGGGAATATCCATCGCTCCTGGCTTGTCCTCGATGGTATTTTGGGTATGTAAAATCTCTAGAACGCGCTCTGCACTGGCATTACCTTCCTTAACTTGATAGCTGGCTTTTGAAAGTGCTTTTGCGGGAGTTAAAATGTTGTATGCCAAAGCCATAAAGCCTATAAATGTCGTTGGGTCTATAGTTTCCTCGACAAGCACCAACTTACCACCAAACCAGAGCAAAACTCCTATCATGAGTATTCCTAAAAATTCACTAACCGGGCTTGCAAGACCTTTTCTATGGTTGAGCTTGATGGAGTAGCGGTTCATGCGCTGCGTACTTTTTTCAAAAGTATCTTGCAATCGTTCCTCAGCATTGAATCCTTTGATGACCTTTAAGCCACCCAGTGTTTCTTCAAGTAAGGACAGGAAATAACCCTGCTCACGTTGTACCTGCCCACTTCGACTTTTTAATTTTTTACCCAATCTCGATATGAGAAATCCTGAAACAGGGATGAAAAGAATCATGAAAATGGTGAGCTTGGGACTCAAAACGATCATAAAGGTCAGCGTAAAAAGAATGTTTAAAGGCTCTTTGACTATAAGTTCAAGAATAGACAAAAAACTGTTCTGGATTTGCAGTACGTCTGCACTTGTGCGCGCAATGACATCCCCTTTTCTTTTTTCGGAATAAAACGAGATGGGGAAATGAATGATCTTGGCATAAAGGTCATTACGTATATCTCTCAATACGCCATTTCTCAAATAGGCGATAAAATACATCCCCAGATAACCGAAAAGGTTTTTAAGCAAAAACAATGTCAGCACCAGGACTATCACGATAATCAAAGCTTGCTCCTTACTATCTGTTTGTGTTGTGACATAGTAACCTAAATATTCCTTCACGTAATCCATCCCATATTGAATCCCTTTCCAAACGGGTTCTTCAGTAACAGCCTTAGTCTCATCAAAGAGAACATCCAGCATGGGAATGAGGGAAACAAAGCTCAACGCTCCAAAAAGCGCGTAGAAAATATTACAGATAACATTCAAGACACCATACCTTTTATAAGGACGGGCGTAGCTTAGAATTTGCTTGAAGTAATTCATTTATTGAACGCCTAGATCTGACAGTATGCCATCCATCTTATCAAACAATTGCTTCCTTTTAACTGAATAGTTATCGATGGTATCCAACTGGGTTTTAACAGAGATGTAAAATTTAATTTTAGGCTCCGTACCGCTGGGTCGTGCCGCTATTTTTGTACCATCTGCAAGGTAGAAGATCAACACATTTGACTTAGGCAGATCGATGTCTTCTTTCTTATCCAGTTTTAGGCTATGTTTTTTGCTGGTCGCGTAATCTTCCATAATCACTACCTCCTGGCCACCTATCTGCGCCGGCGGATTTTCACGTAGGTCGATCATCATTTGCTTGATTTCCTCAGCACCAGAGATTCCTTTTTTGACCAGTGAAACCAGTTTTTCTTGATACAGTCCGTGCTCAAGATAGAGTTTCAATAATTCTTGATAGGCGGTTGAGTTTTGCGCTTTCGCGAAAGCGTACATCTCACAAGCCAGTAAACTTGCGGTTACCGCATCTTTATCACGTACAAAGTCACCCACCATGTAACCGAAACTTTCCTCGCCTCCACCGATGAAGTCCTGATTTGGATGATCTAAGATCATTTTTGCGATCCATTTGAATCCGGTAAGCCCTTCCTTGCATTCTACCTCGTACTTGCTCGCTAGGTCATGCATCATGGGGGTAGAAACAATGGTTGACCCTATAAACGGTTTGCTCTTTGACTTTAGATCAGACTGGCGCAACAGAAAATCGGTCATTGCGATCATGGTCTGGTTACCATTGAGCAAGGTCATGTTGCCGTCGCTATCGCGCACTGCAACGCCCAGTCTATCACAATCTGGATCAGTTCCTATCACGATATCTGCGTTAATCTCATTTGCCAGATCCACAGCCATTTTAAGAGCTGCCGGCTCCTCAGGGTTGGGAGATGTAACGGTAGGGAAACCACCATCAGGGAACGCTTGTTCTTTCACTACATGCAAGTCTGTATATCCAGCGCGCTTCAACGTTTCAGGAATCATGGTGATGCTGGTTCCATGCAAACTGGTAAAGACGATCTTGAGACGGCTACGATCTACATCACCAGCTATCTTGCCTGCTTCAATACTGTCTTCAATAAAGTTATTATCGTCTTCTTCACCTAAAAACTCAATGAGCTTCTCATTCCCATCAAAATTGATATCAGAGAACTGCAGTGCATTGATTGTATCCAGAATGGCGGTATCCTGTGGTGGCACGAGTTGACCGCCATCTTGCCAGTACACCTTATACCCATTATACTCTGGAGGATTGTGACTCGCCGTAAGAACAATCCCTGCATGACAGCCTTTTTTCTTGACTGTGTAGGAAAGAACAGGCGTAGGGCGCAGCTCTGGAAAAAGATAGACCTTGATACCATTTGCACTCAAAACTTCGGCAACTACTTGTGCAAGTTCTTTTGAATTGTGACGGCAATCATAGGCTATAGCTACTTTAACCTGCTCGCCTGGAAATTCTTTGAGCAGGTATTGAGAAAGACCTTGGGTGTTCTTTCCCAATGTATATTTATTGATACGATTAGTACCCACACCCATGATGCCACGCATACCTCCAGTACCAAATTCCAGATCCTTATAAAATGATTCTTTAAAATTGTCATCATTGCTCGCGATCATTTCTTGAGTGGTAGCAATCGTTTTTTCGTCAAAGGGTGCTCGTGTCCACGACTGTGCACAACGCAATATTTTTTCTTGGTCCATATCAATCATTGAAATACAAAAATAAGGAAACCTGTGATCACGGCTACGTGGATTTAAAGTTGACCGCATCCCCTTATGATTTTGTAACGATTCAGTCCTTTAATCTGACAGTTGAGAGAAATTTTTTCTTGAAGAGTCAAGTACTGATCGCATATTTGAAGCGTCTCTGGAATAGATGTATTTTAGGGATTTCAAGGATAAACCATGACAGCTAAAAGATTTTTTGAAATAGTCTACGCCTCCATAGCCATTGCTATAGGAATCACTTTGATCAATTATCTGTTTGGGAATTATAGTAAAGGCTGGGAGGATACCTTGATAAATTTTGGGATCAATCTCATGTTTTCATTTTCGCTCACTCTTGTTAATAATTGGTTTTTCCATTATATGGATAGATTTTACACATGGGAGCAAGATGGATTGAAAAGATTAGTGATAGGAGCGATAGGCTCTGTAATTATTACCATGATCACATTGTTTCTACTGCTCTTCATAACCAGAGTCCTTATTTATGGACAGCCAGTAGTACTGTTTTTCAAAGAACAACAATGGGAGTGGTATGTAGGCGGATTGTTAATCACGCTTGCCATAACCGTCATTTTTCATGCGATTTATTTCTATAAAGAATTACAGGCCCGTAAAGTAAGTGAGCAGAAGGTCATCGCGCGTAGTGCTGAGGCGCAATTTGACGCTTTGAAAAATCAGCTGGATCCACATTTTTTATTCAATAGTCTGAACGTGCTGGTATCTTTAATTGAAGAGAATCCAAAGGCCGCCACTAAGTTCACGACCTCGCTTTCTAAAGTTTACCGTTATGTTTTAGAGCAACGCAATAAAGAAACCGTAGCGGTAGATGAAGAACTCAATTTTGCCAGAACCTACGTTCATTTGCTTAAAATGCGTTTTGAAGACAGTCTGGACATCGAGATTCCAGAACGCAGTCAAGATCCTGAGGCTTTGGTGGTGCCACTATCCTTACAACTGCTGTTAGAAAATGCTGTGAAACATAATACTGTAAGTGATTCAAGGCCCTTGAAGATCAAAATTTTTGAAGCAGGAGGTAATCTCGTAGTAGAAAACAATCTGCAGCCCAAGGCGGTAGTGAAAAAGGGGAGTGGTGTAGGGCTTCAAAATATTGCCTCTCGTTACGGTTTGCTTACGGACAGAAAAATGGCCATCGAAAAAACAGGACAGCAATACAAGGTTCAGGTGCCCATCCTGAAAAAAGAGGAAATCAATAAATCAAAAAATAACGAAATCATGGAAAATTATTCAGTCGAAGATGTAAAAGTGGTGCACGCGCGAGAACGGGTCAAGGAGATCAAGTCTTTCTACAACAATGCCTTCAAATCGGTAACAATAATTCTATTTCTTGCAATGATTAACTACTTCACGGGAGACTTTCCTTGGGCGATCTTTCCTGCGATAGGTATAAGTATAGGTTTGATCATGAACTACCTGCGCATAACAGATCAAGATATATTTTTGGGACGACAGTGGGAGGAGCGGAAAATAGAGAGCCACATCAGAAAAAATTCTAGCGACAATACAACGACTTATCAAGAGCGTTATACCGCGGCTAAGGAACAGGTAGGAGAGATTAGAGGATTTTATCATCACTTGTTGGTTTACATCGTGATCAATGCGGGAATAGCTTATTTGAACTATTTCATAGATCAATGGGCATTTCCCTGGTTTTTGTTTCCGCTAGGAGGGTGGGGACTTGGAATCATAGGTCATGCCATCGGTACGTTTAATATGAATCCGTTCCTGTCTAAGGACTGGGAAGAGCGCAAGATCAAGGAAATCGTAGACAAGGAGAATAACAAATTTTAATACCTTACTCATGAAGACTCAAGAAGAAATTTATAAAAAGGCAAAAGAAAGGGTTCATCAACTCAGAGCATTTTACACGCACTTTACAGTTTTTCTCGTTATCTCCATCCCATCCTTAATAATAGGGTGGATCATCTCTAAACCTGTGTTTTATAGTTTCCTAATAGGCTATGCAGGCTGGGGACTGGGTGTGCTCATTCATGCCATAGTTACCTTTGAGTTTTTTAATTTGTGGGGTAAGGACTGGGAGGAGCGCAAGCTCAAAGAAATTATGCAAAAGGAAGAACAAAATGCGTAGTATCATCATAGAAGACGAGAAACCAGCTGCTAGAAGGTTGCAACGCATGGTGACTGAAATGGACGAGGCTCCAGTCGCCGTTCTACACAATGTAAACGACAGCGTGGAATATCTTACTAATAATGAACATCCAGAACTTATTTTCCTTGATATACAGTTGAGCGATGGTCTTTCATTTGAAATCTTTGATCACGTACAGGTCTCCAGCTGCATCATTTTCACCACGGCCTATGATGAGTATGCCTTGCAGGCCTTTAAGTTGAATAGTATAGATTATTTGCTCAAGCCTATAGACGAGGACGAGCTTAAAGGGGCGATGGAGAAGTTTAAGTCTCGCTTTCGCGAAAGCGAGAAAACCACCAGCACAACCTCTGTTCAAAATCTGGATCTGGAAAGTATAGCTAAGTTGTTGTCAAATCCAGTAGGAAAACAGTATAAGAAACGTTTTACCGCGAGGGTGGGAGAACACATAAAACTATTTCCAGTAGATGAGGTCCAGCTTTTTTACTCTGAAAACAAAGGTACTTACCTTAATATAGAAAACGGTAGAAATTATCTGATCGATACCAAGCTTGAAGCCTTAGAAGATGAACTGGAGCCACAGAAGTTTTACCGCATATCACGTCAGGCTATCATTAATATAGGTGCCATCGACGATATCATATCTTATACAAATAGCAGACTACAGGTAAAGATCAAATCCTTTGACGAGTTCAAATTGATCGTGAGTCGTGAACGCGTTAGGGACTTCAAAAGCTGGATTAACCGCTGAAAAATCTAATTAAATCACAAAAGAAAGAGCAAATCTGACTCTTTAACACAATTTTTAAAACCAGAGGGGTATTCACTACGTAGTTTGGATGTAAATAATTTAAATCAAATTACAAATGAAAAAAATTGCTCTCTGGTCATGTGTAGCATTGTGTGCCATAGCTGGTGCCATCATCGCTGCTGACCACCTCGACGCACCGGCTGTTGCTGGAACAACCTCTGATATTGCAGATTTCTATGCCTTTGAAGGAGAAAATGACGATTCAACCGTTTTTGTGGTAACCTTGCCTGCTGGTGATGCTGCCTCAAACTTTGATGAAGATGTACTTATTGAGATTAATATTGATAACACAGGTGTTGATACTCCTAATGGCGTTCCCTCTGCTGGTGTAAATCAAGATCTTGTAATTCAGGCATTGCGACAAGGTGACCGCATGTACTTTTTTGGACCTTACACTAGTAATTCTACGGAACTTACCAGTACTATTGATGTAGATGAACTCACGGGAAGTGTTGAGATCAACTCTGCTGGAGGAACGATGAATGACGGTGTGCGTGCTTTCGCAGGTCAGCGTCAAGACGCCTTCTTCTTCGATTTCCAAGCATTCAATAATGTAATTATGAATGCGCCTGCTGAAGGTTTTGGTACAACCGGTAATAATGATTTCGCAAGCGCTAATGTTAACGCAATTGTGGTAGAAGTACCTAATTCATTATTAGGAACTGCACCTACGCACCTTGTAGATCAATTGGCAACTGCTGTTGGTTTACCAGCATTTAATCTTCCTGACTCATATAACGTTTGGGTAGAAACAAAAAGACGATAATACCAACACTTAAAAAGATAGAAATGAAAATATTTAAATATATAGGAATAGCAGCATTTGCTCTAATGGCAGTAAGCTGTAATGATGATGACGACGTAGCAACTGATGGCGGTGTGGATACCGATTTTACCGGTACGTTTGCACAAGAAGATCAAATGGGTAGACCCGGTATCAATACTGTTTTTACTCCTACTGATGCTGACGAGAATCAATTTAACGTTACTACGCCAGCAAATCAGTTGAGTTTTCAGCCCACTTTTCAAAGTCGTATAGAGGCTTATTATGCTGCTTACAGTCAGACAGCTGGTACAACTCTTGAGTATGAGAATAATATTTTGGGTGTAGATTTACCTACATTAACCACGGTATTAGCAATTGATGTACTTCAAGTGGCTCCAAATGCAGATACTTCTTACTTCAATCCAAATACAGGTGTGCCACTTACAGGTCGTACGCTAGAAGATGACGTAATTGATGTGTCTTTGATTTTGCTTTTTGGAGGTCAAAATGGAGATCGTTTTACCTCACCTACTAACTTAGTAAGTGATAATGTAGAACTTGAAGCTGGTGCAACTAGTGATAGTTTCCCTTATTTGACTCCTGCAAGATTTTAAAATCTGACTTTTATAATTTTAAGCCGATTCTTAAAAAAGGATCGGCTTTTTAATACCTGGCTATGAAAAAATTACTTTTACTTTTTGCGCTAACGGCTATCATCGGCTGTAAAAATGAGACTCGAGAAAATTCCACGTCTGGCGATAATGATAAAGGAGCTATCGTAAACTTTAGCGATTTTGAAGACCATCTTGCTTATGATGTATCTAAGAGAATCGACGAGATCAATACTGAAATTGATAGTCTGAAAAAAGTTCTTGAAGACCGACCTAACAATATCCTAGACTTGGCAAAGGTTGCTTCACTTCTAGATGAACGATTTGACCTCAAGGCAAATGTGGACGATTTGAATGAGTCAATACGCTTTCGCGAAAGCGTAGCCAAAAAAACAGCCATAAAACCAGAAGGAGCACAGCGTATGCTTGCACAGGCTTATATCAAGCAGCACCGATTTAAAGATGCTGATAGTGTGATGAAATCTTTCACACAAGATTATGCAAGCAAAGAAAGTAAATACGTGCTCTTTGATGTAGCCATGGAACTAGGCCGCTATGAAGAAGCAGAAAAACTACTTGATGAACTTAAAAATGATTCAGATTATAATTATTTGATCCGTTCCGCAAAATGGAACGATTATATAGGAAGACTTGACAATACGATCATAGCGATGGAAAAAGCCTTGAAACTTGCAGAGTCTAGTGGCAATACCGGCTGGAAATTATGGAGTTACAGCAATATCGCAGATTATTATGGTCATGATGGACAGGTAGAGAAAGGTTATGACCATTACCTCAAAACTCTGGAACTGGATCCAGGGAATTCTTATGCTCTTAAAGGTATAAGTTGGGTAGCTTTTTCATATGATGGTAATGCTGACAGGGCACTAGAAATAATCAATACACTTCAAGAGCGACACCCATCTCCAGACTACTTGCTTTCTAAAGCAGAAGTGTTGGATTTTAAGGGTAAAGAGACTGAGGCTGATGCTTTGAAAACAGAATTTATCAAGCAGGTTGATAACCGAGCTTATGGTGAAATGTACAATGCTTATTTAATTGAAGAATTATCATCAGGGTCAGAAGAAGAAAAGCGTAAATCCCTAGAGATTGCTCGTAAGGAAATCAAGAACAGAGCGACTCCTGAGACATACGATCTTTTAGGTTTAGCCTTGCTCAAAAATGGGCAGAATGAGCAAGCCTTGGAAAACCATAAAGCTCATGTAATAGGAAAGACTTATGAGCCCGTTGCTCAAATGCACACAGCGATGATTTTTAGAGCAAATGCAATGGATGACAAGGCAGAAGAAATAAAAAAAGAGCTCCTGGGAGTCGAGTATGAATTAGGACCTGTGGTGATTGAAGAGGTGAAGAAAATTTAACATAATGACTAAAACTATAAGAGGTTTTAGTGCGTATGTAGAGTGTAATAGTTTTTTGGTTGGTTAGTTGGGATGCCTGATCTGATTTTTTCAGATCGGGCATCTTTAATTATGAGAGGTCAAGTTGTCGCAAACCTTCATAAACTATAATAGCCACACTATTAGCGAGGTTGATGCTTCTTATTTTGTTGCTACGCATCGGGATTGTGTAGAGATCTTCGGCGTATTTGCTAGTAATCTGGGAATTTAGACCTTTTGACTCTTTACCGAAGATGATCATGGTTTCTTCTTCAAAATTGATGTCAGTATACATCTTCGTTGCTCGGCTGCTCGTAAAAACCTTAGGTTTATCCTCATGTTTTTTTTCAAACTCCTCAAAATTCTCGTATACATGAAGATCGATATGCTGCCAGTAGTCTAGCCCAGCACGTTTAAGCCTGGCATCAGTCAATTCAAACCCAAATGGTTTGATCAGGTGCAAACTGCAACCAGATGCTAGTGACAGCCTGCCTATATTACCAGTATTAGTATGAATTTCAGGTTCTACGAGTACTATGTGCATTGTGTTGCGTTGTTAGTTTATAGTTTTCGGTTGTTGTATGGGTAGTTGGTTTATCCTAAAAAACTTGTCAGTTCATCTTTCTGAATCACATCGACTATTCCAAAATCAATTTTTTGATATGAAAACAAGAACTTTTCTTTTGCTTTACTAGTGAATGGTTGAAAACTAAATTGATTCTTATTGATCTTTTGAACAATTATTTCGGTTTTGGGATTATTACTGAATCGGTATTCTTCTTTGAAAATTTTATCTTCTAACACATCAACGATAAATACATAATAAACTTTCTCAGACACATAGCTTACCGCGATCAAGCCAAAAGTCAATAAAGCATAAACCACAGCCCAAAAGATTAAAATCGTATTGGCAATGGCGTAGATGATCACTACATTAAACAAAACGATCAATATTCTTTCAAATATTGATCGTTTCCAGAATAATCTATCAGCCCCTATTCTTACTGATGACAACTCACGTTTGCGACTGATAGAAACTTTGTTTTCACCATTGAAAATAAGCTCTAGAGCCATTAACCTTCACTACTCTTTTCCACCGCATCCCAATATTCATAAGCACGGCGCAGGTGAGGAATTACGATAGTACCGCCCACGAGTGTGGCGATGGAAAGTGCTTCCACGACTTCTTCTTTTTTCAGTCCGGCCTTATGACTCGCCTCAAGGTGGTACTTGACACAATCGTCGCATCTTAAAACGGTACTGGCTACCAGTCCAAGAAGTTCTTTGGTTTTCTTGTCCAAAGCGCCTTCAGTAAAGGCGTTTGTGTCAAGATTAAATATGCGTTTTAGAATTTTATTGTTATCCTCAAGGATCGCGTCATTCATTTTTGCGCGATACGAGTTGAATTCTTCTACGAGATTACTCATGCGTTTGCTTTAATTTTTCTTTTTTCTTGTTTTTTCAATACATACGCTGAAATCCAAATACTGATCTCGTACAAAATGAGAACAGGGATGGCAACGATGATTTGGCTTGCGACGTCTGGAGGCGTAATGACCGCTGCAACAATCAGTACGATCACAAGTGCAAATTTTCTGTTTTTACGTAGGCCTTTAGGAGTTGCAAGACCTATTTTGGTCAGAAAGTAAATAATAATAGGTAATTCAAAAAGGAGCCCGCTGGCAAGTATACTTGCTCGCACATAAGCAATATAACTTGAAAGGCTGGGTTCAACAGATATCTCTTTACTCAAGTCATAGGTTACCATAAAATGTATGGAAAGCGGTGCAATAATGTAGTAGCCGAATACAACTCCTAAGAAAAACAACAAACTACAAACGATTATAAAGCCGCTACTGTACCTGCGCTCGCTATTGCGCAATCCAGGAGACACAAACCTCCAGATTTGCCACAGAACCCAAGGAAAGGCAATTACAAATCCTACCAGGATAGAGGTCCAGATGTGTGTGGAGAACTGATCAGACATTTCCCGTTGCTGAACCTTAAATTGAAACGTGGGATCACAAAAATCGCTTTCAACACCTATAAACCGACCCATTTTACAGAAAAACTCATAGGTTATAAAGTCGGCCCGTTTAGGACCGAAGATGATGGTATCAAAGATAAAATCTGTAAAAAATGCTGCGAGAATAGCTCCTGCGACTATTCCCAGAATAGCTCGGATCAAGCACCATCTCAATTCCTCAAGATGATCCAGAAACGACATGTTGTTGGGATCTTTCCTAACTCTGGCCATAGCTATACGATTCCTTCCCTGATTAAATCGTGAATATGTACGACTCCGGCATATTTTTCATTTTCCAGGGCGACAAGTTGTGTGATGTTATACTCTTCAAGGATCTCCCGAGCCTCGACCGCCATGGCGTCATTTACGATCGTCTTGGGTCCTGAAGTCATGATATCCTTAGCTGTGAGTGAATCTATGTCCTTATTTGTCGTCAACATGCGCCTTAAGTCCCCATCGGTAATGATTCCTATCACTTTTTCATTTTCTGTGACTACGGTCATTCCCAGTCGGTTCTCAGAGATATTAATGATTACTTCTCGCAGCGAGGTCAATTTATGAACCTGTGGTTTTGCGTTTATAGCGGTCATGTCGCTGACCCTCAAATACAAACGTTTCCCCAAAGCTCCACCCGGATGGTAACGTGCAAAATCCTTGTCTGTAAAACCTTTCAATTCCAGCAAACAGATCGCAAAGGCATCTCCTATTACCAGTTGTGCCGTTGTGCTCGTGGTAGGCGCCAGACCGTTGGGGCATGCCTCTTCTTCAATGGGGGCGTAGAGTATAAAATCTGCTTCTTTCCCTAGAAAAGAATCTTTATTGCTGGTAATGGCAATCAGTTTATTTTCAAAATTCTTGATAAGAGGTACAAGCACCTTAATCTCTGGAGTGGTACCACTTTTTGAGATACAAATGACCACATCGTCCCGCTGTATGTTTCCTAGGTCTCCATGAATCGCATCGGCAGCATGCATAAAAACCGCCGGTGTTCCCGTGCTGTTGAGAGTCGCGACGATTTTTTGAGCGATGATGGCACTTTTGCCTATTCCCGTTATGATGACTCTACCCTTTGAGAGGTGTACGTGTTGTACCGCTTTCGCGAAAGCGGAATCTAAACTATCCAGTAAACCTTTTATGGCTTTTTGTTCTATTTCTACCGTACGTCGGGCTACCGAGAGGATTTGCTGCTCGTCTTGCAAAGTGGGCGCTATTTTAGAATTTGTGATAACGAAATTATATCGTAAATTTAGCTTACAAAGATAGTTAAAAACCCTACAGCCATTATGGCACATACCGAAGTTGCGCTAGAAGAATCTCTAAAGAAATTTTTTGGTTTTGACCAGTTTAGAGGATTGCAAAAGAGCGTTATAAGATCCCTCCTCAATAAAGAAGATGTTTTTGTAATCATGCCTACTGGTGGTGGCAAATCACTTTGCTACCAGTTGCCTGCATTGATGCAACCTGGCACCGCGATCGTGGTATCACCACTTATCGCCCTGATGAAAAATCAGGTCGATGCGATAAGAGGTGTTTCAGATGATGATGGAGTAGCGCATGTTTTAAACAGCTCCCTGACCAAGACAGAGATTGCTCAAGTGAAAAGTGACATAGAAAATGGCGTTACCAAATTACTTTATGTAGCACCAGAATCCCTCACAAAAGATGAATATGTCGAGTTCTTGAAAGAACAGGATATTTCATTTCTTGCGGTAGATGAGGCACACTGTATTAGTGAATGGGGACATGATTTTAGACCTGAGTATCGCAATTTGCGTAAAATCATAGATCGCATAGGTAAGGAAATCCCTATCATAGGTCTTACTGCAACGGCCACGCCCAAGGTGCAGGAAGATATCATGAAAAACTTGCATATTCCCAATGCGACAAGCTACAAAGCGTCTTTTAATAGACCAAATCTATTTTATGAAGTACGTCCCAAGACGGCACAAGTAGACTCTGACATCACTCGATTTATTAAGCAGAATGAAGGTAAATCTGGGATTGTGTACTGTCTTTCGCGTAAGCGTGTGGAAGAGCTGGCTCAAGTTTTACAGGTAAATGGCATCAAAGCGGTGCCTTATCATGCTGGATTAGATTCCAAGACCAGAGCCAAGCATCAAGACATGTTTCTCATGGAAGATGTGGATGTCGTAGTGGCTACAATCGCCTTCGGAATGGGAATCGACAAGCCTGACGTGCGTTTTGTAATTCACCATGATATCCCTAAAAGTATTGAATCCTATTATCAAGAAACCGGTAGAGCAGGTCGTGATGGAGGAGAGGGACATTGTCTGGCCTATTATTCCTACAAGGACATCGAAAAACTGGAAAAGTTCATGAGTGGTAAACCTATCGCCGAGCAGGAAATAGGACACGCATTGCTACAGGAAATGGTAGGCTATGCAGAAAGCAGCATGAGTCGTCGTCAATATATTCTGCATTATTTTGGTGAAGAATTTGATCCTGCAACAGGTGAAGGTGGCGATATGGATGACAACATGCGTAACCCAAAGCCTCAAAAAGAAGCCGGTGATGATGTCAAGAAATTGATCAAACTGGTCGATGATGCCGGTGAGCGTTATAAATCAAAGGACATCGTCAATATTCTCATGGGTAAGAGTAATGCCATGATCTCCAGCCATAAACTGGATCAGCACGATTATTTCGGTAGTGGAAAGGATAAAGATAAAGAGTACTGGACCGCGCTTATCAGACAGGTTATCGTTGCTCGTTTTCTCAAGAAGGATATTGAAACGTACGGTGTTTTGAAAGTACTGGAAGGTGGTCGAGAATTTGTCAAAATAGGGAAGAGCTTTATGATGACTGAGGACCATACCTACCACGAGGGCGATGGTGCCGGTGTCGCTGCCTCTAAAGGTGGAGCCGTGGACGCGCAACTTGTAAAATACCTAAAAGATCTACGTAAACAGGTAGCGTCTAAAAAGCAGGTCCCACCTTATGTAGTTTTCCAAGATCCATCGCTAGATGACATGGCAACCAAGTATCCCATAACCATGGAAGAGATGGTAAACATTCATGGAGTAGGGGAAGGAAAAGCCCGCAAATATGGAAAGGATTTTGTGGATCTGATCGCAAAATATGTTGATGAGAATGACATAACCCGTCCAGATGACCTTATTATTAAAAGTACTGGATCCAAGAGTGGTAACAAACTGTATTTTATTACAAGCATCGACCGTAAGCTAAGTTTTGAGGACATGGCAAGTGCTAAGGGTCTTGAAATGGATCAACTCATAGACGAATTAGAAAGTATTGTCTACAGCGGTACTAAGCTCAATATAGGTTATCAGGTAGATGAAATGCTGGATGAGGATCAACAGGAGGAGCTTCATGAGTACTTCCTAGAATCTGAAACTGATAAGATTAGCGAGGCGTTTGATGAGTTTGACGGCGATTACGAAGAAGAAGAACTGCGCTTATACCGACTCAAATTTATTAGTGAGGTGGGGAATTGATTATAGATTTTATTAATTTAAAACATAGATCAATCCTGCCTCACCACCGAAGCTGTTGTGACCAGAATTAGGTCTTCTCAAGCCCGCGTTTGAGGTATGTCTAATAATGGCTCTAGCATCTAGGCGCCAGCTTTGAGCAAATTCATATTGAAATCCAGCTGCCAGAATATTAGAGAAGGCAAAGCCGCCTTTTAATCGTTCTGTGGATTGTTCAGAATACATAGGTCCTGAGCTCAATAATCCATAAATATCGAATTCTTCAAATAAAGAACGAGATACGCGAAGGCCAGCGTTCAAAGCATACTCATTGAATGTACGCGGCATTTGGAATCGTTCTCGACGTTCCTCAAAATTTGGATCATCTGGAGTGATAAAGAAAAAATTAATCAGCTTATGATCTACCCTGTAAAAACCAGGCTCGATCAGGACATGTGCATCCCATTTCCCCCAGTTCCATAATTGGCGATTGTATTGAACTTTATATTGGGTCGACTCATAAACATATCCATCTGATGTTCCAGGAAACGATTGCTGGCTCGCAGCTCCCATCATAAACCCTATATATTGAAACTTTTCTCCAGAAGGGTCATCGCCGGTAGACACTTGCCCTAGAGAGCTACAAGAAATAAAAAAGACAAAAATGAAGAGATATCTCAATTAAAAGATTTCTCGCAAAAATAGTTTTTTAGAATTTCTGGCCACAAAAAAAGCCATCCCGATTGGAATGGCTTGGTTTTGATGATAGCTTGATTAATCTTCTTCCTGATCACCTGGAAGTAAAACTCCACTAATGGCGTGCACTACACCATTGGGAGCCGTAACATCGGTTACAACTATCTCAGCAGCCGTTTCGCCATCAATTGTAATGGACGGTGGAGTGGTAGAAGTCACGATGGTAAAGGTAGAATCACCATTATTAGCCGGATTAATATCTCCATCTGCTAAAGCATCGGACCTAACAGCAGTTCCACTTATTACGTGAAAAAGTAATATTTGATCAAGATCATCCAGTTCAAGAACGTCGTTGATATCTTCTATGCCATCTTGATCATCAGCGTCAATTAATGCTGTAAAAGCGTCATTAGTAGGAGCAAGTACAGTAAATGGACCTGTACCGTTTAAAGTTTCGACTAAATTTTCTTGTCCCAAGGCAGTAGTTAGGTTTCCAAACGTGGGATTGAAAGAAGCAAGATCAGCTACGGTTGGAAGACTCAAAACACCCTGCAATCCATGAATCACTCCATTATCTACCTCGATATCTAGTGCAGCCGTATTAAGCGCCACACCGTTCACTTCAACCTCATCAGCGCTCACGTAGGCATCCAGAGAACTACCGTTACCATTGTTAGCCGCAGTCTTTACGTAGCCATTTGCAAGGGCGCTGCTTGTAACTTCAGTTCCTAATACATGATATAATAATAAGGATTGCAGCGTGGTAGTAGGAACATCTGATAATTCATCAAAGTCAGCGCTGTTATTGAAAAAGGCAGTAAATGCTGCATTATCTGGCGCAAAAATGGTGAATGGTCCGGGACCTTCTAAGGTAGATCGCAATCCGGCAGCATCAACCGCTGCTTTCAAGCTACTGTAGTTAGGATTGTCTTCCAGAAAATCATAAGCCGTATTTTCAGGTGTTACGGCATTGTCATCGTCATCATCACACGAGGTAATGAAGGTTGCGGTCAGTAAGAACAAAACCGCTGTTGTAAGTTTTCTTAAGTTTTTCATTGCTTTAATTTTTTGTTACGTGGCAAAACTAATTGGCATAAATACCTCATTTGTTTAATCAACAGTTAAAAAGATTGAACACTAAAAATTTTTAACATCGGTTTTATTGTTTATTAGCATGCTTAACAAAATTATCAACAGAATACTTCCATTGATAAAAGTAATTACCTGGCAATAGAAAGAGGTAATTAAACCTAGTATTTTTGCATCATGGCAAGAGTAGTAGTAGGATTATCGGGTGGGGTGGACAGTAGTGTTTCAGCTTATCTATTGAAAGAGCAGGGGCACGAGGTGATCGGTCTATTTATGAAGAACTGGCACGACGATTCCGTTACCATAAGTGATGAATGTCCGTGGCTGGAAGATTCAAATGATGCGATGCTGGTTGCGGATAAGCTAGGGATCCCATTTCAAACGGTAGATCTGAGCAAGACCTACAAAGAACGTATTGTGGATTATATGTTTGACGAGTACGAGCGCGGCCGCACACCTAATCCAGATGTGCTCTGTAATCGTGAGATCAAGTTTGACGTTTTTCTTGATATCGCCCTTGATCTGGGTGCTGATTATGTGGCAACGGGCCATTATTGTCAGCGGGATTCCTTTACGACTAATGGCAAAGAAATATTTCAATTAAAGGCTGGAGCAGACCCAAATAAAGACCAAAGCTATTTTCTTTGTCAAGTCTCTCAAGAGCAACTTGCCAAAACTCTTTTCCCCATAGGCCACCTGCAAAAAAGCGAGGTGCGTGCCATTGCTGCAGAACAAGGACTGATCACGGCGGGAAAAAAAGATTCCCAAGGTTTGTGCTTCATCGGTAAGGTGCGACTTCCAGACTTCCTTCAGCAAAAACTGCAACCTAAACCTGGGGAAATCATAGAAATAGACGCTCAATTAAGTGCTTCTCAATCGTCTGATGTAAGCATAGAGAAGGATGAGTTCAGTATGGATGAATTGATCTCGCTTTCGCGAAAGCGTACCTACCAAAAAACCGATGGAAAAGTTGTTGGCAAACATCAGGGTGCGCATTACTTTACTCGTGGCCAGCGGAAGGGACTGGCCGTGGGCGGGACACCAGAACCCTTATTTGTGATCGAGACCGATGTCGAGGAAAATGTGATCTATACGGGACAGGGCAAGTCGCATCCTGGATTGTATAGACATGGATTGCGAGTAGCAACAGATGAAATCCATTGGATCAGGGAGGATTTAAGGCCTGCTAAGGGAGAGCATAAGCAGGTAATGGCGCGCATAAGATACCGCCAGCAGCTTGAGCCGGCCCGATTATTTATGACCGAAGAAGGTTTGTTTGTGATTTTTGACGAGGTGCAAAGCGCGATCGCGCCTGGACAGTTTGTAGCTTGGTACGAGGGAGATGAGTGTCTAGGTTCAGGAGTTATTTCGTAACTTTTCAGGCATGAGGATTTTTATCACATTGTTTTGGTTGATGCTGGCACAGTTGTCTTTTGGTCAGCAGGTGCATGCTTGGGTTTATTTTACAGATAAACCTAATGTGGCCACTTCTCTTGCAAATCCATCGACCATCCTGACCCAGAGAGCGCTGGATCGTAAGGCGAGGCATAATATTGTACTTGACCAGCGCGATGTTCCCATGAATCAGAGCTATGTGAATCAGGTTAAAAGTAGCAACGGGATCACCTACAAAGCTCAATCTAAATGGTTCAATTGTGTGCACGTTATAGGCTCACAGGCTGATGTAGAAGCGTTAGAATTATTGGCATTTGTGGATCGGGTGGAATTTACAGATCCGTCATTGAACCCACGTATGGAAAATTCTTGGGATAAGTATGCTGATTTAAGTACTCAAAGTCAGGACTACGGTAGCGCGCGCAATCAGATCGAGATGATTGAACTGGACGATCTCCACAACGCTGGATTTACGGGAGATGATATGGTCATCGCGGTAACAGATTCAGGTTTCCCAGAGGTTCCAAACATTCCCGGTTTCAGTCCATTGATCAATGATGGCCGCATCTTGGGCGGTCATGACTTTGTGGATCGGGACAACAGCTATTTTGGTGATCATTTTCATGGTACCCGTGTGCTGAGCATCATGGCTGGTCTAGAGTCCACTCAATACTCGGGTTCAGCGCCAGGTGCATCCTACTATTTGTTTAGAACAGAAGAAGCTGCTCAGGAAACACGCGCAGAACTGGCTTACTGGGTCGCGGCTGCCGAACGTGCAGATTCACTTGGGGTTGATATCATCAATGTATCCTTGGGATATCTAAATTTTGATAACCCGGCAGACAATTTAACTTATCAAAACCTGGATGGCGTCACTAGTTTTATTTCAAAAGGAGCAAACGTTGCATATGAGAAAGGAATGGTTGTGGTCACCAGCGCTGGGAATAGCGGTGGGAGCAGTTCCCATCCCTACATTGCCGCGCCTGCAGATGCGCTGGGAAGTTTATCGATAGGTTCAGTAGACGGTTCCACGCAACGATCAGGTTTTTCAAGTTTGGGACCTACGTTTGACGGTAGGATCGCTCCAGATATCGTTGCACAGGGAACGGCAACTGCTTTGATCAATGAAAGCGGCACAGTAACCACGGGCAACGGTACATCTTATAGCGCACCAGTCATCAGCGGTGCGATTGCTTGCTTGATGCAGGCTTTTCCCAGCTTGACACCGGCACAAGTTTATGATTTGGTCCGACAATCCGCTAGTCAGGCAGCCACACCAGATAATCAAATTGGATATGGAATTCCTGATTTTGGGCAGATTCTTGCGACGCTGTCGGATGAAGAAGAGATCAATAAAAACGATTCAATCTACGTGAGGGAGCGTACTATTTATCTGCCCACGTCGCTTGAAGAGCAATTATATCAAATTTATGCATTGAATGGTCAGGTGTTGCAATCAGGCTGTAGTGTAAATAACCAGATTGATGCTACTTTTCTAAAATCTGGGATTTATCTGTTGCGGTTAAGCTCTGAAGGAGCAACTATTAAAATCGCTATTTCTAATTAAATTAAGGTATTCAGGCTTTCTATTATAGTTAGAAACTCCGTTAATATTTCTTGTGATAACTAGCTCATTTAACCATTGATTTATAAGGGCTTTACATTATATTTTCGCTGGTAATTGAGGGCACGCTTTCGCGAAAGCGTAACCACTCAAAAATTAGGGTGGATCGCAACCACTTGTTGAGGACTCAAATCCTGAAGGATAATCCATGAACGAACTAAACGACGATTTAGAACATATCAATAACGGTAACGATGAGCTGCCTACAGAGACCATTACCAGAGTCACGGGCATGTACAAGGAGTGGTTCTTGGATTATGCGAGTTACGTAATCCTAGAGCGTGCCGTTCCCGCCATTGAAGATGGCTTTAAACCTGTACAACGTCGTATTATGCAGTCCATGAAGGATCTGGATGATGGGCGTTATAACAAGGTGGCCAATATCGTGGGTCATACCATGCAGTACCACCCACACGGTGATGCGAGCATCAGCGACGCCATGGTACAGTTGGGTCAGAAGGATTTGCTGATCGACATGCAGGGAAACTGGGGTAATATTTTTACTGGTGATCCCGCAGCCGCTTCAAGATACATCGAGGCGCGAATTTCGAAATTTGGTCTTGAAGTCCTTTATAATCTCAAGATTACCGAATGGCAAGCCAGCTATGATGGTCGCCGTAAGGAGCCTATCAATTTGCCGGTCAAGTTTCCGCTGTTGCTCGCTCAGGGAGCAGAGGGTATCGCGGTAGGATTGAGTACAAAGGTGCTGCCACATAATTTTATCGAACTGATCGATGCCAGTATCAAGCACCTTAAAGGGAAGCGATTCAAACTCTTTCCAGATTTTCCAACAGGCGGCGAGGCCGATATCTCAGATTATAAGGATGGAAACCGTGGGGGTAAGGTGCGTGTGCGGGCAAAAATGCACTCGCCAGAAAAGAACACGATTGTCATTACTGAAATTCCGTACTCCACGACGACGAGCTCGCTGATCGATAGCATCTTAAAAGCTAACGATAAAGGAAAGATCAAGATCAAAAAGATCGAGGACAATACCGCTGCAGAAGTTGAAATCGTTATCCATCTACCGCCAGGTCTGTCGCCAGACAAGACGATGGACGCACTTTATGCGTTTACTAATTGTGAGGTGAGTATCTCGCCACTGGGATGTGTGATTGAAGACAACAAACCGCTATTCATCGGTGTATCTGAAATGCTGCGCCGTAGTGCTGATCATACCGTTGAGCTGCTCAAGAAAGAGCTGGAAATATTACTGGGCGAGGTCGAGGAGCAATGGCACTTTGCTTCACTAGAGCGCATTTTTATTGAAAATCGTATTTACCGCGACATCGAGGAAGAGGAAACGTGGGAAGGAGTGATCAGCGCGATTGATAAGGGTTTAAAACCTCACATCCAACACCTAAAACGTGCCGTTACAGAGGAAGATATCGTACGCTTGACCGAGATACGCATCAAGCGCATTTCAAAATTTGATATTGATAAAGCGCAACAAAAAATTGAAGCGCTGGAAAGTCGTATTGCAGAGCTTAAACACCATTTAGAACATCTGGTTGAATACGCGATCGACTACTTCACCAAACTCAAAAAAGATTACGGAGCTGGAAAAGAGCGCAAGACCGAACTCAAGAATTTTGAGGACATCGTTGCCACAAAAGTAGTGATACGCAATACCAAGCTCTACGTAAATCGAGCCGAAGGTTTTATCGGGACCTCGCTCAAGCGTGATGAATATGTGTGTGATTGCGCAGATATTGATGATATTATCGTTTTCACGAAAGATGGGACGATGATGGTCACTAAGGTAGATGCCAAGACCTTCGTAGGTAAAAACATCATCCATGTTGCGGTTTTCAAGAAAAAGGACAAGCGCACGATCTATAATTTAATTTATCGTGATGGAAAAGGCGCACCCAGTTACGTAAAGCGCTTTGCGGTCACCAGCATCACCCGTGATAAAGAATACAGCGTAGGCTATGGCACTAAGTCCACCCAAGTCCATTATTTCAGCGCCAATCCCAATGGAGAGGCAGAAGTGGTGACCATCAATTTACGCCAGCAGGGAAGCATCAAAAAGCTGAAGTGGGATCTAGATTTCAGCGAGATCAAGATCAAGGGTCGCGCTACCAAGGGAAATCTGGTTACGAAATACAACATCAAGCGTGTAGAGCTTAAGGAGGAAGGTGTTTCTACGCTTAAACCGCGCAAGATTTGGTTTGACGATACCGTGCAACGTTTGAATGTCGATGGTAGGGGAGAATTGTTGGGCGAATTCCGTGGAGAAGATCGATTGTTGATCATTAACCAGAAAGGAATCGCAAAAACCATCATTCCTGAAGTGACCGCTCGATTTGATGACGACATGATCGTTTTGGAGAAATGGATTCCTAAAAAGCCTATTACTGCGATTTATTACCACGGTGAGCGCGAGTTGTTCTACATCAAGCGTTTCCTGATTGAGAACGAAGAGAAAGAGGAGTTCATTATTTACGACCATCCCGATAGTTATCTGGAACAGATTACCACAGATTATCGACCCGTCGCTGAACTCGTTCACACAAAACCACGCGGGAAAGAACAACCACCTAACGAGGTAATCGATCTCGCTGATTTTATTGCTGTCAAGGGGATCGGCGCTCAAGGTAATATGCTTACAAAAAGCAAGATCAAGCAAATCAATATGCTCGACCCCTTACCATTTGAACCTGAAGCAACAAAACCAGCCGCTGAGGTAGAGGTCAAGGACGAGGAGGTTTTGAATCCAAAAAAAGAGAATCTGGAATCAGATAATTTGAGTTCGAGTTCAACTTCAAGTTCGTCCCGACAAGAGTCGGGATCAACTTCAAGTTCAGATTCTCCTGATCCAGAGGTGGACGAGACTGGGAATTTTAAGTTGTTTTAGAATATATAGCTGTTGTCATTCTGAACGGAACTTAGTGACGATTCAGAATCTGCCTGATCGGGACGTCGAATAGCTTTTCGAGGTTACATATCGAGACTCTGAATCGCTCGTTCCTCGCATTCAGAGTGACAGAGATGATCTTAGGAGCAATTTACCACTCCATTTCCTTCAGCCTAATGGGAGCGGAGCTCTAATTTAACTTATTTAAGAAAGCCCGGCCCTTCATGGCTGGGGCTGGGCTTTTGTTTCCTGTTTCAAATTCAACTTCATCCCGATAACTATCGGGATCAAATTTAAATTCGAATTTAAGTTCATTATCCCAACCACCCATCACGATCGAGGCTGCGGTATTGAATCGCCTCTGCTATGTGGGTGCCATTAATGTGTTCTGCAGCTTCAAGATCGGCGATGGTGCGTGCGACTTTGAGGATACGGTCATAGGCTCGCGCACTTAGATTGAGGCGTTCCATAGCATTTTTAAGCATCTCTTTGCTGGCGTCGTCAAGAACACAGTATTTCCTGATGTCCTTAGTGGACATCTGCGCATTGTAGTGGGTTTTTTCGCTTTCGCGAAAGCGTGCTGTCTGAATATCCCTAGCCGCAGTCACCCTTTTTCTAATTTCAGTAGAGCGCTCTGCCCGCTGATCGTCTGTCAATTTTTCAAAAGGTACCGGAGTCACCTCAATATGAATGTCGATACGGTCGAGTAACGGCCCGGATATTTTACTGAGGTAGCGCTGCATCTCGGCCGGGCTGCTTTGTACGGGAGCATTGGGATCGTTGAAATAACCTCCCGGGCTGGGATTCATACTCGCAACCAGCATAAAACTGGATGGATAGGTGACCGTGAATTTGGCGCGCGAGATAGTAACCTCGCGATCTTCCAGCGGTTGGCGCATGACCTCAAGTACTGTACGCTTGAATTCCGGCAACTCGTCCAAGAAAAGAACGCCGTTGTGACTGAGCGAGATCTCGCCAGGTTGCGGGTAGGCACCGCCGCCCACAAGCGCCACATCGCTAATCGTGTGGTGCGGACTGCGGAATGGCCGCTGCGCCATCAAGCCCGATTTTTCTTGCGTGCGACCGGCAACACTATGGATTTTTGTGGTTTCCAAGGCCTCATGCAGAGTCATGGGCGGTAGGATGGAAGGGAGTCTTTTGGCCAGCATGGTTTTTCCAGCACCAGGTGGACCGATTAAAATAATATTGTGACCACCAGCAGCTGCAATTTCCATGCAGCGCTTAATGGATTCTTGTCCCTTGACATCAGCGAAGTCGAATTCTGGATGCTCCAGAGCTTGGAAAAATTCGTCACGAGTATCAACTACGGTAGGTTCTAGTTCAGCATCACCTTTAAAGAAGTTGATGACCTCCTCAATGTTTTCTGCGCCATAGACATTGAGATCATTGACTATAGCTGCCTCACGGGCATTTTGAGCGGGCAGAATAAAACCTTTAAAACCTTCTTCGCGTGCCTTGATAGCTATGGGTAAGGCTCCTTTTATGGGCTGCAACGTACCATCAAGCGATAGCTCACCCATGATGATGTATTTGTCAAATTCATCGGTAGAGATTTGTCCGCTAGCATTGAGAATACTGAGCGCAAGCGGTAGGTCGTAGGCACTTCCTTCTTTGCGTAGATCAGCTGGTGACAGGTTGATGATCAACTTTTTACCAGGCATCTTATAGCCTACGTTTGAAAGCGCGGCGGTGATTCGGTAGGAACTTTCACTTATAGCTTTATCTGGAAGCCCCACGAGATGGTAGCCTATTCCCGTGGCACTATTTACTTCAACGGTTATTGTGGTTGCTTCCACGCCAAAAACGGCACTTCCATAGACTTTGGTCAGCATAAGAATTATTTAAGCTTAAATGTAAACAAGAATTTTTATTTGGACGTGCGTTAAGATTTTTAGAGATGGGGTTATTCTTTGCTAAAGTCTATTGAATGTTGCGTTAAATAGGATCTAAGCGTAGGCAAGGATAGACTTCCTATTCCTATATTTAATTATGGAAAATATTTTAGTAGCAGGTGCCACGGGTACCACAGGAAAACAAGTCGTTGATTTTTTGAGCAAATCACAATATTATAATCCTATCGCTATGGTGCGTAAGGAAGAACAGAAAGCTGAATTTCAAGCAAAACACATCGATTGTGTCCTTGCTGACCTAGAGAATGACGTGACTCCAGCATTTCAGGGTAGCAAACCTATTGACAAGGTGGTGTTTGCTGCTGGATCTGGAGGTAAAAAAGTTGAAGAAGTTGATCAGGAAGGCGCTAAGAAACTCGTCGATGCTTCTAAAGCAAACAACGTGCGAAAATTTGTGATGCTAAGTTCCATGGGAGCGGACAATCCCGACCAGGCAGATGATCTTAAAGAATATCTAAAGGCAAAACACAATGCTGATGAATATTTGAAAGACAGCGGTCTTAATTACAGCATCGTGCGTCCCGGGTCATTGACCACTGAAGAGTTAACCAATAAAATCAAGTTGGATAAAAATTTAGGGGAAATGGGAGATATCAGTCGTGCTAATGTTGCTCAAACGCTCACTAGAGCACTAAGTGATGATGTAGCTAATAAACAAACCTTTGAAATATTGGATGGTGATACTCTGATCGGCGAGGCGCTGGATAAGGTTTCAGCCGACTGATTCAAGCAAATTAGATAATTGAAAAAAGATCAGCACTTGCTGGTCTTTTTTTGTTTGAGGTTTTTGTGCGCGCTTTTGCAAAGTGTTCGTACGAAGAGCTACATCAACTCGGTCAGCTACCTTGCCTCTGAATATTGAACTCCTTTTCAATATCCAAACCCTGTCGGTCAAGATATCCGGAAAGACTTTCTTCAAATCCCATTTCAGCCCTAAATTGATGCACTCTCTGTAGATCCATGAGCGGATACAAACGACCATCCTGAATTTGCGTTCCGTAAATCTGTGGGAGATCATTCCAAAGTAAAAACCGATCATGTAGGAGTGCTAGAAAATCTTTTGGCAACCTTCCTTGATCGATAATTTTGACAAAATCATCATGATATCGCGCAATCCACTTGGGCTCAGAATGTTGTAGGATAAGAAAAATACCTAAATAGCCTCTAAAATCCCTAATTTCCCCATTGACTGGAAATCCGCATCGTTCAAAAATTGAAACCATACGCAACAAATTTTCATGATCTGCTTTTTCAATATCGCGGTCCACAGAATTCCTTATCGACTGATCACGTTCATAAAGTTCAAGGAGTTGAGTTTCTAGATTATCACAATTTACGGGAACTAGCTTGACTGTTTTTATCGGGTCATGATACAGGGAAATCAGGCTATCAATCAATTTTGAATAGGGGAAACTCTCAAGTTGAAGATTTGAAACCTGATCAGTTTTACTTTCAATTTTTGGATTTGTAGGTTCGATAGGTTTTTCAGATGTTGAAGTCCCATGCTCGCGACATGATGCGATCAAAACGAAAACCGCTATAATAAAATACCATTTATCCATAAGTAAATTTAGATGTCAAATTACTACTTATATCTGCGTATCTACAATATTGAGGAAACAAAAAAAAGTAATATCTAAGTGATATGAAATAAAAATATAACACGGCAATTGTAGGCTTTATAGAATCGTGAAAGGTGATGGTTTTGTTTTCAGAGAATGGAGAACACCCCTAACCCCTTTGAGGGGGCTTACCACGTTCTGTTTTTCAACTTCAACTTCAACTTCAACTTCAAATTCGAGTTCAAGTTCGTGTTCGAGTTGATTTTATTTCTTCTCCTCCCGATTAAAATACACGAGGTAATAATACATCTGGCGCTCCTCGTCCCAGCCTTTCTCGATGAATTTTTCTGCGCTGTCGCTGTTGGTAAAGTCCATTTTGATCTGGACGTGGGTGTCGAGATTGATCACGCTCTTGATTCCCTTTCTTGCAGCGGTCACGGCCGTGTTTGAAATAGGGAAGGAGCTCACGTCTTCTATACTGTACTTGGGTCCTTTTTCTACTTTGTAATTTTTGAATTCGGGAATGAGTTCTGGGTTTTCCAATGTCTCGTTCAAGAAAGCGGTTTCTTCAAAAGCATCGTTCTTGGCAAAATGGTTGACCGCACGGTTCATGAACATCACTTCTTCCTTTTTATCTTCTGCTGGGAGAACGACTTCTTTGGCAAAATCCTGACAGAATTTGAGGTATTTCTTGGTGAAGAAATTCTCGTCTTCAAACACATCCACGCCCAGAAAGCTCTCTAGCCAGTACTTAGCGTCATAGCGGTTGCTGTCCACCGATAGGATTTTGTAGCCGGATTCCTCTTCAACGTTAAAAATGATGGCACCCTTGTCCAATTTATTGAGATTCACACCTTGCTGTAGGATCATGCGCAGGTCGTCCTCACGTTCCTCAAACTGCAAAAATTCTTGCTTGATCTCGCTTTTGAAGATTCCGACGGCGTCTACTTTATTATTATCCACCATCAAATTTTCCAGATGACAGACGTATATCTCTCCACTTCGTATGTGTGGATGATCTGATTGTTGATAGAGGTGTTTGGCAATCTTTTTACTCGTATCCAGCAGGGAAGCTGGTGTATTGAATATCGCTTTCGCGAAAGCGTACATCTCATGAAACTCTAGATCCTCATCATGGTGAAAGCTGTAATAAGCCTCTTCCTTAGAGCGGAAGGGTTTCAAGAAATACTCCTTGAGCAACGAGTGCATCTCATCGTCCAGCGCCGTGGTGTTGCTGGAGGTAAGGAGCAACTCGCCCTTGTTCTTGTTGCCCACGCGGTGTATGGCAAGGTTTTCAATGCGGGTGTTGAATAAATTAATCATAGTTTAATAGAGATCGTCGTAATCGTCAAAATTTTCTTCATCATAATAATCGTCCTCATCGTCATCGCCCTCATCATCATCGTGGAAACGAGGATCTGCTTCAAACTCCTTGTCTGGTGGGGAATCGGGCAACTCGCCCATCGAAAAAATCACCTGGGGATAGGACGTTCCATCAGTTGGACCCACGATCTCGGCCAGTTCAACAAGAAAGGTCCACATGCTCAAAAAGTCGTAGACGTAGATAAGGCGGGTCTCCTTTTTGCTCAAAACATCTTGGATTTTAGTCTCCGCCATCTTCTGAACTGGATTCAGGCCCTCGCTCATGTCAAACAGGCAATACTCCTGTCCTTGATTCCATTCTTCATCGCTGGAATAGAAGCTTGCCATCTCATCACCCTGTAATTGAAAGGATTGTGTGATGACGTTATGGAAGTCCTCAAGCGTGCTTTCACCCTCGATTTCAATATCTCTAAGGCAATCGTTTGCGGCGTCGAGCAGCACCCTCACTCTGTAGATCATATCCTCTGTTTTTTTAGGATTTGCAAAGGTACGGAATGGCGAATTTGCAATTCAGAATTATGAATGATGAATTCGGAATCTAAAATTGAAAATTTTCAAAGGATTTCAGCACCTTTAGCGTAGATGATACGCGCAATTTTGCAAAGTATATGAGTCTTTAGAGGACTGGGGTGAGGTTGAGTAATTCTACCATCGTAGATTTTATACCTTATAGATCTGACAATATGCTATTAAAGAATCGCAAACACCGTGCAACACAATGATCAATCGATTCTAGTCGCAGATCCCTTGTATATCTGATCACGGCCCGACTGGCGGAATTCAAAGTCATAGGTATCACCCTCGGTGCGCATGATTTTAAATAGGTAAGCGCGGCTTTCAGCGTTGGTTTCAGGATTGATGGGGATGATACGCCACTCGCATTCATTGATCCACTCAACACGGCTAGTGTCTATAACTCCTTCAAAAGTTTCAATTTGCAAACTATCTGTTCTTGTGAAAGTAGTGGTCAGAAGTTTACCGCCCGAGTCTTGTGTCCATTCAAAGCTGCCTGTTCTGAAATCAGAACATTCCCTAGGGTTTTCATAGCAGCTCGCTGTTGTGAAAACCAAAACAATAAGAATCATAAAACGCATACCACAAAAGTAAAGTCTATAGTCAGAACTAAAGTCGGCTTATGGAGTAAAACTTTCAAAAGTACCGTCTTCGTAAAATAAAATCACTTTTGTTATATTTTTCCCTTTTTCAGATCTTTTACTTTCTGGGACAGCGGTAGTTCTTTGAGATGTTTTGTGATGCCTTACTTCTTGGTCAATAGAAGAATCTGACTGGGCAGGAGTAGGGGGCGCATGGTGTTCTTTGTCTGCTGCAGATCTCATTAATGGAGGTTTGGAAACATTAATGGCGTCAGGATATGCAACAGAACTTGAGGTAAACCATTCAAAATTGACATCCTCAAAATGTGCCAATACCGAAATGACAAAGTCCAAACTTGGTTTGTTACGGCCTGATAAAATATGAGAAAGCGAACTGCGTCCCACGCCGATTTTCTCAGCAAAGGAAGAAGCGTTGAGCTGATGTTTATCCATAATCAGCTGAATTTTATCCGAAAATTTCTTGAGCTCCATAAGTGTTTACAAATGTAATATTTTATAAATGTAAACTACTTCTCTTTGAGTGCTATTTTATGAAAACAGGCCGTATTGCACTTTAAATGTATTAAAGTTTATGTTTAGGTAGATGTATTTAAATGTCTAGAAATAAAATGTGGAAATGTCATTTAATGAGGATAAGTTCTGATAGTTAAATATTGGAGGTTTTCCACCAATAGTTGTTTACTGCTGTTACAAATACCAAACATCATCGTGTTTACGGTTGTAAATTATCGATTGTTTACTGATGTAAAACTGCTAGTGGATCGAATCAGGAGAACTGTTTACAGTTGTTAAAGAATAGACTCGTAATTTTAGCCTATGAAATTGAACCGCTATTTTAAGTACTCAGAATTTGAAAAGTTCCTGAATAAGATTTTGAATCGTTCAGAAAATCATTCCTGGCAAAAGTCCGTCATTGGGAAATCAGTATTGGGGAAACCGATTTACGGCCTCAAGTTCGGTGGCGGAAAAAAACGTGTTTTGATCTGGTCGCAAATGCATGGTAATGAAAGCACGTCTACACGAGCGCTCATGTCTTTATTAGATTCCAAATTTTTACATCAGTTTGATAAAAGTTTGAAGTTGTATATAATTCCTGTTTTTAATCCTGATGGTTGCGATTTATGGACTCGCAATAATGCAAATAATGTGGATCTAAATCGGGATGCGATAGATCTTTCACAGCCTGAAAGCAAAATATTGAGAACCGCGATTGATGATTTTCAACCTGATTTTTGCCTTAATCTACACGACCAGCGTACCATCTATGGTAATCAAGATGGCACTTTACCAGCACAATTTTCATTCTTGGCTCCCGCAGGTGATGCCGAGAAAACAATTACTGAAGCTAGGTTAAAAGCCATGATCTTGATCAATTCTATGGCTGGCGCAATGAATTTGGAATCTGCTTATGCAGGTCGTTACGGAGATGATTTCAATACCAATTGCTTAGGTGATTACTGCATGTCACGTAATATACCTACCGTACTTTTTGAAGGTGGACATGCCGGTCAAGATTACGGTAGGGAAGAAGCTTGCCAATTGTATGAGAACGCTTTAAAAATAGCCTTTAACGAATTGTCATACAATTCAAATCCTCAAAGTCGCGATTCGATCATCAAAGAGTACAACGCGATACCTTCCATAGCACAAACGTATTCAGATATTTTACTCAGGAATGTCCCTGATACCAGAGGCTTGCGTCAGGATCTGGCCATCATGTATAGAGAGGTAGTAGATGGTAAGCGATTGTATTTTATTCCGGTGGTTACTGATATTGATCAGGAACAAATTAAAAACGCTCATCGAGTGATTGATGTCTCACATTTCACTTATGAAGAATTGGATCTGATAATTGATGCGCAAGGAGTGGTTCAATCTACAACGTTTGCGATCAACGTTTTTTGCAAATAATTCATTAAAAGTCCAAAATACTTAGATTTTACTGCTCAAAATCCTTTATTTTGTAGGTTAATCGCATAAAAAACTGCAAAATCATGAGTAGGATAGATGACATTGATAAGCAAATTCTAGATGTTCTTATAGAAAATACGAGAACACCTTTTACAGATATTGCCAAAAGACTCAACATAAGTGCTGGAACTGTTCATGTAAGAGTGAAAAAAATGGAAGAGTCTGGAATCATCCATGGATCATCGCTCACGGTAGACTATCATCAGCTAGGCTATACTTTTATCGCATATATAGGTGTTTTCCTAGAAAAGACAAGCCAGACTCAGTTTGTGATAAGCCGTATCAAAGAGATCCCTTACGTTACGGTCGCGCATATAACTACTGGCAAATTCAATATTTTCTGTAAAATCAGAGCTAAGGATACCACTCATGCCAAGAAAATTATTTTTATGCTCGATGATATTGATGGTGTTAGCCGTACGGAAAGTATGATCAGTCTCGAGGAAAGCATCAATGACAAGAAAAGATTGCTTCATAAGGTTTTTCAAGATCTGTAATGTATACCGTCCAAGACCTCAAATCTGAGGAATACGATCCTTACTTCAAGCATTATTTGGGTCTCGTAGATTTGAATTCAGACTTATTTGAAGTGCTTGATCATTCCTTAAAACAAACCATTGATTTCCTAGACGATCTTAAAAAACCTTTGTAATATCGTTATGCTCCAGAAAAATGGAGTATCGCTCAAGTGCTCATGCACAATCTGGATACAGAGCGCATTTTTCAATACAGAGCCTTACGGTTTTTGAGAGGCGACAGCACTCCGTTAGCGGGATTTGATCAGGATCAATTTGTGGACGCTCTTGGAGATCTCGTCCCGATAGATATCGGGATCGCGAAAGCGGATCTAAAACAATCATTTGCCATCACACGAGCAGCAACAATAGATATATTCAGGAATGCTACTCCTGACCAACTTCAATTCAAAGGAAACGCCAGCGGTAAGAACATGACCGCAAGGGTAATTCCATTTTTAATTGCTGGACACAACAAGCACCATGAGAATGTAATTACCGAGCGGTATTAACGCTTTTTAATAGAATCATCAAATCTTTAATAGCCTGCTGGGACAACCTTAGCAGGCTATTATCATGAGTAGGGGAATCGTAAGGCGATCTTTGTATAAAATTAAAAACTATTATGAAAAAGAAAGTAGCAATTTTAGCAACAAACGGATTTGAAGAAGTAGAACTGACTAGCCCAAAAAAGGCGCTAGAAGATGCAGGAGCAGAGGTTCATATCGTTAGTCCAGAAGCCGTGAGTATTAAAGCATGGAATAAAGACAACTGGGGGGATACTTATAAAGTAGACAAGCAGGTATCTGAAGTTTCTGCATCAGACTATAATTCATTAATGCTGCCTGGAGGTGTAATGAATCCGGACCAACTGAGAATGAATGATGATGCGGTGAGCTTCATAAGAGATTTTTTCAAACAAGGAAAGCCGGTAAGTGCCATCTGTCACGGTATTCAACCGCTCATCGACGCTGACGTATTAGAAGGTAGAAAACTTACTTCTTACCCATCATTGAGAAAAGACGTGATGAACGCTGGTGGTAATTGGGTAGATGAAGAAGTAGTCGTAGATCAAGGTTTTACCACGAGTAGGACTCCTGACGATCTAGATGCATTTAATGCAAAACTGGTAGAAGAGGTAAAAGAAGGTAAACACGAGGAGCAACACGCATAATCTGTAAACCTTAATTATTCAGAAACGTCCCGATATACAATCGGGACGTTATATTATTATACCAAGTCAAATAGACTATTCACCGCTGGATAACGCTCTGCAATAAATCCCTCACCGTGTTCAGTTCCTATGATTCTACCATAATTTGCGCTTCTGTATTTAATTGAATTGAGAAAATTTTTAGTAGAAATAGGGGTGTCCTCACTCGTGTCGTCTGGGTTATAAAATTGGGTTTTATAAGCTTGAACTGCATCAATTTTCTGATCAATGAATCCTGTGATGTCCACGACTACATCTGGCTGAAGTTCTAGCCATTGAATGTAGTGATATACTTGTTTAGGTCGCCAATGCTCTTGTCTTTCACCGTTCAATTCGGTTTCAATTTTTTTCAAACCTGATAGAAAACAGCTCACGCTCGCCAAATCGCTACCGCGGCCGTGGTCTGGATGACGGTCTTGAGGAGCATTACAAATTACAATCTCAGGCCGGTATTTTCTTATGATTTTTATAATCTCCATCTGGTGATCTCTGTCGTTGTAGAAAAACCCATCTGCAAAGGCAAGGTTTTCACGCACGCTCAGTTTCATGATTTTTGCAGCATCTGCAGCTTCCTGGTCTCGTATTTCTGCGCTTCCTTTAGAGCCTAGTTCACCTCTGGTCAGATCCAGGACACCAGTTTTTTTTCCTTTGGACTGTTCTTTAATCAACACGCCTGCACAGCTCAATTCTACATCGTCTGGGTGTGCGCCTATGGCTAGAATGTCTAATTTCATCATTGCTTTTTTGATTTCTGGATGGCGTTTTCTATGTCGGCTTTGAGTACTTCGATTTCCTCTATACCGCAGGAGAATCTCAGTAATCGGTCTGAAATGCCCTGTTCATTGCGTTGCTTGGGAGAAAGCAGGCTGTGAGAGGTAAGGGCAGGAGATAAGATTATACTTTCTACCCCTGCAAGACTTAGGGCTGGCCTTACAACCTCAAGATGTTCTAGGAATGCATCTGGATCTACCTCCTCGTTAAATTCAAAGGAAAGCATCCCGCCGTAGCCGTGCATTTGCTTTTTGGCCACCTCATGATTTTTGTGATCTGGCAAACCGGGATAGTTCACGCGAGCTACACAATCGAGTGCGTCGAGCCATTTAGAAAGTTCACCGGCATTTTTGGTTTGTTCTTTTACACGCAAGCCTAATGTTTTAATACTGCGATCCAGTAACCACACGGTCTGATCGCTCAGGCTTCCACCATAATTTTTTGCCGTTTTCCACAAGCGATCCATGTCTTCGTGCGATCCGCAAACCGTTCCAGCGCAAATATCGCTGTGACCTCCTAGATACTTTGTGGCACTATGAATTATGATGTCAATCCCCCAGTCGGCAGGATTTTGATTGATAGGAGAGGCAAAGGTGTTGTCAATAACTGTTTTTAGAGAGTTCGCTTTCGCGAAAGCGGAAACCACTTCAAGATCAGTAATTTCCAGCAACGGATTACTAGGCGTTTCCACGTAGAGCATTTTGGTTTCTGGCTTCATCGCCTGCTCTAAAGTTTGCAGAGTAATATCATCCAATAAGGTGTAATCGATTCCCACACGGTGAAATTCCGCAGCGGCAAAATGAGCAGTTCCTCCATAAAGGGCTCTCTGCATGATGATGTGGTCGCCACTTTTCAGGTAAGCCATAAAAACCGCACTTATCGCCGCCATACCGCTACTGAAGATAAGACCAGCCTCTGTATGTTCCAGAGCTGCCATTTTCTCGCCTAGTGCAACCTGATTAGGCGTGTTGAAATATCGCGGGTACAGATTTGTTCCTTCACTACGATAGTCATAGGCGGTGGAAGTGTAGATGGGCGGTGTAGCACCTCCATAGACTTCGTCCCGCAACTCGCCAGCGTGAACACAAAGATGGTTAGGAGTAAGATTCTTTTTCATGCCGTGAAAATAAGCAAGAATTTATGGATGATTTGATGCAATACAAGAACGAAAGTCCATTTTTTACTCGATCGAACTCGCTTATCTATCTTGATTCTACAAGGCTGAATCCGTAAATTGCAGAAAATTAAAATATTACTTGATGAGCACACAAATCGCGAGCAAATCGCAGGAATTCATAGACTTAGAAGATAAGCACGGAGCACATAACTACCACCCACTACCAGTGGTTCTTGAAAAAGGTGACGGCGTGTATGTATGGGATGTAGAAGGTAAGCGTTATTATGACTTTTTGAGTGCTTATAGTGCCGTCAATCAAGGGCACTGTCACCCTGCGATCGTGGGAGCAATGAATGAGCAAGCCCAAACGCTTACACTCACTTCTCGTGCTTTTCATAATGATAAACTAGGTGTATATGAAAAATACGTAACCGACTATTTCAAGTTTGATAAGGTATTACCCATGAATACGGGTGCTGAGGCTGTAGAAACGGCCATAAAAATTGCACGTAAATGGGCTTATGAAAAAAAAGGTGTCGCTGAGACCGAAGCCAAAATTATTGTTTGTGAAAACAACTTTCACGGTCGTACGACTACAATTATCTCTTTCTCAAATGACGAAGGAGCTCGTAAGAATTTCGGCCCTTATACACCAGGTTTTGTAAAAGTCCCTTATGATGATACTGACGCGCTAGAAGAAGCATTGAAAGGTGAAAATATTGCTGGCTTGCTGGTGGAGCCTATTCAAGGTGAGGCGGGAGTCTACACACCCTCAGATGATTTCATGAAAAAATGTCGTGACTTGTGTACAAAATACAATGCACTTTTCATTGCTGACGAGATCCAAACGGGAATTGCACGTACGGGAGCTTTGCTTGCTGTTTGTGGGAAATGCGACTGTCAGGGACATTGTGAGCGTCAAGAAACCTATTCCAGACCTGATGTCTTGATCTTGGGTAAAGCTTTATCAGGCGGAGCTTATCCGGTAAGCGCCGTACTTGCTGATGATGAAGTGATGAATGTGATCAAGCCTGGGCAGCATGGTAGTACCTTTGGTGGTAATCCTGTTGCAGCAGCAGTCGCTATGGCAGCCCTAGATGTTGTCAAAGATGAAAACTTGGCTCAGAACGCCAGAGAGCTAGGGAATTACTTCAGGGAAAAGATGAACGATTATATTCAGAATTCAGACCTGGTTACCCTAGTTAGAGGCCGTGGACTCCTTAATGCGATCGTTATCAATGATTCAGAAGACAGCGATACCGCATGGAATATTTGCTTAAGGTTGCGTGATAATGGCTTGCTTGCTAAACCTACTCATGGAAACATCATTCGTTTTGCTCCACCGCTGGTTATGAATAAAGAACAGCTGGATGAATGTATAGATATAATCATCAAGACGCTGGAGGAATTTTAATTATTCAAAATGATATTCAACAAGAAAGGCTGCCCTCGGGCAGCCTTAATTTGTTTTGACTAGTGAATATTATAAAGTACAACCTTCTTGATCAGCCCAATCATAAAGTGGCTGAAGCTGTTCTTCTGTTACCTCTGGGTTTTGTCTTGCTAATTCAATATACCACTCGATAAACTCACAGGTATCATTGAATTGCGAAAAGAATCCTATAACACTTATCAAACCGATTACAGATATTATCAGAGAAATTATAGCGACTATTTTAGCATTTTTCATCGCTTTGCCGTTAGAGTATAGCGAAGGGTCAGCTTCGTATTTTTTGAGCTGATTGATAGCGATAACAAGTGCGATAATTGCGGCGATAGTACCCAATCCGATACAGCAGCAGAGAACTCCGACTACTGAAAGAATGTAAACAGCGGTAGTATTTAATTTTTGCATAGAAAAGTGATTTAGTTAGATTTTGTTATTGGTGAAAATACTAAGATTTATGAAATAATAACCGATTTGTCTTAAGTAAGAGATAGGTGTTACATTCAAAATTCAAAAACTTCAATGAATTCAATGTCGATAACAATTCCACTTCAACATTAGAGGAAATAGTCAAAAAGCAATAAGTCATCTTAAATGAACAAATTGTTGCTAAATTGATATATTTATGCTAAATAAATATATCTAATGATTCAATGTCCTAGCTGTCAGTCCACAGAATGTATAAAAAGCGGAATCATCAACAACCGTCAACGTCACAGATGCAAGTCATGCGGTTACCACTTTACAGTTCAGAAGATCGGTAAAAAAATTGATGACTATTACGTCAACAAGGCCTTGCAGCTCTACTTGGAAGGCTTAACTTATCGAGAAATAGAACGCCTGCTGGGTGTTTCTCATGTTAGCGTCATGAATTGGGTTAAAAAGTATAAGATCAAGCGTCCATACAATTCTGCCTACCATCCTACCTATAAGATTTTAAATGCTACAGAGATGAAAGATTTCTTTGCAAATCCCCAAAATATGAGTGGAGCAGGAGTGGTCGTTACCGAGCTGGGAGACAAGTACATGCTCATAAAATGGGAGCGTTTCAGAGATTGAGATATACTATTACCAAAAAACTATATTAAATTTTCATTAACAGATCGTTTTAGAGAGTTTAGCGCAATCGTTTTAGTCATCCGGAAAGCCTAAACAAGATTGCTTAACTAACACTCTAAAAATGAAAATAAAATCACTACTTATTTTATGCGCTTTGCTGGTTTCCAGCTTTGTAGCCGCACAAGGTTCTTCAGAATATACGGGTGGGATGAAGGTCAAACTTAATGAGGAAGGCACTAAATATTTCCGTATTATCTCATGGGCACAATTTTGGACACAGTACAACGATCTGGAAACCGTCAACGCGAGTGGGAATGAAGAAAGCCAACTCGATTTCTCCATCCGCCGTGCCCGTATCCTGATGTACATGCAGGTCACGGACAAATTTTTGATCCTGACTCATTTCGGTCTCAATAGTCAAAATGCCGACAATATGTCGCCAACGGGACTGGGTGCCAATTCCCAATTGTTCTTCCACGATGTGTGGGGACAATGGTCACTCAATAAAGATCATGCCGTGGGTGGTGGTCTGCATTATTGGAACGGTATCTCTCGCCTTAACAATCAGAGTACACTCAACATGCTCACGCTGGACAACAACCGCCAGAGTTGGGCGCACATAGGTCTGAGCGACCAGTTTGCGCGTCACATGGGAGTGTATTTTAAAGGGCGTTTTGATCGCCTGCAGTACCGCGTTTCCATAAACGAGGCGATTACAAATAGCTTGGATGTATCTCGAGACAACCTTCCAGCAGTCGATCAGGCGGTCTATCGAGGTCGTGACGTTCTGGGCGGTAAGGAGGCTGGTAAAAACTTCGCTGGATACTTTGACTATCAATTTCTCGATCAGGAAAGCAACTTTTTGCCCTATAAAGTGGGTTCGTACTTGGGAGGCAAAAAAGTTTTCAATGTAGGTGCGGGTTTCTTCTATCATCCTAATGGTAGCATCGCTTTAAACAGCACGGGAGATATTCAAGCAGAGGACGTAGCCATTTTTGCCGCAGATGTCTTTTACGATGCACCCATAGGCGAGGGCGGCGGTGCACTCACAGCTTATGCCACCTTCCAGAGCAACGACTATGGAACCAACTACGCATTTGGTTCCACTTACACCACCGGCAGCATGTTCTACACCCATCTCGGGTATTTGCTACCCAGCGAAAACGAGCATTTTAAATTCCAGCCCTATGCATCCTTCAATACGCGCAGCATCGATGCCATCGATGATAACGCGAGTAGGCTGGGCGTAGGAGCAAACCTGTATTTCAGCGGTCATCACTCAAAATTGTCATTAGAATACGCTCGTGATCAAGTGGGTGATCTCGACGCCATCAACATCGTGACGTTACAAGCGATGATCTATCTATAAACCTTAAAACTCAAAATCATGTCCCAAAAATCCCAAAACGCCTCCGCTTACTGGAAGGAAAACATCAAATACCTCGCGATACTGCTGGCCATTTGGTTTGCCGTTTCCTACGGCGCTGGAATCCTATTCAAAGACGCGCTCAACGAGTTTACCCTTGGTGGTTTCAAGCTCGGTTTCTGGTTCGCCCAGCAGGGCTCCATCTATGTTTTTGTCGTGCTCATCTTCGTTTATGTGCGCATTATGAACATGCTCGACAAGAAATATGGCTACGACGAGGCTGATTGATTATCAAGTGTTTGTAGAAACAAGCACAATTTAAATTATTACGCTTTCGCGAAAGCGTAACCTCTCAAAAGTCAAATAATAATAATTCAATAATCAAAGCTGTACGGAATCACGCTCATTGCTAAGAGCTAACAGCTAAAAAACTAAATAATTATGGATGTTCAAATCTGGACTTATATCCTAGTGGGGCTCACGTTTGCCCTTTACATAGGCATCGCGATCTGGTCACGCGCGGGATCGACCAAAGAATTTTATGTCGCAGGTGGAGGAGTTTCTCCGCTTGCAAATGGTATGGCAACCGCAGCCGACTGGATGAGTGCGGCATCGTTCATCTCCATGGCGGGAATCATCGCATTTGCAGGTTATGACGGCTCGGTGTACCTCATGGGGTGGACCGGAGGCTACGTGCTTCTGGCGCTTTTGCTAGCTCCTTACTTGAGAAAATTTGGAAAATTTACCGTGCCTGACTTCATAGGCGACCGCTATTATTCTAAAACCGCACGACTGGTTGCCGTGTTCTGTGCCTTACTGGTTTCTTTTACCTACGTCGCGGGACAGATGCGTGGTGTGGGGTTGGTATTTTCGAGATTCCTAGAGGTTGATATCAACACGGGCGTTATCATAGGGATGATCATCGTTTTGTTCTACGCCGTACTCGGTGGGATGAAAGGGATTACCTATACACAAGTAGCGCAGTATTGCGTCTTGATTTTCGCATTTATGGTTCCTGCGATATTCATTTCGATACAAATGACCGGAAATCCGATCCCACAACTGGGAATGGGAAGCGAGATGGTAGATGGTTCTGGATATCTATTGGACAAGCTTGATGGATTGAGTACAGAGCTAGGCTTTAATGCCTATACCGATGGTTCTAAAACAACCATTGATGTATTTGCCATCACACTTGCACTCATGGTAGGAACGGCGGGACTGCCACACGTTATCGTTCGATTTTTTACTGTAAAACGCGTGAAAGATGCCCGTAAAAGTGCTGGTTGGGCATTGCTATTGATCGCTATTCTATATACAGCGGCTCCTGCGGTAGCGGTTTTTGCCAAAACGAATATGCTGGAAACCGTAGTCAACAAATCTTATGAAGACCAACCAGAATGGCTCAAAAACTATGAGGATATCGGACTCATCGCTTGGACTGATAAAAACGGCGACGGTATTGTTCAATATGGTCCTGGAGATGCCTTCAAAGGGAATAAAACCAAGCCTGAATTTGCTGCAGAATCTAGAACAGCCATTGGTAACAGAGAAACTTTGAACCCAAGCGAGAACGCAAATGAACTTTACGTAGATCGTGATATCATGGTGCTGGCAAATCCAGAGATTGCCAACTTACCAGACTGGGTAATCGCTCTTGTTGCAGCGGGTGGACTTGCCGCCGCTCTTTCAACTGCTGCTGGTTTGTTACTCGTAATTTCATCTTCAGTATCACATGATTTGATCAAGAAAGTTGTGAATCCTAATATCTCCGAAAAAGGAGAGTTGGTTGCAGCACGTTTGAGTGCGGTAGGCGCAGTTTGCGTTGCGGGTTACTTTGGTATCAATCCGCCTGGATTTGTGGCGGCTGTGGTCGCTCTTGCATTCGGATTAGCGGCGGCATCATTTTTCCCAGCCATTATTCTTGGGATTTTTTATAAGCGTATGAATAAAGAAGGCGCGATTGCAGGCATGGTAGTGGGAATTGCGTGCATGCTTTTATACATGATCAAATACAAACTGGGCTGGTTTGATGCTGAGTTGCCCTCAAAAGATGAATGGTGGTTTGGGATCTCTCCAGAAGGTTTTGGTAGTATTGCGATGATCGTCAACTTTGTAGTAAGTCTTGTAGTTTGCCAGTTGACCTCGCCACCACCAGCAGATGTGCAGGAAATTGTAGAAAATATAAGAATCCCGAGCGGAGCAGGAGAGGCAACAGGACATTGATTTTGATTTAAATGAAAGGTCGGTACCCTGATTCGCCCTTAAAGGACGATCAGGGTACTGGCTATTAAAACTGAGAACTGAACTTTTTGAATTATGTTTAGTGGTAATACCAAATTAATTTACTCGGTGGCTGAGCATTTCGACGCCGCTCAATGACCACGGAGCCGAAGCCACTTAAACATCGAGAGAACCACAAAGTCAAATCAAAGTAAATAGCCAAAAACTAAAACACCTCAAAAAAAATGAAAAAACGGCACCAGCAGAAACTCGTCATCCTATCCATAGGACTGGTCTTTGCATTCAATTTGCCATTATTATTCATGTTTAATGAGGTGGATTCTGTGATGGGAATTCCTGTGATGTACCTCTACATTTTTGGAATCTGGTTGCTGAGTATCATCATCACTTTTGTCGTTTTGAAAAGGTATGCCTAGTCTTACGATCATCATAATCATTTTGGCTTATCTGCTCTTTTTATTTGGAGTAGGGATTTGGGGCGACCGCAATCATAAAAGTAAATGGGTCAATAATTCGTGGGTCTATGCCCTCTCACTAGCTGTTTATTGCAGTGCGTGGACGTATTATGGTAGTGTGGGAGTCGCCGCGACTGAAGGCCTGGGGTTTTTGACTACCTATCTCGGACCTGTGATCGCTTTACCGCTTTGGATATTGATTACAAGACGCGTGATCATTGTTTCCAAGCAGCACCAGGTCGCAAGTATTGCCGATTTCATCAGTCTGCGATATGGGAAAAACCGTTCGCTTGGTGCCATGGTAACGACCATTTGCGTGATTGCGATAGTTCCATATATGTCGCTTCAGTTGAAGGCGGTCTCGGAGACATTTGACATTTTGAGCACCACAGGAGATAATGGTAGTTATCTGGAAGACAGTACGTATTATATCGCATTAATTTTGGCATTATTTGTAACTTTTTTTGGCACCCGCTTTACTGATGCATCTCGCCATCGCAGCGGTCTCATGTTTACGGTTGCGGTTGAGAGCGTACTGAAGTTGATTATTTTTTTGATCATCGGTTTTTATGCCACTTACTATCTTTTTGATGGGATGCAGGACATTTATTCTCGCATGAGCAGTCTGGAGAACTTTGAACAACTGGTCACCTTTTCAAATCTGGAATCTGGGATCAACTGGTATTTCATGATCGCATTAAGCTTCTTTGCAATCTTCTTGCTGCCCAGACAATTTCAGGCGAGCGTTGTGGAAAATACATCGCTAAATCATTTGAAAAAGGCGAGTTGGCTGTTTCCGTTGTATCTGCTTGCCTTTAATGTATTTGTGATTTTCATCGCGTGGGCAGGGAAACTACTTCTGAGTCCGGATCTCAATCCTGATTATTATACGTTGCTTTTACCCTTGGATCAGGGACATTTTCTGCTGGGTGTGATGGTCTTCTTAGGTGGTTTGTCATCCATCATTTCCATGGTGGTAGTTAGTGCGCTGGCATTGAGTACCATGATCAGCAACAACTTAATTATCCCCTACGGACTATTAAATCGATTCAGCGCAAAATCTACTGAAAGCAACAACAAAACCATCTTAATCATAAGACGGATTTCCATTTTCATTTTGATCATGGGAGCCTATTATTTCTATCGCGGTTTCAACCAAGAACTTTCTCTGTTCAGCATAGGACTTATTGCCTTTGTGTTTATCGCACAGTTGGCACCCTCGTTTTTTATCGGATTGTTCTGGAATCGAGGTAGTGCTTTAGGAGCAAAAATAGGTTTGATCGCTGGTGGTGTTGTGGTTATTTACACACTGGCACTTCCCGTCTTTGTGAATTCCATATCAATGGATGGTAGCTTTGTGAATCAAGGTCTAGCAGGTATCGAGCTACTAAAGCCTTATGCACTTTTCGGAATTGATTTTTTGTCGCCCGTGTCACATTCTTTTTTCTGGTCGTTGCTGGTCAATGTATTTTGCTATATGATCTTTTCGGTATTGAGAAGGGGAGATTATCGTGAGCGCAACTATGCAGAGCAGATCGTGAACGCCTCTTCTTATTCTGAATTGGAAGAAAATGCTTTTGTCTGGCAGGGAGAAGCCTACGTGAGCGATCTGAAAGAAGCCTTGATCCGTTTCTTGGGCGAGAAACGCACGGAACGAGCCCTCAATATCTTCTATCGTAAATACCCCATCGATCCCAAGGAAAAACGTGCCGATGCCCGACTGGTGGACTTTTCTGAGAAATTACTGACTGGATCGCTTGGCGCTGCAAGTGCAAAACTGGTCATCGGTAAAGTGGTCAAGGAACGACCTGTGACCTTGCCAGATGTTTTGAAAATCCTTGAAGAAAACAAGGAAACCACTAGAACCAACAAACAACTAGAGCTTCAATCTTACCAGCTGGAGAAGCTTTCCAATAACCTAAAACAAGCCAACGAAAAATTGCGGGAACAAGATGCCCAGAAAGACGAGTTTCTGGATACCGTAGCCCATGAACTTAAAACACCTACAGCCAGTATCATGGCAGCCGCCGAGGTGCTGTCAGATAGTGATGACATGCCTCTTGAGCTCCAAAAACAGTTCATGCACAACATTATGCAGGATTCAGAGCGGTTGAGCGTGCTGATCAATAACATTCTCGATCTGGAAAAATTGACCAGCGGTCGTGCAGCGATCAATCTTGACTCAAAATCCCTCGATAGTACAATATCAAAAGCGATGGAAGGCGTCTCGCTATTGGCGCAAAATAAAGGCGTCGAATTATCCATGAATGATTTGGGCCACATCGAGGTGCCACACGATTCAGAGCGAATGAACCAGGTGTTTACCAACTTGCTGGGTAATAGCATCAAGTTTGTCGATGAAAACCAAGGGGAAATCCGCATTGAGATTGAGGAAAAAGATGATGAAGTACTCGTTGCCGTCAAGGACAATGGTCGCGGCATACCGCAGGAAGACATGGATCTCATTTTTGACAAATTCTATCAGGCCAAAAACCAAAACCTGCGCAAGCCTGCCGGCAGCGGCATGGGTCTCGCCATCAGTAAGCACATCGTGGAGTCCCACGGCGGTAGGATCTACGCAAAAGAAAAAGAACAAGGTGCCACTATAGTCGTGGCGCTCAAAAAAGCACAGCTATGAAAAAAATATTGATCGTTGACGACGAGCCCAATATCGTCATGTCCCTTGAGTACACCTTTAAAAAACAGGGCTACGAGGTGTACATCGCCCGTGATGGGGCAGAGGCGCTTGAGATCATGCAGCAAAACATCCCGGATCTCGTCCTACTGGACATCATGATGCCACAGGTAGACGGGTATGAAACCTTGAAAAGGATTAAAAGTGATCCCGCTTTCGCGAAAGCGAGAACCATATTCCTCTCTGCAAAAAGCAAGACTTCAGATATCGATAAAGGACTGGAACTGGGCGCTGATGCCTATTTCACAAAGCCATTCAGCGTAAAGAAACTGACCCAAAAAGTAGAAGACTTAATAAACTAAAAACCATAGATCATGAGCAATTACCACATCAAACATTTAGAAGAATACTGGCAGGTGTACCGCAAATCGGTGCGTAACCCAGAGAGCTTTTGGGAAGAAATCGCCGAGGAACATTTCCTATGGCGCAAAAAATGGGACAATGTCCTGAGCTGGGACTTCTCCAAGCCCGAAGTCAAGTGGTTTGAAGGCGCAAAACTCAACATCACAGAAAATTGCATAGACCGCCACCTCGCTACCCGAGCCGATAAAACGGCAATTCTTTTTGAGCCCAATGATCCATCTCAGGAAGCCGAGCACATTACCTATAAAGAACTGCACCGCAGGGTCTGTAAAATGGCAAACGTGCTTAAAGCTAAAGGAGTCGAAAAAGGCGATCGTGTATGTATCTATTTACCGATGATTCCGGAGCTAGCGATTACGGTTTTGGCGTGTGCTAGGATAGGAGCAGTACACTCAGTTGTTTTTGCAGGTTTTAGTGCTACGGCTCTTGCGACAAGGATCAATGATTGTGATTGTAAGATGATCATTTGTTCAGATGGTAGCTACCGAGGCAAAAAAACGATTGACTTAAAAGGCATCGTGGATGAAGCCTTAAACAACTGTGAGGGTATTGAGACCTCGCTGGTCGTAAAACATACAGGAGCCGAAGTAAGCATGAAAGAAGGTCGTGACGAGTGGCTGGCACCGCTTTACGAAGAAGCTTCTGAAATCTGCAAAGCAACCATTGTAGATGCTGAAGATCCGCTGTTCATTCTCTACACATCTGGATCTACTGGAAAACCTAAAGGAATGGTGCACACTACCGGTGGTTACATGGTTTATACTGCTTACAGTTTTAAAAATGTCTTTCAATATCGCGAGGATGATGTGTACTGGTGTACCGCAGACATAGGTTGGATCACAGGTCATAGTTACATTGTCTACGGGCCGCTTGCAAATGGTGCGACCACGGTTATGTTTGAAGGAGTACCGTCCTATCCAGATTTCGGTCGATTCTGGGAGATTGTGGAGAAGCACAAGATCACGCAATTTTATACCGCACCGACTGCGATACGGGCCTTGGCCAAAGAAAACCTGGACTTTGTAGAGTCACATGATTTGAGTAGTTTAAAGGTTTTGGGAACCGTGGGAGAGCCTATCAATGAGGAAGCATGGCATTGGTACAATGATCACGTAGGTAAGAAGAACAGCCCGATCGTGGATACCTGGTGGCAAACGGAAACTGGCGGGATCATGATCAGCCCAATTCCTTATTCTACACCTACCATCCCCACTTTTGCAACCTTACCCTTACCAGGAATCCAGCCAGCACTTATGGATGAGAACGGTAAGGAAATCAAGGGCAATCAGGTAGAGGGTAGGTTGTGCATCAAATATCCATGGCCTAGTATGGCTCGAAGCATCTATGGAAACCACGATCGCTATCGAGACACTTACTTTAGTGCCTACAAAGACATGTACTTTACGGGCGATGGCGCTAGACGCGATGCCGTAGGTTACTATAGAATTACCGGTCGTGTGGACGATGTCATCATCGTAAGCGGACACAATCTGGGAACCGCACCTATCGAGGATGCCATCAATGAACACCCAGCGGTCGCTGAAAGTGCCATCGTAGGCTTCCCACATGACATTAAAGGAAATGCACTTTATGGTTATATCACTTTAAAGGAAACCGGAGAAGGCCGCGATCAAAACAACCTGCGCACAGAGATCAATCAGTTGATTACAGATCGTATAGGACCCATCGCAAAACTGGATAAAATCCAATTTTCAGAAGGATTGCCCAAAACACGCAGCGGTAAGATCATGCGACGCATCTTACGCAAGATTGCCAGCAAGGATACGAGCAACCTGGGCGATACCAGTACCTTGTTGAATCCAGAGGTGGTGCAGTCGATAATGGATGGAGCGCTGTAGTTTAGTTGGCAGTTAGCAGTTGGCAGTTAGCAGTTGTCAGTTGCTAGTTGCCGCTATAAGATTGTGTGTTCTTGAGAGCCTCAGCCTTTGTTGGAGTTCCCTATCCGTCTCCTGAGGTACTCGAAGGGCGATTTCAGTTGTAAGTTGCTAGTTTTGAATTAACTTCCAGATATCATTTATATACCTAAGCCAGGTCTCTGAGCGGAGCCGATGAGCCGTTTTAGGATTCCCAATAGTAAATTGCTGGATGCCGCTTAAAGATTGTCTTGTCCTGTGAACTTCAGCCGTAGTTGGAGTTCCCAATCCGTCTCCTGAGGTTCTCGAAGGGCGATTTAATTCGCCAGTTGGTAGTTAGTAGTTTGATATTTATTTCCAGATAATATTTATGTGCTAAAGTTATATCCCTGACCGTGAGTCGAAGAGCCGCTTTGTAGTTCTCAGTTGCCAGTTGCTGCTTTAACGTAATATGGTCTTGAGAACCTCAGCTCTGGTTGGAGATATCAATCCGAGCCCTGAGGTACTCGAAGGGCGATTTAAGTTACCAGTCACCAGTTTAAAACTTAGTCTACAAAGGCGAATCGCAGTTGAGAGTGAACAGTTAACAGTTATCAGGCGTTTGTGAAAGTTGTCAGATTCAAGTGAAAGATAGCAATTGTCAGTAGCTATTCAAGTTGATCGATAACTAGTGGATTTAAATCATGTAATCTCTAATCTCTAATCTCCTCCCACAACTTTTCAGATGTGAGGCGATAAGTGCCAGTAAAGTCCCAATTGCATTCATGGGGAGCAATTACGGAGAGGAACGGCTGTCCCTTTCGATCTTTGTACAAATGGTAGGTCTCACCTACGATAGGTTCAAATGAGAATTTTGCGCCATAGACCAGCTGGTTGTCCTCATACTGTTTGAGCATGGCGTCGTATTGAGCCTTGAGCTGGTCAAATTGAGATTTTATCTCATGGTTGACCTTATTGATATTGTTCTGTTTCCACGAGGTGATGTCTGGCGTGGTTATTTTGGGAGCCCCTACACCGCTGGCATATGGTAAAATCGCAGCGTTATAGGTTCCCGTATCCTCGTCGTAAACAATCTGGTCTGGTTTTTTCTTTTCGCCCATAGCACAAAGGTAATCACGCCCTGAAATATTTGTTTATCCTTAACTGGAATTTATTAAACAAGTTAAAGGTGTTTTTAAGTATCTCGCTTTCGCGAAAGCGTAACAACCAACCCATTTTTTTCTAATATAGAGATCAGCAAACGTAACAATCTTTACAGTAAGCTTACTTATGAGATAAATGCCAAGAAATGTCAAATCGTATAAAATTTAAAGATTTTGTTCCTAAGGTTGTAGAATCTTCTTTCTGGAAAGGGAAGAGCTATGAAAGTATCGACAAGGTCATGGAAGAGGTTAACGAGTGGTTGAGACGCAACTATAATATCGAATTGATCAATATTGAAACCATCAACTCATTTGTAGGCTACCGTCAAAAACACAATCAAAGCGCCAGTAGGCTCTATGCATCTGGACATGTGGATTCACTACAAATTATTAGAGTTTGGTATAAGTAAATTTTAAGGCTAGAATTCATTAACCTCTTAAATTCCCTTGCACCGTATCTTTGATGAAAAATTAAGATCATGTCCCAGATAGAGTGGAAAACCGCCATCGAGTTTCAAGATATTACCTACAGAAAGTGCAACGGTATTGCCCGTATCGCTTTTAATCGACCAGAGGTGCGCAACGCGTTTAGACCGCTCACGGTTTCTGAGTTGATTAAAGCTTTTTACGATGCTCAGGAAGATCTTTCCATAGGAGTGGTAATTTTGACTGGTGAAGGGCCTTCACCCAAAGACGGAGGCTGGGCATTCTGCAGCGGTGGCGATCAGCGGGCTAGGGGAGTAGATGGTTATAAAGACGATGCAGGCACGGGTCGTTTGAACATTCTTGAAGTTCAGCGCATGATACGCTTTATGCCTAAGGTTGTTATTTGCGCCGTTCCAGGCTGGGCGGTAGGCGGTGGACACAGTCTGCATGTAGTTTGTGACATGACCATCGCAAGCGAAGAACACGCCATATTTAAACAAACCGATACGGATGTCGCAAGCGTTGATGCTGGCTATGGAAGTGCTTATCTCGCCAAAATGGTGGGACAGAAAAAAGCTCGCGAGATCTTCTTTTTAGGTCGTAATTATTCTGCGCAAGAAGCTATGGATATGGGTATGGTAAATGCTGTCGTTCCGCATGATGAATTGGATCAAACGGCTTATGACTGGGGACAGGAAATACTCAAAAAGTCGCCTACCGCTATCAAAATGGCAAAATTTGCCATGAATGCTACTGATGACGGTATGGTGGGACAGCAAGTGTTTGCGGGCGAAATGACCCGATTGATCTATATGACCGATGAAGCTAGAGAGGGGCGAGACGCCTTTTTGGAAAAACGTGCACCAGACTGGGGGAAGGATCGATATATTCCTTAAAAAATTCGCTTCCTAAAGATAAATAAGCTCGTTGTACAAATTAGAAAGACAAAACAGAGCACCAGCCCTATCTGCACATCACCATACAAGAGTTTTCCCGTTCCAAACAGCAGGCTGTAAACTCCTACAGTTCCAAGGAGAAATCCAAGCGTCTTGAATTGAAAATTATGAAACTTTGACTCGCTGCCGAAGATTATTTGGTCAAATTTCTCAAGAGTTGACTCGTCATTCTTTGGACCCAGCAGGGTTGCCAGTAGCCAAGCTATCGTTGTAATTAGTACATTCAGACAAATGGTTTCCCAAGCTTCCAGTTCTCCGAAGAGCTGGTGCTGGAGTCCAAAAGTTTCGCTACTATTGATAAAAAACAACAGCGCATTGATAAACGATACGATCATTGCCACGATCTCAGACCACGGATTGATCCTGTACCAGAACCAACGTAAAATGAACAACAATCCAGAACCAGCACCAATTTGTATGATGAGGTCAAATGCTACTTTGGCCTCTTCTAAGATATAGGAAAGTCCTGCGGCCAGCGCAATCATGGCAGCCATAGAGAATTGCCCTACTCGCAGTTTTTCTTTTTCAGAGGCGGTCTTTTTTACAAAACGAGCGTAAAAGTCATTGACGACATAGCTAGAACCCCAGTTGAGGTGTGTAGAAATTGTACTCATAAAGGCAGCGATTAGTGAAGTAACGACAAGTCCCAATAAGCCGGCGGGAAGCAACGTAAGCATTGCGGGATATCCTAGATCGTCCTTTATGAATGAAGCTTCCAAATCTGGAAAGGCAGCTCCAAGTGCGTCGAGATTGGGATAAACAATCAAGGATGCCAGTCCTATCAAAATCCATGGCCAAGGACGTAGCGCATAATGCGCTAGATTAAAGAACAAGACTGCCCAAGTAGCATGACGCTCTGTTTTTGCAGAGAGCATGCGTTGGGCTATATAGCCACCACCGCCAGGTTCAGATCCAGGATACCATGTGCTCCACCATTGCACCGCTATCGGGATAATGAATATTCCCAATACTAGATCTGTATTATTAAAATCAGGCAGTAGGTCTAGCTTCTCAGAAACGTTTGGATGATTCACCATAGCTTCCAGGCCTCCGATTTCAGGTAAGTTGAGCAAATAATAGGTTGCCCAGATGGATCCGCCCATGGCAATCAGGAACTGGATAAAATCAGTAATCAAAACTCCTTTCAAACCACCGATCAGGGAGTAGGCGAGTGTAACTAGGCAGGCGATGAGCAAAGTCTCGTGACTGGCAAAACCAAACATCACATGACCTATCTTGATCGCAGCAAGACAGACCGTGGCCATAACCACTATATTAAAGACAACACCCAAATAGATGGCCCTAAAACCTCTCAAGAAAGCTGCGCTTTTGCCGCTGTAACGCAATTCGTAAAATTCCAGATCTGTTGTGATACCGCTGCGACGCCAGAGCCGAGCATAAAAGAAAACGGTAAGCATTCCCGTCAACAGAAAAGACCACCATACCCAATTATTTGAAACACCCTTATCCCTCACAAGACCGGTCACCAGGTTAGGAGTATCTGCCGCAAAAGTGGTCGCAACCATACTCACACCCAGCAGCCACCAGGGCATATTTCTATCAGAAAGGAAAAACGAATTGCTGCTGGAAGTGCTTTTGCGAGACACTAATATCCCAATGAAAAGCGACAGCAGAAAAAATCCTATAACTATGGTAAAATCAATGAATTGCAGCTTCATGAAAGAAAGTTATTAACGATAACGTTTGAAATTTTGACAAACGCTAAATATAGATTAATTCACTTCAAACCTTACGATTTCTTTAGTAGATTGGCTTGCTTTTTATTAAATACATAATGTCAACGACAATAAAAAAAATAGGTGTTATGACCTCAGGAGGAGATTCTCCCGGTATGAATCCGGCGATTAGATCCGTGGTCAGAACCTGTGCTTATCATAAAATAGAATGTATAGGAATCTACAGAGGTTATCAAGGACTTATAGAAGGAGACTTTAAATATCTCGATGCCCGTAGTGTGAACAACATCGTGAATAAGGGAGGAACTATTTTAAAGAGTGCCCGCTCACAAGAATTCAGAACTAAGGAGGGACGTCAAAAAGCATACGAGAACACGGTCAAGGAAGGAATCGATGCGTTGGTGGTGATCGGTGGTGACGGTAGCTTTACCGGAGCAATGATCTTTTCTGATGAATTTGGTGTTTCAGTTATGGGAATCCCAGGTACTATAGATAACGATATTTATGGTACCGAGTCAACTTTAGGTTATGATACCGCCCTCAATACTGTGGTTGAGGCTATCGATAAGATCAGGGATACTGCCAGTTCACATAATCGATTGTTTTTTGTGGAGGTTATGGGTCGCGACGTGGGTCACATCGCCCTCAATGCCGGTGTAGGTGCAGGAGCGGAAGAAATCCTTATTCCAGAGGAAAATCTGGGTAAAGAGCGTCTTATTGAAAGTTTGCGTAGGTCAAGACAATCCGGTAAATCCAGTAGTATTGTCGTTGTTGCTGAAGGTGACAAGACCGGTGCCAATGTATTTGACCTGAAAGATTATGTAGAAGAAAACCTGCCAGAGTATGAAGTCCGTGTTTCTGTTTTGGGACATATGCAACGTGGTGGCACGCCATCCTGCTGGGATCGTGTTCTTGCAAGTCGCATGGGCGTTAAAGCCGTTGAAAGCCTTATGGAAGGTAAGACAAATTATATGGTGGGAATCAAAGAAAATAAAATGTCACTATGCCCAATCGATCAGGCGGTGAAAGGCAAAACCGAGATCGATCTCGAGCTCTTGCGAGTGAGTGACATCATGACTACTTAAAATTTAAGATTAATCAATTACAATAATTAGAAAATGAGCAAAAAACTTAGATTAGGAATTAACGGATTTGGACGTATCGGTCGTATCGTATTTAGAGCAACCCTCGAGAGAGAAAATGTAGAGGTTGTTGCCATCAATGACCTTGTAGATATTGAGCAATTGGCTTACCTATTAAAATATGATTCAGTACATGGACGCTATGGCGGGACGATTGAAATCAAAGATGGAAATCTGATCATTGACGGCATCGAGGTGCGCGTGACCGCAGAGCGTGACCCTAAAAACCTCAAATGGGATGAAGTAGGAGTGGACGTGGTAGCAGATTGTACAGGAATCTTTACCGATCTTGATAACGCACAGGCTCATATTGATGCGGGTGCAAAGAAAGTTGTGATTTCAGCGCCATCTAAGACAGCTCCCATGTTTGTGATGGGGGTCAATGATCATACTCTTACGGCAGATCATAAGATCGTTTCAAACGCTTCATGCACAACCAACTGTCTTGCGCCCATGGCCAAAATTTTGGATGAAAACTTCGGTATTGAAGAGGCTTTGATGACTACGGTTCACGCGACGACTGCTTCACAGGCGACGGTTGATGGTCCCAGCAAAAAGAATTACCGCATGGGACGCAGCGCATTGAACAACATCATTCCTACAACTACCGGTGCTGCCGTAGCGGTAACTAAGGTTATTCCTTCACTTAAAGGGAAATTGACCGGTATGGCATTCCGCGTTCCAACTGTGGACGTTTCTGTTGTGGATCTTACGGTGAAGTTGAAGAAAGAGACGAGTCTGGATGAAATTAATTCCGTTTTCGCGAAAGCGGCACAAGGCGACATGGCTGGGGTAGTAGGATACACTGATGAGGCTGTCGTTTCACAGGATTTTGTAAGTGATGCCCGCACGAGTATTTATGATGCAGGATCTGCAATTGAGCTTAATCCTACATTTTTCAAGTTAGTGAGCTGGTATGACAATGAGTTTGGTTACTCAAACAAGCTTGTTGATCTAGCCGAAAAGGTTAACGCACTATAATTTAAAATTTAAAAGCTGGGATTTAAAACTTCCCAGCTTTTTTATATTCCAACTTTATAAATTTTATATGATACTTATTACCGATAGCGGATCTACAAAATGTGACTGGATCGCCATTGATAACGATGGCAATGAACTTTTTAAGGCGAGGACAAGGGGGATGAACCCTGCGATATTGAGCGTCGAGCAGTTGCACGAGAGAATTTTAGAAAGCCACGAACTGGTTGAGCATCGGGAAAAAGTAGATAAGATTTATTTTTATGGTGCTGGTTGTGGAACTGAAAAGCCCAGACTAGCGCTAGACGGTTTATTGAGACAGTACTTCTCTAACCACGACGAGATCGTCGTGAAAGAAGATACAGCTGCTGCGGTCTATGCGGCGGTAGGCGATCGTCCCGGGATTGTTTGTATTTTGGGAACGGGATCCAACTGTTGTTTTTCTGACGGTAAAGAGATCCACCAAAAAATCGTTTCTCTAGGTTACACCATCATGGACGAGGCGAGTGGTAACTGGTACGGTAAAGAATTGATTAGGGACTATAGTTTTAAGAGCATGCCACAACGCTTGCGTGAAAGATTTAGCAGCGCTTATGATCTTGATCCTGATTTTGTAAAGAGAAACCTTTATAAAGAGCCCAATCCAAACGCTTACCTCGCGAAACACGCTGAGTTTATCTTCCAAAACCTTGATGAACCGTATATCAAAAAGGTTCTACGCCGTGGGCTACGTAAATTTTCTCGCAATATGATCCTTCAATTCCATGAAGAGATCAAAGAATACAAAGTTCATTTCGTAGGGAGTATCGCCTATTTTGCTGAGCGACGTATCAAGCAGGTAGCAGATGAATTTGATTATGAAGTGGGTAACATTGTAAGAAGACCTATTGAAGGCTTGGTCGATTATCACATCAGGAAACTGAAGGCAGTCTAGAGCCTTTGCTTAAAAAATACCGATTCTTTCAAAGCAGGGTCGTAGAAATAAAAAACACTACAGTTTTCAGAAAGCTTGAATTCAAACAGGAATTCAAGCTTTTTTATTTTCCTGAAATCCATATCGTTGATCAACCATTGCGGATAACCACCTACTTGAAGTGAGTACTTTGGTGGAGTTATTACCTTATTTTTTGATTTTTTGTATAGGCTCCAAGGTGCATTGGGCGCTTTAGATTTGATCAGATCATTCAAGTCTTTATTTCTATGAACCAATTCCTCCCAGATGGGTAGGGAAGGAGCATTCTCAAAATCCACAATATTCATTGATGAATTGGACTTGTCAGAATTCAGTACCAGCGAATGATACTTGTCGTTCTTAACTGCCTTTTCTGCTTGAGCGTAAAACTTGCAAAAATGTTTACCACACGAGAAGGCGGCTACCGGAGGCAGCGGCTGCAACTTAGGATCTAGTGGATGCTCATTATCAGATTCCTGCACATTTGCTTGAAACCTTGGAGAACCGTAAGCAGCCATGATACTGATGTCTTTCAACTGTTCAGAAATTAATCTTACATCTGCATCTGTAAAGCTCACACGCTCTTTTCTGCTGCGCATCAAGTTTTCATAGTAGGTGCTGACTCCGCCCAGCCATTTTTCTAGTTTGGAAAACATAGTATTTATTGAATAATCTAAAATAAAAAAGCGCCAGAGAACCGGCGCTTTGTTTAAGAAATTCTGTTGCAGAATTATGATTCAGTAGATTCCTCTATTTCTGTAGTCTCATCTTCTTTGTTGACTTGACGCTCCAGAATATTGATCTGCTTTTGCTTCTCTTTGATGACGGAAAGTTCTTTCTCAAGATTGGCGATATTCTTACGTTGCTGTACCAAAAATGGATTCTTATCATCCTTAGCATTGATGAACTGAAGGTTGTTCTCCAGCTGAATCATTTCGTTTTTGATTTCCTCGCGTCGCTTCTTTAAATAAAAACGCTCATTTTTGAAATCACGCTCGTTACCATCTTCAAGACGGTTGAGTTTGTTCTGATATTTCATCATTTCAGCATCAATCTCACTTAATCCAGCTGCTTTGAATTTAGCTTTTACGAGCTTTTCAAATTTATCCTGAATCTGGCGTTTGCTGTAAGGAACGCGACCTACTTTGTTCCATTCCTCCATCACGTTCTCGATGCTCTCTTTCATCGCATCTTGATCTCCATCTGGAATTAAGTTCTTGAGTTTGTCGTAGATTTTGAGCTTAGCCTCGTAATTAGCCGTTTCTTCTTTAGAATCCTTGTTGCGCTGTGCAGATTTTTTATCAAAAAATGCATTACAGGCTTTTTTGAATCGTTTCCAGATCTTGTCGCTGTCCTTACGCGGTACATGGCCTATGGTTTTCCACTCGGCCTGGATACGTTTCATGATTTCTAAGCCTTCAGCAAAGTTTTCTGAGTTCTGGTGCTCTTCGGCAATCTCGATCAGTTTCATTTTTGCTTCAAGATTTTGCTGTTGCTCTTTCTTGATTTCCTTGTAGAAATTATTCTTGGCTCGATTAAAATCGCGCGTCGCATTTCTGTAGGCATCCCAGATCTGGTTGTTAACTTCTTTGGGCGCTCTCCCGGTTTGTTTGAAGAGTTCTTTGAGCACCTTGATCTCTTCAAGTCGCTCTTGCCACTCTTTGTGTGAAGTGGCACCAGCAGCTGTAATCTTTTTGATTTCAGCAACTATATTCTCTTTTATGGTTTGGTTTTTCTCCGCTTCTTTTTCACGTTCTTCATAATATGCCTGTCTGCGATCGTGTATGGCTTTTGTCGCCGCGCTGAATTCATCCCAGATAGGATCTCTTAATTCCCGTGCCACGGGACCGGCATCTTCCTTCCACATTCTGTGCAGCTCTTGCAATTCCCTCAAGGCTTTATGGATATTTTCCTCATCATTGAGTTCAACCGCACGAGCGATAATTTTTTTCTTAAAGTCTAAGTTGCGTTCAAAATCTTTATCACGCAATTCTTTACTTAAATCGATGTAATCGTAAAAATTCTGAACGGCAAGGCGATAATCCTCCCATGTGATGTTGTAAGCATCATGTGGAATATTCCCAGTAGCCTTCCAGACATCCTGTAACTCGTGGAATTTTTTGAAAGTTGTACCTATATTCTCTTCTTCATCGATGAGCGCTTTCATCTTCTCGATGACCTCGCGTTTTACTTCAAGGTTCTTCTCCTCTTGTTTTCTTTTCTCGCGCTGGTATTCACCTTTTTGCTTTCTGTAGAGTCGGTGAAGGTCGTTAAATTCCTTACGTAGCTTGTCATCATACTGAAATTCTGTCGCTAGGGGATCATCACTCGGCGGATTTGCCTTGTCAAAAGCTTCCTTATCTGCTTTTTCTTGAGCCAGATCCTGTTTTTCAAATTCCTTTTTGATACTCTCAGCTTCGTCTCTGAAGCTGTTGATAGGATATTCCTGCATCATCTGTCTCAACTCGATGATCAAACCTTCAGGATTCATTTTAGTATAATCCTTTTTGGGAATGGTAATCTCTTTATCATTTGATGCGGTGGCTGGAATGTCATCGCCGTTCTCATCGTTAGCGCTTTTCTGACCTTTATCCGTACTGGAGGCCTTATCTTTTGAGTTCTCTAGACCAGCTTCAACCGCTTCATCCACTTCGACAATGGTGTCCTCACTATTTTCAACCGTAGTTTTTTCATCTACAATGGCATCTTCATGAGTAGTGGAAACATCTTCCGGAGCCTCTTTCTTTTTATTATCTCCGGCAATGACAGTTTCATCTTCCCTTCCGGTCTCGATATTGTCTTCTTGCGGTGCTTTTTGAGCATTTTCTGAAGTCTCTACGATTGAGTTTTCAAGCAAATCCTTTTGCTTATCGTTTTCTTCTTGTTTTCCGTCTGCCCTTTGTGACAGGTTATCATTCTGTGACATTTCCATATATTTTATAGAGCGGGCAAGATACTTAGTTTAAGAAGTACTTGCAACCACTCCCAAAACGATTGTTGCTTAAATATCAAGCAAGTCTCCTTATAAGTATTTTATGAAGCAAATAACAGTAGGTTGTGAATTGATTGAGAATAAAGCCCCTAACTTTTCGTCCAGTAAAATCCTACACGATTTTACAGGTAGGATTTTGACAAATTCGCTTTCGCGAAAGCGTAAAAACATAACACTTAATTGAAATAAAATGGAAACAACAAAAGAAGCAGCAGACCGGATATCACGAGAGCAAAAGGTAAAAGCCCTTAATGACCTACTCGTCAAAAATTACGATAGCGAGAGTGGATACAAAACCGCCATCACAGAAACCGACAATGTAAGACTCAAGAGCTATTTTCAAGCTCAGGCGGCGCAGCGGTCACAATATGTAAACGAGCTGGATAAGGCCATACGCGATCTTAACGCAGAACCTGCAAAAAGTGGAAGCGCATTAGGTAGTGTTCATCGCTCCTGGATCGATTTTAAAACAGCCTTTACAGGAAAAGATGATGAAGCCGTGCTTGAAGAATGCATACGTGGCGATAAAACGGCAGTAGAAGAATATGAGGAAGTCCTTAAAGATACGACTCTATTAGAACCCACTCGCCAGACCGTCCAACTTCAATTGAACGGCATTAAAAATACCTTGGATACCATCAAAAGTCTTGAGGATATTGTGGATTGAGAATAATCAAATTACCGTCATTTTTGCGCTTGACATTTGATGGCGTGATTTAAAATTTAAAACAAAAGACTTCATTGAAAAATGAGGTCTTTGTTATTTAGATGAAAAGGTTTAGGCTAATTAAAAATAAAACCTATTGTTTGATCACTTTAAATACTTGTTTTTGACTGGAATCTGTGACTTCAATGATGTAGATGCCCGTAGGTAAAAGGCTTACGTCAACTTTTTGATTATTTAGAACCTCACGATGCACTTTCTGGCCTAAGTAATTATAAATGTCAATTTCTAGCTGGCTAGAGGTTGATGGAATGTTGCTGAAGTTCAAATAATCTGCAACTGGATTAGGATAGATTTTAACTTGATCTAAAGATGCTGTTTGTTCTGAGAGTGTGCCATTAAATGTAAAGGTATAAATGGATCCAGAGGATTGTATAAAATTGTTTTCATTCAAATCGTGATCTTCAAGATTTGCACCAATGACTACACTACCATCTTGATAAGAAATACTGTTAAAAGGAAACCCAAAATTATCACCGGGAGACCTTACAGGTGGCACAAGTCGTTCTCTTAGGATCCATGTGCCATTTTCCAGCTCATACACATATGCAGCACCAGTACCGTTATCGGAAGTACCTGCTCCCAAAATCATAAACTGTCCTTTAATATCAAATGATCGACTGAAACTTCTTGAACCCGATGGGCCTTGAATCCTTTGTTCCAAATTCCAATTACCCGAAGAATCTCTTTCATAGATATAAGCAGCGTTTTCTAGGTTCGTGCCTATAACAAGCCTGGAACCATCTAATTTAACTCCACGACCAAATTGGGCTAAAGTCGTTTGAATAGGAGCGGTAATTCTTTGTATTTCATTCCAAATACCCATTGAGTTACGTTCAAATATAAATACAGCTCCAGGAGTTATAACACCACTCGGATTTCCCTGGTTATCTAATTCACTACTAGGTGCCCCAACGACAATATAATCTCCATCAATATCTGAAAACAGACCAAATTCGTCGGTACTCTCTGCAATTGAAGGTTCTATTATCTGACTTTCTACCCATTGCCCTGATGTGTCTTTGTCAAATATAACAACAGCACCAGCACCACTACTAGAACTAGGTGATGTGGTACCCGTTTGATAACCTAAGATAAAAGTATCTCCATCAATTGCATTAGAGCCAATAGGAAAACGACGGTTATTACCATTTAAATCAATGTATAAGATTGATCCATCATCCCAAGAATCCGTAGCCCCATTATAATTATAGGTATATACCTTACTGCCGCTACCACTGATCAAATCAGTCTGATCTATATCAAGCGTAATTCCGAAGGCATCAGAATCACCAGTTTCTCGATCAATTGCCAGTATCTTTTGGCGTTGCGTCCAAACACCATTTGCATTTTTTTTGAAGTAATAAATAGCTCCAGCATCCTCATCAAAATTTTGACCATTTTCATCGTAATCCTCACGATATGCGCCACTCAAAATTTGATCGTTTTGTAATGCTAGCGAGTAACCAAACCATGCGTTTTGATCACGATCGCTAGCAACCATTTTTTGTTCAAAGTCCCAGTTTTGGCCAAAATGAATAATAGGTATAAAAAGGAATATGATTGGAGTATAAAGCTTCATCAATAAATTTTTAAAGATCTTTTGAGAAAAGAATTTGGTTAATTGATTTTACAAAACTAATTGATATATCGTTTGTTAGAAACTTTCGGTTAGTGAATTTTTAAACTTTGACTCACTCATTCCACAACTCCCACGCCCGTTCTGCTTGCCAGCGCAGTATTTCTGAGCCATTGATGACTCGAGCTCCGTTGCGGGCGCCTTGCTTCATAAAAAGGGTATTGGCGGGATTATAAACGAGATCGTAAAGAATATGCGATTTGTTTAAAAGTTCGTAGGGTAGAGCAGGAGCCTGATCCACATCGGGATGCGTACCCAGCGGTGTGGTATTAACTATTAATTCAACATCACCTAAAACCTCGCCTACCTGATCGTAGCTGATTTGAAAATCACCCTGCGGCTTACGGGAAACATGCAAATAAGGAACTTGAATACTTTCCAAAACATAGGCCACCGCTTTTGATGCACCGCCAGTTCCCAGAATCAGCGCGTTTTTTGAAAGGGGAAGAAATGGCGTGAGGCTTTTCGCAAACCCATAAGCGTCCGTATTATGCCCGGTCCAGAGGTTATCCTCGATCACGATCGTGTTGACAGCGCCTATCGCTTGGGCTTCTTCAGACATTTCATCGAGAATTTCCATAATTGCCTCCTTGTAGGGAATGGTCACGTTGAGCCCGCGTATGATCTCTTTTTTGCCATTTGTGGTGCGGGATTGTGGGTCGTATTTTACGCTTTCGCGAAAGCGCAACAATCCATCTACATCTTCAATCTCAAAGTTGCGGTACTCATGATCATCCAGTCCAGTACGTTCAAACTTTTCTGAAAAATAAGCTCTGGAAAAGCTGTAGTCCAGGCGTTTGCCTATAAGTCCAAAAATGCTACGAGGGTAGGGATTTCTTTCCATAAAGATCAAGTAGATAAACGATGACAAAGCCTGCCACCATGAGGATTAGTGCGGCGAGCGTGTGCAGGCTCAGCAATTCTGGCCAGTAGCGATCGTAGTTCTCAAGAATGGGATTGTTCATGGCGTCCACGATCACTTGTGCATTTTCATCGCGCTTAAAAACTTCTTTTTTCCAGGGCCAGACCACTCCCAGCGAACCCGTGATAAAACCTATGATGATCGCGTTAGTCTCCTTGCGGTAATAGCGCATGGTCCAGCCCAGCAAATGTGAGAAACTGATCAAGCCTGCGAGACTGCCCAAAACAAATACGGTTAGGATTTTAAGCAACAACATCATTTCAGGATCATTCCACCAGCTGAAATCTCCCTGAAAACTCATCACGCTCATATCAAAAAAAGCATTGATACTGTCTACCAGCAACAGCACATAATTCCCCAAAAGAATCAAGATAAAACTGCCGCTCAATCCAGGGATGGTCATGCCGCTCACGCTCACCATACCGCAAAAGAACACAAAAAACAGGTTGTCGTTTTGGGTGGCGGGATCCATAAGCGAGGTGGCGACACCTATCGTCATTCCAGCGACAAGAAATAAGATATTTTTGAAATTCCAGCCCTCATAATTGCGAGCAAGGAAATACACAGAACCCACAATCATCCCGAAGAAAAGCGACCAAACCAGGATAGGCTGGTAGGCAATAAGCAAGTCAAAAACTTTGCTAACGGTAAAATAACTGATGAATTCTCCCAGCAGCAGCAGACTCAGAAACGTACCATTGATATACTTATAAAATTCGCTGAATTTCCCACGTCTTATAAAACCAACTGATTTTAAATCCAGGCGCTGCAGCGAGCGAATGAATTCTTCATAAAAACCACCTACATAAGCCACGATACCGCCGCTTACGCCAGGAACCTTATTTGCAGTTCCCATCGCGATTCCTTTCAGAATCAGAAATAGTTTATCAGAAAGGGTTCTTATTTGTAACGGCACCTATATCGCGTTTTTTGCCGCCCAGCGCTCTAATATTAAAATAAGAGCAAAGCCTATAATAGTGAGAATAATAACTCCGATCAGTTGTGGGTCACCGTCAAAATTTTGGGGAAGAACACTTGATTCCAAAAAAGGTACTTGTTCACCGTGGCTGTTTTCCCGATACGATATCACCTCCTTCCAAGGCCATAATTTATTGAGTGAACCTATCATAAAACCGGTAAGTAGTGCCAGCGTCAAATTTTTGTAGTGATTGAATAACCAGGTAAGAATGCGCGAAAAAAACTTGAGGCCCAAAACGCAACCTACCGCAAAAAGAAGCAAGGTTTGTATGACCTTCCAAGCAGCAGCCCAGTCGCCAGAAGAAATTGCTTCGGCAAGTCCAGAAATGCTCCCGAGAATGGTTTTATAACTTCCTAATAGTAATAGTAAAAACGCTCCTGAAACTCCGGGTAGAATCATTGCGATGATCGCTATAAATCCTGAGAATATGATATACCACCAGCTATCAGGCGAGCCTAGTGGCTCTGCAATTGTGATGTAATAGGATACTCCCGTTCCTACGATAATTGCCAGAATCACGAGCGCATTCCATTTAGATATTTGTTTCCCAATGTATAGAACGCTGGCGAGCACAAGTCCAAAGAAGAAGGCCCATAACAGAACCGGCTCTTCTTGCAATAAATAGGTGATCATTTTAGAGAGGCTCACAATGCTTATGGCGATCCCGAGTAACAAGGAAAGTAGAAAGCCCAGATTATATTTCTTTGCCGTTTGAGCGACGCCTATTTTGAATAGATCTTTGAAAAGTCCCAGGTCGATACCATCGATGGTTTTAATCAATTCCTCATAAATACCAGTAATAAATGCAATGGTCCCACCAGAAACTCCCGGGACAACATCTGCAGCTCCCATCATCATTCCTTTTACCGTAACTGTAGCCCATTTTTTAATTGACATAAATTGGTTTTAGCTTTCTGAAATTACAAAATCAAAGGTACGATAGGGATACTCAAATGCTGAATTTTAAGGCGTTTAAGACTTTATGAATTTTGATAATTATTCAAGTTGTCCTGCAAAATCTGGAGCGATCAGTATCCAGCAATCTGCTCAAAAAACGAACCTCGTTGTAATTTGGGATCTACTAGGTGAATTTCAATAATCCAGAATCGCTGATTTCCGTTTTGATCCTTATTTGAAAGCGGAACGTGATTTTCTGGATGTATGTAGTTGGTTTTATCTTCCTTTTCCAATTTCTCATGCGGGAATTTCCCGATTAAATGACCGGCTATAGGTCCACCAAAAGTCCAACCTGCATCTTTGGCAATTTTTACACAGTACTGATATAGTTCAGCGCCGGTAGTATTTGGATTTGATTTCAAATAATCGTTTGCCACGTGCCACAACCGCTCAGAATCGGCAGCAAGCTTTTGTTTTTTAGGGTCTTCGCCCAAAACGTAAGTACGACCAAAATCAGCCTCCCATTCTTCCAGAATAGGTCCGAAATCCAAGAAAACGATATCCTCATCCTCAACAAGCACCTCCGGCGGATTTTCATCATAAGGACAGAGCGTGTTGATACCAGCGCGAACGATACGCTTGTGCCAGTATTTTTTGATACCCAAAAGCTCTTCAGCGAGTTCCAGAATCTTGAGATTGATTTCTTTTTCGGTCAGACCCGGCTGAATCAGCCCTCGTTTTTGAATTTCATCAAACAGATAAGCAGCTTTAGATTCGGCTTCTTGTAGATGTTTTAATGTGCTATCCATTTAAACTATCCTTTAAGACCAAATTTCAGCGCGATCAATAATAAAAAAAACGCGAGAAAACCTACAAGGATCCAAGGAACTCCCTTGTAGTTCTTTTTGTGAAGTTTCTTGTCTCTACGGTACATCATCACCGTTATGATAACAAATACCACAAAGAACGCGATGGCAAAATAGATTTGACCTTCTGAAAACATGAGTGGGAGTGCAAGTGCAACCATAGCTTGTTTAATTTCTACAAAATTAGTTGAAATCGTTCAGGTGGTCGTGTTTTAAAGACAATCCTTAATGATAGGCACTCGCGGTCAAACCCTTTTCGTCCGAAAGCGAGCTTTCGGACATCTTTAGCACATTCCTCTCGCTCCGCTCGTCGGATGTGAGGTCTAAAGGGAAAGGCTTTCGCTCCTGCGTTATATGGGTTAATTAATGAAAAGCATTTCCCTTCATGGAAGGTAGACTAGTCAATGAAACAAGAATAAGTCCAGATGACAACAAAAACTCCCTCTCCTTTGGAGAGGGCTGGGGTGAGGCCTAGATGAGGATCAACCAAGAGGGTTTTACCGTTGTATTTCCAGCACCTCGATCGGTCAAACCCTTTTCGCCCGAAAGCAGGCTTTCGGACATTTTTTAGCACATCCTCTCGCTCCGCTCGTCGGATGTGAGGTCTAAAGGGAAAGGCTTTTACTCCTGCGCAGATGGAAGCTGATTTAAGAAAAGCTTCTCCCTTCATCGAAGGGAGACCGGTCGGCGTCGAACCGACAAAGTTGGCAAGCGCCTGTGCTGAGCGGAGCCGAAGTAACCAGAGGGTTTTACGGTTGCATTTTAGCCGGTTTATTAATCTTCTATTATTTTGCAACAAACCCAAATACCCATGAAAAAACAGATCGACGCCGTAGCGCTATTTCATAAATCATTTAAGCTCAACGCGCAATCCAGTCCTACTGTTGCTATTCCTGAAGAACGCAAGAAGTTGCGATTTGAATTGATGAAGGAAGAAAATGAGGAGTATTTTGAAGCGGCAATGAACAACGATACGGTCGAGGTAGCAGATGCCTTGGGAGACATGATGTACATACTTTGCGGTACCATCATAGAACACGGCATGCAGGGAATCATTGAAGAGGTTTTTGATGAGATTCAACGGTCTAATATGTCCAAACTGGGAGCCGACGGTAAACCCATTTATCGTGAAGATGGCAAAGTCTTGAAAGGTCCCAACTATTTCAAGCCAGATTTTTCCAAAATCCTGAATAAATAATCACTCACAAAGTCAGGACCTGTTTGCAAGAGCTAGACAACGATTTTATATTTGAATTCTTAAACAAATGAACCTATGGGAAGAGCCTTTGAATTTCGCAAGGCGCGTAAGATGAAACGATGGAGTGCCATGTCTAAGGCATTCACGAGAATAGGTAAGGACATTGTCATTGCCGTGAAAGAGGGTGGGCCTGATCCAGATTCAAATGCACGACTCAGAGCCGTGATCCAAAATGCCAAAGCAGTCAATATGCCTAAAGCAAACGTGGAGCGCGCTATCAAAAAGGCGACTGATAAGGATACCGCAAACTACGACACCGTTCTATTTGAAGGTTATGCACCGCACGGTATCGCCGTTCTCGTAGAGACCTCGACTGATAATAACAACCGTACCGTGGCAAACGTGCGCAGTTATTTTAATAAGTGCGATGGTAGCTTAGGCGTTTCGGGCTCGGTGGAGTTTATGTTTGATCACAAATGCCATTTCCGCATTGCGGCCGGAGATCACGATCTGGAAGAACTGGAGCTGGAGTTGATCGATCACGGTGCAGAAGAGCTATTCTTTGATGAACGCGATGAAGATGACGACAACTCTGTAGATGGGATCATGATCTATGCAGAGTTCCAAAATTATGGCAGCATGCAAAAGGCTTTGGAAGATTTGGGAGCAGAGATTCTGAGCTCTGATTTTGAGTATATTCCTACAGTTCAGAAGGAGTTGACCCCAGAACAGCGTGAAGATGTGGAAAAGCTCTTGGAAAAGCTGGATGAAGATGACGATGTCAATAACGTCTACACCACCATGAAGGACGAGGAGTAGATTAGTATGCAGTTACAGTTTACAGTAAGCAGATTTTAAGCTAGGATGTGTTGTTTTACTCCTGTGATTTTTGATTAATCTTTTAAATGCTGGTTGATTAGTTATGCTTTCGCGAAAGCGTAACGAGCAACGATCCCTTTTCAAGATTTCAAACAACTTTCACATAGACTGATTGCGAGAATGCGTTGATAATTCTATCTTTTCGCCTTAATCAAAAAACGATCACAATGGTAAAAGAGAAATACGACAGCGTATTACAGCTGGGGGAAAAACTTAATGTACAAGATGGCGACGTGCAAGTCAATGGCGATAAACTGGAAGTGCGTGGAACCACCAAAACGCAGTACGAGAAAAACCTGCTGTGGGATGAAATCAAAAGAGTAGGTGGTGAGAATCCACAAGACATCATGGCTGACATCAAAGTAGCCGATGAATCTGTATATGCCTATCACACGGTAAAAAGTGGTGAGTCACTCAGTCTGATCGCAAAACATTATTATGGCGACCCCATGAAGTACAAGCAAATTTTTGCGGCCAATACCGATATCTTAAAGAATCCAGACCTGATCCACCCAGGACAGGAATTGAAGATCCCGAATAATTGATATAACACTTTTAATTATTTCAAAATCCAGCGGAAGCGTTGCTTTTGCTGGATTTTTTATTTGGGAAAAATTCTCTCAACGTACTCAGAAAGCTCCTGCATAAATTCCTGAAAATGTTCTTCCAGTTGCTGATAGTAGATGACTAGATCCATTGGGGCAAAGTCCATCTTACTTTTTCCTTTTGTACGGTTATTCATTTGGTAGAAAATACGACTGATGCCCTCGATAGTGGCATAACTGCTCAACCAGTCTTGCTCGATCATATAAGGCAAGAAGTTTTGTACTTTCTTGGGGAGCAGCTCATAGTTGGACTTCAATAAATCATAGAAATTACTGGCAAAGGTTTCTAAGGGAACATGATGATAATCTTTCCAATTTGCGGCAAGAAAATGGTCATAATAAATATCTACGATCACGCCACTCCAATGACCGTATTCTTTTCTGATCAAATCTTTACTGGATCTAACAATCCCATGCTGATCTGTGTATGTGTCGATATATCGATGGAGCATGATGCCCTGTGCCACCCGATCTGGATATTTACTGAAATCCTTGCCTCTAACAGAATCGGCTATAAAGTTACCGATGGTTATTTCATCATCACCTTTAGATAGAAATACATGAGCTAAGAAATTCATGAAATATGGTAGAGTAAGGGCATAGCCTTATTTTTGTCTCAAATGTAACCAATAACTATCATGACGCTTATAAAATCTATTTCAGGAATACGTGGAACCATAGGAGGAGAACCCGGTGATAACCTCACACCTCTCGACGCGGTAAAATTTGCCAGTGCTTATGCCAAATGGTTGAAGGAGGCTAGTGGCAAGCAAAATCCTGTAGTCGTGATAGGTCGCGATGCGCGATTAAGTGGAAGCATGATTCAGTCGTTGGTTCAAAACACCTTGGTGGGAATGGGGTGTGATATTATAGACCTTGGTTTGAGCACGACTCCAACTGTGGAGATTGCTGTGCCGAAAGAAAAAGCAGACGGCGGAATCATCTTAACAGCAAGCCATAACCCCAAGCAATGGAATGCCCTCAAATTATTGAATAACAAGGGAGAATTCTTAGACGGAGTAGAAGGACAAAAGATTCTTGATACCGCTGAGGCAGAAGATTTTGATTATGTTGAAGTAGATGATTTGGGCAATGTGACTAAGATTGATGGTTACATTCAAAAGCATATCAGCGATGTCCTCGCGATGCCTATTACAGATAAGAAAAGCATCAAAAATGCTGGTTTCAAAGTGGTCGTGGATGGCGTGAATTCTACCGGTGGAATAGCGATCCCACAACTTTGCAGAGAACTGGATGTAGAAGTCGTTGAGCTTTACTGCGACCCTACAGGACACTTCCCGCATAATCCAGAACCTCTGAAGGAACACCTAACCGATTTGTCAGGTGCTGTAAAAGAGCATAACGCGGACTTCGGTATCACCGTAGATCCAGATGTAGACCGTCTGGCTTTTATGGATGAAAATGGAGAAATGTTTGGTGAGGAATACACGTTGGTTGCCTGTGCAGATTATATTCTGGGAATCAATAAAGGAAATACGGTAAGTAATCTTTCCTCTTCCCGTGCCTTACGTGATGTGACTGAAAAGCATGGCGGTGAATATTTTGCCGCGGCGGTAGGCGAAGTAAACGTCGTTCAAAAAATGAAAGATGTCAACGCCGTGATCGGTGGAGAAGGTAATGGAGGTATCATCTATCCAGAGTCTCATTACGGTCGTGATGCACTAGTGGGAGTAGCGATGTTTTTGTCATTGCTTTCGCGAAAGCGTATGAAAGTAAGTGAGCTCAGAGCTTCTTATCCAGCTTATTTCATGAGTAAGAATAAGGTACAACTCGTGAAGGGGATGCCGGTGGATGATATTTTGAAAAAGATTGAGGAGAAGTATGCCTCAGAAGAGTTGACGACCATTGATGGGGTAAAGATCGACTTTGCTGATGAGTGGGTACACCTGCGCAAGAGCAACACCGAGCCTATAATCAGAGTATATACAGAGGCAAAATCACAAGAAAAAGCGGATGACCTCGGTAAGCGTTTTGTGGGCGAACTCAATGAGATTGCTGAACAATTCAAGTAAAACTATAATATTGCAGAAGAAGGCTCTATAGTTGGTTCTCAAGCTTAGGAGAGATTCCCAAGACGCCCCAAGTATTTTCCATGTTGACCTTCCAGCGCTTGTGGGTCCACATATAACATTCTGGTTGACGTCTGATTTGGCTTTCCAGCAACTCGTAAAAAAGATCGATCATTTCCAGCTCTTCAGTTTGTGAGGTATCTGCGGTCATGGGAATGGCTTCCAGTTCATAGTAACCACGACCTGTTTTCTCGATACGCGCAAAAAATAGGGGTAGTTTATATTCCCGACCTATTTCTTCAAAACCGGTAAATGAAGCGGTGGGTCGATTGAAAAATGAAGTGAAATGGTGTCTTCTGGAAGGTTTGGGAGATTGATCTGCCACGATGCAGATGATTCCGGGTGATTTGACTTGAAGCAAATTCTTTACGTAATCCCTAAATTTTTTCATAGGGATCATGCGGCTCCCTAGTCTGCGTCTTGAGTTTCTCAAGAACCAATCCAAGGTTCTATTTTTGAGTGGTTTGTAGAGCGAGTGCAAGTTGCTGTCCAAGATTTCATTTCCAATCATACACCAGTCAAAATTAGCTTGATGTCCCGTTAGGGCAATGACGGGCCGGTCGAGATTGTGGTAGGACTCGATCTGCTCCAAATTCAAGAATCTGTATCTTCTAAGTATTTCTTTTTTGCTTATGGACACGGTTTTAATCGTTTCAAACAGATTATCACAAAAATGCCGGTAACTTTCTCGTGCGGTATTTTTGATCCAATCCTCACTTTTATCTGGGAAGGCACTTTTCAGATTGGCATGAACGACCTCTCGTCTGTACTTTAATTTATAAAAAAGTAAATGAGAGATGCCATCGCTCAAGAAGTAGAGGATTTTAAACGGTAATAGTGACATAAGATAAACCGCAGGAATAATTAAAACTCCCAGTAGTTCAAGAAACGGTCTTAGGATTACCTTCATCACTTCAAGACGGTTCTATAGCGGGAGAGAAATCAGCATTAGCGTATTTTTCTGCTGGTATGGTGCGCCATCTTTTGTGAGACCAGAGGTAATAGGCGGGTTGCTTTCTGATCTGATCTTCTAGTAGATTAAAAAATCTATCGGTAATGAACCAGTCTTGAGTTGTAGCGCCACTATCTGTAATCAATTCATAGCGAGATGTGTAATAGCCACGTTTGATCTTAGTGACCCTGAGAAATACGACGACTCCGTCGTATTCTTTCCCAAAACGCTCCCCACCTCTAAAAACAGCAGTAGGACGATCAAAGAACTTGGTGAAATTACTGGATCTACCGCGTTTGGGAGCTTGATCTGCTACCAGAGCAAAAAATGCATTTCCTTTTTTGGATTGACTTCGCATTTCTGAACTTGCCTGTCTCATGGGAATCAACTTCGCATTGAATTTCTGCCTGATGCGGCGTATCAATCCATCAAACTTCTTGTTTTTAATTGGCTTGTAGACTCCGAAAACACTAAAGTCCATTTGCTTAGTCAATGCCATGGTCCACTCGTAGCTAGCTTGATGACCGTACATGCAAATGATAGGTTTGCCTGATCCAGCATAATCATTCACCAAATCTATATTTTCACAGGTAAATCTTTTAAGCATCTCTTTCTCACTCATGCCCATAGATTTGATCATTTCTATAAACATGTCGCAAAAATGCTTCATATTTTGTTTATGCAGATTTTTGATCTGCTCTTCGTTAAGCTCTGGAAATGCGGTTTTAAGGTTACCTCTGATGACATCTTTACGGTAATTGATGGCGTAATAGACTATAAAAAAAACAAGGTCACTGATCCAGTAGACTACAGTAAATGGAAGTCGAGAGATCACCCAGAGTAAAGGATAAGTGATATAGTAAAGAAAGGCTTCCAAGCTGTTTTTGGACAAAGATACTATCTTGTATGTTTGTCAAAAATTTATCTTGGGAATATTGAATCTAGACATTGCAACCATCGTGATCATTGCCTCAAATTGCGTGGTAAGCTTTAAAGGTTTTAGTGACTTACTTTTTAAATCTAAGTACCTATTCAATATCGCTGCCATCCAGCGAGGGGAGCAATACCGATTCATTACAAGTGGCTTCTTGCATGCAGACGAGCGCCATTTGTTATTTAACATGATTACATTATTCTTTTTTGCGGGAACGGTCGTGGATCGTCTAGGCAGCTTGAGCATGGTAATCATCTATTTGGTGAGCTTGATAGGAGGGAATCTCTTGAGCTACGTATTTCATAAAGATGAATATCACTACAGCGCACTAGGAGCGAGCGGTGCAGTCTCAGGCATCATCTACGCTGCTATCTTGCTTGATCCCAGCATGCGAATTTATTTTGGGATACCGGGATATATTTTTGGGATAGGTTACCTCATTTATTCCATATACGGTATGCAAGTAAAAAGGGATAACATAGGTCACGACGCACATTTTGGTGGTGCAATGACCGGTTTTGCCGTGACTTTATTTTACGATTTTGATATTGTTTACGAGCAGCCTTTGATCGTGGGAGCCATGCTCGTTCCCATTATCGCATTATTTGTGCTCATGAAAACCGGCAGAATCTAGAGGGAAGCTCTTTGGGTTTACGCTTTCGCGAAAGCGTAACCATCACAAACCCATATCGCCACTAGATTACATCGCCCCTTGAGACTGACCTTCACCTAGAAGACCTTCAAGACGCTCGTGCAAAGCGTTTCCTCTTAAATTCTTATCTATGATAACTCCATTCTCATCCAGCAGGAAAGTAGCAGGAATGGCATTTACATTGTACAGTTTTGCCAAAGGTCCAAAATACTGCAACCTAGAAATGTGATTCCAGTTCATGTTGTCATCTTCGATAGCTTTGATCCAAGCTTCTCTACCATTTTGTCTATCTAGGGATACACTCAAAATATTGAATCCCTTGTCATGGTATTTCTCGTAAGCTGCGACCACGTTAGGGTTTTCCATCCTACAAGGTTTGCACCAGCTCGCCCAGAAATCAATCAGAGTCACCTTACCTAGTACATCATTGAGCTTCACTACATCGCCATTAGGATTGTGTCCCTCAAATGGAGGCGCTACGGCACCTATTGCGACTGATTCTATCTTTTTAAGATAGTCGTCTATTTGCTGGCTCATGGGCAGATTTTGCACGTTTTTGTCCAGTTTGTTGTATTGTTCACGCGCTATTTTTTCGTCATAAGCCTTCATGTTGATGAGTTCGCCCATGGTCATTGTCCCTACGATATTGGTCTCATTCTTACGCTGTATTTTTTCAATAGTCTTTTTGAATTCATCTAGGCTCTCCTGATACTCTGCATTATATCTATTTAATTTGTCCCTATCTTGTTCTTGCATGGCTTGATTGCGCTTGATCGACAAATCTTTGACTACTGCCTGGAACTTGATTTTTTCAGTTTGATACTCAGTCATGGCATCATTGATGGGTCCACCATTAATCTTGCTGTTTGCTATACTGTCTTTATCAATGGTAATCTCAACGCCTTCTGGAGTGGCAAGAAACAATAGGTTTGATTCTATGCCATCTATCTTGAGGATTCTCAGCTCAGGCGTAGTGAGCTCTTCATTCACATCAAATGAGAACTTCTCATTCATGATAATACTGGTGTCTAGGGCGGTAAGTTGACCACGCTGATCCATCTCGCTGTAGTAGGCGCGCAAACCATTGGCCATTCCAGGTGCGGTACCTTCAACAACCAGGGCTTCTTTATCTTTATTTTCACAAGAAAGAAAAACCATAATAGTAAGTAGGGCAGCTAGAAAACGCATATCAAAAATTTTTGGCAAATGTAACAGATAGACTGCTGACTGCCTAGGGTTAAATAATTCTAAAACCCTTGAGGTTTATAGGTAGTGCAAAAGTCAAAAAATCTATCTTTGAATATGGCTGAAACTACTTCTAATGTTATGATGGATTTTACTCTGAGCCTCAAACTGATCGTGGAAAGCTATCGGAAGAGATTGAAGGAGGAGACCAATAACTTTAAAAAGCTCTATCTATCTTCTTTGCTCAGTTTTGCAGATAAAAATGAAGAACTGGTACTAGGTTTTGAACCAGATGAACTTGAGTACCACAAAGAGGCGATCAGCATTTTACTTTCAGAGCTTTTCCCCAAAGCACTTACTTTAAACGAGATCAAGGCCGCAACCGTACCTTTTACTAACACGCTGTTCAATAAAACAGAGCGACTTAATAATATTCTCAATAACGCTGGTGAAGATTTTAGATTGGAAATACTGGATCAAAGGTATTTTGATACGTTTAGAATGGCTTGTGGTGTCATTCTGAATCGAATTTACGATCGTAAAATAGACTTCGGTAGTCCCATCTTCTGCACTATTCCTGATGAGAATAATATGGATCGTACCTATCGAGTGACCTATAACGCTGATTTTGTGGAGGTCAAGCTCAACGATGGGCATGAAAAATTGAGTGAAAAGCAAATTCAGAATCTGCTGCGCAATCCAAATGATGAGGCTTTGTGGAAAAAAACCTTTGCTGACGGTGCCTATACTTTTGAAGGCTTTGGAATACTTTCCCTTACTGATGTCACCATGGATCGCGCGATCTCTGATCTCAAAACCATTTTATTGAGCAGCACAGACGGAGAAGTTGCCAAAACCGAAGATATCCAGCGCATTTTTAGGAACATGTTCAACCTCGATTTTTTGAGGGTAGGATTTACTTCCTTTGATCGTTATGAAGGGAAATTTGAATTCATGTTTCATGAATCTGCTGACAGTTTCATTCTCGGTGAATCCTTAGAAAAAGATTGTAATGATGTGTTGTGTAGTGATAGTTACAAGACGCTTATAGAGGATAAAGAACCTCTCGTCATTACAGATGTGAAGAATTACGCAAGCCAGATACAGAACAAGCATCTTACTAATCAACTCACGGCTCAAAAGGCCCGTAGTGCTATTTTCTACCCCATTGTAAACAAACAAGAGCTCATAGGGGTTCTTGAAGTAATCAGCCGAAAAGAGTTTGCACTCAACTCATTCAATGTCAGAAAAATAGATACCGTTGCAGAATATATTACTGCCGCCCTTGTACGAGCAGAGCAAGAGTATCAGAATAAGGTCAAGGCACTCATTCAGACTGAATGCACATCGATTCATTCTAGTGTGCAGTGGAAATTTGCCCGAGAGGCTCGCCGCATACTCAAGATCAGAACCCGCACCGGCAGATTTGAACCCTTCAGAGACATAAGGTTTCCAGATATTTACCCGCTTTACGGTCAAATCGATATTGTAGGTAGCAGCGATGCCCGCAATGAGTCCATTAAACAAGATCTAGTAGATCAGCTAGGCTATGTTTGTGAGATATTCGCTTCCGCGAAAGCGATAGAACCACTCCCCATCTACGACCAGATCTCTTACCGCGTCTTTGAATATCAAAAAGAATTGACTGATGGTAGTGTCAACGCAGATTCTGAGCGGGAGATCATAAAATTACTTACAGAAGAAATAAATCCAGTCGTCAAACATCTCGAGAATCTATCAGGAGATTTGAGGGAAATGGTTCAACACTATAAGGATAAAATTGATCCGGCAAGTGGTGTGATTTACAGTTCACGCACCATCTACGATGATACGGTACAAGAGATCAATGAATCCCTTTCCAATTTCATAGATACCAAGCAAATTGAAGCTCAAGAAATTTGCCCACATTATTTCGAGCGGTTCAAAACAGATGGAGTAGAGCATAACATTTACGTAGGAGCCAGCATTGCTCCGGAGCTTGATTTTAATGTCGTCTACTTATATAATCTGAGACTGTGGCAGCTTAAAACCATGATCGAAATGGAGAATAGGTTCTATGCTCTGCAAAAAGGACGAGAAAATCTAATCCAGGCAGCATCCATGATTTTGGTATTTGATAACACACTGAGCATCAGGTACCGCATCGATGAAAAACGTTTTGATGTGGATGGGACCTACAACGCGAGATATGAGGTCATCAAGAAACGTCTCGACAAAGCTCATATCAAGGGCACAGAGGAGCGCATCACTCAAAAAGGTAAAATAGCCATCATATATACCAACAAGGAAACTGAGCGTGAATACAGGCGCTACATCAGTTTTCTACAGCATAACAAAATGATAAGTGATGAGGTGGAATCTCTTGAGCTGGAAGACGTTCAGGGAGTGATAGGCCTTAAGGCCTTAAGAATCAAAGTGCTTTATCATATCACAGATCATAACGAGGAGTATGACGGTGATGCAATAACCTATGAGTCCATGATTGATCAGCTCAACATACCAGAGTTGAATCCTTAGTTTTCTATCCGTTTTAAGTTATAAAAAAGCTCGGCTGTTTTATTTCATACAGCCGAGCTTTTTATTTAATGACTGATTTCCAGTCGATAAAAATTATCATCAAGGAGTTGTTCCAGGTGCTTTATCTATTGTGGTGATAACATTCTCGATACTGGAGTAGTCCAGCGTTACAAAGGCAATTACGAAAGCAATTACAGAGCTTACGATTCCTATCATGAATATGGTGTAGGTCCAGCGCAGCAAAGTATACTTTCTGTTTAGAACCACACCTAGGAGCCAGAGGTCTTTTACCAGCGACTGGTAGATTTCTTCCTTTTCATCAAGCAATTGCATCAAGGCTTTTTCATACCTCTCATAGGGCACTTTATGAAAATTACCAAAAAACAACAGATTGACCTCTCTCTTTTGTACCTGTTCATCAGTAAACTCACCACTCGTAACATTAGGTCGTGTGCTCATGATCGATAGGATGATGCTGGCTACTGAGAAAAGGATAAGAATCAAGGTAGGCCATAAAAGGTGTCTATTGCTTACTTGCTCTAATTTTGGAATCAGATTAGCGAGCGCCAAAGAAATAATAATTGCATTCACAGATAGTAAAATGTTGGCCTTGGTATCTGCGATATCACTCAGCTTGATGTGGTTTCTCAACGTAGTACGAAAGAGCGTTTGTATCGCTCGTTCAGGACTTTGGTTCTTTAGATCAACCTTGAGCCTTTCCTTGTTAAAGCGCTTCTTTTTCTTTTTCTTCTTTTTGATTAAGGAAAGAAGGTTGTCGTTTTTCTCAGGATTCCATTTCTTGATAGCGTAGTCACTATAGTAGCGATGTTTCTCTGTGAAAACCATGATGTTTTCATCCCGCCATTCTTTAGTAGTGTATTTCTTGCCGCGTAGTGCATATTCCTTTTTGAGAAGTTCGCTGGTTTCCTTGTAATAATCCTTGGCAAAATGAGAAGCATCGGCATCGCGTATGATTTCTTCTAGTTTACCCTCAGGCTTGTCCTTAAACTTGGTAGCCATGATCAATTTATTTACTTGATCGATGGTTTCTTGGTCTTGGTTATGATTCTTTAAAAATTTTTCTGCGATCTTACAGCTCTCTTCTTCATGGTTGTCCTCATCTACCGTATAGCCAGTATCATGAAGCCAGGCGGCGAGTAGCAAAGCCTTTTCGTCTTTAACACTTATTTCTGTATTGTCGATGATTTCCTGAGTACTTTTAACAACGCGCTTTGTATGGGTATAGTTGTGGTAGACAAATTTATCGTCCAGTTCTTTTTTGAACAATTCAAGTACAAAAGCGTCGGCTTTTTTCAGAAGTTCAGACATAAAAGTGATTTTGAAGTAAAATTAAAGGTCTTTTACCTAGTATGAATAAATATAACATTCTTTTATTATCCGCCATAATATTCATTCATAGTTGCGCCAGTTATAAGCCTCAATATAAAGAAAAAGAACAATCCAGTTTTCCAGAAAATGCCTCCATTGACAAGACATTTTATTTAATAGGTGATGCAGGTAAATCTCCCATGGGCGGAAAAAGTGAAGGTTTACTTGCTCTGGAAAACTACATAAGCAATCAAAATACAGAAAATGACCACCTGATATTTCTTGGGGACAACATCTATCCCGTGGGAATGCCTGAGAAAGATGACGAGTTCAGAAAAAAAGCAGAAAACCACCTAAATGCACAAGTCGAAGTCGCAAAAGGTTTTAATGGAAACATCATATTTATCCCGGGCAATCATGACTGGTATGATGAGGGAATTGAAAATGTAGAGAGAGAAAAGAAATATCTTGAAGATGCGCTGAACAGTAAGAAAGTATGGGAGCCTAGGGTAGGTTGCCCTCTTGAAACTAAAGAGCTTTCTGATACGGTTCATTTAATCATCATAGACAGCCAGTGGTATCTGGAGCAATGGGACAAACACCCAACTATTAACGATGATTGTGATCAAATAAGAACTCGGGAACAGTTCTTCTTGGAACTGGAAGGTGAGTTCAAGAAAAATCAAGATAAAACGATTGTTTTTGCATTGCACCATCCGTTATTCACAAATGGAATTCATGGTGGACAGTATGCAGCAATCAAGCATTTATACCCTTCACAATCTGGATTGCCTCTTCCCGTACTGGGATCACTAGCTTCTTTGATTCGCACGAGTGGTGGGGTGAGTGCACAGGACAAGCAGAACAAGCGGTATCAGGAAATGGTGGACCGCATCACAACCTTGGCGAGGGCATCAAAGGCTCCGCGTATCATTTTTGCGAGCGGCCATGAACACACGCTTCAGTATATTGAAAATGACGGGATACGCCAGATCGTGTCTGGGAGTGGCTCTAAGCAGAGCTACGCCACATTGAGCAATGACGGCCTTTTTAGCTATGGCGGCAAGGGATTTGCCAGGCTTGACATTATGAAGGATGGTGCTTCATGGGTACGCTACTATGGATTAGAGGACGGGCGAGAGAAGTTGTTGTTCACCCATAAGGCTATTGATGCACCAGAGACCTACGATCTGGATCAGTTGCCGGTGGAATATCCCGCTTTCGCGAAAGCGAGCATATATGACCAGGACCGCGTCAAGAAAACCGAATTGTACGAGTCAGTCTGGGGTACAAAATACAGGGAACTGTACGGAACAAAAATCAACGCAAAGGTTGCCATTCTGGACAGCCTGAAGGGCGGATTGCGAGTGGATCGAGCAGGAGGAGGGCACCAGACAAGATCTTTGAGGCTCGTAGACAAAAACGGTAAAGAATATAATCTAAGAGGTCTGAAAAAGAGTGCCGTGCAGTTTTTGCAAACCGTTGTCTTTAAAGAAAATGATGTGGCGACGGGCTTTGAAGACACAGCAACTGAAGATCTTTTGTTTGATTTCTACACCGCTGCTCATCCCTATGCAGCGCTCACGGTAGGCAAATTGAGCGACGCGGTAGGCATCTATCATACTAATCCTGAAATCTACTATGTGCCTAAACAGCGCGCTCTGGGAAATTACAATAATGAATATGGTGATGAATTGTACATGCTGGTTGAGCGGCCAGAAGAAAATCATTCAGATCTGGAGAGTTTTGGCAAGCCAGACGATATTGAAAGCACGGCAGATGTTTTTGAACGGCTGCGACGCGATGAAAAGTACAAGATTGATGAAACCGAATTTGTAAAAGCCCGCATATTTGACATGTTACTGGGCGACTGGGACCGTCATCAGGATCAATGGCGCTGGTCTGAATACGAGCTTGAGGACGGGACGCACCTATTCAAACCCATCCCAAGGGATCGAGACCAGGTATTTTCAAATTTTGATGGAGCGGTATTTGGCGCCTTGCGAGCCATGATAGGTCTTACCAAGCAGTTTGCTACCTATGATGATGAGCTCGATAACGTAAAGTGGTTCAATAGCGCAGCCAGCTATCTGGATCGTAGCCTGGCTCAAAATGCCGATCGGAATGTCTGGATGTCGCAAGCTGAATTTATTCAGAACAATATTACCGATTCCGTAATTGAAGAAGCATTCAAGGATTTACCTGAAGAGATTTATCAGCACCCCTCCACCGCCAGGATCATTGAAAACATGAAGATGAGGCGCAACAATATCGTCGATATTACTGAGCGCTATTACAGATACCTTTCCAAACTTGCTATTTTGAGAGGAACGGATAAGGATGATATCATTATAGTTGATCGACTGAATGGTGGGCGCACTAAAATTTCAATTTACAGAAATAAGGATGGTGAAATGGCTGATCTCGTCGCAGAACGTACCTATGTTGCTGATGAAACCAACGAAGTCTGGGTCTATGCTCTAGATGACGATGACGTGATAAAAGCCACAGGAAATGGAAAGGCAAGGATCAAGGTGCGTATCATAGGTGGTCAGAATAATGATATATATGATCTGGAAAATGGTGATGGAATATCTATTTATGACCATAAATCAAAAAAGAATACTTTCAAGAATAAAGCAGGTGCACGAGTCAGACTTTCAGATAGTTATAATACAAACCTATATAACCCAAAGAAAGATATAAAATCTTTTAATGTGCTGACTCCTGCAATAGGATTCAACCCAGACGATGGCTTTAAAATAGGTATTCAAAACATCAACACCTTTCAAGGATTTAATAGAAACCCTAATACCAGAACACACAAATTTACTGGTGGCTATTACTTTGCGACGCAGGGGTTCGATATTGAATATGAAGGAGTTTTTGCCGGTGTGTTCAATGGTTTTAACCTAGTGGTCAAGGGCCGCTTTGCCGGACCTAATTTTGCTGAAAACTTTTTTGGACCTGGTAATGAGACCGAGTTTGATCGCGATCTGGATTTTGACTTCAATCGCGTGAGGATCAGCGAGATTTCAGGTGGACTGGGAATTCTTTATCTGGGTGAATATGGATCTAACTTAAGAGCAGATTTTGAAGTGCAGGGATTTGAGGTAGAAGATGACTCAAATAGGTTCATTACCGAATTTGCAGATCCAGAAAGTAATCCCGATTTCTATGAACGTAAATGGTTTGCAGATATTAGTGGCAATTATAATTATGAAAGCTACGATAACCCGTTGAATCCTACGCGAGGTATGCTATTTGACCTTACTACAGGTGCGACTATCAATACAGATGAAACTGATAGAATATTTGGTTACATCAAGCCCAAACTAGGTTTTCACAATGCCTTGAATACAAAAAGAGATTTAGTCCTCAAGACTCTGGTTCAAGGTACTTTTAATCTGGGTGACGATTATGAATTTTATCAAGGAGCTCAGATAGGTCAGGATACCGGTTTAAGGGGTTATAGAAATGAGCGTTTTACGGGTGACAGCGCACTAGCAGGAAGCGCAGACGTAAGATACAGTTTTGAGGAATTCAAAACTGGATTGATCCCATTGCAAATGGGGGTTTTTGTGGGCGGTGATGTGGGTCGGGTCTGGATTGGTAGTGAGAATAGTGATCGCTGGTATAATGATTACGGCTTAGGGTTTTGGGTCAATAGTGCCGATGCTATAGGAGCAACGTTTAATTTATTTAACGGAGCTGATGGGTTGCGTTTTAGTTTCCAAGTAGGTTTTAATTTTTAGAAATCATGTTATTAAAAAACACGGGAGTTCAGTTGATGATATTGGGTTGTCTAATTGTCGTAGTAGGAGCCGTACTGCGATTGTTAGAGATTACTGGTGCAATAGGTCTGTTGATTTTAGGTGGATTTGTAGAGGTAGCTGGACTGTTTTTATATGTTTTGAGAAAGAAGAAATAAAATCAATGTACTGGTGTTGGGATCAATCTTGACAGTCTTGAGGCATGAAAACGTTTATCAGGATTTTCAAAGTTCTAGGTCATAGCATTCTTGTTTTTTGCTCTATTTCCTTCTTGAGCTTACTCAGCTATATTTCTTCTCCAATTAATAAAACGATTGGATATTCCAAAATGAAACTAGGATTTCCTTTTATCTACTATGAAGAATTCATGGTGAATTGTGAATATCCAAATCACGGTTGGCGTTTGGACCATCTATTTTTCGATGTCATGATTGCATTGGTTATCGTCATGTCGACCACCCTAGTATACAATAAGTTATTCAACAGACAGCATTAAACTTTATCAAATAAAGATCAAAATAAGAATGAGGATGACAGCAGCAATTGAGGTGAAGATGAGAATGGTCATTATCAACTCTATTTTGCGTTCCTTCTGGACTTTCTTTCTAATACCTGCTTTGACTTCCTCTAATTCGCCTTCGGACAATTTTTGAAATTGGTATTCTGGTATAGAATCAGAACTTTTATAAGCTAAAGAATTTCGCTCTACGCGAGATTGCCTCTTTTGATTGCGTTCTATTTTTCGCGCAAGCGTCGCCTTAAAATGTGATAGACTACCATCAGGCATAGTATCTGAATTTAATTCCTAACCCATTTCAGTAAGTGAAGTATCAGGAATTCTCAATTTACTTCAAAATTCTCTATAGACGAGGAGAATAATATTACTTACCTCACAACCAATTTCCAGCTAGATCGCTTTCCATTCTTTGCAACGGTCAAAATATAAATTCCAGAACGATTCAGTTGTATAGAATTTTGAGTCTGATTGAACTCAACAGACCTCCCAGAAAGGTCGAAAACACGTAACTCAAATTCTTCTAGACCGGTATCGAAATAGAAAATCCCATCAGTTGAAGGGTTAGGATATACCTTGAAGGATTCAACATCAATGTGACCTTCACTCGCTGTTGCAATAGTGTGTTGCCCCAAATCTGAGAAATCACTCTGACCAAAACTGTTCCAGTCTCTGGTTAGATTAAAATCGAGATTGGGTACTACCGCATCTGGTTTACGCACTAAAACCACATTTTCAGCAAAATCTGCACCTCCAGAATTGAAAACTCCTACGATATCGACCAGGTTCCCGTTTCTAAAAAGACCTACCGGGTCGTTTCCATTAAAATCTAGCGCATTTCCATTACCTATCAAACGATCTGCCTCGTCTAGTATGGCCTGGTCTGCATTCCCTCTGGCAAGTACATAAACTTCTCCATTGTCTAGGGTACCGGATAAATCTATCGCACCTGACCAGGTGCTTCCACCATTTGCATTACGCTCGATACTGTAACCAGAAAGATTGACTGGACTTCCAGTAAAATTGGCGATTTCAATTGCCTTGTTTGAACCAGAACCTTCCACATACTCACTAATAAATAATTCAGCAACGGTTCCAGTATTCCCACCACATACGTTTGAGATGGTAGGATCATCGGGTAAATTGTCATTGTTAGAATCGACATCCTGAAAATTATCTGAATCATCACTAGCGATGCTTAAACCACCGGTATTACCATTTGCGCTAAAATCCGCTGTCACTTGCAATTGGTTGATAACATCACACGCGCCACTTGGATCCACGTCTTGCCCTATTAGGATTACTTGCAAATTTCCAAAAGCATTATTGATCACTTGACCTGGTGCGATGGACGCGATAGGAGAGACCGTGTTTGCAAATTGTCCGCGGCTTGCGGTTACGGTTACATTATACAACGTCGTATTCCCTAAATTTTCAATGGTGTAATCGTAATTGATCTCGTCTCCAGCGTCGTAACCATTGTTATTGACATCATTATAGGAATCAGTTAAAGTGGCAAAAATGCTACCGCTGGGAGCTTGAGAAGAATTCCAGATCATGTCCACAAACTGCGGGTTGTCAATAAATGGATTGGCATTATTCTGAAAATCGTAAATATCGTTGTTACGATCGATCTCTCTCTGGCTCACCGGGTCCTGGGCGTGCCATGAAAGTAAAAGGTCTATGTACCATTGCTCGTAATATTGATCTTGTGACCCATCTCTAGGGTCATTGGTTGCATTGGGGCTGTCCCAGCTATTATCATTAAAACGATCTTCATAACGAACCGCAAAGTACAAGACCATACGTGCGATATCTCCTTTGAATTCATCGATAGGCTCAAAAACATCACCACTAAAACCTGGCGTGGCAGAGGGACCTTTTCGGCTTCCATTGAGATAGGTACGTATTCCTGATCCTGAAAGATCAACTTCTCCAAAAGGCAAGTTGCTACGACCTCCATTCACAAATCCATCGGTCGGGATGACGTGGTGGGCATCGCTGCGCATAGGCTCCTGCTGATTAAAAAAGCCTTGAGGGAAAATATGCTCTCGATTCCAGCAATCGCCTTCACCGCTGTAATTCCCACATCGATCACCACTATTTGTGGTAGAAAAATTATAGGGATCAGCTCCATTTGGGTTTTCTGAATAGAGATCTAGAATAGTATTGGTCTGCTGGCCGTTATCGTAATATTCATCGTTATCTGAAATCTCATATAGATCTCTAAGATCGTTGTAACTCTGCGCATTGTAGTTAGCAGAAATAATGTTTGCCAACTCACTTTTCAAGGCGTACCCTGTAAGTCCTGCTGCCGAATCATAATAATTGGACGGGACCTGAGCCTCACTTTGAGCTGCAAAAAACAGGATAGCTATAAGGGAAGAGTAAAATGTTCTCATCATAATCATAAATCTTTTTTAATCAGTCGCGCCATGTAAAACCCATCAAAACCTTCTCGGTGCGCATACATATTTTGCGATTCCTGCAGCTCAAAACCTGCGCCAGCCTCACTACTCAAGAATTGTTCCACCTGTTTTTCATTTTCTGAAGGCAAAATAGAGCACGTAGCGTAAACCAGCGAGCCGCCATTTTTTACCACGCGACTATAGGATTGCAAGATTTCTTGTTGGGTGGTTTTGATTTCTTCTATAAACTCTGGAGTCAGCTTCCATTTAGCATCTGGATTGCGGCGTAGTACTCCCAGTCCACTACACGGCGCATCGATCAGTAGGGCATCCATTTTCCCTGCAAGTTTTTTGATGGCTTTGGTAGAGTCTATGAGTCGGGTCTCGATGTTGTGGGCACCGGCACGTTTAGCACGACGTTTTAATTCCTTCAACTTACTGGGGTAGATGTCCATAGCGATGATCTGGCCTTTATTTTCCATCATCGCAGCCATATGCAAGGTCTTACCACCAGCTCCCGCGCAAGAGTCCAGAACACGCATTCCAGGCTCAGGATTCAGGTAAGGTGCGATCTTTTGGGAACCGGCATCCTGTACTTCAAACAAACCATCAGAAAAAGCATCGGTTTGAAAAACATTGGCGCGCTCGTTTAAAATCAACGCCTCGGGAAAATCTTCGTGCGTGGTTGTAGAATGCCCCTCGGCAATCAGCATTTCCTTTAAGGTAGCGAGATCGGTCTTCAGGGTGTTTACCCTAAGTACGACTGGAGCCTGTTTGTTGAGTGCCGCAATTTCTTTTGCCCAGAGATCACCCAGTTCCTGTTGACCCAATTCATTCAACCAGTCTGGAATCGATTCCTTGTAGACCAATTGGTTAGAAAGCTCATCAAACTTTCCTTTGATACGGCGCACGGGTGTGTTGTAATATTCTTCCCAAGCTGGCAAAGCGTGACCTCGCAGCACGATCCACACGGCAGTAAGCCGCCATAGATCACGAGAATTGTAAACCGTTCCAGCGCCCACAATTTCTGAGTAGAGACGCTTGTAGCGCACGATGTCATAAGTCGTCTCGGCAATGAAACCACGGTCTCGAGAACCCCAGCGGGTATCGCGTTTCAGAATACGTTGTATGGCCTGATCGGCATATTTGCCTTCATTAAAAATCTGGTGAAGCGCATCTACCGTCGCCTGCAGTAAGTTATGATGAAATCTCATTTTGCAAAAATAAGCCTATATAAGAGGAATTGATTGTTTTGCTGGGATGATTATGTTAATATCGCTTTCGCGAAAGCGAAATACCATCAAACACCCACGATCATGAAAAGATTAAAAGAGATCAAAATTCATTTAGCTAACCAATTCTTCACCGTGCTGCTGATAAGTTTGATCCTGTCCAGCTGCAAGCAAGAAGGCTCAAAAGCAACAGTCGCTCAAGAACCTCAAGATGAGAAACGCGAAAAGATAAACCTAGAACTCAAAGCCGTGGAGGTGGATTCCATAAGCATAAGAGCGCTGCAATATGATGGCGCATACTGGTTTGCCGCCAGCAAAGGCCGCTACGGAACCATTGACGCAGAATCAGCCATTGTTTCCTATCTCGACTCGATTGACACACCTAAAAGCTTAGAATTCAGGTCGATTGCGGTACATGATGACGCGGTTTACCTCTTGAATGCGGGAGCGCCGGCATACTTGTTTCAAGCCAAAAAGGGAGAGGAAGCCCAAGAACTCTACACAGAAAATACCGAGGGCGTTTTTTACGACAGTATGAAACTTTGGGATGATGGAGAAGGAATCATTTTTGGCGACCCAACGGCGCAAGATGATGTAAAGTGTCTTTCCATTTTAAAGACCACCGATTTTGGTAAAACCTGGAACAAAGTGTCCTGCGATAAGTTACCAGAATTCATCGATGGCGAGGCGGGATTTGCAGCGAGTAATTCAAACATTTCCGTCGTGGGGGATCAGGTCTGGATCGCAACCGGTGGAGTAGCGGCAAGAGTGTTGCACAGCAGCGATAGAGGCGCGACCTGGGAAGTACAGGAAACTCCCATCGTCGCTGGCGCTCAGATGACGGGAATTTTTGCCATGGATTTTTATGACGAGAAGGTGGGAGTGATCGTAGGTGGCGACTGGTCTGACAAATCAAAAAACACGCAAAACCTCGCCATGACGCGTGATGGGGGCGCTTCTTGGGAACTCATCTCTGAAGGCTCAGGACCGGGATATTGCAGCGACATCCTTTTTGTGCCTGGAACTGATGGCAAGGAATTACTCGCCGTGGGAACTCCGTGCATCTGGTGGAGTGGTGATCAGGGCGCGACTTGGAAGCAAATTTCAGAAGAAGGTTTTTATACTGCTGCCATGGAGAACAAGAACAAAGGTGTACTTACCGGTTACGCCAAAGCTGCTGTTTTTGAAATTTCTGAATCGAAAGAATAACCGTAAGCATATCCAAGAGTCATTTTTAAACGATGCATAATTTGGAAGAGCGCGAATATTACTGAGCCGAGTTTCTCAGAGTCCGAATAAGAGGATTTTTAAAACTGAATCGAAGCCATGACTGGAAAACAAACATTTGATCGTTGGCAAGCATTATTACCATATCAGTCTTACATCTTATGTCATTGAGCAACGCGGTCTTAAGTCCTTGCTCGATTTATAGAGCAAGTATTTGCCATCCTTAATTTAAGGAGTACTTTTGCAGCGCATTTAAAAAAAGAAAAATGGTCACTAACAGAACATTTACAATGATCAAGCCTGATGCCGTAGAAGACGGTCACACAGGTGCCATACTAGAAAAAATCACGGCAAGCGGTTTTAGAATTGTTGCTCTTAAAAAGACACAAATGACTACTGCAGATGCTGAAGAGTTTTATGCGATCCACAAGGAGCGTCCGTTTTTTGGAGAGCTGGTTGAGTTCATGACGCGCGGTCCTATCGTCGCTGCTGTTTTGGAAAAAGAAAACGCCGTTGCAGACTTCCGTACATTGATCGGTTCCACAAACCCTGCTGAGGCTGCTGAAGGAACCATCAGAAAGCAATTTGCCAAAAGTGTAGGGGAAAACGCCGTGCACGGTAGCGATAGTGATGAAAATGCGGCTATTGAGTCTGCATTTCATTTCTCAGGCCGCGAGATGTTCTAAAAACGTCTTGATTAGATATTAGAAAAGCTCCTCAATTTGAGGGGCTTTTTTTGTATTTGTAACATTTGAGAGTTGTTGTGCTCTAGCTTTTTTATTCAAGTATTTCTAAACCCCAGATGAATACTTAGAAATTTGTGGTTGAGCAAGAAACTGGCGTTGATCGCCGTATGCAACAAGCTACTGAAACAGGCTTTTTCAATAGTCAGATCAGGATTGCCATACGACCCGAATCATTATAGTGTGATTAAATGAAAAAGTACTTTAAAAAATTGATTTGTAGCCTAGTTATTTACTAAGCACCGTTACATTATTGGAATATTTTTTTTATCAAAATTGGAATATTTTTCAAGTAAAATTGGAAAATTGCTTTATATTTGTGTAAACAATAGTGTTAAATATGAGCAGAATAATAAGAAGTCTTTCAGACGCAAAGGATATTATAGAGCCTTTTCATACTGAACTTGTCAATTGTATTGAAAAAGGTTTTTATGATTACATACAGATTAGAGAAAAGGTCAATGAAATTTCTTCTTTCGTTGAGTTTAAACCAAGAACAAAGGCTTGTATTATTCACGATCTGATAAGATCTAATACATTAGAGGCCTTTTCCGATGATGAAGATTTGAAAGTAGGTGAGTTTAATAGAGTATTTGGTATAAATGTAAACGACAAGTTATTTGTTAGATTCAAAAAAATGGATAGTAATTTTACCGTATCATCTTATCTCACTCCACAACACAAAAAATACATTGGACAACAACAAATTATCGGTTTTCCAGAAAAGCCAACTTTTTTATTTGCTGGTTATATACCAAATAAGGCTTGGACAAGTCTAAATGGAATTTATTTAGCGTGTTGGAATGGCGACATTTTAGAATGGTACGATGAAGCAGGAAATTACTCATACGAACAATTTTCAATTGATTTTGAGCCTGGAAAACAAACTGCTCACAACATTATCGAAAAGCGAGTTAAATTAAAGAAAGGTATAAGAAAAGACAATCAAACAGGTACTGACAATTAATATTTATGAGTGTCAATAAAGAAATTTTAAAATTGGCTAGAGAATCTAGAGGATTGAGTCAAAAAGATTTAGCTTTAAAACTAGAAATTGAACAAGGAACATTATCCAAAATTGAAAATCAATTTTTATCTGTTGATGATAGCTTAATTGTAAAATTTTCTGAAGTTTTAAAATATCCAATTAGCTTTTTCTATCAAAAAAGAGAAGTACATTTAGTTGAAGGGCATTACAGAAAGAAAATTTCCTTGCCACAACGAGAAGTAAAAATGCAACAAGCTAAAATGACAATCTTAGAATGGCACATTGAAAAACTTCTTGATTCTGTAGAATTACCTAAACCTAATCTACCGTCTTGGGATTGTGATTTTGATGGAAGTCCAGAGATGTGTGCAAACTATATTAGAGAGTATTGGCGAGTTGCAAGAGGTCGAGTAAATGATTTAACAAAAATCATTGAAGATAATGGTGTAGTTGTCGTTCCAATGGATTTAGGAAAACTGGATGGTTTTAGTGTTTTTTCAAAATCAGGTGTTCCAATTATCTATTTAAATCGCTTTGTTACGGGTGATAGGTATCGATTTAATCTAGCGCATGAACTTGGTCATTTGATTATGCATTTTGGGCAAAAGATAGATGAAAGTAGGGATATAGAAACGGAAGCACATATTTTTGCAAGTGAGTTTCTTGTTCCAAGCAAAGAAATAAAACCACATTTAATACGAATCAATATTGAAAAACTCGCAGAATTGAAATCCTATTGGAAAGTTTCTATGCAGTCGCTTTTAGTAAAATCGTATAAACATCTTTCTTTGATATCTAAAAATCAATATCATTATATGTGGAAGCAGATGTCCTCACTAGGTTACAGAAAAAAAGAACCAATATTTATTCCTGTTGAAAAATCATATCTATTAAAAGAGATTATAGATTTGTATTTGAATGATTTGAGTTATACGAAATCAGAATTATCAGCTTTATTGAATTTCACAGAAAGTGAATTTGTAAACGTTTATTTAAAGACAGATAATTTACGTGTTTTGAGTTCAAATTGTGCCTAACTTGTTACATTAGTATTAAAATAGCACTTTATAGGGACTAGATTCTTGATAATCGCAATTTATGTGAGTCTATTTTTTAAAAGTAATGATCAAACACGAAACTACATTTTGTTTCCTATACGAATCTCAGATCGAGATATGTTTTAAATAACACCTCGTTTAAATATAGAAAAGCTCCTTAGTTTGAGGGGCTTTTTTATTTTTTGCAATCGCTAACGGGCTCCATTAGAATTTAAATCAAACTAAAAATTCTTTTGAAATAGCGTTTTTGACCTTGGATTTTAAGAATAGTAGGAATGGGCAATTAGTCCACCGCATGAGGAACTTTTAACATTTTTACAATTAGTTTTTGTAGCGATTCATTTCTTTCCTTATAATCGCTAAATCGTTAAAATTCAGATTAAACCATTCTCCTCTTGTCCTCTTTGCGGCAAACAATTTATGCAAACGCTTTTCTTCTGAAACAGGTGCAATCCAGGTCGTTATCAAATCCCAATTAGGATTAATTCCTTGTAATGTTTTTTCTCTTTTTTTTGGGTAATAACTTTCTCCGATTTTGATGAGATTGTTAGTTGAATCCAATAATAAATATACCTTTTTGATTTTGGTTTCGTCCACTTTTATAGACTGAGTGTCTTCATTAAAAAACCATCTGTATACCTCTAATTTATTGAGTGTAGGAAAAGTTAAAAGTCCTTTAGTACCGGCTGTTTTCATAACTATGGTTCCCTTTGGTATATCATTTGTCTCGCTTCCAAAAGTTATAAAACCCATTTTCTCAAAAGTTCCTCTACATTGGGTTTGAAACGTATTAAAAGTTTCTACTACGTCGAGTTCAGGAAATCTATGTGAAATTTGCTTGCAGAATTCAATTGTAAGAACTGTCCTTTCAAAAAGCTTTAAATCCAATGTTAGCAGTAATCCTAATCCAGTCAATTTTTTTGTACTGTCAAAATAGGAAAGCATGAATTTTATATGCTCTCGTTCATCATAAATAAAAACTGCATAACATCGTTCATTCAATCGAGTTATGACATTATTTATAGGTCCGTTATCTTGTTCATTGAAATAGTATATGGACTCTTTATTGAAATCATAGAAGTTCTCATCGAAATATGAATTTACATCTGTCATATAAATCTTTAGAAGATTGTCTATAATTTCAAATAATGATCGGCAGCCGCAAGCGGTCGTTTTTATTAGTCTCGTTCATTCAAAATGTCCAAACCGCAGAAAATTCCGCTGGAATTTTTTGATGAGTAAGGGCCGAGAAATTGCTTATAGCGCATGTAGTGAGCTAACTTCTGTAATAGTTATTCTTCTTCGTGAAAATTATAATCAAATCTATTTAATTCGGTAGCTCCAGTTATTTCAACTTTATCATTATTAAAGGCTCCGACAGGATATTCATAGACTTCGTACTGGATTGAAATATTTTGCTGATTGCATTCGAAGCATTTGAAATCACTACTCCAGATATAACCATATTCAGGTCCCATTTGTCTTTCGCCACCACCGTCTGATTGGAAGTCGGCATCATCCGAATGGAAATCAATTTCCTCTTGACAATTACTGCATTTGATTGTAAAAGTTCCAACTGGGTTCATATTTTTTTAAATTTAATTAATCGTCCTTATCCATTTGATACTTATGATAACTGCAAAGCCCATTATTTTCTTCAATGTCTAAGGCCTCAGATAGTGGAATAGATTCGCTACATATCAAACATTCTTCATTGGCATACCGTTCCACAATTTGTTTTAATCTGAACATTTGTTTATCTGATAGTTTTTCGGTTCCATTATCGTTTACATAAGCCAAAATCCCTCTCTCAACATCATCTTCATACAAATCTCGTTCAAGAACTTGACTAATAAACTCTGCAAATTCTGTGTAGTAATGATCCCCATCTCTTTGCGCTAAAAATAGTGAGTTCTTATTATATTCTGGTATCTCCATGGTTCTAGTTATGTTTTTTTTTCAGCTTGCGCTCAACTTGTTATATCAGCATAAAAATACCACTTTCTGGGGACTCGATTCCTGATGACTACAAATTTATGTAAGTCTATTATTTGATAACTAGTGATCAAACACGTAACTGACATTTTGTTTTCATCACTCATCTCAACTAGCGAGATGTCCTAAATAACATTTCGATTAGATATTAGAAAAGCTCCTCAGTTTAAGGTGCTTTTTTTGTACCTGTTTTTTATGGCTGTGGTAACTAGATGGATCACGAAGAACGTCACCGTAAAATAGAACCACTCGCCCCAGAGACTTTCAAAAACGAAAAAGTCAAAAATTTGATAATAAGATAACGCAAAGAGTACGCCCACCAGTGCAGCAGCTAGGATCATACAGGCTACAAACGCGCCCAACAATTTTTTTGAACTGAATGATGACATGCTTGGAAATTTTAGTACTCTAAAAATACTAAAATTCACTTATTCTTCTTTCTGTTTTGGGCCTTTGGGAATCACAAAAATGGTAACGATAAAAATAATTGTAAAGAAGATGAATTGCTTAACGACTTCCCCTAGAGTCAATTGTTGCCATTGAAAAGACACATCTGAAAGGCAAAAGAGTAGGCTAAAGACTAGAGCCAGAAATAATCCCAAAAAAATAAGCTGAGCTCTGTGTTTTTTCATGAGTCAAAATTACCACGAGATTCCAGTATGTTTTAAAAAAATGTCTGAGTTGAATAGAAAAATTATGATCTCTAATCTATTAAATTTATCCGTTGAGCTTAAGTCACTATTGAGAATATATGATTTTCTTAATCTACTTTAATTTTAATGCCCGAGAGCAAATAATCAGGATTATCAGTTCCAAAAGTTAGAAACAAATACAAATATTCTTCATGAAAGATCGGTGAAACGTAACCACCTAAATGATCAGAAGCCCAATCATATTCAGGATCTACATCATGAAAATTGACTGGATTGACGATAAGAGGACTTCGTTGATCATGAACCCAAATTCCATCTTCCAGCGACAGTAGACCGTATTCTCGATTGAGTGACGTTAAATATTCTGATGGAGATTCCTCACTTCCCAAGATTATGTAGAGTTTTGAATTATAGTTAATATAGCTGGCATCATCAGCCTTTCCTCGTAAATAACCGCTTTCATTTTTGGCTTGATGTATCATTTTAGAGGAAAGTACATTTTCATTGTTTGCAAAAGTCTTCAAGATGTTTGATGTGGTAATTTCATGAATTTCACTCTCGATAAACCGATTGCTTCTGCGATGCAATAATACCCTGTAGAGATCGTCATGTTTTGTAACTGCCAATGGAAAGCTGTTTTGCCTCAATCCATGCCAGTCAGGTATTTTGATTTCCTGAGGCTCCTGAACTATTTCCAATCGCTCATTGAGAATCATGTAAGCAGAGGTATAATTTCCGTTAGGCTGTTCTACGCCCAGCAACACTAAATAATTCCCATCATCTAGTAATAATGGATTTCCTGTACTAAAGACATTTCCCGATTTTTTTGCAAAAGAAATAGTTTCTGTACCGAGTATTTTACGTGGAATAAAACTCCAATTCTCCAAGTCCGTGCTTGTCGCGTAATAAATGGCGCGGCTCTCATGAGCACCGAATACAGTAGGAAGGAGCAAAACATAATCATTTTCAGCACGTTTAATGATACCGCCTGCTTGAATGTAGTTTATGTATTCTTCATTTACGTGGGATGGATAGGGTTTGAGTAAAGGCCCATTTTTGATTATGCTATAATTTAAAAACGGATTGAAGAACTCTAAAGTCTCATCCTGATCCATATTAAATACCCCAGCGTGAGTTTCACCTAGTGATATCCAACCTGATTCTAGGTCTATATTTTCAATGGATACAATAGTCGACGCCTCTTCTCCCTGAGTGATGTACCATTTATGCTGCTGGGCATCTGTGCTAATTAGATTTTCTAACCGCTTGTAATTTGTTTTGATGCGCTTACGGACTTCGTCTGATTGTGTTATAAGAATAGGATCTGATCGCTCGATATTGTTTTGATTGTCAGATATCAAACAATTTTCAAATACTTCGTTTAACGATTGAGGTTGTACTTGAAAAACAAATATGAAAACCAAAAATTGAAAATATTTTATCATTGGTAATCTCATTTCAATCATTGCATTTTCAAATGGGTACTATTATCAACTAATTCTCCTGCGCAAACAATATTACCCAATTCAAATAGCGTTTCGGATGAGTTGATAAATTTATGTATAAGAGGTTCTATTTTCTAAGCGATCTATTGAAAGTTCACAGCTTTCAAAAAACTATAAACCTTAGGCAACGGCAACCCCATCACATTGTAATAGCAGCCTTTTATGAAAGTTACTTTGGCAAATCCTAGCCAATCTTGAATCCCATAACTGCCTGCTCGGTCCATTGGGGTATAGTTAGCTACGTAGTAGGCAATTTCATCATTGCTGAGATCAGCGATTGTTACTTCTGTAGTATCATTGATGACGTGCTGTTCCTTGCTCGTGGTAAAACAAACTGAGGTATGTACTTCATGGGTGCGGCCACTCAATTCGTGTAACATTTCCCGAGCTTGTTCTTTGTCTTCTGGTTTACCGAGTGCGCGACCATTGAGCCAGACTATGGTGTCGCTGGTGATCAATAGGTCTTCAGGAGCTAGATCAGTAAAAGCTTTCGCCTTGAGCGTAGAAAGAAAATCTGTTATTTGAGCTCCTTGCAGCTGATCATTATAGACTTCATTTACGGGTCGGGTTTCAATAACGAATTCTATATCAAGCCCTCGCAACAATTCTTGTCTTCTGGGAGACTGTGAGGCAAGTATGATGTTGTGGTTCTTGAATTTGTCTTGGAGCATAGAATTAAAAATCAGAAAAGCGATCTACTTGATAAAAAAACATGAACAAAACCCCCAGCAGCATCGTGACCTTAAGTACGGTGGATAGGCGATGAAATTTGGAAGAATTATCTGCATTCCATAATTGAATGCCAATAAAACTTAATGGAGCCATCAATGTAAAGATCCAGTAGAGTAGGGCGATTTGTGTGGCGGCAAAGTTTGTGATGGCAAGATATCCCATGGCCAGTACTGTGGTAAGCATGAATAGGCTTACAAGCCTGGCTGCGCGCTGTCTGCCCAGTAATAAGGCTAGCGAGTTGCGACCACCCAAACGGTCGCCATTGACATCCTCGCAATCCTTGATCCATTCCCGATAAAGGTTTAAGAGAAACGCTCCAAAACTAAAATAGAGAACCGGTTTCATTACTGCGGCTAACTGAGCGGGCGCGTGCATATCTGAAATAGGATAAAATTGAAAGATTCCCACAATCAACACCACCAGTCCCACCATAAGAGAAATCAAGATATTGCCGACCAGCAAAATGGATTTGAGCGTGGTCGCGTAAGAATAGAGTGCAAAGCTCACGATGATGAAAATGCTGGCAAGAATAGGTTTGTCAACAGCATTGGCAACGATAAAGCCCATCACTACCGCGACGATGGTCAAGGTCATGTAGAGGGTAAATGCTCTTTTGTAACTCATTTTAGAGCCTACGATCACCTTTTCAGGCTTGTTGATTTTATCTACTTCTACATCTTGTATATCATTGATCACATTGCCGCTCGCGGTCAGAAGTGCGGTGGAGGTGATCAGTAAGGCCAATTCCCAGTTTTCCATGGCCAGCAGCAATCCCGATGGTAACAAAATTGCGAGATACACCACGAGTTGGGCGATAATGGTCATCAATATATTGGGCCACCGAATAAGGTTGAGGAAGGTCATGAGTTGATAGTGAGATTTACGCGATCGAATTGCTCTTATCCAACTCTGGCTCCAGATACTCCCGTTCCATCCAGAATGTCCCAAAGGGCACGACGGACATAGCAAGGGTGATCAGCATTTTCTTAAAATTCCACTTGAGCAATTGAGCTACCAGAATGGCGACAACTACATAAGCGAGAAATAAAACACCATGCGCCATGCCCATAATTTTGTTGGGCAATAGGATGTTGCCTAGATATTTCAAGGGCATGGTAACAAATAGCACTACCAGAAATGAATACCCCTCGACGATCGCTAGATACTTGAAGAATTTAACCATTGCTCGTTTGTTGTTTGTTGTTGAGGGACAAAGGTAATTCAGAATCGCCTCTTCCGTAGAGTTTGATCTCTTGGATATCAGCAGGTAGGTAGAATCCTGCATCCATGAGCGCATATTTGACTTCGCCTATTACACGACCTTTGGTAATGTTTGCAATACGGCCAAAATCCTTGGTGTCCACCCAAAAAAACACCCGCAAGTTCACCGTGCTTGTGGCAAGTTCGTCCTCAATTACATAGTTTACGTGTTCTGCATCTTGAATGACCGCGGCATCTGCTTCAAGGGTTTCTAAAATGACGCGCTTTGCCTCGTTCAGGTCATCATCATAATCTACACCCACTACAAAATCCCAACGGAAGAATCCGTCCTCCGTATAATTGGTAACAGGTTGTGTGATTACATCGGCATTGGGGATGTAGACGTCTTTACCGTCAAAGGTCTTGATCTTGGTATGGCGGAATTCCAGCGATTTCACCCTGCCAAAATTATCACCGATCTCCACCGTATCATTGACATTAAAAGGTCGGTTAAAGCTCAAGATCACGCCGGCTATAAAATTCTGTCCTATATCTTTAAAAGCAAATCCCAGCACCACCGCACCGGCACCTGCGGTAGCAAGGATTCCCGCACTCACATCGCCTAGACCAGCGGCTCTCAGCGCAATCATGATAAAAACGATGATTCCTACAAAACGTATGGCCTTGCCTAGAAATCGGCTCATCAAAGGATCCTTGGTGCTACTGCGCACACGCGCCGTGGTAAATCGGCCCAAAGCTCCGGCAATGAGAACTCCTAAAATGATGATCGCCAGACCTAGACCCAATCTGGGCAGGAACTCGATAAAATTGTAGTAGAAATTAGTGAGAGCATCGGTAAATTCTGTCCCAACAGATTTGGTGGTGTCGCTTTGTAGGCTCATTGCAGCAATTTTTTTAAAAATAGATTTAAGCTACAAAAGAATTGTTAACCTTAGAAAAACTCTAACAGCTTTTGCCGTGCTCCAACTACATTTGTTAGGATGAAAAACGAGAAAAGCATTCACATCATAGGCGCTGGCGTCAGCGGCCTTGCAGCAGCAATCACTTTAAATCGAGCAGGTTATCGAGCCACGGTTTTGGAATCCAGCGATCAGGTAGGCGGTAGACTCAGGACAGATCATGTGAACGGTCAGATTTTCGATCACGGTTTTCAGGTGTTGCTCGAGTCCTATCCAGCGGTGGACGAGTTTCTAAGCCTGCACCAGCTAGAAGTAACACGTTTCAGTCCAGGGAGCTACATTTTCAGCAATGGTAAGAAGTCCAAGTTGGGAGACGCATCTCGGGATCGCAGTTTCCTGATGCCTACCGTTTTATCAGGAGTAGGATCGTTGAAGGATAAGTGGAAAGTGTTCTCGCTTTCGCGAAAGCTTAAACAAAAAAGTCTACAAGAGATATTTGATGCTCCTGAAATAACAACGCAGAAATACCTAGAAGACCACGGATTCTCAACCAAGATCATCGAGCAATTTTTTAGACCATTCTACGCAGGTATTTTCTTAGAATCAGAGCTATCTACCAGCAGCCGCATGTTTGAATTTGTATTCAAAATGTTTGCCCAGGGTGCCGCTACTCTACCAAAAAATGGAATTCAGGACATTGCCCTGCAAATGGCAGATGGCTTGAGTGATGACCAACTCTCATTGAATAAAGCGGTGGAGCAGGTGGTAGGAGATCAGATCACATTAACGGACGGATCCACCATCCAGTCAGACTATACCATCATTGCAACGCCAGCCAGCAAATTGATTCCCAATTTACCCGAGGAACATCTGGAGTGGAAAAAGACCACTAACGTTTACTTTGCAACTGATCATGGTGGTTTTGGAGAGCCTATCATTGGTTTGATTTCAAGTAAAGGTACGCTGGCAAATAATTTTCACTTCATGCATGATGTTTATAAGGATCATGCAAAAGTTCTAAGCGTAACCGTAGTGGGCGATCACGATCTAGACGATGAAAGTCTGATATCACGACTACGAGAAGAGTTGAATAAGGAGGCAGGGATCAAGGTAGGCAAGGCCATCAAAACGTATCGTGTAAGTAAGGCATTACCAGATTTAGGTTCCATCAACTATTCCATGCCCGCATCTGAAACCCAATTGACTGAAAATGTATTTCTTGCAGGTGACACCTTGAGCAATGGTTCGCTCAATGCAGCCATTTTAAACGGAAAGGCCGCGGCTCAGGCGGTGATTACTAAAATTGAGGATGGGGTGTTGATTTAATGGAATAAGTGATCATCAAAAAGATCTTTTTCCTTTCTTATCTTTAAACCCAAACAATAAAATTACATGAAAATTACCCGTATCATGCCGCTGTTTTTTGCGGCGTCGCTTGTTTTGGCAGGTTGTAAATCGAGTGAAAAAGTGGCGGCTCAGTCACAAGAATCCTCTGAAGCATCTTCAAAAAAGAAATCCAAGTTCAAACCTTATTCTAAAGTCATTACCAAAGACGCGGTAAGCGATGAGGGACTTTTTGACGTTCATCAAGTGGACGATAAGTATTACTATGAGATCCCTCACGAGATGTTGAAAAAAGAGATGCTTTGGGTAAGCCGTATCTCTCAAATCCCTGCAAACTTAGGAGGAGGTTATTTGAATGCAGGTAGTAAAACCAATCAACAAGTGGTCTCTTGGGAACGTTTCCAGGACAAGATTTTGCTCAAAGTAAAGTCTTATGATGAGGTTGCGCTGGATACCACCGCTGCGATCAATAATTCGGTTAAGGTGAACAATTATGAGCCCACGTTATATGCTTTTGAGATTGAAGCATTTGATAAAGACTCAACTGCGTCTGTAATCGAGGTGACTAAATTTTTATCGAGTGATGTACAAGCGATAGGCCTGCCTTCATTTTTGCGCAGTCAATATAAAGTACGCAATTTGGACAATTCTCGAAGTTTTGTCAATAGTGTGAAGTCATTTCCCAAAAATGTGGAAGTAAAACAAGATTTGACCTACAATGCAGCAAATCCGCCGTCTAACAGTTCAGTCGGTTCTATAAGTCTGCAAATGAACCAGTCGATGATCCTGTTGCCTGAAGAGCCTATGCAACCTAGATTGTATGATCCACGAGTGGGCTTTTTCACGGTGAATCAGATTGATTACTCCAGCGATGCCCTCAAGGCAGATGAGAAGACCTACATCAGGAGATGGAGACTGGAACCTAAAGACCCGGAAGCCTATGCCAGAGGTGAGTTGGTCGAGCCGGTAAAACCTATTGTTTACTATCTCGATCCCGGAACCCCAGAAAGCCTGCAGAAGTACATCAAGCAGGGAATAGAAGATTGGCAAGGTCCTTTTGAAACAGCTGGATTCAAAAATGCCATTATTGCAAAAGATGCTCCGTCAAAAGAAGAAGATCCAGAATTCAGTCCTGAGGACATCCGTTATAGCGTTGTAAGGTATGTAGCGAGTACTACTCGAAATGCCGTAGGGCCTAGTGTGAGCGATCCTAGAAGTGGTGAAATTATTGAAAGTGATATCATCTGGTACCACAACCATTTAAGATCTTACAGAAACAGATACCTACTGGAAACCGGAGCAGCTAATCCAAGCGCTAGAACCTTAGACACAAATCCTGAGGAAATAGGGGAAATGATGCGCCAGGTCATTGCGCACGAGGTAGGTCATGCTTTAGGGTTTCCGCACAACATGGCGGCGAGTTATGCCTATGAAGTAGAAGATTATCGCGATGGTGAGTTCACTCAAAAAAATGGTATTGCTGCGAGTTTGATGGATTATGCCCGTTATAATTATATCGCTCAGCCTGGCGATGAAAATATTCGTTTTGTGCGCCAAATGGGACCTTACGATCATTATGCAGTAAACTGGGGTTACCGTGTCATTCCTGCTGCGAATTCTCCTCAAGAAGAAGTACCTACATTAAATAAGTGGATTGAAGACAAAGCTGATGACCCTAAATACAAATTTGGTCGTCAGAGCAGTCGTTTTGATCCGCAGTCGCAAACAGAGGCGATAGGTGATAATTCAGTTGAAGCGAGTACTTACGGAATCAAAAACCTTAAAATCGTTGCTAAAAACTTACCCGAATGGACTTCAGATCAAACAGAGGATTATGATGATCTGAGAGAATTATACGGTGAATTATTGGGAGTGTGGTCCAGATATGCAGGTCACGTAGTTACCAATGTGGGTGGAGTCAACGAGAACCTGAAAAAGCCATCACAAGACGGTATGGTATACAGTAATGTGGATAAAGCCTATCAGAAAGAGTCCATGAAGTGGATCAAAGAAAACGTGTTTGACACTCCAGAATGGTTAATCGATCAACAGATTGTCAGAAATATAGGTCCCGATGGATACTTTGATCGCATCAGATCCTTGCAGGTGCGTCATTCGGATAATTTGCTCAGTTTTGATCGTATTGGGAGATTGATCAACGCTGAAACGGTAGAAGACGATTACTACTCGGCAATCGACATGTTTAAGGATACCCGTCAGGCATTGTTCGGTAGTAGAGACTTGGATATTTATAAGCGTAATCTACAAAGAGCCTATGTCGAGCGTATGGAATACCTGATGACCGAAGAATCCCGTAGAGCCGGCTACGATGTTTCCCAGAGTGATGTGAGAGCATTGGTGCGAGGAGAGTTGGAATCCTTGCAATCTACGCTGAGATCCAGAGGTAATGCAGCCCGATCTACCGTTGACCGCTATCATTATAGAGATCTAGCAGCTCGTGTGGATTTAATATTGAATCCGAGGGGATAAAATATTCTCTGGAGAGTTTCTACAATCCCAGCATCACCACATGCTGGGATTTTTTATGCCTGCTTTTTTAGTCTGATGAACAACCAACTGGTGATTGCTCCTACGATCGAAAAAGCCGCAAGACAAGTAAAAACCAACTGAAACCCAACCAAACCAGGATAACTATCTAAAAAATAACCGATAAGCGGTCCCATAAAAACATCGGGTGTGTAGCCTAATAATGAAATGACTCCCACCGCTGTTCCCGTAACTGCCAGCGGTATATTACCTTCCTGGACGGCGGCAAAATAGAGCGTGCGGATGGCATAGACGCCTATCGCGGTCGTACAGATCGCACTCACGAAAAAGATAAGATCGCCTTCCTGAACCCAACCGCTGGCAAACAGCAATGCGCCGATCATCGTGATAAGAAAGCCGCTGAGCATCATCTTCCCAGAAGTAAACCGGTCGGCAAGCAGCCCAGCAATCACCCCAATGAAGATGCGTATACCTAGCATATTGGCCCCTATTTGTGCTGCTTTCACTTCATTATAACCCATAATTTCATTAACATACAAGGAATAAATATCTGTGATTTTATAGCCGGAATACCCACATAATATGATGATCATTAAGAGATAGACTGCTGGAATACGTAATACCTGGACATAATTTTTTAGTGTGTCAAGAATTTTTTCAGAAGACTTAGAAGATTCTTGTTCTTTATGGTCGACAAATAAGGCTACCAGAACCGCAATGATCAAAATCGCTATCGAGCAGGCGTGAATGACTTGTGCAAAGGATCCCTTGCGATCTGTGAGACTGCTCAATTCCAGCTCCGTTATCAGAAAATAATTGAAGACTAGAATCCCTAAGAACCCAAAGAGATAAGAGACCAGACCACGACCGCCGTCCAGCAATCCAAAAGCCAAACCTTGTTTGTTGTTTCCACCCCAAATACGGGTAGCTTTAACCATGGCCGCCCAGAACAGAAAAATGGTCGTAAATCCCCAGTAGCCGTAGAGTACCAGCAATTCTTCAAAACTGGGATAGCTCGCGAGGTAAAATCCGCCGGCGGCTGTGAGTACGAGGGCTGCAGCAATTAGGTATCGTGGTGCAAAACGGTCTGCCAGTCCACCTCCCAGCACGTAAGAAAACATCGCTACCAAACCGTAGATGGAGAAACATGCTCCCAACTCGGTGTTGCTCAACGCAAATACTTCCAGCACGGTAGGCCTGAAAATACGCGGTAGTACAAAAGGTAAAATGAAAACTGCCTCTCCAGCTAGGATCAGAAGTACGATTTGAAAGATGCGCTTGAGAATGACTGAAAGTTTTAATAATTATTGTTGAGGTTACGTCCCGATAGCTATCGGGATCGCGAAAGCGAGATAAAAGTAAAGTGTCTAGACCTAAAGGTAATAATTAAAGTAAATTATATCTTAAATTCCAAATTCCAAGTTCCAAGTTCCAAGTTCCAAGTTCCAAGTTCCAAGTTCCAAGTTCCAAGTTTCAAATTCCAAATTCCAAATTCCAAATTCCAAATTCCAAATTTCAAGCTCACAACGCTTAGCGAATAACTCACAGTAATGAAACTATAACGATTGAGTAAATGGCAATTGGTAAAATGCAAGTTCTTTTCGGGCTTGTTTATTTTTGAGATCAAATCACAACTTAAATGAGACTTTTTTCTTCACTACTTGTAATTCTTGCTCTGTTGACAGCTTGCAAGGATCAAGAAACCAAAGTAACCGAGCCAGAAACAACGGAAACCTCAGAAATTGAGCAAGCTTATTTTGACTGGGACGCAGCAAATGTCTATTTCATGCTTACCGACCGGTTTTACAATGGGGATACGGCAAACGACACGATCATAAAAAGAGATCAACCTACCGGGAAACTGCGTGGTTTTGAAGGAGGGGACTTTGCGGGAGTCATCAAAAAGCTCGATGAAGGCTATTTTACAGATTTGGGAATCAATGCAATATGGATGACACCTATTTACGAGCAAATCCATGGTGGCGTAAATGAGGGAACGGGATACAGTTATGGCTTTCATGGATATTGGGCCAAAGACTGGACAGCGGTTGAACCTAGCCTGGGAACGCTTGAAGAATATAAAACGCTGGTAAGAAAAGCACACGATAAAGGAATCAGAGTCTTAATGGATGTGGTGATCAACCATACCGGTCCCGTGACGCCCATGGATCCCGTTTGGCCAGAGGAATGGGTGAGAACAGGGCCTGGCTGTAGCTATCAAAATCAGGAAACAGCGGTGACCTGTACATTGACCAACAACTTACCCGATATCAGAACAGAGAGCCAAGAGGAGGTTGATTTGCCACCACAACTCGTTGAAAAATGGAAGCAAGAAGGTCGATACGAGCAAGAGGTTAAAGAACTGGATGCCTTTTTTGAAAAATCAGGACTCAAAAGAACTCCAGCAAATTATGTCATAAAATGGGTGACAGATTATGCCAGAGAAACGGGCGTCGATGGATTTAGAGTCGATACCGTAAAGCACGTTGAGGAAGAAGTATGGCAAACCATGATCGAGCAGGCGAGAATTGCTTACAATGATTACAAAGAAGCTCATCAGGATGATTTAATTCACGATGACGATTTTTTTGTTTTAGGTGAGTTGTATGGATATTCTGTAGATAACGGTCGGGCTTATGACTTTGGCGATATAAAGGTGGATTACTTTGATTACGGTTATGATGCCATGATCAATTTTGGTCTGAAATGGCAAGCAAATATGCCTTACAAAGACCTTTTTGAAAAGTATGATAGCTACCGGGATAGCCTTATCGCCGAGAACCCAGAAGATCCCGCAACTTTCATGAATTATATCAGTTCGCACGATGATGGCTCACCCTTTGATCCCGAGCGCAAAAAAGCGATTGAAGCAGGTACAAAACTGCTCCTGACCACAGGAATTTCACAGGTTTATTATGGAGACGAGACGGCTCGCAGTCTGGTGGTGGAAGGAACAGAAGGTGATGCTACGCTTAGATCAAACATGAATTGGGATTCTGGGGATCAAGAAGTCTTGAAACATTTTCAAAAGCTGGGTCAATTTAGAGTAAATCACCCGGCCGTAGGAGCAGGTGAGTATACAACGATTCCTCATGAAGGTGAAGGGGTTCTTGCTCTGCGTACTTACGCTCAAAATAATATGAACGATTCAGTTCTTATAGGTGCTGGATTACCTGATGGAACAGTAGAGATCAATGTCTCTGAGCATTTTCCTGATGTTGAAAAGCTCAAAAATGCGTATACTGATTCTGTGTTAAGCGTTGAAAACGGTTCAGTCAAAGCACAAGTAAAGAATGGGGTGGTTTTACTGGAGCCTGTAAATCTGTAGTTAATGATTTAATTTTTAAAAGAATTCTTTATTCTCTCTGCGGTTGTTTCGAGCAACAATGATTAAGATAAACACTAGAATACCTGCTCCAGCAAGTACCACGTAGGCAGCTTTTTCACCAAACCCACTAGAGATAGCTTCAAGATCTAGATCGCCATCTTCTGGAATGTAGAGGGTGTATCCAAAGGATTGATTTATTTTATCTAGTTGATTAGCGTAAGAAAGAATATCTTCAGCATTAACAGCCGATTTTTGGTTTTTAAAATAATATTTTAATCGCAACTGTTTCTTCAAGTTATTGTATTTGATGGAGTAATCATAATAGAAGTAATCATTACTGATTTCATTCTCTTCATTGATGATTGTCCATGGTTCTGGTAGATTGACAATAAACTCATGTTCTCTTGAGGCAGGATGGGGCAGATAGTAATTTGATTTGCGCTCTTGCAGATAGTCAGCGTACAAAATATCGCTGAGATTTGTCGGAGTAAAACTCATGGAGATGTATCCTTTTTTGTCCTCGTAAGGAACCCAAATACTATCTATTTTATAATATTCTCTTACTACGATCTGGTTTTTGTCTAGATCATCTTCAATTTCTGGTTTTTGTGTCGCAGATATTTTATTATAATAACTTGCATAGAAGTTTTCGTAATCTTTACTGATTTTACTCAAACTGTTATTTTTCAACGTATTACGGATGTTATCAGCTTCACCATCTGTGTAGGTGGTAACCACTTTGAGATCTGCTGAACCGCCTATCTCGTGCACGGTGAATTCTTCTACTGAACTTACTCGATTCTGAGATTTTGAATGAATTTCTTCCAGCTCGGTAGTACCTTCTTCAATCACCAGCCCGTAACGGTAATCGGGTAGATGAACATTTGAATACTTGCCACCTTGATTCATTGCTGTAGGATCATAAACCATGACATTATCATGGCTGTCTACTACCTTAACGATACAATGATCAAAGAACACATGTGATGCAGGCAATTCAGTAATAGTATTTTTAAGCATGGTGTTCACCAGTACGGGATAAGCTCTAATATCTAATTCATTGAGCATGTTAACGAGTAATAGACTTTTGTCTTTACAATCTCCGAATCTCTGATTCAATACTTTCTTCGGACTATTAGGTTTGTATCCACTTATACCATATTCCAAGCCTAAATAGCGAATGTCGTTCTGAACAAAATCAAGTGCGGCTTTAATTTGTCCAGCTTCGTCAGTAAACTCCTTTTTGATACGTTCAACCTGTTCATTAACCGCAGGGAACGAGATGTTTCTGTCTTTGTATAGAGGCAATGCCCAATCTACCACTTCTTCCCAGCTAGCTACGGTGCTCATGAGAACTATAGGCAGCTCGTACTCCCAGTAAGGTACATTTTGTTCGAGTACTGCGACTTCGGGATTCTTTACGTGCCATTGGTAATTATTGATTCCATCCTTGTTTTTTAAAACGGGCTCGATATCAGTATTGAAATTTTTATAGAAAAGTTTGTCATGAGAGTTCACCACTATATTGATGGTTCCGGTAGGTGCAAAGTCGGCTAAATAATAAGACCCTGCGTAATCTTCATTATTCAAAGGGTTGAATCCTTCAATACTGTAGCTATAATCAACAACGTCTCCTCTGCGCACATCAGAAAGGTCAAGTGTTGCTGAAAGACTACCATCATATAAATAATTTTCAGCATTGAGTTCTCGTCTCATGACCTGAAAATCGTTTGCATTCAACTTGTCGATAGCTTTTCCATCTCTGATAATCTTTATATGGTGGAAAATCAGTTTTTGGTATTCTGGATCATAGCTGGCCGTTATTCTGGATGCAGATTGAATACCCACATTTTCAGTAATCTTAGTTACCCGGCGTGAATAAATTTCTTCTTTAGGGATATGTATTTGATGGTCTAACAGCAGAAAGATTGAGCCTTCTACAATTTCATCCTCATCAAAACTTAAATTAAGATTTGGTTCCACCGGTGTGATCCACTCAGGATTTGGAGCGGTAAAAACTTTATCTTGGCCTGAGGTTAATGAAACAAAAAACAGTAGTGCAATAAGTACGATGGTTGATTTTGTCAAAGCAATAAAAATTAAGCGGCTAAAATAATGTAAATGAGATTTCTTGTGTTTGTATGTTGAATTTTAACATCAATAGTATAAAACAAATTTACATGGATGACTCTCCAATATTTACAAGCCTTTTGAGCGTGCGGCGATGTTACTTTCTATATTTGCACCAACTCAAAAATTATGGCACAAAAACCTTCTATTCCCAAAGGAACAAGAGATTTTAGCCCGCTGGAAGTTCAGCGCAGGCAGTACATCATGAATACCATACGCAAGCATTTTGAGTTGTTTGGGTTCATGCCTATCGAGACGCCCAGTTTTGAAAATTACGGCACACTCATGGGGAAATATGGTGAAGAAGGTGACCGCTTGATTTTCAAGATTCTCAATAGTGGTGAATATTTAAAAAAGGCAGATTCTAAAACCCTTGAGGATAAGAACGAGCAAAAACTCACGCCATCCATTTCAGACAAGGCATTAAAATATGATTTAACCGTGCCCTTTGCTCGTTATGTCGTGCAACACCAGAACGAGATCAACTTCCCGTTCAAGCGCTACCAGATGCAGAACGTCTATCGTGCCGACCGACCGCAAAAAGGGAGGTTCAGGGAATTCACTCAATGCGATGCAGATGTGGTGGGTAGTGATTCTTTACTACAGGAGGTGGAACTCATCCAATTGTACGACAATGTTTTTAACGATCTGGGAATTCAAGGTGCGACCATTAAGATCAATAATCGCAAGATTTTGGCGGGAATCGCCCAGATGATCGGTGCTAGCGATAAGTTGATCGATTTTACGGTAGCCCTGGATAAGCTGGACAAAATAGGCGAGGATAAGGTCAAGCAAGAAATGCGCGATAAAGGTATCGATGAAAAAGCTGTAGAGGGATTGACGCCCATTTTCAGTCTTTCAGGAAGTTATGGCGATAAGCTTGCCACCATGAAAGATTTGCTCAAAGATTCGGCTGAGGGCTTAAAAGGTATCGAGGAACTGGAATTTATCCAAAGTATTTTAAATGATTACGATTTTAAAAGCGTGACGCTAGATCTGGACATCACTCTGGCAAGAGGCCTGAATTACTATACGGGCTGCATTTTTGAAGTCGCTGCTCCTCAAGGAGTTAAAATGGGAAGTATTGCTGCCGGCGGCCGTTATGATGATCTAACCGGCATTTTTGGTCTCAACGATGTAAGTGGTGTGGGCATCAGTTTTGGACTGGATAGGATCTATCTCGTCATGGAGCAGTTAGAACTTTTCCCTGATACGGTGCGTGCTGGGGTCGATGTGCTGTTTATCAATTTTGGGGAGCGTGAAGCGGCGTACTGTGTGGGATGGTTGTTTCGCTTTCGCGAAAGCGGGATTAAAACAGAACTCTATCCAGAATCTGCCAAAATGAAAAAGCAAATGACCTATGCCGATCGCAATGAGATTCCCTATGTCATACTTGCGGGTGAGAACGAGATTGCTGATGGTAAATTGAACTTGAAGAACATGCGTACAGGTGAACAGCAGCAACTGGCGCCCGAAGACATCATCGCGCAACTGACCGATCGCTCATGAAGAAGAATCGCGTTACCCTAAAAAATCTGGCATCACAGCTGGGACTTTCTATTTCTACCATTTCAAAGGCATTGAACAACAGCCCTGAAATAAGCGAGGATACAAAAAAGAAAGTGCTGGACAAAGCTGATGAGCTGGGCTACAGAAGTAACGCGGGTATTGAGTATGGTCACAAAACGATTGCAGTCCTGTTGCCCGACATTAGGAATGATTTTTTTGCCCAGGTGCTCACGGGTCTGGAAGGCGTGGCATCAGAAGAGGGTTTTAAGATCATCACTTGCCTCACCAATGAGTCCTTTAAAAAAGAGGTAGACTACCTTACTACATTATCTAAGGAAACGATCGATGGTTTTATCATTGCGGCGGCTCAGGAGACCCAGCAGCTGGAGCAGTATGACCATTTCCAAAATATCCTTGATGCTGATATACCGCTGGTCATGTTTGACCGAGTAATCGATGAGATGGAATGCGATAAAATTGTCATCGACGATTATCAGTCGGGCGCGCGGGCGGTTGATGCACTTATCGATAGTGGCGATCGCAACATTTGCATGGTCAGTTTAACCAGTAGTCTAAGTGTTTCAAGACTTAGGGAACAGGGCATACGCAATCAAATGGCAAAATATGATGATGCCATTTTTAATGTGATTACCTGTGGAAACGAACAGACGTTTCAGGATCGGGTAGGGGACGCGCTCAGTTATGACGGTGTGCAAAGTATCATTGCACTTGATCAGATATCTGGAAAACTGGCATTGAACAAAGGTCTCGAACTGGGTAAAAATGTCCCAGATGAATTACAGATCATCAGTTATTCCGATGGGATTTTGAGCAATTATTCCAGACCTACCATCACCGTCATGGATCAACACGCCGAGGAGCTGGGCAAAAAAACATTCATACGCATGCAAAACCTGATCAATAACAAGGATGAGGTAAAAGTTACCAGAATTCACACGTTACGCACCTCAATGATCCGTAGAGAGACCACGAGAAATTAGTACTTAGTTGTTGGTTAATAGTTAACTGTTAATGGGTTAAGTTGATAATTGTAGACTGTCGGACTTCAAGTGCGCTTCGACAGGATCAGCGTGACACATCAGCCCACAGAATCTTATTCAACTATTATTGTCACTCTGAAACCGATGATAGGAGGGATTTAGAATCAACTTTTGTATAACTTGATCTTAAATAGCGTGATTAAAAACCCCCAACCCCATTGAGGAGGTTTTCTGGTCTCAATTGTCAGTCTGAGCTTGTCGAAGACGTTTTGTCATCGAGGTGCTTACTTAACTTTGACAAGTTCATTTTGACATCGTAACGGTTCTCGATACTCGTGAAAACCTCCTGTCGTCGGTATTCATGAACTCGAACTGACAATCATAGATTTTAAATCCGGTACTCTACCATTACGCATTTAAATCTCTTACAGCCAGTCTGAGCTCGTCGAAGATGTTTTGGCATCGAGATGTTAATCCAAGTTTGAAAAACTCAGCGTGAAACTGTGAGTGGTTAAGACTTCCCTGTCAGTTCGAGTAAATTTTTTGAGTGAAGCGAGAAAAATTTGTATCGAGAACCAGAAGTTCTTTAATTTGAACATTTAAGTCTCAAAGGTTCTCGATACTCGTGAAAACCTCCTGTCGTCGGTATTCACGAACTCGAACTGACAATCATAGACTTTGGATCTGGTAATCTATTATTACGCATTTAACTCTCTTTCAGTCAGTCTGAGCTTGTCGAAGACGTTTTGTTATCGAGATGCTTACTTAACTTTGACAAGCTCATTTTGACATCGTAACGGTTCTCGATACTCGTGAATACCCCTCAAGTCGGTATTCACGAACTCGAACTGACAATCATCGACTTTTGATTTAGGGACCTCTATTCAGTCCGAGCTTGTCTGAGAGGTTATAAATCAGAAATAAAAAAGACCCATCTTTTTGAAGATGAGCCTTTTGTAGCGTGGGGCGGGCACGATCCGCCGACCTCAGCATTATGAGTGCTGCGCTCTAACCAGCTGAGCTACCACGCCATTGCTTAAAGCGGCTGCAAAGATACAATTAATCTGTTTTAGCTACCAAGACTTTCTATATTAAATCTACATCATTTTTATTTTTTGACTTAGTGACTAAATGCCCTATATTGCCAGCAAACTAATCTGCCATGCAAGATCCGATTAAATTTGTACTGGAGTTTCCCATCCAGGTTTCTCCTAAATTATTATACCAGTACCTCGCAACACCATCAGGCATGTCTGAATGGTTTGCTGATAATGTCAATAGTAGAGGGGAATACTTTAGATTCATCTGGGATGGACAAGAAGAGAAAGCAAAAATTGTAAAGAGAGTTAGTGAAGAGCGTGCCCGTTTCCAATGGGATTATGATGAGGGTACCAAGAAATATTTTGAGCTGCGCATACAAGTAGATGAGATTACAAAAGATGTTTCTCTCATGATCGAGGATTTTGGTGATGATGAAGATGAGGTGGAGGAACAGAAACTGTTTTGGGAAAATCAGATCTCAAGCCTTAAAAAGGTGTTAGGTTCAAGGTAATCCTCTCTCTAACCATTAATTTTGAGCCCTAATTGAATTAGGGCTTTTTTTATGATCAATCTCAACGGTTGCATAGTCGACCAGCAGCAGGCACAGATACCTTTCAACAATCGTGGAACCTACTACGGAGATGGTGTTTTTGAAACCCTGCGGTGCTTTGAAGGCAAACCCCTGCTATTTGAAGCGCACTATTTCAGACTCATGGCGAGCATGCGTATATTACGTATGGAGATTCCTCAGTCATTTACACCTGAATTTATTGAGGAAGAGATTTCACACCTTTTAGCTAAAAACAATTTGACTGAAGGTCATACTCGAGCGCGGTTTACCGTGTGGCGTAAACACGGCGGATTTTATACACCTCAAGATCGCCATATAGAATTTGCGATAGAGGTCTCTGAGATAGATGGAATGTATCAAAATCCTGCATTCAGAGAAGTGGAGTTATTCAAAGATCATCACGTCGTTTCTGGGATGCTAGGCAATTTGAAAACTACCCAGAAGATGGTCAATATTCTTGCTGGTATTTATGCTCAGGAAAATGACTATCAGGACATGCTTCTGATCAATGAAAAGAAAATGGTGGTGGAGTCCATTTCAGGAAATTTGTTTTTGCGATCTGGCGACACCATAAAAACTCCTCCCTTGTCAGATGGTTGTCTTAATGGTATCATGCGTGAGCAGGTGTTGTCACAGCTCAAAATGATGCTTAATTACAAGGTAGAAGAGGCAACGATCACACCCTTTGAACTACAACGCGCTGATGAGCTTTTCACGACCAATGTGATTAGAGGAACTCAAAGCATCCATAAATACAGAAAAAAAACCTACGCCACGTCTTGTGCAGACGAGTTGATTGAATTGTTTAATGGTAGATATTTTGGTGCATGATTTGAATTAGTTGTCGTAAACAGAACCACCCGCTTTTTTGTATTCCCTCTCTAGTCGGGATTCCATGCTCGATATTTTGTATACCATAAAAATCACCAGTAAGGCTTCAACAATAGTCAGGATCTCAGAATAAATACTATTCTGAGTGCCGATCATCATTTCTGACGCTGTCTCGGCACTAAGGCTTATTCTATTGACTACAGTCGCGTAGATATTGTTGATAATATGGACGGCCCACCACAAGCCTATAATCAAACTGACACCATTTCTAGATAAAGTGACATTCATTTTGTGTAATTGATATTGCAGCCCGTTATTGATTTCAGTCATGATTTTCACGGGCACAAATAGATTCATAATGGGCACAAACCAGCTCCAGGCCGCGGTAGATTCTGAATAATCGGCTTTTTGTCCCATTCTGATGATGTTGTTATAGGCTCTTCTGAACCAGTTGAGAAAAACCACAATGGAAATGACCCTGATTATAAAGATGATGATTCCGGCGAGCAGCTGCCTAGAATCATTGTCGTCTGCTTCTTCCATGGTAAAACCGGTTCCTTGATCAATGCGGTTTAATAAATCCAGTTCAAAGAAATCTAACGCAATCCCAATCATGGTTGCGATAATGATGATCCAGAATACCACGATGAGAATTTTAGCCCTTTGGGTATTGCTCCAGATTGCTTTTGCGTCAAACGCATTCTTTTGAAAATTTGGGACTATGTGCTGGTAACCAGAAGGTTGATTCTCTTTAGGAGTTTCTTGCTCGATATCCATTCAAGTTGGTTTAGTTGAGAGTTTCAATAATGGCCTCAAATCTAAACTATAAAAAGTTTTGGTAGGTTATTGTATTTGAGGGGTAGGTGAGTAATTACGCTTTCGCGAAAGCGTGCAAACTTCAAGGATCATTCAAAAAATATTAAATTTTGCATACCTCAAGTTCTTAAGTATATTTACACCTAAGAAACTTAGGTATGTCTACAGCAAATTTATATAGAGGCAGTCTTGCCACTATTATCATGCAGCTGCTGGAGCGGGAGGGAAGGATGTATGGATATGAGATTACCCAAAAGGTGCGCGAGGTGACTAACGACAGTCTCCAGATTAAAGAAGGTGCTTTATACCCTGCATTGCACAAACTACAAGCACAGGGTTACCTCACGGTTGAAGCAGAAAAAGTGAATAATCGCATACGCAAGTACTATAAACTTACTGAGAGCGGTGAGAAGGAAACTGTTAATATGCTGGAGGACTTGAAACAATATATTCAAGACATGCAACTGGTGATCAACCCTAAACTGAGCTACTGATGGAAATAAACGCACAGCAAATAGAGCAATTGTATGCATTCACACGCAAACATTACGTAGAACACTACGATCTGCAAACAGAGCTTGTGGACCACCTTGCGCTAGGAATTGAGCGGCAATGGCAGGAGCATCCAGAGCGTAGTTTTAATGAGGCATTGCAAAGGGAATTCAAGAAGTTTGGTGTTTTCGGTTTTACCGAAATCGTGGAACAACGTCAGAAAGCTTTAAGCAAGAAATACATGAAATTTATTTGGCAACATTTGAAGGAATATCTCACGTTACCTAAGTGTGTCTTTACCTTATCAGTCACCGCTGCATTATTTTATTTACTTCGGATTTTAAATCTAAAATCACTACCAGTACTTACTATTATGGCCATTCTGTTAGTAGTGTATTTTATTTGGTCTGCGAGAAGCGCCTATCGGGCACGTAAAAAGCGAGAATTCAAAAAGGAGAAAACCTGGATGCTGGAGGAAATGATACGCAGTCATGGAAACACGGTAGGAGCCATCTGGCTCCCCTTTCATTTTATCCAGATTTTTATCCATATCGATGATGGTAACCTATCTGACTGGAATCCGTATTTTCTGGCAGCAATTTGTTTTGCATTTGTTCTAATGTGCCTCGCTCTATATGTGATGACCGTTGAGATACCTAAACATGCTGAGAAATATCTCAGACAGGAGTATCCAGAATACGATATCGCTTAAAAAAAAGCGACCCTGAGGTCGCTTTTATGTTTGAAGTTATTAATTTCCTATTGGATAGGCATGTTTCTATATCTGGAACTGGCCAGTAGATAAATTCCATAAAGTGTCAGTCCAGCTGCAACAATTCCCATTACTATGCTACCTCCTTCCTGACTTATAAACTGTAGTGCATTTTTAGTTCCACCAGCGGCTTTTCCGGCGCTTGAACTCAATGCTGCTTTAGCAAATAGAAATGCCAAAACACCTATGACAACGCCTCTGGCGGTAAATCCCCATTTCCCTGCTTTCACAAGAAATTTTTGAGCTTTGCGGTCTAATTCAGCATTCTGAACTTTATCCTTGAATTTGCCAGAAAAGGCTCTATAAAATTCGTAAATCGCTTTGCCTCCAAGACATAAAGCGATGAATATAACTACGTACTTTCCCCAATCATTCTGTAAAAGAGATCCTAGCCAGCTGTTTCCACCGCCACTCCCGCTAGAATTCACTAATAAATTTACTCCGTAAACACCTAAAGCAGTATAAGCAATAGCACTTACTACATAAGCTAATCTACGTACAGTACTTTTTTTATCATCCTCACCATGTCCTTCAGGGTTTTTAATAGCTAGGTAAACCCGCCAAGCTGCAAAAGCAAATATTCCCAAGGTCATCAAACCTAGAATTATCTGACCAAAAGGCTGACCAGAAATATATTGGAGTGCGTCATTGCTACCTTTTGCGCCTCCACCGCTTTGAAATGCTGAATAAGCGGTTAAACCACCTACTAGTAAATAGACGGCTCCCTTTGTAAATATTCCAAACCTGGCAAAAGTCTCTTTCTTGCTATTCATTTTTATTTTCAATATAGAATACTGCGGTTAATCAAAAACTACGATTAGTTCATATTTACAATAAAATTCGCAATAGTTTCAGAAAGTAATATATTTATCAATTGTATAATTAACACAATTATTGAATAATAACTACCTCTTCAAGTGATCAGATATGCTACTGCGATCATGAGATCTGTTTTATAAAAAGATCGATCAATTTATTGATAGTCTTCATGCCAATAGCTTCATAGGTGTAATTCTGATTTTACACGCGATCTACTTGACAAGTGACTAAAATACCTTTCTTTCCTCACCGATTCCTACGAAAAGGTTACAGTAGGTGCGAACTTCGCTAAGCAACCGGTCCGAGCTTGGAGGTAAGACATAACCTAACGACCATCAACAGGCGACATAAGATTTTGAAAGAAATGCAGTACGCAGTTTGTAATTTCGTTTTTTCAGTTGCGCGTTTAACACATTTGTCACAGCCTAAAATTTTTTGAAGACATGTAGGTATTTAAAACAAGCTTAGAAAACTGTCCAGTTACCAAGCTAGTATCTCAAATTGTATTCTACCTCGCTGATCATAGATTATTTCGTGATTACCTACGCGCGAGGGAGTGAAGAAATAATGATCAAAAAAGCCGTTTCGTTTATTTATGAAACGGCTTCTTAAAATTTTTCCTGAGTTATTTTTAAATGAGAAAAGAGTTCAATTACAATCTATCCTCATATTTTTTCTTCCACTCTTTTACGATCTCGGGCAGTTCCTCTCCCTCTGCTACAAAAATCATGGCAGCGGAGTTCATGCAATATCTCAATCCAGTAGGTTCTGGACCGTCGTTGAAAACGTGACCCAAATGCGAGCCACTACCACTATCCACTATTTCTGTACGCACATATCCCAGCTTTCTATCACTTAATTCTAGAACAGCATCTTCGCTGATCGGCTTATAGAAGCTAGGCCATCCCGTCCCAGATTTGAATTTAGTTTCTGAACTAAAAAGTGGCTGGCCAGTCGCGGCAGAATAATAGATTCCTTTTTTCTTGTTGTCCCAGTATTCATTGGCAAATGGTCGCTCAGTTCCTTCTCTGCGCAGCACATCATATTGATTGCTGGTCAATTGTTTTTTCCATTCCTCTTCAGATTTTTCGATAGGGTAGGAGCGCTCTTCAGCGGTTTTGTTTGTTGTGTTTTGGCAAGAAGCGGTTAAAAACGCTAGGCAAAGTATGAATAGAAGTGAAGACCTCATGTTTGAAAATTTTGATTATACCTCAAAATTAAACCATAACTGTGCCATGGGCTAGGGCTTTAGTCTTCCGCTAGTACGTTTTCTCATATTTATAACACTTCTTTGTCTTAAATCAATAGACGCTGTGTGAAAAGATCTCGCTTTCATTCTCGCTTTCCATCTTGTTTTTAGTCCCGCTTTCATTCTCGCTTTCGCGAAAGCGTATTCATTAAAATTATCACCATGAGCCTCAAGTTGTCTAGACTTGAAAGAATTTCACAAAGAATGTGTTGCGGAATTCCCTACGAAGATATTTTCGTGAATTTAAAATAGGAGAAAACCAAAATAGGTAACGCCAGAACCTGAAATATTTGCAGGATGAGGGATGCCGCATCTGGAAGGAGGTTGCCATTCTCGGTACTTACGAGCAGTTGATCGCCTAAACCTCCCTGAGAAAAAACGACTAGATTGAACAAGTTCCACCCAAAATGCAGCCCTATGGGCAGGTACAATGAGCGTGTGCGAGAAAATGCAAAGGCAAACATATAACCCCAAATACCGGTTGTGATCAATACATAAACCATGGTGACGGGCTGTCCCAAGACTTGATAGGAAAACTAGTGGTAGATCCCAAAAGCCACGGCAGATATAAGGCAAGCTCTCATCTCGCCAATTTTCTCGAGAAGTATATAGAGCAGTGCTCCCCTAAAAAGCAATTCTTCAAACAAGACTGACTTGAGTGTCCACCATGCAGCCATCGTGAATTCTGATAAGGAATAATCAGGATTCAGTGACCAGCTATTTTCCGTTAGATAGGTGATTGAGAGATAATAAAATGAAATAATTATCGCAGATGCTGAAAAGCCTAGAAAAAGGTGGAGCACTCGTTTTCTCGTGGGTAACAGTCCCAGGACAGACAGATTTTCTTTTTCAAGCCACTTGAGCAATCCCCAAGAGATCGCGAGTTGTATGAGTACACCTAGCATTTTAAAGATTCTCGTATATAGGAAACAAAACCAACAAGAATGTTACAGTAAAAATGTCGTGCTATGATTCTGAGCTTAAGCTTTCTTTACAAACTCAGATTTTAAACCCATCGCCCCAAAACCATCGATCTTACAATCAATATTGTGATCGCCATCCGTAAGACGTATGTTTTTGACCTTGGTTCCCGCCTTCACCGGTTTAGAAGCACCTTTTACGGGTAAATCTTTGATTACAATAACAGAATCACCGTTAGTCAATTCATTACCATTAGAATCTAGGATTTTAGGTTCGGTATCCTCAACTTTCTGGTTAGGATTCCACTCATAATAACATTCTGGGCAGGCATAGATCTCATTTCCTAAAGAATAACCGTAGGGCGAACTACACTTGGGGCAAGATTTCATTTCGTCTGACATGAAGGGGAAAATTAATTGAGGTGCAAATTTAGCTCAAACCGTCACAGTAAGTATTTTTCGTTATGAAGCTCTTGAAATTATCAGGTATACTGAAAATTCATGTCTGTTTAAAAAAAATCTGGGAATGTCGTCATTAAACTTATTAGTATCAGAACAAGTCCTAAACACATAAGAATATTTGGTAACCAATGCTTCAAAAATGCATTATCTATCAAGATCTCATACTCCTCTTCTTTTAGTAAATAAATGATATTCATAGTCTCTTTGCGAGATTTGATAGTTGTTCCCAGTTTAAGCTCTTGTTGTATTAATCTTCCCTCATTATTCTTAAACTCTAAGACTGGATAGTAATAGGTTGATGAGAGTCCCTCAGTATCTCTGCTCACTTTTTCGATGTGTTTTACAATCCGAGCGGTAACACGCCTCCCATAAGTTTCCATTTTTTTTGTTTTGGAACGCAAATGATAACCTAGATAGAGTAGGATTATTCCGAATAAACAAAGAATAGCCATCAGTACATAATTATCCATTAGGAAGCATTAATTGTTATGCTTCCTAAATTAAGTACTAATTATATCTTGATAACAATCAGAATCAGATTCCTTGAGCTACTCCTCAAAAACGAGCGCGTCCGCATTGGCGCCCAGCTCTTCCAGTTGTTTATTGATATCTTCGACCATCGCATCTGGACCGCAGACATAGAAGTTTTGTGAGAAATCAGAGATATGATTTTTCAAGAATTCTTTGTCTATGCGTCCCTTCTTGTGACCTTCTTTTTGCTCTTGAGTTAGTGTTGAAATAAAATCCTCGCCCAGCATCTGGCGGAAGCTTTTTTCAAGAATCACATCATCGCTGGTCTTGTTAGAAAAAATCAAACGGTTACCGTTGATTTGCTGGTCAGCGCGTAGGTGGTTTAGAATGGAAATAAATGGAGTTACACCAGCTCCACCGGCTATAAATGTTCCTGGTCCTTTATACTCAATCGCTCCCCATGCGTCTTCCAGGATCAAGCCGTCCCCTTCTTCGAGCGTGTCGATCTCGTCTGTAACGCCATTGTGGTCGGGATAAATCTTAATGGTAAACTCTAAATGGTGGTTGCTGGGTAGGGAAGTAAAGGTGAACGGACGTTTTTTTTCTCGATATCCGTCCTTATCGACAGCAACTTCGGTGGCTTGACCGGGTGTAAAATTGTAATCCTTAGGTTTTTGAACCGTAATTCGTTTTACATCGTGAGTTACGTTTGCTATGTTAAGAATCTTTACATGGTGTGCCATTTCAGTCTAGTTTTTTATTAAGTAAGAAAGTTAATTCATAATGATTTAGAGCTTATTAAAGAAACGCTAAGTGCGAAATACTTTAACGCTCTTTTCTCATTTTGTAATCGTGATATACGTGATCGTTTCTATGATTAGCAATGAGGTTGTTTGTTGTTTCGCTTTCGCATTTCGACAAGCTCAATGTAAACTTCATGTTTTCGCTTTCGCGAAAGCGAGAAAATTAAAAGCTGTTGTATAAAAGCAATTACGTCAAAGGCATCACATATAAACCTAGAAGTAGGTTGAAGACTTAATCAAGAATCTATATTTTGAGAAAGTTGATTTTCCCAACTCCCGTTTCTGCATATTGTTTCAAGACTTGATTGCGCTTCGTCAGGAAGTTTTTCATGTATTCTTTGAGAAAAAGGAAATCGGCAAGGTGGCCCAATAGCCCGAGAGGCGACTGGTAGTGAAAATGATCGGTCATGAGCGTGCCTTGATCTACGCGAGCGAAGTGATGCTCGTGTTTGAACGATTTAAAGGCGCCGCTAACCATCTCGTCCATAAAATAACGAGGTCTATCGTAATCAGTAATCTTAGAAGTGAGTGTTTGATAAATACCGAAATGCCTCGCACGCCATGTGACACTTTCATTCAAGCCTATCAACCCACTCGTTTTGCTTGCAATCGCTTTTTCACCTGTTTTACCAGCAGAGATCGTATGCAGGTAGATGCTACGGGAAAGATCAAAGACGATTTCTATATCGGCTTGAATAAAGGTTTTGAGATGGATGGTGGGCATGGATTACAATTTAATTCTCAAGATCTTCAAGTCCTGTTTCTCCTTTCCAGAATCGTTTCAACTGTTCCTTAGCGATTGTTTGTTCTTGATAAGCTTCAAGGATTTGTAATTGATAATCAGCCCATGGCATATTATTCATAGAGGTCATGACTCGGTTCATTTTGATCGTATCCTCCTTCATTTTCAATACACCTAAATACTCAATCATCAAATCAAAATTGGGTTCTGAACTATTGATAATTTCTTCGTATCCATCAATTGACATATTGTAATGTTTTTCTGCTTCCTGATCTCTGTTCAGCAGATCGAGGTACATCGCCTTCTGACCTAATCTGGCAGGTCTATTATCAAGTTCAATCAACCTATTGACTGTGGGTATTAAGTTGATTGAGTCTCTTTTAAGAAACAGCAGCAAGGTTTTATGATCAACCGCGCTCAAATTGTCTGGATTGAGCCGTATAGCTCTGTTTATCAACTTTAACGAGCTATCCATTTTTATTTTATGATCTGAATTTGAGAAAAAGTAAATGTCTTTAGCTTGTTTGACGAGTTGATCAGATTTTTCTTTGGAATCGCACGACATCAAGCAACAAGAACCTACAAGAATGGTGAAAATACCAGTTATCAGATGCTGGTGAATTGACTTTTTCCTTTTCAATTAATTAAAGCTTTATAGGTGTTTCCTTTTATTATGTATGTTTATTATTTAAAAACCTCGGAGATCTTCAAGAGTATTTTCTTGATGTGACCCTCCGAGGTTAGTAAGCATTTAAAAAAAAGTCTAAACGTTGTTTTGAGATGTTTCTAAGCTTTTCTCTCCAACTCCTGCATCACACTAACCAAGGTTTCTACAGCTTCTATACTTAACGCATTATACATACTGGCACGGTAACCACCTACAGATCGGTGACCATTTAAGCCATTGATTCCAGCATCTTTCCAAAGTTGGTCAAAGGCATCTTTATGAGCTTCATCGTTCAAAACAAAAGTGGCGTTCATTCTGGAGCGATCAGCTTTATCAGTCACAAATCCTTCAAAAAGCGAATTGCGATCGATCTCATCATAGATCAATCCAGCCTTTTTGTTATTCAATTCTTCGATCCAAGGGATACCGCCATTGTCCTTGAGCCATTGTAGAGTCAGCATGCTCACATAAATAGGGAAGACGGGCGGTGTATTGAACATACTGTCTTTAGAAATATGTACTTTGTAATCCAGCATGGAAGGAATGCTGCGGGAGACTTTCCCTAGGATTTCTTCTTTTACCACCACAAGGGTCGCACCGGCTGGACCCATATTTTTTTGAGCACCAGCATAGATCAAGTCATATTTTTCAAAGTCTCTTTTTCTAGAAAAGATATCGCTGCTCATATCACATACGAGCGGTACGTCTACATCAGGAGTTTCTTGTAATTGCGTTCCAAAAATCGTATTGTTCGTCTGGAAATGGAAATAATCTACATCACTTGGTACACTATAGCCTTTGGGAATGTGATTGTAGTTACTGTCTTTAGAAGAGGCGACTTCGATTACTTCGCCAAACATTTTTGCCTCTTTAATAGCTTTTGCACTCCAGGTTCCCGTATTAAGGTAAGCGGCTTTTGTTTCAAGTAGGTTATAGGCACACATCAAGAATTGCATGCTGGCACCTCCACCTAGGAATAGGGCTTTGTAACCTTTGTCCTTTAATCCAAGATGCTCTAGAGCTAAAGATTGCGCTTGTTCCATCACTTGCACAAAATCCTTACTTCGGTGCGAGATCTCAAGAATACTAAGGTCATTGAAATCCAAAACAGCTGCAGCTGCCTTTTTAAAAACTTCTTGGGGAAGGACGCAAGGTCCAGCGCTAAAATTGTACTTGAGCATCGTATCGTTTTAAAATGTGAACTACAAAAATGCAAAAGCAAAATGGGAAAACCGATTTATTAAAGTAGTAAATACCAAAAAAACAATTCTCTACATTTTGACTTCGCAGACGCAAGATGAATCTTATAGGTTGTATCTCATTTTCATGAGTCCTTCTAAAATTTATAAATATTTAAATAATTGCCCCAGTCTGATATTTTATAAACGGTTGAGAGAAGGCACTACTTTATTTCAACTATTAAAGGTTCTCAAGCATCCATCTTCCATTCCAACTTCAAATTCAAGTCCTTACGCTACAACTACGGTTTTGATGTTTACAAATTCTCTGATACCGAAGTGGGAAAGTTCGCGACCATAGCCAGAAATCCCAGTTCCACCAAAAGGTAGTGCTGGGTGACTGGTCACTTTTTCATTGATGAATACCGCACCGTCTTTAATGCGTTTGGACAGCTCTTCTGCCTTATCAGTATCTTGGGTAAATATACTGGCGCCGAGACCGAATGGGCTGTCATTTACCATATCAATTGCCTCATCTTCTGTGTTAAAAGTACTTATTGCCATCAAGGGGCCGAAGGTTTCTTCTCTAAACACGGGCATATCGCTTGTGACATTCGTTAAAATAGTTGGCTCAAAGTAAGCGTCCTGGCGCTTCCCGCCGTAATGCAGTTTTGCGCCTTTTTTGATGGATTTATTCATGAGCTCTTCCAGTTCCTCAGCCAAATCTTTGCGTGACATTACACCTATATAAGTATCTTCATCTTCCGGATCACCAACTTTGAGTTCTTTGACTTTCTCTGTGAAAAGCTCAACAAATTTATCGGCGATCGTAGAATCAATTAACAATCGCTTCCCTGCGATACAGCTTTGACCCGTATTCTGGTAACGTGCGGTGATGCAGGTTTCTAGAGCTTGATCAAAATCAGCATCTTTCATGACGACCAGCGCGTTGTTTCCACCCAATTCCAAAACTGTTTTCTTGATCTCACTTCCTGCAGTTCCAGCAACGGCGCTTCCGGCTGGTTTTGAGCCAGTAAGTGTGGCTGCCTTGATAATTGGATTTTTAATGACTTCTTCAATCGGGTCGCTGGAAACAGTCAGATTTTGAAAACAACCTTGATGAAAACCTGCTTCAAGAAATAACTCTTCGATCAGTTCTGCGCAGCCCATCACGGAACTGGCGTGCTTGAGAACTCCTACATTTCCTGCCATGAGTGCAGGGACTATAAAACGCATTACCTGCCAGAATGGATAATTCCAGGGCATTATGGCTAGGATTACCCCTAGAGGTTCATAGCTCACGTATGATTTTTGATAGTCTGTTTTAATGGACTCTGGAGCGAGGTAGGATTCGGCATTTTCTGCATAGTGGTCGCAAAGCCAGGCACATTTCTCTAATTCTGATCGTGACTGCGAGATAGGTTTCCCCATTTCTCTAGTCATTTGAAGGGCGTATCTTTCTTTGTTCTTTTCTAAAAGTTCACCTACTTTTTTGATTTTTTCAGCCCGTTGATCATGGTTTGTGGTCCTCCAGTAATCAAATGTCTTTTGGGCAAGCTCCAGCTTTTCTCGAATCTGTTCTTTGGTAAGTTCTTCGTATTGTTTGAGTTCTTTGCCAGTATATGGATTTATGGTAGTGATCATTCTTTTTGTTTAAAGATAAGCACCTACTGTAAGCCCTAAAATTGTTTTGGAATGGTTTAACTTACTTCCCTTGAGTATTCTGAAATAAATCTATCGCTTTCAAATAATTCTCGGCTCCAGTTTTAGTCAGGTCATATATAAACTCAGGATGTTCAGGATGATGAACTTTAATCCAGCTGATCAAAGAATCTCTTTTTGCAGACCATCGATCCCAATCTACATTTTCATAGTTAGTGAATTCGATTTTTGTGATTTTCTGATCTGAAATGTGTACCTGTTGCTCTGTAATCAGAGGATCATTTTCTAAAAACTTCAATCTATTAGAATTAGTTTTCAGTCTAACTTTGATTATATCATTCCCTGTATTCATACTCAAAACCTGGTATTTAGGCTGGAACACAGAATCCCATTGAAAATATTGATAAAAAGATTCTCGCGAATGCTCAAGGGTTTGGTTTCCTTCAATAAAATATAGGCTATCAGCTGTATAATCACGGACTAGGTCAAAACTTCCCTCATTCAGAGAGGAGTAATAATTTATTACAATCTCATCGTTACTGAAATGTGTATTGCAACTATAAAATGATAGTGCTATGACGTAATATAAAAGCTTATTTATAAGCCTCATCGAGCTAACGGTTGGCTTTCAGCCAGTTTTCCACATTGTTCTGGATGCGAGAGTGTATGTTTTGAGTTTCCGTCCCGATAGCTATCGGGATCGCGAAAGCGAGACCCGTAATCTGCTCATACAGTTCTTGATAGCGCTCGCTTACCGTTTCAATATAGTCGTCGCTCATTACTGGAAGCACCTGACCCTCTTTTCCCTGAAATCCATGACTGATCAACCATTGACGCACAAATTCTTTGCTTAATTGCATTTGGGATTCACCGGCATCCTGGCGTTGCTGGTAGCCTTCTGCATAAAAATAGCGAGAGGAGTCCGGAGTGTGGATCTCATCTATGAGAACAATCTTGCCATCAGCAGTTTTGCCGAATTCATATTTAGTATCGACTAAAATCAAACCGCGTTTTGCAGCGATCTCAGTTCCACGTTGAAACAGCTGGCGTGTGTACTTTTCCAAAACCAGATAATCTTCCTCGCTGACGATCCCACGAGACAGAATATCTTCACGCGAGATGTCCTCATCGTGATCGCCCATTTCTGCTTTGGTAGCTGGTGTGATTATAGGTTCAGGGAATTTGTCGTTTTCCTTCATCCCATCAGGCATGGAGACGCCGCAAAGGATTCTTTTGCCAGCATTATATTCTCGGGCTGCGTGTCCAGAAAGGTAACCTCTTATGACCATTTCTACTTTAAAAGGCTCGCATTTGTGACCTATGCTCACGTTAGGATCTGGAGTAGCGATGAGCCAGTTGGGAACCAAATCCTCAGTATCGCGCATCATTTGTGTAGCAATCTGGTTCAAGATCTGACCTTTATAGGGAATGCCTTTAGGCATCACTACGTCAAAGGCACTCAATCGATCGCTTGCAACCATCACGAGCAAATCGTTTCCAAGAGAATACACATCTCTTACTTTTCCTTTATAGACGTGTGTCTGGCCGGTAAAATTAAAGTCGGTTTTTGTGATGGTTTTGCTCATGATTTTGATCTATGCCACAAAAATCATGAAAACAATTCATTCCTAAGATATTTGAGAGTGCTTTTTAATCAAAAAGATATTGACGCAATCTGTAGATTTCAATTAATCAATCTTCATTCGCCTTCAAAGTCAATATTGAAAGATTGCTGTAGATCATCTGCAATCCCAGAGCCGGTAATGCGGTACCTATTATTTCCCGTTGAGGTCAACTCAATAGTACCTTGAAAAACTTCGTCTTCAATGGAGCCGACAAAGGAATTTGTATTATAGTCAGTTGCAAATATTAAATCGACGGTATTCGACAAATTGTTAGTTGCATCAAGATTGTAAGTTCCTACATTCAAATCCTTACTCCAACTTGAATAATAATAAGCTGACCACATCACCCATTCCAACTAATTCACCTGATGTTGAATTCAGACTCAGACCATCACCGGCTAAAATCACATGGGTCATGAATAAATTAGATGCATCTTCAATAATTCCAGAACGAAAGCCAGAGCTGAGTCCATAACTATCGCTGCCCACAGTAAACTCATTTGAAGACGGGTCGGGATTTGATGAAAACGGATTGTCATCATCTGAAGTACATCCTGATAGAGATACAGCTACAGCTATAAATAGGATTAAGTAAAGGTTTTTGATCATGTTGGAATTTTGAGCTGAAAATACGAAATTAAGGTCTTGGTATATCGCATAAAAAAACCTCCATTGGGTTTCAATGGAAGCTCTTCAGTAATTTATGCAATTAAATTATAATGCGCTGCGCTTTTCCTCAGTCTTCATTCTCCATGCATCCAGCATCCAGCTCACCGTTTCCAACTCTCTGATGTAGGCACCTATCAAATCTATAGTTCCTTCGTCGTCTGCTTTATCCGCAACTTCAACGACTTTAGACATCTGTTTCAGGATGTGACCGTGATCCTCAAGTAGGTTATTTACCATCTCAACATCAGTAAGGTCAGATTTAGTCTCCTTAATGTTTGAAATCTCGAGGTAATCACTAAAATTTGACGCGGGTTGGTAGCGCAAGGTCAGAATACGTTCTGCAATTTCATCGATCTTTAAAACAGCATCGTCGTATAATTCCTCAAATTTCTCATGCAAATCAAAAAATGCGTGCCCTACCACATTCCAGTGATAATTACGCAATTTTTGATAGTATAAATGATAGTCAGCAAGAAGAATGTTTAGCTCTTTACATGTATCTTTTGCTTCTTCTAGATCAAAATTCAGGTAGTTCATATTTATTTTTCTTTCTTTTTTTCTTTATCGGTTAATGTTTCAGATTCAAGATCAAAATCCTTATTTTTATTAGTCTTAGCCATATTTCCCAAAGGTTGATCCTGCTCGGTTTTTCTTTCAAATTTCCTTTCCATAACATTTTTTTTAAAGATACCGCCTCATGCAGGATGACCTTTTAAAAATCAAGTTAAATGATGTTTAAAGGGTTTAACAATTGATTTTCTCTATACTTAATCGGCAATTACAAAAAATCGCTCCCACTTGTCCTCGACCTTTTTCCAGAGTAGAGGCGCAAATCCCCTTGACAAGCTTTTCTCGACTTCCTCCAGCAATTCTGAAAATGAAAATTCATGCTCTTCTATCTCAAAAGGATCCATCTTCCATTGATGTTTGTGAGGCATGAAATAGAGGGTGGCGGTTTGTGTTTCCGCTTTCGCGAAAGCGGAATAATTCAAATAATATCCCACGATACAGGCTTTATTGATCCATTTAAAGTTATGGTTCCAGAGGTCACACGGTATAAATACTTGAGCCAAAAAACATACCTGTTGTTCAACTGCTTCAACATCAATTTCATATTTCTCAAGAATACTCTTGGTTTCCGGTCGATAGAGTAGGGGCAGCTGGTGCGCTTTTAACCGATTAATTTTCTTAAGCAAATAATCTCTGCGATTAGGTCCTGCATAGTGGGACAACTCGTTCTTCTCTTTCTGAATCAAATTTTTCTGCGATGCAACCTTTTTTGTAGGATCGTAGATGTAAAATTTATAGACCAGCTCGATGTGGAAAACTCTTCGCGACTTTTTATGCTGTATGATAAAATCCAACTCCCCCAGAGTCGTTTTTCCCTTGAAAATCTGAATGTTAGATAAAAGACAATCGTAATTTGAAGATTGATCTACACAAAATTTAAAGTAATATTCTGCACGCTTGCCTAAAACGGTTCCGTGAGGAATTTCGGGTAAGATCAGGTCCTCTTCTTTGAAATCTTTCTCATCAAAACGAAGTTCATCTAAATAAAACTGATCCAGATCCAGAAGCTTACCTTTCCAAAGGTTGGGAGTATTATAAAAAGCTCTTAAGCGCTGGTAGCCGTCTTGCATTTATAGGTGTCGCAATCTCTTGTTCTGGCTCTTAAGATAAGCAATACTGCTGGGACCCAAATTGAATAAAAGATCAAGACTACAAAGCGGTTGCAAGAAACCATACTTCTCTTGAAAAACCTGGATATAGGGATCTACGCTATAAAGCGGTTTTCCTTTGGCTTTGATTAGGGTGTTTGCGAGTTCATTGTTGTTGAATTCAGCAGTTTCCTCGTAATTTAATTCGAGTGACATGGTTTTATTCAGGAAGTCAAATGTTTTCAAATTCCAGTCGTAAAGCAGTTCAGGTATATCGCTGAATACTTTTTCAAGATCATCTTGATAATACTGATAAAAGGGGCTTGAATTATAGGCACTATGGATGCTCTTGAGGTGGTTGTCTGCCCAAGATTCGCTAAAATCAATTTTCACCTCTTTATACGGTATGGAAAAACCCTTTCCTGAATGAACTACGGGTACATTGAGCGCCAGTTTTCCATTTGCTCCCGCGATATAACAGCGATTGCGATAGGTTTGTTTGACATAGTTTCCGTGACCTTCCCAAAGTATCGTTTTGGCTGAGTAGGCAAAACTTAATGTGATGACATCGCAGAAGTAGGAGGGATAAATTATCATTTATATAACCTCTCGTTTAGGTTTTCATATTGCGATTCTTCTCGCTTTCTTTCGAGTATAATATTGTAGCTGATATTAACCAAACCTCTGTTGATTGGATTAAAATCATCATTACTTAATAGAACGTTTGGATTGACAGTAATTCTCATTCTCTCTCCTCCCAATCCAAAGAAAGGAACCAACCGCAATGTCCAGTTGTCAAAATCAGTATAAGTCGTGAGTTCCGTACCTAATACGAAAATGTTGATGTAAATAGCACCGCTAACTTTAGGGGCGAGGACAAACCTATCAGTATTCAAAGCTATTTCTGTTCCGAGTCCATAATGATAACCAGCTCCATGACGTCCTCCATAACGCATTTTGTTTAAACCTATATCCAAAAGATGAATTCCCCTATTGTTTGGTTCTCCAAAACTATAACTGTAACCCGCATTGAGACTCAACGTACGGTAATAATCATCTCGGTTGAAGTTCTGTGCATTTACCGTCTCTAAAGTAACACCTATCAAAACACAAATCACCAAGCATCGAGAACTAGTTATCACTTTAAAGATGGTGTATTTTGGGAGATTCTAATTCTTCCTCTGTTTCTTTCTATTCTTGTAAAAGCGACTCGCGGCAATATAGATTCCCAAACCAACTATAAAGTAAATGAAATAAGATCGAGGTTTGCCAGGTCCATTAACCGTAGTGAACACGCGATCTGTCCTTACACCAGTTGGGAAAGACTTATTGGGATCATAACTCATCCAGATAAACACAGGTTTACCAACCACATGTGTTTCTGGCACAAAACCCCAGTAACGGCTATCAAGACTGTTGTCGCGGTTATCACCCATCAACCAATAATAATTTTGTTTGAAGGTGTATTTATTTAATGGCTTTCCATTTAGATAAACTTGATTCCCACGAGTTGATAATTGATTGAAAATATCCATTTCTGAACCTTCATAGACTTCAATGATCCTGCGGTAGTAATGGATGTTTTTAAAATCGATGTCCACAGTCTGTCCTTCAGCTGGGATAAGGAATGGAGCACGATCATCATTAGAATTTTCATAGATTCCGGTGTAGGGGAAGGTCTCCATATGAGTTCTGCTCACGACTTCACCATCCACAAGTCTTTGATAATTGACTTTTTGCCTATTAGGAGTACGATCAACTTTAATAACTTTCATGACCTGACCGGTAGCTTCCATTTTTGCAATGGCCTCTTCAGTAGCAGATTTGATATTCAAGATGAGCTTTCCGTCAGCTGTTTTTTGATAACCTACACCATCTGTAATGTCAAATTCAAACTTTAATTGATCATCAGGGAATCGATAACCATTAGTGAGAACTTGATAGGAATATTGAACTTTTGCACGATCTGGAAGCTGTAAAGGCTCACCATCTATGTGAACTTTTCCATTGATAATAGACAAGGTATCTCCAGGAACTCCCACACATCTCTTAACGTAGTTGGTACGCTTATCAATAGGTTTGTAATGATACTTTCCATCGTCAGCTCCAAACATATTCAGCGTATCAACCGGCCAGTTGAATACCACGATATCGTTGCGCTGGATATCCTGAAAACCGGGTAGGCGTGTGTAGGGTAATTCTGGTTTAGCCAAATAACTTTTCACATTCACTACAGGAATCGTGTCATGTACCATAGGAGCAGCAACCGTAGTCATGGGCAATCGAGCACCATAATGGAATTTACTAACCAATAAAAAGTCACCAATCAGCAACGATTTCTCCAAAGAAGAAGTAGGGATAATGAACGGTTGCATCACATAAGTATGTACAATCGTGGCGGCCACAATGGCAAAGAGTATGGAACTGGTCCACTCACCAGCTGCCGTACGCGGCTTGAGCTCCCTATTTTCTATGTAGTGAAGAGGTTGAGTGTAGTTTAAATAGTAAAGATAAAAACCAAGTGTAAAGATGACTAGGATCGTATCCACCGCTCTATTGTAGCCAAAACTGCGGCACATCTCTACCCAGAAAACGATTAGCATGATCAAATTCACAACGGGCAAAAAAAGCAATAGCGCGTAATACCATGGTCTATTGATGATTTTTGCCATCACGATGGCATTGTAAATAGGGACAAAAGCTTCCCAAGCTTTACGGCCTGCGGCCTGGTACATTTTCCAAGTGCCCAGACCATGGATGATCTGAACGATCGCTAAAAACAATAACCAATAACTCCAACTCATTTTAAATTCTTTTATACTCGACTATAGTCCTAAAACATCCTTCATGGTAAACACGCCCTGCTTCCCTTGCAGCCACTCTGCGGCCATTACGGCGCCTAGCGCAAAACCGTCCCTGCTATGGGCTTCATGCTTTATTTCTATCGTATCGATGTCGCTTTCATAACTCACGATGTGAGTTCCTTTTACTTCTTTTTCTCTTATGGCGGCAATTCCTATCGATTCCTCGCTAGAGTTAGAGCCCAGATGCCAACTTTTGTTACCGGTTTTTTCTGCTATTTGTTCAAATAGGCTCAGAGCGGTTCCGCTAGGAGCGTCTTTTTTCTCGGTGTGGTGTATTTCAGTCAGATGCAATTGATACTCCTGAAAACGATTCATCAATTCTGCCAGTTGTTTGTTCAACTCAAAAAACAAGTTGACACCTAGACTGAAATTTGACGCGTGAACCAATCCGCTCTGATTAGTTTTGACCTGTTTTTTAATTTCAGGCAAGGACTCATTCCAGCCGGTCGTACCGCAAATCGTAGGTACGCCCAGTTGCATTAAGGTTTCTAGATTCCCAATAACGCTGTCGGGACTGGTAAATTCTATGGCTGCATCTGCTTTACCGGCTGCTTTGAGGTCATCTCCACGGGAAATTCTGGCAACTATTTCATGGCCACGGTCCTGAGCGACGCGCTCAATTACTTTTCCCATTTTACCGTAACCCACAAGAGCAATTTTCATTTCTAAAATTTATAGGATAAGGTCACACCATAACTAGGCGCGACGAGCATGTTAGGAGTATAATCAATGTATGGACTTAGGCTCAAATCCCGATCTACGTCAAATTGATCGAGATGCCCTGCTACGTTTGCATCTACTATTTGCACTACATAGAAAAGTGCCGTTATCAGTAAACTCAACTCCTTGTTGCGTTGTGAATTTTGCTGCGCCCGTTCCAACCCGTCTGTACTTATGAGCGGTGTGCCGTCTTCGCTAGAAAACTCATCATCTGTTCCTCCCGCAAGACGTATTCTGTAGGCATCTCTCAAGCGTTGATACTGCCTATCATTCCAGATGTAGGCACCTATCGGTATGCCTATTCCCGCATAAGCCAGCGGCACTTTCCAGTACTGTTTATTGTAAACCTGTCCCAAGCCCGGTAAAACTGCGCTGTAAAAAGCGGCACGAGAAGGCTTGTTTGCATCATAAACTGTTTTTACTGAATCTGCATCTTGAATCAACGCGCTGAAATCCTGATCATCTATGGGTGGTTGTGGATCACCTTGAGCCATGGCCAGCCCAGCGATGAGTAAAAAAATGTAAAGCAGTTTACTTGGCATCGATCAGTTTTACAATGCGTTCAAATTCTGCAAGGGAATCGTAGTCTATGATTAACTTTCCTTTCCCAGACTTGGACATTTTGTTGGAGACCTTGGTGTCCAAAACATCGTTGAGACGGCTGGTGGATTGTGTTACAAACTCTGGGACGGGAGCTTTTTTGGGTTCTCGCTTTCGCGAAAGCGGTACCTCTTTCAACTCCTTTACCAGTTTTTCAGTTTCTCGTACGCTTAGGTTTTCTGAAATGATCTTTTGATAGATTTCCAGTTGCTTATCAAGATCGGGAACATTGATCAATGCCCTACCGTGACCCATACTGATGAAGTTATCGCGCATACCGGTCTGGATGATTGGATCCAGTTTGAGCAATCGCAGGTAGTTAGCGATCGCGCTACGAGACTTACCTACGCGTTCACTCATCTGCTCTTGAGTTAGGTCTATTTCTTCAATAAGTCGCTGGTAGGAGAGGGCGATCTCAATGGGATCCAGATCCTGACGCTGTATATTTTCCACCAGCGCCATTTCCAGCGATTCCTGGTCGTTTGCGATCCGTACGTAAGCTGGAATATTCTCAAGACCCAGCAATTTTGAGGCACGACAACGTCGCTCTCCCGAAACCAATTCATATTTTCCAAAACCCATTTTACGGACGGTAATGGGCTGGATAACCCCTAATTCTTTGATGGAAGAGGCTAGCTCGCGTAAATGTTCCTCGTTGAAACTGGTACGCGGCTGGAACGGGTTCATCTCAATCGACTCTAGTGGTAAATCCACCACGTTGCCCACGATCTGGTCAGCGTTCTTATCTTTAGCAGATTGAATATCGTTTGATGGATCCTTCAGCAAAGCTGAAAGTCCGCGCCCTAGAGCTTGTTTTTTGGTAGCTTTTGCCATGTATTCAAGCGTTTTTTGTTAAAAGCTCGTTTGCCAAGCTTAAATAATTCTCAGACCCCTTACTGGAAGCATCATAATTGATAATGCTCTCGCCATAAGAGGGTGCCTCGCTTAAACGCACATTACGCTGTATAATTGTCTTAAAGGTAAGTCCTTCAAAATGCTGATTGACTTCTTGGACTACCTGATTAGATAACCTGAGACGGCTGTCATACATAGTAAGTAACAAACCTTCAATGTCTAGATTCTGATTGTGGTATTTCTGTACACTTTTGATGGTATTCAAAAGCTTTCCTAATCCTTCAAGTGCAAAATACTCGCATTGAATAGGTATCAGTACAGAGTGGCTTGCCGTCAACGCATTGAGCGTAAGCAGCCCGAGCGATGGCGCACAGTCGATGATGATGTAGTCATAGCTGTCCTGAATTTCTTCCAGCGCAGCGCGCAGCATATACTCTCTGTTTTCTATATCTACCAGCTCAATCTCGATTGCAACAAGGTCTATATGAGCAGGAATGATATCCAGATTAGGAGTGTCTGTAGGAATGATGAGTTCACTCGCCTTAGCGCTATGCTCCAGCAGTTGATAAGTACCTTGCTCGATGGCCTCAATATCAACTCCTAGCCCTGAACTGGCATTGGCCTGTGGATCTGCATCGATCAATAAAACCTTCTTCTCTAAAACACCCAAAGCCGCAGCGAGATTAACCGCTGTCGTTGTTTTTCCTACACCACCTTTTTGGTTTGCAATTGCAATAATCTTACCCATCAATCTACTTAAAATACAAGCTGCTAATTTAGTTATTTTAGGGCAATGCCTTATGAAATACGCTTGCGGTTTATTAACGGATTCTTAATAAAATTAGTTCAGAATTATATACCTAAAAAGCTCAAGTGAATGGTGTAAACTATCTTACCCGATATGAAGACTAAAATACTCGCTATCATAGCACCACACCTGCCTGAACCCAATAGTACTGCAGCAGGTTCTCGTATGATGCAACTCATCAAGATGTTTCAAGACATGGATTTTGAAATTCATTTTTGCCCGACTACTGGATTTTCAAATAACAATATAATCAGCGGGTTGAGCACTTTGCATTTAAAGCATATTCCTGTTAATGACGACATCTTTGATTCATGGATTCAGGAACTGCAACCCGATTGTGTGCTGTTTGACCGGTTTTATGTGGAAGAACAATTTCATTGGAGAGTGAAAAAAGCAGTTCCTGAGGCAAAAACGATCTTGGATACAGAAGACCTACATTTTCTTCGCAAGGCACGACAGCGAGCGATAATGAATGATCAGTCATTAGATAATCTTGACTTTAATCACCCTGATACGTACCGTGAAATAGCAAGTATCAAACGCTGTGATCTGTCCCTTATCATATCAACTTTTGAAACGAACTTACTTAGCGAAACTTTCAGTATCAAACCCGAAACACTTTTGTACTTACCGTTGCTGCACGAGAGCAAAAAAAAAATCTCAAGGCCTCAATTTCAAGAAACCGCTGATTTTGTTCACATCGGTAATTTTAAGCATGCCCCTAATGAAGATGCTGTATGGCACCTGAAGAAAAATATCTGGCCAGCAATTAGAGTGAAAATGCCCAAAACACAGCTACATATCTATGGTTCTTACGCATCGCAAAAACATTTACAATGGCACCAGCCGAAAGATGGTTTTCTCGTTCACGGTCATGCTGAATCTATCCAGCAGGCTTTTGCTGGCAAAAAGATTTTGCTAGCTCCGTTGCGATTTGGTGCGGGTCTTAAAGGGAAGATTTTTGATGCTATGCAACATGGTGTGCCCGTCTGTACCACTCAAATAGGAGCAGAGGGCATCGCGGATCAGGAAACTTTCTGTGGGCTGATTAGTAGTTCCGATGAAGAGTTTGTTAGTAATGCCGTAGAACTTTATACCTCACGAAAATCATGGGAGCAAGGCCAGAACAAGGGGGCAAAATTGTTGAATGAGCACTTTGAATATTCCGCTTTCGCGAAAGCGTTCCATCAAAAAATCCAGAAATTACAATCAGCTCCTCGATCAGCAAAAACCTTTGAAGAGTACATGTTGGATTTTCACGGTTTGGAACATTTGAAGTTTAAGGGGAAGTGGATTGTAGCAAAGAATTTAATTCAATAATTGACTTTAATTTTCTAGCGATTAAACTATCACCTTTTGGAGACCAATGGGTGTTGTCATACATGTAAATGTCCTCCAAGGTATCGAATTGCTTAAGGTATTGTAATGTGTTAAAGTAAAGATATTGTTTATCCAGTTGGTCAAATTTTTCAAAAACCATTGGATTTTCAAATTCATCTTTATCTTTCAAGTGTTCATAATAAAAATTAAATTTATCTGGTGCTATAAAAAGAATAAGTTCAATATTTTGCTTTTTTAATTCACTATTCAAGTTTTGAATTTGAGAATTGAATTTTTTAAGATCATTTCCAGAGATATTTGAAGAATTTAGATCATTACTATAGAACAGTAATTCACTTTTAGAGCCTGAAAATTTAGATAATAGGAGGGGTTCAGAATATACTTTTTCTTGATACACACCCTTGGTATCCAGAATTCTTACGATAGAGTTTTTGAAGATTCTGGGTGCTTTAAACAATAACAAGTTTGAGATAGAATTGGGTTTTGAGTCAGAGAGCTGTCTTTTTTTTAAATCGTAGATTGAATCTGTAATCAAAGTATTTGATACACTCTTTATATTTCTTTCTACTATTTCCAGCACTACATATTTAGGTCTGTGTTCAGAGAAGAAATTTGAATTAATCAAAGAATGCAATAACGAAACTTGATTTTCTAGAATGCTGCGATCAGTATAAAGAACGCTATAATCTTCCGCAAGGTAATTCTTAAATCCGTGGGATGTACCTTGTTGATTTGCAAACGAATCCCCTATGACGAGAATATCATAATCGTCTTGAAGCGTATCATTTAAAATACTATGAAATAGAATTTCTAGTTCATTTTTATAGGTCGTGCTTCCATTCAAAGCATAAGACGGGATGCTCCCCATTCTTACAAGATCTCCTTCAGATGAGGGGTCAAATACTACCCCAAAGGCCATTATAAATATAACGGGAATGAGAAGTAACGACATTTTTGATAAAAACTTTTTCATCTAGAACTGAAAATATATGAATTCCTGCTGTTCTCCACCTACGTACCACCACACCATACCCGCGGTGACAAAGTAAAAAGTATATTTCAAAACTTTATTACGATAAAGAGGTAATGATTCTGCTGCGTGCTTGTTGTGTCTTCCCATCCATTCTATGAGCAAAAAAACGGAAATGAGTATCAAAACGGTTGCATAGGGCTTTAATCTGAAGAACTCGCCATACTTGTAAAGGTCGGAGAACATGTGTTTTACGTAGTTTAGAGCTACGCTTAAACTCTCTGCCCTAAAAAATATCCACGCCAAGACCGTCAAGAAAAAGGTAATACCCATCTGGAGCAGCTCCCTAAAACTTGGAAACCACCGGTTTGCGGCTACGACTTCCATATTGTTCCTGTTTCTATTAGAAAGTAAAAGGGGGAGGAAATAGACGGCATTGAGCGCTCCCCACACAATAAAAGTCCAATTTGCCCCATGCCAAAAACCACTTACAATAAAAATTATGAAAGTATTCCGGACCTTCATCCAAGTACCGCCACGACTGCCTCCTAGAGGAATGTATAGGTAATCCCTGAACCAGGTCGACAAGGAGATATGCCACCGCCTCCAGAACTCTGCAATATCTCTGGAGAAATAGGGGAAGGCAAAATTCTGCTTCAAATCAAAACCAAATAGCCTTGAGACCCCTATCGCTATATCTGAATATCCCGAGAAGTCACCATAGATCTGAAACGTGAAGAATAGGGCACCAAGAAATAAAGTGCTGCCGCTGTAGTCTTCATGGTTATTAAAGATCTCGTTGGCAAAACGGGCACAATTATCTGCGATGACGACCTTCTTGAAAAGCCCCCATAGTATCTGGCGCATGCCGTCTACTGCCTTGCCATAAATAAAAACACGACCTCTGTGAAACTGCGGGAGTAGATTACTCGCACGCTCGATGGGGCCTGCCACCAGTTGCGGGAAGAAGCACACAAATGCTGAAAATGCAATGAAATCTTTGGTAGGTTGCAGCTTACCTCGATAAACATCAATGGTGTAGCTCAATGTCTGAAAGGTATAGAAGCTGATCCCAACTGGCAGAATGATGTTGAGAGAGCTCACGCCCAGTTCATAACCAAATACCGAAAAAGCTTCCCTAAAATTGTCAATAAAAAAATTGAAGTACTTGAAGAACCCGAGAAAGCCAAGGTTCACGATAATGCTTATCCAGAGCAGCACCTTGCGCCTGGTCATATTCTGAGTCTTGTCGAGAGCATTGCCCAAAATAAAATCCAGAACCGAGCTGAAAATGATCAGTCCCAAGAACTTCCAGTCCCACCAGCCGTAGAAGACGTAGCTGGCCACCACGATCAACAGGTTCTGCAGTTTCAGGCTTCTGTTGAACACAAACCAATAGAGCAGAAACACTATTGGTAGAAAAATGGCAAAGTCCAGCGTGTTGAAAAGCATGTGCTTGATTAAAGCTAACAAACTTAAGAAACCAAAAAATATCTTAAAGCGTTATTTCCAGGCTATTTGCTTTTTAGATCATGATTGTGTGTATTATGATAAGCCATTGATTATTCCGCTTACGCGAAAGCGTTCCACCAAAAATCCAGAAATTACAATCAGCTCCTCGATCCGCAAAAACCTTTGAAGAGTACATGTTGGATTTTCACGGTTTAGAACATTTGAAGTTCAAGGGGAAGTGGATTGTGGAGAAAACAAAAAATGGTCACTCGAAGTGACCATTTTTTTTATATGGGAAAGAATAGAATTCTAGTTGAGAATCTCAATAATTTGATCGGCGAGCTCAACGCCTATTCGGTCTTGAGCTTCACCAGTTGCGGCACCTATGTGAGGGCTCAAAGACAATTTGCTATTCATAAGCAATACTACCTCAGGCTTAGGTTCTTTTTCAAAAGTATCCAGAGCTGCAAAGGATAAATGCTCATTCTCAAGGGCATTGACTAGTGCTACTTCATCAAGCACACCACCTCTCGCAGCATTGATTACCGCAGCTCCTTTTTTCATTTTGGCAAACTCTTGCTCGCCCAGTACATAATCCTTTTGCGCAGGTACGTGTAGAGTGACAAAATCAGACTGCTCCAGTAAGGCATCTTTCTCAACAAGAGGGATTTCAATAGAAACTTCCTGGCCGTCAAATAATTCCCATTTTACCGTCGGAGCTTTTTCTGCATAGCTATCATGCGCTACCACATTCATTCCTACGCCCGCGGCGATTTTGGCAACTTCTTGTCCTATACGGCCTATACCAATGATCCCTAGAGTCTTGCCGCGCAGCTCGATGCCTTTGGCATATTGTTTTTTAAGTCCTTTGAAGTTAGTCTCACCTTCAAGTGGCATATTTCTGTTTGAGTCGTATAAGAAACGTACGCCTCCATACAAATGAGCAAAAACAAGCTCGGCAACACTTGCACTACTTGCAGCAGGTGTGTTGATGACATGAAGACCTTTTTCTTTAGCATAGGCAACGTCAATATTATCCATTCCTACACCGCCACGACCTATAATCTTTAAGCTGGGACAGTCGTCGATCAATTCTTTTCTCGCTGTAGTGGCTGATCTTACCAGCAACACGGCTATGTCATTTTTATTGATATAAGTTTGAAGCTGATCTTGAGCGACATTTGTAGTAATGACTTCATGACCAGCAGATTCCAATTTTTTAATTCCGCTTTTAGAAATTCCGTCGTTTGCTAATATTTTCATGTGTGTGTTATCAAATTTTATGAGTGAAACAAAACTATTAAAAATGATATGCTTAAAAGTACAATCCGTAAGAATATAATGATCTTGAAACTTCGCTTTAACCAAGCGGCTTTTATTCACACAATATCTAAGATTCTGAAGCAGATTGAGCGACTCGCAATCGCATCCATAGATAAAATTGAACGCCTAGTATCAATGAGGCAATAACCAAATGTGAAGCTTGAGAACCAAAAGGGAACTCAGCATAATTCATTAGGACACCACCTAGAATGGTGAGAATCATCATAATTGTTAAGGAAACATATGCCCAATTAGGGTGTCTAAAGGTTTTAATTCCTTTGTAAATGAACCATGTGTGAAATACAACGAGTAGAATACTAAAACTTCTGTGGATGTAAAAAATGATCGGTCCATTGTTTTCAAGCCAATCAGATTGTAATGGATAACCAAATAAATCCACCTGATCATCAATGTACTGTCTAACCTGAGTTCCCATAGCCACTTGAACAAGGGTCAGCACGATCAGCAAAAATGAAAACCTCACAAATCTTGTATTTGAATAATAGCGTAGATCTGCAGGTTGAACTGCATGCAACAAGTAGATCAGCAAACCTACGATCAGCAGGGCTACAATCATGTGAATAGTAATCAATACAGGAGACAGATTAGTATCCACCACAATTTTACCTATCACGGCCTGAATCAACATGGCGAGCAAGGCTACAGCACTTAAAACGGTAATTTTGGGTTGGCTACGAACGTATTTCAATGAAAAAACACACATGATTAAAACCACAAAGCCTCCTAGAGCTCCTATAAGCCGATTGATATATTCAGTCCATGTATGGTAAACATTGAAGATATTATAATCATGTTTTGTGTAGGCTTCCCAGTTGTTTTCTTGGTAACTATCTCCAGTTTGAAAATCAGATTTTGCAACTCTCAATTCTTCGTCATGAATAATTACCATACCCTTTTTGTAAGGCGTATTGGGTGAAAATTCAATTTCATTTTGCTCTGTAGGAGGAATCCAGTAACCAAAACATTTGGGCCAGTCAGGACATCCCATCCCAGAGCCCGTCATGCGCACCACGGCACCTGCAACAATAATGAGATAGATGACTACGATACTGGTGCGTAAGGATTTTCTGTAATTTCTATCTGTAAAAATACTCAAGAGCTATTCGATTAAAATTTATTAGACAGCGGGTACATTTTGACTCACTATGGAGTCGTGAATTGAATCCCATAGATTGATCCTCATTTCAAGGGATCTTTTAGCAACTTCAAGGGCTTGATTCCATTTTTCATCGTCTGCACCGCAAAGTTCAGAGACCATCTCAAGGGATAGGGGGCCGTGCTCGTCGCCGTCTAACTCAATGTGGCGCTCCAGGTAATATATGAATTTATTGTACTCGACGTTTTCAGGATCTGCGCTCTTGAGAACTTCCATAAACATATCTGGAATGACGTCTTCTCGACCAAAGGTAAAAGCACTTGCTACAAGGTGAGGTTTGTCAGTTGCGATTACTTCAAATGAAAAATTGACAAAATCTTTTACTCCTTGTGGCACATCCACAAATTCTAGAGCTTCTGACACAGATGTCCCATCATGAATGGCAATCATGAATTTGTCTATTGTCCGAGTAGAAGCTCCTATCTGGATCATGGAATCTAAGTACATTTCAAAATGACTTTTAGGTTCTCCTTGTTCATTGATATCACTTTCCTCACCGTGTACAATCTCATTGATGAATCGGGCTAGGGTAGGGCGTTGAACTGGTAACCAGGGCAGACCTGTGCATGTCAATTTGATCTGAAGGTATTTAAGAAGGGACATAAAATCCCATACCGCAAAAACATGATTCTCCATGAATCTGCGCACATCGTCCAGACTTGTCAGGTCTTCATACAAAGCGTGCCCTCTTAGATCTGCCCTAAGACCTGCAATCGCTGTCTCAATTTTTTTAATGTTGTCCGATATCATTGACTTTAAATAATTTAGTTCAACCCGATATCTATCGGGACCAATATTTTAGTGCATACGATCTCCTCGTACCTGTAAGGTCGGTAAAAAATCAGCTTCATAATCCAGCCAGTATTGCCAGCGATCCATGACTTTTTGATCTTCAAAATAGTGTTTCGCGAGCTTTAAAAAGAGCTTGTAATGGGCTGCTTCAGCCACCATGAACTTGTGATAAAATTCTTGAAGCTCCTGATCTGTCAGCCTTTGCGAAAGCAATCTAAATCGCTCACAACTGCGGGCCTCGATAAGTGCGCAGATCAGCAATTGATCCAAGAAAAGCTGTTCACGTCCCTGACCTTTAGGCTTGCCCTTCATGAGCTTTTTGATGTACTCATCAGGTCGCTGGATGCCGAGGGTGAGACCTCGGTTTTTGAGTTCTGCCAGCACCATGCGGAAATGTCCCCACTCCTCTGTAACGACTGGTGCAAGGGCATCTACAATCTCAGGCTTGTCAGAGTGCATCTGAATAATGGAAATTATTGAGCTGGCTGCTTTTTGCTCACAAAACGCGTGATCTGTCAGGATATCTTGCAAGCTGAGTGAAGCCAGGTCGACCCATCTGGGATCTGTGGGCAAATTGAGCCCTAATGTGGTCTTAGATGAAGCTGAATTCATACTGCAAAGGTCGCAATTGAAGCCTTAAGTTTACTGGTCAAGCACGATTAAATAAATCTCAAAATCGATTATACGCAGTCATGGATACGGTGTTTGTAAAATTCTGAGTACCTTTAAATAATAACTTTTAACTAAACAATCATGACTACTCAAGAAATCGCAAACCAACTTGTAGACTACTGTCGTAACAATCAAGAGGACAAGGCTTATCAAGAATTATACAGTCCTAAAATCACTAGCGTGGAAATGGCTGAACCCATGAAAGAAGTGCACGGTATGGAGGGCATCCAGAAAAAAGGTCAATGGTGGGAAGAGAACTTTGAGGTGCATGGAATTGAGGTATCTGATCCACTTGTGGCTGACAATTATTTTACCGTTCGGTTCTGGATGGATACCACGCATAAACCTTCTGGACAGCGCAGCCAGATGAATGAGCTCGCAGTTTATCAAGTGGAAGACGGGAAAATTATCAGAGAACAATTTTTCTATCATACAGGTGAGTAAAATTCAACATCGATTTGATCAAGGGCTTTAGAGGGTTCAAGCAGTTTTGAATCGGCGGCAATTCTTTTGCCTAGCAGATTCACAAAAGCTAACTTTGAGGCAAATTAAAATTGCATGAAATCCATTGTTGCCTTTTGTCGCTGGTTTGTAGGTATCTTGTTCATTTTTAGTGGGCTTGTGAAACTCAATGATCCTCTGGGTTTCTCCTATAAACTCGATGAGTATTTTAGTGCTGCCGTGCTGGGACTGGAGTTTTTACAGCCAGTTGCGCTTCCCTTGGCTATTTTCTTGGTGATTTTTGAAGTGATACTGGGAGTGATGCTTTTGCTGGGTTTCCAGAAAAAATTCACGATCTGGTCGTTGCTGCTCATGATCTTATTTTTTACGTTTTTGACTTTCTACTCGGCATATTTCAATAAGGTTACAGACTGTGGTTGTTTTGGTGACGCGATTCCATTGACGCCTTGGCAATCGTTTTGGAAAGATGTCATTTTGCTGGTCATGATCGTGATTTTGTTTGTAAAACAGGATTTGTGGAGTTCCGCTTTCGCGAAAGCGACCTCAAGCATCATCATTCTCGTCACTACCTGCTTATGTCTTCTATTAGGCTATTACGTTTTAATGCATTTACCAGTCCTTGATTTCAGAGCCTACAAGGTGGGGACTGATATCGAGACAGCCATGCAGAAAGATCCTAATGAGCGTGATATTTACGCCTATGATTGGTATTATACCATAGACGGAGAAGAGACTATCATCACGACAGATGGTCTGCCGCCAGAGGGCTACGGTGACTATGATAAAGTAGAGACCCGTACGGTTCAAGAAGCTAAACTTCCTAAAATCCATGATTTTTCCATTACCGAGAATGGCGAGGATTACACACAAGAAATTCTAGATAAGGATAAAGTAGCTCTCATTCTTATTTATGATGTGGATCGTGCCGAGTCTGGCGGAATGGGAAAACTGAGTGACTTTACCTCACGCGCTGAAGGCAAAGGCTACGAAGTTTTTGTACTAGCTGCAAACAATCCACAGGATGTTAAAAGCCTGCTCGACGCTTACAGCCTAAATATCAAATCATACACGACAGATGGGACTCAATTGAAGACGGCTGTACGTTCCACGCCGGCAGTTATGTTACTGGAAAAAGGTGTGATCACAGGTAAATCTCATTGGAATGATTTTGAGGATCTCGATCTATGATCAGTTACCTGCTTAAAAAATTAGGTTACGCAATACTGACACTTTACGGCGTTGTAACCGTAATTTTTTTACTATTCTATCTACTCCCAGGCGATCCAGCCGAAATGATGCTGGGTCAAAATCAAACACCTGAGCAACTTGAGAACCTGAATGCCAAATATGGATTTGACCGCTCACTCGGCAGTCAGTATTTACTTTTCATTAACGATTTGAGTCCGTTGTCGTTTCACAGTAGTGATGCGCAAGATTTTACTTTTCCCGACGATCGTTATTCAGGATTCCGACTGGTTGATTCAGATGCGGTTATCGTGATGCTCAAAGCGCCTTATTTGCGCGAGTCTTTTCAAAAAACAGGTAAGCCTGTAAGCGAAGTCATCGCTGAAGTTCTGCCCAATACCATCTTGCTCGCAATTTCAGCCATTTGTATTGCTTTGTTGCTCGGTGTAATTCTAGGAGTGGTCTCTGCTTTGTACCGTGATGGGTGGATCGACAAATCCATTCAAGTTGTTAGTACGCTGGGTATGAGTGTTCCCAGCTTTTTTAGCGCAATATTGTTTGCTTACTTTTTCGGTTATCTTCTTCATGAGACTACTGGACTCAACATGAGTGGGAATCTATATGAGTTAGATGATTATGGAGAGCACATGGAGCTTAAGTTGCATAATTTGATATTGCCAGCCGTGGTTTTGGGAATTAGACCTCTCGCGGTTGTTACCCAGCTTATGAGGAATAGCCTGATCGAGGTCATGAATGAAGAATATATCACTACTGCTTATGCCAAAGGCTTATCTACTTACCAGGTCATTGCTAGGCATGCTTTTAAGAATGCACTCAATCCGGTAATTACTGCAGTTAGCGGCTGGTTTGCCAGCATGCTGGCAGGAGCCGTTTTTGTGGAATATATTTTTGACTGGAACGGTCTGGGTAAAGAGATTGTAGAGGCGCTTAACACTTTAGACCTTCCTATTATCACGGGTGCGGTACTCGTTATTGCCACCCTGTTTATATTCATTAATATTGTAGTGGATTTGATCTACGCATGGTTAGACCCGCGAGTAAGCTTAGATTAAATTGATATAAGAATGGGTTTGAGAGCTGTTTTTATCTCGCTTTCGCGAAAGCGAGAAATTAATAATCCAACCTTGAAAATAAAAGGACTGAAAAACTGAAAATATGAGAAAGAAAATCGTTGCCGGAAACTGGAAGATGAATTGCGACCTACCGCAAACCCAAAGCCTCATTACCGACCTTAAGACAGGACTGGTAAAAGAGTACAATTGCGAATTGATGATCGCACCTTCATTTCCATTTTTATACCCAGCTTTTAACAGCACACTGGAAACACCTATAGAAGTGGTGGCGCAAAATTGTTGTGAGGCTGAAAAAGGAGCATATACCGGAGAAGTTTCCATAGATATGTTGCAAAGTGTGGGCGTGAAAACCGTGATCATAGGCCACTCAGAACGTCGTGAGATCTATGGAGAGTCAGACGAATTATTAAATTCAAAAACTCGAGCGGCACTTGACAAAGGAATGCGAGTAATATTTTGTTGTGGTGAGATGCTCGAGGAGAGAAAAGCGGGCAAACACGTGAGTACGGTTGCTGACCAAATCAAAAAGGGACTCAACGATGTTACTACTGAACAGATGGAGCACGTTGTAATTGCTTATGAACCTGTCTGGGCGATAGGTACAGGAGAGACCGCGAGTCCAGAGCAAGCTCAAGACATGCACGCAGAAATCCGCAAGCAGTTAGAAGAACTCTTTGATAATGAAGTGGCTAACAATACTTCCATACTTTATGGTGGTAGCGTAAAACCTGGGAATGCCCAAGAGATTTTCTCTCAGCCTGATGTAGATGGAGGTCTTGTAGGAGGCGCGTCACTAGATGCACAAAGTTTTCTTGAAATCGCTAATGCGTTTTAATTTTAAGAATATGATCAAACTCATATTTTCTTAAGATGATACAGCTCCCAAAGTTGTTATCCATCATGTTCTTGCTCTTTTATTCGAGCAACACAGACTTTTATGAAAAACTAGCAAGGGCAGCAGAAGGGTTGACTCAGGATAAAGTTACCTACAACGGTCAGTATTTTTCCATAGACTACCCTATGGGAGATGTTCCAGCCCAGTACGGTGTTTGTACAGACGTTGTGGTGAGAGCGTACCGCAAAGTAGGCATCGATTTGCAGCAGCTGGTTCATGAAGATATGAAGTCTCACTTCAACAAGTATCCGCAGTTATGGGGACTAGCTGGGACTGACACAAATATAGATCATCGCAGAGTACCTAATCTGCGTATATTTTTTGAGCGTAAAGGCGAGAGCCTTAATACTGCAAAAAATGCTAAAATCTATCAACCTGGTGACGTCGTGAGTTGGGTGTTGCCTAATAACCTCACCCACATCGGTATCGTCTCAAATACGAGAAACAGATCTGGCGACCGCTACTTGATGGTTCACAATATAGGTTCTGGGCAAGTGCTCGAGGACTGTCTTTTTAGCTATAAAATTACCGGACACTACCGTTATGGAAAATAATTTTACTGATCAGCTTTACGTAGAGTATGATTTTACCGTTCAGCCCACCGAACCTTGGACTGACGTGCTTATGTCACAATTGGGCGATCTTAATTTTGAAAGTTTTATAGAAACTGAGCAAGGTTGTAAAGCATACATCAGAAAATCGCTGGACAGAGACAATCTGCTGGAGGATTTTGAATTGATGGAAAATGATCTGGTAGAACTCGCTTTCGCGAAAGCGGACGTACCACCCACAAATTGGAACAAGGAATGGGAATCCAACTTTTCACCAATCATGGTGGAAAATCGATGTGAAGTCAGAGCACCATTTCACGAATCGAGAGGAGCGGAATATGACATCTTCATCGAGCCGAAAATGAGTTTCGGAACCGGGCATCACCAGACTACCCATATGATGATCCAGTTTTTACTGGAGGAAGATCTCACGGGTGAAAAGGTTCTGGATATGGGTAGCGGTACAGGCGTGCTAGCCATACTTGCCCAGATGCGTGGTGCTACATCCATTGATGCCATTGATATAGATACCTGGTGTTATGAAAACGCCATTGAAAATGTGCAACGCAACATAGCAGATAAAGTTCAAGTAATCTTGGGTGGTGCAGAACAGCTAACTGGCAAAGCTTATAATGCCATCATTGCCAATATCAATTTGAATGTTTTACTGAATGATGTAAAGGCCTATTCAGACTGTTTGGAAAGTGGAGGAGTGATTTGGTTCAGCGGTTTTTACCAAGAAAATATCCCGACCCTTGTAGATGCCTGTAAAGAAGTAGGACTGATTTACGACTCAAAGAAGGAGCGTGATAACTGGGTGGCCCTCAGGATGGTTAAGAATTAACACGCTTTAAATACAGGAATTTCTCAAGGATTATAATATTTGCACAATGAAAAATTCAGTTTTAGAAGAGCTTTTACCAGAAGTAGAGCAGGAGGTTGAAGTAAAGGAGCAGGTGAGGAAGGAGCGCAAAATTGTGCTTTTTAATGATGAGGTAAACACCTTTGATCACGTGATTGATATGCTGGTTGCGACCTGCGATCACACGCCCATTCAGGCAGAACAATGTTCCCTTATCGTTCACTACAAAGGAAAATGTGATGTCAAGACAGGAGAGTATGATGACCTAAAGCCGCGTTGTAGTGCTTTGTTAGAAGGTGGTCTTACTGCCGAGATCCAATAGTTTTAACGATACTGGTTCAATAAAATCGAACAGAAATTAAAAAAGGCGTCCATTTGGACGCCTTTTTAGTTTAAATACTAACCACTCGGCTATTTAATAACCAGCTTTTGAGTGGTACTGTTGTCACCACTTTTAATTTGCACGAGATAAATACCAGCCTTCAGGTCTTGAACACTAACTGCATTCATTCCAGCTCCAATGGTTTGAGCTTTCATTTTCTGTCCTAGGGTCGAGTAGAAGGTTACTGTACCGTTCTCTAGATCAGCTCCTGCTTGTATGGTAAGTAATTCACCGTTATTAGGATTAGGATACATGTCAAAACTTGCCATACCAGTCTGATCAGTCGATAAAGTAGTATCCACAAACCTCATGGAAAATCTTCCATTCGTAAAACTTGCTGCGTCGTTGGGATTAACTGTAAATGAATAGTTATTCCATCCAGAACTGAGTGTTACTTCAGTATTAGTGTAGCTATCCACTAAAATTGCTTCAAGATTTACATTTAAATTTTGATGATTCATCCTCAATTCAAAATCAGTATGCGTCACGTTTGAGAAATCAAAAAGAACGATTTCTTCATGCGTAGGCATGGCTCTGTTCTCAATACTTAGAAGAGTTCCGTTTTTATTAATAGAGAAGTTCTCTTCCCAGTTCCCTATTTCAGGGGCATCCATGGCATCAACAACATTATCACCGTCAAAATTAAATTTAGCAGTATCATATCTCGTACCAGCTGCGCCGTTATCCCATAACTCAACCGTCATGGTAGGTCTGGTATTCGGTGTTGAGAATGTACCTCCGTTAGTCGCAGCAGGAGCTTTAGCCGAAGCTAAGAAGTCTATACTCGCTGCTCCACCTGATGGATTATTTACAACAAAAGCTGCTTGACCTGGTTCTAGGTATCGAGCAGGATCAGTTGAACCTGAAGAAATATCGACGGTGACGTATGCTCCGTTAGTCGCAGCATTAGGATCCCAGGTGTACATAAAGTTAGGGTTGATACCGTTTTTTGTTACAGCAGTCATGTCAATCGTAGCTTGATAAGGATTTCCAACAAAATCAAATCCTCCAGCAGCGGTATTCAAGGCGCCAGAAGAAACAGAGGTCCCCATCTCTAATGTTCCTAATGCAGGGAGTCGAACATCTACATTTGGATTGCCATTAGTAGAAAGATCAAAATTGCGATCCCCTCTTATGAAAAGGTTGTAAGGTTTTCCAGCAACCAGATTATCGGTTGTGGTATTTGGGTCATCTGTAGCATTAATGAAGCTCCATTGGTAGCCACTTCCATTATCTACGTATTCTAGCATAGAAGGATTTCCAGATACTGTTGTATCAAAACCGTTTGCTCCCGTGCTAGAACCGGTAATGTGGGTTCCTATTCCTGGCTCTGAAGCACCGCCAGCTTGCCAGTTTTCATAGATGCTGGCACTGGTATTTACAGATGAGGTTACAAATCTGTAGGCACGACGGTTGTTAGTGGCTGCTGGAATATATCTAGCAACACTTACAGGAAATGTGATGCTCGCGCTCGTTCCATTGATAAACTGAGCACTTCCATTCAAGTCACTATCAAAACCGAATAACGCACCCGTATTGTTTAATGAACCATTCAAGGTAAATACATTAGGAGCATTTACAGAAACAATAACACCTGAATTAACAGTTAGGCTATTGTCAATGGTGACATCAGTATCTATAAAGAGATTATTTGTGATAGTTATCGCATTAGTAGACACAGGGACCTCGCCTGTATCCCAGCTGGATGGTGAACTCCAGAGTGATGCAGTAGGAGTTGTGGTCACTTGCGCTCTTGATCCTCTATAGGTCAATGATGAAGAGAACGTCATTGCGTTGGTTCCTGGATTACCGCCGGTGATTCCGCCGCCATAGGCCTCATTTGAAGAAAACATGGCGGTGTCGCCATTACCGAAAGGATCTCCATAGGTAAGAACGAAATCAAAACTATCTGCGGCGGTAAGTCCCAGATCTGACCATGGAAAGGTGAAAACGGTAGGAGATCCAGTGCCGGTTGAAGTCGACAGATTGCCTACAGACCTTATCTCTGTCATACCGCCATCTCCCACGGTGCCTGTAGCTGGAATGGAATAAATAAATCCTCCATCCTGACGTGAGCCTATAGCGTGTGTTAATTCAAAACCTGATGGGAAGGTAATATCACCTGAACCAATATTTGAGATAGCTCTTCTCTGAGCATCAAAAGTAGAAATCCCACGGTCATTGAGCGTCACATCTACAGATGTCCTACCCGTCGCGCCTGTGGAAATATACATAGCAACCGTATTGAATCCAGGGTCACCGCCCATAACGATCGTAACGGTCACATTTGTACCGTCATCACTAACCGTCATCGAACTGTTCCCTATAGGTCCACCAAAACCAGTTAGCCCATTTGCAGCATAAGAGCCGTTTGCAATGGTAGTTGAAGTTGTTCCAGTTTGAATTCCAGAGCTAGCAGACCCACCGGGACCATCCAGATCGGCGACGCTCAACTGGCCTGCGCTGCTGCTCATGGATCCGCCAGATCCACTTCCAGATGTACCCATAACTACGATACCAGACTGAGCCTGAGTTAATAGGCCTAGTGCAGTACAGAGTAACATAGAAAAGTATAATTTTCTCATAATTTATAAAAAATTTCTCAAAAATATTTTTTATCGCTTTGATTTACAAATAGAAAAATTTAATTCAACGAAAACGATTGCGCCATTTTAAAGTTGTACATTTTAACTTCTCTGAACTATTTTTGCGTCAAATGCTCAAAATCATGAAATTCTATACGCTCCTTATTTTATTAGTATCCCCATTTATTTTAATTGCACAAGCTCCAGAAGCGATGACTTATCAGGCCGTAGTTCGTGATAATGCTGGCGCCATCCTAAGCGATACTCAAGTGGGAATGGAAATAGGTATTTACCAGAATGCGGTAACAGGTACACCTGTCTATACGGAGACTCATACGCCCACCACTAATACTAGTGGACTTTTGGACATTCAAATAGGCGCGGGTACTGCTGGAACAGGAACCTTCTCTGATATTGATTGGTCTACTGGCAATTACTGGTTAGAAACAAAGATAGATCCAGCCGGTGGGACTAATTACACAATTACTGGAAATTCGCAACTTTTGAGTGTCCCCTTTGCGTTTCACTCAAACACAACTTCCTCTGTCGCTTCTTCATCGTCTTCACCTTCCAACTCAGGAGTTACTACAGAATTTTTAATTCCTTACATGCCATATGGACCTACTGCATCTCAAGTAATTTACGTTACCTCTTATTATGTGGATCCTGCAAATAGAGATCCTAATGCGGCGACCCTAACAACTGAAATTTCAGTCGAAGCAATTGATAATAACGGTAATTTATTTGACCTCGGAGTGATTGCATCCTTTACAGACGAAAGAGTGTTAAAACTGCATAATGCTATTAATACTGCACTTCAAGCTGCTGGATTTAATGGTTCGCAAGCTTCCATAAAGATAATTGCTTCAAACTCCAATTATAACTTATATCCACATGCCCAATTTAATATTGGTGGAAATGATAGGGCTTATATTGACGTGATAAGATTGAATTAGAAAACACATATACGCAAGTCTACCTGTCGCTCATGCTCTATTTTTAGTAGAATAGTTTTGATTTGCACGCTTTCGCGAAAGCGGAATCTTTTTAATAAATAGGTATGTTACGGTGCTTTGCGCTCAGCATCAAGAACAGGCCATAAATCGCTAGCCCACCAGCTACAATTCCCATAGTCCAGGATCCATATTCAAGGCTCAAAAAGGTGAAAGCTTCCTCTGTTCCCTTGGGTACATCGTTGCTCCATCCTATGAGGACCTTGAAGAATAAATAGGAAAATACGCCGAACACGATCCCGCGACTGAAACGTCCCACGCGGCCTAACAATAATAATGCTCCATATTGATCTATATTCAGGTCGTCCTGCAGGATCATTTTATTAATCATCTTGCCAAATGCCATATACCATTCATTTAAGGCACTAATTCCCAAACTCACAGAGGCTATGATCAAAAGCAACTTGCCCCACCAGGCAGAGAGCAGGTAAACTATAAATCGCTGATTATCTGAATCAAATCCTGCACCTACCAATAACTTGATACAGGAAAAGAGTAATACGAGATAGCCCAGACCATTGACCACATAAGCAAATCGCCTGATTTTATGCTTTCCTTTTCCCTCATAATCGTGGTTGTTAAACGCCAGATAAAATCGTGAAAAGATATATCCTGCAATACCTACGGTAATTCCTAAAAGCAAAAACCACCCAAAAGACAAAGTCGATACCCATTCCAGAATATCCCGACCACCTTTTAATTGCGATGTGACCCTACTGGCCGTAAGCGCTGCGAGAGCGCCCATGAGAAAAAAAACTACCCCTTTGATAAAAATACCGTAACGGGCAAATTTGCGCGATTTTTTCAAAAAACTTTTAAGGGGTAAGATAATTACGGAATTATTCCCGAATTCTAAATAGCTTGATAAAATATCGTTTCGCAAGTTGTTGATAGCTTGAAATATCCAAGAAACGCCAGTAGAAAACCCAACATATCGATCTTACTTGCGTTATCGATTTCGTAAATTTGCTATCCTAGAATTTTAAGATTGACAATGCAAGATCAAACTCCATACGTACCTAAAAATAAAGTAAGAATTGTAACTGCCGCAAGCCTTTTTGATGGTCACGATGCCGCTATCAACATCATGCGTCGTATCATTCAGTCCACGGGCTGTGAGGTGATACACTTGGGTCACGACCGTAGTGTGGACGAGGTGGTGAACACGGCTATCCAAGAAGATGCAAACGCTATCGCGATGACTTCCTATCAAGGTGGTCATAATGAGTATTTCAAGTATATGTACGATTTACTCAAAGAACGTGGTGCCGGTCATATCAAGATCTTCGGTGGTGGTGGTGGAGTGATCCTGCCTACAGAGATTGCTGAGCTTCATGAATATGGCATCGAGCGCATTTATAGTCCAGATGATGGTCGTGAGATGGGATTACAGGGCATGATCAATGATTTAGTACAACGTTGTGATAATGCTGTTCCCCCCATTTCTGTAAAGAAATCAGCTGATAAGGACGCGAAAGCGGAATTGAACGGCGAGTTGCTGGAAAACCATGTTCCAACTATAGCAAGACTCATCTCGCTAGCCGAAAACCGTCACGAGGATTTTGAAAAGCACTTTGCCGAAGTAGAAAAAACAGAGCAACAAGCGCCTGTGTTAGGAATCACGGGAACCGGTGGAGCAGGAAAATCATCATTAGTCGATGAACTGATCCGCAGGTTTTTGATTGATTTCCCTGAGAAGAATATAGGAATCATTTCTGTCGATCCCTCCAAAAGAAAAACAGGAGGAGCTTTACTGGGAGACCGTATACGCATGAATGCCATCAACAATGAGCGTGTTTACATGCGATCGCTCGCCACGCGCCAATCCAATCTGGCACTATCAAAACATGTTCAGGAAGCTGTAGATGTATTGAAAGCAGCCGACTATGACCTGATCATTTTAGAAACCAGCGGTATAGGGCAGAGCGATACCGAGATCATGGATCACAGCGACGTCTCACTTTATGTGATGACCCCAGAATTTGGCGCGGCGACCCAGCTCGAGAAAATCGACATGCTCGATTTTGCTGATGTCGTAGCGATCAACAAATTTGACAAGCGTGGCGCGCTGGATGCTTTACGCGATGTAAAAAAACAATACCAGCGCAACCACAACCTTTGGGATACAGATCCTGAAACGCTACCCGTTTATGGAACGATCGCGAGCCAGTTCAACGACCCAGGCATGAATGCGCTCTATGAGTCGCTGATGCTTAAAGTGAGCGAGAAAACAGGCGTGGATCTCAAACCAAGCAGCGATCTCAACAAATCACAAAGCGAGAAGATTTTTGTCATCCCGCCATCTCGTGTGCGTTACCTGAGTGAGATTGCAGAGAACAATCGCGCTTATGACGCTTCCGCGAAAGCGCAATCGGAAACAGCTCAAAAGTTGTACGGGATTTACAAAACAATTTTGACGGTGCTCAATGTCAGTTCGAGCGACAGTCGAGAACGATTTATGAATGAGAAAGGCTTGAATGAAGAGGAGCTACTCAATCAAGTTCAGGACGACGACAAGCAATTTGCTGAAATGCTCATCGCTCAATTTAACAAAACTTACAAAGACCTCGACCCCTACAACTGGGAAATCATCACGGGCTGGGAAGAAAAAGTCAATAAATACAAGCAACCTGTTTACGAATTTCAAGTTCGCGATAAAATCATTAAGATAGAGACCCACACAGAGTCTTTATCCCATCAGCAAATACCCAAGGTCGCATTGCCTAAATACTCGGCCTGGGGAGATATTTTACAATGGTGCCTACAGGAAAACGTTCCTGGAGAATTCCCATACACCGCAGGATTGTATCCATTCAAGCGCCAGGGTGAAGATCCTACCAGAATGTTTGCAGGCGAGGGCGGGCCAGAAAGAACTAACAAGCGTTTTCACTACGTAAGTCTTGGTATGCCAGCTAAGCGATTGAGTACGGCATTTGACAGCGTGACTCTGTACGGAAATGACCCTGGTCATCGTCCAGATATTTACGGTAAGATAGGTAATGCAGGAGTGAGTATTTGCTGTCTGGATGATGCCAAAAAACTCTATTCAGGTTTTGACCTTTCACATCCTGCCACTTCGGTTTCCATGACTATCAATGGCCCAGCACCGATGTTATTAGGCTTCTTTATGAATGCCGCTATTGACCAGAATTGCGAGAAATACATCAAGGAGAATGGACTCGAAGATCAAGTTGAAGCAAAACTGAAAGAGCTTTATGATGATAATGATCTTGAGCGACCTGCTTATAATAACGCCAATGGAGAAAAAATCAGAGTAGTCTTCGATAAAACTGAGGATGGCTCCCTCTCCCTCGGAGAGGGTTGGGGTGAGGCCTTACCTGAAGGCAACAACGGCCTCGGATTAATGCTTTTAGGCTTAACCGGTGATCAAGTCCTAGAAGCTAGTGTTTATGCAAAGATTAAAGCCGAAACGCTCAACCAGGTCCGCGGTACGGTTCAAGCAGATATTTTAAAGGAAGATCAGGCGCAAAACACCTGTATATTCTCTACTGAGTTTGCGTTGCGCCTTATGGGTGATGTTCAGGAATACTTTATTGAGAAAATGGTGCGTAATTTTTACAGCGTATCCATTTCAGGTTACCACATTGCCGAGGCCGGAGCAAATCCAATTACCCAGTTGGCATTCACGCTGGCAAACGGTTTTACCTATGTCGAGTATTACTTAAGCCGTGGTATGGACATCAACAAATTTGGTCCTAATCTCAGTTTCTTCTTTAGCAATGGGATCGATCCAGAATATGCGGTTATTGGCCGAGTTGCCAGAAAAATCTGGTCCAAAGCTTTGAAACATAAGTATGGTGCCAACGCCCGTGCACAAATGTTGAAATATCACATCCAGACCAGCGGGCGATCGCTTCATGCCCAAGAGATTGACTTTAACGATATCAGAACCACGCTTCAGGCGCTTTACGCGATTTACGATAATTGTAACTCATTGCACACCAATGCTTATGACGAGGCCATCACCACACCTACGGAGGAAAGTGTGCGCCGTGCCATGGCGATCCAGTTGATCATCAATAAAGAACTAGGCCTTGCCAAAAACGAGAATCCCATCCAAGGTGCCTTCATCATCGAGGAGCTTACAGACCTTGTGGAGCAAGCCGTATTGAGCGAATTTGACCGCATCACAGAGCGCGGTGGTGTTCTTGGGGCTATGGAAACCATGTACCAGCGCAGTAAGATCCAGGAGGAGAGCATGCATTACGAGATGCTGAAGCACACCGGCGAGTTTCCAATCATAGGAGTAAACACTTTCTTGAGTTCTAAGGGAAGCCCAACTGTCACGCCAGCCGAAGTGATACGCGCCACAGAAGAAGAGAAACAGGCTCAAATCGCTACAAAGGATAATTTGCATACCGCTTTCGCGAAAGCGAGCAATAATAAGCTCCAAGCAATTCAAGAAGCCGCCATCAAAAACGAAAACATTTTTGAGCAACTCATGGAAGCCACAAAGGTGTGTTCGCTAGGGCAGATCACCGAGGCGCTGTTTGAGGTAGGAGGACAGTATAGAAGAAATATGTAGGCAGGATTCCATATTTCACAAGCGCAAGCGTATTGAAAAATGAGAATATCGCTTACATTGAGCGGAGTCGAAATGTAAATCAGACGATTGGCTTTGTTTGGACAAAGCCTCAAAGGTCGCTTACGCTGAGCGGAGTCGAAGTTTTTTTAATTCTTTTGTTTACATCTTTGCTGGATCACAGGGTTCATAAATCGAGCGGAGTAAATACGATGTGTCAACACTATTGTCTAGAATCACTAATGGACAGTAGCAAAAAGGAAACATGAATAATGTTGGGATTATTCGTTGGTGTGTTTAGTTTTGCAAGTTGATCTTCACGTTGTAGATTAAAATCAACCAAATGAAAAAAATAATTGCGCTTTTATCGTTTTTTATCTGCTTTGTTTCAACCGGACAAAATGCAACATTTACTAACCAAGGTCTAGAGAATTATCTATTAACCAATCAGTCAACGGATACATCTGGCGACGGAAATGTTGACACCATTTTGGACGTCAATAATAATGGTCAAATTGAGTTAAGCGAAATTCAAAATGTAGATAATATAACTATAGGTCAAGGCGTTGGGGACGTACTAACCGATTTAGTGCAATTTGTCAACTTACAAAGGGTCAGCCTCGTCGATTACAATCACAATGCAATTGATTTTAGCAATAATGCTAGCATAACTGAAGCGGAAATTACTTTAGCTCCGACTACAGTTTCATCTTTTGATATTGAATTAAATAATATTGAAACTTTCATTTTAAAAATTAACAATCAATGGACACCATTCACATTCTCGCAAATGCCTGATATTAATTTTTTGCCATCTCAAAATATTGAAGTTTTGAAATGCAATAAAGGAAGTTCAAACCGAAATGGTGATCTGAACAATTTTCATATAAATAATTTAAATAATCTCAATAAACTTGAATTGGCAAACATTTTTGTTGACGATTTACAAATCGATAATCTCGTAAATCTGGAGGAAGTTTCAATTTCAAATAGTGATTTTGTAGCATTGGATTTCGCTAGCGCTTTAGTTTTAAAAAATTTGAAAATTAATCGTTTACAACAACTTACAACCTTAAATATTGCTAGTAATACCCAGCTAGAGGAATTGTCCATTTCGACCATACCTTTACTTTCAAGCCTAGATTATCAAAATAAAATTAACTTACAACGGCTTCGTATTGACTTAAATAATCAGATACCTATTGATTTTACTAATCTAGTTAACCTGAAACACCTATATCTTATCAGGTACGTGACTCCGATCGATATAGATTTTTCTCCACTAATTAATTTAGAAGAATTATACTTAGATGGTATTTATCTGAACAACCCAGTATTAGACTTGTCATCAAGTCCTATGATCAAAACGATTTATTTTCATTCTTCCTTTGTCAATGGTATGGATGGTGATTTTTCAAGATTAGAGAATTTTGAGGTAATTAATTCATACATGCAGTCGCTGGACTTAAAAGCTGTCCCTAATTTGAACTTTGTGCAAATAATCAATGTACAATTATTAGAGAATATTGCATTTGAGAATGGGGCAGACACAAGTTTTTATATTATTGAGTCTGTTCCAGATTTGATGTCTTTTTCACTTAGAAATTCTATTATACCAATAAGTAACTTATTTGTAAACCTTCCAGTGGGAGTGCATTTATGCGTAGATGATGATCGACGCTTAGAATTTGAAAATGCCTTTGACTATTTTTCTCCAGTTGTTAATAGCTATTGCGCATTTACACCAGCAGGGGAGTACAGCGAAATTAACGGTGTCGCTACCATTGATATTGACCTGGACGGATGCGATATGAATGATACTGTATATTCGGCTCTAAAATATCTGATTGATGATGGTTCTGAGTCAGGGATTGTCACAGGAAAGCAAAATGGCGCTTATTATTTACCTGTTCTAGAAAACGGATCATACGTAATCACCCCACAACCAGAAAACCCATCATACTGGAGCTTTAATCCGCCGAGCGTAACTGTAGATTTCCCTTCCCAATCCAGTCCGTTTACCCAAGACTTTTGCGTGACTCCTAATGGAAGCATTGAAGACCTAGAAATCATCGTTACCCCAATCGAGCAAGCCCGCCCAGGCTTCGAGACTGATTATAAAGTCATGGTAAAGAACAAGGGTAACCAGAATGCCAGCGGCAGCCTAACACTCGACTTTGATCCGGATTACATGACGCTATTTGATTCAGCTCCCGTTGCGGGAAGGGCAACTGCTGGTCAGCTGGACTGGTCGTTTACTGATATTGCGCCATTCCAGATGGAGGAGTACAGCTTTACCATGACCCTTAACACCCCTACGGATGCTAATTTCCCTTTGAATGGGGGAGATGAACTTTCTTTTACGGGAACCGTAACGGGAACTGGTACTGATAACATGCCTGCGGACAATACCATGACGCTCGAGCAGACCGTGGTGAACAGTTTTGATCCCAATGACAAGCGCTGCCTAGAGGGCGAGAAGATCGAGCAGTCCATGGTGGGTGAGTACGTGCACTACATGATTCGTTTTGAGAATACGGGAACGGCTAGTGCTATCAACGTAGTGGTAAAAGATGCCATTGATCCCGCGATGTTTGATGTGAGCACTTTTGTGCCATTGGGCGGTAGCCACGATTATTACGTGAGAACCGTTGAGGACGGTAACACCTTTGAGTTTATTCATGAGAACATCAATCTGGACTTCAATGATGCGACCAATGATGGGTACGTACTATTTAAGATCAAAACCCTTTCCACGCTTACAGAGGGAGACACCTTCAACAATGATGCAGAAATCTATTTTGATTTCAACGCACCTATCGTGACCAATGATTTCGTAACCACAGTACAATCAACTGCCAGCGTTTCAATCATTAATGATGACAGCATCAGTATTTCTCCTAATCCTACTTCTGGAATAATTCAACTGAATGCAAAAAACGCGATTAAATCCCTTACCGCTCACGATCTCAACGGTAGATTACTGAATAGAACCAGTTTTGTTTCTGGAGCTTTAAGTGAGACTGTTAATCTTGAAAATTTAAATCCAGGAATTTATTTGATGACGGTGGAGACGAGTAAGGGACAAACTACAGAAAGGGTAGTGGTAAAGTGATGGTATGATCTCGCTTTCCGTCGGCCGCCAAAGGCTTGCCGAAGGCACGGCGCGGAAGCGAAAGATAATAGCCTGCACCTAGATATACCCAAACTTAGTAAACGAAGCAGTAAGGCATATTACAAACGCGATCAGGTAGAACAACTTGTAATTTTCTAATCTGTCGTTGCAGGTGGCCATACCCAAGAGACAGAGTACAGAGGCAAAACCTGTTTCTGATCGAGTAAACACAAGAGTTCCCAGAAATAAAAACATGAAAAGGTGTGAGATGCGGTTGGGCTTAATCGCAAATAAAGCTGCAATCAAGAACTCTGCGATAATGGTAACCCAGGTAAATGTTTTGATGAATAATTTAAAATGCTCAAACGGAGCTTTTAAAACTCCTCCACTTTCTTCTGAAGGCAAAGTGCTGTTGATCTCGTGATAAATAGAAGAATTTTCATTGATAAATAAATCGTAAGAATCAAATGCGTACAAGGGTTTGGCAAAACCTCCCAAAACCGTAGTAAACGCTAGGTACGAACCATCCATAAATTCTGCTGACAATAGTTTATGTAAAGCTGCAAACAAAAAAACCAGACCGATGATCCATCGGGCGTTATAGCTCAAAATTCGATCAAAGTCTAGCTTATAGGCCAGCGCCATCGTGGTAGCGAGGCATAAATAAAGCAATACAAAATGATGATTGGCACAGTTGTAAAAATTAGATACAAACTCAATCGCCAGATAAACCGTGATCCCCAGCCAAAAAATAGGCTTATAAATGTTCTTCACTTTAAAAATAGCGGCAAAGGCGAGAGGCAGGACTAAAAAGGGTCTCAACGAGAACACAGAATTATTCAAGTGAAAGCTGTATAAAAATATATACAGCAATAGACACACGATGTAAACCCGCTGGTATTTGTTTTCCCTAGTCGGTGTCAGGCTGGTATTCATAGACAAGTTTACGTGAGTAGGTCATGCTCTCAAGGTCAAAGGTGGGACGCCACAGCTGTAAAGTTCCTGCATCAGGGAAATCTGAAGCGAGTTCCGTTAATATAAGTTTTGCATGGGCGTCGCTGGGTTTTCTTTTAAAGCTTTTAGACAGCTCTTCAGGCAATTGCTCTTTTTTGATCAACTGATCATCGAGCCAGATCTGATTTAGATTGTAATGCATCTCGCTGTACATACCAAAACCGCCACCTTTCCATCGGGTGAAGCCGTTCTGGGCTTTATAAAACTGAGCTCCAGCGATTCCCGTGATCAGTATAGGTATAAAAGCAAATTTTAAAAACTTGACCATAAAACTATCGTGAGGTCTAAAGTACAAATTTTTAATCCATCAAGTATCCGATTCCCAGATAGCAAAAAAGCCGATGATCTGTATCGCTACATCTCATCGGCTTTAAATTAATTAAATTTTATCTCTCTAGTAGTAAGTGAAACGTCTCACTTTTGCGACGTATTTGGCTAAACGGATTACTTGATGACTGTAACCGTACTCATTATCGTACCAAACATACAGTACCACATTCTTGCCTTCTTTATCTACAATAGTGGCGTTTGAATCATAGATAGATGGAGCGTTAGAACCTACAATATCGCTAGAAACCAACTCGTTATCAAGCGAGTATTGAATTTGCTCTACTAGGTCGCCCTCGAGAGCATATTTCTTCATGGTCGCATTGAGCGCCTCTTTGCTGGTCTTGCTTTCCAACTCAAGATTGAGGATGGCAAGAGATCCATTGGGAACGGGAACACGTATCGCGCTAGAGGTCAATTTACCTTCGAAAGTAGGTAATGCCTTGCTCACCGCTTGTCCAGCACCGGTTTCTGTAATAACCATGTTAAGTGCCGCGGCTCTACCACGACGGTACTTGCTGTGCATGTTATCTACCAGATTCTGATCGTTAGTATAGGCGTGTATCGTTTCAAGATGGCCTCGTACCACACCATAACTGTCCTCGATTGCCTTTAAGACTGGAGTAATAGCGTTTGTCGTACAACTTGCTGCGCTATAGATATCAGTCGTGTCAGGATCATATTCTTTTTGGTTTACACCGTGAACAATATTGGGAATCCCTTTTCCAGGAGCAGTAAGAATGACTTTATGAGCACCTTTGGCCTTCAAATGTCTGGAAAGCGCTTCTTTATCCCTAAAGGCACCCGTGTTATCTATGATTAGAGCATCCTTGATGCCGTAAGCGGTGTAGTCAATGTCTTCGGGTGCATTAGCGCTTATGATATTTACCGTAGTACCGTTTACGATTAGGGATTTGCTATCCAGATCATAAGAAACCGTTCCGGAGAAATCTCCGTGCACGCTATCTTGGGCTAGAAGAGAGGCTCTTTTTGCCAGAACGGTCTCGTTAACTTCACCGCGGGTCACGATGGCTCTCAAGCGCAGTTGGCTACCTTTTCCAGCTTTTGACATCAGCTCACGAGCCAGTAGTCTACCGATACGGCCAAAACCATAAAGCACCACATCTTTAGGGGTGATGGCATCTGCCTTTTTTGCGTGGTTCAATTTCTTGATCACAAAACTCATGACATCTTGGTTCTCATTGTCCTCTAGATGGTATTCATAAGTAAGTTTACCGATGTCGAGCTTAGCAGGCGGCAGGTCTAGCGATAGCAATGCCTGTGCGATCTCTACGCTGTCAAAGACTGAGATGGGTTTCTGTACAAACTCGCCAGCATATTCATGCAGGTTGATGATCTCGCTCACATTGCGGTCGATCAGCTGATTTCTAAAAAGCACGAGCTCGATAGAATGGTCATACCATAAATCGCTCACGGCCTTGATAAATGCTACTGCTGCGCGACGCCTGTCGGTTTGAAAGGCGAGCTCTTTTTCATACGTGTCCATAAAGGTAGTATCAATTGTGTTTTAAAATTTTTGCAAAAGTAGGGAATACTATATCGTTATCGTAAATGCTAGGAACGGTTTTTTGAGGATTTTTTACGCTTTCGCGAAAGCGAGACATCATAAAGTATAATTCAAACCAATAGTGAATTGACGTGGCCTAAGGTTGAATCTGGAAAGACTTATGAGGTTGGCACTTGAATTTAAAGTAGTGAAAAATCGCTCGTCAAAAATATTGTCAAAGGAAGCTCTTAGAAATAGTTTTTTAGAAGGCTTGTAATAAAAGTTCGTGCTGAACAAGGTATTTTCGTTTACATCATCGTTGTTTGAGAAACTGGAAATGGCAGATTGCGCCGTGAAATTCCAGCGTGTTTTTGAGCTGAGGTAAAGATCCAGTTCCAGATCGTGTTTTTGAAACAGGTTTGTTGCTCTAAAACCATTCACCTCTGAGATTCCGTAGTTCACGTTCCCAATGTACTTAATCCCGTACCAGGTGCCTTTATCCCAACCTAGTTCAAGAGAGAAACCGTGGGTACTGTTTTTATTTTCTTGAAGAATGTTATTAAAAAACTGCTCGCTTTGAAACTCTCTGTAAGCATAACTGAACTCGGTCTTGAGATGCGTAAAGAATCTTTTGGTAAGGCTTGTGGTGTTTGAATAAGTACGCGTTTCATTTTCTCTATCGATGGCATCGATCTGAATGAGTCCATTCTCATCGAGAATTCCCGTGAAGGTGAAATCTTGGATAGAGCGGTCATAGGTGGTAAAATTCCTTAAGAAAAAACCTTTTAAGATATTGGAATAATTGATGAACAAGCTCCCCTGATTGGATCGGGTGACATTAATATCCGTAGGGTTTCTAGACAGATTTGAAAATGAAGTAAGTACCAGGCCCTCATAAAGTCTATTGAATTCTGATGTTTTGAGATTTCTGGAATAGCTCAAACCAAAATTCCAAGTATTCTGAATAGAGTAGGAAAGATTGGCATCGGGTTCAAAAAAGAAATACTGATCATCCTGTTCAGAATTGTTAAGATCTTGGGTACGTTTTAAATCGAGAAAAGAAATTTTTGGCCTTAAAGAAAGTTTCCACCGGCTCCATTCGTATTTGGCATTTATTGAACTCATTCCCCTGAAGGTAGACAACTCAAAACTGCTGGTAAACGGTAGTTCATTGTTGATCTCGTCATCCTGAAATAGCTGATTGTCAAGTTGCTCATTCCTGTACTGGATGTCTTGTTTGAATTCCCAATCTGTTTTCAAAAACTCAAAATCAAACTTTGAATAGGCGGCAAGGTTCCATTTTTCAAGTGCCGCATTTTGAAATGTTGAGCTGGGATTACCGTTTGATGGGATTTGTGTGGCAAATACAGCAGGATCCACTTCAAGTAATTGATCATCTTTTTTATACTCAAACAGAAGACCGCTTGAGATCACCTTCTTAAACAGCGGATTCTTAAGTTCCAACAGGTTTCTCACATCGCGAGTATCACGGTTGTAGCGGGTATTGATGTCCAGTCCGTTTTGTAGGTTTTGGGTAATACCATCTTGATTTTGGGCAGATAAGGACAGTTTGTTCTTCAAAAAGAGATCCTCTTCATTAATCTCGGCAATAAGTCCGCCCTGATAGCGTCTTTTAACAATACGATCAAACGAGCTGCGATTCACGACTGTACTATCATTATTAAAATAGAAAACACTATTATTTTCCCTTTGTAACTGTGCGTCTTCAAAATTGTAATCGGCACTTGCTTTAAAAAGCCTTTTTTCTTTTGCTTTATAAAGTGCATCGTTAGTCACAGAAAACGATTCATTATCCAGCCAGTATTTGTTGGAGATGGTGTTGCCCTGGGTATTTGGAGCATTGATGATTTGGGTATCGTCGAGCTTTAGGACTTCTAGGTCCAGATTGCCTCTTGTCAAGCTAGTTCCGTAATCGGTGAGGGACTTGCCGTAATTGTTTGCTCTGAGACTGGAAATGTTTTGGACTTTTTCACGCAGGTAAATGGGTGTTGCTTCTGCACGTCCTGTCAAGAAAGGAAGGCCAGCATCTGCACGAGCGGTACCAAAGACGAGGCTCTGGTCTTTCTTGATATTGAGGTTCATAGCGACTTTATCGCTCTCTGTCCTGCCTATGTCAATGCGGGCATGGTTGTGCCGCTGGAGCACCTCAATATCTTTAACGGCATCTGCGGGAATGCCTCGGGTTGCGATATTGTACCGACCTTCCAGTAGATCTACACCATTAATATACAGATGGCTTATAGCTTTGTCTTTATACTTGATCTGGCCATTTTCTGAGATCGATACACCAGGAATACGATCGATGACTTCTTCAATGGTATAGTCTTTTTCTTTTTTGAGCTCATCTACCTGATAGCGTATGGTATCGCCCTTGATTTCGATATTCTTCTTAGCCTTCACCAGCACTTCCTTGAGCTGATTTTCTTGTTTGTCGAGCACCACGGTGATCTCTTTTGAAAAGTCTTTGATGACCACTTCCTTTTTGGCAAAGGACATGTGCCTTACAGAGAGGTATAAGGAGTCGTGAATTTTGGAATTGATTTGTAGCTCAAAACGGCCGCTATCATTTGTTGTGGAGTAGGCGATAATCCCACTTTCATTAGTGGCCTTACTCAAAGTCACAATGGCATAAGGCACAGGATATTGTATGCTGTCAACCACCACACCCCTAAAAGGTGACTGCTGGGCAAATGCAAAAAAAGACACTCCCAGGAGGAGTGTCAAAAGTAATTTTTTTACTGCTTGATTTGATCTATTCAAGATGATCTATTTCTAACCAAAATTCTTCATATCCAATTCCAGTTGAATTTCTTGTCAACGTATCATCTCCGTTCACAGCGACGATTTTACCTCTAGATCGTTCTGGGTCATTTCGATTCATATAAGCAACTGCCTCTGAAAAACTTAATGACTTAAAGGCCTGAAATAATTTGTTGAAGTCTTTTCTTTCCTTTAAAACAAAATTTTGTTTAGTGATATAAGGAAATGGTTTAAGCCTCACTTCCTTTTTCTTTTTCATATTTATTAATTCAAAATCAAACAAATGTTCTGAATCATACACTTTAATAATACATCCTGGTAGATTTTTAAATTTATATGGCCCTACGTTAATTGGTAAATCAGTTGTATACCATGCGTTCCAAACCCTACCCGCATATTCTGTTTTAGCAAATTTGCACTTATATGAATTGATATTGGTTGTTGAGTCTTTCAAAACCCACGTATAATCAACATTTTCTATGTAATATGTAAACTCCTTTCCGATTTTTGATCGATATGTTATTTTATCATTAACTATTTGAATGCTGTAGGGGTAATCATTTAAAATAAGTGAAGCTCTATCAGAACTCTTTAATTTTCTGAATGACTGAATTGAGTCCCGTTTCATTTTGTTATAGAATTGACTAAAAATACTGTCTCCTTTGTATGTAGTGTAGATATAGTCTACTAATGTTCGCTCAGGCATATCTTTAAACTTTTTGAAAGAATATTGATACAATAAAGCGTATGCCTCATGATTTTTTAAAGCACTCTTATCTTGACTTGAAACGTAATGAAAAAACATTCCTAGAAACAAAACTCCTAGGAACGTCTTAATGCTGATCACCATAATTAGAGAATTGCTGGTGGATCAAAAGAGGTACGCATAAGAGATTGTCTATTGCACCAGTTTTGCAATCTGTTTTCAGCATCTTCGGTTTCTTCGGTTGTAAGACCAAATCTGACTCCTAAGATGACAGTTGAGTAACAACCGCTGGTGCAACTAGCCACCACTTCTGTTGAGTTTGGAGGACAATCTCCAAAATCTTCGGAAACCGTCTCCCCATTCTTAATAGAATCAAAAGAAAACATTGCTACCGAACTCAAAATTAAAAGTACTTTTTTCATAAAAAAGATTTAAAAGGTTAATAATACTCAAACCTCGAAAAAAAAAAAATCCCGTGCAAGTTTAAATGCTTTTAATCTGAATATTTAACGTTTAATCGATATTTAGTTAAATACATTTTTGAAAGTACTGTTGAAAAATGGCTGGATAAATAGCACGCTTTCGCGAAAGCGGAAACTTCTTCAAGCCGTACCTTTATCGCTTCCAAATTCGACACATTTTGCAGGATTATATTTCCCAGCTTAACGACGCTCAGAAAGAACCGGTACTACAAAAGGAAGGCCCCATGATCGTAATCGCGGGTGCGGGATCTGGAAAGACTCGTGTCCTCACGTTGCGCATTGCCTATTTAATGCAACAGGGCGTGGATGCGTTCAATATCCTAGCGCTTACGTTTACTAATAAGGCTGCTCGCGAGATGAAAAAACGTATTGCCGATATCGTGGGGCAGAGTGAGGCAAAAAACCTCTGGATGGGGACGTTCCACTCGGTTTTTGCACGGCTGTTGCGCATGGAGGCCGGCAAACTGGGTTACCCGTCCAATTTTACCATTTACGATACCCAGGATTCCCAGCGACTGGTGAGCGCGATCATCAAGGAAATGGGGCTGGATAAGGATGTGTACAAGTACAAACAAGTCTACTCCCGTATTTCATCCCTAAAAAATAGCCTGATCACGGTGCGCGCCTATTTTGCCGATCCCGATCTTCAAGAGGCCGATGCCATGGCACGCAGACCGCGTTTTGGCCAGATCTATAAAGAATATGTTGAACGCTGTTTCAAGGCAGGTGCGATGGATTTTGATGATCTTTTATTGAAGACAAACGAACTTTTGAACCGCTTTCCGGATGTTTTGGCAAAATATCAGCATAGGTTCCAGTATATTCTCGTAGATGAGTATCAAGATACCAATCATAGCCAGTATTTGATCGTTAAAGCGCTTTCTGATAAGTTCCAGAATATTTGTGTGGTGGGAGACGATGCGCAGAGTATCTATGCCTTTCGTGGAGCTAATATCAATAACATTCTCAATTTTCAGCGGGATTATGATGATGTAAAGGCCTACCGACTGGAACAGAACTACCGCTCCACAAAAAACATCGTGGAAGCGGCAAACTCGGTCATCGAGCATAACAAGACCAAACTGGAGAAAGTAGTCTGGACGGCAAATGATGAAGGCCCCAAGATCATCGTGCACCGACTCATGAGCGATGCAGAAGAAGGTCGATACGTGGCCGGATCCATTTTTGAGAACAAGATGCAGCATCAGCTGGACAACAGCGAGTTTGCCATTTTGTATCGTACTAATGCACAATCGCGTGCTATGGAAGATGCGTTGCGCAAGCGTGACATTCCGTATAGAATTTACGGTGGGCTAAGCTTCTATCAGCGCAAAGAGGTAAAAGACGTGCTTGCGTATTTGCGACTGGTCGTGAATCCCAAAGATGAAGAAGCGCTGAAACGCGTGATCAATTATCCTGCACGAGGTATAGGTGCCACCACTATGGACCGATTGATCGTGGCGGCCAAGCAATACGACCGCAGCATTTTTGAGGTCATTGAAAACATCGATCGCGTTGAAATTAATATCAACGGATCCACAAAAACCAAGCTCAGGAATTTTGCGACCATGATCAAGAGCTTTCAAGCACTTGAGGAACAGCAAAATGTTTTTGAGCTTACAGAGTACGTGATCAAAAAAAGTGCCCTGCTCACAGAACTCAAAAAAGATGGCACTCAGGAAGGTATTTCCCGCATCGAGAACATTGAGGAATTGCTCAACGGTATGCGCGATTTTGTTGAGGGGCAAAAAGAAGTCGCAGATGCACGCGGTTCCCTAGCAGAATTTCTAGAAGATGTCGCCCTCGCTACCGACATGGATAATGATAAAGGCGACCAGAATCGGGTGTCGCTCATGACGATCCACCTCTCCAAAGGTCTGGAATTCCCTTATCTCTACATTGTTGGTATGGAGGAAGATCTATTCCCGAGTGCGATGAGCATGAACACGCGCGAGGAACTGGAAGAAGAACGCCGTTTGTTTTACGTCGCACTCACACGCGCTGAAAAACAGGCTTACCTAACTTATACGCTAAGCCGTTACCGCTGGGGAAAACTGGTAGATGCAGAACCCAGCCGATTCATTACTGAAATCGATGATCAGTATTTGGAATACACCACACCGCCAGATGATTATCGCTATAAAAGTGCGCTTCAAGATCATTTGTGGGATGAACCGGACAAATCAAAATTGCGCCAGAGCAAACCTAAAAACGGAACACCACCCAGCGTGAATCAACCGAGCGAGGCGCAGATTAGGAAGCTACGCAAAATGAAACCCATGACCGCCACGTCAAAAAGTACACCAGCAGGATTTGAAGGGAATCTTGAAGTAGGTGATAAGGTGAGTCATGCGCGTTTTGGCGTGGGCGAAGTGTTGAATTTTGAAGGAGTAGGAGGTGAGCGCAAAGCTGAAATACGATTTGAAGTAGGAGGATTGAAAAAGCTGTTGTTGCGTTTTGCCAAGCTTGAGAAGGTGGAGTAGATTCTTAGCTCTTAGTTGCAGTTGTAAGCTATCAGTTAGTGATCGTCGGTATTGACCGTGGCTTTATTCTTCGTAGCGTAGGTATGAGGCATGAGGATGAGGGCTGAGGTGTCGCGCTGAGCCTGTCGAAGCGCTCTCGAAGCCCGATTTGAGTATTCCGGCGCATTCCTTTGCGTGAATGGAATAACATTGATTTCGGATTCTTTGCTGCCTGTTGAGCAATTGAGCATTTTGATCGTAAGCTTTTAAAAGAATGAGGTAAAAGTTTTTATTTATCTTCACTTAATATCAACCAAATGAGAAAAAACGGATAGCAAATAGCGCTTAGCAAACAGCAAAAGATAAAAATGAAAAATTTACAATTCCCACTTGATTTCAAATTTAAGATTACCACGTTAAGCAATGACTTTGTGGCGACTGATGCGACAGGCCATACCGTCGCCTACGTGCGTCAAAAAATGTTCAAGTTTAAGGAGGCTGTAAATGTATATGCTGACGAGCGTAAAAGCGAATTGCTCTATTCCATAAAGGCTAATCGATGGCTGGACTGGAGTGCTGCCTACGGTTTTACCGATGCGAGTGGTGCCCAACTGGGTAAAGTGGCACGCAAGGGATGGAAATCCCTCTGGAAAGCGCAATATTTAGTGATCGACCAGAATAATCAGCAGCAGTTCAAGATTGAGGAAGAAAGCGCCTTTACACGCTTTGCTGACGGTTTGCTGGGTGAGATTCCCATCTTGGGATTTTTGACAGGTTATCTTTTTCATCCCGTTTACAACGTGACTGATCTGCAGGGAAATGTAGTGGTCAAACTGAAAAAGGAGCCATCGTTTTTTGGAAGAAAGTTTGTCGTGGAAAAACTTAAAGAAGTGGATCAAGACGATAAAGAACGCATCATGCTATCCCTCATGATGATGATCTTACTGGAGCGTAATAGGGGGTAATATCGTAAGCTTATATTAAACCAATTAACCAACTTATATTTTTTATGAAAATTAAAATTTCGTTTTTCATTGTCTTGGCTTTTTCTGCATTCGCTTTCGCCAAAAGCGGTAAAATAAAGCTTCACGGGAAAGTACAAAATCAAACGGCAGAAAACATCTCAATAAGTGACCTGGGCAACAATCAACTCTTTGAAATGGATTTGAAGGCCGATGGTTCTTTCAAAGGTTCGGTGAAGGTGACTGATGGTTATTTCATGCTCAAATATGGCAGAAATACATTTTATGTTTATCTGTACCCAAAAGATGATCTGGAAATAACTTTTGACGCTCTAGAAATCGAGAAAACACTTTCGTTCAAAGGTGACGGTGCAGAAAGAAATAATTATCTGAATGCAAAACGCCTACTGAATAAGCAGACCTTACAAGACATAGACTCTTTCTACAGCATAAATGAGGATCAATATCTCATAAATATCAGTAACCTGAAAGCAGGACAGGAGCAGCTGATGGCCAACTATGATTTGAGCTCATTCTTCATGATAGAAGAAAAAAAATCCATTCACTATGATTTCCTGCTGAGCCTAAAAAATTTTCAATCGAGTCTTGAATTTTATCGCGGTGAGGAGGTAACTCCTACATCTGATTATCTTAAGCCTCTTGAAGAAATTGATTACACAGATGAAAAGGAATATCAAAAACATCCTTACTATAGATACCTCACAAATTATCATTACTCAAACAACATAGAGGACGCAAGTGGTGTTGATGCAAAACTGGCTCAATTGCGTAATGTGCCCCATCAGCCCGCCTTGATCACGCTGGTAAACGGTTTTTATGGTAAGATTTCAAATAAAACAGATCATCCAGAAGAATATCTGGAACTGATAAAAAAGGTGACCTCTCATAAACCATTTATCGACGCCGCACAGAAAAAATACGATGAGCTTCTTCAGATGGAAACTTATCTTTCCCAGGGAAGTCCATCACCTGGATTTGAATACGAGTCCATAGATGGATCCATTGTCAGCCTATCAAATTTTAGGGGTAAATATGTATACATAGATGTTTGGGCAACCTGGTGTGCCCCTTGCATTCAACAAATTCCTTACTTAAAAGAACTTGAGGAACGTTTCAAAAATGATTCAATAGTTTTTGTGAGCATATCCGTCGATAAGAAAAGGGATAAGAAAAGCTGGAAAAAAATGATCGATGAGAAGTCCCTCCACGGTATTCAGCTTTTTGCTGATAAATCCTTTGATAGTGATTTTATGGAAGCCTATGCTGTGCATAGCATCCCCAGATTCATTATTTTAGATCCCGAGGGCAATGTCATTGATGCTAATGCGCCTAGACCTTCTTTCAAAAAGACCACCAAAATCTTGAATTCTTTGCTGGTCGAGAAAAATTAAAAAGTTATAGGATTTTATAGAATCTTGTCGCAAACCCCTTCTAGGTTTTTATCTGCGCAGGTTGGTCGAGATCGCTTCATTGTTTTGTGTTTAGTTATTCATTCTCGCTTTCGCGAAAGCGTAACACTTAAAATTCTTCACAGGAGATTACGATCTGTAAGAATTAACTATCAATCCACCGAATGGTTTCATTTGCGAACCTTCAAAACAAATGTTTTTGCCCAGCGATCCTTCAAACTGCGTTGCTGTCCGGTCTCATCTGCAAGTAGAAAGATCACGTCGGCAAGGATGATGAGCGAGAAAACAACATTCAAAATAAAAAGTATGGGAAACGCAATGTCAACGGACTGTAAAAAGTCCATATAACTGTCACCCGCACTCAATTCTGGATCATTCAAACTCATGTACTGAAACGGAATCACAGCGATTGAAGGCAGAATGTAGATCAAACTACGTAAAAGAGATGTCTGATAACTTATGGGGTTAAAATTATAATCCAAGACTTTAAGATTGAGGATCATTTTTCCCAGAGTTGCCTGAAACTTACTTTCCATAAATGGTTTGTAGGCAACGCCCAGTAACAAGATGATCAGATAAATTATAAAGCTTTTGATCGTTGTGAAGTTGAGAAAATTTAAAAAGAAGGAGGGCACTCCTATAATAAGTCCATCCAGCAGGTATGCACCAAAGCGATCCCAGAATTTGGCGAATTCAGGTTGGTCGGTAAAATTCATTTGATAATGTTTTGCATAAGTTCAAACTTAATTAAAAAGTTTTTTTAGTACGACCTCAAGCTTGAATAGATTTGCTATTGTCAAACTTTTATTCACCGAAAATAGGATGATAATTGTGATACAGTTATTTACAAACGACTATAAACGTAAGCAATTCTTTAAAATACGTTTGTGATTTTGAACCCACCACATATTTGCACCGTCATCAACAAACAAATCAAACCCGATGACATTAAAAATTTTTTAATCCATACAAACTAATTTATTATGAGCACCATGAACAACAAAGTACAACTGATCGGGAATCTGGGACAAGATCCAGAAATCATCAACCTTCAAGACGGTAAGAAAGTGGCTAAGTTCTCTCTCGCCACAACCGATCGTTACAAGAACAAACAAGGTGAGCAAGTAACTGATACGCAATGGCATCGAGTCGTTGCCTTTAACGGCACAGCAAACATCATTTCCAGTTATGTGAAGAAGGGTAACAAAGTAGGAGTAGAAGGGAAGCTGGTCACCCGTGCCTGGGATGACAAAGACGGCAATAAGCGCTACACTACTGAGATCGTTTGCAACGAGGTCCTTATGCTAGGGGGCAGGGATTAAGCCCATAAAATATTTCTAGCAAACCCATTTTCAATGAAGAAAATGGGTTTCTTTTTTAGGTTAGGCTTCTTACCTTAAAGTGATGCATAGAGCAGAGTCAAAAAGGAGATCTAAGGAATATTTTTTAATCACATCGTCCAGCTCAAATAATTCACAATCCGCCTTTGCCGGTTAATAGTCTACACCATACCGAATCTGCCCGGAAGCTCTGGTCTAAATAATTAAATCTCGTTCAACCAGAAGCCACTGACTGTGAAAATGGGATAGAAATGCTTGAAACAAATCTATTTCCCCATCGCTTGGAGTAAGCGCTGGCGTATACGGTCTTTTTCTTCTACCGTAAGTTTTACCCACTTTAATTTGTTGATACCTCGCTGGAAACGAGCATTTTTCTTATGAAAATCACGGCATTTCAAGCAATGAGACTTGTGAAGATTATGTCTGAAGCGTTCCTTTGAATTGAGATCGTTATAATGCGCCCGTGTGCTTAGTATACTGGCGTCATCGCAGTTGATAAAAAATCGTCCCATGTATCTCTACTCGTTTTATACCGTTTAAGTCTAGCTAATCACTAGGGATGTTCCTCCCTGTAATGAAAATCTCTATAAGTTTGACGTTACAGTATAACATCCTTACAGATTTTGACAAAATAGCCTTGGCTTAAAATCAAAAAGGCTAAGTAAAACTAAATATTGTAATTTTCATTAATTCGGCAATTTTTTTTTCTAAGGAACGGAATCAACTCATGGTTAAATGCAGTAAGAGAAAATGAGATATTTACGAACACCTTTAGAAATGTATTTTACTCAGATTCTGAGTCACCATGGAAATAGGAATGAAAATGATAAGCCAAACACGTTTTGCTATTTACGATAACGGATGTCTTTGCTAACTTACAATTCATTTTATTGATGGTCAGAACATTATAATTGTCCAATCTATAATTCTAATATTATACCCGATCTAGCTGCAATACTCTACAAATCTTTACTGCAATTCTCAAGTTTTCATGAAACTATCAAGTGGATGAAACTTGATAAAGCGACCGGTCTAACATAAAGTGGACTACATTGAGGTCACGGCACTAGACATTCTGGGTAAGAAGGTCTCGATCCTAAGCGAAAATTCCTGATTGCCGAAATAATTAAGAAATTCCAGAAAAACTTTCCTATGCCGGTCGACCGCACCAGATTCAACCGCCATAGTCGCTTGCCGAGTCGCGCTTAAGGGAGTCCGCTGGACTTCTAAGCGAATGTCTGGATGAAGGCGGTTCCGCGCTGTGGCGTATTTTACACTCTGTTTCATAATTCAAAAGTTAGTGCGTACTGCATGAGGGTCAGTTTACAGAACTTGGGCACGGCTGCGGGAAAAGGCTCTTCAATAGTTGACCGCCGTTGCCACATCAAGTACAGATTTCACCTGCTCATGATCACTCAAAGCACCCATTAACAAATGGCGTGGACTCCGTAAATGTACATTACAAATGGTTCTTGAAGGAAAGGGAGTACGTCGGAAGCGAGAAGAGATAGATCTTAGGCACTTACGGCTACATATTAAGAGAGCTCCCTCCATAATCATTTAGAGGCAAGCGACTCTGAAAGAATCAGTGGGTTATGAATACATTCTCACCCAGATGGAGAAAGAACCAAAACCTCGAAAGGCTTAGGCTTTTTGTTTGAGGCTCCCTATTTTTCCAAGATGACACGTGCATATAGCCTCAAGCTTTTCACCACTAAAGCTTAAGTCAACTGCCCGCAGTTGCTATGCTGCGGACGTTCATCAAGGAAAATAACTGACCCATATGGCTAGGATCAGGCAAGTACTAAAAGCTAATAAACAAGGTTCAATTATTGAATTCCTCACATAATCTAGCACATTTTCTGCAAGCTTCTGCACAATCTTGACAATGTTGATGCTTGTGTTTAGAACATTCATCGGCACACGCATTGCAAATTTCCGCGCAAACCTTCAAATAAGATTCTGTAAACTGGGATTTAAAGGTTACCAATTTTAATGCAGTACTGCAAACCTCTGCGCAGGCAATATCGGTCCGTATGCAATTTGACATCATTTTAACGTCTTCCTCTCCTAGGCATGCCTGAGCACAGTTGTTGCAATGTGTAATACATTGTGTAAGCGCTTCAATTAATATTTGATTTTCCATAATCTCAATTTTTTTAAATATCAAATGATTAAAATAGATTAACCGTTACTAAAATGTTGAACTTACCCAAAGATTTTCTAAAGCGATCGATCCAAATATTTTCTGAATTCAGATCAATTAAGGGAATATATATTTCCCTTTAGCCCAAGATATAGTAGGTGTAATCCATTCGTCAATGGGTTGGAACAGGAACCCATGACCTAGACCGGTCTGTAGTTCGATTTCTTTGAAGTGTCTGATCTCGCACGTTGTGTTCTGTAATCTCGCTTTCGCGGAAGCGCCATAAGGATCAGAGATCTCGTAGATATTTAAAATATTTCCACAATAATTGATTTCTGGAATGTCGTGCAAGTCAGAATCTTGAAAGCTGGCAATAAAAACAAAATTGAGATCAGGACGATTTGCGATTGTACTGACGTACTGAGCGATATAACCTCCTTTAGAAGTACCCGCGATTGTAATATGATCTGCGGGAACCCCTTTTGCAATAAGACTGTCGATTTGCTCGACAACCGTGGTGGCATACATTTGAGCATTGACATTTCCCTTCCTTTGCTCGCTGATCACATTGAGTCCACCGCTTTTAAAAGCATCGATAATTTCGTGATATTTTGTACGACCGTATTCTGGATGTTCGTCCTCGAGATCGTGAGTTTCAAGAAAACGGTTGTGTAGGAAGAATAAAAAGCGCGGTTTCGGCTCAAAGAGTTCAAATGTGTAATCCAGCAGCTCTTTCCCTCCATGTACACCATGACCGGGTATCACTTTTTGAATATCAGGATAAAACTCTTTGATCTTTTTCACGGTCGTGGGCCATTCGAGGACGTTGGCATCCTCAAGATTACCTGTTGAAGCACCTTGTGCTTTGATCAAGCAGCCACCGAATAGCGTTCTTTCTTTAGGTAAATAGCCCACGATATTATCATGAGTATGTCCAGCACCTAGAAACCGAGCCTCAACTTTTTCGTCGCCCACGGCAAAGGTTTCAACTTCTTTAAAACTGTTTCGAGGTATATAAACGGCATGTTTTTCTTTAGCTAATTCAATCGTTTTTTCCAGCGCATAAGACGGGATATTATTTTGATGAAAGGCTCCCAATCCTCCCAAGCAATCTACATGATAATGGGTGGCAACAATCGCTTTAATATCGATCCCATCAAGCCATGTGATCAATTCTTGTGATGATTGATCGTTTACTGGTGCATCAAAAATAATGGCTTCACCACCATCAACATAGATCATACCGTTACAAGGTACAGCTCCCCATTGACCTGTGTGGAGGTAGGAGGTATGCACAAAGGTATTTGTGCCTATCTTGACGATGCTAAATGATTCTGATTTGTAGTCTCTGAGATCAGGAGTTTTTTGTTTACATCCACAGATTGTGAGTGTGACCAGCAATAAGAGAAAATTTTTCAAGAGGCTCTCATGATTTTCTCTAATTTACGACCCCTGGCTAGCTCATCCACAAGTTTATCCAAATATCGTACGTTGCGATAGGTGTCAAATTGGTCTGGAATATCCTCTATACGATATCCACAAATGACGCCTGTGATCAAGTGCGCGTTTGAATTGAGCGACGCTTGATCAAAAAACTCATGAAACGTAACCTGCTGTTCGACCAGCTGATTCAATTTTTCGCTGTCAAAGCCTGTTAACCAATGAATGACTTCATGAAGTTCTTCCACCATTCTTCCCTTTTTTTCAACTTTGGTTACGTAATGCGGGTACACGGATGAGAATTTCATGCCAGCAACCTGATCGTTTTTCTTCTGGGTGACTTCCATAGGTGGTGTGGTTTACTCTTGCGCCTTAAAATTAGGAAAATTCATCATGTATCAGGGAGCTTCACTTGTTTATTTGCGCTTTCCCTCGTTCGCCTTAGGTTTGCCGACGGCGCGGCGCGAAAGCGAGAGAATCGACAACAGCACGGTTATCGCTAAACTTGATAGAACGATCCCATAAGTAAAGACAAAAAAGATTCTAGAAGCTGTAGGACCGCCTTGATACTGTAAGTTGCCTGAGAAAGAAAACGACAAATTCCCAGCGAGCAAATAGGAAATGGGAACCCAAAGGAGCGCCATGATGAGGATTCCTCTCAAACTTTTTGAAACGAACTGATCAAATTTACTTTCAGGCTCTCTCATGCGTCTCGCACCAAAGTAAATACAAGAGGGTAGTGCGATCAACCCCAGCCACGTAATCAAAGTACCTGCAGGAAATCGAGTCAAACCCAAATCGATCGGCTCTAAAAGAATTGAGGAACCTGTTGTTAGAAGATACAGAGCGACAATAACAATAAGAAATAACAGACTGAAAATTACCTGAGGTTTTTTCATTTAGGCAGTTCGAGTTTATCTTAATGACGAAGTCACGGCAATTTATATCATGACGATTTAGAAATCAAAAAACTTCAAGAAATTGTCCATTCATAAATCTCAAATCTTAAAACTAAAATCTTCAATCCATTGGTCTCATGAACTCAAATGCACCTTTGCGCAATTGAATCCCGTATTCCAAATAAGCTTTCAAGCTCGCTAAAAAATTCCCCCAGCCGCTGGCATTTTCGATTGCCCATGAAATGGTTTGACTGTTTGTTTCTTTAAAGCTCTTCTCAACGACTCGCACGACTGTGCTGTCGTCCGGTAGTGGATCTAGAGTGATTTCCACTAGCGTCTCCGGATCCCAAACAAAAGAAATGAATTTGTGTTGCTCAATCTTGATCTTACTGACAGGATAGTAGTCTGGAAACTCTGGGAATTTCCATTTTACTTCGCTTCCCGTTTCAAGTTTTCCCGTACCGTAGGCGATAAAGTAGTTTTTCATTTTTTCAGGATCAACAATGGCTTCAAAAACTTCGCTTGCGGGCTTCTGGATCTGTATCGCTGCTTTAGGTGAGAGTGGGGAATGGTTCATGGGATAAAGGTAATGAAATCGGGACTTCTGCTCACTTCGACTCCGCTCAGCGCAGGCCGTTCAGTTACCTTTAATCGTGGTGTTTATAGGTTAATTAGCGGTATTAAATAGCAAAATTCAAACTCGCCATTATTTGTTACTGTGGTGACATCCTTAAGTGATTAGCTCACTTTTTGTCTCTTTTTTAAAATAGCACGATAATTTTAGTGGGTAAAAAGTTTTTGATTTATCTCGCTTTCGCGAAAGCGTAAACCACTAAGAACTAATCGTGACAAGGAGGCAGGAGTAGAATATCAAAGACTGAATCAATCAAAAAATCTGATAAACTCCTTGAATATTGAAGTTCAAAAACTGCGAGTAACTCACTTGTGTTGCCAGCGTCCAGTCCCTCCAATTATAAGCGCCGCCCAGATCTGCTCTAAAGCTGGTTTTGCGCTCGCTCAAAGCGACGAGAACCTGATTGAAAATGTTCAGGAACTGACTTTCCTCACCGGTGAGCCGGTAATCGATCCAACTGTTTGTATACATCAAACCTCCAGAAACCGTCCATGAATTCCAATCGCGACTTGCGATAAGACCTGCATTTAAAGAGTAAAAATCAATGAGTGTACCGTCTAAGACTGCTATAGCAGGGTCGCCACTCGCAGGCTCTAGCGCGAGAGGCTTGTACCTGAGGTTGAAATCACTCCAATTGATATTTGTCAGAAAAGCAACTTCCCACTTGCGATTTTCTTCCTGAAAATACTGACTCAAATTATGTTTTACACCCGCTCCATATAAAGCGTAGTCAGAACTTTCAATTGTGATTTGCGGTCCATAGCGAATGATCATTTCTGTTTCCTTCCATAAACCTATCTGACCTTGAATATAGGGAAACGCAAAAAAATCAGTCCCCAGACCAGGCAATGCCTGAAATTCATAATCATCACCCTCAATCTCAAAATCAAAGAACACCCGTTTTTCACCTCCCAAGGCGGTGGGAACGCTCGCGCGATCTGCATCCCTGATCGTAAAGTTCAGAAACTCCTCTTCTCGTACGTCAAAAAACTGTTTTGAATTAGGAAAGGGCAAACCGCTGATACCTATACTGGCCGTAAACTCAAATTTTTTCAGACTTTTTGCGGTGGTGTAGTAACCTGCACCGGTTTGCTGGGTACTGGCTTCTGCTGCCGGTTCATTATAACGATCTAGAATGATCAAAAAATCGTGAAACACATCATCCAGATCAGGTTGAGCCGTTGCATACAGCGAAAAAAACAAAATAATTACTGCTAAATAATGTCGACTCAACGGTTGCTAATTAAAATATTAAGCGGGCAAATTAATCAAAATAGGATGAACACTAGCTTTCTATTTATCTTGCTGGCCTTAAATTGATACATGCCTAAAAACGTTTTAATTCTTATTACTGTTCTACTGCCCTTATGGGTGTTCAGTCAAGATGTTGAAGATCAGGAAAAAGATTATTCCTTTTTGCGAAACACGTTCATTCAGGTTAATCTGGGTTATTTAAACTATCCCTACGATGAAAGCCTTTTGAACGAAGGTTTTACCACGAGTGGCTTTAGGAAAAATCCATTCTCTGGGCGATTGATGCTTGGTTATAAATTCAATGAGAATTGGGCGATTCAGTACGGTGTTATGCGCCCGGCGATCTGGTTTGAGTTTGAAAATGTAAGTGGCTCCAACTTGACTAAAAGCGTTTTTTTGAATTCTTGGTTTCTCACTTTAAGTCGAGAATTTGCTCTCGATGAGAAATGGAGCCTGTACACAGAGGCCGGTCCAGCTCGAGTAACGAGAAAAGGATTTTTACTAGGAGAGAATAGGGGAGTTCAAGATGAGGAATACATCAGTTTGATGGCCGTAGGTGGCTTGAAATACAAATTGAACAATAGATGGGACTTGACTGCACAGGCAATGCATATTCCCAGGCATAATGACAGTCAGGGATCCATAAGTCAATTCACCGCGGGTTTTCAGTATAATTTATCAGAATTGGTGCCCAAAGAATATCATGAGACGAGTGATGTGTTCTTCCCAAAAAACACCTTACAATTGGGTTACAGCAATGATTTTATAGGATACTTTGCAAACAAATTTTTCTCCTTCCAGTCTAGAATAGGGAATTTTGAAAATTTTGGAGTACCTGTTTTTTGGTATGGAGATGTAAAGGCCAGTAACACCGTTCACTTAAATTATCACCGTACGGTTTATAAAGGCCGCAAAATTCTGGCATTGGGTTGGGGGGCAAGTGCTACTGCATTTGAAAGTAGTAAGGATAAGGACTGGGTATTTGCATTGAGTATTTATCCTCAAATCGATTTTTATTTTTGGCGAGAAAAGCAATTTGCGATGTATGCCAATTACTCTCTGATTGGTCCTACTTTTATCAGTAAAGAAAACATTGATGGTTTAGAAACCGGGCCAGAATTTACCTATCAAGATTTTATGGGGGTGGGAGCTTATTTTGGCAAGGATCACAGTTACAATTTTGAACTCAAGATCATTCATTATTCTAATGGAAACATCTTTAATCAAAATGACGGAGTAGCGGTGCCGCTTATGTTTACGTTTGGAAAATCGTTTTGAATGGAGTCAATTGACCTTTGTATGGATTATGTTAGAATATGATCAAATAAGGTATCGCTTTCGCGAAAGCAAAAACGCACACTTCATAAGTAAAATCAAGAGCTTTTAATCCTTTTTACCTAGTAGTTTCATCACTAGATTAAAAAGTAACAACGCAACTAAACCTCCCACTAGACCAACTATAAATTCCCATAGCATTGCCGGCATGCCCGGATTGATCTCTTCAAAGAAGTGAATGTTGTGGACAAAAATACCTCCAGCAACAAGAACCATGGCAAGTGTTCCTAAAATTGCTAATCCCTTAACGATCCACGGTAGAACAAACACCATTCCCTGACCTATTTTACTGCCGAAGGTTTCCTTACCATCTGCCGCTGCAATGAGACGCAATCCAGCATCGTCCATGCGTACCAGAAGAGCAACAATACCATAAACACCTACGGTTGCCAGTAAGGCAACTACCGTGGTTACCGCAATTTGAATTTCTAGTGGCTCTTCTAACACCGTTCCCAGTGCAATGATCACAATCTCGACAGACAAAATAAAGTCCACTAGAATAGCCGATTTGATCTTTTCTTTTTCCTGTTCTAGAACCTCTTCAGGAGTAAGTTTAATGTGCTTCTTTTCTTGTTTGTTTTCTTTCTTTTTGAAGAGATATTCCCAAATTTTTTCTGCACCCTCAAATGCGAGATAAATACCACCTATGATCAAAATAACAATGATGGCCACGGGAAGAAAAGCACTCAATAAAAAAGTGATCGGGAGGATAATGATTTTATTGAGCAGGGAACCCTTTGCTATCTTCCATAAAACGGGTAGCTCTCTTTTTGAAACAAATCCCGAGGCTTTATCGGCATTGACCGCAAGATCATCGGCCAGGATTCCAGCAGTTTTTTTAGTAGCCACCTTACTCATGGAAGCTACATCGTCCATCAAAACAGAGATATCATCAAAAAGCGCAAAAAAACTTGAAGCCATAAAATACTAGGGTTGTTAGTAGGGATCAAAAATAGAAATCTCAAACTAGGGTTTCCCTAATTATTTCCGTAAAAAGCTTGTTCTTGTGGTAAACATAACGGGAATAGGGTAGGATGGGTTTTGTCGCGAGTTTAATCCTCACTCAGATCTTCACTCTCATAAGCACCAGCATCAGGTGCAGCAGCATCGCGATCATTTCCTGAAATATCACGTTGTGAGGCAGTCAGAGGGTCAGCGAGTGCATTGGCAGGGCTTGAATCGTCGATCTGATATTGATTAAAATCCACATTCTGAAACGCCGGGTCTTGGTTAAAAATAACCTGATTGTACAAATTGGTATTTTGAAAATCGTATGCTGGTAGGTCACTCAATTCGTTGAACCGATCGTTCAATCTTAAGAGCGAATTTGAGAAATTGAAATTGAAAGCTGATGTTTCATCGTTCAGTAAAGCAATCTCGATGTCGCGATTCCCGTAAATGATGGAATTGGTGAAATTGGCTTGTACCAAATCCTCACTAAGGTCTGCAACATTAGGAATAGCATTGGAAAGAAGTATAATAGGATCTTGTCTAAAACTGCTGTTCCAGTAGTTTGCAAAGGTAGAATTATTAAAATTGTAGCTGCCACCCAGCCTGCCCACGAAGGATGATTGTCCTGTATTACCGATAATCAAGTTTTCTGCTTCAATTTCTCCTGTGGTGGCGAGAATACCGTTATTGCTGCAATTTAAAATCTGACTGTTGTTGATTTGCAACGTTGCTCCGGTTGAATCAGTATTACTGCTATCAACAAGCAAACCTACGCTGGAGTTTTTTATGGTGGTATAATTGAAAATATTGTTCTTACTTCCAGCTGTAAGCCAGATCGTCGACCATTGTCCTGCCACATCGCTATACAGAGGTTCTAGGCGATCACCTTCAAAAATAACTTGATTCTCCATTTCCTCCGTGGTGGAAAGCGATCCATTTACTTGGATACTAGCTTCATTAGTTACTATAATGCCGCTATTGTTATGAAAGTGTAGCCGTGCTCCAGCATCCACGGTCATGATCTGATTGTTTGGTACAAATGCAAATCCGTAGATTACATAGGGTTTTTCATTTGTAAATCTCAATTGGTTTTGATCGAGAACAAATCCTTCAATGCAGATTTCGTTGCCATCACCATCTTCTCCTATGGGAACACAGGCGATCGTACCATCATCTTCAAGTTCAGGAAACAAAAGAATGGCATCTTGAATTAGGGTGACCAGTTCTACGGTCTGCAAGTTTGAACCGCTGTCAAAATCGATTTGATCTTCGTACAGGAATTCCGTACCGTTGCTAAATTCCGTAATGTCAACGGTAGTTTCTACTTGAATGAACAGGGAATCCTTGGCAAGCAACTCGACATCTTCAAAGACTTTTCCGGGTACACCATCGACTGATAGTCGGTATCTGGAATCGACGCCTCTTCGCAATCCCACCGTTGGGATGCTGATGTTTTCATCGCTGCGGTTATACACTTTAAAAGTACGCGTGCTACTCCCGATGGTGCTGAAAACCGTATCTAAAAAAACCGTGTCCTGGGAAAACTCAAGCGAGCCCGTACTGGATTCAAAATCAAAGTCATTGCGACATGATGAGATCAAGATGACTCCAATGATTACAGTAAAGAATACAACTAATTTCTTCATATTATTCTAAATAGCTCATGTAAATTCAAGACTTTAAGCACTAAATCCCAATCCCGATAGCTATCGGGACCAAATTCCAGGATTCATGATCCTAGTTCCAAACTCCAAAATTCATCTGGCGAATTTAGACGTGAAATAGAAAAAGCAAATTTTCTTAACTCTTAACCCCTAACTCACTTCAAAAACCCTTCTCAATTCGTCAGATATGCGTTGTGGTTTACCATTATGATCCACCGCACACCAGTCCGAAGTGCTTTTGACCAATAATTCATCGGTCTCAGCATTTCTGATTTCTACAAAACGCTCGTACCGCACATTTGTTGCTCTACCTACATGAGTACTCACTAGAATCGTGTCGCCCAAAACAGCAGCGCTTTTGTATTCAATGGTGTGCTTGATTAAAAACCAATTATAAGTTTCTAGTAAGTATTCAGTAGCAACCTCTTTCCAATGCGCCACCGCGATATCATTTACCCATTGCACATACACAACATTGTTGACATGATCGAGGTCATCGATGTGGTGCGGTTGCACATTAAACGTTTGTTCAAAAGTGGGTAGCTTTTTCAAGAAGATCAGTTAGTTTTTTATTTCAAGTCTAAAATGGTCACTTCGACTCCAATCAGCGACCTTTACTCACATACTCACATACTCACATACTCACATACTCACATACTCACAAGCTCACTTCAACACCTCAATCTCAAACATCTTCTCCCAGCGCTTACCCGTCACAAATAGTCGATCGTTTTTCTTATCGTAAGCGATGCCATTTAAGACATTATCATTGCTACTGTAATTTGGAATTTCATCTTTTAAAGTACGCAGGTCTATCGCAGCTTCAATACCGCCAGTCTGGGGATCGATGATGAAAATCACGTTTTGTTGGTACACGTTTGCATAGATCTTACCGTCTATAAACTCCAGCTCATTGATCTTTTTATACACCTCTTTATTGGACACTACTTGGATATAGCCCTCTTCTTGAAACGTTTCTGGATCGATGATCCAAATCTTATCCGTACCATCGCTCTTATAAAGTTTCTCACCATCATTAGTCAGTCCCCAGCCTTCTTTGCTCTCATTGTAAGCAAATTCACCTACTTTATTAAGGCCAAGGTCATAGATATAGCCTATCTCACTTTGCCAGGTAAGTTGGTAAATCTTATCATTCATGATCGTCATGCCCTCGGCAAATTGGCTGCTGGGCAGGTCTATTTTTTTGATCGTTTCTCCGGTTTCTACGTTGGTGATGCGCAGGTCACTCTCGTTAAACTGGCCGGTACTTTCGTATAAAGAGTCCCCATAAAATTCAAGCCCTTGAGTATAACTCGCTACATCGTGCGCATAAACATTTTTAACTCGATACTTGTAGATTTTCGGCTTTTGTGGATTCAATCGCTTCACCGCGGCCCGTGCTATGGCCTCACGACCATCTTTATAGATATGGGCAGAGTAGGTAAGGTATCCTAGGGGATCGTTTTTTGTTAGCTTTCGCGAAAGCGTCATCCCAGCAACCCCATCGATTTTACGAGCATTTTGTTTCCATATCACGCTGTCTACATCTATGTTTTCTTCTTCAAGGATGCTAAGTCTGATCTCGTCACCCGCTTTCCAATCGGATTTCGGGTTTTCTATGGTCACAGAAAAGTTTTTTGTAAACAGCTCTTCTTCAGTTCTGCAGGCCGTTAAGATCAGGACGGTAACCAGCAGTAGGATGGCTTTTTTCAAATGCATTGCTCTTAATTAACAGGGCGAAAGATAGGTAGAAAAATTACGCTTCAAAAGCTTTGCACAGCTTAAACAAGACCCTATATTTGCACCGGGCAAGTCCTACACAACCAGCTCCTGCTGAACTCCCCCAGGGCGGGAACGCAGCAAGGGCAAGCGGTCGTAGCGGTGTGATGTAGGTAGCTTGCCTTTTTTTGTACGCTTTAGCGAAAGCTAACTACCTAAAAATCAGCGATCGATGAAAAATGTCGTGCTTATCACGGGAGCATCTTCAGGCATAGGAAAAGCCATCGCGCTCCACCTCTCAGAAAGAAACTACACAGTCTACGGTACCAGCCGAAATCCAAAACCAGGTGTGGATTTACCATTTCAAATGGTCGCTCTGGATGTTCAGGATCAAGATTCCATTAATAAGGCTGTAGATTCCATTATTGAGAAAGAAGGTCAAATTGATATTTTGGTCAATAATGCTGGTGTGGGCATTACCGGTCCTATGGAAGAAACGCCATTGAGCGAGGTAGAGAACGCCATGAATACCAACTTTTATGGACCACTCAGGGTGTTACAGGCTGTTTTGCCACACATGCGCAAACGCAAATCAGGTAGGGTGATTAATATCACCAGTATTGCCGGTTATATGGGATTGCCTTATCGCGGTATTTATAGCGCGAGCAAAGGCGCATTAGAAATCGCAACAGAAGCCTACCGTATGGAATGCGCACACTTGAACATTCATTTTAGCAATGTGGCTCCAGGCGATTTTGCAACCAATATCGCCGCGGGACGTTTTCACGCTCCCGTTAATGAAAATGGAGATTATGCCCAAGGTTATTCTCACACCCTAAAACTCATAGACGATCACGTAGACGACGGCAATGACCCAAAAGAAGTTGCCGAGAAAATCGCTGAGATTCTAAAAGAAAAAAATCCAGGCATTCATTACAAAGTGGGGTCTTTTCTGCAAAAGATCAGCATCGTTTTAAAGAAAATACTTCCCGAAAAGCGATACGAGAAGATGCTTAAAAAGCATTATGGGTTGTGATCCTCAACTTTGACTGAAGTTATTCAATTGCCTAATCTCTAAAATCGTCGCATTTGCTTTGACAAACTTGAACTTCCCAAAATCATGGCCTTTGGGAATATAAGTTCCTTCCTTGAAAAAGTCTTGACAGGCAATCCATCCCAAAATCCATCCTTTGGAATAATCATTCAACAGTCGCAAGAAAATATAATAATCAGCTTTTTGTTTGTGTACGCCTTCAAGATCGTGTGAATTCACCGTGCAGAGATAGTCAGGTCTAGGTTTAAACTTGCAAGTAATGGATTTTACCTCAAGGCGCTTGCCTTTTTTTGAGATGAGGTCATAGTCAAAGTCATCGATGTCTTTTTTCAAACCGAGAAAGTCCATTATGATTTTCTCACCTATATAGCCGGTAAGAATACGATCACGCTCAGAACCAAACTTACTCAAACCTAAAACACCATCGATTTTGCTCACTTTTTCAAGCTTCTCTTGAGCGTAATCGACGGTGCTTTGATGAATTTTGATCTCGATCATTTGAGACAGGGTAAGCTATATCATACTCTCAATCACGTGTATTGAGTTTAAAGGTATAAACTTGGTTTCTTTTAGTAATAGAGTCCATTACTTCTTCATATTTGAAAACTACATCCATTCCATCATAATACTCCTCAACGGGAGTGCCATTCTTGAGTATTGTTGCGATTTTGTTTGCCATGACTCTATATATAGAATCAGTAGCAAATCGATGCTTTGGGTTTTCTAAACTACATGTAATGGCATCTACGTCAAAAAGCCCCTGACCTCTTACTGATGTGCCAATGGCAATGTCGTTGCTAGGAACTACTTCTTGAATCTGAAGCTCTATAGAATGCATTATCCTTTCATCTGAAGTAAAATATTTAGCCTCTTTTTGTTCTTCATTAAGATCATTACTGCTCATAAACGTCAGTAAAATCACTAATAAAGTTAGAACGAAGTATCTCATTTCAAGTTTCTCATTAATTCTATAGTAACCTTTTCTTCTTTAATAAAATCAGCCGTTACTTCGTTTTTTGTATTCAGTACCAGGTCAATCTGATCGAAGCTAGTCAAATTCTGTATTCCGGCCTCAACTGCCTCCTTTGCTGAAAACCGAAGCTTTTTCATAGCTACAGAATCCGATGGGTTATATTCCGGTTGGATCAGTTCTAAGCTAACTCCTTTAACTTTACTCTGATCATCTTCTCTATAAGAGATCGAGTAGGCGATCTGAAGGTCTTCAAATTGTAGAGTTTCTCTCAATTGATCCTCAAATGCTTTCTGAGAAGTCTTGAATTCTGCTTTCGTGTGAAGAGAATTCTTCTTTTTGGCATCACAACTTACCAAACTTGAGAACACTACAAACGATATGACACAGTAAAAACTGTAATAATACGCTTTAAAACCAATATTATTAATTGCAGTCCCCACTGATAGTAGAGTCTCTAAGAAAAGCTCTTACTCACATGCTCCGCTTTGCGGCTTTCTGAGTAATCGTAGAAACCTTCACCAGATTTAACACCACGTTTTCCAGCCATGACCATGTTGACGAGTAAGGGGCACGGAGCATATTTAGGATTTTTAAAGCCGTCATACATCACTTCGAGTATACTCAAACAAACGTCCAGTCCTATAAAGTCTGCGAGCTGTAGTGGACCCATGGGATGCGCCATCCCTAATTTCATTACCGTATCGATTTCCTGAACACCAGCGACACCATTATATAAAGTTTCAATCGCCTCATTAATCATAGGCATCAAAATACGATTTGCCACAAATCCAGGGTAGTCATTGACCTCAGTAGGGGTTTTACCTAAAGTTTTTGAGAGTTTCATAATAGTCTTGGTCACTTCATCACTTGTGGAATAACCCCTGATGATCTCGACCAGTTTCATGATAGGTACTGGATTCATAAAGTGCATCCCGATCACCTTTTCAGGTCGGGTAGTTTGTGCGGCAATCTGGGTGATGGAAATGGATGACGTGTTAGTGGCTAGAATACAACCTTGAGGCGCAAGAGCATCCATCTGACCGAAAATCTTCATTTTTAGGTCTACGTTTTCAGTCGCTGCTTCCACCACAAGTTCGGCGTTTTTAACACCGTCTTCCAGTTCTGTAAAAGTGGTGATATTATCTATGGTGCTTTTTTTGTCGGCTTCCGTGATTTTTTCACGGGCGATCATGCGATCCAGGTTCTTTGCTATGGTAGAAAGTCCTTTATCGAGTGCGGGTTGAGAAATGTCTACCAGGGATACGTTGAATCCTGATTGTGCAAAAGTGTGCGCAATTCCATTACCCATGGTTCCTGCGCCTATTACGGTTACGTTTTTCATTTAAATTTATATGGATTTTACGCTTTAAAAGCGTTTATAGTTCTTTGAAGTTTTTGATTATTTGTAAGGCTACATCGAGTGCTGCCGTACCATCTTCTAGACTTACTACTGGCTCGGTGTCGTTTTCAATTGCATCGGCAAAAGCTTCTAGCTCGTCTAAAATGGCATTGTTTTCTTCAATTGATGGATTATCAAAGTATATCTGTTTTTCTATGCCCTCCGCATTTTTGAGTATCATGTCAAAATCTCCGCGTTCCTCTGGAGCATCCTTCATGCGCACTACTTCCACAGCCTTAGTTAGGAAATCAACAGAAATGTAGGCGTCCCGCTGGAAAAAACGTGCTTTGCGCATTTTCTTCAGACTTATGCGACTCGCGGTTAGGTTTGCTACACAGCCATTTTCAAACTCGATACGAGCGTTTGCAATGTCTGGTGTATTTGAGATGACGGCGACTCCGCTGGAACTCACATGCTTTACCTCACTATCTACAACGCTCAGGATCGCGTCGATGTCGTGAATCATGAGGTCCAGCACAACGCTAACATCGGTACCTCTTGGGTTGAACTCTGCCAACCTATGAGTTTCTATAAACATAGGTTGGTCTATGCGGGAGCTAACTGCCCTGAATGCCGGGTTGAACCGCTCGACTTGTCCTACTTGTCCTTTGAGATTCCGCTTTCGCGAAAGCGAGATCAATTCCTGCGCCTCTTCAACAGTTACCGTAATGGGTTTTTCTATAAATAAGTGTTTGCCCGCTTCCAAGACCTTTACGCCGCTATCATGATGGTAGGAAGTAGGGGTGACCACATCAATCATGTCGCAGGCTGCGATAAGGTCATCTACATCGCTGAAGTAAGTATAGCCGTATTCCTTTTCAATTTGTTTTGCGTGTTCAGGATCTGCATCATAAAATCCCACCAGCTCGTAACGCTTGCTCTCTTCCAACAATCTCAGGTGGATCCTGCCCAGGTGACCCGCACCCAGCACTCCCGCTTTCAGCATAATCTACAATTTTCGTAAAAATAGCAAATAGATCATTTGCGTCATAGATAGGCATGGTGGTAATTTGTTAAGAAAAAGCACCTGCAAATAGGTTTTTATCCAAATTTGGGGCAATATTTTTGACCTTATGGAAGATAATTTCATACATAAAGGTAAACGCCGGCTTCTCAAAGAACTCATGAGAGAAAAGGGAATCACCGATGCGGCGGTGCTGGAGGCGATCAACAAAGTCCCGAGACACTTGTTTCTGGACAGTTCTTTTATGGAGCATGCCTATATGAACAAAGCGTTTCCCATAGGTGCTGACCAAACCATCTCACACCCTTACACCGTTGCTTTCCAGAGCGAGCTATTACAATTGAATCCTGGTCATAAAATACTTGAAATAGGTACAGGGAGTGGTTATCAATGTGCCGTTTTGCTTGAAATGAAAGCCAAAGTCTTCACGGTAGAACGACAGAACGAGCTGTTCAAGAAAACATCTAAGTTGTTCCGTAAGATGGGCTATAGACCTACGCGCTTTAATTTTGGTGACGGCTATCTAGGAATGCCAGAGCATGCGCCGTTTGACGGGATCATAGTCACTTGTGGCGCGGCAGAGTTGCCTCAAGTTCTTTTGAGCCAACTCAAAGTAGGCGGGAGGCTTGTAATTCCCATAGGGGAGGATCCTCAGGTCATGACCTTATTCATCCGCAAATCTGAAACTGAATTCAGTAAAAAAACCTTTGGTGAATTTAGGTTTGTCCCATTTCTGGACGGGAAAAACTAATTCCAAACAACGGTAATTCTGTTATTTTTTATCTAACGAGCTAATCCGCGTTTTAGTTACTGACTGTTTTGTACTCTCCCGTAATGCCCATTATTACTATAACGATTGCGACTTGTAGCTGATTCATAAGTAAATCTTATGAAAAATATTAGTTTTATAAATTGATAGTTATAGGTTGAGAATCGTTTCTTTGTGGAAATACAAAAAACTACATGAGAAAAGTAACGATCGCAAAAGGAGATGGAATAGGTCCAGAAATAATGGATGCCACTCTCAAGATTCTTAACGCAGCTAAGGTGCCACTCGAGTATGAAGAAGTAGAAATAGGAGAGAAGGTCTATCTCTCTGGAAACACGACTGGAATACCTTCAGAGGCTTGGGATACCATCAGACGTAACAAAATTTTCCTCAAAGCTCCTATTACTACCCCTAGAGGGAAAGGATACAAAAGCCTGAACGTTACCCTTAGAAAGACGTTAGGCCTTTTTGCTAACGTTAGACCGTGTAATAGTTTCCACCCTTACATCGCCACAAAACATCCAGAGATGGATGTAGTGATCGTACGTGAGAATGAAGAAGATCTTTATGCAGGTATCGAGCACAGGCAGACTCAAGAAGTTTATCAATGTTTGAAATTGATCACGAGACCCGGATCTGAAAAGATCATCAGATACGCTTTTGAATATGCCCGCGCCTACAATCGCAAAAAAGTAACCTGTATGGTTAAGGATAATATCATGAAATTGACTGATGGTCTTTTTCATAAGGTATTTGACGAAATTGCCGCTGAATACCCAGATATCGAGTCAGATAACTGGATCATAGATATAGGAACAGCTAAGCTGGCTAATAATCCAGAAGAGTTTGATGTGGTGGTAACCCCTAATCTATATGGAGATATCGTGTCTGATATCACCGCAGAAATCTCAGGTTCCGTTGGTCTTGCAGGTTCTGCAAATATTGGGATGGAATGCTCCATGTTTGAAGCCATTCATGGTTCTGCACCTGATATTGCCGGCAAGAAAATCGCAAATCCTTCAGGGATTTTGAGAGGTGCATTGATGATGTTGAATCATTTAGGGATGCATCATGAGGCAGCCACCATCAAAAATGCGTGGAGCTGCGTCATAGAAGAAGGAATTCATACCGCTGATATTTATGATGAGAAAACAAGCAAGCGCAAAGTAAACACCATGGAATTTGCCGATGAAGTTATCGAGCGATTGGGAAAAACTCCTACTCACTTTGTAACAGAGGACAGTGCTAAGCACGATGTAATTGAAATCAAAAAATACGAGCGACCTGCACCGGCTAAGAAAGAACTCAGAGGAGTAGATGCATTTGTTGATTGCGCAGACAAAACCGCAGACGAGCTAGGAGCCTTACTTGAGACTTGCAATGGTGATATCGCACTTCAAATGATTACAAATAGAGGGGTTAAAGTTTATCCTGATGGATTTGATGAAACTTTCTGGACAGATCACTGGAGATGCCGTTTTGAAGCAAAAGATGGAACATCTGTAACTAATCAATCGATCATAGACTTACTTAGTCGTTTGAATGACGCTGGTGTCGATGTGATTAAAACTGAAAACCTTTACACATTTGACGGTGAACGTGGGTATTCTTTAGGTCAGGGACAATAAAGTTTCTCTTCTGTAAAATAGAAAGGCTGCCACTTGGCAGCCTTTTTTACTTTAGTCAACTCTTATAAAAATATCTTCAAAATACTTTTCCCAAACACCATTTCTCCTCTGTTCTCCGTATTCTCTAAATCTACCATCTGGCATGATTTCAAAGATGAATCGCTTTTCAGAGCTAGGAGTTACCACAAGCTTGCCATTTTCAATTTTTGCGGGATAACTGGCTGAGCCCGTTTTATAGAAAGGATTGTATTTGTAAATGTCTTCTTTTACATCATAATAGATAATCGTATGCAACCGTAAGGATTCAGAATACAGATCAATCTCTAAAATATTACCATCAAGGTCCATTGTGATTTTCTCAAATGCCGGCTCACTCCTTGTAATTTTTGCCTCCTTAAAACCAGTAGAATTACCTATCCAATGGCCCACAAATGGAGCTAAGTCTTTCATCTTATCAGCATCTTGAGCCAGCGAATAGCAAGTCGTTAACACAAATAATAAAATGAAAAATTTAGCTTTCATAATTCTCAAAATTTTGATATTAAGACACTTAATTAAGTGTCCACTCCGTTATTTACCGGATGGCGAGCGTTTATTTCGGGACCTATTATTGCGATTGGAGTTTGATTTTTGACTATTCCGTTTGTTAGTAGATCGAGGTCTGTTGTTTTGCTTTTTATGGCTAGGCTCAGCGGCATCTTCTATTTTGAATTCAAAATCATGATCTTCAACTACAGAAATAGTTGTCTTAATCAATTTTTCAATGTCTTCAAGGTATGGCCGTTCCTCTAACATACAAAAACTGACAGCTAGACCGCTAGCCCCTGCGCGACCCGTGCGTCCTATGCGGTGCACATAACTCTCTGGGACATTGGGTAAATCATAATTTACCACATAACTCAATTCATCAATATCGATACCGCGAGCAGCAATATCGGTAGCTATGAGTGCCTTGAGTTTTCCTTCCTTGAAGGCACCTAGAGCACGTTGTCTGGCAGCTTGAGATTTATTTCCATGGATCGCTGCACTATTAATACCGGCTTTATCGAGCTGCTTAACAATTTTGTTAGCACCGTGTTTGGTTCTTGAAAAAACGAGAGTTGCCTCATCTAACTCGGTGTTTAACAAAGAGATCAATAAGTCGGTCTTATTTTTTTTATTGACGTGGTAGATGCGTTGTTCTACCTTTTCTGCTGTGGTTTTTTCAGGAGCGATTGTGACGCGCTCTGGGTTGCCCAAAATCTGATTGGACAGTTCTACGATCGCTTTTGGCATCGTTGCACTAAAAAATAACGATTGACGCTTAGTAGGTAGCAATTTCAACAGCTTTTTTATATCGTGTATAAAGCCCATGTCCAGCATCTGGTCAGCCTCGTCCAGTACAAAATGCTCGATATTTGAGAGCGAGATGTATTTCTGATTGATCAAATCCAGCAATCTACCAGGGGTAGCAACCAGCACATCTACACCTTGATGCAATGCATACACTTGACTGGTTTGCTTCACACCTCCAAAGATCACCGTGTTCTTTATCTTGGTATATTTGGAATAGGCCGTGAAGTTTTCACCTATTTGAATGGCTAATTCTCGAGTAGTAGTTACCACTAGGGTTTTAATAGCTCTTTTACCCTTGGAATGTGGTTTTTGATGTAAATCCTGCACTATTGGAATAGAAAAAGCTGCGGTTTTTCCCGTACCGGTCTGAGCGCAGCCCAGTAAATCTTTCCCTTTTAGTAATATAGGTATAGCCTGTTCTTGAATGGGGGTGGGTTGTTCATACCCTTGATCTTCCAGGGCACGTAAGATGGGCTCAACTAGCCCTAATTGTTTAAATGTCATGTAATTTAATAAGGTGCAAAGGTAAGGTTTATATGCTGCCATTGGATAAGCTGTCTATATATGGGTAGTGATTAAATTATCCCGCTTTCGCGAAAGCGGAAATCTTCAAAATCACTTTGCAATTATGGAGAAACTAAAGGACTTTATCTAGGCTATCTTTCCACGCAAACGTTGTATTTTTGAAAACAAACAAACCTTTTTGAATGGATCTAAACTTCAATAAAAACGAAGATCATAACAAATTACAGCTGTCTGAGCTGCGTAAGAAATTTGCAAAAGTTGCCGAGGGTGGTGGTCAAAAGCGTATCGAGAAGCATCACGCCAAAGGCAAGATGACAGCACGTGAACGTATAGATTATTTGCTGGACAAAAATTCTGAATCCATAGAAATAGGAGCGTTTGCTGGTTTAGGAATGTACGAGGAGCATGGCGGCTGTCCCAGCGGTGGAGTAGTGGTCAAAATAGGTTATGTTGAAGGACAGCAGGTGATCGTAGTTGCAAATGATGCGACGGTAAAGGCTGGTGCCTGGTTTCCCATAACAGGAAAGAAAAACCTTAGAGCTCAAGAAATCTCTATTGAAAATAATCTGCCTATAATTTATTTAGTAGATAGTGCTGGCGTTTACTTGCCCATGCAAGATGAAATTTTCCCTGATAAAGAACATTTTGGACGCATTTTTAGAAACAATGCCGTCATGAGCAGTATGGGTATCACGCAGATCAGTGCCGTGATGGGTAGCTGTGTGGCTGGCGGAGCCTATTTACCCATTATGAGTGACGAGGCGCTTATTGTCAATAAGACGGGAAGTATATTTTTGGCTGGTAGTTATCTTGTCAAAGCTGCGATAGGAGAGAGTATTGACAATGAGACTTTGGGTGGCGCGACAACACATTGCGAAATCAGCGGTGTCACAGACTATAAAGCAGAGGATGATAAGGACGCCCTGGATACGATCAAGAATATCTTTGATAAAATAGGCGCAGCAGAAAGTGCAGGGTTTAACAGAAAAAAGGCCCAAAAACCGGCGAAGGATCAAGAAGAGTTGTTTGGTATACTTCCTAGAGAAAGAAATGCTCAGTACGATATGATGGAAGTTATAGACCGGCTGGTGGATGCTGAGTCTTTTGAGGCCTACAAGGACGGTTATGGGCAAACTATCTTAACAGGTTATGCCCGTATCGATGGTTGGGCAGTAGGAATTGTGGCAAACCAACGTAAGATTGTAAAAACCAAGAATGGTGAAATGCAATTTGGTGGGGTGATCTACAGCGATAGCGCAGACAAAGCGACCCGATTTATAGCTAATTGTAACCAAAAGAAAATACCTTTAGTATTTCTACAAGATGTAACTGGTTTTATGGTAGGCAGTAAATCTGAACATGGAGGCATTATAAAGGATGGTGCAAAAATGGTTAATGCTGTATCCAATAGCGTGGTGCCTAAATTTACCGTTGTGGTAGGTAACAGTTACGGTGCAGGTAATTATGCTATGTGTGGTAAAGCCTACGATCCACGTCTCATAGTTGCTTGGCCTAGCGCAGAACTTGCAGTTATGTCAGGAAATAGTGCAGCAAAAGTTCTTATGCAAATTGAAAAAGCATCGCTGGAGAAGAATGGAAAAAAACTCACTAAAGAGGAAGAAGAAGAACTATTTGCAAAAACAAAAGACCGCTATGACGAGCAGGTTTCACCTTACTACGCCGCTAGCCGTCTTTGGACTGATGCAATCATTGACCCTCGTGACACCCGTAAATGGATTTCCATGGGAATTGAGGCTGCAGACCATGCTCCCATAGATAAAAAGTTCAATATGGGTGTGCTGCAGGTTTAGTGATTAGATTTCAAGATTTTTTCTGAAAACCTTATTGTTAGATTTCATAACCACTACATAATCACCTTTTTCCGTGAGGTCTAATTGAAAGATCTTACCTATGGCCCCTTTACCTTGAGCGGTAGCGTTGTGAATTAAATTACCTTTAAAATATAACTCTATCTCGAGTTTTGATTCCATGCTTGTGTATTGGCTTACGTAAAGTTTGTTTTTGATTAAATGTGCAGTAGGCCTGTAAACGATCGTTTTATCTGATACTGAAATCACCTTTCCATTCTTAATCGTGAACGATCGGGATTCTAGAAGTTCAGTTTTTTCCAAAACGATCAAATACTCACCATTTTGAAGTAGACTCAAATCATAACTCTTGCGATAATAACCTGATTTGTCAATATATTCCGAATAGAGAATCTCGTTGTCAAAAGATTGTATGGTGAGCAATTCACCAGCTTCTACGTCATTAAATTCAAACGTGGCGATACCGGTGGATGGTATCATAGGATCAGCAAAACTAAGTGATGTTGATAACCCAAGTACCAAAACCATAACGTAATTTAAAACTTGCTTTTTCATATTCATGTTTTTAAATGTTACGGTACAAACATAAAATGCTTTGCTCGTGAGGAAAACATGAAAATTGACCATTTTGTATGCTATATTGATCACGTATATAGCGGCTCTATCGTTTTCGTGTTAATTTGAATTAAAATCATAGATTTTACAGATATTTGTAATCCAAATTCTAAGTTTATGAATGAGCCAGTATACGAGAAAATTCATCCCGAAATAGGAAGCTCGATTTATGTGGAACACAAAAGAGAGGAGCGAGGATCAATGAAGCCTTTCTGGCATTATCACCCAGAAATTGAGCTGGTATATGTGGATGATGGTAGCGGTAAAAGACACGTAGGTAATCACATGTCCTATTACCATAACAGCCAGTTGTTATTGATAGGATCCATGCTCCCTCATATAGGATTTACTGACCGTCCCAACCATGGATCTGAATTATTAGTTCAGTTTCACCCTGATTTTATTGGTAAGGAAATAGCACTTGTTCCTGAGTTGAACAGTATTCACTTATTATTTGAGAGAGCAAAGAATGGTTTGATTTTTCATAAAAGCACTAAGAGTCAATTGGGGCCTGACATTCATAAACTCGCGACCTTAAGTGGTTTTTACAAAATGAATTTATTGCTTGAAATTCTATATGAATTGAGCATCACATCTGATTATACTGTTCTGAATGCTTCAAAGTTTACATTTGAAGTAGATATTCAAGACAGCTCGAGGGTTGAGAGGATCTATAGGTATATCAATAAGAACTTTAGGGAAGCTATTACACTTGAAACGATCTCAGGGGAAGTAAGCATGACAGTACCTGCTTTTTGCCGATATTTCAAAAAAGTATCAGGCAAAACTTTTACTCAAATGGTCAATGAATATCGCATAGTTCATGCAACCAAGCTACTTTCTGAAAGCAAATCCAGCATAGCAGATATATCGTTTGAATCTGGCTTCAACAACTTTTCTCATTTCAATAAAATCTTCAAGCAGTTCACGGGCAAGACCGCTAGTGCGTATAGGAAAGAATTGAAGCTGGAGATGGCAATGCAGGTGAGGAATTAATGCAACAACGGTTTAGCTGTACAAGAAAGCCATTTTGATTCCGTAGCTTATCAATATTGTTCCTAATGCGAAGAAAGTCAGGAATAACTTAATTTTTTCGGAACGTTTGATGTCAATAAAAAAATCGATGATCAGAAAAGAAAATAGAACTACAATAGGTAAAAGGCCAGGATACATTAAAAATGAGTCTATGAACTTACCCTGCAACAAAAAAGAAATGGACCGCTGGATACCACATCCAGGACAGTCCATTCCAGTTATTTTTTTGCTTATGCAAGGAAGCATCCAGCTTTCATTCATAAGCTGAAATATCTTAATTAGATATACTGACTTTAGCTGTTTTCTCAAGATCATCCTTTGTGGTAACCTTAGCGATGTAGATTCCAGTTGAGAATGTTTCTGTATTCAATGTATAGTCAGCTTCGGTCGCTAAGTTATCCAAACGAGTTACTAAACGACCCGCTAAGTCATAAAGTGTAATATCCTTTACATCTAGCAAATCTGGATTAAGTACGGTAAGTTTTTGGATTTTGTTATTTTGGAAAATCTCAACACCAGAGAAATCATAATCAGGATTACTCAAAGTAGCATCAGTAAATGTGATTTCAAATCGATCGGTATAGTGACCTGGTTGAACAAGTATAAATTGATTTCTGTTTTTTATATCGTGATAAATACCGGATAGACCATCATAAAGATAGATCTCAGCCGGATCAAAATTCTCTCTCAATTCTTCTGGTACTTCAAACTCTACCAACCTTGACTGACCGTTGCCACGTCTTACCTCTAGGCCGATAGGTATCCTCATGTTCACATCAAAACTTTGAGTGGAAAGAATATACTCACCACCTTCAATATCAATATAGGCATCGTTACTAAGACGATTGTTTACCGGAACTTCCCAGGCATGATCGTAGTCTTGAGAAGTACTAGGATGAAAAACCATTTTCAATGGTCTCACGTACTCATCTTTGTGAACAACGTTCAAAGTCATACTTACTGTGGAACTAGAAGATTTACTGGAGTCAGAACTTGTACCTCTTTTAAAAACCGAGGAAGTTCCGTTTTCTTTTCTCCACTGTCTCATTTCGTTATTGAAAGAAACAATTGAACCCAAAATATTGCTTCCGTTGTCAGTTCCTATCACCACGCCATCAGTTATAAATGGTGTAGGTGTAGCTGCAAATGATTGTTCAGTCTCAGGCACGGCGGTATTAGTTCTACAAACAAAAAATCCTTGTCCTACAGCAGCATATCTTCTTCCTCCTTCGGTAGATCCACCACCTGTTTGAGCGGTTGAAGTTCTGATGTTTCCATCGTTATCTGTTCTTCTAAAGATAGGTTCGATGTAAGTACCCTCTGTTTCATATCCGTCGTTGCTACCAGCCTCAAAACCTTGTGGAGAGTAAACACCATAACCACCCAGATAATCAATGAGAAAATGTGAAGTCTCCTGAACTGATTCCCAGTATCTAATCTCAGGATTGATAAGTACGTCATTGCCAGCACCGTCCTGATGTTCAGCGTTTTCTTGAAGAAACCTTTTAAGATCTACGGCACTTGGGTATGGATTACCTATGAGGGTAGCATTGTCATTACCTACACCCATGGTGATCGTACCATTGTTAGCACGTCCTCTGAAATCATATCGCTGTCCTAATGCTCCATTAAAGGTTCTTCTATTAGGAGTATTTCCAGCGCGTGTTCCAGTCCCTTTCATGGTAAAACCATAACCAGGTTCTAAAACGGTCGCATCATCTTGAAAAGGAATCCAACCAGCATAACCGGTATCTGCATTACCACTACTGTCGAAATTCCATAACCAGTATCCTGCTATGCGCAAACGATTAGTGCGAGTTCCGTCATCAGTTTGACCGTCGTAGCTATTCGGACCCAAAAAGAAAGGGTTAGCTGCATCTCTAGAAAAATCATCTATAGCACCACCCGTAATTGGATATTTAATAACTGTTCTTGAAAATCCTACATTACCGTCAATTCCAGTATTAGCATTGCTCACCGGAGATGACCAGTAGTTGTAGGTAAACTCATTTGTAGTTCCCTCTTGATAGACAGATAACAATCCTGACCCTTCATTATCAACATCGTCTTTTTGGAGCAGTTGAGATTCACCTCTTAAATACAAAAAGCTACCATTTTCTAAGCGAACTTTTTCGCGTACAAAGATGTCAGAACCTTTACTGAAGATATAACTGTTGTTTTCCGCGTAAAGCTGTGCAGCCGCAATCTGCGAACAAAAAGCTGCGGTAACTAGTAGAATAAAGTTCTTCATAGTGTTTTTTCTCTTAAAAAGCAAAAATAAAAAATATTATCATTTTAACTCTATAGGGAAACCTTAATTTTGCGAAGCCTTTACGACTTTCGATTAACGACGCTGGTAACTGATGAAAAACGTTCAATTTTTAAACACATTGCTTATTATTGCTGGCGCTGCAGCGCTCATCTATCATTTCACATCGGGTGATGAAAATGTAATTATTCAAATCTTAGGCATCGTTTTACTTATGATTGGTGCTTACCGAGCATCAGTTTTCTGGTCGCAGCACAAAGATGATCACTTAGATGATGAAAATTGAAACACTAAAAAAGGGTGATAGGATCTGTGTAATTGATGAGGATCTTTGTGGTGAGTTCGCTTTCGCGAAAGCGGAAAAAATTACATTCATTTGCGAGCATGGGTTTGAGCATACCAGACCAGCGAGTCAGCTTATTTCTGCTAGCAATTTTGATTTTGATACACCTGTCCAGCCCGATCTTCCAGAAGTCTCAACAAATACTCAGAAACGCAAAGACCCAGTAGAATTGATCGTTGATTTGCATTTACATGAAGTGGTTTCCTATGCAACCAATATGACAAATCATGAGAAAGTAACAGCGCAAATAAATAAAGCCAAAACAGCCCTTGAAGAGGCAAGGTTGAAACGTATCAGTAAAGTGATTCTAATCCATGGAGTAGGGAAAGGTAAGCTTAAGAAAGAACTGCATCACTTGCTAGCAGGAAAGGCAAACATCAACTACCACGACGCCGATTATAGACGTTTTGGTCAGGGTGCGACAGAAGTTGTTTTTTACAAGTTTAATTAAATTGAATAGTCACCAGGTTTTCTTGAACATAGGTGCCAAAATTGAAGGTCTCAAAAATAAATTCCTCATTTCCATTTGAGAGAACCAGATCAGTTATGGTAATGGCTATCTCAAACCTACGCACAAATGTGTGCGGTATTCGCACATCAGAGTCTATAGCAGGTGATGCGGCCTCACTCACGGCTTCGTTAAGAAAATTTGGAACGCCATCTTGAAGATCATTTAAGGGGTTGATGTCTCCATCAAGCGTTTCCTGCCGAGTTAAAACTAGATCGCCATCATCATCGCTGTCCAGATAATTTAATGTGCCATCATCATCGGTGTCAACAATTTCGATGAAATCGGTTTCATCTTCATTTAGTTCAGAAATCTCATCCATTGTAGGTACATTATCCCCATCATCATCAAGATCTAAATAATTGGGGATGGTATCTCCATCGGTGTCACCATCAAATTCTAGCTCAAAAGGAACACCATCTCTATCATCATCAATTATGGTTGTGGTGAAATTAATAGTGCCTGCCAGAGCTTGAAAAACTTCCTCCACCCTCGGCTCATTGGGTGGTATAATGCCGCAGAAATAGTTAGTGTCAGGGGCTGAATTGAATCTTCTATATTCTAGAATATTGCTACCTGAAATCGGTAGGGTAAAAACGCCTTCTTCTGAAAGAATTTCATCTCCTTCTGTAAATGATAAAATCAGAGCCTCGCGGGTATCGATCTTATTTTTATATAAAATTACTTGATCCAAAACATCAAGAGATAAAGCAGGAGGGCATATGCTCACAGAGGTGTCTTCAAAATCAAATTCTTCTGTAATAATATCGCCGTCATCACAGGCGAGAAACAGGCTGGCACAAAATAAAAAATAGATCTTTTTCATACTTCAAAAATACTGTTTTATCACTTGCAATCCTTTTCCTAAATAATTCTAAAAATTTTACCTTTGCTCTTATGAGACAAGTATATCTAGATAGTGCCGCTACCACCCAAATGCGACCTGAAGTTATCGATCACATGACCCAAGTCATGAAGGAACAATATGGGAATCCCAGTTCCACGCACAGCTATGGCCGTAGTGCAAAATCTATTATAGAAAATGCTCGCAAAAACATTGCAAAACACCTCAATGTCACAGCTGCAGAAATTATTTTTACCTCAGGAGGTACTGAGGCAGACAACCTTGCCATCCATAGCTGTGTGAGAGATTTAGGTGTTGAACGCATCATAAGTTCCTCAATAGAACACCATGCCGTTCTCTACATAATTGATTATTGCAAGGAAAAATATGGAGTAGAGGTGGAGCACGTGCTACTCAAAGAATGCGGAAGTGTTGACATGAGACATCTGGAAGAATTGCTGGAGAACGGTAACGGTAAGACACTTGTTTCACTTATGCATATCAACAATGAGATCGGAAACAAGCTAGATGTAAAGACTGTGGGGGAGCTTTGCCAAAAACATGAGGCCTTGTTCCACTCTGATTGTGTACAGTCGATAGGGCATTATGAGATGGATCTTTCTAAACTTCCCATAGATTTTACTGCTGTAAGTGCCCATAAATTTCATGGTCCCAAAGGCGTAGGTTTTGCCTTTATTCGTAAAGGAACTGGCCTCAAGCCACTCATTTTGGGAGGCTCGCAGGAACGTGGGATCCGCGCTGGAACTGAAAGCGTTCATAACATCGCAGGTATGGATCTTGCGCTGAACATGGCTTATGAAAATCTGGAACAGGACCGTGCCTATGTTTTAGATTTGAAAGATTATTTCAAAAAGGAGCTGTCGGCAAAAATTCCGGGTGTAAAATTTAATGGCAGCTGTGGGGATCATGTGAAAAGCACCTACACATTGCTGAACGTTTGTCTTCCCTGTCCAGCCGATAAAGCCGCGATGTTATTGTTTACCATGGATTTAAAAGGTATTGCTTGTTCTAAGGGAAGTGCCTGCCAGAGCGGTTCTCAAAAGGGTTCCCACGTACTCACCAGCATTTTGCCTGATGAAGATCTCAACAAGCCCAGCCTGAGATTCAGTTTTTCGATCTTCAATACTAAGGAAGAGTTAGACTACGTGATAAATGTGCTCAAAGAATACATAGATAGTCTGAATCCTGTGACGGCTTAAGGAGTTCTCGCTTTCAAGGAGCGTAGCGACGAAGAAGTTCATGCTGAGCGTAGTCGAAGTACGAAAGCGGAATGATTGCACGCCTCTATATAAATTCCAGCATTTGAGCAGATAAAAGGTTCTCGCTCTTACAACCTTGCGATCAACCTCAAGTTGAATACCCTAGGCGTCAATCGCACGGGAACGGCAAGTTGTGATCCACTAGCAACATCTCTTACCCAAAGATTACTGATGTTGTTTTCATAATTGAAAATGTTGAAAATCTGAGCACCCAGAGATAATTCTCTGAATTTGCCCAACCAGCTGCCTTCGCGAGGTCTGATTTTATCATCGACAAAGACATATTGAATCCCTAGATCTGCCCTGAAGTAATCTTTGAGACGGAATTGAAAGTCATAGGGATCTGCATAGCTGGGGGAACCGCCCGGCAAGCCTGTCTGATAAACCATATTCAAATAAGCCTTCAAGTTCGGCAGACGTGGAACATAGTCTTGAAACAAGAAAGCCACTTTTAAACGCTGGTCTGTAGGTCTTGAGATGAAATCTCGATCATTGATATTTTCCTCGGTTTTTAAATACCCCAAACTGATCCAGCTTTCAGTCCCTTGAATAAATTCACCGTTCAGTCTTATGTCTGCACCGTAGGCAAAAGCTTGGGAAACGTTATCGGCACGGTAGCGTATGCGTACGTTCTCAACGGTGTATGTGTTGACATCATCCAGGTCTTTATAATAGACTTCTGTGGTTAGTTTGAAAGGACGTTTCTCGCCCTGTTTGCTGGTCCAGTTGAAGCTCCAGTCGTTTCCTGCAACAATGTGGACCGATTGCTGAGCTTTAACATCAGGGACCACTTCACCCTGAAAGTTTCTCAACTCTCGATAAAAAGGTGGCTGGTAATACAGGCCTCCGGACAACCTAAAAAGCATATCTGTTTTTTGCCAGTCTGGTTTGATGGCAGCTTGAGCTCTGCCTGAAACGACAGTTTGGGTCGTGTCTTCAAAATCATTGCCAGCAACCGTCCAGGTATGACTACGTGCACCGGCATTCCAAAAAACTTCATGATCTCCTACATATCCGCGACTGCTGTACTGCAAGAATGCTTGATAACGGGTAGTGTTGACGTCATTATTTGCTCTTATATTGAGAAAGGGTTCAAGCGGAGCTTCAAAAGAAAAATAGGGTTCGCGATTTGCAAACTCAGATAGGGGAGGGCGTACGCTAAACCCTGCGCTGTCTATGACGGTGTATTCCCTGACTCGATCCCTTATGTCTTCTTTGGTGAATTTTATACCCCATTCCAGAAGATCTTTATCTTTTTTCTCACTATCGATTTTTAAGGTTCCCCTATGTTGCAAGTTGACGATCAAAGCATCGAGGTCATTGCGACCATGATCCAGTTCAGAACCGATGGCCGTAGTGAAATCCACCTCTCCTAGATTATCGCCACCTATATCTGTATTAGGCCGACCGATGCGGTAGCGCGCCAAAATGTCAAAATGTTCCTGCTCTTGAGTATGATAGACACTAGAAATCAATCGCAAATTGAGATCATCAGTAACATCATAACTAGCTTTCAAAGCACCAAAGTAGGTTTCATACTGATCATCTTCCCTACCCTCATAATTAATGATCAGAGCTTGCGCATCTTGAACGGTCCCAAAATTAGTCTGAGACGTGAGTGGCTGGAATTCATAGCTATTGATTGCAATGTTTCCCAAAAAACCCAACTCAAACTTGGAATTGAACTGATAGGTCAAATACGTCTGGGCATCAAAGAAACGTGGTACGGCGATGGCCTCTGTTTCTCGTGAACTCACAAAAAGGCTATTGTCGCGATAACGTAGTCCCAAAATTCCTGTAAAATCATCCTTTTTACCTTCAACATAGCTGTTCACGCCCAGAAAACTTGCGTCTACACCTGCGCCAAAAGAATTAGGGCGTCTATACTGTATATCTAGCACCGAGCTCAATTTATCTCCGTATTTAGCCTGAAAGCCTCCAGCACTAAAATCAACACTACGCACTAAGTCGCTATTTAAGATACTTAATCCTTCTTGCTGTCCACTTCTAACCAGAAATGGTCGGTATACTTCAATCTCGTTGATATAGACGAGGTTTTCATCAAAGTTTCCTCCTCGTACATTGTATTGAGTGCTTAACTCATTGTTATTGCTGACTCCAGGTAATGATTTGATCAAATTTTCTACTCCAGCCTGAACCCCTGGAATGCGATAAAGTAACTCGGTTTCAATAGTTGTCACTCCTGAAAACTCTTGTTCAGAAACTCTGGTGATCACAACTGTATCTATTTCATTTATCTTGAGCTCAAGAATAGGATTGAACTCAAATGGCGCTCCCTCTTCTACAGTAATATTTTCTAGGATATAGGTTTTGTAAATCAGGGAAGAAAATTTAATATCCACTTCGGTATCTGCTGTAATTAAAAGTCGGTAGAAACCCGTGGCATCCGTCGCCGTTCCTTTTTCTGTTCCGACTAGAGAAACGTTTACATTCTCTAGAGGTTTTTGATTTTCGTCGAGTATAATTCCTTGAATGACTGCGTTTTGAGCAAATAGACCTGAGCTAAGGAATAGCAATAGGATAGTACAAAGCTGTTTCAAATTATGGATTTAGAGGCTTTCTGTAAAAAACGGCTTCAAAGGTATTGCTATTTCCTACTTCATCCGTAACGATTACTTTTAAACGATTTTCTTTTTCTGTAACGATGCCATCCTCAAAATCGTACACCAGCAGATCGGTTTTATAGTCGTATTCCATTAGGATGAATTTACCATTAACAGTTGCCCGATAACCATCTATACCACTAGTCGCATCATCGATCTTTAATTTTAGGGTCTTGTTTTTTGAAATCCATTGTTGATCTCTGAAATTGATAGGAGTGATGCTGGGGAGGTCCGTATCTTTTGAAATGGCAAAAGTCCCAAAATATCGGCTGCTGGCCCTTAATTTGTTTCCTTTTCTAGAGGTTGAGATGGGATAAACCTTTCCCCACGAGGCTACACTACCTATAAAATATTTGTCAAGATCATCTCCTTGCTTCGTATCTAGATCATATTCTAAAATTATGCTCTTGTGCAGCGGTATCTCATCTGTATGAACTTTCAATGTATCAAGATGCTGCTCTATAAGGAGTAATTCATCATCATATAGCGCTCCATTAGGTATGGTCAAATGAAAATTACCGTATTGCTCCCTGAATGTAGTTTCTTTATATATGTAAGTAAGGTCACTTTCATCTTGCACTAGTAATTCGATAGGAGGGAAGTCATTTTTTATATCAAGGACGACCTCAGAGGTATTTCCTTTGAAATCCATGATCTCAGCTTTATAATGATGGGTCATTTCTGGCTCAACGAGTTGAAGGATTCCATCATTTATCGTGTTTTGATATAGGCTCAATGGACTGCCGTCTGGAATGTAAAGTCGCATGATCCGGCTTTTGTTCTTTTTAAAATATCTGTAGTCAATCAGCTGGTTGAGTCTTTTGGATTCAGCAAAAGTGTATTTATCAAACTCAATTTCAAAATTCCTGCTTCCATTCAAATAAGTCGATATTTTGAAAACACCGTTCTTGTTATTGCTGCCATTTTGTTGATCCACGGTATTGATCCCTATACCTATATTTCCGTAAGCTTTGAATGATGGAGCTTTGAACGTTCCATCACTTTGCTGAACAAATCTCAACGGCATGGGTTTGTTCTCACCATTGATCATTGCATTGCGATCAATGGGGTAGATCATCCCATTTCTGACCAAGGGTTTTTTAGTATCGGCTATTTCTATGCCCATCATCATGGGGTTCATAGGTCTTGAAGCGGCGTCCCGTATCTCAAAATGGAGGTGCGGCCCACCACTACCTCCAGAGTTTCCACTATAAGCGACTAGTTCTCCTTGATCCACTCGCAATTCCAGGTCGCCTGGGAAAAGCTGTATTTCATAAGATTCTTCAGCGTATTGTTTTTCTTTCACGTATTTCTCAATACGAGGAGCAAATTTCTCAAGGTGTCCATATACACTTGTATATCCATTGGGATGGGTGATATAAAGTGCCTTTCCATAACCGTAGCGCTCGATCTTAATCCTACTCACATAGCCATTTGCAACAGCGACCACGCGGGCTCCCGTACGCTGATTGGTTTTGATATCAAGGCCGGAATGGAAATGATTCGAGCGCAATTCTCCAAAGTTCCCACTGAGTTTTAAGTCGATTTCTAACGGATTGATAAAATAGTCGTCAAGGATGATGTTGTTTTGGCTTTCGCTATAGCGAAAACTAATAAAAGATAGAATTACAAGAAGGTAGCTGGTTCTAATCATGGCATAAATATATCGCAAGAGCGGTGAACCTAAAACCCAGTTCAAAGTTTGTTCCAATAATATTTGAAATCTCGCTAGGTAATCCTAGATTTGTAGTTACAGTATAACTGGCAGTATATGGCTACACTAACCACTCAAATTGCTTCCATACGTCTCAAGATCAATAATTTGGTCGATAGGAATCGTAAACTGATCCACGTGATAGAGCAAAAAGAGGAGGAGCTTAAGCTGGCAAAAGAGGAAAATGAACTTCTTCTAAGGCGAGTGAAGGATGGTGAAGAACGTATAGTAGCTCTAAAAACTGCAAATGCTATGCTGGGTAGTGACGAATATAAAACTAAAACCAAGCTCAAAATAAATGCCCTCGTCAAGGAAATAGACGCGTGCATAGCACAGCTTACATAATGCCATGGAGAAACTTAAGGTAAAAATATCAGTGGCAGACCGTGTGTACCCCCTTACGATTGATCCTGCAAGGGAAGAAGGGCTGCGCAAGGCGGCAAAGAGCATCGAGAAGATGGTCAAGCAGTTGGAGCAAAGCTATGCGGTAAGGGATAAGCAAGATGTTCTTGCTATGTGTGCGTTGCAGTTTGCAGCACGCGCTGAGCAGGTTATTATAGACAGCCATGCAGATGTGGAGGAGGCCTCAAAGCAGCTAGAACTGCTTAATGAACTTCTCGCAGATGAACTGTCGTAACGTTCTTTAAACATAAATAGTTACTGCCTGTACTTGTTTCATTTTTTGGTGAACTCAACACGTAATTCTTTAAAAAAGGTGAGTCGTGGTTGTAAAAGCAAGCCGGTCTTGAACCGGATCCTTGATCAGCCAGTTAGCCTTAAACTTTATTCAAGGAGTTCATACAAAACCCAAACTTGTACAGGCTTTTTTATATCATAAATTCATGGAAGTACAACATTATATTTTTATCGCCATCGCCCTAATAATTGGGCTTGCCATAGGTTTTTTCATCGCAAAGAGCATTGTCGAAAAGGGGAAGGCATCACAGCTGGTAGCCGATGCCCACAAAGAAGCACAGTCCCTGACTGATAAAGCCGCTCAAAAGGCTGATAAAATTGAAAAAGATGCCGCCGCAAAAGGAGAACAGATCAGCAAACAAAAGCTGGAGCGTGGCAAACAAAAATTCATGGACCTCAAGGCAAAGCATGAGAAAGAGGTTATGGCTCGTGAAAAGAAAGTGGCTGATTCAGAAAGAAGAGCTAAGGATAAGGAATCTAAGGTTACAAGTGAACTTGCCACCAACAAAAAACTCAACCAAAAATTAGAGAACCAACTCAAAGAAGTAGAAGAAAAGCGTAACGCCATCTTCAAGCGTGAAGATGAGATAGAAAAAATGCACGCTGAGCAGGTCAAAAAGCTTGAGGCGGTAAGTGGCCTTTCTGGAGAAGAAGCAAAAGCCCAACTGGTTGAATCCCTTAAGGATCAAGCCAAAACTGAGGCCATGAGCATCATTCAAAACACGATTGAAGAAGCAAAGCTCACGGCTCAGCAAGAGGCTCGCAAAGTCATTATCAACACCATTCAGCGTATAGGTACAGAGGAAGCCGTAGAAAACTGTGTTTCAGTCTTTAATCTAGAGAGTGATGACGTAAAAGGTCGCATTATCGGAAGGGAAGGTCGTAATATTCGCGCTCTCGAGGCGGCAACTGGAGTAGAAATTATCGTAGACGACACACCAGATGCCATTATTCTAAGTTGCTTTGACTCGGTAAGAAGAGAAGTTGCACGACTGTCCTTACACAAATTAGTGACTGATGGCCGAATTCACCCAGCCCGTATCGAAGAAGTAGTGGGTAAGACGCGTAAGCAGATCGATCAAGAAATTATCGAGGTAGGTAAACGTACGGTTATTGATCTAGGTATACATGGCTTACACCCAGAGCTGCTCAAAATGGTAGGTCGCATGAAGTACAGGTCTAGTTACGGCCAGAACTTGCTGCAACACAGTAGGGAAGTAGCAAAACTTTGTGGAACCATGGCAGCTGAGCTGGGTATCAATCCAAAACTGGCAAAACGAGCCGGGTTACTGCACGACATAGGTAAAGTGCCAGAAACAGAAGATGAAACTCCACACGCAATTCTCGGTATGAAACTCGCCGAAAAGCACGGTGAGAAACCTGAAGTTTGCAATGCGATAGGAGCGCACCACGATGAGATAGAGATGACTTCGTTACTCTCACCTGTGGTTCAGGTATGCGATGCCATAAGTGGAGCACGTCCAGGTGCGAGAAGACAAGTTCTTGATTCTTACATACAACGACTTAAAGATCTGGAGGATATCGCCTTCGGATTCAAAGGGGTGGAAAAAGCTTATGCGATACAAGCTGGTAGAGAACTAAGGGTAATGGTGGAAAGTGAGCGCATCAATGACGAGAAGGCTGCGCAACTCTCATTTGAGATCTCGCAAAAAATACAAACAGATATGACCTATCCAGGTCAGGTAAAAGTTACGGTGATCAGAGAAACCCGGGCGGTGAACATTGCCAAGTAAAATAATCACTTGATCCGACAAAAAAACCGCTCAATTGAGCGGTTTTTTTATGCAAATGAATGAGATTTTATTCATCATAAATATTTGAATATCCTTTCTCAGGAACTTCAAAGAACTTTCCTGTCACATAGCGATAATGCCTATCTAATGCTGCGAGATCTTCAAGGTCTTGCTTGTCAAAGTTTACTGCTGCAGCTGCGATATTTTCTTTGATACGGCCCTCATTAGTTGATTTGGGAATTACTGCTGTTCCTCGCTGTGCACTCCAGTTGATTAGAACCTGTCCCTCTGTACAATTGTGTTTTTGAGCTATTGCTTTTATAGTTTCTAGCTCAAACATATTGGGCTCATTTTCTTGTTTCATTCCGTCAGAGCGATCGCCACTACCTAAGGGTGAATATGCAGTCATGTGTATTCCATTTTTGGAACAGAACTCATAAAGCTCGTTTTGTTGAAGTAAGGGATGGAGCTCCACTTGATTCATTTCAGGTACTTCATCTGTTTTAGACATTAGGTCTTTCAACTTTTCAATACTAAAGTTAGAAACACCTATATGTTTGATTTTTCCTGCTTTCTTTAAGCGTATCAGTTCGTTCCAGGTGTCTATGATGGGAGCTTCCTCTGGAGTTAGATAGTCCTCTGGTCCCTGGGGATTTGGAGCATCGGGTTTAAAGGCGACGGGCCAGTGGATCAAATAAAGATCTAGATAGTCCAGCTGTAAATCGCTTAAGGTTTTATCGAGTGCGGGCTCCACATCTTTGGGTAAATGCGCGTTGTTCCACAATTTACTTGTGATCCACACATCTTCTCTTTTAATATCTCCTTTGCTGAAAACTTCATTAAAAGCTTCGCCTATCTCCGCTTCATTACCATAGGTCGCGGCACAGTCGATGTGTCTGTAATTATTATGAAGAGCAATTTTCACGGCTTTTTCAACTTCTCCTTTTTCTGATTTCCAGGTTCCCAGGCCTATCGCATCGAGTTGATCACCATTCTTGAACTTTAATTTTTTCATATTTTAATTTTAAAGGTAAGCTGTTTATGGTGGTTTCGCTTTCGCGCAAGCGAGATTAACACAATCTTACTACAACAATTTAAGAAATTGCAAATTGTCAGCGGTAACTTACCAGTTTGCTACGGGAAAGCTTTTCTTCTATACTGAGTACTATGCTTAAATTGCAGAGAAATTATATTTATGTCTATACTGCTTACTCATATTAAGGAATTATATCAAGTGAGGTCTCATCACACTCCAGCCTTAAGAGGCGCTGATATGGATCGTGTTCCCAGTATTAAAAACGCTTTTCTCTATATTGAAGAAGGCAGGATCGCAGATTATGGCGGTATGGACGATTTTCCCAAGCATCAGGCAAAAGAAGTTATGGACTGCAGCGACAGCATCATCCTACCAGGTTATATCGATTCACATACACATCTGGTTTTTGCCGCAACCAGGGAAAGCGAATTTGAAGATCGTATCAATGGATTGAGTTATGAGCAAATTGCAGCACGTGGCGGTGGAATACTCAACAGCGCATCGAGGTTACGACATATGGATGAAGATGAACTGTTTGAAAAATCACTAGAGCGGCTGGAAAATGTTATCAATACAGGCACCACTACCATTGAAATCAAAAGTGGCTATGGACTTGATACGGAAAGTGAGTTGAAGATGTTGCGCGTGATCAAGCGATTAAAAAATCACGAATTTGCGGGTGGAGCAAGGATGACTATCAAGGCAACCTTTCTGGCAGCCCACGCAGTGCCTGTCGAATTTAAGAATAATAGAAATGGGTATATTGATTTAATTATCAATGAGATGCTCCCTCAAATCAGCAAGGAAGGACTTGCCGATTTTATAGATGTTTTTTGCGAAAAAAATTACTTTACCGTTGAAGAGATGCAGCGTTTGATTGAGCAGGGTAAAAAGTGTGGGCTAAGAGCTAAGCTTCATGTAAATCAGTTCAACAGTTTGGGAGCTGTTCCTGCGGCCGTGGAAATGGGAGCGGTGAGTGTAGACCATTTAGAAGTTATGACCGATGAAGATGTGGCTCACCTAAAAAACGCTTCTACCATTGCGACGGCATTACCTAGCTGTAGTTTCTTTTTAGGTCTTGACTATGCACCTATGAAAAGAATGATTGAAAATGATATTGCTGTATCATTGGCAAGTGATTATAATCCGGGCAGTACCCCTAGCGGTAATTTGAATTTTGTTTTTTCACTTGCCTGTATCAAAATGGGGATGACGCCCAGTCAAGCGTTGAATGCCTTGAGCATCAATGCAGCTCATGCATTAGGATTGGAAAACGAAGTAGGGAGTATTCAAATAGGTAAGAAAGCAGACTTGCTATTTTTTAAAGACATCGATCATTTAGCTGCGATACCTTATCATTTTGGCGAGAATAAAATTTCTAAGGTTATGCTAGAAGGTCATTTTCTATAAGCCGCGGCACTATTATTGATGCAAAATCAAAAATTAATTCTTTTATTTCTCAAAAATACCAATCATGAAAATCTACCAAATTCTATTATTTTTCTTGTTGATTCCATTTTATTCTTCGAGTCAAAGTAAAGTCGACAGCCTGATCAACAATTTCAATGAAAGAAGCCAAATACCAGAAGAAAACATTCATCTCCACCTGAATAAATCAGTCTATGTTAAAGGTGAAGATATAGGATATACTGCCTACGTGATAGACCAGCGTACCAAAAAACCTTCCCTCGCAACCACTAATCTTTATGTGCAGCTTCTTAATGATCAGCTTGATGTGGTAGATGAAAAACTTTTATTAGTCGAAGGAGGTATTAGTACTCACGTTTTTGAAACTGATAGTTTAACGGTTGCAGGTAATTATACAATAAAGGGGTTTACAAATTGGATGCGAAATTTTGACCAACCTTTATTTGCACAGCAGCCTTTAAAAATTGTAGATCCAGATATAAGCATGGATAGCTTACAAGTAGAAAAAGACAGGAAGTTTGAATTATCAATTTTGCCCGAAGGAGGTCATGCTGTAGATGGAGTATTTGTGAAGATGGGGGCTATCTTAAAGGATCAAAATGGGTATGGAGTTTCTGCTACTGGTAATATTTTGAAAAATGGAGAGAAAATTTCGAAGTTCAGCTTAGATGAAAACGGGATAGGTAGTTTTCTATTCTTGCCTGATGCTGAATCAGAATATAAATTCTCAATTGAGTTACCAGAACAGCAGGTCGAACGGTCTGGACTTAAAATTGAAGATAAAGGAGTCAGTATAGCTGTTGCAGAGTCGCAATCTAAAGTGTACGTCAACTTAAGAACAAATGATAAAACTCTTGAGGATAGACGCGGTGAAGAGTTTATCGTAGCTATCAATGATCATCAAAATATCAAAGTATTTAAAGTGAGTCTCAAGGATTACGAAAATTTACTGGCAATTGAAAGGGATAGTTTGACTGCGGGTATGAATCAGATTTCATATTTCACTCAAAGAGGGGTTCACTTAGGCGATCGACTTTATTTCAACAGAGAAGGATTAAATACAAATCAAGAGTCAAAAGTCTCCCTTTCCCGCCAGCTTGATAGCTTGAATGTAAATCTGGAATTTAAGGGGATTTCAAAAGCGTCTTCTAGTGTTTCTGTTCTACCGGGACAATCAAAAGCCCTACCACAGAATCACATTATTAGTGATTTTTACCTATCACCTTATGTGAAAGGAAACATTCAAGACCCCAGTCAATATTTCGATAAAAACGATCGCGCTACCGACTTTGCCTTGGACAACTTGTTACTCACTCAGGGATGGTCCATGCATGATTGGAGAATGGTATTTGAAAATAATACTAAATTTTCACATAGCTGGGAGCAAGGCATTACGTTATTTGGTGGAATTAATAGTCAATCAATTGATCAAATTTTATTATTGCCAGGTAGACTATATGGTTCACAAATTATTTCATTAGAAAAAAATAAAAAAGAATTTACCTTAACAGGTCTTCTACCTCTTAAAAATGAAGGATTGAGGTTTACTGCTCAAGATTCTAAGGGTAATGCTGAAAAACTAAATTTGTATACGCGTTTTTTTCCAAATAAAATACCGATTTTTTCTTCGAATACGTTCTTCAGACCAATTTTGAGTTTGAGTTCTATTACCAGTCTGAAAGAATCAAGCATTGAAGAATTTCGTGACGCTGAAACTTTGGGCGAGGTTATTATCAATTTTGATCGTCCGGATCAAAAACAAAAAAAAATAACTGCTAGATCGACTGGAACGGTTGACTTTTTTGATGACAATGATCGGAAAAAGTATATAAACATCGAGCAGTATTTAAGGCAGAACGGCTATACCGTCAGATTTTCTAGACCAGATGAAGGTGGTGATATTCTCAATATCAGAGCTCTATCAGGAAGGGTGGCTGGACCTCCAATAGTTGTGTTGAATGATCAACCCTTTTTTACAACAGATGTACTTGTTGGTTTAGACATGTCATTGATCGAATATATAGAATTAGACAATAGCGGTTTATCCAAATGGGCAAGAGGTCTTAATCCATTTGGTAGAGGAGGCAGTACGCCATCTCCTGTCATCGCTATCAGTTTTGACCCTACATTGAGTCCTTATAAAAAAAACAAGAAAGCTTTTTCGGATTTAAAGGTACCGTTAACCTTTGAAACTCCTCAAGAATACTATGCTCCTGCATACACTAATTACAACTCAAACTTTTTTAAAAACCTAGGGGTAATAGACTGGCAGGGTAGATTACAGGTTGAAAACGGGAAAGCAAAGTTCTCCATGCCGTACGTGGGTCAAAATACCATGTGGTTTATAATCGAAGGAATGGCTGAGGATGGGACTTTAATTTATTCTTTTCAACAAGCTTCCATTTTGAGGTAATACAACGGAATGATTTCTATTAAACTTAATATTTTTTTTGCTCTCAACCTATTACTTCATTTTATATGCTCAGGTCAAAATGCAATCGATAGTCTCATCACTAATTTCAATGAAAAAAATCAAGGTCTAGAAGAAAACATCCACCTCCACCTGAATAAATCGGTGTATGTAAAAGGAGAGGATATAGGATATACCGCCTATGTGATAGATCAGCGTACTAAACAACCCTCACTCGCAACCACTAATCTTTATGTGCAGCTTCTTAACGATAAGCTTGAAGTAGTTCATGAAAAGCTATTGCTAGTAGAAAATGGTGTAACTACTAATGTATTTGAGACCAACGGTTCCACTCCAGCTGGAGGTTATTCCATAAAGGCGTTTACCAACTGGATGCGCAATTTTGACCAACCTTTGTTTGCCCAAGAGCCGCTGCGTATTCTGGACCCTTCAGTAAACATGGATGTACTTTATGAAAGCGAAGAAAGAACATTTACGTTATCAATTTTGCCCGAAGGAGGTCATGCTGTAGATGGAGTATTTGTGAAGATGGGGGCTATCTTAAAGGATCAAAATGGGTATGGAGTTTCTGCTACTGGTAATATTTTGAAAAATGGAGAGAAAATTTCGAAGTTCAGCTTAGATGAAAACGGGATAGGTAGTTTTCTATTCTTGCCTGATGCTGAATCAGAATATAAATTCTCAATTGAGTTACCAGAACAGCAGGTCGAACGGTCTGGACTTAAAATTGAAGATAAAGGAGTCAGTATAGCTGTTGCAGAGTCGCAATCTAAAGTGTACGTCAACTTAAGAACAAATGATAAAACTCTTGAGGATAGACGCGGTGAAGAGTTTATCGTAGCTATCAATGATCATCAAAATATCAAAGTATTTAAAGTGAGTCTCAAGGATTACGAAAATTTACTGGCAATTGAAAGGGATAGTTTGACTGCGGGTATGAATCAGATTTCATATTTCACTCAAAGAGGGGTTCACTTAGGCGATCGACTTTATTTCAACAGAGAAGGATTAAATACAAATCAAGAGTCAAAAGTCTCCCTTTCCCGCCAGCTTGATAGCTTGAATGTAAATCTGGAATTTAAGGGGATTTCAAAAGCGTCTTCTAGTGTTTCTGTTCTACCGGGACAATCAAAAGCCCTACCACAGAATCACATTATTAGTGATTTTTACCTATCACCTTATGTGAAAGGAAACATTCAAGACCCCAGTCAATATTTCGATAAAAACGATCGCGCTACCGACTTTGCCTTGGACAACTTGTTACTCACTCAGGGATGGTCCATGCATGATTGGAGAAATACATTTGACACAGTTGAATCATTTAGATATAATTGGGAGGACGGAATTACGGTCACTGCAAACCTAAACTCAAAATCCAAAAGTGATTTTTTACTCTTACCAGGGAGATTTACAGACAGTAAAATTATAGCCCTAGATAATGAGCAAAAGAAATTTTCATTTAACGGTTATTTTCCTACTTCTGGTGAGACACTTAAGTTGAGCGCTCAGAATAAAAGAGGCAAATCTAAACCCGCAAAAATTTATCCGCGCTTTAAACCATCTAAATTTCCTTCTTTTAAAAATAACCGTGAGAATTTAAGCTTCAAGATATCTAATGAATTGAAATCTGTGCAATTAGAATTGTTTGATGAAACAGAGACATTGAGTACGGTGATAGTGGAAGCTCAAATAAACGAAGACCGAAATCACAGGATTCGGAATAGTGTTAGGGGAAGGATCGAGTTTTTCAACGATGCCGATAGAATGAAATATATCAATATTGATCAGTATCTGAGGAATAAGAACTTTAGGATAGATCGATCAAATGGTACACCAAAATTCTTTTATCCCAGTGCGCGTTTGAAAGACTCAAATAATCAACCGAATGAAGCTGTATTTGTTTTGAATGATCAAACTCCAATCTCAGGCGGAGATTTGCAGGAATTAGACATGTCTATTATAGATTACATTGAATTGGACTTATCAGGTACTACATTAGTTTTCGGGAAATCTGGAGTTCCAGTTATTAAAATTTATTTTAATCCAAACCTATCTCCTTACTCTAAGAACTCTAAATTTTTTACAGATTATCTTGTTCCCTTGACTTTTGAAATGCCAGCAAAATTCTACACGCCTATTTATTTTGATTATAGCTCAAACTTCTTCAATATGCTAGGGGTAATAGATTGGCAGGGTAAATTACAGATAGAAAACGGGAGAGCTGAGTTCACCATGCCCTACGTGGGTCAAGATACCATGTGGTTCATGACTGAAGGAATCGCAGAAGATGGGACTTTAATTTATTCGCTTCAACAAGCTTCTATATCAAAATAATACATCCGAATGATTTCTATAAAACTAAGATATTCATTTGCTTTATTTCTGCTACTACATCTTGTATGCTCAGGTCAAAATGCGATCGATAGTATCCTCAGAAATTTCAAATCTTGGAAACAAATTCCAGTTGAAAATGTACATCTACACATTAATAAATCTGCCTATTTTAAGGGTGAGCACATAGGTTTTACAGCTTATGCAATCGATCAACGTACCAGAAAACCGTCAATCGCTACTAAGAATTTATATATGCAACTCCTCAACGATCAAAATAAAATAATAAAAGAAAAGCTTCTATACGTTGAAAACGGCATCGCCACCAATGTTTTTGTAACAGATAGTACGACCCCACCTGGTAATTATTCTATCAAGGCATTCACTAATTGGATGCGAAATTTTGAAAAACCATTATTTGCACAGGAGCCGATTAAGATAATTGATCCATCTAGTGATAGATCAGAGGTCTTTGAAGGCGAGAAAAGAAGATTTGAATTAGCCGTGCTACCAGAGGGAGGACATGCTATAGATAGCGTATTTGTAAAAATGGGAGCCATTCTAAAGGATCAATATGGAAATGGTATTGCTGGCATCGGTAAAGTTTTGAGAAACGGAAGTGTGATATCATCATTTTCTCTAGATAATAATGGTATCGGGAGCTTTCAATTTTTGCCTGATTCACAGGCAGATTACGCTTTTGTGGTTGAAATTGATGGTCAAAAGATCACTGCTAACAAAATAAAAATTGATGATAAAGGTGTGGGCATTGCAGTAATTGAATCACAATCGAATCTTTTCATTAATCTTATAACAAACAACGGTACTCTTGAGCGTAGAAACGGTAAGGACTTTATCGTCACTGTAAATGATGAGAAAAGTATTAAGGGTTTTAAAGTAGGCTTAAACAATCTAGAAAATCTGATTGCAATTCCCAGTGATAGCCTCTATAAGGGAATAAATCAAATCTTATATTTTGATAAAAATGGAAAAAATCTAGGTAGAAGGCTTTTTTTCAACTTTAAAGGACTTGATAAAGGTAAGGTCGATAGAATCGACATGATTCGTAATGCTGACAGTTTAGATGTGACAGTAGATATCAATAAATCTATAGATGCAATGAGCAGCATTTCGATCCTGCCACAATCTTCAATAACCATTCATGAAGGTAATATTTTACAAAAATTTTTCTTGGATCCCTATTTGAAAGGTAAGATTCAGAATGTAGGACAATATTTTGATGACAAAAGCACAAAGCGGTCATATCAGATGGACAACCTTTTACTGACCCAAGGTTGGTCGCGCCACGATTGGTCAGGCTGGAGTGATGCCTATGATTCTTCAGTTTATGAATGGGAATCTGGAATTGATGTCAAATTAAGGACTAACTCAGCAAAAGATAGACGATTTATGGTATATCCTTCTAAAAGTATGAATCATAGCGTAATAGAACTGGATCAAGATAGCACTGCATTCCAGATAGATGACGTGATTGTATATGATGAGGAATATTTGAGGGTTGGGAAACTGGACAGTAAAGGACGTTCTAAAGGTGTGAAACTATATGCTCGATACAGTCCTAATAACTTTCCGAAATTCAGAAATAAAAAAGTTTTTTATCCAATAAAAATTAAGGAGCAAGCTGGAGAAATAAACCCTGAACAATTGTCCGTTTTCAGAAATGCAGAAATGCTTGGTGAAGTTCTGATTGAGGTCGATCGAGAACAAGAAAGAAGGGATAGTATACAAGATAAAGCATGGGGAGATGTTCATTTTTTTAGTGATGAAGAGAGAATAGGTTATTTAACCATAGATCAGTATTTGCAGCGTAACGGATTTCAAGTTACATATGAAGAAGGATTTGCTAAATATACTCATTTGAATAGACCAGTAAGTTTCATCTTAAATGGTGATTTCTTGTACCAGATTGACCGTATTTTAACTTTGGATACTTCCATTATTGATTATGTTGAAATTGATAATACGTTAAGGCCTATTCCTACTGCCATTGGATTTAATACCAACGTAAGGGTTGAAATTTCATTAGACCCTAAGCTTTTGCCGGTCGAATTGCAGGATGAAAGTTTTAGCGTATTCAAACCCCCTTTGGCATTTGCATCAGAAATTGAATACTACACTCCCACTTATTTCGATTACAACTCAAACTTCTTCAAAAAATTAGGCGTAATAGACTGGCAGGGTAAATTACAGATTGAAAACGGGAAAGCTGAGTTTACCATGCCCTACGTGGGTCAAGATACCATGTGGTTTGTAATTGAAGGAATGGCAGATGATGGCACATTGATTCATTCTGTTTTACAAGCTTCCATCACGCAGGATTAAATCCTCCCGACTGTCTTAACTTTACGGTTCTATTACATTTTATATGATTCTTCCCTCTTATATACAAGGAAACTGGCAGACTGGTGATGATACTGAGATCAAAAATATGTTTGATGCCGTAACTGGCGACATCATTGGTTCAACGAGTACATCAGGCTTAGATATAGCTGCCACTTTGCAATATGGCCGTGACCATGGAAAGATGTTGAGAAATATGACCTTTCAGCAGCGTGGTAATATGATAAAAAAGCTGGCTTTGTATCTAACAAAAAGGAAAGAGCAATTTTATGAAATATCTTATAAAACTGGAGCCACCAGAGTAGATAGCTGGATTGATATTGAGGGTGGTTTTGGTAACCTATTTGCGAATGCCAGCTTGAGAAAACTTTTCCCAGACCAATCATATGCAGTAGAGGGAGATCCTATCGATTTATCTCGCGGCGGTCGCTTTATGGCGCATCACTTACTTGTACCTAAAAAAGGTGTGGCCGTACACATTAATGCTTTTAATTTTCCAGTCTGGGGAATGTTGGAAAAATGTGCCGTTAACTGGATGGCGGGAATGCCTGCCGTAGTGCTTCCGGCACCTCAAACAGCCTTTTTAACAGAAGCTGTAGTGCGAGAGATCATTAATAGCGGCATATTGCCAGATGGAGCGCTACAGATGCTTTCTGGATTAACAACTAATATTCTGGATACCGTTGAGTCTCAAGATGTGGTTACTTTTACGGGTAGTGCGGCAACCGGCCGCAAACTCAAAAACCACCCGAGACTTCTTGAAGAAAGTGTGCCTTTTACTATGGAGGCAGATAGCTTGAATGCTTGTGTTCTGGGAGAAGACGCCGTACCAGGAACTCCAGAATTTGATTTGTTTATTAAAGAAGTACGCAAGGAAATGACCGTAAAATGCGGTCAGAAATGTACCGCCATACGCAGGGTGATCGTGCCTGAGAACTTGGTTGAAGACGTGCAAATTGCCTTAGGCAAGCAACTCGAGCGTACTATAATAGGCGATCCAAGATTGAAGGAAACGCGAATGGGCGCGATGATTAACACAGAGCAGCGGGAGACTTTAAAAGATCAAATAAATAAAATTGCCAAAACTGCCCAAATTGTTTACGGCAATCTCAATGAGGTTGATGTGAAAGGAGCTGATGCGCAGAAAGGTGCTTTCATTTCGCCTATCTTGATGCGGGAGGACGAGCCTTTTAAGAATCTGAGTGCTCATGAAATAGAGGCTTTTGGCCCGGTGAGCACGATTATGCCTTACAAGGGTATAGACGAGGCGATTGAGCTGGCTCAAATGGGTAAGGGATCGCTGGTAAGCAGCGTGGTGACTGGAGATGACGCTTTCGCGAAAGCGTACACTCTAGAAGCCGCATCACATCATGGGCGGATCTTAGTGTTAAATAGAGATAGTGCCAAAGAATCCACAGGTCATGGCTCACCTCTACCGTTACTGGTACATGGTGGTCCTGGACGTGCCGGTGGAGGAGAGGAAATGGGAGGTATGCGAGGAATCAAGCATTTCATGCAGCGCTGTGCCTTACAGGGTAGCCCTACGACACTTACCGAGGTTACTGGAATATATCAGCCTAACAGCGACTACAAAGAAGCTGACAAACACCCATTTGCCTACCACTACGAGGACATTAAACCGGGAATGAGTCTGCAAACCCACAAACGCACACTTACCGATACTGATATTCAGAACTTTGCTAATCTTACCTGGGACCATTTCTACGCACATACTGATATTACAAGTCTTGATGGAAGTATTTTTAAGAAAAGAACGGCTCACGGTTATTTCATCATTAGCGCTGCTGCTGGACTCTTTGTGTATCCTAATAAAGGTCCGGTTTCTGCAAATTATGGATTGGAAGATATTAGATTTTTACGTCCACTATACCATAATGACACGATCTATGTGCGGCTGACTTGTAAAGAAAAAAGAGAGCGCGACGTGTCAGGTCGCGAGCATCCATCGGGTATCGTAAAATGGTACGTTGAGGTCTTTGACGCAGAACCGGTGGACTATGAAAATGACAAGACTGATGAAGAGGCAGAGTCCCTTGTTGCCGTAGCGACCATACTTACTATGGTGGAGAAGAAACAGCAAACCTTTGTCGAGATCGATGAAGATTTGATCAAGTCCGCTTTCGCGCGTGCCCTGAGCGGAGCCGAAGGGAAAGCACCTGAAAATATTAAACCCAAATGGGGCAAAATGACCTTGCAACACATGATCGAGCACCTCGAGCAAGGCTACCGGATCGCATCTGGAGAGATTCAGGACTTTGAAGTCGCAACTCCCGAAGAATATCTAGAGAAAACAGCCGCGACCCTCTGGAATTATAAAAAAATGCCTCAAAACCACCGAATGCCGCTTATGAGAGAAGATGGAGAGTTGGAAGAACTGAAGCATGAGAATGTAGAACAAGCCATAGATGCCTTGCTCAAAGCCCGTAAGCAATACCTCGATTATTTCAAGAAAAACCCTAAAGCCACAACTAAAAATGCTGTCTTTGGGGAACTGGATAAATATGAGTGGTATTTGTTAGAGCGTAAACATGTGAACCATCATTTTGAGCAGTTTGGATTACTTTAGTTCATTTGTCAAACCATATAGACCTATCTTGCGTACTTATAAGTAATCAAAACAAATCTGAACTGTTGGTTAGAATTACGAGGTTTTTCACAACTTTACTTGCTATGTGCTGTTTTATGGCAACCATTAGCACTTCAGTAATTGATGGTTTGCATGTATTGTCGCATTCCCTAACCGTTTCAGAAGCCTCGCACAATCATGATTTCTCCATAGGTTCAAGCATGGGAAGGAGACTACTTACTTCTCATAGCAATTGTGATCACGATCATGGTGTCCTGTCGTTCATTAAAAAGCTTTTTGATGGTAATGATCATGAAGATGATTCTCAATTAATCATTAAAATAAGTAAGAACGTAAAAGTTCTCGTAGCTCAAGAGTACCCTAGTTTATTTATTCCTTCTTATAACTATTCACATCATTTCTGGTATCTTGATTCTTGGAATGTTTTATTTGAGAGCATACCGGCTCCGCCTCCCAGACACCTTGCCTAATAAATAGCATCCTTAAAAAGTTGCTTTTTTCAAATGCTTCTTGGTTCTCAAGAAATGCACTTTCTTACTTTTTCTCAAATTAAAAAACATAAATCGATGGGTTCAAGTTCTCTCGTACGCTTACTAATTGCTCGAACTTTTTAGTCATCGATTCTAACAATTATAAAATGAAATATAACTTATACCTATTACTTACACTTCTACCTTTTTTAGGATTTTCTCAAGATATAGAGGGTGTTGTTTACACAGATGGCGTTCCTCTTGAAGATGTCAACATTAAAAATTCTCGAACTGAAATGGTTACTTCAACCGACTCTCAGGGTAGCTTTATGTTCAGTAACGTTGAAATAGGCGATCAACTCATGTTCTCCTTTGTAGGTTACGAAACTAAAACCGTAGTTATTAACTCACAAAATATTAATGGTAAACTCAGTATTGCTCTAGTACGCTCAGACATATCGCTAACTGAGATCCAGATCAATAAAGAGTTGAATACGTTAGAAAGGATCGTAGCAATTGATGTTCAAAACAATCCGGTGCGCTCATCGCAGGAGATATTGAGAAGAGTCCCGGGTCTTTTTATAGGTCAACATGCAGGCGGTGGTAAAGCCGAACAAATTTTTCTAAGAGGTTTTGACGTGGACCACGGTACAGATGTTGCCATTAATGTCGACGGTATACCTGTAAATCAAGTGTCACACGCACATGGTCAAGGGTATTCAGATCTACATTTTGTTATTCCTGAGACTATTGAAGCTATCGAGTTTGGTAAAGGGCCTTATTACACTAATCAAGGCAATTTTAATACTGCAGGCTATGTAGGATTCAGAACTCGCAAGCGTATCAATCAGAATAGTGTGTCGCTTGAGTATGGTGGATTTGATAGTTTCAGAACTGTAGGTCAATTTAAATTGTTAGACACGCAAAAGAGTAGTGCTTATGTCGCCACTTCCTATTATATAACAGATGGTCCTTTTGAATCCTCACAAAACTTCAACCGATTCAATATTCTAGGAAAATACAACTACAAAATAAGAAAGGACGAGGAGCTTACCTTGACGTTATCTCGATTTACCAGTAAATGGGACGCTTCAGGACAAATCCCTCAAAGAGCTGTGGATCAGGGTTTGATATCGCGATTTGGAGCAATAGATGACACAGAAGGCGGACAGACCAGCCGGACTAATGTCCTAGTTGAACATGAGCGCTTTTTAACCGATTCCCAGAAGCTTACCTCACGAGCATTTTACTCTCAATATGATTTTGAGCTATTCTCAAACTTTACCTTTTTCCTAGAAGATCCGATTAATGGAGATCAAATTAGACAATTTGAAGATCGTAATACTTATGGATTTCAGACCGTTTTGAGTGATAAGTCTTTTAATGGGAATACAGGTTTTGCTTATGATGCGGGTATAGGACTTCGTTATGATAATGTAGACGATATTCAGTTGAGCCGTACTGCTAATAGAAAAGAGTTGCTGGAGCGTCTAGCATTTGGAGATGTAGATGAAACAAATTTCTACAGTTTCGTAAACACGGAGTTTGAATTTGGAGACTTTAAGCTTAATCCTGGATTGCGATTGGACTATTTTAAATTCGACTATGTGGATAATCTGGTAGAGGAATATGAGACCTTAAGTGAAGATAAATTTACTATCAGTCCTAAACTTAATTTGATCTATACTCCCACAGATCGGCTCCAACTTTTTGCGAAGACGGGTGTAGGTTTTCACTCAAATGATGCTAGGGTAGTAGTAACAAATCAGGACGAGGACATATTGCCATCAGCATACGGCGCTGATCTGGGTTCGATTTTTAAGATCACCGATAAGTTGGTTTTGAATACAGCTTTATGGTATCTATTTCTAGAGCAGGAATTTGTTTACGTAGGCGATGCAGGTATCGTAGAGCCTAGTGGAAAAACCCAGAGAATGGGAGTTGATCTAGGTTTGAGGTATGAACCCTTGCCTTGGTTATATTTCTATGGAGATGCAAACTACACTTATGCACGTGCCATTGATGAGCCAGATGGAGCAGATTTAATTCCTTTAGCTCCAGACTTTACGGCAACTGGTGGTGTCAATATTCAAAATTTAAATAATTTCTCCGGTGGTATCAATTACCGTTTCATTGATGACCGTCCCGCAAATGAGGATAATTCCATCGTTGCCGACGGTTATTTCGTGACCGATGCAAATATCAACTACACTTACAAAAACTACACTTTTGGATTGATTGTAGAAAATTTGTTTGATATAGAATGGGAGGAGACTCAGTTTGCTACTGAAAGCCGATTGAGAAATGAAGCGCGGCCAGTAGAGGAAATTCATTTCACTCCCGGAACTCCCTTTTTCTTGAGAGCGCGCATTAGTGCGACTTTTTAGAATACTGGTTTTTAAGATCAAAGACTATTTGAAAGTAAAATCCGAAATGTCATTTGATGTTTCGGATTTTGTTTTCACTAAGTTTTTTGGCCCGATGTAAATAGTTATATCTTTACGACCTATGAGCAAGGTGCAAAAAATCATTTCCATTTTTTTGCTGGTAGTATTCTTCTTACCACAGTTAGCCCATGCCCATATCTTCAATCATGATGAGGATCATTCAGACAGTATATCCTGTGAGCTTTGTGATTTTAGTGTTCAGAACTTACAGACATCATTTGATTCCAGATCCAACTCGATTAATGTAGAGTTTGTGAGGGTTCCGCTTTCGCGAAAGCAAAACCCCATCATCTACGTACAGCCTAGCGAGTTTTTTTCTACACCACTTGCTTTGTGCAACAGGCCGCCGCCAAGCCTATAGATAATACCTAAAGAACTATTTTCAAACACAGTTTCTATGCTGATGTTAGATGGTTTGCTGCTCAATGAGCAACTCTAACTGTCAAGTAGCGTTTGCCACGCTGTAAGACTGGTTCTACGATCAAGAATCCTGATCGTTCTTGACCGTTGCCTCAACCAACATTAAATTATATCAAGACAACAAAGAATGAAAAAGTTACCCGTAACCGTACTCAGCGGTTTTCTGGGAGCTGGAAAAACCACGCTCCTCAACCATATTTTACATAACAAACAAGGACTTAAAGTGGCCGTGATCGTCAACGATATGAGCGAGGTGAATGTGGACGCCATGCTCGTTGAGAATGAAAACACACTTTCCCGTACTGAGGAAAAATTGGTCGAGATGTCCAATGGTTGCATTTGCTGCACGCTACGCGAGGACCTTATCGTAGAGGTGGAAAAACTGGCTAAGGAAAACCGTTTTGACTATCTCGTCATAGAAAGCACGGGAATTTCAGAACCCATACCAGTTGCACAGACTTTCAGTTTTGAAAGCGAAGATGGAAGCATCGATTTGAGCCGATTCAGTTATGTCGATACCATGGTCACTGTCGTGGATGCATTCAATTTTATGAAAGACTTTTCAAGTCCCGAATATCTAACTGATCGCGAGCTTACTGATATCGATGGTGATGATCGTACGATCGTAAATCTGCTCACAGATCAGGTGGAGTTTGCTAATGTCATTTTACTTAACAAAGTTGATCTGGTTACAGAGTCAGAATTGCGCAATCTTTATGACATATTGCATAAGCTCAATCCTGAAGCGCGCATCATTCCCACAAAGAACTCGCAAGTCGATCTACGCGAAGTGATCAATACTGGGCTTTTTAATTACGAAGTGGCAGAGAATTCTGCCGGCTGGATGAAAGAACTGGAAAATGAACATGTTCCTGAAACCGAAGAATATGGCATCGGTTCATTTGTTTACAGACGCAGAAAGCCGTTCCATCCAGAGCGTTTCTTGAATTTTATTCAAAATAGTTTTCCGCGGAATATCATCAGAAGTAAAGGTTTGTTTTGGCTAGCTACTCGATCTGACATGGCGCTGATCTGGTCCAGCGCCGGCGGATCTTTAAAGACCGATCCAGCAGGAGTATGGTGGGCGAGTATGCCGTTCAATCAAAGAATGGATTATCCTGGCTTTCTTCAAAATCAACAATCCATAGAGGATAATTGGGACTCAAATTTTGGCGACCGTAAAATCGAATTAGTCTTCATCGGTCAGCGTCTGGATGTGCAAAAAATTACTGCACATCTGGATGCGTGCCTTCTCACGCCGCAGGAATTGGTGCTTTGGTCAAATGACATGCTGGAAGCCAAAGATGAGTGGCCATTACCTAATTATCAACCGCAGTAATTGTTTCAATGATTGAACTAACAAAATACGAAGTAATTATCATCGGCGGTAGTTATGCAGGCCTATCCGCTGCTATGGCTCTGGGTAGGTCTTTGAGAAAGGTGCTGATCATAGACAGCGGTCAACCTTGTAACAGGTTCACACCTCACAGTCACAACTTTATCACTCAAGACGGAAAGTCGCCAGCTGAAATACGTGAAGCGGCTCTGTATCAGGTATTAGAGTATGATACGGTAAAAATCGAGAATGATGCTGTTGTAAATGTTTCAGGTGAAGACCGAGACTTTGAAGTTGTTACGCTTTCGCAAAAGCATTATAAAGCAAAAAAACTAATAATTGCGACTGGCATTCGTGATGTATATCCAGAAATAACAGGCTTTGTAGAATGCTGGGGTAAGTCCATCATTCATTGTCCATATTGCCACGGCTACGAATTCAAAGGGCAACGCACGGCAATCTTGGCAAATGGCGATGTGGCTTTTCACATGGCAGCACTAGTCAGAAATCTTACCGAGAAGTTGACCATCATCACTAACGGCAAATCAAAGTTGAGTCAAGAGCAAGCAGACAAACTAGAGGCCAACGATATTCAAATAATAGAAAAAAATGTTGCAAATTTTAATCATCATGAAGGTCAACTAGCATCGGTTGTTTTTGAAGACCGAAGCGAGTTAGAGTTGGACGCTTGCTATGCGGTATTACTCTTTGAACAACACGCAGATTTCTCAAGGCAACTAAGATATAAGCATGATGAAAACGGCTATGTACAGGTTGATGAATTTCAGCTAACCACGGCCGCGGGTGTTTTTGCCGCTGGCGACTGCACAACCAGATTTAGGTCTGTGGCAAATGCGGTTGCTGCTGGTAACGTAGCTGGTGCGATGGTAAACAACCAATTGTGCCAAGAAAACTTTTAAATCAATCATTTTTATATGATACAAACACAAAATCTCACTAAAAAATACGGCGACCAGATAGCGCTTGACAATTTGAATTTGAATGTAAACGCTGGCGAAATCTATTGCCTGCTTGGTGCAAATGGCGCCGGTAAAACCACAACGATCAATCTGCTTCTTGGATTTATAGAACCTAGCTCTGGAAACGCAAGAATCAACGGACTCGACGTAGTTTCTAAAAGTAAGGAAATTAAAAGCCATCTCGCTTACATACCAGAAAATCTGATGCTGTATCCCAACTTAACGGCTTTGGAAAATCTAGACTATTTCGCCGGAATCGCAGGCAAATCGATTTCAAAATCTCAATTGAAAGAATTCTTAACCGAAGCAGGTCTGCAAAGCGAGGCATTTGACAAGCGCATCTCAACTTTTTCAAAGGGAATGCGTCAGAAAGTGGGGATTGCCATAGCGCTCGCCAAGGACGCCAAAGTGCTATTACTGGATGAACCTACTTCCGGTCTGGATCCCAGCGCAAGCAATGAATTTGGTCTCTTGCTGCAAAAACTTAAGGATAGAGGCGTGGCTACGCTTATGGCGACGCATGATTTGTTCAGGGCTAGGGAAGTGGCTACTCATATTGGAATCATGAGAAACGGTCAGCTCAAGCATGAATTTGTTGCAGCCGATATCTCGCTCGGCGAGCTTGAAGCAGAATATCTGAAAACGATGCAATATCACGAAGTACTATGATCTCGAAAACCTTTATCAAAGAAACCAAGGAATCGCTGCGCGAGGGACGCGTACGCATTTCGTTGGTCATTGTTGTTTTACTGCTGGGTGTTGCGGTTTTTATTAGCGCACGTAAATACGAGACGGTAAATCAGCAGTATGAAATAGCAAAACAAACCGAGCGTGCCAACTGGGACGGACAAGGTGCTAAAAATCCGCATAGTGCGGCTCATTATGGAACTTATGCCTTCAAGCCCAAGCAACCTTTGTCGCTCATAGATCAGGGCGTGGACAAGTACACGGGTACCTCAGTTTTTCTGGAAGCCCATTCCAGAAACGAAGCCATGTTCAGCGCAGCAGCAGACCAGACGGGACTGGCACGTTTTGGCGATTTGACGCCTGATTTCATATTGCTATTTATCATTCCACTTTTGATTATTCTGTTGGGCTACAACAGCTTTACCAAAGAACGAGAAATGGGAACGCTAACTCTGCTAAAAAGCCAAGGCATTAGCAGTACAAAATGGATGCTGGGCAAATGGCTGGCTTTATTTGCACCTGTCTTTTTTATTACTACGGTTTTGTTTTTAATCGCTGGATTGGTGCTTTCCAGTTTGAAGGATTATGGCGTGTTTGACTGGAACAGCTTAGTCATGATGTTTTTGGTGTATGTCATTTTCTATGCGGTCTTTATCAATATTGCTTTACTGATTTCCGCGAAAGCGAAAAAATCTGGCATCTCTTTGGTGCTCTCACTAGGTGTCTGGATACTGGCTTGTCTGGTCGCACCTAAGATGGCAACCAATTTCGCGCAAGCGCAACATCCATATCCTACCGCACAAGAGTTTGCCGCAGCGGTAGAAGTTGACCGCAAGAAAGGACTGGACGGACACAATCCTTGGTCAGAAGAGTCCAAGAAGTTGGAACGAGAAACGCTGGAAAAGTATGGCGTTGATAGCTTGAACCAGCTGCCGTTCAACTTTGATGGCTACCGCATGCAAAAAGGCGAGGAACATGAAGCAGCAGTCTATAAAAAACACTATGAATTGTTGCGCGGTCAGCATGACAAGCAAACTCAAGTTTATAGAATGCTGGCGGCAGTATCGCCATTCTTGCCAGCTCGCTTTTTAAGTATGAGCTTAGCAAATACGGACTATGGTTCCCATTGGAATTTCAATGACGCTGCCGAGGATTACCGTGTCAACACACAAGCTTTCTTGAATAATCACTTTGCCGAGAATTCAGAATACGGCGACTGGTCCTGGCAGGCTGACGCTGACTTCTGGAAAGAATTGCCACCGTTTGAATACGAGCCGCAATCGCTGGATCAAACCTTGGAAGAAAACAGTTCCAACTTCTTGATTTTAGGGGTGTGGTTTGCTGTGAGTTTTGGGTTATTGTTTTTAATCGTAAAAATTTAAAAACCATGCTCAAAACCAATTTCAAATACGAAACTAGGCAACTTCTACGCAGTCGCTGGCTACCTATTTTATCCATTTTATTGATCGTTTTGTTTGCTTTTGCCATCAATAACGGTGTAAAAAAAGTCGAGAAACGAAGCGCTGATATTGAAAAGGCAAAAACAGAAATGCAAGAGGAATATGCTAGCCTTGAGAATAAGCTCGACTCGATTGAGAAAGGCTTTGAAGTAGAGCCTCAGTACATATCCAGACCACTCACGGTGGGGAACTGGTATCCAAGAGTTGCGGTAAAAACACCGAATGAACTTGCCTTTATTGCCACAGGGCAGAGTGATATGTTCTCAGACTTTAAAAAACCTACGCTTACTTATGGGAATGCTGTAGAGGACTTTACCGAAATGACCAGTCCAGTCCAACTGCTCTTTGGTAGTTTTGATCTCGCCTTTGTCATTGTTTATCTCATTCCGCTTTTAGTAATTGCGTTTACTTATAATGTGTTATCGGCTGAACGTGAGAGCGGTACTTTGCGCTTGATCGCTGCACAGTCCATTGACATTTCAAAGTGGTTGTTACAAAAAATGTTCATTCGTTTTTTGTGGATGTCGATTGTAGTTTTGATCAGTTTAGTTCTTTTACTGGCGATTTTTGAACCTTCCATTACTTCGACTACGCTCAGCACAGGTTTCGCGAAAGCGGAATATCTCTCGAGCATAATAGCCTTAATTCTTGTTTACATGCTCTTTTGGTTTGCGCTTGCCTATTTGGTTAATCTATGGATCGGCACCTCTGCTAAAAATGCGGTAAGCCTTTTGGGCTTTTGGATCGTTTTTGTTTTGCTTATCCCTTCGGTAATTAATCAAATATCAAGTATTATTTACCCAATGCCTTCGCGTACGCAGCTGGTAAATGATTTGCGTACCATGCAGGCCGATGTTACCAGCAGGCAAGATGAGATCTTAGATAATTACCTGCGCGATCATCCTGAATTGGCGCTAAATGATACCACAAAAACAAGATCTTTTGTCCATAAATATGTCGCTGCGCAACGCATGATGCGCGAAGAAGTGAAACCGCTTATTGAAGATTTTGATAATCAACTTAAAAGGCAACAAGACTGGATTGATCGGTTCAAATGGCTCTCACCAGCGGTTTTGACCCAAGAGTCGCTTAATGAGATGGCGGGTACTTCCACAAAGGACTATGATGCGTATCGCGAGCAGATTAACAGTTTTTCATATGAGTGGTGGGATTACTTTCTTAAGCTGTATTATAATGATCTCGCTTTCGCGAAAGCAGACCTAAAAAACATACCTCAATTTACCTATAAGAAACCTGAGAGAAAATCGTCAGCCGTGTGGATCCTGCTGGGAACAGCGATGTTGGTTTTTGCCGTAGGGTTTTTGATCGCCAATAGGTCGAAAAGCCTCGTGATAAACTGATATGATGAATAAGTTGCTTTATTGTTTTTTGCTTGTTTCTGTACTCATACCTCACCTCGTCTCAGCGCAGGTGAGCTTCAAAGACGAGGATTTCCACGGGCGCTGGCATCTAGTAGAGATAAAGATCGAGCTGGACAGTACCGCTGGCGTGGGAAGTGAGGCTCGCGCCGCGGTAAGAAAATCTACAGCTTCGCAGGCCAAAGTCAAAAAGCAGATCGCAGCAGGCGAGCTGGCGATAGTCACCCAGTTCAATCACGACGGTACTTACTCGCATGAAGTCATTTACGCAGATCCTGAAATTAAATTCCCTCGATATAGGGAAACTGGGACTTGGAATTACAATGACGGAAAAAACGAATTGAATAGAAACGCGCCCGACAAAGAAATAACTACGCTTGAAAACACAAAGGTTTTAAAAGTCGATGAAAATTCCATGGTTTTGCAACTGCGGTACACAGAAGGTGATTACCAAGGATTTGTAGAAACGGTCTATCTCAGAAAGTTTGACGAGACCAAGGCGTGGATAAATAAAAATTAGAAAATGAAATTACTTTTTAAAAGACTCGTGCTATTGATTTTTGTAGCTCTGGCATGTCCTGAGATAGCTACAGCTCAGGAAAAAATACCAATGGGTATCAATGATGCGAGGCTTTGGCGACGCAGTTCAATCGAATTATCGCCAGATGCCAAATGGTATGCGGCGCTTTATCGCTTGCAGGACAAGTCTGAAAATAAAAAGGACACAGTCCTGCAAAAACTGATTGAGCAAACCAGCTACGAATTCTACACCGACAACAATAAAACCGATGTGCTCTACATCCACAGCGTAAAACGCGGTCTCAAATATGAAATTCCCGATGGAAGTAGTCCCAAGTTTTCCAACGACTCAAAATGGATCGCATACAAGATCGTAAAAGAGTCGGAAGATGGTGATAAGAAAAAGGACAGCACTTTTATCGAGTTGAAAAATTTGGAAGATGGCTTTACGGTCAATTATGAAAGCAAAGCCAGCTATGATTTTCCAGAAAAAAAAAACCTGTTCATTTCAGAAAGTGGCGGAAGTTTGCTGATTTATAATTTGGCTGCCCGTACCGAGCATTACATAGGTGATGTTGGCGAATTTACGGTCAATGAGAAATCTGATCATATCGCATACACCATTGATAGCCAGGACAAGCGCGGTAATGGGATTTATCTCTACAATCCTGTGGATCGGAGTACTCAAACCATCATTTCTGGAAATGATATGTATGCCAATCTTGGGTGGAATCAAGATGCTACTAAAATAGCAGCCTATCAATACCAAAAAAAGGACAAAGAAGTAGATCGCAACAGCGTGAGCATTTTGGTCTTTGAAGGGATCGACAAGTCAAAGCCCAAGAAATTTGAATATTCTGTGGCATCTATCAAAGATTTGAGAGACAGCAAAAGCTTTGCGATCAAAGCCGGCAGCAGCGAGCACGATATTGTTTGGGCCAAGGATAACAAGCGTTTATTCTTACGATTAATAGATAAGGTTGAAGATGAAGAGGACGGCGAGGAAGAAAAAGAGCCCACCGTGCAGGTATGGCATTGGAAAGATAAGAAGCTGCTCTCTGAACGTATCAAAGACGCTGAATATGATGCAAACAAAACTTATCGGGCAATCTTCTTTCGCGAAAGCGAAAAAATCGTAGAGCTCACTAACGAAGAACGCCAAAATTACATCAATAGCGAAGGCAATGACGAGTGGGCGATAGGAACGGATAATCGTAATTATTTATCAGATTGGGATGTGAATACTCACGATTTGTACCGCATCAACTTGAAAACGGGCGGTATGAAACAGATCGAGACGGCTTATCGTTCTCGTTTTGGAAATCAAGTGCAGATGTCACCAGATGGTAATAAAGCCATTCTTTGGGATGAAAAGGATTATTATTTCTACGACATCAACAAGGACAAGAAAATCAACATTACTGCAAACCTGCCTGTCTCATTCATCGATGAGGAATATGACAAGTGGGGCTGGGGCAAGAATTATGGCTTCACAGGCTGGGTAAAAGGTCAGGACGCCATCTTGCTGAACCATAAATATGATATTTGGCTGGTACCCTATGATGGCAAATCGCCTGCAAGAAACCTCACAGAAAAAGCGCGCAATGGTGAACCTATAAGACTGCGCTGGGCAGATAAGGAACAATTTGACACAGAAAAACCAGAAGAACGTTACGTAGATCTATCAGCTCACAATTTTCTAACCGCCTTTCATACCAAAACCAAGTACAGCGGTTTCTTCCAACTGCAAGATGAAAAGGTCTCAAAAGTCACGCTGGATCCTGCTTTTTATTTCGCAGGCTGGTATCCTAGTAACATCTACAAAGCAGAAAAATCTGATGCGGTACTTTTTGCAAAGGGTGATCCAGATAATTTCTTCGAGACATATATCACCGATGTTAACTTCAAGAACCCCAAAAAGCTCACGAATACTAATCCGCATGACAAGAAGTATATCCCTGGAAATCGAATATTAGTAGAATACACAAATGATGACGGTGTACCATTGCAGGGTACGCTGACCATCCCTGAGACTTACAAAAAAGGCGACAAGCTTCCCATGATCGTTTACACTTATGAGAAACTGTCTTATCTGCATTATTTCTACAGTTCGCCGCGTGTGGGCAGCTCGGCATCAGAGGCTTTTTATGTGTCTAATGGCTATTTGTTTTTTGAACCGGACATTCACTTTAATGTAGGTACACCGCATTCTGATATGCACGAGTGTATCAATGCGGCGATTGATAAAGTGATCGAGTTGGGTTACGTTGATCCAGAACGGATCGGGTACAATGGTTTTAGTTTTGGTGGTCATACAGGAATGTATGTTGCCACACAAAAAGACAACAAATTCGCCGCCATTACCGCTGGTGCTGGTGTAAGCAATTTGACTCAAGGTTTTTCTATTGACATTGTACGCGATGGAAGTAGTGAGCAGGATTATTACATGACTTCGCAAGGCCGATTAGGTACTGATCCTACCAGCGATACCGAGATGTACATACGTGAGAGTGCCGTGTACAACGCAGCGACCATGGACACACCTTTATTATTATACCATGGAACAGAGGATAACGTGGTGCAATGGGAACACAGTTTTGGCTACTATAATTTACTGCGTTATCTAAAGAAACCTGTGGTCTTTCTTTCCTACCGTGGCGAGGGTCATGGACTGAGGAAGGAAGAAAATAAACTGGATTTTACACGCAGATTGAAAGCCTATTTTGACCACTATTTGAAAGGCGAACCTGCAGAAGACTGGATGGTGGAAGAAATAGAATACAAACCCGCCAAAGAAGATGATAAAGAGAATATGGGTGTGAAGTGGAAATAAGCTCTATCAATGATCAAAACAATTTTAAGAGTAATCTTAATTCTCAATCATGAACCGTAGAAAATTCTTTAAAAACACCGCCCTTACCGCCGCTGGCGCCTCATTGCTTAGTCCTTTACAAACTTTGGGTGCCACGCCTACTTCTTTTGATTTAACCAAGGGGAAAAAGGCCAAAAACATCATTCTGCTGGTCAGCGACGGGATGAGCAACGGTACACTTCAGCTCGCAGACTTATTGCACTACCGCAAGACAGGACTGCGCAGCAAATGGCTGGACATGTATGAGAACAACATGGTCTCACGTGCGTTGATGGAAACCGCTTCTGCGAGCTCGCTAGTGACTGACTCTGCTGCTGCGGGATCTGCCTGGGGTGGAGGAGTGCGCGTTCCAAACGGTAAGATAAATACGGCCGAAAATGGTGAGGAATTTATGCCGCTGTGGCAAAAATTCAAAAAAGCGGGCAAAAAAGCCGGAACTGTCACAACAGTTCCCGCGACCCACGCGACACCAGCCGGTTTTTGCGTGAATTCTGAGTCGCGGCACGATCAGCAGGGCATCGCCCAGAAATACTTGGATCAGAGATTTGATGTGATCATGGGTAGCGGTGCCCGTTATTTCACGGCAGACAGTCGTAATGATGGTAGGGATATGTTTGACGCTTTCGCGAAAGCGGGATACAGCATCGCAAAAAACCGCAAAGAACTTAAAGCTCTCGATACCACAAAGCCAGTATTGGGAATTTTTGGAGACAATGCCTTGCCCTACGCGATTGACAGAGAGCATGAAAGCGAACTAGCCGCCGAATTCCCCACACTCGCCGAGATGACCGAAACGGCGATCAATTCCATGAAGGACAATGCTCAAGGTTTTGTGCTTATGGTGGAAGCCGGTAAGGTGGACTGGGCAGCGCATGCCAATGATGTTGCTGGATTGCTTTATGATCAGATCGAATTTGACCAGGCTGTAAAAACAGCAATGGAATTTGCTGAGCAGGATGGCGAAACGCTGGTAATTATAACCACAGATCACGGGAATGCCAATCCAGGTTTGATTTACGGTAGCGATGCCAATGAGCATTTTGACACCATCATGAATTACAAACACTCTAATGAGTGGATCCTAAATGATTTTGATGCTAGCTCATCGCTCAATTATATCAAAGAACGTATGGCTGGTTCGACAAATGTGTCGTTGACTGACGATCAAGCAAAGGTCATTCTGGATCATTACAGAGGACTGAAACAGACTTACGGAACTTACAATCCGAGTAATTTACCTTATAAACTGCTGGGCGATTATCAGGAGGAGTACAACAGCATTGGCTGGATCAGCACGTACCACAGCGCAGATTACGTGGAGCTGGCGATGTACGGTCCAGGTAGTGATTTGTTGAAGCCATTTGTAAAAAACACAGACCTGCATTATCTCATGTTGCAAGCGGCTGAGGTCGAGAATAAATTTTAGTGCCTTTTGAGAAGTGGGAATTGCGCCATATGGATTTTAGTTTTTCTCGCTTTCGCGAAAGCGTACTCACAAGAAGCAGATCCTAACTTCCCACCACCCGAGAACCCTGTAACTATAAGTGCGGCACGAGCTACGGTCGACATCAAGATTGATGGTAAACTGGACGAGGCAGCTTGGGAAAACGCGGAAGTGGTAACCGATTTTTTCAGAACAGAGCCATATCAGGGTGGGGAATACAAATATGACACCGAAGTGCGATTTCTTTATGATGACAAGAATATCTATATAGGTGCATTTTGCAAGGACTCACTCGGCCGAAAGGGTATCAGAGTTCAAGATCTGCGTAGGGATTTCAGATACGGCGAGAACGACATCATCGCCATCCAATTTGACGCCCAGAACACCAAACAGTATGCAGTTTCTTTCCAGACTACACCTTACGGCAATCAGCGGGATGCGCAGATTTTCAATGGAAACAATACCGATAATTCGTGGAATGCGCTGTGGTCGGTACGCACCACAAGAACGGATGAAGGATATTACGCAGAGTTTGCCATTCCGTTTAAATCTTTGAGATACGATAAACCTAAAGAGGGCGAGCCCGTGAGTTGGGGATTTACCATCTTCAGATTAGCGCGCCGTGATTTTGAACAAACAGAATTTCCAGCTATACCGCAGGCGTTTTCGCCATTTAGGATGACCTATGCGGCAAAATTGGTCAATCTGGAAGTACCGCCGCCATCGGCAAATATTAGAATTGAGCCATACACGCTTTATCAATATGACGAGTCCAGATCTGGTGATGACATCACCGCACTTACTAACGATCCTAAAATAGGTGGGGATGTAAAATGGGCAATTAATCCCAACTCGGTTTTGGATCTCACTTTCAATACAGATTTCGCACAAGCCGATGTGGATCGAGCAGTCAACAACCTAGAACGCTTTAATATCTTCTTTCCGGAACAGCGACAATTCTTTTTAGAAAATTCGGGCATCTGGGCGGGCGGCGGAAATTTTCAAGTGCGGCCTTTTTTCAGCAGAACAATAGGTTTATCTAATAATTTCAACTCAGAACCTGCACCGCTGGATGCGGGAGCTCGATACACGTTTAAAAATGAAAAGCGCACCATTGCCGGACTCGCCGTGCGACAACGTGATACTGATGATAGTCCAGGGAGTAATTTTGGCGTGGCGCGCTATTCACAGAATTACGGTAGGGAAAACAACGTAGGTGCGATGGTGACCTACAGACTGGATGATGCTTCAAGTAGTTTAGAATTAGATAATAAAGACAATGCAACCATCACCATCGACGGTTTGATACGTCCTAAAAGTGAATGGACACTTAGTTACCTATTATCTACTTCGCTAGATAGCGAGCAAAGAGGCGCTGGCTATGCAGGACGATTTTTTGCAGGATACACTTCTAAAGACTTCTACGCGGGTTATGTGAATTCGTTTGTTAGTGAGGATTATGCACCAGATATGGGTTTTGTTTTCCAAAAAGATGTCATGTATCACAGCCCAGGCGGATACTTTATTTGGCGTCCAGAAAACATTGATCTTATTAGACGCTGGGATCCAGGAGTTTTCGTGAATTACTATCATGACTTTCAGGAATTCGGTCAGTTTCAGCAAGCGAGTCTTTACATCTTTCCCATTTTCACTTGGTTCAAAGACAACTCGTTTATCGAAGCTAGTTTTACCCCTACCTGGCAGAACATCAATTTTCAATTTGCACCCTTAGGGCTAGAAATAGGTCAAGCAAATTATCAATACACCCGATACAATCTAGAGTATCAGACCGATCAGAGCGCCAAAATCAGCGGGAGTATTGCCTATAATTTTGGCGATTTTTACAACGGTAGCCGTAACACTATTGAGGCCGGATTACGCTATGCGCCTTTGCCGCACATAGCCTTATCGGCAAACTACGAGCACAATAACATCAATAATGTAGGAATCGCACGAGAAGATCTTTAAACAGATCTTTATACGGCTAGTTTACGCCTCGCTTTAAATCCCAGATTACAGCTAAGCACATTTTATCAATACAACAGCTTTGATGAACAGGGTCGCTGGAATGTAAGGCTCATCTGGGAATATATGCCTCTTTCATTTATTTATTTGGTTTTTAACGATACCCAGACGGATGTGTTTGACCCCATTCAGCAACAGACCCATTTCATCAGTAAGATAACTTTCTTAAAGCAATTTTGATCTAATATCTTATCTGATTGGACTTTATGTCTGATTTATGATCTCGGTATACCTTTTGACTAATGGTATATGTAAGCTAAACGAGATGTCATCGTCTTAATAAATACGTTTTGTTTAAACCTTAACAGAATAGGTTAAACAAAATACTACCTTTAACAAGAGATTTAATTGAACTGGGGACAAGATTTTGTTCCACTGGAATTAAAATTATGAAAGAAAAAATAGTAGCTCTAGATGAGTACCTCAATCAGAACAACGTATTAACCAATTTATCAGAAGAAGAAATAGGAGACGACCATCTCTACACAGGTCTTGAAACGCCGATGAAAGAAGGCGCCTTTGACCTTTCAGATGAAGAAAAAAAGGAACAGATCGCTTTACGTTTTGCTGAAATCATGGATCTTTTGGGTCTTGACCTTACCGATGATTCATTAAAAGGAACTCCCAAAAGAGTTGCTAAAATGTATGTCGAGGAAATTTTCTCGGGCTTGGATCCTAAGAACAAACCTAAAATCGCCCTTTTTGAAAATAAATATCAGTACAATCAAATGCTGGTAGAGAAGAATATTACCTTCTATTCAAATTGTGAGCACCATTTTGTACCAATCATTGGTAAGGCACACGTTGCCTACATTTCCTCAGGGAAAGTGATAGGATTGTCTAAGCTCAATAGGATCGTTCAGTATTACGCAAAACGTCCTCAAGTACAGGAGCGTTTGACTAACCAAATAGGAACTGATCTACAGGAAATTTTGGGGACTGAGGATGTAGCTGTAATCATCGATGCAAAGCACCTTTGTGTATCTTCAAGAGGAGTAAAAGATGATACTTCATCGACTGTATCAGTTTTCTATGGAGGACAGTTCAAACGTGACGAGAAAATCCTACAGCTGAATAATCTTATCCAAAATTCATAATAAACTGATTTTTAGAATTGTAAAACCAGCTACGAGCTGGTTTTTATTTTCCGTTACTTTTTATCGCTTTAAGTAGCTACACACTAGATTTTAGGGTTTTAAGTCTTTTGAAAATCTTTTTGTGTAAAAAGAAACTAATAAAATATCAGATTCATTCTAAGCTTCAAAGGGTTCATGAGATGTTATCCGCCGAACCGAATTGACTTGTTTTACATGAAGCTAGACCGCTTGCTTAATTTGATTTAGGCTGCAACGAACTATGTAAATTGGGTTCTTTAGGAAAGTTCGCAAAAGAAATATATGTTGAGACTGCTTTACGCGAATTTCATTTATCAAACTTTTACAGAACATGCAATTAACTTCCCTAGAAACCATGGACCAGATTTTGGAAACCTTGTCAAAATAGCAGTTTCAGAATACTTACCGCATGAAAATGTATGGTCGGTAATTAATCAACCTTTACAGACAATGCTGCGCAACATAATAAAGTACTGCTCTGACTATATTTGAAACAAAAAAGCGTCCAAGTGAACTTGAACGCTTTTTCTTGTTGAACTGTATTCAGTCGTGACCTCGACAGGATTCAAACCTGTAACCTTCTGAGCCGTAATCAGATGCGCTATTCAGTTGCGCCACGAGGCCGAAAAATTGATAATTTGCCTATCCTTATCATCAGATGCGCTATTCTCCCGATAGTTATCGGGATGCGCCACGAGGCCGAAAAATTGATAATTTGCCTATCCTTATCATCAGATGCGCT